>JAFEBS010000009.1 GCA_018242525.1 Planctomycetota bacterium | reverse complement strand
TTCAGGAGCTTATCCTGGCTCGTGAGAATGAGCTTGATCTTGGCCAGCTTCGCGGCGACATCAAGCGAGTCGTCATCCAGCACACCAACGACCATCGCCTTGAACGCGGAGTCGATCTGATCCTCCGATCCGCCACTCGCCGCGTCAGCAGCATCGGGAGCATCGACGGGAGTATCGGCAACCGCCGCCATGTCTCCGGCCATTTCCGTGAGACGTTTTTTGAGGATCGTCTTTTTTGACGCATCCTCGAATGATTCAACCAGCGACCGAACTGTAACTTTCATCTTGCGTCTCCCGTACGGCTCAGCGGCCGACTCGTAAAGGCTTTTGTTCGTCGCCGGTGAACCAACGACGTCCACCGAAAAGACCTTGTCGATTGACTCGACGATTGTTTCTTTCCCACTCTTTCGAGCCTGGCCGTCAGCGTTGTGGCTCAGTCCGAATTGGCGAGGAAACCGTTCAGCATCTTCGGCCAGCTTCCCGGCAAGAGCATGTTCGCGGTTGTAATGGAGATCCCCTCGCAGGCCACCATCCTCAGCGACAACCACATTGCGAAGCTCGCCAATGCCATCGTTCCAGCTACGGGCACGATCGTCCGACTTGGGGTGATCGATATTGACCTTCGCCCCTTCGTATAGCGGGCGGGCCTTCGCAATCGCCTCTTCCGTGTATCTCCGGCCATTTCGGGATACCTTTCCCAAGATCTTGACGCCGCGAATGACGCCGTTTTCGCGGTCAACCGGAAGGGCTTTTTCCTCCCGGTATTCCTCGAAGATCTTGTAATTTCGGATGAGCTTACTCATTGCGTTTCCGCTGGAGTTTGTCGCACTTCGTCAAGGTTTTCGTACAGCAGGTAACAGCGGCAATCAGGATGGGCAGGCGGACCCGCAGGAACGTACTGTGACCAGAACGAGCGAGGGGTTTCGTGGAGCGGTCGGCAAACCGTACAGACCTTGCCATCCTCGCGAGTGAACCAGAGATCGTTCGGACTGGCCCCACCAGCCAGCGAGACGGCAGCTTCTGCTCCAGCGGTCTGTGCTGACGTTGTTTCCGTCGATGCCATTCGACCGACTCGATCCGGGCCGAAGATTGTGTCGGACACCTCTATCGCGTCCGACCTTGTTGGCGGAGCAGGTTCGCCAGAGGGTTTTGTCGTATCCTGCCACTGCTGGGACGCCGCCTGCAGTATCTCCTTCGAGTGATCGATCCACCCGCTGACCATTTCCCGGGCTCGCGGCTCCGCGTACTGATTCACGAATAACTGAGCCTGGAATTCGGTTGCTCCGTGCTCCTGTGCTGACTGCCTGCCGATCGTCGCCAGCAAGACTGCGATTTCCGTGTACAGCGATCTGCCCGCTTCGATCCAGAACGATTCCGGCACATTGGCCACGTTCGGCGGGTTCCCCAGCAAGGCCACCAGGCGATTGCGTTGCTCCCGCGTCAGGCGAAGCACTTTCGAGCCGAACATCGCTTCCAGTTCGTCCCGATTTGAGATCTCGCCCATAATCAAGCCCCACTGAGACGCAGCAGATTACCGCCAGAGCCAACGCTGAAAGTCGCATGTGAACACCCCGTTAAATGATTCGTGGACATTCGTTCAGTGCCTGATCAGAGTCTAAATCAGGTCTAAGTAAGAAAACAAGCTAGCAAATCAAATTCCCGTGTCAACCAATATCTGAACAATTTTGAACAAATGTACAGGTCAGGGGTAGGCGTCCCACTCTTGTTGGAGCAGCGAACCGATCGCACCTCGTGCAGATTCCATGGCCGGGACAGAACCGAACGGAGATGCCGATGGGGTCACAACTCGACGAGCCCCGAGCTGCTGCTCCTGGTCGAAATCGTTCCCCAGCCGAGTCGACGCCGTGCGATCACTGATGAACCCCGCGTCCCGCTGTGCAACCATCGCCTGAGTGAGCTGAAGTTCGTTCCGCGACGCGACATCCGGGAACTCGCAGTCGATCTCGATCGTGCGGAAGATCTCCTCCCATGGAATCCACTGCGCGAACAGCCCAGCTTGGTACCTGATGCGAATCGCCTTCCACAACAGCGACACCCACCGCCGCCCATGTCCTGACTGGTCAGCCTCGCGAGCCTTGACGAACGGAGATTCGGCCACGAGTGTCGACGCGAAATTCCCGTTGCTCGCATCACCGGAAATCAGGTATTCGGGGGCTGACCAGCGAACACCGAACCGACGGAGCAGATACTGGGCAACGGCGAGATTCCCTTCAGTCGCTGGACCGTCCGGGCCTGCAAGATATTTCTTTCCGTTGGGAACTTTCACGGCCGTCCCGGGCTTCATCTCCCGCGTGCGAACCGTGGACTGATCACCGGTCACGGTCGATCGACTGAGTGCCCGGGAGATCGCACCCGACTCAGCACCTGACTGGGACATCCCGGCGACAAGCTCCTCAACCCATGCGATCGCAGCACGGGCCGCAGCTCCCGCGGCAGAGTTGCGAGCAATCTTCGATTCGCGGGACAGGTCCTGACTGACCGGATAGACATCGCTCACCCCGCGGGCCGCAGTACGCGGGACGTTCCGCTTCCAGTGCTCGACTCGTGATGCTGGCAGGTAGTCCCAGTCGGCAGCATCCTCGTACAGGACGTGATACCCGACAGGATCCGAACACCCCTTGCGACGGTGAACGCCGAACGTCCAGGTCGATGGGAAGTCGCATTCCAGCCAGTCCTCCAACTCGCGGACCATTCGGGGCTCAGTCAGCCAGTCAGGTTCAACAATCCCGATTGACAGTTCGCGGGCGTTACCGTTCAGCGTTAGGATTCGCTCCCCATCCTCACGTGCGAGCGAATCAACTTCGCGGTCGAGATCCCCGATCACGCTGTTTCGCTTCAGGAAATCGGCCACGAACGCCTTGATGTCGGCAAGCAATCCGGCGTCTGCCGACTGGTCCTTCGCCTCGCGAACAGTGACGCTCATTCCAGTGCCGACCGTGTAGTTCGTCATGGCACCGATCGCACCGACCCCCACGCCTTCGAGTTGAGCCAACGCACGGCAAACGGCCCGCTGGTGACTCAAGTCGATCTCGGTTTCATAGACCGGCAGGAACCGGCCGTCAGCACGATCTCGCGAGTGAGTGTAGACGTTCGCGAACCGGCCAGTTCCAGGGACGCCGCCAGGCCAATCATTTTGCGGGTACTCCTCCCACGGGACGAGCGTTCCCCAAGCTGTTTCAAGCAGATTGTCAGTCATCGCCATCGCCCCTTTCGTAGTGTGCCGCGAGATCGTTCAAGAGTCGGATCGCACCTTCAAGAGCGTCCGGCCCGTCGTCGTGTTCCTTCGACCCCTTCGGCTGAAACATCTGCATCTGATCGACTGTCAGTTCTGACGACTTGCTTCGCTTGAAGTGCAGCTTCCGGCGAAACAGGTACGGATCGAGTCGCTGAATTCTGACTGCCTTGTTTTCGCTGTGATGCACTGGCACCAAGGGCAGGGGTGGGATTCCGTGCTGGTGGCAGTACATATCGAACAGATCAGACAGCACCGCCTGGAACCCGTTTGACTCGACGCCAATCAGGGCCGGCCGAAGTCGCTGGTACATCGCAACGACATCCTCTACGATCCGCACCGGAGATCGACGGTCAAGGTTCGATTCAATCCATATCTCGCCGCTGGACAGCCCGGCCCATTGGATAGCCGAGTAGTCGCCCGGACGGACTTCGCTCCCGATCGACGGATCGACGAACATGACCGACATTTCAAACACATCTGGCCACAGTCCCCCGGGCTGAAATAGCCACTCCCCGAAATACTCACTGGGGAATAACGCACCTTCAATGTCGTTGAACTGTGCCAGGTGCTCCTGTGCGAACTTGATAGGCCCGATTTCGTCGCGAATGGCGTCAAGCTCCGCCTGAGTCACGAGCGGATTGTCAGAGCTGGGTCGCTGCCAGACTTCCCAGTCCTGTCGGGATTCGGCCCGCTCTTTCAGCTTGTAGATCCAGTTCTTTCCGTTCGGCGAAGTGAGGAATGCTGCCCATCCCTGTTTATCGGCAAGCGACGGCCGGATCGAGTCGGTCCACACGTCACGAGGAACCCAGGCAGCTTCGTCGATCACAACTCCATCAAGGCCGGAGCCTCGCAAAGATCCGGGCTCACCAACGCACTTGACGGTGACGCTGCCACCCTTGCGAAGCGTGATCGATCTCGTGTCCTGGCGGATATCGCAAAGCCCAGCCTCACGGAGCCCCGCAAAGCACCGCTGCAGGTCCGGCCAGATTCGCGACGCTTCAAGCTGGGGAGCAGACGGAGCGACCCACAGCAACCGCCCGCCCTGAAGCATTCCCTTACGAATCCCGCCATGTCCGCGGATGATCATCTGCAGTCCGGCTGACGATTTCGCCCAGCGACGTCCGCACGCAAGCAACTTGAACCGTGCCGTTGAGTTGAGCACGTCCAGTTGATGTGGCAGCGGCTTGGGAACGGTGATTGCGAGCATTTCAGGATTCGACGATAACGAACTTGAACACCGTAATCCCGAAGATCTTCATCATGTACGTTTTTGATTTCATGATTCATTCCGATGTTTCGACTGCACCAACCTGCGGGCCGGGTGGAGCGGACAACTTGCTGTGAATGTCACGGACCATCAGATGAGTCTGATCAACCTTTTTGTCCATGTCCTGCATGACCTTCACGCCGATTGCCTGCGTCTCAGCCTGCTTGGCCTGAGTCCTCCCGGTCTGCTGCAGGAACTCGACGTGATAATCAAATAGTCGATCGAGCTTCGGTGCGAGCCAGAACAGCAGCATCACGAGCAGGCCAAGAGACAGCCCGTACTTTTCGAGCCTGCTCAACCAGCGGTCAATCTTCCTGTCATCGGTGTCACCTGCCCGTGGTGCCATTGGATTCTTCCTTAATTAATTGACCCGAGTGAGTTGACAAGTGGTGTTGTTGGTGCATCTGCAGNNCGGCAGTAGTGATCGACGACTTCTGAGTCGCGTTGAAGTCGCCAGAGTTCGCAAGTGTCTGCGGGTCCGATTTCACGTAGTTTGATCCGTCGAACAGCAGCTTGTCGGTCTGGGCTTTGATCGCATTCAGAATCGTCACATGGTCGTAATCGACAACGCTCGTGACTTGCTCCGCCCGTCTCGCACTGCTGCTGACAGTCCCCGTTGCGACAACCCGAATCGATTCCGCCGTGTCGGTAGAACTGACGGTATAGGTCAGATCGTAAACGCCGGTTGACGAGTGCGTGACGCTACTGAGATTGGCGCTTCGATCGGTCCCAGCCGCATTGGCTGCCGTGACGGTTGGCGAAGAGTCCAGATCAATCAGATGGCCTTCTTCGTCGCGGATCAGGATCGTCAGCGGGAATGCAGTCGTGCTGCTGTCTGGGATCTCCATTACTGACGGGCAATACAGATTTGCGAGTGCCGACAGATTGCTCAGGTTGTTGACGTTCGTGTTGACCGTGGACAGTAGCACTTGCAGTGCCGAAAGACCGTAGGTGCCGTTCGCAAGTAGGCCGACGATGTCTCCACCGGTCTGCGCTGTTCCGCTCGAGGCGTCTTGCAGTAAGACGCCTGTTGTACTCGCAAAGACGACAGAGCAGTAAGTTCCCCCATTCGTCAATGGTGTCTTGATTGTGCCGTCAGAAGCTATTGACGCGAGAACTGTCCCCGACGAATTCTTCCATTCTTGGAGATTGGCAGATTGAGACGCTGCACCTTTTACAGTCAACGGAACAGTTGACGCTGACGGTGCCGTTAATGTCAGCGGGGCACTGGCTCCAGATGGAACAACCATTGTCAAGACGCCATCGCCCGCAACGTCAGTCGGCACGCCACCCGCTGTCGTTGACGGTGGAAGTGTAAAATCTGTAGACCCGGCGGACGCTGCTGGCTTCAATCCCACCGAACCTGACGACGATCCATATAGGCGGATTCCAAACCCCTTTGCGAAAACTCGCACGAAGTTCGCGACGGAATCAACGATGAATCCTGGAACAATCATTCGTCATCATCCTCATCAGGTTCAACTGGTTGTTGTTTCGGCGGGTCTGGAAACGGTATGTAATCCCGGTAAAGGCTCGTGCTCGATCAACTCATGTGCCTTGTTGCCGTAGAACGCCGGGTCTTCAACGACACCGACGGCGATGTTCGTCGAGTTGTTCAGGTTGATGTCAACCTTGGACTGCTCACGCTTGAATCGCGGGTCGAGAACCTCCAGCAATGCGAGCATCAAGCGGTCTGATTTTTCGTACTCGATGTACGGTTCCATCTCTCCGGTTTCAGGATTGACGACAGTAATCACGTCGCCCTTGTGGAACTTCAGTCGTGGCTCCCCAACGATCGCACGCTTGTACGCTTCGCGGATGACGTCCTCGACGTGCAGCTTGTACTGCACCTCCATCGCCTCGGCGATCGCAGGATCCTCACGCTTCCAGCGATTGACGGCCTTGACGCCAGCCCCTGACCAGATTGCAGCCGAACACTCCTGACCGATCTTGCGGTACTCTGCAAGGAATCGCTCCTTCAGATACCACTCCGGGTCGGACAGGCAGCTAACGTCGAAACCGAGTCCGGCAAGCGGATCGTCGACGTTCTCTGGCTGGTTCGGTGCAATCACGGCCGGGCTCCGGTCACTTATCCTGGGTCGCGTCCTGCTGTCCGGCCAGGATCACCTTGGACACCTTGTCAATCCGATCGATGTCACGCTTGATCGTATCCAACTGATCTGGCGTAACAGTCCCCGTGGAAAACAGCAGGCCCGCAATCGCCTGCAGAAGAACAATCGCGGCCGTCGAAATACTCACCCAGCTTGGCTTCCCGGTCATCATCGCACACCCTTTCACTTGAACATTCCGATTAACGACGCTCGCCCGGTGTACAACACAGGAGCTGAAGAAACGTCGTCGATCAACACCATCGCCGGAATCTGACTGACCCCGTAAATAGTCACCAGATCATTCCGGTTATCAACATCAACCAACTGCACATGGGCCCGAATGGACTCGTCAACCTGCCACCCAGACCGACGCAACCATTCAGGGAACGAGTCAGGTCCATTGAGGGCTTTCCTGCATGGAGAGCACCACTCAGCGTGAAAGAAAAGCACCCGAGGACGACGCTCGCCGGACTCTGCCGGAGAGGAAATCGCACACATGAGAAGGCAGGCCAGCAGGATTCTCATGCGGACCCCCACTGCCCGATCGGCATCGCCCAGAACATGTGGTTAGGGAACGTCTGATCGAACATATCCCAAGTGCAATGAATGAACCCGCCGTCCCCGTGCTCTGGCCCCCAGTCCAGATACAGATCGTAGACAAAGATCCCTCGCTCGATCCGCACGTCGACACACACTACGGCGTGATTTCCTGGGCCGTTGCTGACCAGTGCCATCCCGTTGCGATCGGTGCTCTCTGTTCCCCTGCCCACTTGAATCGCAGTGCCGATCAAGCACCCCTTAGCCGCGGCCGTAATCATTCCGTTCGGAGTCCGAATCGGGAACGGAGCATCAGCCTTATTGAGCGCAGCGATCGGGTCCAGTGCGGCCGTCCTGTCGCGGTAGATCCAGTCTCGCGAGCAGTGCGACACGGGCACGAATCCGTTTTCAAATGACGTGTGGTATCCATCTTCAAGGACACTGCCCTCGTCTTGGCCACCGTTCATGAGGCCGTAATTGTAGGCCCCCGAAAATACCGTTCCGTCGCGATTGCCACCCAGCCAGCGGGCCAGCGTGTAGGCGTTGGCACACAGCCACCCATTGCACGATCCGTGAGCCCCTTGATTGGCTTGCGAGGTGAACGTGTCCAGGAATCCGCCCCGCCGCAGTTGCTCAATCACAGGGATACGGTTCGGGTCAGACAGAATCTGCCGAACCGCCGCTTCGGAGTATTCGCCGATCACCTCTTCGGCGGCCGATCCAACAGGTATCGCTCGCGGACGTCGAGGGATCGTACCGCATCGCCGCTTATTTCCACGGGAGTCACGGATAATCATTGGCCTCGCTCCCACTTAGTGACTGTGTCGATCAGTTCGTACACCCCGGCCAACGGAACGACGGCGGACTTGCCATTGTCAGATTGAATCACCAGGCATGGTGGCCTCACCGTAGAACCCTGCAGCAGCCCGACGGCAGTAGGGTGGTTCGACTGATAAAAGGCCCATGAATGTCCGGATGTTGAGAAATCCTTCCAGACCTTGGACGCATTGATGGCCGCTGAATTTTCGGGTGTCTCTCGGGCCAGATCACGGATCAGAGTCAGGCGAAGTGCGTGCTTCTGGACCGGTTGCGGCGGTGGTGCTGGCTGTGGATTTACGTTGTCGCCATTCGGTGGCGGGCGAGGGTCGGTGTTATCTCCGTACACCTCGATCGACAGTGACTTGGCGTCGACTGTGTCACCCTTGGCAACCACAAGCTCAACCGACAGCGTCTTCGGCTGCAGTCCGGCAGGGATGACGAACACGGGCGAGCTGTCCGAATCGTAGAGCGTGAACGCCCTCTGATCGGGATTGATCCGCCACAGTACAGACTTCGCCCCCGGCCCGAACGTCGACTGCTTGGCCGACAGCACCAGGACCGACCCCACGGGGACACGTTCTGGCACGGGGCCACCGTGACGATCGGTGATCACTGCTGCGGCTTCAGTGGCAGGCGGAGGAGTCGGATCTTCCGCGTGGGAAATCGACACCAGCACGAGGAGTGCAGCAAGGCAACGCATGATGTTCACACCATTCCTAAAGCAGACCTAAGTCAGACGCGGAAACAGTGTGAACAGATGTTCAGTAGTTTGTCAAGACTTGTTTGCGGATCACTCCCCAGCGATATGACGCACGAGGAACCTCACCGCCTCGATCACCAGCAACACGGCGAGAACGGCGAACCCAATGATCAGGTTGGCGATGTAGCGTTGGTAGGAGATTTCTGGCCTCGCTTCCAGTCACGTACTCTCTTCGGTCGGGCAGGGCGGTTGCGTTCCAGGATGATCAGTCGCAGGCAGGCGACGAGCTGCGGTGTCGGCAACAGTGATAGATCACCGTCCACTCTCCGCAAGTTTCGCGATGCCCAAACCCTACCACGCCACACATCGTCCAGGCTGATCGGACGCGGCCGGTTCATATTGCGACGCGCTATTGGGTATGATTTGTGCTTTTTTTGCAACATCAACGCTGGCCTTTTTTGAGTCGAAATCAAAACTGTAACGAGCTACGCGGATTGCCTAAATTAACTTGCGACGATCGCGACGATCGCGAGGGACTTTCGGGTTAATTTGGAAAATCGCGTTAGTAAAATCCCGGCGAACCGGGAAGTCGTTCGCGATCTTCGCGATCGTCGCAAATCACTCGAAACTCGGAGTTTCATCGTATTCAGCTTTCCATGTTAACCCAATATACCAGCGGTACTTCTCTTCCTTGTCGACAACATAGATCGGCTCATCCTTGTCGTTCTTCTGTGATTGAAGCCACATTCCGAGTTTCTTTTCTGATAGCACTGACTCACCACAGTCCCTTGCCCAGCTTTCGTAAATCGAGTAAAGCTGACTGAATCGACAGCGATACTGGGGTCCGATGAGACAGGTCTTTTCAACGAATCTGCCAAAAACATCCTGCCTGCTTCTGTACGCCGCTGTAGCGATTTTTACCTCAGCGGTTCTCCCGAGGCCGTCGTGGCACCAATCAACAGCACCTCGCACTGCCCAGGCCAACACTCCCTCCAGGTTCTCCATCAGTCGATTCTTGAGCCCATTGTCACGCCGAAGCTCATCAGGCCCAGTCTCGCCTTCATCTGGGTTCCAGAACTTGACCTTGAAAGGGATCATCACTAATCGACGCCAGATCGAATAGTCGTCTCCGACGTTCGGCTCGTGATTTGTGCACAGGATAATCTTGTGGGTTGGGTTGAACTCCCAGAAGTCCTCTTTCATTCTGCGGGCCATGATTGAGTCGCCGCCTGTCAACTGCTTCACGAGGGGTTCATTGAGACGCTGGCCTTGCTTTGTTTCAATGGCCGTTACCATTCGCTTACCGAACAGATTCGCCAACTCAGTGGGGTGTGAATCGGACTTTTTCTCCATGATCAGCGATGGCGGTGCCGCGGATGAATACTCAAACCCCAGTGCCGCTTTCAGGGTATCCAGAAGCGTTGATTTTCCGTTTGAGCCGCCCCCCCAGAATATTGGCAGGATCTGTTCACGCGTCGATCCGGTAATGCAGTACCCGATCAGCCTTTGGACGTGGCTAATCAGGTCTTCTTTGACAAGGATCTTTTCCAGAAACCTGTCCCAGTCGTAGGAGCTTGCGTCTGGATTGAATTCGACGTTCGTGACGCGAGTTATCAATTTCTCTGGGTCGTGCGGCCCAATGGTCCCCGTCCTTAGGTCGACAATTCCATTCTGACAGTTTAGCAGCCATTCATCTTGGTCAAGCAGGTTGTGTTCAATTCTTATCCCTGGCTCAGATCTTGCGAGATCTATCATTGCCTCGATTCTTGATCGGCCTGCTGATGAAACTGCCCAGTTGCAACCGCTCACATCAACGCCACCATCCATTGAATCCGCGAAGATTGTCCCAGGAACAAGCTTGGCGAGCTCTCTTACTCCAAGCTTGTCTTGCTTCCATCTTTTTCCATCCCATACGATCCATGAATCCCAGTCGGTAACGTACCTGGCTTTTCCGTCCAGGATCTGAGCAAGACGCTTCCCGTTGGCGATGTCCGTTCTTCCGTCTGGGATCTTTGGGTTTTCCCATGCCATCGGAACAGTTTTCAGCTGCTTGCGGACTGTCAGCTCGGTCTTTTTTTCTGCTGGGACAACCTCATGGAACCCAAGAGTCGCCAGAGGATCTTCCGGTTCAATCAGTGGACCATCATCGGCCGACGGAAGAATGATTGCATCTTGAATGACAGCTTCCATCGACTCGAAAGCATTGAGAGACCCGTCGAAATCCGTCACTTCTCGCAGCGGAAATCGATCCGAGGACTCAATCAAAGCCCCTCGCTCACCAGATGAACGGTACGCATCTTCGAGTTTATGCTCCAGTTCCTCGTCTGACCACGGCGGCTCACAGCGTGCGTTCCACTCCTGGAGCAGGGGCCGGGCCTCATCCATCGTCAGGTCGAAGTCGACAACCAAAAGGCATGCTGCCCGGTATGTCGTCTTGTGACCGCCTTGGCCACTGATCGCAGGGTCAACCGCAGAGAGATACTTCCTGGCTCGCTCTATCACTCCGCTCTGCTTTTCACGCTTTTTTGCGGATGAGCGAGCGTGCTTCTTTTCGGGTGGAGCAAGTGCGGCGACAGCTTCAATGAACTCTGTAGGGACCGGGATGTCGATGTATCTGCCGGTCAGGAAAATCGGTTTTCCAATCATTTCCGCTCCTTGGAGAATATCTCCGGAAGCCCGATCTTCGGGATTTCGCTCGAAATTATAAGCTTAGAGCCAGACGACATAAACATGCTCTTGGCATCGTCTATAGATACCGTTGTGGCACAGAATTCATCAGCTATTACGATACCGATTTCGGATCTGTTTTTCACCTGCCTAAGAATGTACGGGAAATCGTCTCCGACTGATGGTTTAAGTTCTATTGGAAGGCGTTCTGATAATCTCAATTCGGGGCCGAATGGATCTATCCATAATTTAAGATCTGCACAAACAACAACATCCCATCCTTTGTGCTCAAAGATCACTTTGAAATCACGATTAATTAAATCAATACGTGGGATGTCTTTGAATAAATCTTTTTCGTATCGAGCCCTATAGTGCTCTGAGCGTTTAGTGAGGCTTGTTAGTTTACTCGCGGATTCGACGGCTAACTCGCAATAATCAATCGTCCTGCTCTTGAGCCAGCGATCTGCAGTGAAAGAAAGCCTAGAGAGACGATTGTCAATGTTACAAGCGAAGTTTAACACACTGTACGAGTAGCTCTTGTCGACGAATCTTGCCTGAAACGCATTGTGCTCAGGGCTGTCGCTTGGTTGTCCGAAGTTGTTGATTATCAGTGTTTCAATTGAGTTGTACGTTTCTCCGTACTTCTGCTTAAGCCCCGGTGTGGCCAGTATCCAACGGCAATAGTCAGGGTCATTCTGAAGCACATCTGCAGGCTGTCCTGAATACTTCCCGAACGGGATTATTGTGGTTTTCAATTTTGTTCACACTCCAAAATGAAGCGACCTTCCGCACCCGCGTGGCGTCTCTCACTCACTCCAGCCCTTCGGTGCGGGCGATCGACCGTCGAGTCGCCCTTTCTGCTGACCGTCCCGTACAGCTTGCAGATTCGCCCAGCGTTGAAGACACTCGTGTCGATCTTGGCCCGTGCAGTGTCGAACCGATCCGCCAGATACCGCAGTAGATCCTTGACGGTCTTCGTTGCCGCGTCATCGTTCGGCATGTCCACTCGGTACAGCAGATGAAACCCATTGCCGGATTCGCACCAAACAGGATCAACTGTGAACCACGTCCGAAGATGCTCGCGGACATCGCAGATCATGTCGAACGCTGCGACCAGTTCATCTTCAGCCGATGACACACCAGCGGTTCGGACTGGGTCGCAATCCACCAGGATCCACCGACGCCGAATGACATCCGCGTCACGGGCCGTCGCGAAGTCCTTTCCGACGTACGCGATTCGATTCGCCCGTCGCGACAGTACCGACGGATCGAGTGGGTTCAGTGTCCAGTAGACGCCATGGCACTCCCACTGCCCACTTCTGTTTTTTTGGTCCGACAGATTCAGAGCCGCGACCGCAGCGTCCTTGATGTGAGCGTAGTCGAAGAAACCTGAATACTTGTGTTGCCCAAGTCCCCGGATCTCGAAAACCTGGTCTTCGGCGATGAGGTTCGATAGCCAGTCGATCGTGTATGGAAGAGTGCGTTTTGATTCTTGCGTCATCATCACTAGCCCATCACTTCCATAAACACCTGGATAAACACCGCCGCTACTTGCGGGATGATTGCATTTCCATAGCACTTCAGTCGCCCTGTCCGGTTGGATCGTGCTGCGTCCAGTATTCGCCGAGCAGCTTTTGAGTCATGACCCATTCCGCGTAACCTGGTGAGCAGATATCCCATTCGTGGATCTTTGCTCCTAAATGGAATCCCATCAGCCAGGCACTGAACGCCGCGTCCAACACGCCGCCTCTTGCCGTCGCGGAATTCGGCGATGGTGTAATCAGACCATGCATCTGAGGAATCAGGCCGAACTTGCTTGATGGAACTACCTTCTCCCCATTGTCCGCCGCCATTGGAGTTGCGTGGCCAACTAAGATCATCGCCTGAAATGAAAGGTTCTTGCCCCTGGGGTGAGCAAGTCGCTCCTGAATATACCCCTCTGATGATGTCTCTCCTTTCCAGTCCCTGGCCTGTGGCGTGTTGTAGCCCGCCACTCCCGGCAGATTCACCGAGTGCGAATCCCCGTTGTGGCACAGAATCCGCCCCGTGTCCGTCAGTGGCCGCCCCTTGCCCTGCTCGTGCGAGTCGTGAGCCTGACAGGTTGGATACCCCGCCGTTTCGCTTGAATCCCCACCAGACCCTCTGTCGGATGTGGGGTGCCCTTTTGCTGTGTGCTCCCAGTACACACGCCCCCCCGGTGTAACCCGCCGCTTCCATGTCTGCGAATACTCCGTCGAGCCATCCGTGCCCAATAGCTGCTGACACCTGCTCGCCAAACACGTATTGAGGTCGGCATTCCCTGATGAGAGGGAACCAGACGGGCCAGAGGTGTCGCGGGTCCGCCTGGGCCTTGCCTTTTCCCGCCGTCGAGTATGGCTGACAGGGACAGGATCCTGACCAGGTGTTGAGCCAATCAGGGATTCCAGCGAGAGCGAACGCAAGAGGCCATCCACCGATTCCGGCGAAGAAATGGCACTGCCTGAATCCTCTGACATAGTCAGCGTCGACATCCTTGATGCTCCTGCTGTCCACAAATGAAGTCGGAATCTCGCCGAACATTGCCAGCCGACTTAGCCACTCGGCAGCGAACGGATCGAACTCATTTAGATAGATCACTGGCGACTTTCTACATCAGGTCTAAATTAGAAAACCAGCCAAAAAACTATTCGTCCAGTCCTAATCCCGCCAGTGGATCATCATCGACCGCTGCGAATTCCGCATCGACGACATCCTCAATGCTCTCCATTGCCGATTCCAGGTCCAGTCGCGGAGCGTTGACATGCGAGTCTGCGATCCTCAGATTCTGGCAGGCCGTCTTCCAGTATGATTCCTTCAGCTCGATCGCAATCGCCTTGCGTCCCAATTCAATGGCGACGACGGGCTCCGATCCGATCCCGCCGAACGGACTGAATACAACGTCACCAGGCAGCGTCCACAGGTCAATTGCACGTCGGATCACACCGAGCTGCAGCGGGCAGATGTGCTTTTCGTCCTTGTCGTCGCGGCCAGCCTTGTAATTCAGGACGTCGGTCTGATCGATGTCCCACCACACTGGCTCAGCGTATCGACGCCAGATGCAGATCGACGACTGGATCGGGTCAAGTTCCCCGTTGACGTCGCGGTCAGGCTTCCCGGTTCGCGAGAACGGCGACGGGTGGAACTCCGACGAGAGCGGATCAAACCGAGGATCTCCAATGTACCGCGTCAACCCACTGGGCCGCACGACTGGCTTGTCGGAAACCATCGACCCTGACGGCTTGCGGAATACGATCAGGTAATCGGCCATTCCCTGCCGGACTCCGGACGAGTCCTTCATGATCGATTTGTGCAGCAGGCCGTGATTGTTGGTCCGCTCCCGCTCAGTCACCGGGCATTTCCAGATCGTGACGCGGGAGTGAAACGTCCAGCCGTGAGACTCGAACGCGACGATACACATTCCTGGGAAGTCGACCAGCCCCGCGGCACCGTCGCGATTCAGGTAGAGTGGCAGGTCCTTGACGTGGATCGCACAGAGCCGCCCGGGAACAGTGACGCGAAACATTTCCGCGATGAGGAATTCGTAGTGCTGAATGTACTCCTCGTTCGTGAGACAGTTCCCCATGTCGGCCTCAGACTCACTGTAGATGTACAGCGTAGAAAACGGTGGGGAGTGAATCGTGAAGTCGATCGAGTTGCTCGGGATTCCCTTGATCACTTCGCAGGAGTCGCCGTGATACATTGACCAGTCTTTACCGTGCTCTTGGTTCAGGCAGTCCATTTCAGTTTCTTTCGTAGGATTTTTTCCAGTTGATAACGCAAGAGTTGTCTGTTGGCTTTGCCCTGAGTTGCCGATCAACGTACGGCGGAATCAAATGGCAAATCCAGCAAACCGTCAGGAACGATTTTGAGTCGCAAACCACGCAAATTCTGTGGGGCTCATTTTTCACAACACAACCTCATCTTCAGGGCCTGATCCGATCACGAGCCTTGCCACTGCCAGTGCTGCCAGGTCCCGCAGGATCTTGAGCGCTTCGTCGTTGAGTCCCTTGTATGCTGTGATCGGGACTCTCCGGTCGCACAGCAGGCGAAGCAGGTTAATGCGATCTTCCACGGATCTCGACCTCCACCAGTCGACGGCCGTCGCGAGATCCTGGTCGTACTGGGACACAAGGCGGGCGATTTTGTCGCTCATGGGAGGTATACATCCTCAAGAGTGACTGAACCCATTTCCAACTCCCAGTCGAGCAGGCCGTTTTCCCAGTCGTGCTCCTCCAGTCTTGCCATTGCGTCATCCAGCTCGCTCCCTTCGCCACCCAGCCATTCATGAATGAAGAACGATCGAATCTCTGATGACGTCCTGACAATCGCCGCTGACGGAGAATCTGTTTCACCAGATGCACGACAGAGGATTGCATTTCCGGATCGATTTCTGCCGAGTCGCGGATTATCTCTCCGCACTTCATGGGCCCAGTTTTTAGCCTCAGTGATTTCCTGGTCATCTTCGCGGCTTTTCCCGATGCGGACCCTCTCTGTGGCCCATGCCTCAACTGCAGCTGGAGCGGCCTCGTCTCTTTCCAGTAGAACAAAGATCCGCTCGTCGTTCCTGGCCTTTGATAGACAGCTTTTCAGATTGCTCAACTCATCGCATTTCTTCATCACGCCCTCGCCTTCATCCACTCAGGAAGGATCAGCTTTTGCCCAGGCTGGTAACTCCCCAGCTTCAAGTTTGATCCGCGTACGTTATTCATCTGACTCGCCAGCATCGCCTGACTCATGCTCTTTTTCATGAGCCGATGCTCCTGTTCCTTCCGCTTCACGGTTCTCCAGACGATGTGCTCCGCGAGGGAGTTGACGACATGGCAGTGAACCGGCATCAACTGACCGAACCGCCACAGTCGACGGATCGCCTGATAGAACCGCTCGAACGAGTAGCTCACCCCGACGAACGCCGCATGACTGCAGTGCTGCCAGTTGATTCCGAACCCGCAGATCTCCGGCTTCGTGATGATCACGCGAGCAATCCCCAGTGAGAATTGATCAATACGCATGATCTTCTTTCCATCCGGGTACGATCCGCGAACCTCAACAGCGTCAGGGATTCGCTTGGCCAGCTCGTCGGCTTCATAGTCAGTGTCGCACCAGACGACCCAGCTATCGGTCGAGTTGTTCACCAAGCCCGCAACGACTTCGGCCCGTGCTCCACAGGACAGACGTTTCTCGCGATGGATCGATGTGGCGTTGATCGACTCATTGCTGAACAACTGGCCCTTCTCGGCGGGCGGATCGTCAACGTCGACTTCATGCTCGTGAATCTCCAGCTCCGGCAGGACATACCCATCGTCTGGGTAGCCGAGATCTGCAGGCGACTCCAGCGATACCGCCCAGCTACTGACCCATTCCCAGTAGTCCTTTTCGGCGTGGCCCTTTAGTCGATACTTCCCCGCGTTCATGCTGTCGTTGATAAACCATCGCATGATCATTTCGCAGGAACGCAGGACTCCCAGGAACTCCGAGTGATTCCCTAGTTCAAGCTGATCGTTCGGGGCCGGGGTTGCCGTGCAGGCCAGCTTGAATCGAGCTCCCTCGAATGCAGAGCAAAGAGCCTGTTTGGTTTTCCCGTTGAACGACTTCAGGATCGACGACTCGTCCAGGACAATCCCGGCGAATTTCGTAGTGTCGAACTTCGCCAGCTTTTCGTAGTTGGAGATCACGATTCCATTTGTGAATGGGATCTCGTCCTGTGCTTTCGCAACTGCGATGGGGAGCCACCCGCGACCGATCTGGAACCGCTCAGCCTCACGGAGCGTCTGCTGTGCCACCGCCAGCGGGCAGAGGATGAGCACGTTTCCGCGAGTCTGCCGGGCAACATGGAATGCCCATTCGAGCTGTTGCAGCGTCTTGCCGAGCCCGCATTCCTCGAACCCGGCCGCTGTGCCGCGTCGCAACCAGTACCGAACGCAATCGCCCTGCCACTCGTGCATGAGCGGATTAAGTGCGTCCGGTTCGACGTGGATGCCGGAGTCGGGTTTGTAGGTCCGCTTCCCGGCGATGAATGATTTGTAATCGATCAAGGTGCAACCCGCCCGTTCTCTTGCCATGCCCGGTAAGTCAGTGGGTACGCTTCGGCGAAAATTTTTTCACAGGCCCGTGCGGCGAGTTCGATTTCCCAGAGTGGGTAGCTGACGAACTTCGCGGCTTCGGGCTCACAGGTTCGCAGTGAAAGAAACGCCATCAACGAACGCGGATTGCATGTCACCCAGCACCCTGAATAGACGCCAACGGGAAGACAGTCGCGAGCCAGGCCGGGATCGACATTGAGGAAGAGGTTCTCTTCGTAGATGCGATACGCTTCCGTGTACGATCGCTTCAGTCCGTCGCACAGGACCTGGAACGTGCGGTCGTCCTCGCACCGCACGAACTTCGGCCGGCCTGGCTTCCACCCGTCAACCTTCATCATGGGCCGCTCACGATCAGGCAGGTAGAAACAGGGCTCGAGCTGCTTGTATCGACCGGACTCTTCGTTGTAGCTGAATCCGATTCGATGGCGATGCCACTCCCGCCAGACGAAAATTGGAGCATGGACAAAAAACGTGACGGCCCCATGCTCGAATGGGGTTCCATGGCGATGCTTCATCAGGTAGTTGATCAGGCCGAAATTGTCATCGGATGTGACGTTCGCAAAGGCCATGGCATCGGTGCCTGTTGTGGCAACCTTCGCCGCAGCAACTACCATGTGATCACCGCCCATCAACTGGACTTGCGTGACATCAACTGTTGACTTGAACTTGAGATCCATTTGCTTCCTTTTCCATGTTTGAAATGAGACGGTTCAGATACCAACGAGCCTTCTTGAGATCTTCCAGCCCATTCTTGTGACGATGGCGAGCGACATACTTCACGACGTTTCCGTCGCAGAACCCGAGCCCCCATTCCTCAATTGCGTCGATCACCTCGATATTGCCTGCGTTGTAGTGAGCGGGGTGATCGACCGCTTCCTTTGGCTTTGTGGTGAGTGCCTCACGCACGGTCTCGCCAACCCTCTTCCGGGATGCGTAGATCCAGCGCTGAATTTCATCATCGGTGTCAAGATCCTCGAATTGATCGCTCATAACTGAAACCCCAGTCCTGCCAGTGGGTCATCCTCGATCGCCTCTGCGGCAGGAGCAGAGGTCGGGACTACGAATTCAAACGCCTCAGGCGGGAGCATGCAGATCGTGTTCTTCACGGATCCAGGGCGACGGGCATTTATTGTTGTGACAACAAGCTCCTCGCCTGCCTTGAGCTTCCCCGCGAACGTCGGGGTGTCTTTTGTGACTCTGATTCGATGCTCAACTTGCCCAGTTCCTTGTTTATCCACTGATCCTCCTCCCAGAACTTTTCCAGCAAACGGAACGCTACTGTTTCGGCCATTTCACGACTTGCCATCGGCCACCAGTGGACATTCTGGTAACGCATCGACCACGCCATGATGGAGCGAACGACCGCCTTTCCGACCGCAGCACCACCCACTTTGACAGGGCCAGCGGACAATTCCTCGAAGCTCCCCTCGATCACGACGTGACAAGTCTCATACGACCGCATCCGCTCCAACTCCCGCGTCCACCGCTCTCGATCATGAGTGAACGTGGAGAACGCATCCGACAGTGATTTACGCTCGATCGCGATCCGCGATTCGAATCCTGCGATCGAGTAATCACCGGTGGGTAGCGTGGCCGAACGACAGTCGATCACGAGCGGGCGATAGCCCTTGTCGGCATTTGTGGTGAGGCCACGAAACGACCAGGGGGCTTGCTCGCGGGTGTCGATCAATACAGTGAATGGGCAGTGGGCGGGAGCGTCAGTCACGATTTCACTCTGGATATTTCGAGCCGCAGAACGGGCAGAACGAACACAGCAGCGAAGGGAGTCGCTTCTTGATCTTGCTGTCAATCTTCTCCGCCACCAGCATTGGCGGGGACATGCTTGACTTGCCTGTCTTGAAGTCGATTTGCAGTCCCTGAGAAAGCTTGGCGTTAGATCCCCTCAGTTGTGCATTCACTTGATCGATGCAATTGCACGACCCCGTAGGCTTCTCCGCTTTACTCTTGGCCATCGCAAATCAACTCCTTCAAAAACGTCTTTCGGTCCCGCAATGCCACGCGCTGGCACTGCCTCTGAATCGTTGCCAGCTCGCCAATCGTGACGAGCAAGTGAGTCGGTCGACTGCCGCCCGTGTTCCACAACTCTCGACTGCCTAGCCTGTTTGCAGCTCGGTCGCTCAGCAGGAACACGATCTTCCACTGAGAACCCTGCGATTTGTGGAACGTCACGGCGTAGGCGAGATCGAAGTTCCCGTTTGAATCTTCTTCGCCCTTCGCCGCTGGCACGCGAACGACCCGCTCATCGTCGAGTCGCACAACGGAAAATTTCTTGTGGACTTCCGTGACGATGCCCATTTCGCCGTTGCTGACGAATTCCTGAAGACTGTCGTCGTCCTCGCTGAATCCGTCGTCTTCGAGCGGATCGACGTAAGGCTTGAGCTTGCAGTTGTCCTGACAAATGACCTTGTCGCCAACGCGAAACTTGTTCCCGTCGACCTGAGCACCGAGCGGATTCAAGATCGACTGGGCGAGTACGTTGATGGACGCTCGTGACAAGTCACCCTTTTCGTTCAGTCCGACGATGATCTGAGCATCGCGAATCGGGTTGACCTTGACGCCGTCGATCGTGAAGCTGCTCAGTGATTTTAGTAGCGTCGAAAGCGTCGACTTTTGGGAGGCGGGTTGTGATGCCTCGAAGTGTTTCCAATTGAGCCCCGCTTCGATGTTGATGACGACTGGCGGTTGTGGCCTCTTTCCTTCGCGGGCAGCTCTGCAGAATTCGGTGATTGATCCAGAGTTTCTAAGGATTTCTGTGAAATGCCCATGAGGAATTCTGGCTGCGATCCCGTCGCGAAGCGGAGCACCATGTCCGACTGGGGGGAGTTGGTTGGTGTCTCCCAGAAACAGGACGAGCGTACCGTCACGGAGAGATTCCAGTAGGCTTGCCGAGATATCAACATCGCGCATCGAATCTTCGTCGACGAGTAGCACCTTGCAAGGAAGTGGATTGCGTCGATTGTAAAAAAAGTCCCATCCTGTGACCCCGTCGTGTCCATTGCCCATCGCTCCGAGTAACTTGTGAAAAGTGGTGACGACGACATCCTGAACGCCATCGCCCGACAGGACCGTCCGAAGTCGTTTCGCCGCCATGTTCGTTGGTGAGCAAGCGTAGATGTTGTGCGATCCGATCGTCTTGCACAGATGGCGGATCAGCAGGGAGACTGCAGTGGTTTTGCCGGTCCCTGGATCTCCGGTCAGGATTGCGAGTGGGCCACGGAAGGCGAGTTTTAGTTGGTCGCGTTGGTGATCCGTCAGTCCGGAGATGTCGTCAGGATCAGGCCATGATGGGCAGCAGCTCAAATTGGTATTGGTTTCGCCAATTGCAGGTTCCTCATGGTTACCGATACTTCGGAGAGTTTCTGTGACTAGTTCCTCACTTTTCGCACCACTGCTGCCCATCAGGCGTCGCATGTCAGCCGCGACACTTGCCTCGTTATCAGCCCTTTTCGCTTCCGCAATCCACCACTTCCCGGCGTCGTCTTTCCGCACGCGAAGCCACCCGGCCCGGACGCCGAGTCTCACCGCCCGCTGCCAGTTGAGCTTTCCTTCGGTCAATCCCGACACGCCCTGCATGACGGCCTTTGCAGCAACGTCAATCGGGTGCCACGTATGACCGTCGCCGTCATCCTTCAGTGATTTCCAGATGCACGCGAACTGCCTCTTGAGTCGATCCAGTGGCAGTCCAAGGTCGACATACAGCCGATCGCAGCGAGCGAACCCGCAGCCCGGAAGACGATTCACCAGGAGCGTGAACGGGTCGCGACGAATTCGCTGGGGAGCAGACAGGCCCCATTTCTTGATCACGATCTCAATCAGCTTTTTCGGGAACTTTCGCCCGTCGAATAGCTGGACCAGCTCGAGCTTCAAATCCTCATTCTGACCGTCGCAGTTCAGGGCCTGACTTGCATCCCTCGCACGGCTAGCGGGTATTCCGATTGCCAGTGCCGCACGATCTGGATCAGTTCGCAGAACACGAACGGCGTCGGTTCCGAAAGCGTCCCAGAGTTGTGAGGCGAAGACCGGGCCAATGCCTGTCGCGAAGCGGGTGAGATATCCGACGACCGCGACTCGGGAGTGAGGTTCGTCTCGCTTGAGCTGCTTGAAGGCGAACTGCTTGCCGAATTCATTTGGTTTTTCGGACTTTCCCCAGAATCGATAACCGAGGCCCTGGACGAACTCATTTGGATCAGCATCGCCTTTCACTGAGACTGTTTCGACGTATGGGATCTCGCCTGATGTCGCGACTTCAACGTCAACCGAAGCGATACAGAACCGACGACCTTCGCCCTTGGAGGCCCAGGCGAGGCGTCGAAACGTGCCGCGGAGTTCTTGAAGTTGGTTGGACATGATTGTTGATTCAATTCGCCCCTGCCGAACCCGCAAATCAGGAAGTTTGCGATGCCACCCTTCAATGCCATCGCGATTGATTTAGGCCGAAACAATCAGCCATGGGTTCGACAGGGACCCGACCGTTTCCGGCCGGTCTGGTTTCACAAAAACCCCAGCGTTGCGAGCTGCCACGCCCTGAACGGCTTACTGGATAGATCGGCCGTGCTGTGTTAACTCGCACCGATCACGATGACCGGCCGCTGGGAACGTCGACGTTGCGGGTTCGCTTCACCTCACCCGCTGCCACAACGAGTGGCACGCCAACAGTCAAGCATTCGGTTTCGCGTTGCGGACGATTCCCGCAGCTTTCAGGGCTTCATCGGCCCATTTGTGGTGAGCGATTTCCTTCATGTTCACGGCGAAGATCCCGCGACCGAACGGAAACTCCAGTCGCTCCGCGTACATGACGACGTTTCCATCCTTGTCAAGTTGCTCCAGTCCGTCCTTTTTCTTGGGACGCGCAGGGGAGAGTTCAACCTTTCCGAACACCCGCAGGCCGTTCAACCGTGGAGCCAGGGTGGACGACTTCACTATCGTCGAATTTGTTTCCGGGTCGATGACCTTCTCTCCCTGCTTGATCAGAACACCGGCACCGACAAGAAAGTTCAAAGTCTGGTCACGCTGCCAGTCTTCCGGTGGACCGCCGCCGTATCCGCCGAGCACCAAGTCATGAAACTGAACAGCACCAGGCGGAGTGCCGTTGTCGCTGGCTTCAACGTGCATCACGAGTCCGACAGACGGAGCCCGCTTCTTGCTCATGTCGTCGTCGTGGTACGGCTTCGGCTTCGCGGTCGCTTCGATGCGAAACAGATACCAGCCCTTTTTGTCCACTCGCAGCGAACCACTACCCACTTTATTGGCGTCGGCCCCACCGGCGTCCATGTCGTCGAAACCGTACTCGGGGGAGCCGAATCCGTCGTCGAAATTGTCATCGGCAGTCGGGAGATCACTCGCGAAATCGTTACTCATTTGCTAGTTCCTTGTCGTTTCAGAAATTGAAATACCGTGTTGAGTTCTGTTTGCTGGTGAACCATCACCAGCGGATAACCAAGCGTCACGAGGCACGCATCATTGAGTCGCTGGAACCCGTGCCGATTCGCAGCGTCACGCAGGACAGGGCTCAGCTCTGCGTTGCTGACGTCGTAGGGTTCTGGTTTGCCCAGGTGTTCAGGTCGTTCGATCCGGTGAGCCTGTCGACGACGATCCGCTGTGCGTTCAGCCACTGGAGCAGCTTGTCACGCAGGGCCTGGGGCATCTTGACAATCGCCTCTTCGTCGCTGACGGAGGAATCCATCTTCAGCGAGTTCTTGACAGCGGGCCACAGCTTCGCCCAGTTGCCATGCTTGCTTTCGGCGGGCCAGCGAGGGTCGACATAGTCGCGGAGCTGAATAATGTCGATCACCGCCTGCGGATACTGGGTCGCTGGAGTGGTCGGAACAGTCGCGGCGGGAGTGCTGGCCGCTGGGTTCGCGGACTGGACAGCATTCGCGATTGACTGTGAGGCCGAACTGTCGCTCGCAACGGGAGTCGCCGTGGCTTCGACGACAGGGTCGGCAGTCGTTTGTGCCTGGGCGGCTTGCGTGGAAGCGACAGGTTCGGCTGGCTCTTTCGGCTTACGGGTTCGCTTCGCCGGTTCTGCGGCCTGGGCAGTTGCAGGAGCGGAAGCAGGCTGAACGATCTCGCCCTCAATGGCACCAGCGGGAAGGGGGTCGCTGTCGTCCAGTTCTTCCGGCGTGTAAGCACCGCAGACAATCCCCGGACACATCGTCCGAACGGCGTCGCTTACGACGCGAGCCCACAGCATTTGCATCCGGACGCGGGGAGTCGCCCAATTGTCCTTCAGTCCGCCGTCCTTTTTCCTCGTGAATGGCTCTTTCTGAGCATCGGCCCAGGAGAGACTGAACTCGGTTCCGTCGCCATCGCTGTCTTCCAGATGGATCGTCGCCAGTTCTGCAGTTCGCGAAATCACCTTGTGACGGAACCCGGCCGCGTTCGCACGTCCCAGCATGGCGTCGGCACGCATCGACAGCTTGCCTTCAATGAAGTGGAACGTCTGCATGATCGTGAGCGGGGACTGCTGTTCCATTACGCAATGGAGAGCGAGTACGTGACCTTGCTCAGGGGTTTTGCATCCGAACATCCCGGACGCCGCGAACGACTGCCCAAGCTTACCAACGAACGTCAGAGGGTCTTGAATTACCGAAAGGCCGTTGCTCATTTTACTCTTTCTAAAATAGGTCTAAGTCAGGAGATTTGAAAAAAAGTTCAATCGACATCAAACGACAAAAGGTACAGGATCACTCCGATTCCGATTGCCAGCAGCATTTTCAGCAGGACTTCCATGTCGGCACCTTTCACGCACAGAAATAGCCAACCATCTTTTCCCGGTGCAGTCGCTGGACGAGCCGCACGTCACTACGGTTGTAGGCGGTGATCTTTTCAGCGTCACCGACCTTGAACAGCTTGTAGACTTCGGACCCGTCGGTATCCGGCATTTCCGGCTCGATACCCAGCGACCGGCAAGTCGGCTTCAGTCCGATCGCTTCGCCCCATCCGTTGCCGTAAAGCTCTTGGCAGAGATCCAGGACATCCGCCGATCCGAACTTCCTGCGATCCATCATCTTGGCCGGGTGAACACCCAAAATCATCGACCGGGCAATCAGGACTGGGGTGTCGAATCCGCCAACACCGAACCCGATGAGTGGCCTGCACCGTGACAGCATCTTCCACGCCATTTCCAGCAGGTGGCGTTCCATCATTGGATCGTCCCCGGCGTAGATCGACACCGGGTTGTCACCACCCACTGCCCAGGAGATCGAGCAGATACGGCACATCATCGGCGTAACCGACATCTTCTTGATCCGCTTCTCTTCGGCCCCGACGATTGACGCGATTCGACGATCGTGAGAGTCAAACTTCTCGATCACTCCCTTTCGGGCCTTTCCGCTCTTTTCGAGATCGAGAGCGATATCCAGCCACTCTCGCGGCGGGTTGTGCTTTGCGAGCCAGGCCTCGATCTCCGGGACGGTCTGAGACAGGAACTGGTCGGCAGGCAGGAGCTGATCCTGCGTGTCCACCGGCGGAAGGACCGGCAGGGGCTCCAGGTCAAACGCGTCCATCCGCGAAAAGTCAGGGATGGTTTCGAGATCCAGGTACAGCGGTTCGCCGGTCGCAGGCTTTGCAAGAAACTCGGCGACGCGATTTGACGATTCGGTCAGTCGCTCAGTCGCTTCGCGGATCCTGTCTTCGGCCGGGACATCGCACCGGGACTGCACAGCGGCGACTTCAGTGTCGAAGTCGAGACCGAACCCGGCGAGCGGGTCATCGTCGCTGTCGATGTCAGGTAGTTCAGTCGTTGGGGAGATCACGGTTTTCCTTTCGTTGCTGTTGAATTTCTGCGAGTTCAATTGCTTCCTTGACTTCACCGCGGAGAATCGAGACGTTTTTCGGAGCTTCGATTCCGAGGCGAATCTTGTCGCCTCGAATCTCCAGCAACGTCACGACGACCGATTCGCCGATGAAGATTTTTTCTTTTGTCTTGCGGGTGAGGACGAGCATTCTGAATCCTTTCTGATGGGGAACTTTCCTTGCGGGCCACGCTTGCTGCGTTTCGCCAGGCCCTTCCGAACCAACGTCCTCCAGCTTGTTTTCCCGGAGTTGACGAGCTTCAACGCGGATTGATAGCAGCCGCTGCACAGTCCGCAACTACGTTGTTTTCGACCGCATCCATTCGTGATGCAAATCATGCTTTCCTCCGGTGCTTGAACCCGAACTCAGTCGCGAGGATCTCACGGGCACGCTCGATCGATTCTGAGTGAGCGACAAGCTTTTCCGTCTGTGCCTCGTTCTCAGTCTTCGCGTTTCCACACTTCAGCAGGAACTCCTCGATCCACTCAGGGCGAGTGAACCGGAAGTGCATCGGGCCACCGACCTGCAGTTTGACGCCGCGAGAACCGTCGCGAATCCACCGCTTGACAGACGCGATAGAAGGGGCTCGCCCGGTGATCTCGGCGATTGCTGCCGGGATCTTTGAAACCGGGATGCTGACCGGGGGTTCCATCATTTGGCCCCCGATTCAATTTGCGAGATCGCCTGCTGCAGGGTAAGACCACGCAAGCGTTCCGTTTCTTGACGGACAAGGCGACAGTCCGCACCGACAACACACCGCCCCGAACTAATTTCAAGAGCCCACAAACCAGCGGAACATGCCTCGTTCTCAGTGCATTCAATGACTTGCACATCACTGCGATTCCGCAGGAGATTTCCGAAAACCTGTACATTTGTGCAGTTGCTCATGATCCGTTGCTCGTTGTTTTGTGTTGGTGTGGTGTTGGTGTGGTGCGGAAAAGGTAATCTCTAACTTAGAGCCATGCAAGACATAACTCAGCAAAAACTTAGAAAAAACTTAGACAAAACTCGCAACTCCAATTGACTGAACGGGTAAGGATTTTGAAAATAATTTACTCAAGGACGGGCCTGACTCAGACTTTGGACAGATCATGCCGAGAGAAAAAGACAGTAATGCGTCGCGTCGAGCGGATCTAACGCTGGATCAGCTCAAGCAATGGTCGGAGATTATCTTCGGCCTGAAAAAGGACTTAGATGGCCTGATGGCAGCGATGCGGGAGTACAAGCTGAAGTCAGTCTGGGTGGACGGAGTCAAGAAGATCCCGGTTGGCGTGAACACCATCAAGCACGGGCTGAAAAACATTGACATGGGGATCGCAGCAGCGAAAAGGGAGCGGGCATGAGACTGGCCGCCGCCATCGCTGTGGTACTCGCTTGCGGGTGCTCTGGGTCGACGCCGCTTCAGAGCAACATCCTCGGGCAGCTCCAGGAGAAGCACGGAAACGACAAGATCACCGTCGTCAAGTGGTACAAGGAGATCTCCGATTCCGACTGTGATCTATCGGCCGATCACGATCTTGCTGCCCACTTGCGAAAGCTGGCCCCGTTCAAAGCCACTCGAATTCAGTTCCGAGTCGCGAACAAAAAGGGAGAACAGGAGCTGCAGGACAAGTTCGTTGTCATCGGAAAAAACGAAGGCTGGATCACGAACGTGAGTGCATTTGAAGCTGGAGACCCCGTCTACCAGATCATCGAAAAACTCTGATACCCGAACTGAGTATCACATCAAAAACAGGCTGAAATCGCATGCACCGGATGAGCTGATTTGACCCATGAAAACTGGAGGTTTCCCTGTTTTTCACGAGTCGCCAGCGAATCGAGCTGATTTTCCCAAGCTTTAGGCGAGGGTTCGATTCCCTTCACCCGCTTCCTTTTTGCTGCAAAGAGTTGCGTCAAAAACGGCACTTCATGCTTTCGACGTTTTTTGCAACTTTCGAGAGTTTTCCATCTCTATTGCGACTCCCCCACTTGCATGCGGTTATTCCTCTTCGTCCCCGAATGTGATTCTGAAGGAGATTCACCTTGGGATTGGGCTCAAAATGTGGAGCCTTGGACGACCAAGAACGACAGACAATGCGACGTCACCGAACGTATCGGGGAGAGGTGGCTGCCCTTAAAACTTCGTATCGTTCCCCGTGATCGGTCGGGCGACTTCTACGGCTTCAGTACTCATCCGATCGTTTCGCCGCGTGCTTGGGATGTAATCCATTCGGTCGTCGGCGAGTCTGTCGAAGCTCTGCCGGTCGAGATTGTCAACGGTGAGCCACTCTGGTTGCTGAATGTGCTCGACCGAGTTCCCCTCGCCCCTGGTTCGAAAACTTCGTATCACGGTATGAAGGAGGTTGCCACGCGCATCCACCGGTTCGCATTTCGCGAGCGGGATCTGTTCGGAAAGGTCATCTTCCGTGTCACGGGTGAAGGAGTACGGTTCGATCATTGCTTGGTCGCTGAACCGCTCAAGGAAGCCGTCCTGGCAGGTGGATTGGTTGGTGCAGAGTTCATTGAAATTGCTTGGCATCCAGATCCTTCCACAGAATTTCAAGTTGGTGCACCGCGATAGAATCAATGCGTCAAGCTCTGTCAGCCAGCCCGATTCGCTCAACGACTGCCACTCAGACCACTGATTAACTCGGAGTCCATCATGGCCAAGAAGATCAGCAAGATTGCCACCGTGAACTGGGAAGTCCTCAAGCTGGCCGGGAAGACGATTGTCTTCGCGGGGCGATTTGAAAAATGGGGTTCGTTGACGCAGGATTCGCTGCAAGCCCAGGTGACGACCGAAGGGGGAACGGTCGCGGACAAGTTGGCTGCGAACACGGATTTCCTGGTGCTGAAGGAAATCACGGGAGCCTCTTCTCACGAGAAGAAAGTTGCGCAGCTCAATGCCAAGGGGGCTTCGATCGCAGTATTGGATGCCGGGCAATTGCACGCCATGCTGACTCCGACGGGAGACGAGGTGCAGGCGATGCTGCAGGCTGGTCCCCCGGGGCATTCGTTGTTACAGCAGCGGCTGATGCGATCGGGTTTTAGTGAGTATCAGGCAACACGAACGCAGCGACCGTTCGTCGCCCGTAAAGTCGAATTGAAAGGGCTGGATCTCACGTCGGTTCCGCTGTGGTGCGTCGATCTGGAAGACTCGGATCTCAGCAATACCACCAACAACATCAACACACAGCGGGAATCCTATAGCATCGGGACAATGACCCGCTGCAAACTGGACGGGGCGCGAATTGACATGACTGTTCCCGATCTGCTGGAGTGTTCCTGTCGGGGGGCGGACCTGTCGCAGTGCTGGGTCGGTTTTCTGCAGGACAAATCTCGCTGCAGCAGCGACTTCACCGATGCCACGTTGAAAGGCATGCATTTTACGAAGTGCAACCTGACCGGATCCACTTTTGACAACGCGGACCTCACTCACGTGAAGCTCGAATCTGTGGTGGCGACTGGCGTTTCCTTTCGGGGAGCATGCCTGAAGTCTGTCGAAGCGAAGAACGCGAAGTTCAAAGGGGCCGACTTTGCCAATGCGGATCTGTCGGGGTCAGAATTGGTCGGGGCGAATTTTGACGGATGCAATCTGACTCAGGCGAAACTGTGCAACGCGACGCTGATGAACGCCAGTTTTATCGGGGCGAATCTTGACGGAGCCGATTTGACCGGAGCGAACATTTCGCAGGCCGATTTCACAGGGGCTTCCACGGCCGGGACAATTGGCCTGTCGACGACTCCAGCCAAAAAACTGGTGATCGGCCCCAAACTGCAGGAATTGTCAGACCTTTGCAAGCAGGCGAAGGCTTTTGTCACCACGATGGAGATCCAGGCTTCACAGGAGCGTTTACGACTGCGCGTGGAACTTGGCGGACGGATTCGCGCATCGTTTTCACGTGATTTATGGGCAGATACGCTGTCGGACTGGTCGCAGCAGGCAAAGACTGTGGCGGACGCAATGATCGCCGTCGTGGGGATGTGGCCCTCGGCAATTCCGCACCCGGAGACCGTCGCGGCCACCGGAACCAAGGTGGGTTTGATCAATCGCAAGCTCAAACAACTGGCCATGGAGGCCTGGTGTGAGACCTATGGGATCGACTGTCCGGATGAAGCGGGACTGGCACAGGCGGCCAGGGATGCGGAGGCCGACAAGGACAAGGTGCGCGGATCCATTCTGGCCGACCTGGAATTGGCCGACGGGGTCGAGCGCTGGAATGCCCGCAACAACCTGGACCTGCAGACCATCAAATCGTTTCCACAAGCAAAACTGGACGGCAAGATCCTGGACGGAATCAACTTCAGCTCGCTGCACTTCGAGAACGGCAACTTTGAGAACGCATCACTGGTGGAGGCCGATTTCGATTTTGGTTCTTATAAAAACTCGAACTTTCGGAAAGCAAAACTGCAGTTCACGGGAAAATGGAGTCATTTTGAAAACTGCGATTTCACGGGGGCGGATCTGACCTCTGCCAATTTGAGTTCCGCCTATCTGCAGTTGGCCGTGTTTTCCAAAGCGAATATGACCGGTGCCAATCTGGCCTCGGCACACGTACAAGGGGCGAATCTGATCGGAGCCAAACTGAATGGAAGTTCCCTGCAAGGGGCTGAATTTGACGAGGCAACTCAGTTTCCCAAGGGGTTCACGATTCCCGAGACCATGGTCTGGAAGGGAACGGGGTTGGATCCCCGCGCCACTGCAGCGGTTGCCGCGGCGGCAGCCGGGCCGATCGACTTGACTCAATTCATGTCGATCATGGAGGCCAGCGTTGATCGGGAGCGGATGAAGAAGGCTTTGTCGATGTTGAAGGCCGAGCGTTTCCAACTGTTTGCTGAGGCAACGTCCGATCATCTGGCGGGAATCGTGAAGAGTCAGAACGATCCGGATCTGGTCTATTCGTGTCGGCTGAACAAGGACGGTGAGTTCGCCTGCTGTACTCAGAACCTGAATCCCTGTGGTGGCCTGCGCGGTGCGCTGTGCAAGCATCTGCTGGTCCTGATCATTGGGATCACCCAGGCCGAGGAAGCCGATCCCTCGATGCTGAACGCATGGATTGCCAGCAGTCGCTTCAAGAAGCCGGTCCTGAACAAGGATCAAATGAGCGAAACGCTGCTGCGCTACAAAGGGGCCGAAGCGGGTGAGATCGACTGGCGACCCACGGAAACGATTCCGGAAGATTTCTTTGCGTTGTAATTCAGCACGTTTGATCCACATGCCCGGAACTGATGGATGGCCAAGAAGAAACCCAAAGTGATCGTGGCTGTGCCCCCATTGGCGTTTAAGCTGGCCGGTAAACGGATTCATTTCGCCGGACGATTTGACAAAACATGGGGGATGACACCTGAAGTGATCACGCCCGGGATTACGGCGGTTGGCGGCCATGTTTCCGACGCGCTGGATGCGGATGTCAATATCCTGGTGGTCAAGAGTGTGACAGGCAAATCCCCCGAGGAGAAAAAGGTCGCCCAATGGAACTCGAAAGGCGCGTCCGTTGAAGTTCTCGATTTTCCACAACTGCGAGCCAGGCTGGTGCCGACCGATGATGACGCGCGAGTCTTGTTGGAAGCAGGCGCGGAAGGCCAGTTGCTACTTCGTCAGATCCTGAGTGCGGCGGGATATGAAGGGAGCGTACGTCCCAGTCCGGGATGTTACTCGCTCGATGGAGTCCGTCTGCAGGGACAGGATTTATCGCCGGCTCCATTGATACATGTCAATCTTTGCCACGCAGACCTCTCCGGCACCACATTGCCCACCGATTGCGATAAGCCCTACGAGTTCGCCCGGATCGAACACTCCAACATGGATGGAGCCAGGCTGTTTGCGCGGTTTCACGAACTGGTTGATTGCACCTGCCGTGACTCCGATTTGTCAGGCAGTGAGTTCATCTCGACTTGTTCCAGCGACTTCACCGGTGCGAAACTGGTGAGGATTCGAGGCTCTCAATCGAATCTTGTCGGGTCCAATTTTGATCGTGCCGACCTGACGAATGCCCGGCTGAATAATCTGGATGCCCGCCAGGTCCCGTTCCGGAACGCGTGCTTGAATTCCCTGTATTCGGCCAAGTTGAATCTGACGGGGGCGGATTTTACGGGAGCACGCTTGATCGGCGCTGTGCTCGAAGAATCGACCTTGAACGAGGCGGTTTTTGACAAGGCGGATCTGTCCGATGCCACGCTCCGCTCGACACCCGCCAGGCAGGCTCGTTTTCGCGGAACCTGCCTGAATTCCTTCCATGCCGAAGGAGCCGATCTGTCCAATGCGGATTTTTCCGATGCGGACCTGACCGACGCCGATCTCTCGGGGGCGAATCTGAAAAGCTGCAACTTCTCGAATGCCCGCCTGTCCGGTGCGATCCTGATTGGTGCCGCTCTGGACGGGGCGAATCTGAAGGGGGCCGACTTCACGGGTGCCAATGTTTTCAATGTCGACTTCACGGATGTCGATCGATCAATGGCAAAAGGCCTGATGGCTCAGCAACCGGCTACGGCGGGACCACTGTTGCAGGAGTTTTCGCGGCGAGCGGGCGAGGCGGACTATTTGGAAACCTGGATCGAAGTCGAACTGGTTTCCGGACACGCGGTACGACTCTGGGTTCGAAAGACCGGCCGCGTTTCGACGGCCTGGACACGCGAATTGAAGCAGGACTACATCCGCGATATCTGGACCGATTCCCAATCGTTTGAAGAGGGGATTGTATCGCTCGTGAACATCTGGTCCAATGCTGTGCCCCAACCGCACACGATTCGGGTCAACACCATCAATGTTGGCGTGAATCAGGAACTGCAACCGCTGGCAATCGAAGCCTGGTGTGAAGCGTTTGGGATTTCGTGTCCATCGGCCAGTCAGATGCAGAAGGCGGCCCAGACCGCGGAAGCGAAGGCTGATCGGCAGCGAGCCGCGATTGTGGCGGATCTGCAACTGCCGGATGCCGCCGCCCGCTGGAATGCCAGGAATCGCCGCGAGATCCGCAATCTGAAATCATTTCCGGCCGTGGATTGCCGCGGAAAAAACCTGGACGGCATCGACTTCCGCTCGATCAACTTCGCTCCCTCCAGGTTTGACAAGACCTCGCTGATCAATGCAAAACTCGAGAGCTCATCATTCGAGAAGTCGACCTTTGACGCGGCCCGTCTGAAAGTTGTCGGTGATTTCGGAAACTTTCAGCAGTGTCAGTTCACCGGGGCGAACATTTCGGGATCAACTTTTGACCGCGCCAGTTTTCGGCAGGCCACCTTCATGGGAACGATTGCGCAAGATGTCCATTTCCGGGGAGCGACGTTGACCGACGTCCAATGTCAGGACTGCAGGTTTGAGCGATCCTACTTTCGCAACGCCACATTGTCGCTGAAGTCCACGGGCTGTTGCTTTGATGACTGTGATCTCTCGTCTGTCGATCTGACGGGATCGGAACTCGTCCGAGCCAGCCTACGTCGTGCTCTGTTGTGTGACGCGAAGTTGCAGGGGGTCAGCCTGAACGGTGCCGACCTGGAAGCGTGCGATTTGAAAGGGGCCGAGTTCGATGGCCAGACTCGGTTTCCGGTTGGGTTTGCGATCCCCACCACGTTGAAATGGAAGGGACCCAAGGGGCAGGACCCGCGGATGTCGAAGATCGTCAAGGTCGCTGCCAGCAGCAGCCCGATCGACTTTTCCGAGTTCATGAAGCTCATCGAGTCGTCGATCGATAAATCCCGGCTGAAGAAGGCTGTGTCGATGCTGAAGGCCGAACGGTTTCGGTTGCTGTCGGAAACAAGTCGCGACCGGGTTGTCGGCATCGTGAAGAGCCAGACCGAGCCGGATCGAGTTTATGCGTGTTCGTTGTCGCACGACGGAGAATTCACGTGCTGCACCCAGAACCTGCTGCCCTGTGGCGGTTTGAAAGGAGCCTTGTGCAAGCACTTGCTGCTTCTGATTGTTGGCCTGACCAAGGCCGGTAAACTGGATCCCACAATCGTGAACAGGTGGATCGCCGCCAGCACCTCGCGGAATCCGAGCTTGAACAAGGACCAGATGAGCGAAATCTTTTTGAAGTACAAGGGAGCCGAGGCAGGCGAGATTGACTGGCGACCGACGGAAACGATTCCTGAAGATTTTGCAGTGCTGTAGCAGACCCTTTTTTCCACAGGCCGCCAGTTTTGATCCCGGCGCGCGAATGAGGGATCTTCGAGCAAGCTGCGCGTCGACGGGGCTTCGCCGGCGGTTCGGGCTCGAGGATTGAGCAAAGAGGCGGGGACAGACGATGTCGGAAATTGCAGAGGTTGTGGATACCCTCGATCGACTCCATTCCGAATTGCACGTTCTGCTGGTGCGCGGACTGCGAGTGTGCGGGCCCGAGCATTTGACGCCGCTGCGTTCGCTCCACGCGGAACTGGAGCGCATCGGGGCTGTACATGTTGCTGGTCGGCTGGAGACGCTGATCAACGCCATGACCGCAGATCATCGTGAAGCCGCAGCCGCACTTCTCAGGACTCAAGCTTCGTTGCGTGTCTTCGAACGGGTCCTCACAATCCGTGTGTCGGCGATGCAGTTGGAATCTGTCGTCGCCGGGATCGATCGTCAACAACCGGCTGATTTCGATCGGACGTCTGATGAGGAGGACGAATGAATCTTTCGACGGCGGACCAGCAGGTGTTGACGCGTCAACTGACAGACTTGTCTCGAGCCGTGGAAGAATTGTTGCTAACAGGGCTGACTGCGGCCAGCGAGGCGACGCGACAAACACTCGAAGTGACCTTTCGCGAAGCGTCGCGGTTGCGGCTGTTGCGACTGGCATCCACATTGCGCGGTGCCAATGAAGAAGTGGGACGGTTTGTCGGCCAGCAGGATGAGTTTTCCGGGAAGCGGCTGTCGTTTTTCCTGAATCGAGCCTGGCTGCTGGCGCAGGGGATGCTGCAAGCCATTCGAACCAGCGACGCGGCGGCGTGGTCGCGGCTGATGTGGACTGCGGCGACCACGCCCGTGGAACTCCTGCAGGTGGTGACGCTGGGGGTTGCCAAGAAAATGGCGAAGGGGTCCTTTTGTGCATTCGAGTTCCGATTGCGCGAAGTTGCAGGTGCAATGCCGTCGCGACTGGTCTGGTCGTGCGTCTTTCCGTTGAAACCTGACAACGTCCTGCCGGCCGAAGCGTTCCTGCAACTGCCCCAGAAGCAGAAATTCAAGACGTCCATCTTTCTGGAACCCACGGTGCTGACGATCACCAACGTACTGGTCTCGGCCGACGAATACGGTGGCGGACGAGTAACTTTGACCGACGCCAGCACTGTCACGGCGGGGGAAGCTTTTGAACAGTGGAACTCCCTGCAAGATTGGTCACCGGAACCGTTGCTGCACCGGTTGAAGCAGCATGTGCCAAGCCCCTTCGACCTGGAAGTCGAATTGCAGGACGAAGTCGTGCTGGATGACTGGACCATCGGCGTTCCGCGGCCGGCACGAGACGGTCAGATCACCTTTCCCCTGACCTGGCAGGGTCTGGAGATGGACTGCGTCGTCCCCGCCGGCCCCGACGGCGATGCCGCGCGCACGCAACTGGACACCCTCCAGAAATCCGACACCCGTCCGCCTCTGTTCGGCCTGCTGCATTTCGATCGTGCGAGATTCATCCTGCAACCCCTGGCAACGATTCTCGAAACTGGTCCCAATCTGCTGACGATTTCGACGGCCAGGATCGATCACAAGGCCCTGTTGAAATCCTTGAAGTTCTAAGAGTCAGTTTGCATACCCGTGCCGCCAACGGAGAGCCCCATGGCAAAAAAGTCAGCGACGAAGAGCGACGAGTCATCCAATTCCAAGTCCGACAGTTCGGCGAGTGCGGTGTCAGACCAGTTACGGGAACCGGCCGAAATCCGGTATGCCGATCAACTGGAAGCGTTGCGGCAGAATGATTCTGATCCCCGGCCGCGCGCGTGGCGGTTGTCGCCTCGTTCCGTCCTGACCTACATCATTGGCGGCAAGGCGTTGAAGGCTGAAATCCGCGGTCAGAAAGTCGACGTCCCCATCACCCGCAAGTTCTTCGGTGATGACGGCGTTGTCGAGCGATCCATCGTGACACTGGCGTCGGAACGGGCACTGCTGCTGATTGGGGAACCCGGGACCGGCAAGAGCTGGCTTTCGGAGCACCTGGCGGCGGCGATCAGCGGTACGTCAACGCTGACGATTCAGGGGACCGCCGGGACGACCGAAGAACAGATCAAGTACTCGTGGAACATTGCCCGGATCATCGCCGAGGGACCCAAGCCCGACAACATGATTCCCTCACCCACCATGATCGCCATGCGTGGTGGCGCGCTGCTCCGTTTTGAAGAAATCACCCGCTGCGTTCCTGATGTCCAGGACTCGCTGGTTTCGATCCTGTCGGACAAGGCGATTGCGATTCCCGAACTGCCCGACGCCAACATGCTCTGGGCGAAACCGGGGTTCAATGTGATCGCCACGGCCAATTCCCGTGATCAGGGTGTGAACGAACTGTCTGCTGCGCTGAAGCGCCGGTTCAATTACATCTACATCCCTGTGGTCGCGGACCAGAAAACGGAAGTCGAGATTGTGCGACAACGGTCAACGGAATTAATTGCGCAGTACGAATTGCCGGTGAAAATCAACGCTCCGATCCTGCAAATGCTGGCCACGGTGTTTCGTGAGATTCGACAGGGAAAGACCAGCGAGGGGGTCAGCATCAAGCAACCTTCGACGACTTTGTCGACCGCCGAAGCGATCGGCGTGGCGCTCGATGCGGCACTGCACGCCCGGTTCTTCGGTAGCGGGGCTGTCACCCCCGGCGACGTGGCCCGCAACCTGGTCGGTTCGATCGTGAAGGAAGATCAGGCGGATCTGGCGATTCTCAAGGAGTACAACACGCTGGTCGCACGAAAACGTGGAGTGACGGACGTCGGTTGGAAGGAGTTCCATGACACGTTGGCCGGCCAATTGCCGTGATCAGGCCATGAGACACCAACGCATTGCGCGAACGCGCGAACGAGGGATCCAATGGCAACGCCTGGAATCGAGTCGATGACAGCAACCGCTTCCTGCGGCAGCACTCTGTCCGCGGAACAGCTCGCCCTTCGTGTGGATGCGGTGTTGAATGACAATCTGTACTGGTTTCCCGTACGTCACCATTCGGCGGCGGTTGCCCATCACCTGGAAACGGTGATCACACAGCGCCGGCCAAAGGTCGTGTTCTTGGAAGGACCGGCGGAAGCTCAGGAGTTGATCCCGTACGTCACCGATGTGGACACGCGCCCGCCGATCGCGCTGTATTCGTCCTATCGCGACGACGACAACGTTCTTGGTCTGGCGGGGATCGCCAGTGCCAGCGAGACAATCCCGCCACGATTTGCCTGCTGGTATCCGTTGCTGTCCTACTCGCCCGAATATGTGGCGATGCAGGCGGCCGCCCGGGTCAAGGCGGAAGTCGTGTTCATGGACCTGCCGCATTTTGCTCAGATCAAGCCGGCATCCAGTCCGCCGCCAGCCCCCGGGATCGATGCTGAACTGTCCGCCAGGCCGCCACAGGCGACCACCGATTCGGACCATCTGTTTGCCGAAAGTGGATTCTATCAATCACTCGCCCAGGCGGCCGGTTACAAATCCTGGGACGAAACGTGGGATACATTATTCGAGACGACTGACCGGGGGGACCCCGAACACTTTCGTCGTGAACTGGCGACGTTCTGTGCGGCTGTTCGGGCGACGATTGCTCCCGAGCGACTGGTGCAGGACGGAACCATCGAACGCGAGCGTCATTTTCTGCAAACAATTCGCACGAAGATGACGGACGATGGCCTGCATCCTGCCGAGGTGATGGTTGTGTGTGGCGGACTGCACCTGTTCCTGGACCGGGACGATGTTGCTCCGCCGCCCGCGGCCCCGGCGGGGACCGTCCTGACCACGATCGTCCCCTATTCATTCTTTCGCTTTTCAGAACTGTCGGGGTATGGAGCCGGGAATCGCGCCCCGCAGTTTTATCAGACCGGTTGGGATCTGAATCGATCGGGACGCGGAGAAGACCTGCTGGCCGAATATGTGGTCTCGGTCCTGAAGCAGGCCCGTCAGGATGGCTACCCCGTCTCGTCGGCCGATGCCATCTCGATCACTCAGAACGCACGGATGCTGGCCGGATTGCGCGGCCGCGCGAAACCGGTTCTGGATGACATCCAGGATGCCATCATCACCTGCTGCTGCAAGGGGAATCCGGCCGACGAAGGTTTGCCGCTGCAACGGGCGATCGATGCCGTCAACATTGGGACGAAGATTGGCAAGGTCACTTTGAAGTTGGGGCGGATGCCGATCGTCAGCGACTTCCACGGGCAATTGAGCGACCTGGGCCTGGGGGAATTGTTTGATCGCGAGAAGCGGATCAACCTGGATCTCGACAAACGGCAGCCACTGGACGAACGGCGCAGCATCTTCCTGCACCGGCTTGGCTTTCTGGACGTGCCGCTGGCGGAACTGCGCGACAGGCAGCAACCAGATCTGGCGAGCGGCCTGTTGTTCCGTGAACGCTGGGCGCTGCGCTGGTCCCCGAAAATCGATCCCGCCCTGGTCGAACAGAATCTGTACGGAGATACCATCGAATCGGCGGTCCTGTCGAAGCTGCAGGAGCAACTGGCCGTTGCTGGTCACCAGGCGGATCTCGTCTGCGGCCACCTGCGGAAATCGATCGATATGGACCTGCCGACGCTGATCACCGAGGTTCAAGACCTGTGCGGAGTCGCCGTCGATCAGGATCCCGCGTTTGCGTCGCTGGTCGCGGCCCTGGGACACCTGGCACTGATTGATCGGTACGCGATCTACCGCAACCTGAAGCGAGCCGAACTGGGTGACCTGATCGTGCGTTGCTTCGACCGTGCCTGTTTTGCGCTGCCGGATGTGGCCAGTGCTCCTGATGAGCAGCATGCGATGATTGTGAATGGCGTGCAGGGACTGGCCGAGATCCTGCTGCGTTACGAACGAGGCGACGCCAGTGGCTTTTCTCTGGATCGCAGTCTGTTTGTTGAACATGTCCGAACGGCCTTCAACCAGACAACGGTTCCCTATTTACGGGGGGCCTTCGTGGGAATGCTGGCCGAATTGCGCGAAGTGCCACCTGCGGAACTGGCCCGCCAGGTGGCCGCCTATGCCCAGACGAGTGCGGATCAGATGGTGTTTGCGGGCGATTTCCTGAATGGCATCCTGGCTGTCTCGAGGACATCCGTGATGCTGGGTGCGGAACCGCTCGTCGTGGCGATCGATCAATTGCTTCGATCGGCGGACTGGGACGTGTTTCTGATGATGCTGCCGCGACTGCGTGCGGCCTTCGAGCTGTTGCAGGCTCCCCAGGTCGATGCGGTGGCGCGGGTCGTCGCCCGGCAATACGGCCTGTCAGCCGACGATGCCGAAGAATTGACGGAACTGAAGACCTCCGTCGCGGCGGCGACATTGATCGCCGACATCGATCGGGAAGTTTCTGAAATCATGAGTCGATGGAGTCTATGATCGATGTCCACCAACGAACATTGGCTGGCGCGCTGGCGTCTGGTCCTGGGGAAATCGGCCGAGGACCATCAGATCACGTGTGTACGCGATGCAGGCTGCGCCCGGGTCGAGGAACTGATCGGGTTTCTGTTTGCCGAAGGAGACGCCGGGGGAAGCGGCACGCGCCGGTCTTCCGACCGAGGTGCCAGTTTGGAACCCGGTCACGCGATGAACGTGCCGGACTGGATCGAAGCAGTTTCCGAATTGTTCCCCCGCCAGGCCCGCGAAGTGATGGAGCGGGAACTGGTCCAAAGACGCGGCATTGCCGAGTTACTGGATGAACCGAAGTTGCTCGAACGGATCGAACCGAGTGTCGAACTGGTGAAGACGCTGCTGACTCACAAGGATCTGCTGAACGAGAAGACGCGCGTGCTGGCTCGCAAGATCATCCAGCAGGTCGTGGAGGAGTTAAAAAAGAAGATGCAGATCCAGGTCGAGCAGGCAATCACGGGTGCAATTCGCCGCGACAAACACTCGCCACGGCCGGTGTTTCGCAACCTGGACCTGAAGACCACGCTGCGACGGAACCTGCAGAATTTCGATGGCGAATCCGGGAAACTGCTGGTGGACCGTTTATTCTTCTTCGCTGCCGAGCGAAACAAGCGTCCCTGGCACGTGATCATCGCGGTCGATCAATCCGGTTCGATGCTCGATTCAGCCATCTTTTCGGCCGTAATGGCCTCCATCTTCGCGGCCCTCCCGGCGGTTAAGACGTCTCTCTTCCTGTTCGATACAGCCATTGCGGACCTGTCAGATCAGGTCGGTCAGCCGGTCGATGTGTTGCTGTCAATCCAGCTTGGCGGAGGCACGGATATCACCCGGGCTCTGCAATATGGCCACCAATTGGTGAGAGAGCCCGGTCGGACAATCGTGGTGCTGATCACGGACTTTTTTGAAGGGCGAGACGAACAGGATCTTGTCCGCCAGGTTCGTGTGATGGCCGATACCGGGATCCGCATGATCGGCCTGGGGGCACTGGGCTACAACGCGCGCCCCGCCTTCAACAAGACCACGGCCGGAAAGTGCCGCAAAGCCGGCATGGACATTCTGAGCTGCACCCCTGAAAAGCTTGCCGAATGCATGGGACAAATCATCCGCGGTTAGTCAAAGTCGCCTTCACGCTCCGCGTGAAGATCGCAGATTGTTGGATCGACTGTCGCTGGAAATGTGGCAAAGATCCAATCGCACGCATTGAACTTGACCCGTAGTCACTGACGGCACAACATGTTCGCGTGTTGATCGAAAGCCTACGGTTTATCGCGGGCAAGTTACCTCAAGAGTAATCGCAGATTGCAGTGTCAAGCATCGTTGACACTGGACGCGGACTAAACACTCATTGTTTCAAGTAGCCTTCATCGCTCCGCGTGAAGATCGCCGATTGTTGGATCGGCTGTCGCTGGCGATTTGGCAGAGAACCAAACGCATGCTTTGCAATGCTGGGACGGATACGGTAACACACCATTCCAATCGCCTTCACGTTCGGCTGTCTAGACGCGGAGCGATGAAGGCAACGTTACACCTGAAGGGCCGGTGATTCCAAGTCCATGGCCGCCGGTTCTTCAGGTACGATGGAGAATACACCCGCGGCTAGCGCCTTGCGGCTCACAAATAATGTGCCATTGATCCAGCGCCGCCAAGCGTGGCGGAGTTGTCAGCCAGACTATGCATGCTGTAATGTGCGCATTGATCATTTCTAGTTGGAAACTCGGCAGTTGGTGGAGTAACTTCACCACGACATTCTGCAATTTCGACTCGTTCGTCGGGAGAAGGGATCCCGACGAGATTGTTTGTGACTCCTGGGCTGGTTTGCACCATATGCCATGATCTGTCTCGTGAATGCGAGGAACGTTGAATGCAGGATCATGAGCTGTACACGCGAATCGCCGGGAGCATCACGCCGTGGACTGTGGGCGAGATCAAGGTCGAATCGGCCACCCAGCGGTTGGAAGTGCAGGTCGAATGTAATGATGCGGTCCCCAAGCAATGCCCCCAATGTCACAGCATGCTGCCTGTCTGTGATCTCGGCGAAGAGCAGACCTGGCGGCAGCCCGATGACGGGCTCTGGCAGGTTTTTTTGAAAGGTCGGCTGCCGCTGATCGAGTGTCCGAAACATGGCATCGTTCGTGTTTCGCCTCCGTGGGCGGATTGGTATGTCCGCGGTCCGGACAATTCGATCCTGGGGCCGTGGTCATTGCAGCAGCTTAAGCGGCTGCTGGATGCGGGGCGTATTTCTCAGAGCACGCTCTTGAAGCGGAGCACTTCGAAACGGTGGGTCATCACGGGGACCGTGGGCGCGCTCGTCGTGAGACAAGACGAGACGCTTGAATCCCAGCTTTCCGTTTATGAACTTGCCGCAGTGGACTGGGCAATCGCAACTGGACCGGACGTCCCCGTGTCCAATGAGCCGCCAGCCTTGGATTACATTCCGACGGAGGGCCATGGATCTGCGGGGCGTCGTCGGGAATCGGATGGATACCGGAGCAGCCACACGACGCCCCAGCAGGATCGCCAGACTCCCGAGCCTCGTGTGACAGGCGTCATTCCGCCAGGCCAGGGTGCCAAGGCGGGGAATCCCAATCTGGATCTCGTTTTGAAATTACTGGACGATTCAGACAGCGACGCCGCCGGTGTCTCGCGGTCCAGTGTTAAACCAGCGCCGTCAGAGCGTCCTTCAGCACCGCGCGGGCCGATCAAGCGGCCCGTCACGCGTGCGGAAGCGAGCCCCACGGAATGGAGCATTGCGCTCGACAAGGCCGTGGAGATGGAACACACGGCGAAGGTCGTCAGGATCAAGCCGGACGACGCCGAAGTCCAGCAGGTCAAGGTGTCACCGCGACGCACACCCCTTGTTTGCCGACGCGGGTTTCAGCAGGGGTTCCATCGGCTGATGCTCGTTTACCTGATCAACTCGTGCCTGGTGTGCTGCCTGGTTCCTGCGGTCTGCGTGACCTTTTTTTCGAGACTGTTGCTGCTGTCCACCAGCGTGTTTATTCCCTTTGCCTCGGGTGACGTTCTGCGGGAGGGACAACTGGTGGAGTGTGGTTTGTCCGCCCTGAGCCTGCTGGTGCTGATCGCCTTTCCCGTCTGGCACTTGATCTCGAACGGCGGCATCCTGTGGCACTATGTTCCGAGTGCCCTTGTGGGGATGATTTTTGGCTTCGGGCTCTCACCCGACTATCTCGATGAAGTCTGTGTGGCCCTCCAATGGTGCGAGGTCGCCTTCGGTACCGCCACGGTGGGAATTACGCTGTATACGATGTCCAAGGTACCCGCGCAATCGCGAATGTCGCTGCCGATGATTGCTGCCGTGGCGCTGACCGTGCTGTCAGCATTGGCGCTTGGTTTCGTCCGAGTTGGACCGATGCTGACCGTTCAGGCAGACTCCATTCCGCCGCAGTTTCGCGGTGCGCTCCCCGACGCATCCCTCTACGTGTTTGGACTTTACGGGACGCTGATGTTCATCCCCGTGGCGATTCTGCTCGAACTGTACTGGTACGTCGACTTTTCTTCGCGCCAGTTCATCATTCGGACTGGCGTGCTGCTGGGCATTTATCTGCTGGCCGGAATTGCCAGCCTGGGCAGCTTTGTCCAGAGCGCTGCATCCGGCTTTTTTGATGTGCCGCTCGCATTGCTGCCACTGGCATGCATCAGTGCTCTGGCAGCGTCGATTCCCTCATCCCTGTTGCTGGTCGATCCACAGCTTTCGGTGACGGACGACTGAGCCGACTCTCATTTCGACGGGAGTGTCCAGACCGGGTCGTGTTCGGTATGGCCGGTGGACCAGACTTCGATGGCTCGGGCCAGCATGACCAGGGCCGGGACGTCGTTCTTGTAGGTGGCGACGATCTGGCTGAGGGAATTGACGGCGTCCTGGACCTTGCCCTGTTCCCATTCTGACAGGGCGGTCGCGTAGTCCCGGCAGCGTCCCTGCCAGTCGATGGTGGGGGCTGAGGCCAATTCGAAAATGTCGATCGGGGTGTCGATGTTTTTCACCCGGACCTGACACAGGCGGCGGGTGGGGAATTCGTCCGAAAGCAGGTTGGCGGTGGCGCCGGTGACCAGGATCGGGGTTCGCAGATATCGCGTGGCACCCTGGATGCGGCTGGCGATGTTGACGGTTGATCCGAGCGGGCCGTATTTGAACTTCAGGTGGCAGCCGGTGTTGCCGACGCGGACCTTGCCGGAATTGACTCCAACACCGACCCGGGTCGGTACCTGCACGATGTGCTGCCATTTGGAATCGATGTCGGGCAACGACTGGATGATGGCGATGGCGGTACGGCAGGCGGCGGCGGCGTGGTCTTCCAGAGGGAAGGGGGCTCCCCACATGGCGATCACTTCGTCACCCACATAGTCCACGATCGTGCCGCCGTGGTCCTTGATGCATTTGGACAGGCAGGCCATAACGTCGTTGATCCATTCGAACGTCTGCTGTGGCGACAGCTTTTCTGAGATTCGGCTGAAGCCCGCGATATCGCAGAACAGCATGGTGACATCGGCATCCCGCCCGTTCAGGGAATCGGGATCCTTTTCGATCATGATCGCGACTTCCTGGGTCACGAAATTCACGAATTGCAGCCGGAATTCGAGCATTTCGCGTTCCTGGCTGATCCGCTGCAGTCCGCCGGCAATTCCGCAGGCCAGGACTTCGACAAGCTGCGCGTCCATCTGTTCGATGGGGGGCCGCATGCCGCTGAGACCGCTGACACCAGCCCGACGGTCTCCATAGACGGCCCCGATGACTTCACCGGCCGGATTCAGGATGGGAGCTGCCACGAACGCAGTGACGTCCACCATGCTGGCCTGGCCGCCCATCGTTTGCTGGGGACTGGAAAACATCGTCCGCTGGAGTTCCCGCATCTGGTTGAGCAGGTTGCGACTGAAGCTCCATTCGACACTTTGTGGAGACGGCCGTGCGACTGCGATCGCTTCCAGTGCCCAGTGATTGTCCTTCCAGAGAATGATCGCCGCGTGGTCCAGGTCGATCAGATCGATTGAGGCGTCGGCCACCCGCTTCATGAAATCGGGGGACGACGCCGAGAACTGCAGCACTTCCACCAACTGTTCCATCCGCTCCAGCAGTGTCTGATGATCTCCGCGGGCGATCGTGGCGCGCAACGAGGTCATGGGATTGGCGGGTGTCCGCGGACCGCGGATCGACGAGGGGCGTTCGCTGAGCGTTTGATACTGTCCACCAGCGGCCTCGGCCGCTTCAATGCGGATCTGAACATTGCCGATTCGCACATCCACGGGGAGTCGAACCTGTGTATTCGCGCCGGGGGCCAGCTCCTGCCCCTCGAAGTTGACAGTGATCTGCGTGTGTGTATTTGTCAGCCGGAAGCCATCCGGGCTGATTCGCTCCAGTCGCAACTGGTCTCGGCCCAGCGAAACGTCGGTCAACTCGGCGATGACCAACCGGTGACCGCCCTGGCAGGGGCGCACAGCGGGAGGCGGCGGTTCGTCAACCCGCTGTCGGCCAAATTCCAGCAGGTGATCGTGTGCTGTCACCATGACCTGTACGTACTTGTCACGCAGCGGCCTCAGTTCAACCATGATGCCCAGTCTCCCGTCCAAATCGGCTGCGAATCGTCAGGCGGAGAGTGTACACAGATTCAATTCAATCGACACGTTGGCGGGCCGGACCGAGTCTGTGCCATGGCCTCAATACACTAGCCCGACGCGCGAGCGAGGGACCGGTACATGACGCGCGGATGACAGTACCAGTCCAGATTCCTCCCCTGGCTCAACACCCGGAATGTCGAATTGGAGCTCCTGACCGCGCTTACGCCAATGAAAATTCTATCGAGTTGACAATGTGAGTCGCGCGCACGTATCCCTCGCTGGCGCGTCGGGCTAGTGTTTGGAATCTCGTCACTTCATGCGCTGAATCCGCTCGTCGAATTCCCGGATTTCGGCGTCGGTGTTGTCGATTGTCCGCAGTCCGAGTTTGCGATGAATTTGCAAACGGCGCACGGATTTGTTGCCGCGTTCGACCGAAAGATCAAGTTCTTCCTTGGCTTTTACTTCCTGACCCAGCATGGCATGGATCACGGCCAGGATGAACAGTTCATCGTATTCCTGGCTCTTGAGGCCTTTCAATTGTGCATCGGCTTCGGCAGCAAATCGGCGGGCGTCGTCGGGATTCACGTCGAGCAACGTTTCCGCCAGCAGCAGATCGGCCCGGGCAATGAGTTGGGAATTGGACGGGTTGTTCGGATTCGCGGCCTGATCCGCCAGCATCAATGTTTTGGCGTCGCGGATCTGTTTCTGGGCGTTCTCGAATCGCGTTTCTGCCGGCGCGGCGGATGTGACACTGAGGGCTATTTCCAGTTCGGCCAGCGACAACAAAGTGGCCGCCCGATCGGATTTGAATTCGGAATCGTTCGGATAATCGCTGACCAATCCCTTTTGCAGGTTGGCGGCTTCCTGAAGCTTGGCAATCGCATCCGTCAAGTTTCGTTCCTGAACCAGTTCGACTTCGCCGAAATTGGCCAGACCGCGGGCATATTGAAAGCAGGTTTCGGCATCGCGGCGATGCTTCTCGAAGAGATCTTTGCGCAGGACCAGGGAGTCGTTATAGGCATCGACCGCCATTTCCGACTGGCCCCGGCGCAGGTAAAGATCACCCAGGAAGCCGTAGCTGCGGGCCAGGTCGCGATTGATCTGTTCCCGTTCGGCACGGCTGGCATTCAAGTTCTGGCTGAGTTTGATCCGCAGGTCACGACCGGCATTGAATCGGCGTTCGGCTTCATCATAATTTGCCATGGCCATGTAGCAGCGACCCATCTCGTGATGTGCGTCCGCTTCATAGCGGACCAGGGCCCGGAGTTCGTCTGCCGGTGGATTGGCCTGTTGCAAGGATTCGAATTGTGTGACGGCGGCCTTGAGCAGCGTCGCGGCGTGTTCGAAGTACTGTTGTCGCAACATCAGCCGCGCCTGCGCCAGCCGGTTCCGCGCCAGGCGCAACGGACTGTCGTTGCCAGCGCTCGGGTGTGCCACAGACTCATAAAGCTGTTCGGCCTTCTGCCAATCCTGCAGTTGCAGCTCCAAGTCGGGATTCAAGATGCCGTTGGCGACGGCACTCAGTTCCCAGACGCGGGCCAGATGCAGTGGGCGGGGCTGAATCGAAGCCTTGTCATTCAGGATACCGTCGACGAACCGTTTGATGTCCTGGGCCATCGGCTCGATGAAATCGAGTCGACTTCGTTCGCCATTTTTCAACGGTTCGCTGAGTTGTTCGAAGGCATCGAGCGCGGCATCGAACCGGTCCTCGGCCTTGTCGCGCTCGGCTCGGGCATCAAACGTCTGCTTCGCGTAGGAAACCACCAGCACACCCACGACCAGCAGGACGGCCATGATGGTGGTCATGGCGACGGATGCGGCGCGATGACGCCGTCGCCAGCGAAAGATCCGGTCGCTCCAACTGTCCTGGATGGCTGTGATTTCGTCGTCGCGCATCCAGCTTTGCAGGTCGTTTGCCATCTGCATGGCGGTGGCGTACCGTTCTCCCGGCGTGACATGCATGGCCTTCAGGCAGATCGCCTCCAGTCCCTTGGGAACGGCGGGATCGATTTTTCGCGGCGGGGTGATCCTGCCAGCCGCCAGGCGGTCGGCAAAATCAGGCTCATTTCCCTGCAGTTGCGGTCGATTCGTCAGAATGTGATACAGCGTCGCGCCCAGGCTGTAGATGTCGCTGGCGGGGCCAAGCGATCCGTTGCCAAAGTGCTGCTCGGGACTGACGTAGCCGGGAGTGAAGCCGCTGATTTGCTTTGAGGTGTTGACGCGGTTCCGCCATTTTGATTCCGTCGAACTGGGGAATTGCGACGCCGGTCGAAAGGTGCGGGCCAGGCCCCAGTCGATCACGAACGTTTCCCCATAGCTGCCGATCATGATGTTCAGCGGCTTGATGTCGCAGTGAACGATTCCCTGGTCATGTGCGTACGAGAGTGTTTTGCAGGCGGAGCACAGGTGTTCCAGAAGATGAAACAACTGATCGCGTTTGGCGCGGGTACGGCGGTTGAACGCCCCATTGGCATGCAGGTTGGCGATCGCGGGCAGCAGATCACCGCCCTTGATGACGCTCATGACATAAAATGGATCCTCGCCCCAGCGTCCGATTCCGAACACTGGAACGATGCCAGGGTGATCGAGCAGGCTGGTGATTTCCGCTTCAATTTCCAACTGGCCGGCGTAACCGGGATCCGCCCGAAACTCATCGCGCAACTGCTTGATGATCGTCTCACGGCCCAGATCGTGATCGTGTGCGAGAAACAGATTGGCCATGCCACCAACGCGGTGCAGACGCAGATTACTGTACCGGTTGGTCGTGGTCAGCAGTTCAGTCGTGTCTTGCACGGTATCACCGGCCACCGACTGCCGGGTGACATAAAACAGGTCACGGACGGTGGATGCGAAATTGGGGAAGCGGGTGAGCAGTTCGTCGAGATCATTCGCGGCCCCGCGCAACCGCATTTCGCGTGATAGCAGTTCGCGGAACAGAGCTTGTTGTACATCGGGGGCTGCCCGCTGGACAAAGTCTTCAATTCGCGGCGAATTGCCGGCGATCCATTCGCGTTCGAAGTCGTCGGCGGCCTGCTTGATTTGCGATTGCTCCATTAACTGGGGGGCGTGGCTGCCGGGAGTAAAATCAATGGACATCTGGAAAGCCCAATCGCAAGGAGACCATTCCGCAGGCAGGCCGCACTTTCCTCGAACCGCTGGCAGTCCGTGGTGAAAGGGGGGGGATGCCAGTGAAAGATCGTACCGGGCGGGGGGGGCGTTCTCCACCAAGAAACCGGGAGTCAGATGCCGACACACGAAGTTTTCGCAGGTCTTGTGGGGTGACGAAGACGGCGAAAACCAGTCAATGTGCAGAAATCGTCCGGGCCACGCGAAAACCGCTTCCGTCGTACTGGTTGTTGGAAGGATCCAGGTAAAAGCGAAGTGAAGCCAGCAGCCTCTCGTGGGTTTGGAAAAAGTAGCCACCGCGCAGGCATCTTCCGGCGTCGGTGACTTCGAGGGATTCTTCACGATCCTCCAACGCGTCTCCATCGGTACGGATTGGATAGGGGGCGTAGGCATTCTGCACCCATTCGAAGACATTGCCGTGTTGGTCGAACAGTCCCCAGCCGTTTGGCTTCAGCAGTCCACCCGGATGCGAGTGTTCGGCTGAGTTATTGGCAAACCAGCCGTACGCAGGGAGCAGTTCCTCAGCATCCCCAAACGAAAACGCGGTCTCGGACCCGGCCCGGCAGGCGTGTTCCCACTCCGCTTCGGTGGGCAGGCGATATCCCGTGCGGTGCAAATAGGACGGAGCCAAAGTCATCCCTTCGGCGTACCGACCATCCGGGTTCGGCACGTAGCACCATTGATCCGCTGGGATCCCCTCATGGTCGCTCAGCCAGTTACAGTACGCGGCTGCGTCGTACCACGAGACCAGATTGATCGGACAGTCGATCGAGGGTGCAAATTCCTGGTTGTATTCGTGGTCCGGACGGAACCGCTGAAACTGCTTCACCGTGATTTCGCGGGATGCAATTGCATAGGTCCGCGGCACCTGTTGACGGTGTCGCTCGTCCGCAGCACCCATCCAATAGGTCGCGGGGCCCAGCACCAGCAATGTCTGTCCCTGGCGGTTGACATACCAGCGGCGTCCCTCTTCCAGTCGGTCGGTGGCTTTGGCCGGGTCGATCGTCAGCAGTGACTCGTTCACGCCCCACAGTTGCAACAACCATTCGAGAGCGCTGTGGAGGCCCGGATCGGGGTCGCTTTGAAAGAGATTCAACAACCGAGGGAGATGTATCTGCCGTTGTTCGCGTGACAAACGATCCAGTCCAAATCTGCCCAGGCTGAGCACGAGGGAGCGCTGGATGCTCTTGCTCTGTTCGCGGTCGATTTGCGAAAACAGTTGCTCCGCGTCGGTACGGCCCGGCCCCAGTCGGTCCACCAGGAAGCTTTGCATGGTCGGGTCGGGACGATCCTGCAGCAGAGGCCACACTTTTTCCGTCCGCCCCATGACCACGAGTGCCACCGCAAGACTTGCCTGGCGCCTGGCGAGGGCGGTCTTGTCGGCGGTTGACGCGTCGGCTGGACTGGTGACCACCAGTTCCAGTTCCAACCGGTCATAGGCTGCGGGTGTGTCTGCAGCGTAAATCCCGTAGGCACTGGCGATCAGACCACGTTCCGCCAGGCTCCGTGATTCATCGGCCAGGAATTCCGCCAGCGACGGGATCAGCCACTGGCTGGCAGGTGTGAATGCCGTTGTCCACTGAGGCAGCTCAAACGGTTTCTGAATGACGAGTGTGGCGGCGACGCCTGGCCCGACGGACTTCCACCGCGGATCATCCGGGGCATACAACGCCAATGTGGCGGCCGCTCGAAAACGCTCGCCCTGGTCTTGAGCGGGATTCTGCTGGATTGTCCACAACCGTTCGATCAGGTCTTGACGATGGTTCCACAGGGCCTGTCGGAGGACAACCAATTCCTGCGGATCGGCAGTAAGCAACCGCTGATACAGGTATTCCGCCTGCGATGGATCGACCGGCAGCAGTCCCAGGCTGGCATGCAGTTCTTTTCGTGGATCTTGCTGGCTGCTGGCGTCAGACCGGGCGGTGGCGAGCAACGGATTGACCCAGCGCCGATAGGGACTGAGGTCCTTCACGATGCCAGGGACATCGGCCGTTGTGGAACCGAGTAGACGATCGCGCAGTGCCCGGGCTTGCAGGCGGCCTGAAAAATCCCAACCGATCAGGCTGGCCAGCAGGAGGCCGACAATCACGGCGGTGGATCGAGTCAGGTGATACCGGTTTGCGGCATTGATCATCTTGCGTTGTGGGGCGGTCCAGTTCCTCGGACGCGTCAGCAAACGGATCTGGAACCATTGCAGCAGGGTGGGCAGTTGCCGGTTCTCGGGTCGGGAATTCCAGACGGCCGCGCGATCGGCCAGCAGCAATTCGGCACGGCCCCGTCGAGTTTCCTTTTGCTTGCGAGTCAACCAGTCTCTGAGCGAAGGGACCAGGTAGTCATGGGTGAGTTGGTAGTATTTCGCGGTCGATTCCGCGCGGGCGGGATCGGCCTGATCGTTCCCTTCGGGATCGGTGGGAGTGGTCAGGCGAAGTTCCTGGTCGAGAATGCGGATCAGATCGTCAAAGTCGCCGGGACGGCTGGCGTAGCCCGATGCTTCCAGCAACTGCTGATGCGAACGCATGTGTCCCTTGATGTCCGATCCGGCATCGGGCAGCAGGGCGCTTAAGACTGCCTGAGCCGCCTTGCGATGCAGTCGGTGTCCGGGTGCAGCAGTCGCGGCGCTGAAGGTCTCTTCCAGAAACGTGACACCGACCCCTTCGGTCCCGCCGATATCGTGCAGCGTGGTCGGAATCCACGGCTTGTTCTTGACCATTTCCGCGAACAGGGCGATCCGCACGGAAATCACTTTCCCTTCCTGAGCCAATCCCGCGACGGTTTGCTCGACAAATTGCGTCTGCTCACGAGAGTCTGCGTGGGGATCGGGGGGCAGATTCCCGAAGGCACGGCCAAACGCCGACAGGACTTTTTCGGCGTGGCGCATCGGAAACAGATCGACTGCGGCCGAGTTTTCGCCTTCGATCAGGCTGATTTCCAGGTCCCGCATGAAACGCGTGGCCGCCATCCAGAAGTCGTCCCGGACCATCACAATGCCCTGGGTGCGGCCCCCGTTGCATTGTCGCATGGCCTGGATCAGTTCGGTGTCGTTGCCACTGCGATGGGCGTTCAACCACTGTTCGAACTGATCCAGTACCAGGACCAGTTTTCGTCCCGGTGCCAGGTGGTGCCCCTGCCGCACCGCCACGAGTGATTCGGTCAAGCTCAGCGATTCGGGCAGTTCGGGAATCTGTCGTCGCAGTCCCTTCAGCAGGCGGGCTTCCGTATCCTGGCCCGTCGCTTCGACGTAGACGACCGCGACAGACTCTGCCAGCCGTGGTAACAAGCCCGCCTTGACCAGCGACGATTTGCCACAACCGGACGGTCCATAGATCAGCCCCACGGAAAACGTGCGTTCGGCATCGGTCGCTTCAATGCGGGACTTCCAGAATCGAATGGATTCGGGAAGTCCGTCTCGATCGCGCGGCCCAGGCAGCAATTCCAGAAAGAAATCTGTGTCGTTGGCATCAAACGAGCGCAAGCCCTTCGGAACAATCGCGACTGTAGAGACTTCCGAAACAAGGTGTCGTCGATTCGGGGAAATCACCGTCACGGCATCTTTCTCACCGCGCCGGTCATGGCCCGCCCCTTCACCGAGCGTCGGTAACTGAACCAGGCAATACCGTAGATCGTCCGCCATTTCCTGGGCCGCCGGGTAGCGATCGGAAGCTCGAATGGAGAGCGCCTTCAGGCAGATCCGTTCCACTTCGGGGGGGATCTGATCGTCGACCTGGCGCAGTGGCGGAGCTTCGGTGCTGGTGATCCGGTCGAACAGATCCTGCAGGCTGTCGGTCCGGAACGGTCTTCGACCAAGCAGCAACTCGTAAAAGACGACACCCAGGCTGAAGATGTCACTGCGACCATCAACGCGATGGCCCTCTCCCTTGGCCTGTTCGGGACTCATGTAAGCGGGGGTGCCGACGAATCCCGCCCCTTTACCGATGTCCTGTTCGCGCAGGGCGAGTCCAAAGTCCCCGACATAGGGCCGACCGCCATGATCAAGCAGGATGTTCCCCGGCTTGATGTCGCGATGGACCAGCCCCAACTGATGCGCGTGCTGCAGCGCTTCGGCCACGGTCATCACCAGTTCCACCGCGTCCCTGAGTGGGACTGACGATTGCCGGATCCGTGCTGCCAGATCGGTCCCGTCGATGTATTTCGACACGACGAAGCAGGGATAAAGTTCCGTGCTCCCCACGTCATAAACAGGGACAATGTGGGGATGATCGAGCCTGGCGACGGTGCGCGCTTCTGTCAGATATGCTTCGGCATCCGTGGAGACTCCGAGCAGACTGGCGTGCGGAACCTTGATCGCCACGAAGCGTTCCAGCTGATCATCGCGAGCCAGATAGACCAGACCAAAACCGCCTTCGCCCAGAACTCGCTCGATCCGGTATCGGCCGATGAGTGTGGGGACGGCGGGGGCAGATGGCGCGAGCACCGGGGGTGGAGTCTTCCCGGTGTTGATCGGCATCGTCTTGTAGGCGTCGTCCATTGTGGCTGTCAGACTGTCGGAATGGCTTAGAGTGGATTTTGCCACCAAATGGGGTCTGCCCCCCCTCCCAATGTGGTTTCTGCTCAAAACAGATAGGGGTCTGACCCGGGTCTGACCCCATTTGATGGGCAAAGCCAGTAGAGGTGATGACGACCGTCTCGATTGTATCACGAAGCGAGGGAACGGCCAGACCGCGAGATCGAGCGGCGAACTGGCGACTTCCGGCCAGGTTGTCAGTTCCAGAGCACGAACGAGGTATTGAAAACGCGTGTTCGTTCATCGGCAGAAACGGCCGCTTTTCTCTGGCGACTGCGGATTCGGGATGCCGAACTGTCGGGTTGGCGTCAAGGCGTGGAAGATTACCTCTGATTGAAGCCAGAATCCATTGAATGTCATCGCGAAGGGTCTTTGCTAAATCCGATGAAAATACTGAGATAATCGGCTTTCCATTGTGACCGAATGGCCTGATCGGCCGGTCGTAACAGCGGTGCGAACTCCCTTGATGCTGCTTTTGTTTCCTGTCTCTCACTTCAACCGACTGAGATCGAAATGTGTAGGACTCGACTCCTGAATACCTCGCTGGTCTGCGTCGTGCTGGCATATCAGTCAACATGCGTCGGTTCCATCGTGTTCCGGGCTCAGGATTCCGTCTCACAGAAACCAGCAAATACCCCGGTCCGTCCGACGCCCCAGAAGCCGTCGGAAAAACCTGTACCGCCGGCAGTGCCGTCCGTTCCAGTGCGACCGACTCCCACGGTGCCACCCCAGTCGGATGTCTTTCAGAACGATGTCCTGAACCTCGCACCGCTCCAGAATACACTGCCGAATCTGGCGTCCAATTCGAACGCGTCTGCCATCCCGAATTTCATCGGTGATTTCGGGCCGCTCAATGCAAATATCATGAACGCCGGGAATATGAACGGGACATTGCTGGTTCCGTCGCCCGACGCCGATCGCCAAAAGCTCGCTGAAAACGCCAGTCCGCTTCCACGGGATCGCGTTTATTTGAATTACAATTACTTCGATCAGGTGCCTTCGACGTTCGGAAACCAGGGGGTGAATCGCTTCTCGCCCGGCTTTGAAAAAACCTTCTTCGACCAATGGGCCTCGGTCGAAGTGCGACTGCCCTTTACGAGCCAGTTGAGCAACTCGATCGATGTGAACGGAGTGAATTCCAACCAGGTTCAATTTGGCAATGTCACCACCTATTTGAAGGGACTGCTGTATGCCAGTCCGGAGATGGCGTTGAGTACCGGACTGGGAGTTCAACTGCCGACGGCCGGCGATACAGAGTTGTTTGCCATGGGCCAAGAGGTCCTCAAGATCGCCAATCGATCCGTCCATCTGATGCCGTTTGTGGCCGCGACCTACACGCCGGGATCACGATTCTATGCTCAGGGAATTCTGCAGTTCGACTTTGATACCAATGGCAATTCGGTGTATACGAAGCCGACTTCCGGACCCCAGCTTCAATTGCAGGGAACCATGCAGGATCAGTCGCTCCTGTACGCGAGTCTGAGTACCGGATATTGGATTTACCGTGCTCCGAATCCGAATGACCGCGGCTTGACGGGGATCGCACCCACGGCAGAGCTTCACTACAACACGACATTGCAATCGTCGGATACCGTCGGGAACACATTCGTGCCAGCGAGCCAGATCGCAAACCTCAATGGAATTGTGGGCTTGAATGCGGTGTTCGGCTACAACAAGTACCTGACCGTCGGGTACTGCACTCCTTTGGGACGCGCGGATGCCCAGTTCAACAGCGAATTGCGAGTCATGTTCAATTACTACTTTGGTGGCAGCACGGTGAATCCCCGATTCAGTCAGGTTCCCGGCCAGTAAAGTCACCTCTTCGAAAGTAGCCTTCACGCTCCCGCGTGAAGCAAGCCGATCGCGCACTGCGTCGGCGCACGTTCCAATCCGCCGACGCCGCAGGCGTTTCCGGTGCAATGTCCGAGAACAACTCGCCATTCGCCAGCCGGCGCGGTACGATTTCATCTGGTTGATTCTGACCAATTCCCCTCAACTTCATTTCTACGAGGTCTCTCAATGGGCTGGAAAGGTTCCAGAGAGTCACGTCAACTCAATGAATTTCGCCGAACCGGTGCGGGCGGCCTTCGTCAACCGTCCATCGTCCTGTTCACTATCTGCCTGGCGGGATCCACAGTGGCACTTGCACAGGCTCCCCAGCGTGAAGGTGGTCCGCGTCCGCTCTTGCTGAACCAGGGTTCAGTGGGTGTTGTTTCCGCGATCGAGTTTTCACCGGACTCGCGTTTTCTGCATGTCGCGGGGCTCGACAAGGCGATTCATACCTGGAACCTGCTCGAACTGAAGCCGGACGAATTTCATCCGACGTACGTTCGATCCCTGCGCTGGGAGATCAGCCGCGGTTACCAGGGGAAATTCGATGCGATGGCGGTTTCGTCCGACGGGCAGTGGATTGCCGCCGGGGGGACATCCGCCCGCAATAATGGGGATGTCGGATTGTGGGAAACCGGGACCGGGCGGATGGCGACTCCGTCCGTACTGCCACTGACCCGAACGGCCGAACCCGTCAATGGTCACACTGCCACTGTCAGCGGAATGGATTTCTCACCAGATGGAAAGAAGCTGGTGACGATCGACAAGACCGGTGCGATCTGGGTCTGGGATCGGGCGACAGGAATCGGCGTGCCAGTCCAGGCGCCTTCGTTGAAGTTGTTCGAGTTCCGTTTGCCGATCGTCTTCATCGACAATTCTCATTTCGCCGCCCCCATCTCGAATGGGACGACTCAACTTGCCGTGTTTGACGCGTCCGGCATGGCACCGGTGAAAACCCTGTCCGCGGTTCGACCATTGCCGATTGGTGCCATGGCCCGACAACGGTCCGGCACGAACTGGGCCAGTGCCGATGAGTCCGGTGAGATCCAAGTTTGGACCGGCTTCACGAATCCTGAGCCTGTGCAGCGACTCGCTTCAAAACAGCCTGGTGCCCCTGTGAGTCTGAGCTTTCTGGGAATGGACTGGCTTGTCGCAATCCGACATCGAACTTCGGCCCGGCCCACGGCGCTGCTGGAGCTCTGGAACTGGCGTTCCGGCGAGTTGCTCGACTCGATCGAGGTGGGCCGCTTTGACGATTGTCGCGCGGTGGCCGCCAGTCCCAACGGCCGGTGGCTGGCGTATTGCGCACCCGATACGGACGAGATCCGTCTGATTCGCCTTCCACCCATCGGTCAGGGAAAGTTGCCTGCCGTCCAGACTCACTTGCGCCTGTCTGGGCGTGGAAAGCCGATCTGGGAAGCCCAGTTCGGTGGCACAGGCCTGAAGTTTCGATTCGCCGATCGACGCCAGGCGGTCGCGAATGCCCCCACGCCCACAGACGCGGTCCGCGGGTTCGACCTGGAAGAACTCCAAATGCTCGATGATGCCGGTCTGAAAGAGGTGGAACAACCGGGGACTCTGCGGCACCAGGATGCGGATTGCGGTTCCTGGACACTGCAGCGTCAGCGCATGAAACGGGACGCCCAGGGAGTCGATCAACTGGACAACTCGGGGTTCGAGCGGCGAGTGAACCTGCTGCAGAACCAGCAACTGCGGGGAACAATCACGCTGGATCCGGACTTCCAGGGGCCGCTCCGATCACATTGCTGGATTGCCAGTCCCGGCGCGGCCGAACCGTATGCGATCGCCTTGGGGACTGAGGATCAAAATGGAATCTACATCTATTCGCTCCCCGGCCCTGACCAACCCGCGCGACTACTGCGATACTTCCGCGACCATGTCGGCGCTGTCACATCGCTGAGCGTATCGGCAGATCGTCGATTGTTGATGTCGTCATCACTCGACCAGACCGTCAAACTCTGGAGCCTCGACCAACTGAATACTGCACCTGACATGTTTCGGAACCGGCCGGCGTGGGGAGCCGACTTTGTGATTGACCAGGGCCAGTTGGTTGCCCGCAACGTGTTACCCGTGGGCATTGCGGCACGACGCGGGATCCGCGAGGGCGATACGATTCAGTCCATCATCTTTGTGGACTACGATGGCAAACCGCCCCGGCGATTGACCGTTGCCGCTGACATGCTGCAGGCGCTAATGACGCGTGAAATCTACAAGGAAGTCCACCTGATCTGGGCTCCGAACGGCCCGCCTGGCGGACGCCGGATCGTCCCCGCGTGGGAACCAATCGCCACTTACTTCGTGGATCGACATGATGAATGGGTGTTGTTCACACCAGAAGGGGTCTTCGATGCTTCGGCTGCCGAAGGACCCGTGCTGCTCGGTTGGCAGTACAACCGGGGCCGCGGTTTCGATCCAGAGGTGATCGAAGCGGGTGAATTGATCAAGGAACTGCAGAAGCCCGATCAATTGAAGCAAATGCTGCTGGGTGCCAATCCAATCCCTGTCCAGTTGAACGTGGACACCGCGTCCGCCGGTCGACCCGAAATCAAGATTCTGGCACCGAAACTGACAGACCCGGCCACTCCAGCCGACCAACCGATCCCATTCGCGGCACGGATCGAATACCCGCCGCAAACCGATCCAGCTACCTTACTGCACGTGGTCTATGTGAACAGCCAGTCGGTCCCCGTCATCCCGGGAATTGTTGAGCCGATGCCGAACCGGCCTGGCTGGAAGCAGCAAACGATCACGGCTCAAATCCAGCCGACACTGCCACTGAATTCCATCCGAGTCAGCACGGCCACGCGGGACGAACCGGACAAGCTATACCGTGAGGCGGTTTCGTGGACCGAAGCCCGGCCAATGAACAAGCCGGGCCGATACCAGTTGCACCTGATTTCCATATCGTGTCAGGAGTATTCGCGCAGCGGCTTCTTTCCTCCGCTGAAGAAAACGAAGGCGGACGGCGACGCCATTCGCGATGAATTCCTGCGACAGGCGGGTTCCTATTTCGACATCGGCCAGATCTGGCGATTGGACGACACCAAAACGGCCGTGCGACGCACCGAGATCCAACGTCAGTTGAGTGCCGTAATGAAGGAACTGAAAGACGTCTCGTCCAACGATCTGCTGGTCATCTTCCTGTCGGGCCACGGCCACGCGGCCCAGGGCCGCTATCGATTCGTTCCGTCGACGCCGGCCTTCACCAGTGACGCGCAAGTTCTGGCGGACGGAGTTTGCATGAGCGACTTCGACGACATCTGCGCACTTGGCTGTCGCACGATCTTTCTCGTCGACACCTGTCGCGCGGGTGACATTGCCGAATCTCTGAACCGCATGTTCGACGAAGCCCGCCAGAAATCGGTCCTGGTCGTCTCCGCCACCAGCCAGCGCCAGAAGGCCGAGGAACTCAAGTCGGGGCCGCTGACGGTCTTTACGTCCTACCTGGTGAGCGGATTGCGCGGAGTCGCCGATGGGCACGCCAATACGGATCGACTCGGTCCGCAGGATCAAGTCGTTCAATTCTCAGAACTGGTGGGTTACGTCGAAGAACAAGTCCCGCTGTACACGGCCAGGCGCCAGCGCCCCTGTATCTTCAATCGGCAGCGGAGCTTTCAGTTGGAATTTGATCTGTGCGCGGCGGGCGAGAAGGCGGAATAGAGGTTGATGGATCAGGGATGGAACTTGCCGGTTACCCTGTTTACGAGGATGACATCGCCGCCAGTTTCTGTTCCAGTAACTCGACTCGTTTGGTGAGAGCGACAATCTCCTCGGTCCGAGCCAGTGACAGTTGCTCACAGATGGCATCGGCATTTTGCTCGATGCTGGCCAGGACGGCGCTGCCAGCCGCTTCGGCGCTGTGCTTGACGCCAGCTTTCAAAATCCCTGCCTGGATGAACGCCTGGTCGATTCGGCGGTCGATTTCAGCACCCAGTTCATGGCGTGATTTTTCCACACGGTCTGCCACATCTTTCTGCAGCTCGGCTGCTTCCGCCTCCGACAGCTTGGCTCGTCGAGCGACTTCCTCGATGATTTCTGAAACTCGATCCCGCGCCAGGCTGGCCAGTCCGACACTGGCGTAAACGGTTTGCTTCAGAAGTTCCAGCATCGTGACCTCAGATCTTTCTTGAAAAGTTTCACGCTCGGCGTTTGTCCGACATGTGGCAGAAGCGGATTGTACAACACTGACGAACGTCTGTAATGGTTGTCCAGATCAGCGAACGCGCAAAAAAAGAGGTCGCCTTCTGGCAACCTTCTCACCGGCCCCGTGAGCGTGCGGATCGCGATTCCCCATTGGCAGGATCTGAGGTGGAGACCTTCGGGACAAGCCCGGGCGAACCTTCAGACCGTATTTGCGAAATCCGCCCCCGGTCGCGGGGCCACTTGACTTCGGGTCGATTTCCTCATAGGCACCTCCTTCGCCCGCAGAGCCAACCGAACCTCGGGAAAGGAACCTGAGCCACCCGTCCCTGAGTGAATTCTCTTGTTCCTTCCATCTATTCCTACGCAGAATTCGTGGGAATTGTGGGATCTATTTCTGCGGATCGTCCAGCGGCAGACAGCGGTAGACCCACAGGCCATTGGAAAGGCACTTGTCGTGAAAGACCTGGCTGGTACCTTTGGCGACAAACGTGCGCACGGACTTGTACGTGCTGTGCGCATAGTCCGAGATCGGGATCGATTTGTAGTCGTCGTAGCAGTACAGGACATAGGATTTTCCCTCCATCAGCTCGCTGACGGTGGCGGTCAGTTTGATCAGGACCGGCGGGACCCCCTTGACGACATCGGGTTCCGATTCCTGATCGACCGTGACGCGGACGGGGAGTAACTGGTCGGTATCATCTGCAACTCCGGTGATGGCGCTGCCGAAGTTATAGATCGTGGGGATGCAGAACTCATGTGCCGCTCCGTTTCCCCGCATCTCACGCGAATCATGCAGTGTGTGGAATCGGCGCCGGTGCGGCTTGCGGTCAAAGTTGTCGTTGATGATCAGCAGGTCACCGGGATGATAGGAGCTGACGTCCCGTCCCTGGAAACCGACCGCCGTAACGATGTGGTCGTAGTCCCAGCAACTGTCTCCCGGGCAGAAGACAGTGATGATCACGGGGTGTCCCTGATGCAGATGCTGCTTGGTCCAGGCCAGGTACGATTCGTATTGCGGAATCGGTTCCTCGGCCGTTTCGAATTCGTCGTATTCCAGCCGCAGAGCCTCAAACACCACATCGGCATTGACCCGGATCAGCACATCCTGCTGCTGGTCGGGGTCAATGATCTGGCGGCAGACGAATTGTGAAACGTAGCCCCCGTAGTACAGGGCGGCCTGTTGAATGGAGCATTCTCCGCAATACCCGGCTCGATCGCGCCACTGAATGCGCGGCGGAATGGGCAGTGTCAGGCCGACTCGCCGGGCATGCGAATGCGGTTCAGGGGCTCTCCCGATCAGGACCATGGATAAGATCGTCAGCAGAATCACCACGGCGACGACACCACGCATCTGCAATATCCTTGGCAACACCTGCGGGATTGGTTGCCCGGAAGTTCACTCCGTTGATTTAAAGCCTCTGCGGCCAGTCTCAGTCAATTGCCGTCTCAGCAATCATTTGGATGATAGTGAAATCCGTGTTCGTCTAGAATTCATCTTTGATCGAAATTGGCGTGAACTGGTGGATTCCCGAAATCGAAGGTTCTACAAGGTTCTACCGGTCTGGTGCCGATACGAGGAATTGGGCACGAGCGCCGGGATGGGTCAGGCAAAAGCCCATGGAATCCGATCCTATTTGCCGTCAGATCTCTGAAATTTTTGAACTCCAACATCTGAACTCTGAATTCCACAAGTGACGCCATGATCGATGACCAATCCCAACTTCAGATTCGCCTGTATCAGCAGGGGGATCACGGCGCGATCGCAGAGATCTTTACGACAGCCATCCATGAAATTGCCTCGCGCGATTACACCCCCGAACAGTGTCAGGCGTGGGCCGGCAGGACCGTAAACTTCGGGCACTGGAAAAATCGCTGCGAACGGAAACGCCCGTTTGTGGCGGTGGTCGATTCGACAATTGCCGGTTTCCTGGAACTGGATCCTGACGGGCATATTGACTGCGCCTACATTCATCCCCGATTTCAACGGCGCGGGATCATGACCCAACTTGTCGAACACGCCGTGGCGACCTGTTTCGCCCGCCATCTCCGTCGGGTTTACGTTGAAGCGTCGATCTGCGCGCGACCCCTGTTTGAGAAGTGCGGCTTCCAGACGATCTGCGAAAACGTGGTGAAAATCGGTGAAATCGCGTTGTTGAATTACAAGATGGAAAAGATGATTGATGATCACTGAATCCATCTGGAATACGATGGCCCGTACAATCGTCGTGGTTTCGCAGCATGTGCAAAAATGGTACCTTCAGACACTGACTGGTTTGTGGCGTTAAATGCAAATTCGGACGAAGTCAACTCATTGATTCCAGCTTCAATTGTTATGTGTTGAAAGTATCCTTCATGGCCAGACTTCGATCTTTCACCCTTCAGAATTTTCGCAGCTACAGGGAAGCGACCCTTAGCTTTGGAACTCTGACGTTTCTGGTGGGGGCCAATGCGTCGGGCAAGAGCAATCTCATCGAAGGACTTCAGATGCTCTCCTGGCTCGCTCGCGGACAACGACTCGATGACGTGTTTCGCGCCGTGCAAGAAGCGGAAATGTCGATCCGTGGCCAGCCGACGCATTTGGCGCGGGATGGCGAATCCTCGTTTTCCTTCGCCTGCAGTATTCGCTTGCGTGACTGGAAGCATCTTTCCGTCACTATCAAGAGCAATGAAAGTGGTTTGCGCATCTTTGATGAGCGAGTGACGGACACCGCCGAAATTGCGCCGTTATATGAAGTTAAGAAACGGCCGAACGGGGCGGGGCATGACCTGCACGTGGCATACAACAATTTCTCCAAGGGTGGCAAGAAGCCGCAAATCGCCTGTACCGATCAACAAGCCGTGTTTACTCAGTTGCTGACCCCGGCCCGATTCAGTGGATCACACAAGAAAGCTCAGACTGAAATCCCAAAGATTTGCAAATGCTTCATGTCATCCCTGCAGCAGATTCTGTTTCTCGATCCAGCGCCGTCGCGAATGCGTCACCCCAGCTTTGTTGATGACAAGAAGTTGCGAGGGGACGGCAGCAATCTTTCGAGTGTCCTGTGTTCGTTGGCTGATAATCCTGAGGGCAAAGCAACCGTGTTGTCGTTTGTCAAAGATTTGCCGGAGCAGCAGATTCGTGACATTCGGTTTCTGCGCGGACCCCGAAGCGAAGTTCTCGTTCAATTGGAAGAGACGTTCGGATCGATCCATCGATTGCGGGATGCGTCCCTCCTCTCGGATGGCACGCTGCGCGTGCTGGCGGTGGTCGCAGCATTGTTGTCCGCACCCGAGTATTCGACCGTCGTGATGGAAGAGATTGACAACGGGATTCATCCCAGCCGTGCGCAAGCGCTGCTCGCCAATATTCAGAAGATTGCTCAGAAACGGAACCTCGCAGTTCTGATCACCAGCCACAATCCTGCATTGCTCGATGCTCTCCCCGAAAGCGCGATTCCCGATGTCGTATTCTGCTATCGAAATCCTCAGGATGGAGATAGTCAACTGGCGCGTCTGGAAGAGCTAACCAACTATCCCGATCTTGTAGCCCGTGGTCCACTTGGAAAACTGGTGACTGATGGGTTGCTGGATCGGATGGTGAAGCAATCGCAAAGTCGGAGCGAAGTGCGAAAGTCAGGGCTTCGCTATTTGGCCGCACTCAGAAAGACTCCGCCATGAGCGTGGCATTGATTGATACATCGGTGTTTTGCAACATCATCCCGATTCCGAATCGTGACCAGAATCGCGACGAGATTCTGGATCGGCTTGAGGAGCTGATTAACGATAGCACGACGTTGTTGCTGCCGATGGCGGCAGTGCTGGAAGCGGGAAATCATATTGCTCACCTTACAAATGGACACGCCAGGCGTGACACCGCCAGATTGTTTTGCAAACTCGTGTGCGACGCCATTGATGGAACTTCACCCTGGACACCAACTCCGTTTTGGGATGTTCTGATACTGAGAAAATGGATGAATGAATTTCCCGATCACGCCAAGACTGGCATCGGATTGGGAGACCTTTCGATCATTCGAGAGTGGGAACGTCAGTGCAGCCTCAATCGAACCAGACGAGTCTTTATTTGGAGCCTGGACGAACATCTCAGGGGCTACGACAGTCATTGATCACTGCGCTGTCAGCGTCTTGGTATGCGGCGATCAATCGACCGGCAACTCGATCGTGGGATCCAGGCCCAGGGAAGACAGCATTTCTCGCTGGTGGTGTTCGTGGAGCAGCAATTGACGGCGTTCGTGTTCGCCCCGACGTTCAAACCGTCGCTGCGCCAACTGGAACCATGAGATCCAGTGACGACTCAACTCGCCGTTGAGGAAACTTTGGGCGCGACGCTGCAAGCGTTCGACCTGGCGAGATCCCAGGATCGACAACATTTCATCATCCAGAGAGACGAAAACCTGGGACGATCCCGGGTCTCCCTGCCGGGCGGCGCGGCCGGCGAGTTGGCGGTCGATGCGGGCCGACCGATTCATCTCGGTCAGGACCACGTGCAAACCTCCTGCGGCGCGCACGTCCGGGTGCAACTGGATGTCGGTGCCGCGGCCCGCCATGTTGGTCGCCACGGTGATTCGGCCGGGCTGGCCCGCCCGGCGGATGATTTCGGATTCTTCCCGGTGCTGTTTGGCGTGCAGGATCTGCACGTCCAGTCCGCGGGCTCGCAAGTGATCCGCACAGCGTTCACTGGACAGGATCGATGTCGTTCCGACCAGGACCGAGCGGCCGCTGGCTGCGATCTGTTCCAGGTCCGTCATCAACGCGGACCATTTGTGGGAATGGGTCACGAAAATCCGCGGGGTCGCTTGCTGGTGCAGGCAGGGTTGATGGCAGGCGATCGGCATCACGGGCAGGCCATAGATCTGCTGCAACTCGCCCCGCGCTTCGGCGGCGGTCCCCGTCATACCGCATAGAAAGTGATACTTCTGCAGATAGCTTTGCAGGGTGATCCGTGCAGCGCTGCCGGTGGAGTCGCTCGGTTGCAGGCCCGCCTGGATTTCGATCGCCTGTTGAAGTCCATCACGCCACTTCCGGCCGGGGAGCAGCCGGCCCGTACCGTGGTCGATCACTTCCACGCGCTGGTCGATGACAATGTATTCCTGGCTCTCGCGGAAGAAATGGCGCGCCGCGATGGCTCGTTCCACCTGGGAGAAGATTGCCTCTGCCGAAAGTTGGCAGACAAGGTCCGGTTTCCCCGACAGACGGAGCTTGCGGCAGCCACGCAGAGTCAGTCGGGCGGACTGCTGTCGCGGGTCGAGTGCGTAGTCGTTCGTCCCAATCAAGCTGCCGGCAAATCGTTCACTCCAATGAAACAGTTCCAGATCGGCCGCTGACGGGGGTTGCGGCGACGAGATGATCAATGGCGTGCTTGCCTGGTCGATCAGAATGCAGTCCGCTTCGTCCACGATGGCGTAGGCATGCCCCCGTTGAATGGTTTCAACCGGATCGGAATCCGACAAAGTCGCCAGGCGGTCACGCAGGAAGTCGAACCCAAAATCCTTTTCGGAACCGAAGGTGATATCCGCGCGGTAGCAGTCGGTTCGCTTGGCACTCTGGGTCTGTGGCAGCAGCACCGCCGCGGTCAGGCCGAACCAGTCGAGGACTGGTTTTGCAAAATCACAGTCACGTTCGGCGAGGTATTCATTGGCGGTAAAGACGTGGCAACCGCGTCCCTTCAGAGCGAAGAGTGTCATGGTCATCAGTGACGTCAGGGTCTTGCCTTCTCCCGTCCGCATTTCGGCAATCCAGCCCTGGGACATGGCGAGTGCCCCCAGAATCTGCACCGGGTGATGCCGCAGCCAGTGGACACGCCCCGCGATCTCTCGCACCAGCGCAAAGACTTCGACGATCACGTGTTCCTCGAAGTCCGAACGCTGAACAAGGTAATGACAATGGCGCGCCCGTTGCTGTAGTTCGTCATTGGGGATGTCCGTCAGTGCATTCGAGATCGCCATCACTCGCCGCACAACGAGTTCCCACTTTCGACGCTGCCACCATTCGGGCCAGATCGATTTCGCTCGACGTTGATGGTGAGGGTTGGAATTCATGAGTTGTCATTGAGATCAAATGGGGAACCCGCTGACGATCGAATCAACAAACTTATCTGACCACGAATACACGATGGAATTCGTCCATCAGCCACGAACCGACCGTCATGGCGGGGCAGGTAAATCGTCCGGTGCCCCGCATTCCGGCCTGGACGGGGAGTTCGACCTCCTGCAGTTCGATCGTTGCACAATAGACGGGCTCCAGCGGGACCTCGCCGGCGGCTGTCGGACGGGTTGCCAATGAACCGCCAAATCTGGTGGCGATCGTGGAGGGAATCTCCAGTTCGTTCGCCGTGCTGACCGTCAGAACCTTTCCGTGGACAACATGGCCTGCGAAGGCGTCCAGTCGAACAGCAATCGGCTGTCCGGGGCTCAAGTACGATCGACTGCGCTGATCGATCCACAGGGAGGCTTGCCAGGCCGTCTCGGGGGCGATTTCACACAGGCACGATCGGCGCGGCAAGTATCGGCCAATCGATTGTGCGCTGAGCAACTCGGCGGGCGGTTCGCCAGTGGATTCGTTCGCGTCTGCTGTCTCTGAAGGTCGTTCTTTCGTGGAGATGACTTTGCCGCGGATGCGGGACTGCACTTGCAATCGATCCTTGTCCGCTTGGGCGAGTTCGATCTGGTTGGTGGTCGCTTCGATGGCGGTTCTTGCCAGTATCATCAAGTCGGGATCGCCGATCGACTGAGCCAGTCGGAAATCGAGTTCGTGCGATGCGCGCAATCCTTCCAGGGAAATCAGCCTGCGATCCAGTTCCAGGTCTTCCAGTTCGAGCAGTACGGTTCCCGGTTCGACCAGATCCCCGGCGCGCACACAGACCTGACGGACGGTCCCCGGTGTTTCCACGTACATGGGTTGCGTTGACCTCGGAGCAATGACGACCGGAGCGGTCATGGCATTTCCCAACGGACAAAACCACAGGCCGACCAGTATTGCCGACAGCAGGATCGCGCTGAATGTCGATCGAATCAACACGGGGACGGGAGATTTCTGCTTCCGGAACATGCGAACACTCCACGTCACCGTCCGTTGAGCGATCCGCGTGGCCAACGCGGCCAGACAGATCCAGACCAGGATCGACAGTCCCAGCGGTTCCAGCATTTGATACAGGAAGACGCCGATTCCGATCATCAATGGGATTTGGTAGGCGGTTGATGCGATGCCGTAGGTCAACAGGATCGACGGCGACTCCCGCGACCCGGTGGAATCGTCCGGCGTGCGAAACCCCATCAGGGTCCGGGCCGCGACACGTTGAATCGCCTGTCGACTGCGTTGATACAGATTGGGGATTTCCACCAGATCTGCCAGCACATAGTAGCCGTCAAAGCGGAGCAGGGGGTTGGCATTGAAGAGCAGCGTGGCAATCGAACCAGCCAGGAACACCTGCAGGCTGATCTGGTGAAACACCCCCGGTCCCGACAGCCGCCAGCACCAGAAGCCGATCGCCGAAATGAACAATTCCACGTACACGCCCGCCAGCGAAACTGCGATCCGCTGCGATTTCCTTTCAAGCATCCAGGCATCGGTGACATCGCAATACATGCACGGACTGAAGAATAGAAACGCCAGCCCGATCGATTGACAGTGCGCTCCGAATCGTTCGCATGCCAGTCCGTGTGACAGTTCGTGGACCACCTTCAGCAGACCGACGACGATCCACAATGTCCAGAGTCCATTCCCAGTCAGCAGTGCAGAGATGTTTGGCAATTCCCTCAGGAATGTTTCCAGATGGAGCAGTAAAAAGAACCAACTTCCGAGGATCCCGGCAACCACGGCCATGACCACGGAGGTGGAATAAACCCAGCCGACGTAATTCGCGGCGATGGAGAGCGTCTGTCCGGGATTCAGGCCGGGAAGACGAATAAACAGTGGATTGCGAACCGCAGCCCAGAACCGGCGCCATCCATCCTGATCCGCCTGTCTCAACAACGATTCCGCTGTTCCCGGGCGTTGACTCCAGATCAGCCGTTTGCCGGCCAGATCGACAATCAGTCGGAAGACTTCAGCGGCCGTGATCGAGGACGCGAGGCCGGCCGATTGGACCAGAGAGAGGATCTCGGTCAACGAGCGCCGACCATCCAATGTTTCCAGCACACGATATTGCAGCAGGGGAAGCTGGTGATAGACGAGTGCCAGGGGATCCTTGATCACTACGAGGTCCGTTTGCCGCAGGGGGCTATGCTCCGGCAGTGGCACGGCGCACACCTGCAAATCCGATCTCCGCACCAGCGGAATCGGGCGATGCGACGAGGGGAGCAGCATCGGCGGGAACTCACGGACAGGAATTCTAAGCTTGAACAGTCCCCCGGAGCGGGGAGGGTGGTATAACGTCACGGCAAAATCGGGTAAATAGGAATTCGCGTGGTCCGGCGAGTCATCGTCGTTCAAAGTTCTACTTGTAGAATCACATACGAGGGCTGATGCCCGCAGAACCGGGGGATTCACGTTCACCCGGAAGGGCCATTTACACCATGTCAAATCAAGTCACTCCGTCAGTTCCCGCCAAACACCGTATTGTGATCCTGGGCGGTGGGTTTGCCGGAGTCCACACGGCAATGGAATTGGAGCGGCAAATGTCGGCTGCTCTGCGTCGTCAGATTGAAGTGGTGCTGATCAGCAACGAAAACTACATGGTCTTCCAACCGCTGCTGCCGGAAATGATCGGTGGCACGATCAAGCTGCAGCACGGAGTGACTCCCATACGCCGACTGCTGCGATCAACTCGGGTCTATATCCGTGAGATCCAGGCCATTGATTTGACGGCAAAAACGGTCAGTCTGGCTCAGGGATTTCAGCCCAAGCCCGAAATCCTCGCGTTTGATCAACTGGTTGTCTGCCTGGGAAGTCGCCTGGATTTCTCCAAGGTGCAGGGGATGCAGGAGCATGCTCTGCCGTTCAAGTACCTGGGTGACGCCATGCGCCTGCGTTACGTGGCGCTGCGGGCCCTGGAAGAGGCAGACATCCAGATCGATCCTGCGGAACGACAAAAACTGTTGACGTTTGTTGTCGCGGGAGGTGGGTTTTCCGGTGTGGAATGCATTGCTGAACTGCACGACTTCCTGCAGCACGCAATGAAAGCCTATCACAACCTGAGGCCGGACGAACTGCGGTGTATTCTGCTGCAAAGCGCCGATCGAATCCTGCCGGAAGTCGATCCGACTCTGGCCCAGTATGCCCATCGCATCCTGGAACGCCGGGGAATCGAAATCCGGGTCAACGTGCGACTGAATGCCGTCTCTGCGGACGCTGTCGTTGTTACTCCCAAGGGATCGTCCGACAGCGAGTTGTTGCCGACCCGGATGGCGGTCACGACCGTTCCGTCCGCTCCGGACCCACTAGTGTTAAATCTTTCCTGCCCTCTGGACCGAGGCCGGATCGTCGTGGATGAATTCCTGAATGTCCCCGGATGTGAATCCCTGTGGGCCGTCGGTGACTGTGCGGCGGTTCCGCAGCGCGATGGAATCACGTCACCTCCCACGGCGCAACATGCCGTCCGGCAGGCGGCGGTCTGTGCGAAGAACCTGCTGGTCCAGTTCAATGGCAAACCGAAGACCAGTTTTCAGTTTACGGGGTTGGGGAAGCTGGCCTCACTCGGCCGGCACTCGGCCGTTGCCGAAGTGATGGGGATCAAGCTGCGGGGGATTCCGGCCTGGCTGGCCTGGAAGGCAATCTATTTGGGAAAGATTCCCGGCTGGGACCGCAAGTTTCGTGTGGCGTTGGACTGGTTTTGCGATCTGTTCCTGCCGCGCGACATCGCCCAGTTGCGAATCTATGAACCGGAATCGGTGCGGCGCCTGCATTTTCACAAGGGTGAGATCATCTTCCGCGAAGGAGATTTTGGCGACAACCTGTTCGTGATCATCAAAGGGGAGGTCGACATCACCCGGGGGGACAGCCAGATCGGTTCGTTGAAGGCGGGCGAAGTCTTCGGCGAAATGGCGCTGGTCTCCGACGATTCACGCTCAGCGACCGCCACCTCCCGTACCGATGTCGCCGCCATCGCCATTTCGCGGGCCGCGTTCCAGCAACTGGTCGCGCATCTTCCCGGCGTCCGTCCCGCGATCGACACGATCCTGACGTCTCGCGGCTATCAGCGGGGAGTTGATGGGTCCGGGGACGGAAATTAATTGCGAATGGGATTGATGAGAGGTCCTGTTCCTCGGGGCCCCCATCCACGACTTTCCCCTTACACCCACCAGTTACGCTGCAGCAGTTCCCAGAATTCGTGGAACCAGATGTACGCCAGACTTTGTCGGCCGCATTGAATGCGAGCGCTGACTTCCGATCCGACCTGGCGTGACGGGAGGTCGACTTGCGAAACATCGCAGAAGACCCGGCTGTAAGATCCCAGTTCAGTCGATGGCAGCGTGCGATCACCAAGTCGAGTGACCGTACAGTTCAGCGAATGCTGGGCATTGGCGAGTAATCGAAAGGTGACGTTCGCATCGGGGTGCTGCTGCTGATACGTCAGCAGGTGACCGATCCGGTGTTCGGCGACGGCCAGTTCCAGTTGCCAGCCATCCGCTTCGTTCATGATTTCCAGCAACGCTTCGCCACAGCGGACCGGTCGCCCCAGCAGCTTTTCCCGAGGTCGTTCTGTGGTGACCGTTCCCGAAATGGGGGCGCGGATGACCAATTGCTCGCTCTGCAGTTCCAGCAAGGCGAGTTGCCGGTGGATGGTTTCAATCTCGGCATTGATGATTTCCAACTGAGCCTGATCGCGTGCGGTCTGACTGCGAACTTGCGAATTCGAGCGCCCCAGCAATTCGGCCCGCGCGGCATCCCGGGCCTTCAGTTTGCCCTTCAGCAATCCGGTTTGCTCGATCGTTCCCTTTTCCAGGTCCCGTGACTGCAGTCGGGCAATGACCTGGCCTTCTTCCACCTGGTCAGATTCGTTCACAAGGATCTCGACGACTTCCCCGTCCAACCCGGCAAATACATCACGCCGCACGACAGGCATCAAACGGCCATGACATTCCACTTCAAATGGACGCTGCACGATGCACGTACAAGCGATCAGTTCGGCGACCATCATCAGGCAGAGCAGAGCTGTCACCGTGGTTGAACGACGGATGACATCGACGATCAGTCCCATGTGGTAAAGACCTGGAATCGACGTCAGCCGCGCATACCGACGCGCATTGGCCAGTGCCAGCGTCAGATGTTGGGTGGCGGAATCGAGACGCGTCATCGTTTCGGCGGGCAGGCTGGATCGAGTGAACTGTTCCAGGACCAGCGCACCCACAATTGCGTGTCTGTCCGTCGCGGCGTCTTCTGTTGGCAGGGTGCCGTAGATCGGTTCCACGAGTATCAGGTGACCATTCGCCACGTCCCAGTAACTGGCCAACTGACGACTGACGTCGTCAGGCAATGGTGTCCGTTCATCGGGAGCGAGGAATCGGCCGCTGCCGCGCAGGACCATGGCGACCAACTGTTCCATCAGTGCGGCCTGCCGGGATCGTGGTGGCAGTCCCGCATGACCGCTGGCGGCCACCAGGCGAAACCGTCGACCGCGTCGTTCCAGAAAACAGATTCGTTCGCAGCCCAGGATCGGCCGAAGTTCCTGTGCGGCAATCGTCGTCACGTCGCGTGGCTTCAACGACTTGTGAATCTGGACCGCAAAACGGTCGATGGCAGGCGTGGTGGCTCGCTCAAGATTGGGGACCGGATCCTGAAGTAATTCGGGTGAGATCCGGTTGTTCGGCAACAGCGCCACGGACTCGCCGTCCGGCTCCGACCCGCGTCGCCGCAAATCCACCCCGCCGCGATCCACGATGATCTCCCGACTGCCCCTAAAGGACGCGAACAGTTCCAGGTGAGCCGGGTGCCGTCAGGCCCCGGACGTCTTTTTACGCAAGATGCCTCGTCCGGGGCCTGATGGCACCCGGCTCACCTGATTGGAATGTACTCAGCCGCCAGAAGATTCATCGAATCCGGGAGTTCGGTCAAGACCGGAAATGAGCTTGCCCAAATGGACGGCCTGACATAGCTTTCCGGTTTGAATTCTCACGATTTCTGAGGGGGAACTGACGTCCCTCGCTCGGAACACACCCGTGCCGAGGAATCTCAATGAAGTCCTCCTGGATCATTGCCTGCCTGCTGTGGATGTCTGTCAGCGACAGCGTGATTGCGCAACAAAGCGGCAGAGCCAAAGTCGATCTCTCGTCGACCGACCGGGCGCTGGTCGTATCGAACTGCCGGGTCTCGCTAGTCCGCCGCGCAGCGTTGGCGGGTTCGCGACTGGGCATCCTGCGTGAAGTCGCCGTCGAGGAAGGGGACCTGGTCGAAGCCGGGCAGGTTGTGGCGACGTTGCGCGACGATCAGGCCCGACAGGCCCTGGCGATTTCGCAGAAAGAAATGTCCAACAACGTCGAATTGCGACTGCAGCGAAAGGTCAGTGAACTGGCGACACTGGAGTTTTCCAAGGCGATGGAACTGAATCGGTCGATTCCCGGCGGCGTGTCCGAGTTGGACGTCAAGAAATTGAGGCTGGCCGCCGAAAAGGCAATCTTGCAGATTGAGCAGGCCGATTACCAGTTGCAGATGGCGGCTCTGCGCACCAAGGATGCCGAGATCACGCTGGAATCCTATCGGATCACGGCCCCGTTCTCGGGGGTCGTCCTGCAGGTCCAGAAGCATCCGGGTGAAGCGCTGGGAGCGGGCGATGTCGTGGCGGAAATCGCCAACTTCGACACGATGCGAGTCGGCGGATTTATCCCGCTCGCCGCCAGCAACCGAATCCAGCGTGGTGCCGCCGTGATCGTCGAAGTCGCCGCGATCGACTCGCAACACCCACTCCAATTCGAAGGCCGCGTCACCAGCATCGCGCCGATCGTCAACGAAGTCAGCCAGGAAATCCGCGTCTGGGCCGAAGTCGAAAACCGGAATCAAATCCTGAAGGATGGCATGCCCGCCACGATGCGAGTCGCGGTCACCGAAGATGTGGCCATTGAAGTGCCGCGGCGAGGTGCGCGTCCAAACTAGCCGCGGTCAGCCCGAATGATTTGGACATGAGTCGCGTACGGCCGGTTACCTCTCGTCGGCTGATTGATCGGTTTCCCATCGCTTCGCAATGACCCCGAAAAGTATCAGACAGAGAAACTCGACTGAGACCCACTTCTGATCTATCGGGTGACCGCTCAAGATGGAGCCGGTATTGACTGCGATCAGGGAATAACCGCCGATCCAATAGATTCTGTCTGTCGTCCGAGACACTTTTTGGACTCCAGTGTGAAACACAGTAGCCCGCACGGTCGTGCGGATCGCCTCATCCTGCCACTGCATTCGCGATAACGCAATCTCAAAACACACTGGCCCGACTCGCGAGCGAGGGAGGGAGCCGACTACGGGTGTCCCAATCGGGAATTCCCATCGGGATTTCCCGCGTCAGGCCGCGCATTGAATCATGGATTTGGCAAGTCCGCCAACTTTCTGAAGAGGTCATCGGCCGTCTGTGGTGATTCCCCGTCGGTGGAACGAAATGACTGAGGACTGTCGATGGATTTGGGGAAGCGAATTCGATTCATCGCGTCCTGAAGTAAATCCGGGATCGTTTCCGAATCGCGAAAGGGTGCGGCAAAGCCGAGGACGACGTTGGCTGTTTGATCCCACGAAGTTAGCAATCGCTCCGAATGTTGTCTGCCCACGTCCCGTAGAATCGCTTCCGCATCCTGCTCGGACAGTCGGCAGATATCGGCCAACCAAACCTCCAGTCGTTCGCGGGCGGCAATCGTCAGCCTGTTCAATTCGATCCTGTCCGCATTCGGGCTTTGCTGCAACCCGGCTCGCAATCGATCAAATGTCAACGAGAATTCTCTGGCGTTGATGGTCCCATGCTGGTCTGCCAGCGTGGTCAGCAGTTGCAGGCTCCAGTTGCCCCAAGGCGTCGTCAACTGCCGCTCCTTGTGCGGCTTCGGCGACTGTCGCCAGGAGGGACCCTGCAAATCGTGATGGCAGGCAAAACAATTGAATTCAGCAAGCTCGGTTCCAATGCTGTTGGAAGCGTGTTCTGCCGTGCGCCGTTCGAGTTGTTCCAACGCGGAGATGGCCGAGACCAATTGACCGACCAGCCATGTCTGCACGGCGTGCGTCGCTCCGGTTGAAGGCGTCGCCGATTCACGCGTCGGTTTCCAATGGCGGGGCAGGCGTGAGCGATACCAGACATACTCGAACCGCAGTGCAGGATGCCCGGCGGCGATCAGGTCGTGGTTGACATCACCGCCATCGCGGCTGCCGACATGGCAAGCGCTGCATTGTTTGACTCGGACTGTCAGGTCATGGCCGTTGATCAAATCCCGCTGTTGATCAGCGCTGGCGGCTTTCCATTCTGGCCTGGAATGCAATGGCAGCCAGTTCCTGGCGTCGCCGTGGCACGATTCACAACTCACCCCTTCCGTTTGAGTTTCAGTCTGGTGACTGGTTGCGGAGCCGGTCAGATGACGGTTTGTTTCGTGGCAGGCCAGGCAGTTGTCCCACTGCTTTTGAAATTTCTCGGTTTGACCCGGTAGAGGATTCAGGTGCTCATCGGCGACTCCCAGGTTTTGGAAGATGAGCCGTGACCGTTCGTCAGACAACGTCCTGGTGGCCCGAAAATGAGGATCGGTCAGCCATACGAAATATTCGTCGCGGCGGATTGAGTTGTCTCGCGGATCGGGGACCAGATCGCCGTGGCAATTGGACGTGGAACAGGACAACGTGCGTAGGTTGGCGGTGGGTGACTCATCCGCAGTTGTGAACGCCGCGTGGGCAGTCTGCTGCATTGAAACTTGATCGAGGTTGGAACCAGTTCGGCTAAGCACTCCCATGGCGATGCAGACTGCAATCCACGCCACGATGACCACAAATACGATGCGGTTGGAGTTCGATCTGGCCATCATCGCCCCGCTTCCGGTTTGGCGGGGGCGTTGGAGTCGCCACCAGTGGGGTGACCGGAGTTCAGCAGTTGTTCAATCCCCGGCCGGGCTGCGGACCTGGACGACGTGTGATGGTAGGCGTGGCAATCCACGCAACGATCGGTCACGGTCGTGGAACCCTGCGTCGAGTGCTGGCCGTGACATTGATGACACACTTCGATCCGTGGCAGCAGTACATCTTGGGCCGACGTGCTGGCAAAGATTGATGAGGACGATTTCATGTCGTTCAGTTCCGGGTAGAACCGAACGCGTTCGACGGACTGGAAACGATCGCCGTGGCGGGTATGGCACAGACCGCAGTCGATTGAAGCGTGTCGATCATGCCGGAACCGACTGTGGCTCATCCACTGTTCGGGAATACGTGTGGGAGTAATCTTCCAACTCGAATCGGCCCCGCGTTCGGTGAAATGGCATTTGGTGCAGGCAGCTTCGAGCAACCCCTTCCGTTGAGGCTGAGTATCGGTCGTTGGCAGTGTCTCGAACAGTTGTTGTTCCAGTTTTGTCAATTGAACGTTGACCAGTTGCGCCAGGTCAAATGCCTCGTTCTCGCGTTCCCTGGTGATGATGGGTGGCTTGGTGGGCCCGCCCAGTTTGTCGGTCGCTGCAGGAAGCTGTGGTTGAGTCAGATTACGGGCCAGGCTGTCCAGCAGAACCCCGCGAATGATTTCGGGTTTCGCATGAGGCAGTTCGCCCGTCGAGGGAAACCCAAGCTTGTGGCAACGGGAGCAGTGCTGCTCAAATTGAATGGGACGAAAGTATGCTCCACCCCCGTCAGCCTGATGACAATCGGCACATTCCAGGGATGTGGTTTGGCCCCCGCGATCCAGAAGTTGTGGGTCCAGGTGTCGATGATGACTGAACCGGATCGCGGATTGATCGATCGGCTGGCCCTGTTTGTAGTGGGCGACCAGCGATCTGAAGGAGGCCGCTGTCGTTTCACGCGGTGCCCGCCAGATGGAGAATTCGGGATGGGCCTCGAAGTTGCCGAAATCCAGTTGGAATCGTTGCGAGATCTGGTGAGGTGTCCGATGGCAGTCGGTGCAATTTGCATCGGCCACCTGGGCGAGCAGGGAATGGCCTCGGTGTTCCTGGTGACAACCGGCGCAGCCGATGGCATCGAACTTTGGACGCAACAGTTGTTCCAAAGACTGCCCGGCGGATTGATCGGCGTTCGTTTCGTTTACGGCGATATTGGCGAGTTCGGCGGGTTCAATTCGAGCGACGTGATCGGAATTGGTTTCACGATGACAGACCTGGCATTTGTGGTCGGATGTCGAATGGCGGGTATTGTCCATCGTCGCCATTCGCAGCAGCGGGACCAGTTGCCGATCGTGACAGGCCTGACAGTTCTGACCGAACAATCGATGTGCATCCGAGGCGCACCCCGATTCAAAGGCGCGATGATCTCCCAGCAGAAGGGGGATGGTGGCGGCGATGGTGCCGACGGCAAAGACGACGGACAGTCGCCACCGCAGTCGTCGCCAGGCATCCGGGTGGCGGTCGACTTCGAGGTCATACCGGGCTGCGATGGTTTTCAGGAGTCGTTGATCAGTCACGGCAGTCGCTCATCTCAGTAATAAACCGACATGACCACATGCAGCAGTCCCAGGACCAGCAATGTGACCGACAGGGGAACATGGATGCACAGCCAGCCTTGCAGCCAGCCCTGGATTCGTGTTTGTACGAGCAATTGTCTCCGTTCATCACAGGCCAGATGCAGTTCGTCGACGACGTCGCGCATTTGTTCGGGAACACTGTCCTTTAAACGGGCGAATCGTGCAGCCGCCAGTGTGGGGTTGGCCAGGACATGCCTGCGATTGTCGCCCGGGTCAAGAAACCCCGCCAGATGCTCCCAGTAAAACGCCGTCAGTTCACGTTCCGCCGAGAACCCGGCCGTCGGCTGTGACGTCGTCAGGTAGTCCATAAAAGCTGGCCCACAGGTCCGCTGTACGGTGATTTCGGTGGCCCGTCTCAGTTTCTGGCAGGCCACATCGACCTGGGGGGCGATCGCCTGGGCTGGTGCCGTCGTCGACAGCAGACGGGGCAGGACCTGTTGCAGAGCCAGGCCGAAAACGCCGCTCAGGATCACGGTAATCAACGTCCACAGCAGGGCTTGTTCCAGCAATCCTCCCCACTTAAAACCACAATGAAACAGAATCAGCGGGACGCTCAACAGTCCGACCCAGATGTGTCCCTTGAGCCATGTTTGAGCACGGCCGATCTGCCATTTGGGAACAGTTTTTCGACCCGCGAGCAAACCGGCGTAAATCATGCAGGCCGTTCCCGCGACACCGAACATCATTCCCTGCCAGGAACCGCCGGTGGGAGGAGTGGGGGAATGACTGACCGCCAGCCAGTAGAGAGCCGTGGCGACCAGCGCGAGAAAAGACGTGGTCGCGGCCCAGTAGAAATGTGTTCGGTCGAGTATCACTATTGCCTCGAACGGATTCGGCTGAAATGTACTTTTTGGCTAGCATACTGTCGTGATGGACGTGAAGATAGATCCGGAAGTTGAACTCCAAGTTTTGTGTGTCAAGAAAACAGAGTCGAGTACCCCAGTATGGATGACAAAGAGCAAGCCTCCAAACTGGTTCGGGGGCAGATTCACCTGGATTTGCGTGATGGAGACACGTCGATCGGTGAGAAAGAGTTGGGGCAATTCGACCTGTTTCGCCGGATGAAGAAGAGTATTCCCATTGGGAAGTTTCCGGGGTCGATCGTTCTGCGGCGCTACGGAAAAGGGGATGTGATTTTCCAGCAGGGTCAGGCGGGCGGGACCGCATTTTATATCCCCACCGCTGAAGATCTGGTGCGACTGTCGGCCCTGCAGGCAGGTCAGGAACCGCCGGTCGCTCCCGTCGTCGATCCAAACCGAAATCGGCAGGTGCTGGCGGCGTTGATCATCCCCTCGACCAGCCGCCCGCAGCCACGCGGTTTCTTCGCGGGCTGGTTTTCGTCGAAGAAAAAGGGGGGCTCGGAACAGCAAGCCGCCATTCCCAGCGATGGTCCGTCGGATATCGATTATGCAACGCGCGAAGCCCCGCTGATGGAAGGGGACCTGTTTGGCGAAATGAGCTGCATTTCGTACATGCCCCGTTCGGCCACGGTGATCGCACGGATCGATTGCCAGTTGGTGGAGTTCAACCGAAACGTATTTGATCAATTGCGGGGCGATGCCAATCATCAGGCCGCCGTGGAAAAGGAATACCGACGCCGGACACTCGAGACGCATCTGCGACAGTTCGAGTTGTTTCGAGACCTGTCCGAATCACAGATTCAGTTATTGAAAGAGCAAGTTTCCCTGGAAGCCGTTCCACCGGGAAAAGTGATCTGTGAAGAGGGAGAGCAATGGTCGGATGATGCGCCGCTGGATGTGTTCATCGTCCGAAATGGTGTCGTGCAGGTGATGATCAACGCGCATCTGTCCGTGCGAACCCAGGACGTGCGTGACTGGACCGCCTTGTGCCGATTGTTGGAAGACAGTCAGCCCGATCCGAAAGCCCCCGAGGTTCCGGTCGCCGCCAAACCGGCCTCGCCGCTGGACAAGCTGCGGCAGATGGGGTCCGCCGTGAAACCCGCAGCCGTTAGTCCTTCTGTTGCGCCTGAATCGGCTGGAACACCATCCAAGCTTTCGCCCATGGATCAGATTCGTGCCAAGCAGGCGGCAGCGGCTGCCAGGGAGGCGTCCGGGCCTGCGGATCCTGCAGAACCTCCCAAAAAACTGTCGCCGATTGAACAGATGCGGGCGAAGCAGGCGGCAGCAGCGGCCTCCGAAGACAAGGGAACCTCGACAGAACCCGCAGGAACTGCGTCGGCGGCCGATCCCGATCCCGCCACCGCCCCGAAGAAGTTGTCGCCGATTGAGTTGATTCGAGCGAAGCAGGCCGCTGCCGCAGCGACAACCGCCGAGAAGGCTCCCTCGGCAGAGCCTGCGACTGCTGAAGACACTACGTCACCTGCCGAACCGGTCGCGCCGAAGAAGCTGTCTCCGATTGAGTTGATTCGGGCGAAGCAGGCCGCTGCTGCAGCGGCAACCGCCGAGAACGTTCCTTCGACAGAGCCCGCGACTGTCGACGAAGCGGCGTCTCTTGCCGAACTGGTTGCTCCGAAGAAGTTGTCGCCGATTGAACAGATGCGTGCGAAGCAGGCCGCGGCCAAGGCGACACCTGCTGAACCGGCCAGCGAACTGGTGATTCCCATGACCGACGGACCGGTCGTACCGGAAACGCCACCCAAGAAATTGTCCCCCATTGAACTGATGCGGGCCAAGCAGGCGAACTCGGGATCAACTCCGGTCGTTGCCGCGCCAGCCCCGGTTGTCGTGAAGAATGTGCCTCGGTTGAGGAAGCCGAAGGCTGATCAGATGGGGTCACCAGTCTATCTCGTGAAGTCCTGGTTCAACGATCCCGTCCTGCAAGCCGTGCATCAACTGGCCACTGGCGCGTTGCAGGGCACCGCCGCCGCCGAGGCTCAAGACCTGGTCACGGCGGCACTGAACGAACTGTCCGGCGATCCCGATTTCCTGGGGGACAAGCGGTTGATTGCGGACATTTATGTGAAACCGGAACTGATGCGGAAAACGGCGTCATTTCCCAAGGGGTTCCGGGGCATTGCCAAGGACTGGTCGGAACTGGAATTGCGCACGGCCGGTCGAACTGTGTTGAGCGAGATTTTTCCGGGACTGATTCTGCGGCCGACGGAGTCCTCCGGGCCTCCCCGCGTTCTGGCCTATCTGTCCCGGGGCGACTGTATCGGCGAAATCGTGGTCGTGAAGCGTGGCCGACGCAATGCGACGTGCATCGCCTATAACCACCCGTCCACCGAGAATCCCCGCGACTTTGGAAATGTGGAACTGGTGCGAATCCCCGGTTCTGCGTTCCGCAAGCTGCTGGAAGAGTCCCCCCAGTTAAAGCAACGCGTCGAAGCGCTGGCCGAACAGCGAATCAGCCAGGTCCAATCCCTGGAAAGCCGCTATACGGAACCCGAACTGATTGCATCGACGGAATTCCAGCAGATGGGTCTGTTTCAAGGGACCAGGCTGCTAGTCATCGATCTGGATTCGTGCACGCGTTGCGGGGACTGTGTCCAGGCCTGCGTCGCCACACACGATGACGGGGCCTCACGATTGTTCCTGGATGGCCCGCGGTATGACCGATTCCTGGTGCCGTCGGCCTGCCGGAACTGTCTGAATCCGGTCTGTATGATCGGCTGTCCGGTGGGATCCATCGGGCGTGGCGAAAACTCTCAAATCGAAATCTATGACTGGTGTATCGGTTGTTCCGCTTGTGCCGACCAATGTCCGTACGACTCGATTCAAATGCATGATATCGGCCTTATTCCCGAAGAATCGCCGGGGTGGCTGTATGCGAATCGTCGATCATTACCGGACGACTGGTTCTCCGCACGTCGACTGGGTGCGGGCTGGATGCAGGGACAGTCCCCGTTCCGTTGCCAGGGAGATCTGCTGCGAAACCTGGCGTCTGCGAATCCGGCGGGCGGAGGAGACCAGGCGATCCGGTTGTGTTTCCGTCACGAATTCCGGCTGCCGAAATCATTGTCACAGCGTTTTCGCATCTCGATCAACGACGACCGACGCAAGGGGGCCGTTGAAAAGATGCGAGTGAAAAAGTCGAAGGTGGTTGACGTCTGGCTCAACGGAGCATGTCTGGAGTGGTCCGGGAATTCGATCGATCTGACCCGGGATCAGTTTTCCCGTACGAACAACGTATTGGCGATAGAAGTCGAGTTGAATGGGAGTCCGGAATACGGTCAATTCGTCCTGTCCGCCTGCCTGGATGCGATTCCCGAGATTGGTGCCAGCACCCTGGAGGTTCTGGGAAAAGATGTCCGGATTGAAATGGACCTGGTGACACGTCGGGCGGCGGTGTGCGACCTGTGCAGTCATCTTCCCAGTCAGCAACCCGCCTGTGTCAGCTCGTGTCCCCACGACGCGGCGATCCGGATTAACCCGCTGGTCAATTTTCCGATTTAGAATTCATGATGACCACCGAACGCGAACCGACGGACGGTCGATTCCGGCGAACGTCGTTTGCCGGTGTTGAGGTGTCGTGCACATTCGCGGCAGCTCGTGCCCTGGGCGTCGTTTGCGGTCTGATCCTGGTGGGTCTCGAAGCCGTGGCCACGGCCCAAACTTCCGACCTGGCGGTGATATCACCCGAGCATTCGATGCCTGAGGAAGCGTATCTGGGCAGCCTGTCGTGTTCATCCGTCAGTTGTCATGGCGATCCGCGCCGCACGAACGTCGTCGGTTCCGCAGCCCACTATTTTCTCGACCGCGACAAACATCAGTTGGCCGGGGCGGTGCTGTACGGGGAACGATCCCAATTGATTGGCGAACGGCTGAAGCTGTCTCAACCGGTCTGGAAGACACGCGAATGTCTCGTCTGCCACGCTCCGGCGGCGATTGGGGCCGCTGACACGCCGATGATGGTGGCGGACGGTGTCGGTTGCGAGAGTTGCCACGGACCGGCTCGTCAGTGGCTCAGTTCACACCGGTCGGTTGAATGGAAACGAACGGACTTCTGGACGAACCCGCGAAAAGCCGCGACCGGATTCCGCGATACGAAAGAACTGGTCTCTCGAGCGGATTTGTGTGCGGATTGTCATGTCGGCAACGCGAACCAGTCAGTCAATCACGATTTAATTGCCGCCGGGCATCCGCGCCTGCACTTCGAGTTTGCAGCGTATCAGTCGAGAATGCCCCGGCACTGGCGACAGGCCCCTGAACATCAACCGGGCTCGGTTTCCGTTGGCTCCGCCCCAACGAACCAATCGGCGTCCGAAGTACGGAACTGGATGGTCGGTCAGATCGTCACCGCAGAGCATGAGTTGGAGATCCTCTCGGCCGCGGCCCGCCGGTCCACCGGCCCGTGGCCTGAACTCTCGCAATATGACTGTTTTGCGTGCCACCACGATGTCTCGTCGCCCGGTTGGCGTCAGTCACGAACCGCCTGGAATTTGCGGCCGGGCGAATTCCAGTGGGGAACTTGGGGCCTGGGACTTCTGGCCGAAGTGCAACCCGGGTTTGCGAATGTCCTGAACGACAGATTTACTGTAGATCAAGACTCATTGCTCCACGTCATGAAATCGATGCGGGCCGATCGCAACCAGGCGTTGATGCTGGCGGAATCTTTGCAGCAGCAACTGGAGCGAGCGCAGTCAGAATTCCCAAAGTTGCTGTTGACGCGTGACGAGGTGGCCGCGGTTCGGGACTCGGTGCTCAAGCAGAGTGAATCGATGATCAATCAAGGCTGGGACAGGTCCGCTCAATTGTACCTGGCGTCGATCGCCCTGGACGAGGACGTGAATGCCGCCGTCGGTGCGGGCGATCACCCGGATTTGGCGCGCGTCGAATCTTATGTGCGGCTGCGCGGATTGCTTTCGTATCAGGATGCCAGGTCGGCGGGGCCGGCATTTGACCACCGCGAGAGTCCGATTCGATTTGACGCGAACCGTCGAGTGATTCTGGAGGCGTTTCGCCAATTGCTGGAGCCCACAGATCTTCGCCGCGGCCTGTCACCGTTGCCTGTCCCCCTGGAGAACGACTGATGAGTTCTGATGTTCGTCGCTCCATGATCGACACGAGCCTGAAGCGCGAGCGAGGGATCCGTCGCTGTGTGTCCAGTTCGATCCTCCCATGGCAGTCCGTGTTGGTACTGGTGATTTCGATCCCATCCGCCTGGGGTGCGCCGCCTGTGATCCCCAATTCGCGCGATCTGCTCGGAACTCCGGAGAGCGGCGCGCGCAAAGTCATCGGGCTGAAGGGAAGCAACTGCCTGGCCTGCCACGGAAACGCAACCTCAAAATCCGATCCAGAACTTCCGCCGGACCTTGGCAGCCGTGGCAATGACGGCTGGTTCCTGGGGGATGAAATCCTGACCTGGAGCAAACACGACAATCATCTGGAATCGTTTTCAGTCCTGTTGAACGAACAGTCCAAACAGATCGCCAAACAACTCGGAATCGTTGACGAGGCGGGGGAATCGCTGGTCCATCGCGATCGCCGGTGCCTCAGTTGCCACAGTTCGGTCCCGGTCGAACAGATGACTCTGCAGGGAAACCTCGTCCAGGAGGAAACCAGCAGTGACCCGCGCTACACGATCGGTGTTTCGTGCGAAGCCTGTCACGGTCCGGCCGGACAGGGAGCCAGCGGCTCAGAAGGCTGGGGAGTGGCCCATACGAAACGAGATTTCGAACAGGATGGCACCGGGTCATGGCGTACACTCAGTCCCCAGAAGAAGTTTGAGGCCTATGGGTATTGGAACGTCCATTCGACGCGGACTCAAACCCGTATCTGCCTCTCCTGCCACCTGGGCAACGCCGAGCAAAAGAAAATCATCACTCACGAAATGTTCGCCGCCGGGCACCCGCCGTTGCCCAGCTTCGAATTGTCGCAATTCGTGCATCAGATGCCCCGGCACTGGCGTCGGCTGGATGAAAAGCCGCAGGAACTGCGCGATGAATTCCTCAACAACACGAAACCACAACGCGACGCTGGCCAATTCCCCGTGGACTATGATCCGCAGGGGATCGCCGTGACCAAGGCGAGCATGATCGCAGCCCTGGTCACGTTGGCAGAATCGATGCGTCTGACAGCGGATCTGTTGGATCATCCCGACAGTTCTTCGCCCGAATTGGCCAACTATGCCTGCTTCGGCTGTCATCATGAACTGGTGCGCGACGGATGGCGAAAGTCGCGACGACTGTTGGGGACACCGGGGCGACTCACGGTCACTCCGGGCCGGCCAACTCTGCACGAATGGCCGTTCGCCCTGGCATCGGTCGTGGCAGACACACAGCCCAGCGAGTCAGGGAATTCAGCGCTCCATGCGGAGATGCGCGGATTGGTTGCCGCGTTGAATTCACAGCCGTATGGCAATGCCACCGAATTGGCCAGTGCCGCCCGCGCGCTGGCACAGGCGGCGGAATTGCAAGCTGTCTCGTTAAACGCGAAGACGGTCGATGTTCCCTACGCTCAGCGATTGCTGACTGGAATCGCCGACTATGCCGCCAGCGAACGGGAGTTCCTGGATTACGACACGGCGCGCCAGTTTGTCTGGGCGTATGAACGGACGAAGGGGCAACTGGATTTGCTCCGATCTTCCAAAGTGTCTCCGGTTCAATGGGGCAGTGCCAGTCCTCAGGAATTGACCGGCAGCAACCAGATCCTGCAGGGCCTGGAGTCCAGCCTGGTCCTGTCACTCACCGCCAACCGCATCGGTGGTCCGGCCGTGGAAATGCAATCGGGGAACAAGACCTTCAGCCGACCCCAACGAGCGGTCGATGTCGCCAAATCGCTGGCCAGGGTTTCCGGCTACCATCCCGAAGCGACACAGAAGGCATTCCAGGAATTGAAGCGACTGCAAGCGACGGAATTCGACAAGTAGCGGACTGCGAGTCTTCTACGTGGGACATGGTCCTGGTCACGAATGCCGCGCCCCATCGACAAATCTTATAAGAAAGTTCTTCCGAGGCTCGAGAAACCAGGCGAGGTGCGTCACGGGTCTGGCGTGATTTTGCATTTCGGTAATACCTTGCGAAGCGATGCTCGACCCTCTGCGGTCGTTAAGGTGTCTTCGAGAATGAGTTGGCGGAGATTCGGGAGCCCTTTTAGATTCTCCAAACCAGCGTCAGTGATTTGATTGCGGCTGAGTGAGAGACTCACCAGGCTGCGAATGTCCTGGAATTCTTTCAGGTCGGCGTCTGACAAGTGTGTTTGCGCAAGCGAAATGGTATCGAGGTGTTTCAGGGATTTTAGCTCAGACAGCAAACCAGGCGGAACCGCAACGTTTTCCAATTGGACAGCCTGAACGCGGGCGAAATATCCAGCAGCCCAGACTTTTCCAATATGTGGCAGCGTTGGTCCAAAGTTTTTGAAGCTTACGAACCCACCCAATGCCAGAAACTTCTGACGGAGTAGAAACTGCCGTTGATGCGTCCGATGGTTAATGATGACGATGCCTAACATTGTCGCCGCAACCAGTAATGCGGCAATCACGATTCGCACGCGCCACCTGCGCGTCCACTCTGCCACGCTTTGCCAGTCATTGAAGAAGGTGGGCATTCCACACCTGTTCGTCATTCTTAAGAAAACGTCGTACAGTCGTCGCCACTCACTGCACGCTGACCAGCGTGGCTGACGCCGCCTGACCTTCCGCGAGTTGCTTGAGGAACTCGTGCATCAGAAGTGGACCTGTGCCATCGTAAGACGTCACGCCGCCGTCGAGCGTCACTGTGGTACCACGTGAGCATAATCCCCGCGCGAGGCGATGCCAACTTAGTTCTCTCGGGTGTCGGACCAACGGTCATTGGAAGATCATTGATCCTCGTTCAGAATCAAGTCCAGCATCACTGCCATACGAGGCGATCAACTTGACGCGTCGTCAAGGACTGATCATTCAGGATCACTCCCGTCTTGTTGTCCTCGCCCGCGTTGAAGATGAAACGACGGGTGTTTGGATGGTCCGAAGTTTCGTTCCAGGCTGAAGTGCAGTTCTGCTTCGCGTTGGCGAGGATCCGCGATTTCTTCGTTGCGACGGACCTCGGGAATCCGATAGGGGGTCACGCCGTCCGGCTTCAAGTACATGCGGCGCTGTTCTTCGAGTGACAGGGGACGACCTCCGACTCGTCCGAAGACCGCGATCTGGTTTCCGGATTCGTCGACCGCCCGGTCACGATCCACTCCCTCAGAAATCGCCAGTGCACAACCACCGCGGGGAATCGGGTAGGTGGCGATCAGATTCGGGACCGGCCGCGGCAGGAAGGCGTCGTAACCGGGAGTTTCCGGTGAGGTCAGTTGCAGCACTCGCATCCCGTTTTGTCCGTCGGCGACGAATGCGAACTGGCTGGCATAATACGCGCCAAGTTTGACGTCGTTCACGTCATTCATCTGCCCGTTGGCGTCGTATCGACGGTATTCGACCGGTGATTCGGGATTCGTCACATCCATCAGGATCAGGCCGTCGCATCCAGCAGCAACATAGGCGTAGTTGCGGGCGACATAGACATTGCGGGCATCGCGCAGCGGATGCACGGCGACCAGATACGGATGCGCCGGATCAGTGACGTTCAGAACCTTCAGGCCCTGCTTGTCACAGACGAAGCCGTAGCGGAACTGGACCTGGACGGCAGTGGGGCTTTGCAGATCTTCGCTGCCGATCGTATGTACGATCGTTGGATGGAGGGGATCATCTCCCAGGTCGACCACGACCAACCCGGCGGTACACGAGACGTAGGCATATTTCCCGACGATCGTTACCGCCCGGGCTCCGTTCAATATCCCGTTCGGATTGTAGATCAACGCCGGTTCCAGGAAATTGTTGGTCGGATCGCCGTCCAGCAACGTTCCCGCACCCACCAGGATCAGTCCGTCATACAGGTCCGTGGCATAGATGTAGGCATAGACGGCATGTACGGGGGATTCATGATTCTCGGGCAGATGCGTTCGGGTCGGGTCCGGCGCGATCGTGGTTGGCGCGGTCACCGACGTGGCGTACTTCGACTTGACGTAGAATCGCTGTCCCAATGGTGAAACCGGTGCCGTGGAGAAGCGCTGCGAGAAGCCCTTGTTGTCGATGAAGGCAATGTCAAACACGCGGATACCGCCCTTGCCGCAGGCCGCGTACAGGTATTCCCCACGCGCCAGCAGGCTCAGGATTTCCGGCTTGGCCAAAGGGTGCAACAGGCTGTTGCCGATATCGTTGCCGGGATGTCGCCAGGCACGCAGTTGGCTGTCGTTCGCACAGTGCTTTTGATAACGCGTCGGATAGACGATCTGATGCAGCGTACTGCCGATCACCGTTTGCGGTTCGTCCCGTTCTGAGACAGTCACTCCATGAATTCCATGTTCGCCCGCACCGACCCAGCAATAGCGGCCGATGAAGTTCATGAAGTTTGTTCCCTGCATCAAGAGCTGTGCCATCTGGGCATTGTTGTCGTTGGCGGGTGTCAGATGGCATTCGCCACAGGACTTGGTTTCGCCCCGTCCACGGACTGTGTGTGGCACATTCGTGCTGAAGGCGATTCCACTGTGGCCTTCCGCTGAGATCGTCTGCTGCTGCGTATAGATGGACTCGCGGTTCTGATTGTACGACGTCACGTGGATGGCACACGAGGACCGTGCGGGGCCAATGCGATTTCCGGTCACATTGCCGTCATGCGCCAGCATGTAAACGTCTTCCCGCAGCGTCTGGAAGTTGTACGAGACGTAGTTGCGGGTGACATCCCCCTCGTTGTGCAATGAGGGGGCCTTCTTGTTCGCTTTTTGAGGCAGGTGGCAGCCGTAGCAGCTGGGGTTCCACGAGGAATGGCAGGCGATGCAGTTCAGCTTGGTGGTGCTGTGTGCACACTGGGACCTGTCGGCCGGGACGTCGCCCCATTCCAGTTCGCCCGTCTGCGCGGAAAAGCGGGCCGTCTTGGCGAGCGCGGACATCGCGTTGTAGTCCTGGTGCGTGGGCGTGATCGTGTCGAGGACCTGTTTGATTTCCCAACTGAGGTTGGCTTCGACCATCGAGTTCTGGATGACTCGGTTGTCGCGAACTTCAAACCGCCGCTTGCCAAACGGAGTGCGCATGTTCGTCAAGTCGCGTCCCTGGATCGCGCGGCCCGGATGTTCCGCGGCGGCGGGGCCCGAAGTATTCATCTTGGGGATGCCGTTCACAACCTGGATTGCTCGTCGCTCGACCGAACCGTGACAGTCTTCGCATCGGATCTCGATCGCCGCCCGGACTTCGCCATACAGTTTGGTGTTTCCGTGGACGTCCTGGATGAAGTGACAGTCGACGCAGTGCATCCCCTTTTCCAGGTGGATGTCCAGCATGTGGACGGGAATTCCGTGTTGATTCTGCCGCAATGTCTCTTCCAGTTGTTGCAGTTCCTGCAGCGTTCGTTCGTTGCGGTGACGATGCAGGTTGCGGGATTCCATCGTAATGTCGATGGCGGCTTGTCGCTGCTGGGCGTTGGGGTCGGGAATCCGGTTGCCGAAATGATCCAGGTGATGGCCGTAGCGATCCTTTTTGAAGACCGCCTTGAACGCCCAGCCGTGGCCGTGGAAGTCGGCGAAATGCGACTTTCGCAGGGTGGGATTCATTTCCGACAGGGACTTCAGAAACTCGGGATCGGACAGATGGCTGCGTCCGGTGATCTCGTTCGGATCGTCCATCTGCGCCTGGCTGGCTTGTTCGGAGGTCAGCTTGCGTTCGGTGGCGGGATACAGAAATTCGGCATCGGATTCCTGGTCCCACCACATGTAACCCAGGAAGCTGTTCATCACGGTCGTGCCAGGGTGAATGTGGCAGACGATGCACTGGCTGGTCGGAACGCCGGTCACAAAGCGATGCATGACAGGATGGCCCGGTTCGTCCTTGGGAATCGTGGGGTCGACCCGATTGACCAGCTTGTCGACTGTGGCACCGGCCAGACCTGCGTTGCCATACTTGGCCCAGGGACCGGAATTCACGGGTGAGCGGTCGTTGGCATAAATCATGTGACACGATGTACACCCGCTGGACCGGTAGTCGCCCGGATGATCGTTCGTCCCCATAAAGTTCAAGGTGGGGTCGAGCAACCGGGTCTTCTGCAATCCGATGAAGACGGGATCGGTCCGGTTCAAGGTTCCCAGGCCGCGATTACTCAGTTTCTGGCGGGGCTTTCCGTTCAGTTCCAGGGTTTCGGGATTCCCGATTTCCGGAGCAAACCGGCCGCCCCGTTCAAAGATTCGCAGGATGTTGCCCGGCTGACTGTTTTCAAATCGGGGCAGAGGATCGAGAAACGGCAGGATTCCCTTCTGGGACATTTCTTCGGCGGTGGGAGCCGGGACCGTCTGCAGTCGTTGCGGCGTCCCGTTCATCGAATAGCTTTCGCCGTACCGCGGCCACTTGTTGGGGACGGCCCCATTGTTGTAGAGGGCAGCGCCCCACAGCATACAACCATGCGTCATCATGCTCTTGCGGACCTCAAGCGTCTGGCGGGGATGGCAGCCCGCCGTCCCGCAACTCAGATGGGCGATCCGCAAATCGCCAGGGTTCACAAACCGCACGAATTCGGGGCATTCGTGATTCAGCAGGGTATACGACCGCACGGGGTTGGCCGACGAATTCCAGATTTCCGGGTAGCGGGGCTGAACGTGCGCATCCTGCTTGGAATGGGCGTTCGGGTCGCCGCCGTGGCAATCGACGCAGCCGAGTTGAATCGACAGGGGGCGATCCGGCTGCTGATGGGGATCGCACGCATCTTTGTGGCACGTCAAGCAACCGTGGCTGTTCGCGGCGGCCATTTCCACCGTTTGTCGCGCCAGGTCAACGACCTGCTCGCGCGAGGGATACGGCACGGAATCCGCAACATCGGGACCGTCCTGTCCACGTACAGACACCTTCGATCCACTCGCCCGGCGAATCTTGTCAGCGGCGTATACCGTTCCCTGTGGCCGGTACGACGCCAGGAGTTCACCAAACAAAAGCAAAGTACTGAAGCAGACGAGCCACTTCAGTCGTGAGAATCGGGATTCGTGTGTTCGGTTCATGGACAACGATCAGGACAAGTGAGACGAGCGACGGAACCCGCAATCTCTGCCATGACTAATACTGGAGGATGAATTGCGTGAATACGGAATTGAGAAGACCCAGTTTTTCCGAGCCGGCGTTGTTGGTCGTGAATGGATTGGCGGTGCCGTAGATGTCCCGAAAGCCACCTCCCGGAACCAGGCAGGCGTATCCGGCGGTCAGGATGATGTTGTCGCTGAGCAGGGGTCGATACTCCAACCCGACACTCAGGTCAACCCCAATGTCTTTGCGGATATGGTTTTGAAACGTGAACGCCTGCAGCACCCGGACGCTGTCGAATTGCAGGTAACTGGCATTCGTCACCAGCCGTGATTTGGGAGTCAACTCGAAATCCACACCGACATTAAGCAGTCGCAGGCCCGGGTTCACGAAGTTGCTTTGACCTTCGAACTTGCTCGACCGCAGATCAGGGACCAGGCTGAATCGATTGACCAGCCCCACCCCCTGCAGGGAAACCATCTGGCGCTGCCAGTAACTGAACTGCCCGCCGGCGAAATTGGGACTGTCGAGGATTGAGTCGAACCCTTTGGCATTGCCATCGTACGGATCCTTGTCTCCCGAGGCGTAAAAGGCCGATGCGCGAAACCGGATCCAGTCGCGGTCGTACGAGATTTCCGCCGCTGCCATCTTCGCATTGATGTTCTGGGGAGACCCCGCGATTGGATTCAGGCTGTCACGCCCCCCGACCCAGTAGAACGCGTTTGTCAGATTGACCCGGCCGATGTGACCGTCGCCCGCCAGTCCCAGGTAGACCGCTTGCACTCGATGTGGCAGGTGGACCCCCACGGGATCCGGCCGGGCTAGAAATTCGTTCTCATCAAACACCTGCGCCGGGCCGTCATTGTTGTAATGGACACTGAAGTTGGCCGTGTATCCCGGGAAGACAAAGTCCTGCCGGTAGTAGTTGGCAATCAGGATCGACTGATCGCGGTTTCGGAACGTATTCAACTGGCTGTTCGTGTCTTTCTCCGCCTGGCGGAAGAAGGCCAGATTAAATTGATCCCGGTTCGACAGACGAGTTCCAAACAGCCGGATCGCCCGGTTTGTATCCGAGAAGATGAATCCGCGAAAATCGCTGGTGAACTGCTGCGAGCCGACGCGCATCGACACGAAGTCGTAGTCGGGACTCAGATCCTTCAGCTTGGCTTCGACGAAGTATTCTTCGAGCGCCTTGAACTGCGCAAACCGCGTCGTTCCGTCCCGGACATTGGGATTGACGATCCCCAACTCCTGCGTGTCCAGGTAACTGAAGTTGAAAATCGGCGTCAGGCGGATCGTCCAGTCGACCGGTTTGAAGCTCGTGTTCCCGTGAGTCAGCTCGGCCGTCAGCTTAAAATAATTCGTCGAGAAGAACTGGTTGGGATCTCCGAACAACTGGTGTTGTCCAGAGTTGGCCGTGCTTTCAAAACCGGTTGCAGGGGTCGGAAGCTGGCGGTATTCCTGCAGCGAGTTGATTTGCCCGGTCAGCTTCAGGAATGTGTGTTGGCCGACAATCGGGTAGTCTCCCTTGAGCACATTCAGGTTGTAGGGATCCCACCAATGTCCCTTTTTGTAGGGGTAGTCTTCGCCGAACGGATGTCCGCGACCATACCGATCCCAGTTCGGAAAGCCGGACCGCCAGCGGTCTGGTACCGGGACAAAATGCCCATCTTTCTGAACCTCTGTGGGAAGAATTCCTGAGGGCCCTGAAAAACCCAGCGGTGCTTCCAGCAGAGCGATTGGCCACGCATGGTCATCGTCCGGATTGTCAAAGATCTCATTCGGTCCGGCGAGCGGTCGGTCCAGCACTCTCGGTTCGTATTCCTGGTCCGAGTCCGGACCAAGGATGTCGGGGTCGCTCAACTCAGGCAGGCTGCCGGCGGAACTGATTGGTGACGGAGGCAGTTCAAACTGATTGAACGTGATTGGTCGCACCGCGGAAGATTCGAGCAGCCTTCTGGGCTGGTTCGCGGATTCGGCCGATGACTCAATCAATTCGCCCGTCTCAAACTTCGCAGATGAAACAGGTTGATGTTCGTCCGGCTCCATTGGATCGCGATCATCAACGTGCCGAGGGCCCGACGTCCTTCGGCCCGTTTGTGACTGCCTGGTGGGCAGTTCAGTCCCGGGATTCTTGAGTGTGGGAAGTGGCCTGGGGGCAGTTGGCATCAGGTCGACGAGAATCAGCCGAGCCCGGGCCTGGCAGAGTGGATCGGGATCTCGACTTGCCAGGACAGAAACCTGCTGTCGCAATTCTGAATTCGGTGTGACGCGTCCGATCGACTCCAGCGCATCGCGGCGGACGCGACTGTCGCGGTGTGATAACAACTGCAACAGCAGGGCATTCAGATCGGCGGCGGGCTGTGATTCAAGAAAATTACTCGCCGCATCCCTGGTCGATTGCGACCAGGCGTAGTCGCCGTCAATTACTTCGAGGGTCCGTTCTGCAACGGGATTGTCCCTGACAGCGACCTTTCGATCCTGTGCGATCAACAAGGAGACTAGCAGGAATTGAGCAATGAACGGGCACAACCACAGTCCGGCATTCAACTGCCAGTCGACACGAAGCCGCATTACGGTTGCGAAAAATCGCAACGCGACCGTGGGCGTCGTTCGCTGGCCGGGGCGAGGCATACGCTCTATCGAGTCGAAAGGAAGACTGTGAGGGACGTTCCGTTCCGTGTCAGAGGTGAACCGCGGAGTCTTTCACGACACGGAAGCTGAGGCAATACGAAGCATGCCTAAATGGCTGGTCCAAGATTACGCTTTGGAAACTTTCCTGCCTTTGTCGGCAGATGCTGCCGTTCATCAATGAATTCTGTCTCGTTTCGAAATTCTCACACAAAAAAAAGACTTGAGTTTCGTTCAACCTGCCGATCCAAACCATACGTTCACTACAGATTGCCGAAGACTTCAGATCACGCGACGTACGGAGAGGTTTGATGCAGTGGCTTGATGCCATTCGAATCTGGCTTCAATCGGAGGACACCGAGGAGCGTCCGTACGCTTCGATCTTGCGGTTTGGGACGGCCGAAGTGCTGGAATGTCGGCTCGTTCTTGGGGCATTGGAAGCAGCGCCCGCATCGATGGCTTCTGCGGATTTGGATCAAACGCCTGGCGGAGATGGTGCCGCTTCTCAGACGCAGCCCGCAGTGGATGATTCGGTCACCGCCACCTCACTCGAATCCAATCCGTCGTCGCAGCCGTCCGGCACCCCGCAAGATCCAGCGCCAACCGGTACGATGACAACCGTCAGCGACGATCAGGCCGGCGCTGTCAACGACACGTCGATTCCCACTGTTCTCAACAATACGACTACGGATGCGGCATCAGATTCCGCGGATGACCTTCCGAGTACTCAACCGCAATCGGTTGATTCCACCACCACGCCTCCCACGGTCAACGTACTGGCGACAGAAAGCACGCCGCTGGCTGCACCCGGCACCAGCAGCACTGAATCGCCCGCCATTGTTCCCTTCATGAGTACACCCGGCGTCAGTTCGAACCCGCTGGAGGCGATGGATACTGCGCTGACCGCCGTCAACCGAAACATCTTTCTGACCCCGGAAGAGATCGCGGCGGGTACAGCACACGGGTCGATCATTCCGGCCTGGTTCGGCGTCGATGCGACTCCCACGACGATTCATTACGACTTCCGCGACGCCGGCGGCATTACCAACGCGATCACCGCCCAGCAGATGGCCGACACCGAGCAGGTCCTGAACGCCTGGTCAGAGGCCAGTGGCGGACGCGTCACGTTTGTTCAGGACACACAGGCCGATGCCTCGCAAATCGTCAACATTGGGGTCGGAGATCTGACGTCCCTCAACCTGTCGACCAGCGGCGGTCAGGTGCTGGGGACATCGAACCATCTTCTCACGACGGTCGATGGGGAAGCAACTTCCGTCGGTACTGTCTGGTTGAACGGCGCGATGACCTGGACCGATGCCTCCGTGGCCGATCCGGCTCAAGGGGGCATCGACTTCAATACGGTGATGGCGCACGAATTTGGACACATGCTGGGGATGGACGACAATTCGGCTGAATCCGGCATCATGAATCCGCTGTATACCGGACCGCAGGATCTGAGTGGAGTCGGTGCCGCGTTTGCCAGTCCGCGCTTCTACACGGCAGCGGATGAAAACCCCGATGGATCAATCACGGATCAACTCGTGTTCCCGCAACTGACATCGACCGAAGTCTCGGACCTGCTGTCACGCGCCGCAGCCGCCTTGCCGGTCAATGATGCGATCATTGCCGTCGTCGATCGCAACGGGACCATTCTGGGCGTGCGTGCCGAGCAGGGGGTTCTCGATACAATCCTCGATCCCGCGACCCTGGCATTTGCGATTGACGGAGCCGTTTCGGAAGCCCGGACCGCCGCTTACTTCGCCAATGATCTGACGCCAGTGACGTCACGAACTGTTCAGTATCTGGCTCAGACAACGATCCTGCAGCGGGAAGTGGAAGCCAATCCGAACTCGGTTGACCCGACGATTCAAGGACCCGGTTTCGTTGCTCCGATCGGCCTCGGCGGACATTTCCCGGCAGGGATTGAGCACACCGGCGTCGTGGATCTGTTTAGCATTGAAGCCTCCAATCGTGACAGTACGGTTGTCCCCGGGTTTGACCGATTCAATATCCCGGACGTCCCCGGAAATCAGGGGCTGGTGACACCGATTTCTTATGGGACTGCTGCGGGGATCGCGGGGGATGCACAGAATCGCGGGATTGGAACCTTGCCGGGCGGTATCCCCATCTACCGTGATACCAATGGTGACGGAATTGGCGACAAGTTGATTGGCGGGATCGGGGTCTTCTTCCCGGGCCCCGATGGCTATGCGACCCACGAACAGGGATTCGTTGCGGATGTCGGCCAAACGGTCACTCAGCGGATGAATTCAACTCAGGAACTGCAGGCCGAGTTCATGGCACTGGCGGCGATCGGAGGGAGCCGACAGGCCGGACAGGTCGTGGGAACACTCGGCGGAATCGCTCCTGTGGCCGGTATTGATCTCCCGTTTGGAAACTTGACGCTGAACGGAATCCAGTTGCCCGTGGTTGGCACGATCCCTGGAAGGCTGGGGGTTCAGAACCTGGTCAATCAGTTCAGAGCCGTGGCGGGAACCGGCACCGATGCCGCACCGAATCAGATTCTGGCCCCGAACGGCGCGGATGTCCCCGATGGTTGGCTGGTCACCCCGCACACCTCGGTCGACAGTACGCTGACTGTGGCCGACTTGAGCCAGATCATCAGTGACGGCATCGCCGCCGCCGAGCGAGTTCGTGCCACGTTGCGACTGGGGCCGGATCACATCACCGGCGGCACGGGTGTCCGGATGACATTCTGCATCACCGATTCCAAAGGCAGCATCCTGGCCATGTATCGCATGCCAGACAGCACTCTGTTTTCTGCGGACGTGGCGGTGGCCAAGGCGAGGAATGTCGCCTATTACGATGACCCCAGCCAGGTGCTGGCCATTGATCAGGTCCCCGTCAATGATGGGTCCGCATCAACAGTAGCCGCTGGCACCTCATTCACCAGTCGCACCTTCCGCTTCCTGGCCGAACCGCGCTTCCCGGCCGGTGTTGACGGTTCCGCGCCACCGTACTTTTCCATTCTGAATGATCCCGGAATCAACCCGGAAACCGGTGAAAACCTGGGGGCACCGACCCCGGCCTCGGACTTCACCAGCGTCCTGGGCCATGATGCATTCAATCCTGGCACGAACTTCCATGCGGCACCGTCAGCCAATCAGAACGGGATCATTTTCTTCCCGGGCAGTACCGCACTCTACAAAAATGGAGTCATCGTTGGTGGTCTGGGTGTCAGCGGTGACGGAGTCAGCCAGGACGACGTCGTTACCTACCTGGCCGCACAGGGCTTTCTGCCGAATGGCACCACTGTTCCGACGGCGGATGAAGTGTTTGTGGATGGTGTCCGACTGCCATTTATCGAATTCAACCGGAACCCGTTCGGTTAAGGTTTTCGGTGGGAGCATTGTGATGCGTCTGGCTTTGATCACATTCCTGACCCTGCTCGGCGGTTCGTTTGCGCCGTTCCACCTGGCTTATGGACAGGACGATGACGATCTGGCACGTGCCGGCTGTCCCCACCACATCGCACGTTATGCACGCGTCGGTTACAACGGTCGATACGTGGCGTATTACGTGGGCGGGGGCGCGAAGTCGTGGCGCGGTGAGCCCCGGTATGCCCACGAAGGGACGTTTGGTGTGGACTATCAACCGATCGTTCCTGGGTTCCGCAACGGAGTGGTCCTGGGCTGGTGGCACGGCCGACGTCAGCAGGGTGGCCCCGGGCAGTATGAACCCAACAGGCTTGTACCGCCCCTGCCGAATCTCACACGCAATTGACTACTCCGGTGTCGGACCCGTCCCGGTCGCGATCTTGGATTCACCCGGCAATGGCTCCAGCGTGGGGGCGGTCGTGGTCATCGTGCCGGTCGCAAACCGCCAACTGCTCAGCGCCAGGTTGTAGTCGATCAAGGCAGCGTGTGACTGCTGCAGGGCACTCGACAATTGCTGGCGCGCCCGCAACAGTCTGTCGAGATCGATCTTGCCCACCGCGTGCAGTTGAGAGAACGTGTCGGCCTGAACGCGGGCTGCAACGACCCGCTCCTGTTGACAACGCCAGACCTCCCACGACGAGTTCACCGCGTCGAATGCGTCGCGAACCTGCTGCTGGATCAGAAACTCGGTTTCCTGCCGGGCGCGGGTTTGACGAATAAACGCCAATTGTGCCTGTTCCGCTGCTGCCTGTTCCGCACGTTGGCCCAGGACATGCGTGTAGCGCAACCCCAGGCTGGCCATGCCGTAGTTGCCCGTTCCCAACGTACTGAACGATCCCAGGGCGTTGCTGTTCAAGCCCGTCAGTGAATAGCCCGCATAGACGCGGACATCGGGGCGTTCGTTATTCTTGCGACGATCGAGTTCCATCTGCGCCTGTGCCACCTGCAACTGTCGTACCTGGATCTCGGGCCGTTGTTGCAGGGCGAGTGCCAGGCCCTGATCCAGATCGGGGGCGACCGGTTCCGCCGTGGGTTCGTCGGTCAGTTTCAGGGTCCGCTGGTCGGTGAGGGAAATCCCCATCAGTGTGAATAGTCGATTCCTGGCAGCCCGTGATCGTTGACGGGCCTGGGCGAGTTCCGCTTTCAGAGATTGCAGATTCTCGGTCGCCTGTGCGGCCTGCACGATTCCGCCGTCACCCACTTGAAAGCGAGCCAGTTCCAGAGCTTGCGCGGCTTCGGATTGTTCCACGAATTCCCGGGATGTCTGCAGTTGCGATTCCGCCAGCCAGGCCATCCAGTAGGCGCGCTGAACGTCGGCCAGAGTCTGGTTGACTTCGGTTTGAAACTCGGCAGCCGACTGTTTCTCGTTCGTCTGGGCAATCCGGATTCCCATCAGGTTGGCTTCCCGTGATGCACCGCGAAACAACGCCTGTTCCACCACCATGCTGGCCGCGGACTGATAGGCCGGGTTGTAGAGCAGGTATTGCCCCATGGGCGAAGTCATGTTGTACGTGCTGCCCAGGCCGACGCGAGCGGTCGTTCCCGTTGAAAATCGCTTCTCCACCGAGAACAGGTTGGGTGAACCGGTGGCGGGACCCATCGAGGTGGTTCCGTACTGGCTCAAGCCTCCGCGGACCGCCTGCAGCGCAGAGGCAACCTGCTGATTGCCGTTCATGTATTGTGCATTCGTGTTCAACGAGGTATCGAATCTGGCACGCTCGATCTCGGTGTTCTGACGAACTTCGTCCGGCAGGCTTTCGATCACCTGCAAATGCAGGTTTCCCGTCAACGCCGCAGTGACGGCGGAAGTGACACTCAGCGACAGAACATCATTCGGCTTCGTCAGTCCTTCTTCCAATTCCTGTGGAACTTCGGTCACTGCGTCAATTGTGGAGGCCGACTGTTCGATGGAAGTCGACGGCGGGGCCGGGGGCAGACTTGGTTCCGGCGCATCGGCCGATTTGCGGGCGACGATCAAAGACGATTGCCGGGCGGACTTCCTGGTGGCCAAGTCGAGTGAACCGCAACCGACGACGTAGAAATAGAACGACATCAACCCCAGTCGGGTGATCAGTCGTCGATCTATTCTCAAGTGGTTCATTCGACGTCAACGAGCCTGGAGGGTCACGGGGCGCAGTCATCGACAAACCTTCTGCGGCAGGTCGGGTTGCCCCCACCCGAAGATCGTTGATTACTTTGGCGTAAGTCGGCTTACCGCCGCAGAATAATTCCTTCGCCGGGCCGGGCTGAGTACTTTTCCCGGCCGGAATGACATTCTCCGCCAAATTCCACGCACTGAGGGCATCGCTCGGCAGAATTTGCCGGTGATGGCCCTGTTCAAGAACGGCTTTCAGCGCGTGAATTCCATGTTTTTGCCTGGCAGTATGACTGGTAAAATCGATCTGCCACAGAACAATAAGATTTGGCGTATTGGCAGCGAACGCACAGACTGATCGATACCATGTCGATCCCATTCATTCCTCGCACAGTTTCTGCAACTTGAGGATCTGCATGTTTGCCGAAGAGCATCGTCTTTGTCAGTCTCACCTGCGCGAGTCCAACTGGCAGCGGTGGGGGCCGTATCTTTCCGAGCGGCAATGGGGAACGGTTCGCGAAGACTATTCGGATTCAGGCGACGCCTGGAATTACTTTCCGCATGATCAGGCCCGAAGCCGGGCGTATCGCTGGGGCGAAGACGGTCTGCTGGGGATCTGCGACCGGCAGTGCCGCCTGTGCTTCGGGCTGGCCCTGTGGAATGGCCGGGACCCGATCCTGAAGGAACGCCTGTTTGGACTGACGGGACCGGAAGGAAATCACGGGGAAGATGTCAAGGAATGCTATTATTATTTGGATTCCACTCCCACGCACTCGTACATGAAAGCCCTGTACAAGTACCCTCAGGCCGAGTACCCATATGACTGGCTGGTTGCAGAAAATCGCCGCCGTGGTCGACTTGAACCGGAATTCGAACTGACGGACACCGGTGTCTTTGATGACAACAGGTACTTTGACGTCCTCGCCGAGTATGCCAAAGCGGCACCTGATGACATGTTGATCCGGATCACGGTGGCCAACCGGGCCAGTGTCCCCGCAACAATTCACCTGTTGCCCACTTTGTGGTTTCGCAATACCTGGTCGTGGGGTTGCACGCACGAAGGATGTGAACGCAAGCCCTGGATCGCGCAACAGGCCGATGGTTCACTTCGCGCCGATCACCCGTCGCTGGGAGTGATGCGTTTCTGTCAGGACCAGCCGGGCAATCCCACGATGCGCCGGTACCTGTTTACCGAGAACGAAACCAATGCACGCCGCATCTTTGGCGACGCCAGTGGAACGCATCCGGCCAAGGACGCGTTTCATGATTTTGTGATTGGTGGTGATTCCGCCGCCGTCAGCCCAAAGTCGCTTGGCACAAAAGTCGCCGCTCACTATGTCCTTGAAATCCCCGCCCAAGGGGAAATCGTCGTGCGGGCTCGTCTGACAGCGGAAGGCGAAGAAAGCAAGATCTCGTGTGGACTGAGCTTCGACGAAATCTTCCGCGAACGGATTGCCGAGGCGGATGCATTTCATGCGACGAAACTCCCCCCGGCAGCATCGACCGAAGAACGCAAAGTTGCCCGACAGGCCCTGGCCGGACTGCTGTGGAGCAAGCAGTTTTACCACTATGCCGTGGAACATTGGTTGACCGGAGATCCCGATCAACCGACTCCACCCCCGAATCGCAAGTTGGGCCGAAACTCGGACTGGACCCACCTGTTCAACCGCGACGTGATTTCCATGCCGGACAAGTGGGAGTACCCGTGGTATGCAGCGTGGGATCTGGCCTTTCACATGATCCCGATGGCGACCGTCGATTCCGAATTCGCCAAGTCACAACTGCTGCTGATGCTGCGCGAATGGTACATGCATCCGAACGGACAGATCCCCGCCTATGAATACGGATTCTCGGATGTGAATCCGCCGGTCCATGCCTGGGCCTGCTGGCGCGTTTACAAGATGACTGGCCGACGCGGACTGCGCGATCGTGGCTTCCTGGCCCGCGCCTTCCAGAAACTGCTGATCAATTTCACGTGGTGGGTCAACCGCAAGGATGTCAGTGGAAAGCACCTGTTTTCGGGTGGCTTCCTCGGCCTGGATAACATCGGCGTCTTCGACCGGTCCCGACCGCTTCCAACCGGGGGGCACCTGGAACAGGCGGATGGGACCGCCTGGATGGCTTTCTACTGCACCACCATGCTGGCGATTGCCCTGGAACTCGCCCACGAAGACCCCACCTATGAAGATGTTGCGTCGAAGTTTTTCGAGCATTTTGTGTCGATCGCCGATGCCATGAATTGCATGGGCGGCAGTGGCCTGTGGGACGAGGACGATGGATTCTATTACGATCAATTGCAGACCGATGGCCAGTCACATCGTCTGCGGATTCGATCGATGGTGGGCATCATCCCTCTGTTCGCGGTCGAAGTCCTGGACGACGAACTGCTGCGGAAACTGCCCGGGTTTCGCAAACGCATGGAATGGTTCCTGAGCAACCGTCAGGATCTGGCCCGGCAAGTCTCGTACATGGAACATGAGCAGTGCAACAGCGCCCTGCTGCCGCGGCGGATGCTGGCGATTCCGTCCCGCGAACGGTTGCAGCGGGTGTTGCGGTACGTACTCGATGAAGGCGAGTTTCTGTCACGGTATGGAGTCCGCGCGTTGTCGCGTGTCCATGCCGACCGTCCCTTCGTGTTTCACGTTGCCGGACAGGATCATTGCGTGGACTATACGCCCGCAGAATCGACCTCCAGCCTGTTCGGCGGAAACTCCAACTGGCGCGGCCCGATCTGGTTTCCGGTCAACTATCTGCTGATCGAGGCCCTGGAACGTTACCACCACTTTTATGGTGATTCGTTCCTGGTGGAATGCCCGACCGGATCAGGCCAGATGCTGACACTGAAGCAGATCGCCCGCGAACTCGGTCGCCGCCTGAGCGCCCTGTTTCTGCCCGGTGAAGACGGCCGCCGCCCCTGTCATGGCGACGACACCCGTTATGCCAATGATCCGTACTGGAAAGACCTGGCCCTGTTTTACGAATACTTCCACGGTGACAACGGACGGGGAGCCGGCGCCAGCCATCAAACCGGCTGGACCGCCCTGGTCACGCGCCTGCTGGCATGTACGAACGGCGACTGAAACGCCGTGGACAGTTGGGGGCGCTTTTATTTGCCGGGTAATCGACACCGAGGTTGTGTTTCAATCCCGTGTGCCGAGCCTGAGTCGCGCGATTCATCAATCTCCGCGCTGTCGCGGCGTAATGCGCTTGATTCTTGTAGGCGACGTGCCTATGATCGTAGGCGTAGTGCCTATGGATTGCCGGGGCCTGGCTCGCATCGAGCTGCCGCCGCCAACACCATCCATGAATTGACAAGCAGTGAGCAGGAGTAAGCTCCGTGACGCGAAAACCGCAAACGGTGACGGATGCCGAGTTGGCAGTCTTGAAGATCCTGTGGCAGCGCGGGGCGTTGACGGCCAAGGCGATTGCGAATGCGATCTATCCGGACGGAGCCGAGTCCGAGTTTGCTTCCGTGCATTCGTTCCTGCAGCGACTGGAACGCAAGGGGCTGGTGCTGCGGGACCGCAGTTCGTTCGTGCATTCATTTTCGGCGGCCGTGTCGCAGGCGGATGTGGTGGGGCAGGAATTGGAGACGCTGGCTGCGCGGTTGGGGGACGGTTCGATTGCCCCTCTGATCATGCAACTGGTCGAACAAAAGAAACTGAGTGACAAGGAAGCTGCGGAGATCCGCAAGCTGCTGGAGAAGTACTCGAAGAAATAGATCGGGGTGCGATGTGAGCCAGCTTTGCTTGATTGCCATCCATAATGTTGTGCTGGTATTGATCCTGGCACCGATTGTGTGGGGGATGACCCGGGTCTGGAAGAGTCCTCCCGTGGCACATGTGCTGTGGCTGCTGCTGCTGATCAAGCTGGTGACGCCTCCGGTGTTGACTCTGGAAATTGGGAACTGGAACCCAGTCACTGTGGTGGACACAGAGCATCTCGCGCCACCCCGGGAAGCTCCGCACCCGACGGTCCACCAGATGCGATTCCCGGTGGATGCTGCGTCACCAGAGGTTGTCCCACCGAACCAGGCATTCGAGTTCAGCTTTGGCACACTGCCGGTGACGGGGGATGTTTCACCAGAAGCGCCGGCAGTCCAGGGTCGAATCACGGTCGCTGGAGTCTGGCAGTCGAGTCTGTCGGTGCTGATGTGGTGTTGGGGAGTCGGCATCGGAATCGTCGCGGTACGGACGGTGATTCGGGTGATCCGGTTCCAGCGACTACTGGCGGGGACATTGCCGGTGTCGCGGAGAATTCAATCGCTGGCGGACCAGTTGTCTACGAATTTGAAATTACGACAGTCACCGGTGGTACGTGTCGTTGACAGTTGTGCCGCGCCATTTGTCTGGTGCGTGGGAAATCGAGCGACGGTGGTTCTGTCTCAACAATTGCTGGCGACACTGGATGAATCGCAGGTGGCGCTGGTACTGGCGCACGAGCTGGCGCATTTGCATCGCCGTGACCACTGGGTCCGACTCCTGGAATTGGTGGTATCGCTCCTGTACTGGTGGAATCCGCTGGTGGGGTGGGTTCGTCGGCAGTTGCATGCGGCCGAGGAGCAGTGCTGCGACGCGTGGGTACTGTGGGTCTATCCGGATCAAAGTCATGATTATGCCAGGAGCTTGTTTGTAGTGGCGGAATTGTTGCCGGCGTCCACATCGCCTGTCCTGGCCAGTTCATTTCTGAACAGACAGACATTGAAGGACCGGATTGACAGGATCCTGCGGAATCGTGCGGAGCGAACCGCATCACGTCGGGCCATCGTGTGTGTCGCGCTGTTTGCTGCACTGGTGATACCCGCTGGCCTGCGCAGCGTGGCTCAGGAACGAGTGTCGAAGTTGCGTGAGCAGGTCGATGCCCCCGCGTCAGCCGATCCAAGCGCGGCACCGGTTATTCAACGGAATGACCTGATCGCGAAGCCCGCGGAAGATCCGGTGGCGGCGGCGGTTCCGGTTCAGGCCACTGATGCCAGTCCGATTCCCCGGCACCTGCAGCCATTTCAGGGACGCTGGATTTTAGAATCGTGCGGGTCCTTAAAATGGCCGGCCACCGCGGCTGAAGCCCGGACCTGGCAGTGGGACATCCACGGAGACCAGATCACCTGGACTCGACCGGGTCACGAACCATTCCAAATGTCGTTTGCGGTGGCGGAAGATTTTGTTCGTAACCCCAGGGACAGGTTGAATGACATCGATTTCACCCTGTTGAGCGGGCCCGACAAGGGGGCGAAATGTCCTGGTTCGTTCTACTGGTTTGCCGACACTGAAACGGTCTGGTTTTGTTTCCGGGACCCCGGTATCGAGTCTGCACGACCGAAGAAAATGGGATTCAACGGCTACGACCGGCAGACCGTGATTGCCATGCATCCGGCACCTGCCGTCGCAGCAATGGCAGATCTCAAGCAGCCGCCATCCGCCGACGTCGCGCTGGACGAGAATGGCAAGCCGTTGGCTCCGCAATGGCAGGTGCTGCAGGGGAGCTGGAGCTTTGGTGCCTGTGAGTCCGTTCTGTGGAACACGCCTTTGGAGGAACTTCGCAAATCCTGGAAATGGGTGATTCAGGGAAAGGAGATATCTTGGATTCGAGACGGTCAGCCGGCGGTGCGAATGTCCTGTTCGATCGATCCCACGAAGACTCCCAACGAGATCGACTTCACGTTTCTGGATGGTCCCGACAAAGGTGTGAAGTGCCAGGGGATCTACGAGTTTGAACGGAATAACCTGTGGATTTGCCTGCAGGAACCGGGCGCGAACGTGGCTCGACCCAACCGGATGGAGATGTCCGGTTCCAGTCACACCGCCTTGATCGTCCTGCACGGAGGTCATGGAACCGATAGGCCGCGACCAGGACCGTCCACGGCAGATTCGCCCGCAGCGGTTGACCCGGTTGAGGATACCCGGATTCGGGCGCTGCGCGCGGCCGATCTGGAATTGTTCCAGGGGGATTTTCGCTTGATACGCTGGATCTCAGAGAAGTGGCCGGCCAGGTCTGACGAATGGCAATCCTGGCGTTGGAAGATCCAGGGACAACAGATTGTCTGGACGCGTCCCCATCATGCCCCAGTCACCCTGTCATTTTCCGTGAACCGCGCTGCATTGTTGCCGCAGATTGACTTCACGTTTCTGGATGGACCCGACCGGGGGCAGAAGTCGCTGGGGATCTATCTCGCTTCGCGGCACGAGCTGCAGATCTGCTTTCAGGACCCGGGAGCGAAGGTGGGGCGTCCTGCCAATACCGGCAGCGTGCCGGGCAGTCAGCTTACGTCGCTGACATTGGTCCCGGACCGGGTTCTGCCCGTAGCCGAGGAGGAACTGGCATTGCAGGGACGATGGAAATTCGACCTCTATTACTCAAACTGGTGGCCGGAACGCATTTCCAATCCGCCGATCACCTGGAAGCCCTGGCGTTGGACTGTGAAGGGGAACGAGATTACCTGGACAGGGTTGAAGATCAACGATGTCAAGCTGTCCTATACACTGGACCCCTCGAAGACGCCTCGACAGATCGAGCTGACGATCCTTGATGGCGAACATAAGGGGACGAAACTGGCGGGAATCTACCGGTTTACGGCCGGTGGGTGGTCGGTCTGTTTTGCCGATCCCAAGGCCAGGGTGACCCGGCCAACGGAGTTTGGCTTTTCGTATCCCGGCGAGCAGACCTGGGCCGAGATCGAACCGGCGCGTGATGAGCTTCCCGTGGCCATTCCGCCAGCCGCACCTGCGGCGGCGGTGGAGAAGGATCAGGATCGCACGATGGAGATCGATGCGGCGATCGATCGTCTGCGGAAACTGGGATCGTTTGTGCGTGAATTCCATCCCCGCGGAAATCCGGAATACTGGGTTCAAGTAATCTCAACGGGGCTGGGAAACTCGACGCGAGACCGGGCCGACAATTTCGACGATACGGCAATGAGTGACGTGGAAACCGTTGCCAGAAAAGTCACGCTGCAACTGCATCTGCGGAACACGTCCGTCACGCCAGCCGGTCTGCAGAAACTTGCGTCTGCCGGCAACATCACGATGTTGGAATTGAGTGGTTCGAATGTTGATGATGGAATGATCAAACTGCTGCCGAAACTGCCCCTGCGGGGAGTGTTGTCACTCAACTCGGACCAGTTGACAGATGCTGGGATCAGGCCTGTTGGGGAGTGTCGTGACCTGGAGTATGTGGGGTTGGGCGGTGCATTGCTCACGAATGACTCCCTGGAGAATCTGCCTGGATTGCCAAAGCTGCACGGTGTGTCGCTGGGCCGCAATTTCTCGCGCGGCGCATTGACCATCGTGAGCCGGATCCCCGGGCTGACACGACTGGATGCTTCGTCGCTCAATCCGACACTTGAGGATTTGATGCAGGTGCCGAAGCTGCGATTTCTGCATTTGTCGGGCAAACAGTATGGGGATCGGGATGCACAAGCCATCGCGGAAACGTTCCATTCCCTGGAAGAGGCGTATCTTCTGCAGACGTCAATCACCAATGCCGGGGTGAAGCATCTGGCTCGCCTGGAAAAGCTGAAGGTCCTGACGCTGGACAACTCGCTGGTCGATGACGGCATGGCCGAGTCGCTGCGGATGATGAAGCAACTGGAATGGTTGTCGGTCGGGGACTGTGCTGTCGGCGATGAAACCGTGGCTGCCATGAGTGAGCATCCGGAATTGCGGTATTTGTTTCTGGTCAATACCCGGGTCACGGATGCCGGGATCGCGCATCTGGCCAAGGTGAAGAAGCCGTTCGCACTGTATCTGCTTTACTGCAAATCGCTGACGGACGCTTGCATCAAGTCACTGGCTCAATTGCCGAATGAGCCAAACATGAACCTGAGTCTGCTGCCTTCCGGGATCACCGCGGAGGGCGTTCGTCAACTTCGAATCGCATTGCCAAAGGCACAAATCCGGTAGAGACGCCGGTCGCTCGCGGATTGGCGTGAGTGATGCCGGTGTTTGAGTCGAAATAAGCGGTTGTCGTGGCTGTGAATCAAGCGGAATCACCACGGCGAAACTGGCTGGCTGGGCGAGTCTTCTTGCCCCTCAGTTTGTCGAGCAGCGCATGTGGGCGATCTAATGCGACCGACCATAACCACGATGCTGGGACAGTCGGGGAATTCCCGACATTGGATTGATGGATTCACCATCGCGCTGCAGGATAAGCATGCAGCTTCTTCAGAAATGTACGGAGTGAGTTTTCTGGTTCCCAAGCTCTACCCGGCGAGCGAAGATGAACCGGAGCTTCGAAAGCGGGCCTTCCCAGGCTGGAGCCTGAGGAAAAGCGGACAGACGACTATCCTGTGAGGAAACCATGCGCCACGTCTTGATCGCTTGTGTCGTGTTGGGGATTGGCACCGCGGTCCAGGGGGATGACGGGTTGGCCGCAGCGATCAGCAAGATCGACGGGACTGTGGCCACGCCCGATGAACGAGATGCACTCGCCCATCAAGTTCGCGAACAACTGCGGGTTCGATTGCAGACGGCGAACGAGAAAAGCTCGGAGGAATGGCGCGCTGTGCAGACTCGCGACGAATGGGAAGCATTGAAGTCGCAAAAGCTGGCGGCATTGCGAGCGTCGCTGGGGGTGGGGCCGGATTCCGCGAAGCTTCGTGTGGAAGTGACGGGTTCATTCGTCGCCCGTCATTTCCGTGTCCAGAACCTGTTGATCGAGGCACGCCCAAACTGGTGGATTACTGCCAATCTGTATGGACCGGCGAAGCTGTCGGATTCGATGCCCGGCATCGTGATCTGTCATTCCCACCACACTCCCAAGCATCATGGCGAACTGCAGGAGATGGGGATGATGTGGGCGTGGGCGGGCTGTTATGTGCTGGTTCCGGACCAGGTGGGGCACGGCGAACGGCGACAGCACCCGTTTCAGTCGGCGGCAGACTATTCGAGGCCGTTCGGAGTTGGTCGGCAGGACTATTACTTTCGATACGACAACGCAATCCAGTTGCACATGGTGGGGGAAAGCCTGATCGGGTGGATGGTCTATGACATCATGCGATGCGTCGATGTCCTGCAGGCTCAACCGGGTATCGATCCGAAGCGGATTCTTCTCTTGGGCTCAGTGGCCGGCGGCGGTGATCCCGCAGCGGTCGCCGGGGCGCTGGATGAGCGTTTCGCAGCCGTGGTTCCGTTCAACTTTGGTGGCCCACAGCCGGAGACTCGATTTCCACTGCCCGACGACATCGAAATGTCGTTCAACTATGCCGGAAGTGGTGGATGGGAGTCGACTCGCAACCTGCAGCAGTCGGCACGGGGCGGGTTTCTGCCATGGATGATTGTCGGCGGGATCGCTCCGCGTCGGTTGATCTACGCTCACGAGTTCGGCTGGGATCGTCAGCGGGATCCGGTCTGGAAACGTTTGCAGTCGATCTACGGTCTGTACGAGCAGCCCGACAATCTGGCGTTTACTCATGGCCGCGGCGAATTGAAGGGGCAGCCTCCTGAAGCCAGTCATTGCACGCATATCGGCGCTCCGCATCGCGTCAAGATTCACGAGGCATTTGCGAAGTGGTTTGGAATTGAAGTGACTGAAGAACCCGAGTTTCACCGTGAGCCCGCGGAGAGTTTACTGTGCTGGACACCGGGGATTCGCCAGGAGTTTGCCGCCAAAACTCTGTCGGAAAAAGTGTTGGAGGTGGCGGATCTGCATCGTCAGCATCTTCTTCGGACACGTCAATCCACGATTCCCGAACAGCGACGGCAGGACTTGCAGACTCGTTGGGAAACTCTGCTGGGAAATGTCACTCCGGAGCGATTTACGATGGAGCGGCGGCGCGAAGCAGACGCGGTCACGACTCCAACGGTCGAGTACTGGATGCTGACCGCCGAATCCGGGATTCGGCTTCCGTGTGTTCTGCTGCAGCCGAAGATCACCGATCGAAACCAGCCGCTGGTGCTGGCGATCTGTTCGCAGGGAAAGTCTCGATTGATGAATGAGCGGTCGACCGAAATCGCCGGGTTGCTGCAACGCGGGGCGATCGTGTGCCTGTTCGATCCGCGCGGAATCGGTGAGTCGAAACTGGGGGACAGTCACACTCGACGCAGTTCCGCCACGTCGCATGCGTCGACCGACCTGATGCTGGGGACTCCGCTGCTGGGCGAACAACTGCGCGATGTTCGACTGGTGTTGAACTGGCTCCGTCGTCGCCAGGATTCAGGGTTTCGACCGCTGGTCGTCTGGGGTGAATCGCTGGTTCCTCCGAATCTCGAAACGGCTGAGTTCAAGGTGCCACGAGATGATGATCAGGCTCTGCCTGCCGTGTCGGAACCGCAGGCTCCACTGCTGGCGCTGCTGGCGGGATTGTTTGAAGATGACCTGGAAGCGATCTATACCTGCGGGGGGCTGGTCAGTTGGCGATCACTGCTGACGAGTTACCTGGTGCTGACCGCTCACGACGTGGTCGTTCCGGGAGCGCTGACGGCGGGTGAACTTTCGGACATCGTTGCCGCTCATGCCCCCGGTGCTCGGATTCGCCAGGAAATTGTCGTGGACGGCTGGAATCGACTGGCGTCCGATGCCGATGTGACTGAATTGCGTACGGCAGCCGGCCCCAATGCCGACGTGCAGCAGTCTCGTGGCGGGATCGTCACCTGGCTGTTTGAGAAGTAACCTGGAGTGCTCCGGTTCGACGGAGCCCTCGCCATGTTTGTGTGGCTGCCGAAGTCGGCGTGTCGGAGAGATCATACTGACGAATGCGATTCCCGTGTCGCGCCGTTCGTCCAGTCTCTTCTGAGCAACGCGTAATTGATGAGGTCCACGAAATGGTCATACAACCACTCCGCCTCACGCTGGACGTCCTCGCGGGTGAAACCGAGTCGCTCGGGAATCGCCTGGCTGTGCCGGTTTCCCGTGGCACAGCGGATCGCAATGCGATTCATGTTCCATGCAGTGAACGCGTGTTCAATCAGGGCGCGGCACGAAGCGGTCATCAGGCCGCGTCCCTGATCGGATTCAGCGAGCCAGTAGCCGATCGACGTGAACCGGTTGTTCCAGTCAATGCCGTGAAAGCCAATCGATCCGATGATTTGTTCGTCCAGGCAGATGACGGCGTGGAATCCCTGGTGATTGGCGAACTGACGCAAGCCCGCTTCGATGGTGCGACGGGAATCCGCCGGACCAGTCACAGCCGGTAGCCATGGCAGCCATTGCATCAGGTAGGTTCGGTTGGCATCCACGGTCCGGAACAGTTCGTCGGCATCCCGGGCGGTGGGAATCCGGAGCCGATGCCGATCGTTGATACGGAATTCAGGAAGCGGTTGCGGTGTTGGCTCGACCAGTTCGATGCGGTTGCCGAACGGATCCGCCACATGGATGCGGTCGATGCCGGCCAGTGGCGTGTCGGTCTGGATGGCCACACCGGCCTGTTGCAGGCGCATGGTCAGCGCCCTCAGGTTGTTGACGAGCAGGGCAGGGTGCGCCTTGAGAGCGGGACGGAAATCCCCTTCGACCCCTAAGTGGAGCTTCAGCGCTATGCTTTCAAACCAGACACCTCCGCGTTGAGCCAGGCTCTCGGGCTTGGCGATTTCGGTCAGTCCCAGCAGGCCGGAGTAGAATTCGCGCGCCGTTGCCTCCTGCCCGGGCGGCATGGCGAGTTGCACATGGTCCAGACCGTGAATGTGAAATGTCATCGAGTTTATTCCGCCGGGAAGAATGGGAACAATTGTTTGAGTTCTGCGGCGGAAGGGCGGCGACCGTATTCGCACAGTTCAAACGATTCGGCGTATTTGACAGCTTTTCCTTTTTCGTCGCCGTATAGACGCAGCAGGTCGCTGCGGTATCGGTCTGCTTCGGCGGATTGGCGCGCCTGCCAGCGCTGTTTGAGCCAGGCTTTGCGACCGGCCACGTCGGCGGCCGGGGGGACATTGCGGACAAATTCTTCGCTGCCGCTGGCACCCCCTTCGTACACCTGCGATTCCAGTTCGTGCAGGGCTTCGACCTTTTCGTCGAAGACATCATCAAGTGCCACGACCATATCCGGCTTGAATGGGTATGGCTTCTGGAAACCGTCGCTGGAATACAGGAAGACCGGGTTCTTTTTAAGTGGAGGCGTATCCGGGCAGAAGAAGGGAACCGTCACCATGAAGGCGGCATCTTGAACCAGAATTCCGACATAGCGATGGTCCGGATGATAGTCCCAGGGACGGTGTGCAATGACGATGTCGGCTTTCCATTCGCGAATGACCTTCGTGATCAATCGGCGATTTTCCAGCGTCGGTTCCAGTTCGCCGTCATGGATGTCCAGGACCTGCGAGGTGACACCGAGCTTTCTGGCAACGGCGGCGGATTCGGCGGCGCGACGCTGGGCGAGTGGCCCGCCCGCCATTTGCCAGTGACCGATATCGCCGTTGGTCACCGAACAGAGCTTGACGTGATGGCCCTGCCTGGCCCATTTCGCCGCCGTGCCGCCTGCCTTGAATTCCGCATCGTCCGGGTGAGCTCCGAAAACCACGATTCGCAGTTTGCCGTCATCGGCGGCAGCATCCTTGGCGGAGACGATCGCGGCTGACGGGAACAGCGCAGCGATGGCGATCATCAGTCGGGGAATCAGTACCGTGGGACGTGGCATGTCGGGATCCTCACAATATTGCCTGGAAAAGCGGAAACCGATCAGATCGTAGCGAGTCCGTAACCGAAAAATGAAGACACGTGGCCGGTGTTTTTCCACAGCAGTCCGACGTGCGTGCGGGAGATGCCGGTCGGACATCTGGTGTTGGCAACTGGCACAATGGTCGAAGGGATTATCCAGCAGAAAGTTCGATTGCCGATTGACACCCGCAGATCAGGGCTGATAGGTTCTCAGCCTCCCGATTGCGCCCACCTTTTTTCGTCAGGCACTGGCATGCTTCGCATCAATCATGGCATTTCCCGTCCGTTTTGCGACGGGGTTTCCCGCCGCCGGTTTCTGGAAGTGGGATCGCTCGGCGCGTTTGGCTTGAGCCTGTCTTCCCTCCTGCGAGGCGAAGTACATGGGGCGGACGCGGCGGGGCGACCCGTGCGGCATTCCTCGAAGCGTTCAGTCATTTTGATCTGGCAGCATGGCGGACCTTCGCAACTCGATACGTTTGATATGAAGCCGCTGGCACCGTCCGAAATCCGGGGGCCGTACCGATCAATCGCCTCGACATTGCCAGGATTGGACGTCAGCGAACTCTGCCCGCAGCAGGCGAAGGTGATGGACAAGTGCACCGTCATCCGCAGTTTCACACACGGAAACGGGGACCACTGGGCAGCGGCGCACTGGATGTTGACCGGGCGTTTGGGGGCGAATGGTTCGGATCGAGTTCCCCGTCAGCCATCAATGTGTGCCGTGGCTTCGCACTTGATGGGGCCGAAGGCGACCGGGGTACTGAATTCTGTCAACATGAATGACGGCGGGTTTGGATTTCACGGGGGTGCCTGGCTGGGAGTGGCACACAATCCATTCCGTTTCGGCGAGTTCAGTTATGGCGACGAAGCAGGGCGATTGCCGGGCGGTGATCATCGCAGTTTTTCACTGGTGAACGGATTGACGGCTCAATCGCTGAATGACCGTGTTTCGCTGCAGAAGCGGTTGGATTCGTTGCGGAGGAAGATGGACTACAACAGCACGTTCCGGCAACTGGATGATGTGGATCAGCAGGCCCTGGACATCCTGCTCTCGGGGCGGACCCGTGAAGCGTTTGATGTCACAAAGGAAGATTCGAAGACGCGTGAGCGGTATGGCGACGGCTGGGGTGAGCAGGCATTGATTTCGCGCCGATTGATTGAGGCGGGAGCCAGGTTTGTGACGCTCAATACGGGATACTGGGACGATCACGGCAATCTGAAGGGTGGGCTCGACAACAAGATGCCTCGCCATGACCGGGCGGTCGGTGTGCTGATCCAGGATCTGGCTGAGCGGGGGATGTTGGAGGACACGCTGGTGGTTTCGGCGGGAGAATTCGGTCGGACGCCGGTGATGAACAAGGACGCAGGTCGCGATCACTGGCCTCAGGCGCAGAGCGTCCTGTTGGCGGGTGGCGGATACCGGCATGGTCAAATCATTGGCAGCACGGACGCGAAGGCGGCGTTTCCCGAGTCGCGACCGGTGGGGGTGGAGGATTTTTGTGCCATCGTCTATCACTCGCTGGGTTTGCAGCCGAACGATACGATCATCGATCATTCCGGGCGACCAATGCATCTGCTGCCTGGTGGAACAGTACCTCGCGAATTGCTGTAACGTGCCGGGATTCCAGCCAGAAACGAATGATGATCGAGCGAAATCGACGATTGCCATTGGGTTCGTTTTCAAGAAAACTGAAAGTTCAGCATGTCGCTTTGCTGGAGCGGATTTGGCCGGAACTCGGCTGACTACCGACTTTCCGCAAATTCGCCTGATTCCTGCGGTTTACACAACTGGTGAAACGCGGTATATCTGCTCCGCGCCGCAGCCAGACAACGGCGTCCGGCTTGGTTTCTGACGCAAGACGTGTGTCAGTGACCGTGGTGGGTGATGGATTGATCTGCTACGAAGGAGTGCAGCGTGGCGTCGGTTGAAGAGGTCAGAGAGAAAGTTATCAGCATTGTCAGCGAACAGCTCAACATCCCCAAGGATGACATCAAGCTGGACAGCGCTTTCATCGCTGATTTGAAGGCCGATTCGCTCGATCTGGTCGAGCTCGTCATGGAATTTGAAGACGAGTTTGGCGTGCAGATTCCCGAATCGGATCAGGACAAGATCCAGACGGTCGGCAACGCCGTCGACTATATCATGGAGAAGCAGTGACGGATGGCCAGACGTGTCGTCGTGACAGGGATGTCGGTTGTCACTGCGCTCGGGAGTGATGTCCCGGAGTTCTGGGACAGGCTGTGTGCCGGCAAAAGTGGTGTCGGCCGACTCGAGCGTTTTGATTGCTCCGACTTCAAGGTGAACTTCGGTGGGGAAGTCAAGGACTTCCGTCCCGAAGATCATTTTGACGGTAAGGAAGCCAAGCGGCTCGACCGATTCTCGCAGTTCGCACTCGCCGCAGCCCAAAAGGCAGTCCGCCAAAGTGGTCTGGACTTTGCCTCCGAACCCGATCCGTACCGTTGCGGTGTGATCATCGGCAGCGGGATTGGGGGGCTGAACGAGATCGAAGAGCAGCATGCCAAGCTGTTCGATCGCGGTCCGTCACGCGTTTCGCCGTTCATGATCCCAAAGCTGATGGTGAACGCCGCCAGCGGGAATATCTCGGTCTTCTGGGGCTTGAAAGGTCCCAGCAGTGCCGTCGCCACGGCCTGCGCATCGGCCAGCAATGCCATTGGTGATGCCTATCGCCTGATTCAACATGATGTGGCGGACGTCATGATTACGGGTGGCAGCGAAGCCGCCATCACCCCGATGGGGCTGTCCGGATTTGCCCGCATGGGAGCGTTGTCAACGCGTCTGGATTCTCCGGAAACGGCGAGTCGCCCGTTCGACAAGGGCCGAGACGGCTTTGTGCTCGCCGAAGGAGCCGGGGTCGTCGTTCTGGAAGACCTGGAACACGCCCGTCGGCGCGGTGCGGTAATCCTTGCGGAAGTCATGGGTTATGGCATGTCTTCGGATGGGTCGCACATGACCGCACCGGATCCGGAAGGGGCGGGTGCCGCCCGGGCGATGAGCGACTCACTGCGAGACGCCAAGCTCAATCCCGATCAGGTTGCCTATATTAACGCTCACGGCACCAGCACTCCGTTGGGCGACAAGGCCGAAACCAACGCCATCAAGCGAGTGTTCGGGTCGTATGCAAGGAATGGACTTTGCGTATCGAGCACAAAAAGCCAGTTGGGACATCTGCTCGGCGCCTCTGGCGGTGTTGAATTCGTGATCTCGGTTCTGGCGTTGATGAATCAGTTGGTTCCGCCCACCATCAACATCGAAAATCAGGATCCAGACTGCGACTTGGATTATGTTCCGCATACGCCCCGGTCGATCAAGCTGGACCGAGTGCTGTCGAACAGCTTTGGGTTCGGCGGACACAATGCCTGTCTGGTCGTCGGTCGGCTTAACTGAATGCATGCGAGCGGGTTGCGGTGTATTGGCCGGAATTGATGCACTGCCAGTCAGGTCGTGTGGTTGTCGGGATGTGCGACTGGGCTTCCTGAACTGGGTTGCAAAACACGAAAAATTCGACTCTTCTATGAGGGTTCCGAGTGGGCCGTTAGAAGGGCTCACCCCTTCCGCACGGAGTTTGGAATTCGTTCTCGGAGCCTTTGTGGGATTCTGTCCCCGGGTTTCGGCCGAAGACTGATCCCTGCCCGCAGTCTGAGAGAAAATGAACCAGCCATTGTCAACACGCGAAGTCGTTATCACCGGTATCGGAATCGTCAGCCCCATTGGTATTGGAGTTGATGCGTTTTGGGAAAGCCTGAACGCGTGCCGTTCAGGGGTTCGCCACTGCACGTTGTTTCCGATCACCGCCTCCCCGGATGCAGTGGGGGGTGAAGTCAGCGACTTTACCGAAGAGTCTGCCAGGAAGGTCTACCTGAAGGATCAGCGCAAGAATCTGAAGGCGATGTGCCGTGAGATTCAGTTGGGGGTCGCCTCGGCCAGCCTGGCATTGAGGCACGCCGGGATTGATCTGGACGCCATTGACCATGAACGATTGGGGGTCGAGTTCGGTGCAAACCTGATGTTGAGCGCCCCGGACATCCTGGAACAAAGCTGCGCCGCCTGCTGCGAACCCGCGGGATCGAATCATTTTGACGTTACCAAGTGGGGTCAGGCCGGACTGGCGAGGATGGAGCCGTTGTGGCTGTTGCGTTATCTGCCCAACATGCCGGCGTGTCACATCAGTATTTCGGCGGATGCGCGTGGCCCAAGCAACTCGTTGACGATGGACGATGCGTCCGCCGGTGCGGTTCTTGGCGAAGCCCGTCGAGTGATGCTCCGCGGCCATGCAGACGTCATCATCACGGGGACAACGGGAACAACACTGCACCCGATCAAGACCTTGCATCTGGGACTGTTCCATGATCTGGCTATGACTCCGGAAGCTCCTGAATCACGCTGCCGTCCATTTGAGCGGAATCGGTCAGGTCGCGTCGTTGGTGAAGGAGCCTGTACATTTATTCTGGAAGATCGGGCGCATGCCGAGGCGCGTGGTGCCAGGTTGTGGGGACGTCTGCTGGGGGCGGGATCGTCGTGTGTTGTGGATCCGTCCGGTGTCGTCGGGACGCGTGCCGCGCTGGCAAACGCCATGCGATTGGCGCTGCGAGACGCAGGCTTGAAGCCTGAGCAGATTGGCCATGTCAATGCACACGGACTGGGGACAAGAGTTACGGATATTGAAGAAGCCAAGGCGATTCTGGATGTTTTTGGCGATGATCTGGGGCGCAAAATCCCCGTCACCGCACTCAAGAGTTACTTCGGCAACTCAGGCGCTGGTTCAGGGTCGATGGAACTGGCTGCTTCGCTGGTGGCACTGTCCCATGGAGTCATTCCTGCGACCTTGAACTATGACACGCCGGATCCCGAGTGTCCGTTGAACGTGGTGCATGGCAAGCCCTTGCCGACGAACAATCGGATCGTGATGAAGATCAACGTCACCCGGATGGGTCAGGCCAGTGCCGCGATCGTGGAAGCCTTTTGAAGCAACAGACGTGAGTGAATCACGTCCCTGAGGTGGCAGTGTTACTGGCTGCCAGCAGCGCGAAGGGCATACTGTGCCCCGCGGTATGCGGACAGGTCGACCGCATTGGTCTTGATCACCTGCTGGTAGAATGCGGCTGCATTCGCCTTGTCGCCCGCCTGGGCTCGGCGCTCGCCAATGAAATAATAGGCTTCACATAGCTGTGCGTTCTTCAGCGTGGCGTTGGTGGCCTTGTCGACGGCCTTGACCAGATCCTGTTCGGAAATCTTTCCATTCAAAAACAGGACCAGTTGATCGATCCAGTCACGTTCCGCTTCGGGCCGTTTGGTACTTGCTTCCAGGATCGGGGGCAGGCCATCCAGCTTGCCAATTGACACGAGGACCCAGGATCGCCATGGATTCAGGTATCGCATATTGGCGTTCATGGCGACCGATTGGTCGAACGAGGCGAGCGCTCCTGCGTAGTCTTTTGCGAAGTATTTGGCGAAGCCCAGGTCCGCCTGTGCGACGGGGTTTTGTGGGTCCAGACGAATGGCCTGATTATAGTCGTCGATCGCGCCATCGGTGTTCAACTGAGACAGGCGGCATGTTCCGCGCAGGCTGTAAAACAGGGGGTGCTTTGGATCTAGCTTGATGGCTTCTGAGAAGTCGGCTTCGGCCAGTGGCAGATTGCGATCCACTTGATGGGTGAATCCCCTGTTCGCGTAAGCCACGGCGTACTTCGGATCGATTTGAAGTGCCATGTTGAAATCAGCCATGGCATCTTTCAACCGACCCTGATGCTGCAGGAAAAGCCCTCGATTGTTGTAGACCAGCGGATTTTTGGGAAACATTTGTACAGCGTCGCTAAATGCCTGCAAGGCCTTGTCCGGTTGGTTCGCGACGACGTAACTTTCGGCCAGTCCGACATGTGAACCCAGGTGGCCGGGAAAGCTCTTGATGGCCGCCTGGTAATCCTGGACTGCGGCATCGACATTTTTCAGATGAATATACGCCGCTGCCCGTTGATAAAGAATGTTGGCGCGCTGCTCCGGCGTCAGTGTGGTGCGGCTCAGGACGCTTTGTCCCACCTGCAGAACAACATCAACATGTTCTTTGCGCCCTTCCAGATTCGCCAGCGAGGTCATCCCGTACATGTAGGGCAGGTAATAGTTGATTTCCTTGCTGCCTCCGGCACGCAGTGACTCGCGCGCGTCTTCGATTCCCAGCCGCAGTTCCTTGCCGTCACGTCGTACAACGCCCATTTCGACGTGGGCACTGGCTCGCAAATACAATGCCTTGTGGTCATTGGGGTTCTGAGACAAGACACGAGTCGTCAGGTCGAGACACTTGGGAAAATCGCCCGATTGGTAGGCTGCTTCGGCATCCGTCTTAAGCTTGTCCGCTTCTGAATCCTGAGCAATCGCCAGAGTGGTGAGGGCGAAAACGAACATCAGCCCTGAAACGCATCCGTGCAGGGACATGGCAACCCCTTTGTATTACCGAGTGTCGACGGTTGATGGACATGCAGCGCAGTTGAGATTCAAACTAGAAATTGTCGTCGAGTCAACACCGTGGTGCCTAAGGCTGGCAATGAAGTTAGCACGTTTTCGAAAAAAAGGGGCGATTGGCACAATTCCGGGGGCCCAGCCATGCTTTCAAGGAACTATAAATCCTTAACTCCTCGCATCGCATCGTCAAACTACTTGACAGCTTGCAGATCCGCCAGTATCGTCAATTCGCGCATGTGCGGAGTTCGTTGCGCTGGGTGACTGGGGCAGGGTTTCGGTCATGTGATGGTGGGTCTCAGCTTTTGGCGGGGGCATCGGCCATGTGAAAGTGTCGTGGAGTCCAATCCGAATGTGTCGGACCTGCTTCCGGGAAACTGGGGTCGGGAAGGCTTATGGGCTGCTGTGCCAACAGTCAGTCGCGAAATAAGTGGGACTCGTGCCCACTTTTTTGTTTTTTGGGGATGGAAACAAGCGGTTCAGGCGCAGGCGTTGTGGTCCGGCCGGTTTCGATTCCTGTGGTGGTATCAGTGAACAGTGTTGTCCGGCTGGGTCGGATGGCAATGAGAAGGGTTGAAATGAACGGTCCCGAGTTGTTGCGTATCGTCGATGCGATCCACCGCGACAAGAGCATCGACAAGGAGATCGTATTCGAAGGGATTGAGCAGGCAATCTTGTCTGCCGCCCGCAAGCATTTCGGCGAAGATAATGAGATTGAAGTCCACGTTGATCGTCATAACGGTCATCCGACTGTGAAGTCGAATGGTCAGGAAGTGGATTCCGAAGAACTTGGCGATCTGTTGGGGCGTATTTCGGCCCAGACCGCCAAGCAAGTGATGATTCAAAAGATTCGCGAAGCAGAACGCGATGCGTTGTACGATGAATATACGGAGCTTCGCAACCAGATCGTGACCGGGACGGTCTCGAAACTGGAAGGCGGAGCGGCCATCGTGGCGCTGGGTAAGGTGGAAGGTCTGCTGCCCCGTGGCGAGCAGATTCCGGGCGAAGGGTTCCGCGTCGGCGAACGAGTCCGGGCCACGGTGCTTGAGATTCGCAAGGCGGGCAGTCGGGTCAAGATTATCCTGTCCCGAACTCACGTTGAGTTCGTGCGGCGGTTGTTTGAACTGGAGATTCCGGAAGTTTCCGAACGGGTGATCGAAGTTCGATCGCTGGCCCGCGAGGCCGGCTATCGTTCCAAAGTCGCCGTCTCCTGTAACGATAGCAATATCGATGCCGTCGGCGCGTGTGTGGGGGTGCGCGGAGCACGCATCAAGAATATCACCGGTGAGCTGGGTGATGAAAAGATCGACATTGTTCGGTGGAATGATTCACTGCAGGTGCTGGTCCCCAATGCTTTGCAGCCCGCAGAAGTTGAAGACGTCATTCTGTGTCCGATGCTGGGTCGCGTGATCGTGCTGGTGCGTGATGACCAATTGTCGCTGGCGATCGGCAAGCGTGGACAGAATGTCCGCCTGGCCTCCAAGCTGGTGGGCTGGGACATTGAGGTAATGACCCGGGAAGAGCTTGACGAACAGTTGGAACGGTCCGTACAGGCGTTTGGTGAGATCCCGGGTGTGACCGCAGACCTGGCCGAAAACCTGGTTTCCCAGGGTTTCTTGAGCTTCGACGATTTGTCAGTGATTGAGCCGGATCAGCTGGCGGAATTGGGCGGCTTGACCGACGAACAGTGCGATGTGATTGTGGCCTTCGCAGAGAAGGAAAGCGAGCGTTTGGAAGAAGAGCAGCGTCAGCGGCGAAATAACGAACGTCAGGGGGATTCGCGTCCGGCAAAGCCGACGGAACTACCAGCGCCGACGGAACCGCCAGCACTGGCAGAAGCACCTGCGTCGGCGGAAGTGCCTGCTCCTGCAGCAGACGTGCCTGCTCCTGCGGAAGCAACAACAGGTACTCCCGCGGAATCGCCCGCACCGACGGATGAGGTTTCAGGCGGTGCCGCCAGTAATGGTGAAGTCGCCATGACCGAGCCTGCTGCGGGCGCCGCCGATGGCGGAGAGCCGGTCGCAGGTTTATTCGGTAAATCGCCTAAGTCTGCGTGAATCTGCGAGTATGGAATTCATATGTGACATAAAGAGCAACTGATCGACAAAGTGCATGCGGACAGGAAATGCTGTGATTGGGTTGGCAACCCGGAGAGTACGACGTCAGGGCGGAACCGCGGCTGAGAGCCATCGGCTGCCTGGCGCGATCTAGAGTTGATGAGCTGACGCAGAACAGCAGCCTGGTGTGTCAGAGCATTCTCCGAACGAGGGACTGGCGTTTGAAAATCCGTATCTTTGCGCTTGCCAAAGAGCTCGACATCGACAGCAAACTGTTGATCGATTACTGCTCCAAGGCCGGAATCACCATTAAGAACTCGGCTCTGGCGAGCATTTCGCCCGAAGAGCGAGATCGCGTCATGGACATCATCCGGTCCAGCGGAGCGCCCGCCGCTGCGACGTCCGTCGCCACCGCCCCGACCGTGCCACAGCGTGAGCATACCGTGGAAGTTGTTGGCAAGGCTCGCACGATTCGGAATATGAACGAGATGATGGCGCGCCCGCAGCCGTCTCGAGTTCAGGTGGTGGAATCCCACCCGCAACCGGCTGTGGTCGAATTGCCGGCACCGGAACCGACGACGACTCCAGCTGCGGAATCAGTCGTGGAACCGCCTGTCGCCCGGGATGTTGCGGCGAACGTTGAATCTCCCATTCCCGAGGCCGCTGTCGAGATCGCTGAATTGCCTCCGGTTGCCTCAGTTGAGACGGAACCCGAATCTGTGCAGTCCACATTGAATGAGCCTTCCACGCCCGTAAAGCCCGCGCCGCCCGCCCGCGGCGAACACATGCAGCCCGCCAGCATTCCTCCGCGAGTCATGCGGACGATGACCTCTCGTTCGTCCTCGGACCTCAGTGGTTCCAAGGGGGCTCCATTGGCGAAGAAGCCCAAAACGGGGCTGAATTTCGCCGCCATCCCCAAAAGTCCGGTCGCTAAGGCCGCGCCGAAGCCTGAAGAACAAGCGGCACAGAAGCCGATCATCAAGCTGATGCCTGGTGGCGAGCAGCGCGAGGCGGCACCGTTGCGTGGTCACCTTGGCACAAAAAAGGGTCCCGAGAAAAAGGGGCGGATCGACGACGACGAAGAAGCCAGAATCAAGGCGATCAAGGGTGGTTCATCGCTGGAAGAAGGCCGCAATCTGCGGAAGAAGAAGGCTCTTCGCGAGGAAGAGGAAGAAAACGAACGTCGCCGAATTTCGGGCATTCGGCCCAAGGGACCACGGGGTCGTCACGTTCAGAAAACCGAATTGAAATCCACCGCCGAAGTGGATGTGCCCATTACTGTACGGTCACTGTCGGAAGCGATCGGGCGCCCTGCCAAATCCATCATCCAGATCCTGTTCGCCCGTGGCGAAATGGCGACCATGAACTCGATGCTCGGCGAAGACGAGGCCGTGGAAGTCTGCCTGGAACTGGGTGTTGACCTGCAGGTGAAGCGCGGCAAGACCATTGAAGAGCAGATCGAAGAAGCTGTCACCAGCGACGATCGTCCCGAAGACCTGCTGCCGCGTCCCCCGATCATTACGATCCTGGGACATGTCGATCACGGCAAAACGACTTTGGTTGACAAGTTGCGATCTGCGAATGTGGCTGCATCGGAATTCGGCGGCATCACCCAGCACATTGCCGCCTACCAGATCGACCACAACGGGCACAAGCTGACGTTTGTGGATACTCCCGGTCACGCGGCGTTTGGTGAAATGCGTGCTCGTGGTGCCAACGTGACGGACATCGTGGTCCTGGTCGTCGCCGCGAACGACGGTGTGATGCCACAGACCGTCGAATGCATCTCGCATGCCAAGGCGGCCGGTGTGCCGATCGTCGTGGCCATGAACAAGGTTGACCTTCCCGACCGAAATGAACAGCGCGTGTTGACTGACCTGTCGACTCACAATGTGCTGGCATCTGAATGGGGCGGCGATGTTGAAGTGGTTCGAACGTCAGGCCTGACTGGTGAAGGATTGCCAGAACTGCTTGATACTCTGTTGTTGACCGCCGAATTGCACGACTTCCGGGCCAATGCCAACCGCCCGGCTTCGGGAGCGTGCCTGGAAGCGTTCCGGGACGAAGGTCGCGGCCCGCTGGCCTGGCTGATCGTTCGCAAGGGGACTTTGCGCGTTGGCGATGTCGTGTTGTGCGGTGCCTCGCACGGCCGCATCCGGGCCATGTACAACGAATGGGATCAGGAAGTTCAGGAAGCAGGGCCATCGACACCAATCAAGGTGGCGGGCCTGGACCTGGTTCCTAGTGCCGGGGATCAGTTCCTGGTGCTGGATGACCTGGAAGCCGCCCGGACTGCCGCCGCCGAACGCCACCAGAAGGGACGGACGGCGGTACTGGCGAACATGGGTGGCCGCCGGACAATGGAAGACATTCTGAACGCCGCCCGGGACGGGCAGGTTCAGGATTTGACGGTCATCGTGAAGGCGGATACTCCCGGTTCGCTGGAAGCGTTGCGAAGCGAACTCGGCAAGTTCGAGCATCCGGAAGTTCGCGTGAAGCTGTTGCATGAAGGGGTTGGCGGCGTCAATGAAAGCGACGTTTACCTGGCGGCCGCGTCGAATGCTGTCATCTTCGCCTTCCACGTCATCGCAGAAGACCGCGCTCAACAATTGGCCCAGCAAGAATCCGTGGAAATCCGTCGCTACAACATCATCTATGAGGTGATGGACGAGATTAAGCGGATCCTGGAAGGGATGTTGCGACCGGAACAGAAGGAGGTCACGACGGGTCGGGCCATCGTGTTGCGGACGTTCAGCATCACCCGGTTTGGAACAATTGCAGGTTGCCGTGTGCTCAATGGAACCATCGAACGCAACAGCCGTGTGCATCTGATCCGCGATCAGAAGGTCATGAACACGTATTCGATCGCATCACTGAAGCGTGAAAAGGACGATGCCAAGGAAGTTCGCGAAGGGATGGAATGCGGTATTCGGCTGGATCACTTCAATGACATCAAAGAGGGAGATTTACTGGAAGCGTACAAGATTGAGGAAGTGAAGCGAACGCTGGAATGATGGTGGTCAGGGCGTCGCCTGCGGGGAATCCGCGCGACTTCGAGTGGAAATGAATGCTCCCTCGGATTCGCGTGAATGAAGTTCGCCACCGGCGGCGTCGGAATGTGTCTCGAACTCAATCTGTCTGTTGCAGGTATTTCATGGTTACATCAGGATTTCGTGCCGTATGAATTCCCGTCGCATGGCCAAGGCCTCGGAAGCCATTCGGGAAACGGTGAGTACTGTGATCTTGTTCGAGTTGCGTGATCCGCGCATCAAGAACGTGACGGTGATCAGTGCCGACGTGAGTCCCGACTTGCGGGCCTCCAAGATCTATGTGTCGGTCATGGGCGATGCCAAGGCGCAATCGCTGGCGATGCATGGATTGGATTCGGCCCGGGGGTTCATCCAGTCCAAGATTGCCGACCGCCTGCAGACCAAGAACACGCCGATCATCCGGTTTGTGCTGGATCCCTCGGTCAAGAAAAGCATCGAAGTGTCTCGAGCCCTGCAGGAAGCCCAGCAGCAGGACGTTGCGGCCGCCAATCCTGACGGAACGGATTCCGGACATGCCGATGAAGACGTCGACGAGTTGGAAGAGGATCACCCGGACAGCGCTTCCGAGGAATCCCGGTTGGACACCTCCACAGGAACATGAATTCGTTTTTTCACACCAGTTTCTGCCGTCACACCCCTGTGGCGTAGCGGCCCCCGGCGGCGATTCGCGACCCGGATGTCGCGAAACTGGCTTGGCCGGGGTTTGGATGAATTTCGCAAGAGGATGAAACAAGCCTATGGTTGCTGCATCGCGTGCCAAGTCGTCGGATCGTGCGGCGATCCTTAAAAAACTGCTTCCAGCAATCAAAAAACAATACAAGGTTGTCGTGCCAAAGCATGACCGCCCCGTGCTGGAAACCATGCTGTTTGCCATCTGTCTTGAAGACGTTTCCGTCGACGAGGCCGAGTTGGCGTTCGAGAAGCTTAGCAGGGATTTTCCGGATTTGAACGAGATCCGCGTCAGTTCCATTTCCGAAATCGAACGTGCCTTTGAGGGGTTGCCCCGTGCCGAATGGCGTGCGTTCCATGTGCGCAGTGTCCTGCAGTACGTCTTCGAGAAATCGTTTGCCTTCGAGTTTGAAAGCCTGCGCAAGAAGACGCTGGAACTGGCTCAGAAGCAATTGGCCAAGATCAAGCATTTGTCGAACTTCGTTCGCAACTATACGTTGCAGTCCGTGATCGGGGCGCATCAGATTCCGATTGATGACTCGATGGCCCGGGCACTGATCTGGCTGGGATTGGTCCCGCCAAACCAGGATGGCGAGCAGATGGGAGAAACCATGAAAGCGGTCGTCCGCAAGGCTGAAGTCCCGCTGTTCTGTTTCTCGGTGCGCTGCCTGGCAACAGACAAGCTTGTCCACGACTACTTTGACCCGAAGAAGTATCCACCACCGCCCGAAGGTCATGATGGCGCACCGGTGAGTGAGCGATTGGCCGACCTGTATAAGGCCGCCGCGTCCAAGTCCAAGGCGAAGCCGTCGCCCAGTGCAAAGGGATCCGCAAGGATCGACGTCAAATCCACGGCAAAGCCTTCGGCCAAGCCGGCGGCGAAAGCCTCGCCAGCGGCCAAGCCTGCGGCTGCGAAGCCCGCGGCGGCAAAAAAGAAGCCACCAGAAAAGGCGGCTGCTCCCGCGAAAAAAGTCGTCAAGAAGGCTCGTTAACTCGCAATTCGAGACAATTCCAGGCGAACTGTTTTGCGGAATCTCTTTTCGCAGGAGTCGTTGTGATGTCCCGAAAGATCGCTCGAAGACCATCGCTGCACCCCATTGCCATTGGAGCGCACGGCATTTGCCGAGTAGAATCAGGCGGTCGGGCAATGATGGACGCGTCCCGTGTCTGGCAGGTTCGCCAGGGACGATGTCTGCGTTTTCGGTTTTGCCAGGAGATTGAATCATGAGCGCTGGCTCCTTGTTGCCATTCAATCAATTACTCTGTGCCGGATGCACGTGGCTGGCCCTGATGGCAGTGCCGTTGTTCGCCGATTCACAGGACTCCAGCCAGCCGGCTGCCAAAACCGTTCCCCGAATCGAGCAGGGATACCGCCTGCAGGAGTGGGATGATCCGGCAATGCCGTTTCAACCTCGGCAGGCGTTAACGCCCGCCGGTCAGATGCGGAACGAAGCGGTGGCCTGGTTCATGGCGGGGCGATTGCTCGAAGCACGCAACGAGCCACGCCGGGCGCTCACTGCCTACCGCAAGGCGGTCGCTCTCGATCCGAATGCGATTGAGATCTACCGCAGTCTGGTGCCCCTGGAATTCCAGCTGGACGAGGTGGAAGAGGCCGTCAAGTCGGCCACCAAGGCCGTGGAACTGGATCCGGCAGAATACGAACTGTTGCACATGCTGGCTTCACACGCGGCGCTGACGGGCAAGTTGCCGGAAGCAATCCGCCACCTGGAACAGGCTGTCAAGTCGCCGCGGGTGGATAAGCACTCCCTGGAAAACGTGATGCTTCATAAGAGCCTGGGGACGCTGTTGAACATCACCGGCCAGCCCAAAAAGGCGGCCGACAGTTTTGAAATCGTGTTTGACGCGCTGGTTCATCCAGAAGCATACAAGCTCGATTCCCGCGCCAAAAGTCGACTGCTGGCCGATCCCCAGATCAGCTTTGAGCGGATCGGGCAGATCTTTATCGATGCCGGGAGAATCAAACTGGCCGAGGAGGCCTTTGACCAGGCGGCCAAGGGGGGCAAGGTCGGGATTGGAAACCTGAGTTACAATCGGGCTCGCATTCTGCTGTTGTCGGACAAGCCCGAAGAAGCGCTGGCGGAACTGCAGAAGTACCTGGATGCTCAACGGACATCCAAGGGACGCGATGCCTATCAATTGCTGGCGGACATCCTGGAGAAACTGAAGCGGTCCGACGAATTGATTGCCCGGTTGGAGGCTCTGGCTGCCAAAGACGAAAGCAACCTGCACCTGCAGTTCTTCCTCGCCAGCCAACTGTTTGCCGCCGGCGAGTTGGAAAAGGCCCGGGAGATCTATGAAGCGGCTCTGCCTCAGGGGGCCGATGCGGTTGGCTATGTGGGTTTGGCACGAGTCCTGAGGAAGATGAAGCGTCCCGCCGAGTTGCTGGACTTGTTCCACAGAGCCATGAACAAACTGGGACCCGAGGGGCTGGTGGCCATCGAAGCGGAGCTGAAAACGATTGCCGAGGACGCGCAGACAGTCGATCTGATGATCGCTGCCGGTCGTGACCAGGCGAAGGCCGATCCACCTCAGTTGACCTTCGAGAAATCGATCATCCTGGCGGGGCTTGCCAAGTCGCTGGATCGAATCGACGACGCGATTGAGTTTTACAAGGCCGCGATCAACCTGCGGAAGGAACAGAATGTCCCGCTCTATACCGAACTGGGGAACATGCTGATTCGAGCTCACCGCTATGCCGCCGCGGAAGAGCTGTTCACAGACGCATTGAAAGAGCGGCGCGTGGCATCCGAGCGGGCGGATTTGCTCGGCATGCTGGCTCGTTCGCAGGTCCTCAATGGAAAGCTCAAGGAATCGCTGGAGTCGATCGAAGAGTCCCTGAAGCTGGAGCCGGGCGACATCGGTCACTTGTTCGACGAAGCCTGGATTTACAGCCATTCCCGCCAGTTTGACGAAGCGATCGCGCGGTTTGAAAAACTGCGGGACATGACCGCCGACCGGAAGCCGCTGCAGCGGATCTGCCTGTTCACCTTGTCCAGCGTCTTCGTGCAGAAGGGCGACTACCGCAAGGGCGAAGAAATCCTCGAAAAGATCCTGGATGCAGATCCCGAGGATACGCAGGTGAACAACGATCTGGGATATCTGTGGGCCGATCAGGGGAAGAACCTGGAACGTGCGGAAAAGATGATTCGCAAGGCGGTGGCGACGGAGCCTGACAACGGCGCGTACCTCGACAGCCTGGGATGGGTCCTGTTCAAGCTCGGCAAATATGAAGAGGCCGTGGCTCCCATTGAGCAGGCTGTCAAAAAGAACACTGGCGGTGATGCCACGCTGTGGGATCACCTGGGAGACGTGCAACTGAAGCTGAATCAGGTCGACAAGGCGGTCGAATCGTGGCAGAAATCGCTGAAGAGTACGGAAGAGGATAAATTTGCGGATACGCAACTGGTGGAACGGTTGAAGGAGAAGCTGAAGCAACATGCTCCACAGGCCAGCCGACCCAAGCCGGCCACCCCGGGAGCTCCCTGATCGTTTGTGGGGAGGCTTGATCCGCACCGCGCCCAAGCGATGGGCGCATGACGTTGGACACGCATGCCTGGTCGTCGGGCTGGTGTTCCGATGCCGTTGAGTTTGTTTTGAGATTCGTTCATTAGTCGGGACAGGATTACGATGGCTGGGCATTCCCATTGGGCCAACATTGCCTTCAAGAAGGGATTGGTCGACAAGAAACGCGGAAAGCTGTTTGGCAAGCTGGCTCGATACATCATCGTGGCCGCCCGACGTGGCGGTGGAGACCCCGCTGCCAACCTGGCGCTTCGTTACGCCATCGATCGTGCCCGGAAAGCCTCAATGGCCAATGACACCATTGATCGCGCCATCAAAAAGGGAACGGGGGAACTGGGGGCCGACAACTATGATGAAGTCATGTACGAAGGTTACGGCCCGCATGGCGTTGCCGTGTTGTGCGAAATCCTGACAGAGAACCGCAACCGGACCGCAGGCGAAGTGCGGAAGGTGTTTGAGATTCATGGGGGAAACCTGGGGACGACCGGCTGCGTCGGTTACCTGTTTGAACGCAAGGGGGTGTTCCTGATCTCGTCGAAACACTGCACCGAAGATCGTCTGTTTGAGATTGCTCTGGATGCCGGTGCGTCCGACGTCAAGACCACCGCAGATGGCTTTGAAGTGCAATGTGATCCAGATGCCTTTCAGGCGGTGACGGCTGCCCTGGAAGTGGCCGGAATCCCAACCGAGTCGGCAGAGCTTCAGCGAATCGCGACCAACACGGTCGAACTGGACGCGGATGCCGCCCGTTCGGTGCTGAAGCTGATGGATGCCCTGGAAGACCATGACGACATTCAGAACGTCTATTCGAATTTCAATATTTCCGAATCAGTGATGGCCGAACTGGCCGCGGAAGGCTAGTGCTGATTCCACGGGTCCTGGTGCGGAGCGTCGTGCCACACCGTGCTCTCAGTCAGGGGACGTTCAGGGATGGCTCGTCAAAAAGTAATCGAGGGTGGCGGAACCGGCGGTGGCAAGCAGCCCCCGGAGCCACCGGGTGGAGGCGGTCCGCTGGGCAGCTTCAACCCTGATGATGAACGGTTTGACGATGAACTGCGTCCGCAGAAACTGAATGAAGTGGTTGGGCAGCGCAAGGTTGTCGAGCGCCTGAAAATCGTGCTCGATGCCACTCTGCGACGCAAAGAGCCATTGGGTCACATCCTGTTTGATGGTCCGCCCGGATTGGGCAAGACGACGCTGGCTATGACGCTGGCCCGCGAAATGGGAACGGAATGCCAGATCACGTCGGGACCGTCCCTGATGGCTCCCAAGGATCTGTTGTCCTACCTGACCAATGCCAGTTACGGCTCCATCCTGTTCATCGACGAAATCCACCGGCTGCCTCCGGCCGTGGAAGAATTCATCTATCCGGTGATGGAAGACTTCCGGGTCGACATTGTGCTGGGGGAAGGTCTGAACGCCCGTACGATTAACATGAAACTGAAACCGTTCACGATCATTGGCGCGACGACTCGCAGCGGCATGTTGACTGCTCCCTTGCGGGATCGATTCACCTTTCGCGAGCACCTGGATTTCTACGATACCGCCGACCTGACCGAAATCGTGCGTCGCAACTCCCGCAAACTGCGAACGGACATCGTCGACGACGCTGCCGGTTTGATCGCAGACCGCAGTCGGGGAACTCCGCGCAAGGCCAACAACCTGTTGCGCTGGACCCGCGACTACGCCACGGTCCACGAAGCCAGCGGCCAGATCACCCGCCCGGCCGCGGACGCTGCCCTGGCCATGATCGAAGTCGATTCGCTGGGCCTGGAAGCTCAGGATCGTCGTTATTTGACGACGCTGGTCAACGTCTTCGGCGGCGGCCCGGCGGGTGTGTCGGCGATCGGCCACACGATGAACATTCCTCCGGACACCCTGGAAGACGAAGTCGAGCCGTTCATGCTGCGCCTGGGCTTCATCCAACGCACCCCACGCGGACGCACGATCACGTCCGCGGGACTGCAGCACATTGGCATCAAGCCACCGGATACGACCGACGACGGCTCGAAACAACCACGTCTGTTCTAAAGTAGCCTTCACGCTCCGCGTGAAGAAAGCTGAAGACAATCCACGGCAGAACTTCCATTCTGCGTTGATGTGCTCGCCAGTCACTCACGACCGGGTTCAGCTCTTGGCAGCGGCGATGGCAGCCTCATACTTTGGGTGCTCCGAGATTTCCGGAACGTATTCCACGTAGGTCAGAACGCCAGCCGGGTTGACGACGAAAATGGCCCGGGCGAAGCAGCGGTCGAGCGGCCCGCCAGAGATCAGGACTCCGTAGTCATTGCCGAAATCGGTGCACCGATGGGCACTCAACGTCTTGACGGTTTCGATCCCTTCGGCACCACACCAGCGCTTGGCTCCAAAGGGCAGGTCCATGCTGACGACCAGCACCTCGGTGTTCGGCAGGTTCTTCGCTTCGTCATTGAATCGTTTCGTTTCCATCGCACAGACGCTGGTGTCCAGGGAAGGAATCGTGGCGATAATTCTCGTCTTACCGGCGCTGGAGGCCAGGGTCACTTCGCCCAGTCCGTTGTCCTGCAGTTTAAAATCTGGAGCTTCATCGCCCACCTTCAGAGCCCGTCCCTTGAGGTCCACAGGACCGCCCTTGAGAGTCACAGCCGCCACGCGCTTCATCGTATCGTCCTTTGCAAAATGGAATTCGATTGACCAACGATCGCAGTATCTCAAGCGAGCGGCCAGATTCAAACCCGACAAATTCAGATTTGCGCGAGCCGATCTGTTTTGGGAAAGATAATTGCCACCGCTTCTTGTGGCGCGAGCGCAAACTGCGGTAACACTGGCGGCGTCGGAGCATCTTCGCACGCTAAAAACGACCCGTCGAAAAAGATCCTCGAAAGACCATCCCCTGCTTGACAATATAGACACCGTGTCTATATTGGAGTCCGCAGCATCGCAAGACGGCGGTTTTCAATGATCCGTCTTGCAGCCATCCCGCGCGCCACGACAGCTTCGCTTCCAACGGGACAACGACGAAAATGAAACTGCGACTTTCGATTGTCGTGATGATTCTCAGTTTGCTCTGTGCCAATCGGGTCTGTATCGCCCAGGCAGAGTTTTTAAGGAATCTGTTCGGTGGCAGGGCACCGGTCAGAGCAGGGCAATCGTTTCAAGGGCACGCGGATCTCAACCAGGCTGTTGCGGCGGCGGCCAACCACGAACTTGCGAAATCGCTGAAGTTGATTGCAGCCGCATTTCAAAACGGCGGGCCGAGTGAGCCGTTGGGCGGGCCCGAAAACGAATCCGTGGCGACGCAGTTGCTGCAGGTTTCGCAGCAGTGGGACTCGCAACAGGCCGATCCGGCAGACATCGCTGCGGTGCTTCTGGATGTGGTCCTGCCGTCGAAGTCACCGGGGATCGTCCGGCCATATACCAGTCGCTGGCAGTTGTCCAGCGACGGGCAAATGCTGTTTCGATCGAATGCTCGATTGCCGGTGCCGAACAGTATCGGTGCCGAACTGGTCCGCTGGTCGGTCCAGGCGAAGCAGCCTGACGAATTGAAGAAGCGGTTGCTGGCGATCGTTGCGAATGCGCCCGATCCCGAATCGGCAGTCGAGAAGAACGTCTCGCCGAGAAACTCGGTTGCGCCTGCGACAACCAGGCTCGATGTCACGATGGCGCGGGTGATGATCCTGCAGTTGGCCATCGCACAGCAGGATTTGAAGGCGGCGAATGAAACGCTCAAGGCACTGGACAAGGAAACCGCGGAAGCGACGGGACCATTGCTGGAATACTTGTGTCATGCAGTATCCGGAGCGCTGCGGGACCGGAATACAGAAGAGGCTGGTTTGCGATTGCTCGAAGGTATCCTGAACCGGGGCGAACAATCCCTGCCGCCGGAATCGGGACTTCGATCGAATGCGTGCTGGCTGCGTGCCCAGGCAGCAAGAATTCATGCCCACTCCGGACGAGTCGATGCCGCGAAAAGGTTGGCGCTGTCGGCGATATCCAACCCCCAGGTATTCCGTCGATTCGGTGAGGACTATGGCGGATACCTGGAGTTCAGCCTGCGGCAGCAAGCTGCCCATGCCTTGCTGACTGCTGGATTGATCGGGGAGGGCCTGGACCTGGCGGTCGTTCCGTTGAGCACCAGGTCGGCTCGTTACGGACGATCCGACATTGCCGTCAATATCGCCTTCGAGACAGGTTGCGCCTTGCAAAAGCTCACCCCGGGTCCGCGATACGAGACGCTGCGGACGTTTGTTCTACCGGGTGCTGATCGCCCGGACGTCCGTTCCATTGTCGATCTCGTCCCCAACGACCAGCCACTGCAGGTTGGTTCGGGACTGTTGCTCGACGTTTACAGCACCAACCGGGATTTGATCGCGACTGCCAGAGAATTGGGAAAACTCGACGAACTCATCGAAGAACTGTCGGCCATAAAACCGCAGGTGCCAACCGTCGAGTCGTTGCGAACGCTTGCTCTGGTGATGCGGGATGGTTCTGCAAACACCCCACGACCCGGGGCAACGCGATCGGCGTCGCCCAATGAAGTCTCAAACCGGCTGCAAACGTTGGTGGCCGCGACAAAGGCCGTCACGCCTGAATGGGGGACCGTCGACAAGCCAGAACCGTCCCTGGAAACCTATGTGATTGCAAGTGAAGCGGCCTTGCATCCCGAGTGGCGCGAGTTGGCGGAGCAGTTGCTTCGACACCTTCTGAACCACTCGCATATTGCACAGTCGTCCCGGCTGCGGGATCACTTTCGACTGGCGGTGACCGAACTGCTGAGACTGCGCGCGACAGGCGGTCCGGCGACCGTGCTCTATTCCCGGGAAATGGCAGATCAGCGTGCCGAACCCGCATCGCCCAAGCATCTCGATTGGCTGAAGCTGCGACCGAAATCCTGGGATTCGCTCGGCTTTGAAACGGCAAACGAACGGATGCGCGGGGGGCTGTCCCCCACCTGGATTGCTTACGAAGGGTATTTGTCACACCTCTCGACCGGCCGTGAGTCGGATTTGGCGTTCGCGTTCCCCCTGACGGGAACATTTGAGTTGTCAGCGGAATGTCGTGAAGGAGGCTGGACGGAAGGGAAGGTCGGATATGGCGGCACGGCCTGCAGCATCATGGCGCACGTCGATTCTGTTTATCTTTACGGCAAGGGACAGTCCGGTGCCGAGGCTGCCCCCAAGATGCCAAACCTGTTGAACAAGCGGCCCTGGAACCGTCATACGATTCGGGTTAAGGATGGAACCGTTCAGTATTATGTTGCCGGACAACCAGTGTTCGAAGATCAACCTGGTTCCGCCGCACCGTGGCTGACGCTTGGTGGAACAGCCGGATGGGTTCCGTCCTATCGCAACTTGCGGATCAGCGGTTCGCCCACCATCCCGCGGGAAGTCAGACTGCTTGATGACCATCGACTGCGAGGCTGGATTGCGTCGTACTTTGGGGAATCGCAGCCGAACTCGATTCGCAATCGGCGGTACCTTCGGGTCAAGGTTGTCCAGAACGGTTCGACCTCCTACTACATCGCCGAAGACGATGGCACGGTGGAGGGGGAGCCTGTCGAGATGGGACAGGGCTCGACCGATTGGATGCTTGCTGACGGGGAATTGCGGTCGGCTCAGCGAAGCGACTTTTGGGCCGGGTCGTCGCCATCCTGGCTGTCGTATCAACGACCGCTCCGCGAGGGCGAAACTTTGAGCTACGACTTCTTCTATCAGCCTGGAAAGACCGACGCTCAACCGACTTTTGGAGAAACCGTGTATGCGATCTGTCCGGCAGTGGGGGCTGTAGACCGTGACGAGGATTTGCTGGCACGCCATGCGTGCAACACAGACTCGCTGAAGGAGGGTTGGAATTCGATCACGATGTCGCTCCGTGCGGGGGAGTTTCGACTGGATTTGAACGGTCACACAGTTGTCACAGAGCAAGTGTCACCCCTGCACAGTCGGCGCATCGGAATCTACCACGATTCCGCTCGCGGCGACTTGCGGGTTCGCGATGTTGTGCTGACAGGAGACTGGCCGAAGGCCTTCGATGCCACCGTCAGGGCGGCGATCGAATCTCCAGAACCAACCGCCCCGGTGTCGAACACACGATTCCTCCTGCAATCACCGCCATACGTCTACAGCGAAGAGGTCATGTCCGACAACGCCTACGAGATCTTTCGCCAGGCGGTGAAACTGGAGACTCCACAACGTTATCAATTCCTGCATCGCTGGGTGCTTCCAAACGGGGCGCATGACCTGTTGCGGACCGCCGGCGCGTTGACGCCGACTCATCCAGCACCGCCCGTCCTGGAGTCGAATCCGATTGATGTCGCCACTGAGCAGGCCCGTCGCGCTGTCGATGAGCGTCTTGTCCAGACCGGTGGAAACTTCGTCTGTCCGGCAATTCTGCTGGTGCTCGCGGCGGCCGAGTTGGATCGACTGCCGGAACTGCGAAAAGAGATCGATACACTGGATCCCTCCCAGTCGCACGAACTGGCTCGAGGTCGCGCTGCCATGCTGGGGATCATCGCTCTGTTTGAAGATGTCCCGGAAGAAGCGGTCCTGAGAATCCGTGAATGTCAGGCACTGGTGCTGCTGAACAAAGGCGCGCCGATGGAAGCCCGTTGGGGCGAGGCTGCGCTGGCCAGCATGGCGATTCAACATCCGTTGACGCGCGAAGCGGCCTTTGAGCTGCTGAATTTCATCAAGAATAATCAGCTTCAAGCGAACAATGCTGGTGCTCCGGAGTTTGCACTGTTCCTTCGGCAACTGCATGGCCAGTGCGCCTACCTGATGCATGGCGGCGCGCCCGAAGAGTTCGGAACGCAGCCGAAGACAAAACAATGGCGCACGGTTTCCCTGCCGCGAGCCATCACTCGCGGTACGGGGACTCCCATTGTCTCGTTTGACATCATTGCTGGCGAGATGGCCGAACGTGGTGGGCATGACTTCGACGGCGCGTATTTTCAATCACCTCTGCGAGGCAATTACGAAGTCCGTTGCCGACTGTCACATTTCGACTTCCGCGAAGCGATCTTGATGGGAGCGGGAATTGCGAACGCCCTGAAATACACACACAACGAGACAAAGCTCTCCCATGTGCGAGCGGACAGAAAGGAACTGCCGATCGCCGCGCCGGTCACGCCAAAAGTCTACCAATGGCACGATTACAAGATCGTGGTGAAAGACGGCAAATACACGAGCTTTGTGAACGGGCAAAAGCTTTATGAAGAAGAACTGACTCCTGACCATGACCCGTGGCTGGCAGTGGTTGGCTGGTCTGGATATTCGAGCCGGGCAGTGCGCGACATTGTCATCACCGGCAGTCCGGTGATTCCCGATGAGCTGAATCTGCTTGGCTCAGCCGACCTGATCGGTTGGTCTGCCGATTACTATGCAGCGGAACTCAACGACCGGCCGTTCGAGTGGAAACTCGAAAACGACGAACTGACGGCTCCGCAAAATCTCACGTATAATTCGGCCAGAAGCCATCTGAAAGTCGAAGACATCATTCGCTATCATCGGCCGATGCTGGAAGATGGTGAGATCTCGTACGAGTTCTATTACGATCCGGAAACGAAACTGACCCCGGTGGTCAGTAACAATCAACCGACATTCATCCGGCAAAACGCAACCCTGCGTAAAGTTCGTGGCACGACGCTGGTCCATCCGGCCCTGGATCGAATGGTCTGCCTGATTGATCCCAAGGGGATCAAGATTCACTGGTTGACCGATGGACACTGGGATCGTACCGGTCTGATGGCGGACAACGTCGAAGAGGTCGCCTCCGCAGGCTCTGGTGGTTCTCGTCCATCGATGCCGCTGCCGTTGAAGGCTGGCGACTGGAACACAATCAAGTTCGCGACGAAAGGCGACTTGCTGACCATTGAACTGAACGGTGAAGCCGTGTTCGCACGCGAGATCGAACCAACCAATCTGCGACAATTCGGACTGTTCCACTATGCGAACGAATCGGATGTTCGAGTCCGCAATATCCGGTATCGGGGCGACTGGCCCAAGAAACTGCCCAGTGTCAAAGATCAGGATCTGGCGGGTGGTCCCCAAAAACTGGCGGCGCTGGCCGAAGCTGCGAAACTGGCGGATGAAATGAAATGGGACTTCACCAGGTCGAAATTCAATCGTGACGAATTCCATTTCCTGTGGGGAGCCAGCCCTGACAAACAGATCAAGCCGTCGGATGGCGGACTACGATTCGTGCAACCTGCGGGGGAAACGAAGCAACAATTCGCGGGCATCGCTCCAAAGATCCAGCTCACAGGCGATTTCATTGCGACGATCGAATACGAGGGCCTGAAGACGGTGGCCGCTCAAGAGCAGTGGGGGTCGGGCCTCAGTTTGCGGGCGGCCCTGAACGGATCCTACACCACCGGCTTTGAAGTTCGGCACGAGGCAAAGTCGACGTCAAAAGTCACTCGAGCGATTCTTTCCATGTACCTTCCCAATCGGCCGAACCTGTTTGAATCGGAAGCGATTTCCGAATTTGCGGCGGCGGGCCGTCTGCGGTTGCAACGCCATGGACCGACGCTGTACTACCTGATGGCCGATCCCGGTTCCGAGAAGTTTCGATTGCTCACTCAACGACCGCTCGGTACGGCTGACATTCGCCTGCTGGAAATCATGGCGGATTCAAGCGATAAAGTGAGTGGTTCAGAGTTCACACTGAAGAGTCTGTCGATCCGCGCAGATAAAATCACGAAAATGAAGTGACCGTCATCAATTGTCAGGTGCCTGAAATGTTGCTGTCTCAACACCGTTTTCTGGTTGGATGTGCGCTGGCGCTGGTCGTCAGTGTGAATGCGATGGTGTGGAGCGAGGACGACAAACCACCAGCGACGCGCGCCGAAACGCTGCAAGCTCAACGGTTTGAGCTCATGCAATCGCACATCGCCGGATTCAAGGTCGAATCCGATGAGACTGGCTTCGCCACTCGATTCGCTCCAAAACCAATCTTCAAATACAGCGATCCGGCTCGCGGTTACGTGGCCGCTTCGGTCTGGAAGCTTGGCGAACAGGGGCGACCCAAGGCATTGATTGCCGTTGAGTTGCATCGGGCCGCGTACAGCAAGCCGTCGATCTGCTTTGAATATGCCTCGCTGACGAAGTCACCGTTCACGGTCCTGGCCGATGAAAAGCGGATCTGGTCTCCGAAGGGAACCCTGTACGAGTTCATGCCGATTCCCGACGCACCCGAACCTGAAAGCACGCCGCAATTGCGCCTGATTCAGATGCGCTCCTTTGCCAAACGATTCGCGTCGAATGAAATTGTGGACAACGAAACCTGCGACCTGCGACTGCTGCCGCAACCGGTCGACCGCTATGCCCCGTCCAGTGCGAAGCTGGCCGACGGAGCGATTTTCTTCTTCACGTTCGGCACGAACCCGGAAGTCGTCCTGCTGATTGAATCCGACGGACAACGTTGGGAATACGCCGCCGGGCGATTAACCGGCGCGGAAAAGGTGGTTCTGACGTACGACAGCAAACTCGTGTGGAGCGGCCCTCCGCTGCAGTCCGGTCTCGATTCGCCGTTCACTGGCAGCGTCATTCCGACTTTGATTCCCGGCCTCGGGGCGGACGGCAAAGAGCTTCCCGAGTCAAAGTCGGTTCAGCCCTGAAACGCAGAGTTGTCAGCGAGGCGTTTCGATGCTGGTTCTGGTGGCGAGGTGATCCCTGGGAGTCAAGAGCCGATCCCAGCGAAAAGCCTGACAGTCCAGAATGGGCATCGGCAAGCTTACTTGCCGCAATTCGCGGTACCGCACTGGCAACCGCATTGTGTGCAGACCGTGTCGACGACGCATTTCCAGCCGGGTTTGTCGACGGTAGTCGTGACCTTTTTCAGTTTCTTTTTTGTGACGATCCGGTCACAGGTTGGCTCCTGAACTTTCTCGCTCCGCTGTTCGCCAGGGGCGCAGTTTTCGGCGACCATCCGTTGGGTGCAGTGAGATTTGCCAGGCAGGCAGATCTCCTCGCACTCCACGACGAACTTGGTTTGCGTGAACTTTTTGACGTCAGGCACAACCCGGCAGACCTTTTCCAACTGCTGGCAACCACATTGGGAACAGCGTTGAGAGAACAGTCCCGCGGTGCAGGGCAGGGCGATGCTGGTGCCGATGATCAGGGTCGCAATCAGGATTCTCATGGAATGGTCCGGTCAAAAGGCCCACTGGTAACGGACGGCGAAGATATCAGCGTTGCTGTTGGTCACTGTCGTGTTTGCCCCCTTGGCGTCCAGGAAGGCGTGGATGTAGTTGAACATGACCCGGGAGCGAGTGGTGTAGTACCAGTTCAATCCCACGGTCAGGTCTGTCAGGCGCCCGCCATGAATGTTCTGGCTGTTCAGATCGAGTGTCGAGGCGCGGGCGGTTGCTTCCCACGCGCCCCAACCCGTTTGAATCCCTTCATCCGTATCGACCCGAAAGAAGTTATTGTGCAGTTGCAGCGCGCCGTGAGTTCCCAGTTTGCGGTTGTAGTTGCGATGTTCGCCCGTCAGAAAGTACATCGCTTCGATGTATCCCCCGTGAAAGAACAGATTCGGATTGCTGATCTGGTTCCCGCTGACGAATATGTACTCACCCTGAATCGCCAGTGACCCCAGCATGGTCGTCGCTTCCACACCCGCCACGTGGTAGTCCAGCATGTTGATGACCGGCGTGTTGACGAAGCGGGGGGTCTGGAACAGGGTCAACGGAGTGTCCTGTTTGAGCGATGCTTCGGGAGTCGTCCCGAAGCGCGTCTGATGGTTGCTGACCAGGCGGTAACTGTACGACGCACCCAGGTGCAGCAGATAGCGGCCGTCGGCGAATTCGTCGTACCACGGCAGCCATGTTGTGCGGCCCGTAAATGCGACGCCTCCCCGACTGGGAGTTGCTTCCCCATAGGCATTGGAGTTCTCGGTAAAGATTCCATACGACCAGGTGCGCGTCTCGGCGTCGTTGCAATCAAACGCCATGACTCCGATGTTTCGGAAGGGGACGAGGGCACCTGTGGCGATGCTCCGCTCCAGGAACGGAAGATCATTGGTACTGTCGAGTCGGTCGAGTCCGAATGGCTCACGAAAGCGCCCGACCCTCAGGTTGCCAAGCAGCGGGAGATTCTGGGTATCGATGTAGGCGTCGACGACCACCGGCCGTTTGTTCGTGGATTGGGTGTTGTTGGAATTCGAATCCAGTGACGCGAAGTCGACGTCAAACCGGTAGAAGAAGGTGTCAAAGCCTTCTCCTTCCAGGCCGAATCGGGCTCGACGAAAGTCGACACCACTCTTGGCGTCGCCGACAGTTGCCTTATTGTTGTCATCCTGGTTGAACGAGATCGCGTCCACATGAACGCGTCCGAACGGCCGGACGGTGAGTTTCTTCGCGGCCGCATCTGCCGTTTTCTTGTCAGCGTCATCCCGTTTCTTGAGTTGCTTCTCGACGTCGGCCAGGCGCCTGGTAAGGTCAGAGACAAGTTTGTCACCAGCGATCGGAGAGGGAGGTACACCATCCCCAGGTTCGGGTAGTGCGTAGCCGATCCCGACAATCTCTTCCTCGGACGCGACCCGATTTAATCGTTCGTCCGCCCTGGGGGAAAGCAATTCCAGCGGAGATTCCTGGGCGATCGATACGCGACAGGCGGTGATTGCCATCGTCGCGCAGAGCGGCAGGAGCGTCAACCACCACTGGATCGTGGGACGTCTGGATGGCATGCCGAATCGAGCCTCCCTGCCATGCACTTGTTGACGAGACCTTGGACCAAAGGAACATCCGGACGCTCGAATGGCATCGGTCTGCTCACGCGAACTCCGAAATGCCTCTGGTTGTCCAGTCAGCACGCGGGAGGGGACCTTGACCCCTGTACTGGTTTTATCGGCTGTAACGGTCGGGCAAATGAATTGGAATTTACCAGCGGGTGATCCAATTCTGTCTGGTCGGACCAAGCGCCCAGCCTCCGACGCTCGAATTGACCGTCTGGAAGCCTATCTTCCTGCAAGTCTCATCTGTTACCTTACCACCATGACAACCAGCATTTACGAATTTGATGTTGCCGTGATTGGAGCCGGGCACGCCGGGTGTGAAGCCGCGTTGGCGGCGGCGCGGTTGGGGGCACGTACCGTCCTCTTGACGATGAACTGTGATTCTGTCGGGCAAATGAGCTGCAATCCGGCGATCGGCGGGGTGGCCAAGGGGCAGATCGTTCGGGAAATCGATGCTCTGGGCGGTGAAATGGGCCGGGTGATAGATGCCACCGGTATCCAGTTCCGAATGCTCAATCGCAGTAAGGGGGCGGCCATGCACAGCCCCCGAGCCCAGGCCGACAAAAAGGCGTATCAGTTTGAAATGAAGCGCCGGATCGAAGACCAATCCGGATTGACGCTTCGTCAGGAGATGGTCGAGGGACTGATCGTCGAAGATGTGGCGGAGGCTGTCGATTTGACGGTGGATGCACCACGGCAATGGCGAATCGGCGGCGTGCGCGTCCGTGGCGGGGCTGAGTATCGCTGCCGGGCGATCGTCATTACGACGGGGACATTTCTACAGGCGATCATGCATACCGGTGAAGCCAAGACCGCGGGTGGCCGGGCTGGGGATGGAACCACCGGCACCATGTCCGACAGCTTGCGGCAACTCGGTTTCGAACTGAATCGTTTCAAGACCGGGACTCCCTGCCGCCTGAACGGTCGAACCATCGATTTTTCCGTCTGCCAGTTACAACCAGGTGATGACGATCCGCAGCCATTTTCGTTTCTGACGGATCGACTCGAGCAGACCCAGATTCCGTGCTGGTTGACCGAGACCAATGAACCCGTTCATGAACTGATCCGGGCGAACCTGCATCGGGCTCCCATGTATAGTGGACAGATCAAGTCGACCGGGCCCCGATACTGTCCGTCGATCGAGGACAAGGTCGTGCGGTTTGCGGAAAAGCCGTCGCACCACATCTTCCTGGAACCGGAAGGGCGAAATACCTGGGAATACTACTGCAATGGCATTTCCACCAGTTTGCCCCGCGATGTCCAGGACCAGATGATTCGCTCGATCCGTGGACTGGAGCGGGCGGAAATCATGCGGTACGGCTACGCGGTCGAATACGACTACGCGCCGCCGACGCAGTTGCGGCCGACACTGGAAACCAAGCGAGTTGAGGGGCTGTATTTCGCCGGCCAGATCAACGGAACGACCGGTTACGAAGAAGCGGCCGGACAGGGGTTAATGGCAGGAATCAATGCGGCGCTCAAACTGGCGGGCCGGGACCCGTTGATCATCGATCGCAGCCAGGCGTATCTGGGAGTCCTGATCGACGATCTGGTCACTCGCGGGGTCGACGAACCGTATCGGATGTTCACGTCCCGATCGGAATATCGTCTGCTGTTGCGGCAGGACAATGCCGACCGCCGACTGACACCGCTCGGACGCAAGATCGGGCTTGTCTCGGAAGAACGCTGGCGGCGATTTCAGGAGCATGAAGCCGACATCGCTCAGGCGACGGATCTGTTGGCCGCACTGCGTCATCAAGGGGCGACATTTGAAGAGTTGTTGCGCCGGCCGGAGATGGACTGGAGACAATTGTCTGAACTCAACAGCAGCCTGGCTGAACTGCAGGTTGGGGCACTCGCCGTTCAGCAGGTGGAGATCGAGGTGAAGTACGCGGGATATATCCGGCGACAGTCCGCTGACATCGAACGCCAGTTGAAGATTCAGGCCGTCCGGATTCCATCCACGTTTGATTTTCAGGCGGTCCCGCAATTGCGACGCGAAGCGAAGGAAAAACTGACGCGAGTCCGACCTGCGGATCTTGGACAGGCCGGTCGCATCAGCGGGATCACTCCGGCCGATTTGTCGATCCTGGTTCTCTACATCAAGGAACCGGAACGGATGGTCCCGCAATAATTCGTCGGTTGCATTCTACGAGTTGAGCATTTGCCCGCTTCCGTCATCTTGATCTGCGTGGCCTCGTTTTCCTGCTGATCTTCGCGCCCTTCGCCAGACTTCTTGGGCAGGGGCCCAATTGCCGCATCGTGAAGCCACACGGTAGCTTCTGTCGGTTGGCCGCGCGCTACTGGGTGGTTTTGGGGGGAAACCGGTTCGGCGGAAAGCTAAAGAAGAAAAGGAATGTTGACCGATTTGTCAGAATGGATACAATCGGTACAACCGGAAGATTCGGCAAACTCTGCACATGTTACCTGCGCAGGTTACCAGTGCGAAGCCAATTGACGGTGCTGAGGCGTTCTCTCGCGTGGAGGGAGTCTGGAGAGAAACTGGTTTGGCTCAGACGATGGTGCCAAACCCCTGCATAGGATGGACCAGCTCAAATGAAAACCGTCTTCACCACTGGCGAGGCTGCCAAGATCTGCAAGGTGAGCCAACAGACGATCATTCGGTGTTTCGATTCCGGTCAACTGCGCGGCTTTCGCGTTCCTGGATCCCGGTTCCGTCGCATCCCGCGTGACGTGCTGTATCGATTCATGAAAGAAAACGGGATTCCAACGGATGCGTTGGAAAGCGGTCGACGCAAGGCGTTGATTGTCGACGACGACGAGGAACTGGTCGAATTGATTCGGGACGCACTCGAAGCCGATGGCCGATTCGAGATCCGGATCGCCAACAACGGCTTCGATGCAGGGATGATGGTCAAGGAATACCGACCTGACATCATCGTCCTGGATGTGATGCTGCCGGACATCAACGGCAAGGAAGTTTGCCAGCGAGTGCGCATGGATTCGGCACTGGATGGGACTCAGATCATCTGCATCAGCGGGATGGTCGAGGCAGACAAGATTGCCGACTTGAAGGCATCGGGAGCCAACGATTTCATGCAGAAGCCGTTCGAGATCGAATCATTGATCGATCGGATGTGCAAACTGCTGGATGTGGAACCCGTCCGTTCCTGATGGCGTTCGTCGGTTGGTAACAGGACAGGAATTCGTGAGGACGGTGGTGATCCATCGTCCTCGCGTCGTTTCCGATTGAAGCGGAAGCAGTGGGCAGTGTGTAGCCGAACTCGTGAGAGTTCGGGGATTTCTGACGTCTCACGACTTCAGCTACCCCAAAAGCTGGGTCCGACGATGCACTCGTGTATTTCCGAGCTGATGAGCAAAGGCATAACAGATTCCCATATTGGATGCACATAGCCCTCGCTCGCGCGTCGAGCGAGGGAAGCGAGTCGCGGGAGGGTGGTGATGTCGGAACCGGAACAAGGCTCTCAACCAGCCAGTACGTGGATCATTCCTGATACCGCGCACCTGGAATCGCTGGCGGAATTTGCCGCCGGGGCCGGGCACGAGATCAACAATCCGCTCGCCACGATCATCGGCCGGGCACAACAACTGTTGAAGGATGAGCGCGATACCCAGCGACGGCAAATGCTTCAATCGATCGGGGCTCAGGCGTATCGCGTCCGCGACATGATCGGCGACGCGATGTTGTTTGGGCGCCCCCCCAAGCCGGAACTTCAAGAGGTTTCGCTATTGGCAATCGTCGAAGAAGTGGTCAAACGCCAGGCGGATCAAACCGCCGCGGCGCTCTGTACCGTGGAATTGCAGATCTCGCCCGAGATCACACTGTCGGCCGATCCAACTCAGTTGTCGATCGTGATCAGCGAGTTGTTGCGGAACAGTCGCCAGGCATTACAACCGGCAGGCGACCCGATTCAGATCCGGGCGGCGCAGCTCGAATCCGAAATTCAGATTGAATTCCTCGATCACGGCCGCGGTTTCACGGAGGCAGAACGGATCCACGCGTTTGATCCGTTCTTCTCCGGTCGCCAGGCCGGCCGGGGACTCGGTTTCGGCCTGCCCAAATGCTGGCAGATTGTTCGGCAGCATGGCGGGCGGATCGAGATTGAATCTCGCGATGGAGGACCAACGGTTGCGCGCGTCTTTTGGCCAAACATGCAAAGTGATCGACTGGAAGATTAGAACAAATTACTCCTCCCCAGAAGTACGGAAACGATTCGAGGGTGCGCCGGGTACCGTCAGGCCCGGACGGTTGTTTCGCGCACGATTCTACTCGTCCGGGGCCTGACGGCACCCGGCTCACCTGATTCATAGTGTTCTCCCTTTTGCAGGTCATCGTTCCGAGGCGAAATTGAAACTGCTGTATGACGAACGAGACATGGTCCATGCCACCAGGCTCAAGGATCAGCGACTCGATTGGCTCGTCGATTTGGGCGCCGAGGCGATTTCGAGAGTGCCGTTGGACGCGGAGGGCTTCCTCTTCAGTTATGAGCACGGTGGTCAGCACTACCGAAAACTGGTTGCCGACCGTCCCAACATTCATGACCAGCCTGAAATTCGGGAAGAACTCGTTTGCCTCGATTCTGTGCTGCTTCGACTCAATGAACGTGGAATCACGCTACCAACGCCAAGGACATGGATCATTGGAGTTGACGATGATCTTCCGGCGGACTTGGAGTTTCCGTTGTTTGTGCGGACTCCCAAATCGTCCTGGAAACGCGGTGGCACTCAATCCAAGGTGAATTCTCCCAGAGATTTGATTGACGAAATGGATCTGTTGCGGCGAGTTTTCGGCTGGGATACCCCAATTCTCGCTCGCCAATGGATTGATGTAGCCGTATCGGGCAATTTCATGTTCGGCGACACCCCGCAGGAAATTCGGGTATGGCTTGTCAATCAGCTTCCGATCGCCTGGTCTTTCCACTATCTGCATGCGGTTCCATCCCCCACGGGATTTCCACCATCGGACAGCGATTTGACGCTGCTCAAGGAACTGTCCACGCGCATTGGATCTGCATTTTGTTCACGGCTGATCGTGGCGGATTTCGTGCGTGATCGTCAGGGAAACTGGTGGTTCCTGGAAGCTGGACCAGGAGCAGCCGCAGGAACCGCTCATGAAGCGGTTTTCAGATTTGTTGCCGAACGGTTGAGCGGTCGAAACGTCTGTCTCGCGGGTAACTCCGTTGGCGGCCCGTTGTAAGCATTGAAGCCGGAATAGTTTTCTTCCTTTTCCTGTCCCGGTTTTGCCTGTCTCAAGCATCCGCGGGTTGCACTTACGTGAACTGCAACTTTCGGGCTGCGTTTGTTTATAATCCCGCCGCACTCCAATCAGCCCGGTTGCCGGTTGATTCCCGCCTGTTGAAGTCCCCGCCGAGGATTGTCATGCCCCGTTTTCGATGTGCCCTTGGATTGTCGGTTTGCTTGTGGGCTCTGGTCACGGCGTCCGCCGCCGAAACCGATCGCCCTGCGGTCGATGAAAGCCGGTTTGAAGTGACGGCATTGGTTTCCGGCTTGAAACAGCCGATGGAACTGGCGATCGCTCCAGACGGAACCGTGTACCTGATTGAACTCGATGGCAAGCTGAAGTCGGTCCATCCGCAGACGCGTGAAGTTTCCGTCGTGGGGGATTTGAAGGTCACCACGGCTCAGGAAAATGGTTTGATCGGACTGGCTCTGGATCCAAAGTTTGCCGAGAACGGCTGGGTCTATCTGCAGTACTCCCCGCCCGATTATCCGGGTCAGCATATCAGCCGGTTCACCATCGTGGACGGCAAACTGGATCTGGCGTCCGAAAAGCTATTGTTGAAGTTTGAAGAGCAGCGGAAGGAATGCTGTCATCATGCCGGCTCGCTGCACTTCGGTCCGGGCGGCAACCTGTTCATTTCGACGGGTGACAACACGCACCCGCATGGCGATTCCCAGGGATATGCGCCGATCGACGAACGAGCAGACAAGGCACCTTGGGATGCGCAAAAGTCGGCATCCAACACGAACAGTTACAGTGGCAAGATCCTGCGGATTCATCCGACGCCGGAAGGAACGGTTGAGATCCCGGATGGCAACCTGTTTCCAAAGGACGGGTCGAAGGGGCGACCGGAAATCTATGTGATGGGGTGCCGCAATCCGTGGCGCATGAACGTCGATTCGGAAACAGGATTCGTGTACTGGGGCGAAGTGGGCCCCGATGCCGGCGGTGATGGGCCGCGTGGGCCGCGCGGATATGACGAGATCAATCAGGCACGGGCGGCTGGCAACTTCGGATGGCCGTACTTTGTCGGGAACAACTTTGCATACTTCGACGTGGACTTTGAAACCGGTAAAATCGGTGCCCAATTTGATCCGGCGGCACCGGTCAACGAATCCCCCAATAACACGGGTGAGAAACTGCTGCCGCCCGCTCAGCCCGCTTTGATCTATTACCCCGGCGCGAATTCACCCGAGTTCCCGGAACTGGGCGGCGGCGGGCGGACGGCCTGCGCCGGGCCGGTCTATCATTATTCGGAAAGCCTCGCCTCCCTGGTCAAGTTCCCGGCGGCGTACGACAAGGTCCTGTTCATCTACGAATGGTCGCGGCACTGGATCAAGGCGGTTCATCTGGATGAGAACTACCATGTGAAAAAGATTGAACCGTTTATGCCGGGTCAGCCGTTCGTCCGGCCAATCGACATGGAGTTTGGTCCGGACGGGTCGCTTTATGTGATCGAATTCGGCGACACCTGGGGTGTCAATCAGAACGCACGGCTGGTACGCATCGATTACATGGCGGGCAACCGGCCTCCAGTGGCGGTGGCCTCGGCCGAAAACAACATCGGCAAGCAACCCCTGACCGTGTCGCTGTCGAGCAAGGGGACTTTCGACAAGGATGCGCAGGATGAATTGAAGTACGAATGGCGGGTGACGCGCGCGATGGAGAGCCAGACGCCGGAAGTGGCGGCACCTTCCGATCCGGCCCGGGTGATTTCGCGCGAGGCGAATCCGACCGTCACGTTTGACGAACCGGGAGTTTACAACGTTGAATTGGTCGTGACGGACTCGCAGGGAGCCAGTCGCGCCGCCTCGGTACCGGTCCTGGTCGGGAACGAACGGCCGGTGATCAAGTTCCTGGAACCGAAGGTGGGAGACTTCTTTGATCCCGAACAGCCGATTCAATACCGGTTGTACGTCAAGGATATGGAAGACGGATCCAATGACGATGTGGAAGTCGACGAGCAGGGAGTGGCGCTGATCGATGCGGATTCGCCTGGTCGAGTTTCCGTGAACGCGGTGTACTCCACGGAACCGATTCCCGCCATGAACGGGACTGCAGCGACGGATCAGGGGCCGCCCGGGATGCGGATGATGAAACGCAGTGACTGTTTCAATTGCCACGCCGTCGATTCCAAGCGCGTCGGCCCGATGCTGCTGGAAATTGCCACCAAGTATCGCGGCAAGGAGGGAGCACTGGAAGCCTCGGTCGAACGCGTGCTGAAGGGTTCAACGGGCGTCTGGGGCAAGATCCCGATGATCCCTCACGCGCAGCATACTCGCGATGAAGTCCGGGAAATGGTCGGCTGGATTTACAGCCTGGAACCGGCAGGCCTGGTCCGTGTCTTCTCGGGTTTCGTGGGAGACATTCCTGTCGCGAAGGGCGAAGGAGTGAAGGGAGGGCACTACAAGTTGGAAGCGACATATGTCGATCGGGGTGCCGGTGGGATTCCGGCTCTCAGTGCGTCATCGACGATCTATCTGCGCCCCCGCCTGATCGAAGCAGAAACGGCGGACGAAGTGAAAGGCCCTCAGATCCTGTCGTCCGGCAATGCCAGTGGGGGCAGATTCATTGGTGCCATCAACTCAGGTCACTTTCTGCGGTTCAATGGACTGTCGCTGGACCAGGTCAAACGATTGACCCTGAAGATCGCTTCGGCAGGTGCCGGTGGCGCGATCGAACTGCGTCTGGACAAGCCGGACGGTGACGTGCTGGCGACCGTCCCGGTGGACGTAAATGGAGAATGGGAAAAGTTCTATGAACGAACTGTGGAACTGCCCGAGACCAGGGGCCGACACGACTTGATTGTTCGGTTCGTACACCCGGGGAATGCCGGGGGCCTGATGAATCTGGATTCGATTCAGTTTCTGAAATGAATCGGCGGAGGGCCATCGCCTTTTTCAAATTGGGAATCGGGTGCCACGGTTATGGAGTCCTCGACATGGCCNNTGCCGATTGAGCACTCGCACGGCCTTACCGAAGACGGTAAGACCGTGGCACCCCAATTTGAAAAAGGCGATGGCCCTGCCTGGCCCTCACACGACCCGCGACATTTCCAGCGGATTTGGTTACGATCCATAGAATCCATTTCATTTTCCCTTTCGGTCTCAATTTTCACCAAGGTCGCTCGATGAACGTGATTTCCCGCCCGCGCAAATTCGCTCGATTGGCTCCGCAGTCGCGACTGCGGATTGGATTGATGTTTTGCGCTCTGGTGGCATTGGGAACCCCACTGGTGGCTGAGGAGGGAATGAAATATCCCCTGGCGCTGGCAGTTGGGAAGGATTCCACGGTCTACGTTGCAGACCGGGATCTGCCTGGGATCTGGAAGTTTGCAGACAACAAGTGGTCCATCTTCTTCCAGGGATCCAAGAAATTCCGGACTCCTCTAAATGCAGTCCGCTGCCTGGCGATCGATCACGATGGGAAACTGCTGGCGGGGGATTCTGCGACACGTGAGATATACAGATTTGATGGAGCGGAACCGCAACCCCTCACCAAGGGGAACATTGGGATCCCCATGGCGATCACCGTGGCCAAAGATGGGACGATCTATGCGTCCGACATTGAGATTCAACGGATCGTCAAGATTCCGGCGGCGGGCGGAGAACCGGAACCGATCGCGGAAATCGCCGCGGTACGGGGACTGACGATGGATTCCGAAGGTCAGCTGATTGTTGTGTGCCACGGCAAGAACGCCGTCTTGAGGTTGTCGACCGACGGAAAAGAGCAAACGGTCCTGGTCGAAGGGCGTCCGTTCCAGTTCTCGCACCATGTGGTCTTGGGGGCCGATGGTGAGGGGTATGTGGCGGACGGGTATGCCAAGACGATCTGGAAGTTCGATGGCAAGGGAGCGCCCACGGCATTTATTGCGGGGGAACCGCTCGTGGGTCCCGTTGGAATCGGGATGCTGGACGGGAATCTGTTGATTGCAGACCCCAAGGTGAAAGCTGTCTTTCGACGCAACAGCGAGGGGAAGCTGGAAGTGCTTGGTAAGCCTTAGGATCGGCCGTCCGATTGGCGTCGTCTTTGGTCCTCGCTGAATTCGTGCGAATTCAGGGCTGGTGCTCCGAAGTCTCACGACTTCGGCTACAGGCTGTGGTTTTGTCGTAGTCGTGACCGGTCAGTGCGTGATGGGTTCATCATCGGACTGATTCAGCACCAACTGTCCGTCCGCAGTCATGGGCATGTTCGGTCGTGACATTTCCCACGCGGTCTTGTGACCTTCCTCATACCCCGACTGGTAACCACCGTACCACACCATGACCACCCCCCAAATCGCGAACGGAACGAGCCAGAATCTCCAATTCTCAATAGTCATTGGTCCGTCTCCGAAGGGTCTTTTTTTGTGGTGGAGTTACCTAGTGGCGTGCAGAATTCCTGGTTTGCGTGAATTTTATGGAATCTTCATCAAATACTCACATTTAAATGTCGTTCGGTCAACGCCGGTTTTGTGAATTTTTCTGGGTTCGACGGGCGATGATTTTTAAGTTGGGGGCAGTTTTCGGCTTTTGATCGAAGATCGCGATGGGACTCAACTGCCAATTCGCGCCCTGACGTCCTGGGTGACAGAATAGTCAGCAAGTATTTCCCCTCGATCGTAGCCCCGGTTGCGATCGCGGATCGCGATCCCCAATTGCTTTGTGGGGTACAAGATGAAACAATAGTTGTACTGCCCGCCAACCTCCCGCCAGTACCTCCGCCAGATATTCGAATGAGGCCGTTGGATGTATTCCCCATTTCGATCATTGATCCTTGGCTGTCTGGTCGGCTTGACGCTGATGCCGGTCGTGCAAGCCGCGGATTCTGTGTCCCCGGAGAACCTGGAGTTCTTTGAAAAGCAGGTTCGTCCTCTCCTGGTGGAACATTGCCAGGAATGTCACGGTCTGAAGAAGCAGGAAGCCGGATTGAGGCTGGATACCCGGGTCGGCTTCCTGAAAGGTGCGGATACCGGGCCGGTTGCTGTTCCGGGAAAGCCAGATGGCAGTCGGTTGATCGGTGTCATCAATTATTCTGCCAACGATGTTCAGATGCCGCCGAAGGGAAAACTTCCGGCCGAACAGATCGCGATCCTGCGAAAGTGGGTGGAACTGGGGGCTCCGTGGCCTGCGGAAGCGACCGAAGCGGCCACCGATACCGCCAAAAATCACTGGGCCTTCCAGCGGGTCAAGCGACCGACGGTCCCGCCAGAAGTCAACTGGAGTCTGACTTCGATTGATGCCTTCCTGGCGTCGGCATTGAAAGCGAAGGGATTGACGTTCGCGGGTCCGGCCGATCGGCACACATTTATTCGTCGGGCCATGCTCGATCTGTGGGGGGTTCCTCCGACGTTTGAAGAGGTTCTGGAGTTTGAATCTGACGACTCGCCCGATGCGACCGAGCGACTGGTGGATCGCCTGTTGGCGTCCCCGCTGTATGGCCAGCGCTGGGCTCGCCACTGGTTGGATGTGGCCCGGTATGCCGACAGCAAGGGATACGTCTTTACGGCGGAGCCGCGGTATCCGTATTCGTACACTTATCGGGATTACGTGGTTGACGCCTTCAATGCCGACACGCCATTCGATCAATTCGTGACAGAGCAACTGGCGGCCGATGCCGTGGTCCCACAGGGTTCCAATGATCCCCGTCTGGCAGCACTCGGTTTTCTGACGGTGGGGCGGCGATACTTGAACAACAATCACGACATCATCGACGATCGAATCGATGTTGTGTCCCGGGGCCTGTTGGGGCTGACGGTCGGGTGTGCCCGCTGTCATGACCACAAGTTCGATCCAGTTCCGACCGCGGATTACTACTCGCTGTACGGCATCTTCGCCTCGTCGATGGAACCCGATGATTTGCCGATCATTGGCTCGCCAAAGGAAGCGGTGGCGTTTGCGGAGTTCGAAAAAGAACTGAAAAAGCGGGAACAGGCGGTTGCGGATTACGAGGCAGAGAGTCTGACGAAGGTGATGGAGGAATTGCGAACGCGGGCGGGCGATTGCCTGATCGTGACGGCGCGCGACAATCAGAACTGGCTAAAGCTGCCCGCCGTTTTCACGGGCAAGAATGAACCCCGCCGACAACTGGTCGAACGCTGGAAACGCTACCTGGAACAGTCCTCCAAGACGGAGCACCGGGTGTTCGCTCCGTGGCATCAGTTGGCCAGGTTCTCGAACGACGACTTTTCCGTTCAGGCAACAATGTTGATTGAGCGCTGGAAGTCGGCCGAGGGAGCGGCCGAGGCCGCCAAAATCAATCGGCTGGTGCGTGAAGCCATTTCCAACGCGCCTCCCAAGACGTTGCCGGATCTGGCCAGGGTTTACGGAGATCTGTTTAATCAGATTGCCACTCAATGGGACGCTCATCGCAAAGAAGCGGCGGATGCCAAGTCGCTGCCTGATGAGGCGGCCGAGGAGTTGCGCGTGGTGTTGTACGGCGAAGGATCTCCGGCCGTGGTCAACATGGACGAAAGCCGCCGTCTGGTGGGGCGTGATGTGCGTGACAAACTGACTCAACTGAATCGCCAGGTTGAGAACTTGAAAGTCACTTCACCAGGCGCACCACCACGAGCGATGGTGATGCGGGATGGACAGGTCCACAATGCGCCGGTATTGATCCGCGGAAATCCTGGGCGTCCGGGCAAGCAGGTGCCGCGACAGTTCCTGGAAGTGGTTGCGGGCCCCGAACGGAAACCGTTCACTCAGGGAAGCGGCCGTCTGGAACTGGCGCAGGCGATTGTCGACGCGAAGAATCCGCTGACGGCCCGCGTGATTGTCAACCGGCTCTGGCAGCACCACTTTGGAACAGGGCTCGTTCCGACTCCCAGTGATTTCGGCACCCGCGGACTGCCTCCGTCGAATCCCGAACTGCTGGATTACCTGGCCAGTCAACTGGTGGACGGCCACTGGAGCCTGAAGCGGATGCATCAGCGGATCATGACCTCTGCGGTCTATCGCCAGTCGTCGATGGAGAACGAAGTGGCACGCGGCATTGACCCGGAAAACCGGTTGCTCTGGCGGATGCCTCGACTGCGAATTGATTTTGAAGAAATGCGCGATTCGATGCTGGCCGTGGCTGGACGACTGGACGCGTCGCTGGGCGGTCGTCCGTTTGACGACGTGATGAATCCGAAGCATTCACGGCGAACGATTTATGCGATGGTGAATCGGAACGATCTTCCGGGGGTGTTCCGGGCGTTCGACTTTGCCGATGTGGATGCCAGTGCTCCCGATCGGCCCAGTACCACGGTGCCTCAACAGGCTCTGTTTGTGATGAACTCCCCGTTTGTTCTCGATCAAGCCCGACGCATCTCGGCTGACAGCCAGGCGGGGGCTGCTGACGACGCCTCGCGAGTTTCCCTGATGTATCGCAAGGTTTTTACGCGTGAGCCGACTTCGGATGAACGCGAACTGGCTCTGCGATATCTGGCGGAAGCGTTGACGACGAACACCGAAAAGCAGTCCCCCTGGGACCGGTTGGCTCAGGCATTGTTGTCGACAAATGAATTCTGGTTTGTCGACTGATTCAGGAAAGTAGAAGCCATGTTCAGCGTACAACAGCATTTGTCACTGCCAGCCACTCGACGTGAGTTTCTGTCCCGCGCAGGGACGGGGCTCGGCAGCCTCGGCCTGGCCGGTCTGCTGGCTCCCGAGATGTCTCACGCCGCTTCCGGTACGTCGTCGCCCATGGCGCCACGCCCGGCTCAGTTTGCGGGCAAAGCCAAGCAGGTGATTCACATCTTTCTGAACGGCGGCCCGTCGCATGTCGACACATTTGATCCGAAACCGTCATTAACCAAATACAACGGTCAAAGCCTGCCCACCACCAATTTGCCGACCGAGCGCAAGACGGGGGCGGCGATGGCGTCGCCGTTCAAGTTTTCCAGATATGGCCAGAGTGGCATTGAGGTTAGTGAACTGTTTCATCACACCGCACAGCACATCGACGACATTTGCGTGATTCGGTCGATGCATGCGGAAGTGCCGAACCACGAGCCGTCGTTAATGCTGATGAACTGCGGCGACGGTCGATTGCCGCGCCCCAGTTTCGGGTCCTGGGTGACCTACGGGATGGGGACTGAAAACCAGAACCTGCCCGGCTTCATTGCAATGTGTCCCAACGGGCTGCCGATCACGGGAGCCCAGAACTGGCGTTCCTCGTTCCTGCCAGGGGTCTACCAGGGAACGTACATCGACACCCGGCACAAGCAGATTGAAAAGCTGATCGAAAACATTCGCAATGACCAGATTGGCAGCGGCGAACAGCGACGTCAACTGAATCTGGTACAGGAGCTGAATCGTCGCCACGCGGATCAGCGGTCCAATGAGGCCGCTCTGGAATCCCGCATTCATTCGTTTGAACTGGCGTACCGGATGCAGATGGAAGCGACCGATGCCTTCAACATCGAACAGGAACCCAAGCATGTCCTGGAGGCGTATGGGACCAGTGTCCAGGCTCGGCAACTGCTGATCGCCCGCCGGTTGATCGAACGCGGGGTCCGCTTTGTCCAACTGTGGCATGGCGAAGGCCAGCCGTGGGACAACCATGACGATCTGGAAGTCAATCATCGTCGGTTGGCGGGGGAGTGTGACAAGGCGATTGGAGCGCTGCTGGGCGATCTGAAAGAACGGGGAATGCTTGACGATACCCTGGTCCTGTGGGGGGGCGAATTCGGCCGCACGCCCGTGGTTGAACTGCCAACGCCGGGTGCGAATGCCGGCAAGGTCAATGGCCGGGACCACAATCATCACGGTTTCACCTGCTGGCTGGCAGGCGGGGGAGTGAAGGGGGGCTACGTCCACGGCGCGACCGACGAATTCGGATTCCAGGCGGTCGAGAAAAAGGTCGGCGTTCACGACTTGCATGCGACCATGCTGAAGTTGCTCGGCTTCGATCACGAGAAGCTGACCTATCGCTATGCCGGGCGAGACTTTCGGTTGACCGATATCCACGGCGAAGTGGTCCACGAGTTGCTGGCCTGATGTTTACGGCCAACCACGGACGGATTGTCCGGCGTGTATTGGTTGTATCAAATGTAACAACTGCGCGCGATGGCGTTTTCGAATTCCTGGAATCCGGCCGGTCGACGGAATACTCAATGCATTTCGCCAGGTTTATGTAATTAGAATGGCAGGGCGCGAAAGATACGTGAACCGAATCCATTTCGGGTGAATAAACCGTGCGAAGTGAGCAACAGCGAATCGGGATCGCCCTGGAAACTCTGACGAGTGGGTTGTTCCCTTTCTTTGAACGCGAGCTGCGCGGCGTCTACGGCGATGGCTGGGAAGAGACGGCACGCGCGACGTTTCGCGGACAGTCCTCGATCGCCATGCAGAGCGGCAAGTGGGATGCCTATGCCGTCTTGAGCGTGATGTGGGACCAATGGAATTCGGTTTTCCGGTACAAGTTGGGGATGGCGGAACGGAGCCTCGTCAGCGAACTGCGGGAATTTCGCAATCGATGGGCTCACCAGGATCGGTTCAGCGATGACGACAGCTACCGTGTCCTGGACAGTGCCCAGCGGCTGTTGGCCGCCGTCGGTGCCCAGGAAGAAGCCAGGATCATTGAAGATCGCAAAGTCGATGTCCTGCGGAACATCCTGGGGCGACGCGTCAATGATGAAATCGCCGCCGCTCGCTTCAGCCGGGCACGGATCGTCGATACCGCTTTGTACTCGATCTGCTGCCTGGCGATCGTGATCACCATGTTTCTGCTGTTCGGGTCGGCGCGGTTTGTGCCAACTCTGATCATGGGCGGATTCACAGTGTTCGTCTTCGCCTTCCTGATTTACAAGCGTCTGACCGCTGATACGCCGGTCTACGGCGTTCACGAATGTACGAAGTGCAGCAAGATCATTTACAGCGAAGTCTGCCCGTACTGCGATCCTCCGCACCGTTCATCGTCGATCATCAAGGGCAGCTCGTCCCTGCGCTATCCGCCGTTTACGGAACAAGTGGTGCGGTCGAGTAGTTGACATTCCCGTTCACCGAATGCCTGCAACTGGGCAGACGCCGCCGCTATTGTGTCCATGCCAGCCATTGTTCGAACAGCCGTTTGACGAACGGAGTCAGCCGGGTCTTGTTGTACGCGTCACCGCACTTCCGGATGGCGTCGGCGATGGTGGGGTAGGGGTGGATCGTACTGGCGAGTCGGCCGAGGCCGATCCGGTGCTTGATCGCCAGGACCAGTTCACCAATCATTTCGCCAGCGTGCTCGGCCACGATGGTCGCTCCCACAATCTGACCAGTGCCTGCTCGGACGTGGACTTTGACGAACCCGTTGCTGGTGCCTTCCAGGATCGCCCGATCAACATGCTCGAACGGCTGAATGAATGTCTGAATCGGTATGTGACTTTCGGCCGCGGATCGTTCGGTCACCCCGACATGGGCGACCTCGGGAGATGTGTAAGTACACCACGGAATTGTCAGCGAACTGGCCCGGGCTCGTCCCAGGAACAAGGCGTTCTGAATCACAATCCGCGCCATGAAGTCAGCCGCGTGGGTGAAGTTGTAGGGCGAACAAACATCGCCTGCCGCAAAGATGCGGGGATTCGAGGTGCGCAACCAGTCATCCACGATGACACCCCGGCGCGGATCCGTGGCCACGCCGACGGCCTCCAGATTCAGCCCTTCGATGTTGGGAATACGACCGGCACCCACCAGGATTTCGTCGACGATGATTTCCTGTTCCCCCTCTGGTGTCGTCACCACGAGTACGCGGTCGGTTGATGGAGGGCGGACAAGCTTTACGGTTGATTGCATCAGGACACGAACTCCGTCCCGCTGCAATGCGTTCAAGACAATTCGGGCGGCATCGGGATCTTCTCGTCCCAGCAACTGATCGGACCGCTCGATCAATGTCGCCTCGGAACCGAGTCGCGCGAACGATTGAGCGAGTTCGCAGCCGATCGGTCCGCCTCCGATGACCACCAGTCGCCTGGGCAACTCGGTCAATGAAAATACCGTTTCGTTCGTCAGGAATCCTGCTTCTGCCAGTCCGGGCGTTTCTGGACGCGCAGCCCGGGCACCGGTCGTGATGACAGCTCGTTTGAACTGCAGGACCTGACCTGCGACTTCAACGCTGTCGGGGCCGGCAAATCGGCCCGCCCCCAGGTAGACATCAACTCCCAGGCTGGCGAAGCGGGCGACGGAATCATTGGGAGCGATCACGGATCTGAGCCGTCGCAATCGCTGCATCACCTCACCGAAGTCTGGCTGAGGCGGGCTGGAAACGCGGATCCCGAACGATTCAGCATCACGAACGGCAGCGGCGGTTCGTGCCGCACTGATCAGCGCCTTTGAAGGAACGCAGCCAACGTTCAGGCAATCGCCCCCCATCAGATCACGTTCAATCAAGGCGACTTTGGCTCCCAACCCTGCGGCACCAGCGGCGGTGACCAGCCCCGCCGTCCCCGCGCCGATCACAACCAGGTTGTATCGGCCCGTTGGAATTGGATTCTTCCAATCGGCGGGATGCACCAGACCCGACAGCCGAAGGTTGTATTCATCCGCGGGAAGCAGGGCAGGGTGAGTCATCAGCGGCAACTACTTCGGTAAGGAGATGGATCCGTTGACGGATCGCCTGGTCAGGATCGACATCAACCGCTTCGCCAGGAGCGGAAAAACTCCCAGCAGTGTAAATGCCAGCGCCAGTTTCCACGTCAGGATTCCTGACAGCCCCTTGTCACGCAGGGCATCGAGGCTGCCAACAGACGCGCCGGCGTACACGTACAGGCAAGTTCCTGGAAGCATTCCCAGTTGACTGACCCACCAGAATGTGGAGGTGCGTACCGGGGTCAGGCCCATGAGCAGGTTTACCAGAAAGAAAGGGACTTGCGGGACCAGGCGCAGCGTAAACAAATAGAACGCACCTTCACGGGCCAGGGCCGCATTGAATTTAGCCAACCTGTCCCGGAACCGCGCCTGAATCAAGTCCCGGAACAGGAACCGGGATGTCAGGAAGGCGACCGTGGCCCCGGCGGTCGACGCGAAACTGATCAGGACCACACCCCGCCAGAATCCAAACAGCCAGCCATAGACCAGTGTCATCAGAGCGGCACCAGGCAGGGACAAGCCCGTGACCGCGACATACAGCAGAAATGCCGATCCCAGGACCAGCAGAGGTCGTTCGTCCACCGCTGTGCGCAGGGCGTCCTGTTGTCGAACCAGAGAGTCCAGTGACAGGGCGTCTCGATTCCTGATGGCGAGCGTCAGCAGAATGCCAAGCACCAGTGCCACCGCAATCCGGCGCAGCCATCCGAACTGGGCAGGCGGCGTAGCAACCTGAGATGCCCGGTCGTTCACTTGGTCGGCTTCTTTCCGGTCCCCGGTCCCGCCGGCCATGTCGGGCCCTCGTTTTTGACATCTTCATGAAGCTGTTTGAGTTTTGCAGACAACTCTGCCACACGCGCAGGTTCGCTCACGGCGAGATCCCGCGTTTCAGAGAGGTCGGACTTCAGATGATAGAGTTCGAACTTGGACAGGTCGGCATTGGCCAGCAGTTTCCAGTCGCCGTCCCGCAGGGCGACTTTGTTTTCGCCGCCGATCGCGCGATCGTACTGCCAGTAGAGCGGCCTCGTGCGAGTGGGTGAGCGACCTTCGAACAGCGGCAGAAGGCTGGTCCCGTCCAGAGCCCGTTCGGCGGGCGGTTTGACTCCGGCGATCTGACAGAATGTCGGCAGTAAATCGTAACTGGCAACAGGCTCGGCGGAGTTCGTCGCCGTCTTGATGACCGTCGGCCAGCGGACGATACCGGGGACTCGGATTCCCCCTTCATACATATGCAGCTTCATGCCGCGCAAGGGACTGGGTGAACCGAAACTGCGCTCTGATCCTTTGTAACGATTCAAGGTTTCGGGGCCATTGTCGCTGCTGAAGTAGACCAGAGTGCGATCACGATCACCGCGCTGGTCGATCGTCTTCAGCAGGCGTCCGACTTCGTAGTCCAGTTGTGTCACGTTCCCAAAGTATTCCGCCTGCAGGGGACTCGTTGCGACCGATGCGTATTGCTCGATATAGGGATTGGCAGTGGCGATCGGTTCGTGGGGGGAATGCAGCCAGACCATCAGCAGGTACGGCTTTGACTTGTTCTGTTGTCCAAGCCATGAGATTGCTTCGTCAACGATGATCTGACTCGAATAGCCCGTCAGCGGTCCCACGCGATTGCCGTTCCGCACAAAGTTGACCGGGTCCTTATGGCTGGGAGCCGCATTATTTTGAGTGGAGAACCAATGTTCGAAACCGTGATCTCTGGGCTGCGGTTGCTCTGGCGAATTAAACAGCCCATTGCAGTGCCATTTGCCGACATGGCACGTCGAGTAACCCGCATCTTTCAAGAGTCGGGCGATCGTGATTTCGCGAGATTGCAGATGCATCGGACTGTTGGCCGGAATCCAGTCGTACACCCCCAGTCGATTGGGGATTCGCCCGGTGAGCATCCCCGCCCGCGACGGCGAGCAGACGGGTGCCGCCGCATAGCAATCGGTCAGGCGCAGTCCTTCACCCGCCAGTGCATCCAGATGCGGCGTCTTGATGTGGGGATGGCCGAAACAACCGAGATCCCCATATCCCAGGTCATCACACAGGACGACCACGAAATTGGTCTGTTCCGCTCCTCCAGCCAGGCCAGAAAGCAGGACCAGGCAAAGTCCAGGCAACCACCAACGTGCCATTTTGTCCGTCTCCTGTTTCGATAGTGTTTGTGAACACGACTTTCATCGCAGGAGTATGTTCGTGCAATTGTCAGACTGCAACGGTTGGCTTCGGGGCGGTAACTGATCAGGCCGATTCGACTGAAGTTATCCTCACAGTGGCCGACTCCACTATCAGGTGAGCCGAGTGCCGTCAGGCCTCGGACTCTTCGCTCTGAAATGTCGAGGCGTTGGCAGTGGCGCTGACTTTGTGAGCCGCAAGGCGCTAGCCGCGGGTTCTTCGGATACGATTGAGAACTCGAATCATCAGCAAGGAACGGAATTCACGGCGTTTCCTGATGCCTGCCTCGCTGACGCTTCGTGTAGCATCGCCACACTGAGTGCGATTGGGCGGTATCCGCCAGTTCTGCGCGGCCGAATGAGAATGCACCCGCGGCTAGCGCCTTGCGGCTCACAAACGCTCACAAACCACGTGCCATGGCGGCGGTCGACCCGGTACCGTAAACTTTCGGAACCGAGTTTCACATTCATTCACGGAGATTCACCATGTCGTGTCGTCGAAACCGTCTGGGATTGTTGCTGGCTGCGTGCCTGGTCCTGCCGCTGTCGACTCGAGCCGCCGATGAGCCGGGGTATCGTTCGTTGTTCAACGGAAAAGATTTGACGGGTTGGGATGGTGACACGACGTTGTGGAAGGTTGCCGACGGTGCCATCCTCGGGGATTCACCCGGAATCAAGCACAACCAGTTCCTGTGTACGAAGGAAAACTTCGGGGATTTCGAGTTGAAGCTGGAATTCCGCATGAAGGATGGAGTCGGGAATTCGGGAGTTCAGTTCCGGACGAAGAAAGTCCCGAACAGCACTGAAGTCTCGGGGTATCAGGCCGACATCGGCGAAAAGTACTGGGGGTGCCTGTACGACGAATCCCGCCGCAACAAGATCCTGGTTCAGCCACCGGCCACATTTGAAGCGACGCTGAAGAAGGGGGATTGGAACGAGTACTCGATCCGCGCCGAAGGGGATCATGTGGTGTTGAAGATGAACGGTGTGACTACGGTCGATTATCATGAGCCGGACGCGGACATCGCTCGTTCTGGAATTGTGGCACTGCAGGTTCACAGTGGCGGCCCGATGAAGGTGGAATTCCGGAACATCCGGATCAAGCCACTCGGCAAGTAACTGGAGGCGCGGATCGCTCCCGCGCAGGAGAAGGCAATGACGCCCGGAGCCCCGAAACGTCGTCGGCGATCCTCACCGGAAGAGGGGCCGACGATTTACAAGTGCGACCAGTTGCTGAGGATGCTGGAGGAAGCCCTGCGGAATCGGTCGAAGCGCCACGCCACGACGGACCCCGTTAAATTCCTGGGGAATTATCTGCCCGTGCGCGAAACCAGCGGGAAGCCGCGTGTGAAGGGGGACGAGGATGAGAATCCCAATGCTGCCCGCTTCCATTCCTTCTGCAAGCAACTGGCCGAGGCCCTGGGGGTGAGCAAGGAATTCATCCTGGAGCGGATCACGCAGGGTTTGCTCCAGGACGAAGTTCAGTTGAAGGAACTGTGCGACCATCTGACCGCCGCGACAGAGCATTACGATCTGGCGATGTCCCTGATCAAGGACGAGCCGATGAATCGTCCCGTCACGATTCGAATCGGCACCACCAACCTGATCAACATGCGGGTTCTGCCCGCCGTCCTGGAAGCGGTCCGCCAGAAATTCCGCACGGCCTATCCGGAAACTCAGATCCGGTTCGTGCAGACGATCATGGATTCCGACGAGTTGCTGTTTGGGGCCCAACCACTGGTCGGCGTCGATGCCATTGTGGCGAGTTGCCTGGACGCCCGTGTCGGTACAATCCCCCGGTCCGAACTGGTGACAAGTCTGCCGCTGCGCTACTGTCTGCTGCGACAACGTGATTCCGAGTCTCATGATTCGACCGATCCGCAAACGCTGGACAGTTGGGAAGCGCTGCGGGGGACAGCGATGGTCGCCCTGGCGACTCGTCGCAAGCATTTCGACGTCCCATGGCCCGACCTGGAAGCGATGATGGAATCCATCGAAGAGGTTCCCACGCTGCTGGAAGCACACGCCCGAGTTGCAGCCAGCGACGCGTGGACAATGTCGTATCGCGAGTTGATGGACGATGTCGACGAACGAACGCTGGAGGTGATGGACCTGCCACGAGAACCCCATCGCCAGACGTCACACATCGTGGCAGTGCTGCCCCAGGTCAAGCGCCGGCGCGGGCGGACGACCGCGAAATCCGACGATGATGCCGGTGTGGAAAAGCGGATGGCTCTGGCGATCCTCAAGGATTGCCTGCAGACGGCGTTTACTCAAAAGAAAAAGGCCCGATTGGAGGCCGAGGAGCTTTCCGGCTGGCTCGCGCGATTCCCCTTCAGTTATCACATCAGCGATTACGCTCCTTCCAAGGGGATGGAGAGCCAGCGGATGTGGTTCGCGGGTCGAGCCAATCTGGTGTGTACGACGAACGGGAATCTGACCGGTGCCTTTACGGTCGGAAATCCCAGCGGAGAACCATTGTACGTGCGCGTGTTTGGTCGACCGATCAGCCACCACGACGGATCCGTCTGGCATCTGCAGTGGCGCGGCGTCGACCCGCACGAAGAAAGCGGTACCACGAACATGGTCGTGACTGCGTCAGATTTGAAGGACGAAGCGTACCTGATGGGCAGTTGGGTCGGTCGCAGTTCATGGACCGACGGAACGATCCATCCGTCGGGGGGGCCGTTCATCCTGCATTCCCGTTCCGACCTGACTCCGCGCGATCTGCGTCGGCTGGTGTCTGCCCATCAGGATTCCTGTATTCCCGACTTGCGGCGGTTGTCGACGGAACTGGTCCCGCTCAATCCTGCCAAAGTTCCATCTGCGCCCAAGAAGCCGCGGTAATCGACCTAATGTTACTCGCAAATCGCCGAGGTTCTGGGAATCTCGGAAAGTAATGTGGGCGTGAAATTGAATCGCGCGAAGAAGGCGTTGGGTGACCTGCTCAAGGAGAAATCCCGTGAGTCCTGACAATCTGCAACAAGCCTGGCAGTCCCAGTTGGCTCAAGTGCAACTGACAATCGATCCCGATCTGCTTCTGAAAGAAGTCCGCCGAAACCAGCAGGCGTTCATGGCCGCGATTTTCTGGAGGGACGTTCGAGAAGTGGGACTCAGCCTGCTGTTGATTCCCGTTTGGATTACCATGGGCGTGAAAATAGGATTGCCCTGGACGTGGTATTTGACAATTCCCGTGCTGTTGTGGGTTGCGGGGTACATGTTACTCGATCGAGCCCGGCAGAATCGGCAGTCGCGTGTGTCCGGTGAGTCATTGCGGAATTGTGTGGAAAGCTCGCGGGCACAGGTTGAGCACCAGATCTGGCTGCTGCGCAATGTCCACTGGTGGTATCTGCTGCCAATCTCGCTGTCGGTCACGGCATTCGTTCTTCACATTACATTGCTGATGGCGTGGCAGATTGGATCCGGAGAAATGTGGGCGTTGGCACTGCTGGCTGTGATCGTCGCATTGATGCTTGGTATCGTGACGATCGTTTTGGTGATGGTTTACAGATTGAATCAGGATGCCATCCGTCTGGTATTGGAGCCTCGGCGGCAGGAATTGGAGACGCTGATCGGGAGCTTGCGGGACGAAGTCTCGGCACACTAGCCCGACGCGCGAGCGAGGGATACATGCGCATAGCCCACAATCTCAAATCTCGCGGGATTTTTCTTTAGACCTGGTTGACCCGGACCAAATTGCCGAGTCGCCGACTGAGGAGACCGGAAAGAAGTCTCGCGTCCGCGCGTCATGGACCGGTCCCTCGCTGGCGCGTCGGGCAAGGGTTTTGATGCCTTGGCACACAATCCCCAGCGCTCAAAAAACAATCCTGTTTTTCACGGTGTCAATTCCGTCATCTCATCGGCCCGGCAACACTGGGCAGAACATCGCATCACGTGTTAATGTTCCTTCATCGTTCGCCACTGCAGAGAACGACGTCGAACGGCAATGAACCCTTCCCAATGCCGGTCGGCAGGACGCCGTGATCGAGCAACGCGGCCCACAGGATGTGAGCGTTGTCAGGTCGCGGCGGCATGCGAAGGGGGCAGTCTCCGGGTCTTACCAGCCGGTGTCTGTCGGGCCGTCCCTCCCTGGTCAGTTTGAACCGATACGCCCGGCGGCGGTTCGTGGAATCTGTGAGTCATCAGGGTGGCGCGTCACCCTGATCCTCACGGAAACCGCGAGCTCTGACGGCACGTCATCCGGCCTTGGTTTTATCTTTCGTCTTTCCATGGTTGTCCAAATATCGACGCTTGTTCGACCGAATAAGTGTGACGAGAAAGGTCTGCGCAGATGATCGCGAAACGAAGTAAGAAGGATGTAATGTCGAAGTTCTCGGGCAATGATGACATCCTGCTCGGCTACCAGCAGGAGGCTCGTAGAACCATGGGGTTCGCGGGTCAATTGCAGCCCCCCGCTCCCGACGGTGAACCGATTTATTACGGCGGCCCGCACCTGTTGACCTGTGCACCGACAGGCGCTGGCAAGGGACGTTGCTGTGCCGTTCCCGCCCTGCTGGAATACCCCGGCCAGGTGGTGACCATCGACATCAAGGGGGAACTGTATGGCTGTACCCATCGACGTCGCCGCGAACTGGGACAGCAAGTCGTCAAGCTGGATCCGTTCCGCGTTGTGGATTCCACGACCGATGGTTTCAACCCCCTGGAAATGTTTCAACTTCCCACGACAGACTTCGACACCGATTCACAGATGGTCGCGTCGATGCTGTCGGAAGGGAACAAGTTCGGCCGCGATCCGTTCTGGGATACGACGGCAAGCGGCCTGCACAGCGCAATCATCAACTACCTGGTGACATTGCAACCGAAAGAGAAGCAGAATCTGAACGAGATGCGGCGACTGCTCTGTTCCGACGATGTGGTCTACAAGATCGCGGTGTTGATGGACACGGTTGGGAAGCAGATGCGGGAACTGGCCTACCAGGAATTCGCTTCGTTTCTTCAACTGGCCGAACGGGAAACTCGGCCCAGCGTCCTGGCGACGGCGCAGTCGTACATCAAGACGTTCAACAGTGAACGAGTCTCCGAGATGCTCGAAAAATCGAGCTTTTCGCTGCAGGATTTCGCAGACGGCAAGCCGATGTCGATCTACATCATCATTCCGCCCGAGCGGCTGGAAAGCCACAAGCCGCTGTTGCGGATCATCCTGGCCTCGTTGTTTGCCGCGGTGTTTTCCCGGAAGAAGATTCCGAATCCGCGGTCGCTGTTCCTGATCGACGAAGCGGGGAACCTGGGTTCGTTCCCAGTGATGAAGGCGGCCATGACATTGTGTCGCGGGTTCGGACTGCGTTGCTGGACGTTCTGGCAGGACATGCAACAGATTCAAGACTGCTATCCCACCTGCTGGAAGACGATGATCAACAACGCCGGCGCGTTGCAATTGTTTGGTCTGAACACGCGCATGATGGCCAAAGAATGGGCCGATGTCCTGGGCTGCTCAGCCGAGATGCTGTTGAGCCTGAAGCCGCACGAGCAGTTCCTGCAGTTGCAGGACCAGGGGGAATTCATCAGTCGTCGGCTGGATTACCTGACCGATCCCCGGTACAGCGGGCACTTCGACGATAATCGGTTCTATTCGCTGTAAAGTCCACGAGCAGAAAGTTCCAGTTCACCGGCGTGCGGACTTGTCCGCACGCCGGTTCTGTTTCCATGCCCGTGTCGGTAGTTTTCGACGCGTTCGCGGACATCCTGTCCCTCTCGCACGCCTCACTCGAGCATCTTCTTGAGGACCGCGATCACGAATTTGGAACCGCCTTTGACTCTTTCGATGTCAAAAATCGAGACCAGTTCCCAGCCCTCACGGCCAAGGCTGCAAAGTTCGTTTTCGAGTTCCGCTTCGTCAAACTGAGTTCCTCCAAAGGAATAGTATTCCGTCGAGAACTTGACCGTTCGATATCTCCACATTGCGGTATTCCGTTTGGATTCCAGTTGAGTTTTACAGGCTGGAAGTCAAAACGCGGAATGTGGCCTTCGGATCAAAAAAGTGAATGAATCAGGTTCGCCATGTGGGGGACGGCGAGAAAAGGCCGTGAATCTGCCTGCGACATTCACTCACGCTCAAGAGCTGCACCTGGTTACTGTTCGCCGACCGGTCCCGGTGCAACCACAGTTGGAATGTAATGGTTGGCCAGTTTGGCATAGTCTTCCCGCACCGGGCTGAAGACATCCAGCACTCGGGCCGGACCGCCGACCGCGACCGCTCGGTGCGGGACGTTGGGTGGGATCAGGAATAGTGAACCTGCTTCGACGATCCGCGTTTCCTCGCCGATGGTCAGTTGGACCCGGCCCGAAATCAGGATCCCTCCCTGTTCGTGCGGATGATGGTGCAGCGGCACTTCGGCCCCGTCGTCCATTTCCAGGTAGGAAAGCATCAGGTTCTGCCCAAACGGAGTCCGCATCCGGCAACCGGGGACGGGGGAAATCGGTTCGTATTGGCTGAGATCGATGAATCCCACGGTGGTTCCCTTTGATTGGTGAAGTAATCGCTGTCGTGATTATGGGTTTCGAAACGATTTGCGCCCAGAGTGAACCCTTCCGCCAGATGGACAGTCCGTTTACAGTACGGGCTCTATTTGTCTGCCTTGGATTCTGAAACCTGGTGGCCTGAACATGCTTGTCAGTTGGGATTGGTTGAAACAGTACGTGGGCCTGGATGTGTCGGCCGAAGTCTTCGCGGATCGGTTAACAATGACCGGTTTGAATCTCGAAGAATGCCACGACGTGGCGGGCGACACGTGCATCGACTTTGAAGTGACGAGCAATCGGCCGGATTGCCTGGGCCATCTGGGGATCGCGCGTGAAGCGGCCGTGGTCTACGACAAGCCCTTAAAGGTCCCGGCGGCGGCTCCCAGGACCGGATCGACTGCGGTGGGACCGGTAACCTCGGTTGTCAACGAATGTCCCGATCTCTGTGCGCAGTATCACGCCCGAGTCATCCGTGGAGTCAAGGTGGGACCAAGTCCTGCGTGGCTGCAGCGCCGGTTGCAGACGGTGGGAATCGCCAGCATCAACAATATCGTCGACATTACGAACTATGTCCTGATGGAATGCGGCCAGCCGTTGCACGCGTTCGATATGGACAAGCTGCATGGTCAGCGGATCGTCGTCCGTCGCGCAAAGGCGGGGGAAAAACTTCAGGCGATTGATCACAAGGAATACGTGCTGGCTCCGGACATGTGCGTCATCGCCGATGCCGATCATCCGGTGGCACTCGCCGGGGTCATGGGGGGGGCGGAAACCGAAATCACCGCAGCCACGAAAAATGTCCTGATTGAAGCGGCACTCTTCGCACCGCTTTCCATTCGCAATACGTCGCGCCGGTTGAAGCTGCACAGCGATTCGTCGTACCGGTTTGAGCGAGCGCTGGACCCACACGGACCGGATTGGGCGAGTCGCCGCTGTTGTGAACTGATCCTGGAACTGGCCGGAGGCGAATTGCTGGAAGGTTCCGTGTTTGCCGGAACGCGACCACCTGAGGAGTGTCCCCCGATCACGTTGCGGTTCGCCCAAATTCAGCGAATCCTGGGAATGGAGATTCCCAACGATGAAGCGGTCCGCATCCTGACGGCGCTGGGACTGACACTCGTCGGATCTGCCGCGGCGTCGTACTCCGCGGCCGAAACGGTGACGTTTGTGCCGCCGTCAAATCGACGCGATCTGTCGCGTGAAATTGATTTGATCGAAGAAGTGGCACGAATTCATGGTTATGACCAGCTTCCCGCCGACGTCAACGTGCCACTTTGCCTGAGTCACAAGTCGCATCGCGATCGTGTCGTGGATCGAGTGCGCAGTACACTGACCGGCGCCGGGTTTTACGAGGCGATCACCGTTTCGCTGGTCAGCGAGCGTGAGCACGGACTGTTCCAGCCGCGGGGTGAGGTGACTCCGCTGGCCATTGATCATTCCGACTTCCGTGAAACCAGCCTGCTGCGGCAGACGCTGGTTCCCAGCCTGCTCGGTTCCCGTCGGGCGAACGAGCGGCGAGGAACGTTCGGAGCTCAATTGTTCGAGATTGCCGGTGTGCATCTGTCGGCGGACAAAACGCTGCCGCACACTCAATCGGAACCGACGATGGTCAGCTTTGTCAGCGGGAAGTCGTTTGCCGAGATCAAAGGGGTTGTTCAGGAACTGGCGGCTCGAGTGAATCCATCGGCGCAGATCGTTGTTCGACCGTCGTCGATTCCGCAGTTCACGGAAGGGCGCGGGGCCGAAGTGCTGTTGAACGGTCAGTTCTGGGGCTGGCTGGGAGAATTGGATCGCTCGGTGGCCGGGCAACTCGACCTGCGTGATCCGGTGACGGTTGCCGAGTTGGAATTGTCGGTGCTGGAATCGGTCGCGGATCTGGTGCCGAAGTTCAAACCACTGCCTACGTATCAGAGTTCATCGCGTGATTTAAACTTTGTGCTGGATGACCCGGTCACCTGGAGTGAACTGGAGTCGGTCGCGCGAGGAGCCGCGGGGCCATTGCTGGAAGCGATCGGTTTCGGCGGCCAATACCGCGGCAAACAGATCCCCGAGGGGAAGAAGAGCTATCTGGTGACGTTGATGTATCGTTCCCCCGAACGTACGTTAACGAGCGAGGAGGTGGAAGCCGCTCAGCAGTCGGTGATTGTCGCCTGCCAGGCACAGTTGGGAGCAACATTGCGGGCCTGAGGCAGTCCCGCTGGGACTGAATACACAGTCCGCTGTTGCCATCCCGTGTGAGTAGTTTGCCGAAGTCAGGGCAGTACAACTCGACTTAAACAGCGACGTTTCGAACTTGAAGTGTCCATGTCTGCGCACCCTTCCATTCAGGGATTCATTTGTGACCACCGTCGCACCTCTGCAGAATTTCGGCGAAAACGTCACGATACGGCCGACGGCGTATTATGAGCCCAAGGATGAAGCTGAAGTCGTAGAGATCCTGAATCGGCATCGCGGCGAGCAGATTCGGGCGGTCGGACGACTGCACTCGTGGAGCACCGCTCCCGGAGGCGAAGGCGTTGTCCTGAGTCTGAAGCACCTTCAGGATGTGACTCTTCACCAACGGGATGGAACCGAATGGGCGACGATTGCGGCCGGGTGCCAGGTCAAGACGATCCTGCAGAAACTGAAGGAGCAGGGGAAGACTCTGCCGTCCCTGGGACTGATCACCGAGCAGACCATTGCCGGAGCGATTTCGACGGGGACGCATGGTTCCGGCCGCAACAGCTTGTCGCACTACGTGCGAGCGGTGCGCGTGGCCCGGTACGATCCTGCTTCCGGCATCGCGATGATTGAAACGATTGAAAGTGGCACCGCCTTGCAGGCGGCCCGCTGTTCGCTCGGATGCCTGGGGATCATCCTGAGTGTCGACATGCAGGTTCGATACACGTACGCCGTCGAGGAGCATTTTCGCGAATATGATTCGGTGGAACCGGTGCTGCAGGCGGAGGCCGAGTATCCCTTGCAGCAGTTTTATCTGTCTCCGTGGCGCTGGAAGTTCCTGGTGCAGCATCGTCGCGAGGTCTCGAAGCGACGGTCCCGGCTGGCCTGGTTGTATCGGATTCATTGGTTCCTGAGTGTCGACCTGGGATTGCATCTGCTGATCCTGACGACACTGCGGTTGCGGCGCAGCAATCGAGTGATCCGCTTCCTGTTTCGCCGCGTCATCCCGCACACGGTTCCCAGGAACCTGAAGGTGACGGATGACTCGTCGAAAATGCTGATCATGGAGCACGAATTGTTTCGTCACATGGAAATGGAACTGTTCGTGCCGCGTGACCAACTGCCAGCGGCCCTGGAGTATGTCCAGCAGGTTCTGATCGTGGCCGGATCTGCGACTTCGGATATCCCCGATCTGAATCTGGATGCCCCGTCAGTTGAGCGATTGACGGCCCTGCGGGGCCTGTACGGTCATCACTATCCGATCTGTGTTCGTCGGGTCTGTGTGGATGACACACTGATTTCGATGTCGTCCGGAGGCGAGCAGGACTGGTATGCCATCAGCCTGATCAGTTACGCCAAGCCGCGTGATCGGCAGGGGTTTCTGCAGGCAATGGACTTCCTGGCGACGACGATGAAACGAAAGTTCGGAGCCCGGCCGCATTGGGGCAAGTACTGTCCACTGTCGGCCGAAGAACTGATCGAACTCTATCCGCGATTCGGTGCGTTTCGAGAAATCTGCGAGATGCGAGATCCGACTGGCGTCTTTCGGAACAACTGGATACGGACATTGATTCCACCGACGTGATCTCGGTGTCGTTCGTCCAGATATCGGTGGAGATCGTCGCTTCTCGGTCGCGGACCTCATCCACCGGACACAGGATTCTTGAGGTTTGCGCCCACATTGGGCATTCTAGACGCGTACTGACGTCGATCCGTCCTCCGCACTTGCAGGGATTCTGACATGCAATCGGTTCAACTCATCGAACGCCTGATCAATCTGGTCGATCCGAACGGGAACGTGTTTTTGAACATGTCGGCGGAGGATGCTCTGGCCCGAGTTGCATCCGGAGACCCGGAACAGGTTCGTCAAATTGATGGGCAGTTTGCCCTGATTCACAAGTCTGGCAAGATTGTGCGGATGGCCCGGTCGATCGGGCGTCCACTTCGCTATTTCATCGCCAAACAGCACGCCGGACCGGTGCTGGTGATCGCCGAGCGGATTGACACGATCCGCGATTGGTTGAAAAAGGAAGGACTCGACGGACAATTCCATCCCAGTTACACGCGGATGGTTCCGGCACACCATTTGACCGAACTCGCCCTGGTCGGCTGCCCTGATCCGAGCCCAACCTACAAGCGGTACTTCAATCCCCAACGGAATGTCCTGTCGACGAATCTTGATGAGATTGGTCGGCTGTACATTGGTGCTCTGGCGAATGAATTGAACAAATGGCTGGATCATGTCGGCCCGCGGGAACCGATCGGGGTCCTGTTCTCGGGCGGAATCGACAGTGGAGCCGTCCTGCTGACGTTGTATCACCTGTTATTGCAGCGCGGGGAAGCTCCGCAGCGGCTGAAGGCGTTTACGCTGGATGTCGGTGGGGCCGGGGAAGATTCCCGGCAGGCCCAGAACTTTCTGGATGAATTGGACCTGGGGTATCTGCTGGAACGGATTGAAGTCCCCGCGTCGGCAATTTCCGTAGACGATGCGATCCGGGTCCTGGAAGACTATAAGCCACTGGATGTGCAATCGGCCGCCATGGCACTCACCTTGTGCCAGGGAATCCGCCAGCGATATCCCGACTGGAAACTGCTGGTGGATGGAGACGGCGGTGACGAGAATCTGAAGGATTACCCGATCCACGAAAATCACGAATTGACGATCCGCAGCGTGTTGAACAATCAGATGCTGTATCAGGAAGGGTGGGGTGTCCATGCCATCAAGCATTCGCTGACCTATTCGGGCGGCCAAAGTCGCGGCCATGTCCGGTCATCGGCTCCCGTCACGGCCCTTGGCTTTCAAGGCTTCAGCCCGTTTGCATTGCCGAATGTGATTGAAGTCGCCGAAGGGATTCCATTCATCGAATTGACCGACTGGAAGGAAGAGCGGTTGTATGCCTTGAAGGGGGAAGTGGTTCAACGGGGGGTCCTCGCCGTCACCGGATTGAACATGCCGACCTTCGAGAAACGAAGGTTCCAGCACGGGGCGGGTGGTGACGACCTGTTTGCCAGCATCTTCCCGGCGGATCCGCTGGAATATCGGCGTCGGTTTCTGAAGATGTTCGCCTGAATGACAGCGCATGCTTACCGACGCCGACATTGTTGCTGCTCGTCCACCGAAGCCACATTGGGATCCGTGGCGGCCGTATGCCTTTCATGTTGAGTGGGAATGTGCCGCTTCGCGACGGGTTGAGGATGTCGCGACGATCTTCCTGGTGAACAGGGAATGTCCGTTTCGCTGCACGATGTGCGATCTGTGGAAATACACTCTGGACGAGCGGGTTCCCGTGGGAGCGATTCCGGCTCAGATCGAACAGGCTCTCAGCCAGCTTTCCCCAGCCCGGCATGTGAAGCTGTACAACGCAGGGAATTTCTTTGACGCTCAGGCGATCCCTCCCGAAGACCATCCGGTGATCGCGGATCTTGTTCGTCACTTTCAGACCGTGATCGTCGAGAATCACCCGCGATTGACAGACGAACGCTGCGTTCGTTTTCGGGATCTGCTGGGAACGCGCCTGGAAGTTGCCCTGGGGCTGGAAACGATCCATCCCGAAATCCTGCCCGCTTTAAACAAGCGGATGACCGTCGAGGATTTTGATCGTGCTGCCGGATTCCTGCGTGACCACGATATCAATGTCCGCACGTTCGTGCTGTTGAAACCACCCGGTTTGAATGAACGCGACGGGATCGAATGGGCGTTGCGGTCGGTCGAACACGCGTTTGCAGCAGGGGCGGACTGTTGCAGCGTCATCCCCACCCGGGCCGGAAACGGTGTGATGGATCAACTGCAGGCGTCCGGCGAATTCGTCCCGCCCACACTTCGCAGCCTGGAAGAACTACACGAACGAGCGATCGCACTAAACGGCGGCCGGGTGTTCATCGACCTGTGGGATGTGGAGAAGCTTTTTGAATGTCCAAATTGCGGCCCAGCCCGGGTCGAACGGATTCAACAGATGAATCTGACACAGCAAATCGGGCCGCCCATCAAGTGTGATTGTCGATCCTTCGAACAGTAGCCTTCACGCTCCCGCGTGAAGAAAGCCGAGCACAGAGAACTCATGGTTGACTTGAAAGCCGACATTGTTGTGATTGGCGCGGGCTTCAGCGGAAGCCTGTTGTCGCTGCTGCTCAAGCGGATTGGGAGATCGTGCGTGCTGATCGACCGGGGGACACACCCCCGGTTTGCGATTGGCGAATCGTCGACTCCCATGGCCAATCTGATCCTGGAGGATTTGGCTCGCAGGTACGATTTGCCACGGATCGCTCCACTGGCCAGTTATGGCACTTGGAAGCGGGTTCATCCCGAAATTGTGTGCGGGCTGAAGCGCGGTTTCAGTTATTTTCATCACACTCTGGGTCAGGACTTCCGGCCTCGATCCGATCATGCCAATGAACTTCTGGTCGCGGCGAGCGCGGGTGCCGATGACGCGGACACCCATTGGCTGCGGTCAGACTTTGATCAGTTCCTGGCGGACGAAGCCGTCGGGGAAGGGGTTCCCTATTTCGACCTGACGACGCTGGAATCCCCGGTCCCTCACGGGCTTGGCTGGGAACTGCGAGGCCACCGGCAGGGGGAACCGCTCACGGTGGTGGCGGATCTGATCGTGGATGCCTCGGGAGACGGCGGGTTCGTGGCCCGGCACCTGGGGATTGGACCACATCCAGACGGTTTGCAGACACGATCACGTGCGTTGTTTTCGCATTTTACGAATGTCAAACGCTGGCAGGATCTGTACGTCGCCCGCGGAGGTTCGGTAGCCGATCATCCGTATCCGTGTGATGACGCGGCGTTGCATCACGTGTTTGACGGAGGCTGGATGTGGATTCTGCCGTTTGATAACGGTGTCACCAGTGCCGGCTTCTCCCTGGACCCGGATCAATTTCCGCTCGACAAATCGGTGTCACCGCAGGCGGAGTGGGATTCGATCCTGTCCCGGCTGCCTGCCGTGGCTGAGCAGTTTGCCGATGCCATACCGATCGTGCCCTGGCGGCAAACCGGGCGGATGCAGCGCCGGCTGGCGCGATCGACGGGGCCGAACTGGGTGATGTTGCCGAATACTGCGACGTTCCTGGACCCGTTGCATTCGACAGGAAACGCCCTGACGCTGGTGGGGATTGAGCGATTGGTGGAGATGCTGGAAGGCTCGTGGCGGCGTCCTGACTGGATCAACCAGATGCAGCGGTACGACGATCTGCTGCAGCAGGAGACGGGATTTCTGGATCTGATCGTCAGCGGCAGCTTCAAAGGCTTTCGCGAGTTTGAGCGGATGATTGCGTTGTCGATGTTTTATTTCTCGGCGGCGACATGGTCCGAGGCCGAACGCCGCGAGGAAAGGGCCGTTCGCGGTTCGGCGTTCCTGAGTGCCGATCACCCGGATTTGAAGGGGGCGCTGATCCAGTCCGTGTCTGAGATTGGCGACCCTCGTGTTCCGACTTCCGAATTTGTGGCGCGGATTCGCCAGGCGATTGGGCCGTTCAATCGAGTGGGATTGTGCGAACCGACAAAGTTGAACCTGTACGGTGTTTGAGGGATAGAGGCGGATCAGAGGCCGCGAAGATGCGGCAATCCGCTCACCGATCCGCTTCCCAGGACCACTTTCAAAGAATGCACAACGCCCCGTGGTTGTCGGGAACCACGGGGCGTTTTGCGTTTAGACGAAGATTAGATTCGAGTTGGCTTAGTAGCGTCCGCCGCCACCACCGCCACCGTATCCGCCGCCGCCGCTGCGTCCGCCGCCACCACCGCCGTATCCTCGACCGCCACCGCCACCGCCGCCCGAACGTCCGCCACCGCTTTCGCGGGGACGGGCTTCATTGACGGTCAATGAACGTCCCATGAAGTCGGTGCCGTTGAGCGCCGAGATCGCCGCCTCACCACCATCAGACATTTCAACGAATCCGAAACCTCGCGACCGACCGGTTTCCCGGTCAGACACAACCTGTGCCGAGGTAACGTTTCCGTGCTGGCCAAACAATTCTCGCAGATCGTCAGCCGTGCAACTAAATGACAAATTGCCCACATACAGATTCTTGCTCATCGTCGTCCTTTTGCGGAGCCCGAAAGGCCCTTTTGAAAACTTGTGACATCTGCCGCGCAAACGGCAGGGAAGACCGAAGCCAGTTCAGCGACGACAAACCGCGGCTACCGGCGGCAACACTGATGTTTTCCCGACAAACATCACGAAGCTTGGGAGCAAACGGACATGACTGAGGCCGAGGTGCGTCACCGTGCTTGACGATCTTGAACGCCGCAAGAGAGAACTCGTGCCAGCGGGCGAGACGAAAGGTGGGTGGGCGGAATGGCATTCATCTTCCTATTCCGGCAGGTCCACTGCCTGCCGAAGTGGGGTTTGTTATGGCAAATTCCACAACAAAATGGAATCCCGACTCAGGCATTTTTGTGAAAGTGGGAGTTGATGTGTCTTCGGCTGCCCGAAAATGCAGGGCTGCGGAACTGCGGCGAAAGCCAGGAAGTGGAGCCTGCTGGGCGAGGTGGAATTGCGAATCTGTCAAATCTGGCATCCGGGGCACGGCCCGCGAACTGGCTTGGTGGTGCCGCGAAATGATCCGCCGCGTGGTTCTAATGTCGCCATGGCGCACGAAATGACAGCGGTTGAGACGGGGTGAGTGCAATTCTGGAATTACGATTCCGGACGCCGTCGTCTCCGAATCGGGTTCGCACCTTTTTTTCCAAAAAATCACGACGAGGATTTGACGTCCGCGAATTCGGACCTAGGTTCGAATCGGGCCTCTCGAAAAATCACTTCCGCACGTCTTACTTTGCCAACTTGGCATCTCCCGGAAGCTGCGAGTCATGGTACCTGCAATTCGATCTCGACGAAGTCATCAGCGATCTCGACGCGGTGTTGCTGCCGTGGAGCTTGCGCTGGTTTTGCCATTCTTGATTGTGCTGGCATTTGGCATGCTTGAGTACAATCGATCTGTCATGCTGAAAACTCGCATGATCTCGGCTGCCTATGAAGCAGCGCGAATGGCGACGCGTCCGACGACATCGAGCACGACGGCTGCCAGTGCCGCGGGCGTCAAAAGCTATTGCAATTCGCTGCTCACTCAATTGAACGTCCATGGTGCCACCGTAACCGTTTCCCCGGAAAGCCTCGGGTCTGCATCTCCCCAGACCCTGGTCACAGTGTCGATCACCGCACCATTCGGTCCAAACTCGATGTCGTGCATCGTGCTCAGCCCGACGTACGTCGTCACTGCCAGTGCGTCACTTGTTGTTGAATAGGGAGGTTTAAATGCGATCCAGGCAACTGCACAATCAACGATTGGCGTTGCGACGCCACGGGGCCATGATTCCGGTTGTGGCCTTGACCATGCCGATTGTGATTCTGTTCATCGGCTATTCGGTCAACATTGCGTACATGCAACTGATGCGTACGGAACTGCGACTGACAACGGACTCTGCCGCCAAGGCGGCGCTTGTCAATTTCGGGGCGACGAATTCGCAGTCGTCCGCGGTCGCTTTTGGAAAGGCAACTTCTGCCAACAACAAGGTGGGTGGGGCAGTCCTGTCGATCCCCACGTCCGGGTTCAAATTTGGAAACTCCACGAAGCAGTCCAACGGAGCTTACGTCTTCAACGCGGGTGCCACGCCGGTCAACAGCGTCCAGGTCACGGCGACTGCGACCACGGCACTCCCGATCGGGTCGATGATCCCCAATGGAACGTTCACGTGCTCAAAAACCGCCTACGCCACGCGTGTCAGTCATGACATCGTGCTGGTGCTGGATCGCTCGGCATCGATGGCCTTCGATTTGAGCAGCAGCGAATTTGTCTATCCGCCCGATCGAACCCTGTTTTCTCCACTGCAAAGTTACTTTACGCCACCCAGTCCAACAGCGAGTCGATGGGCCGCCCTGACGGCCGCCGTCAATTCTTTTGTGACAGTGCTGCAGGCTCGAAACCTGGATGTGAAGGTCGGACTTGTGACGTATGCTGAAGACTATTCTCTGGGACAGTACAGCTCGACAGTCGCTTCGCTCGATAAAACGTTGACAACCAGCACGTCTTCGATCACGACCGCCATGAATGCCTGGGGGGCGACACCGCTGCTGGGCGATACCAACATCGCGGCTGGCCTGGCCTTGGCCCAGGCTGAACTGACCAGTTCGCGTGCCCGATCAACGGCGGATCGGACGATCATTCTGCTGACCGACGGAGTTGCGACGACGGGGAACACGAACATTCCCGGCCTGACGTCGTCCTACAGGACCGGGTCGTCCATCGTGACGCATGTGATCACCTTCGGCGGCGAAGCGGCCACCGGATCCGTGGCAACGTCCATGCAGACTGCGGCTCAAAACGGCAACGGAATGTTCTTCAACGCGGCCACTGCCGCACAACTGCAGGCGGCATTTCAAAACATCGCTGACAGTCTGCCAGCCGTGCTTGTCAACTGAAACGCCTGAGTGGGATATGCAACACAAGCCCGACGCGCGCGAGGGATAAGTCGATGGATGCCTGACTCGAATGCGATCACGCGTCGGACGAGTGTCCTGAGATTGTTTTTGACTCACGCTGCGCCATGGGGAATCATGAAATGCGAATGCGACCCAAAGAAACATCCCCACGGCGGGGAGCGACGACCGTCGAATTTGCCATCTGCCTGCCAATCCTGTTTTCAGTGTTGTTTGGATTGCTGGAGTTTTCCCGCGTCACTCAACTCCAGCAGGCGGCCCGGCTGGCTGCATTTGAAGGGGCCCGTTCGGGAATTCCCTTGAATGCCACCACCGCCGATGTGCAGGCATCCGTGAACAAGGTGATGTCCGCCGTCAGTATTTCGTCGTTCACAACAACAATTACACCAGGCATGCTCGCCTACACGAGTCCCACAGTCTCCGTCACCGTTACGCTGTCTCCCAATGCGAACGCGTGGTTCAAGTGGTACGTCTCAGACAGCAGTTCGATCACGGCCAACGTAACGCTGGCCCGAGAGGTACAAGCCGTTTCGGTTCCGTGACCACCGGTCACAAATCTTGTCTTCCGTTCAAAACCACAGAAAAAGGATGATCGCCATGAAATCGCATGCGGGACGCTTTTGCATCGCAACTCTGGTCTGGTGCGGCCTGGTCTCGACGACCTCGGCTCAGACACTGTCTCCCATTCAGATTACAAAGCGGCCATTGGGCCTGCCGATCATCGGCCCCGTCTACCAGAGGGCGTCCGATGCACCATCGATTGCGTATAACAGCCTGCAATCAAGTTATTCGAATTACATCACCTCAAATGTCAGAGAGGGGGTGAAGTTCGACGGGATTGGCATCAATCAACTGGATCCACAACGGCTGTATTTCCTGTTTGACTACGCACCACGCGTCTATTTCATTTACGGGTATGCAGGTTATGTTGACGGATTGGGAGCGACGATTGCCACCATCGACAAACCAAGTTCGGGTGTTCTGACGGGAAATACCTTTACGATTTTCCCGTCCGCGCACTGGAACGGGAGCACAACCCGCAGCACAACGTATCCCGTGTTGCCCGGTGACTTCGTTCAGTTGCCGACAGTCAAGGCCGGTCAGCAGCTCGGCTTCTTCGTCTACTCCAATGAAAACTCCAACGGGTCACCGGCGAATGTGTTTTACAACGGAAAGTCCAACAACCCGGACAACTTTCAGCACATGATCGCGTTCTTCCCCGATAACAGTCAGTACATCATCATCGGCTTTGAAGACCTGTACGGTGGTGGCGATCAGGATTGCAACGACATGATGTTCGTGGTCGACATTGGTCCCCAGAACGCCCTGATTCTGAAGGATCCGAGCAGCCTGCCCAAATAATCTCGTCGATCAAGCGCATTCGGGTTGGCATTCGTCAAATCAATAATTCGGAAAGCATTGCCATGGTACGTTTGTCAGGGCTCGTTGTTTGCCTGCTCAGTCTGTCAGTTGCCTGGGGCGACGATGAGTCCGCTGTTCGCGATCTGACAGCAGAAGGGGCGACCGTGGTGCGTGATGAGTCAAAACCTGGCCAGCCAATCCGGCTGGTCAGGTATCCCCTGCGGCTGGTGACCGTCGATGGCCTGGGGGCACTCAAGGAACTTGAGGACCTGCCGGCGATCGAATTCATCGGCTCCGGTGGAACCGAGATCACTTCAGCGACGCTGCGCGCCTTGCAGGGGAAACCGTCGCTGAAGCGATGCTCGCTTTCACTGGCCAGGATCAGCGATGAGAGCGCTGCAGCCCTGGCCTCCTTACACAGTCTCCAGGCTCTCGACCTGCGCTCTCAGGTGGAGTGCAGCGAGAAAGGCCTGCAGATTCTCTTGCAGATGCATCAACTGCAGGAGGTCTCACTGTCGGATCGACTGGTAAATGACGAACTCCTGCAGGACCTGGGGGTGTTCCCGAATCTCAAGGTCTTGAACGTGCGCAGCATGTTTGTGACGGACAAGGGACTCACCGCGATCAGTCGCCTGCCGGGACTGCAAACGCTGCGCATCACACTCGCGGAAAATGTGACTCGCGTCGGGCTGCGCCACCTTGCAGACATGCCTTTGAAACGACTCGAAATCACCTACTTCAACGCAGCGGATGCCGATGTCAAGGAACTTCGCGGGGTGACGGCCCTGCGGAAGCTCCAGTTGATGAACGCCAGCCGAATCACCGATGCGGCGATTCCGTCGTTTTCCGAAATGCCAAACTTGAAAGAGCTGGAGCTTGTCGGGGCCACGCTGTCCAGGGGGGACATCAAGCGACTGAAAACGGACTTGGCAGACTGCCAGGTCACGCTCGGACGTCAATGAGATCCCGGGCGGGGTGGATCCCCGCGGTTTCTGGATCAACGTTTCTCAGTGCTGGAACAGGAACTCCTTCGAGTTCAGGATGGCCCAGCCGACGTCTTCCAGGGCCTGGCGGCGATCCTGCTGGTTGCCAATGTGCTGTTTGCTGGCGGCCATCTCTTCAGGTGACGGGGTGCGTGCCAGAGCGGCCAGGTACATCGCGGTGATGATCTCGTCGTCGGTCTTCATCTCCTTGATCATCGTGGCAATCCGGCCGTTGTCGGCACGCAACTTGTTGTGGACGACCGGGCCATTGATCATCTGCAGGGCCTGGGACAGATTCGATTCGCTCGACCGTTCGCACTGGCAGGCCATTTCCCGCTGGGGTTGGCCGAAGACCTTCAGGAAATAGTGATCCGTCGGGGGATCTGCCAGTTCGCAGGCCCGGGTTCCCAGCGGCATGCCCGGGAACTGTTCCGGGACGTTGGTAACGGCGCAAATTCCATCGAGCAGTTGTTCGGCCGACAGCAGTCGAGTGTTGGCGTGCGAACAATAGATCTCGTCATCCTTGTTGAACTGGTTCTTGCGCGAGCTGAGTTGATACGTTCGGCTGTTGCAGATCGTGCGGATTGCCCACTTCTGGCTGAAGCCGTTGGCAGCAAATTGTTTCGACAGTTCTTCGATCAACCGGGCATTGGAGGGGGGATTGGAATCGCGGAAGTCGTCGACCGGTTCCACAATCCCGCGGCCCATCAGGTGGCCCCAGATGCGGTTCACGACACTCTTGGCGAAGAACGGGTTTTCCGCCGATGTCAACCATTCGGCAAACACGACTCGACGGTCTTGATCGGCCGGGACATCGACATCACCCTTCAGCAGCAAATGCACCTTCATCTGCTTGTTGGTGCGCGGCTGAGTCACTTCGCCGCCCGCCTGCGTGAAAATCACTTCTTCGTCGGCATCGGCTGAGTTCTTGCGTCCCACGCGGGCGAACGCGGCGGCGATGCCGTAGTAGTTGTCCTGCGTCCACCGTTCAAACGGATGGTTGTGGCACTTGGCACATTGGATGCGAACACCGAGGAACAACTGAGCGGTTGTTTCGGTGGCATCCAGGGGATCTCGGCTGGCCCTCCAGAAGTTGGCGGGTGGGTTCTCGAACACGCTGCCGTTGGCGGTCAGCAGTTCGCGGGCAAACTGGTCCAGTGGCTTGTCGGAACGAATGGATTCGTAAATCCACTCCCGGAACTTGTGGACTCCAGCCGCCTTCAGTTTCTTGCTGTTGGATCGCAGGACGTCGGCCCATTTCAGAGCCCAGAACGATGCGAATTCGTTGCTGTCGAGCAGTCGATCCACAACGGCGACTCGCTTGGCGGGGCTTTGATCGGCCAGGAACGCTTGCGCTTCTTCGGACGTGGGCAGGCGACCGGTCAGGTCCAGCGTCACGCGCCGCAGGAACTCATCATCGGCACACAGGTCCGAGGGAAGGATTTGCAGTTGCTTCAACTTCTCGAAGACGGCCGTGTCGACAAAATTCAGTTCGGCAGGATTGTTCCAGGCAAACCCCGGGACATCTTCCAGGAAGGTCAGATAGGTCGTGGACATTTTGTCGAGGTACCGGGCCAGGATCGCGGTTTCTCCACGGCCATTCTTGTTGACCAGGCCCTGGGCATTCACGCTGCCGACCGATTCGTTGGACGACGTGAAGTCGGTCAAGGCGGTCAGGTCGCGGATCGAGCCATCGCTGAAATGACCCAGGACCATGATCTGCTGGCGGGCGGCCGGTTGATTCAGGACTCGCTTGGACGGTACGGTTTCGATTTTCAGCAGGTCCGGCTCAGTGGCCGAATCCAGTTGCATCCCTTCGGCGATCCATTGCTCCAGGACCACGTGAGCGGGATCCCCCTTCTTCAACCGCTTGCCTCCCCCGTGAGCGACTTCCATCAACGGCTTGCGCAGCAGCAGGCTGGCGGCGGGCTCCATGATGTTGGTTCGTCGACCGAAGAATTCGCTGCGAACGGTCATGATGTCCAGCACGGAATCATAGGCACGCAGTGACAGTCGGAAGCCACCCTTGCCAGATGGCGAACCGTGGCACGCCCCCATGTTGCAGCCCGCCTTGGTCAGGGCCATCTGAGTTTCGTTCTTGAAGCTGACCGGAGCCGGTGCTTCCAGATTCTTCACAGTGACTGGGACCGCAGCGGATTGGCCACCGACGGAAACCGTGACGGTTGCCTCGCCATTGCCGACGGGATAGGCGATCGCCCCGTCGATCTTGACCACGGCAGGGTTGGACGAGACAAACGTCCCGGCGGGGGTCAGGTCGCGCAGTTGATCTCCCGAGTATTTGCCGGTCACCAGCAATTGCTGTCGGGACCGCTTGCCGACCAGTTCGAACTTCGCTGGTTCCAGCACGACGCTGGCCGGTTGTCCCACTTCGACGGCGGGTTCAGCCGCGTACACAGCCATGGAACTGGCTGTCATCGCGCCGACCAGCAGGCATTGCCAAGCGTGGAAACTTCTCATGTTTCGGACCTCCGTCGTGAGGGAACGGTTCAGTGTTGTTGAATTCTACTTTAACAGATTGATTGAAAGCATCAAAACTTGAGCATGGCTGAAATCGACGCCGGTCACAAGTCCGAATCGGGTCTGCTTCGCTTCTCCGAAGTCCGGGTGACTGGATTATGGCTGTTATTCAACGGTCAGTGTGACGGCGGGGGACGTTGCTTCCAGTTTGGCAGCACCGGCCATTCCGTCGGCCTTGGCGGTCAGGTTGGCCACGTTGGCAGCGGCGGCATCAGCCGCTGCCGTCAGTTTAATGTCGACACTGGATTGATCGGCGGGAATCATGGCGGCCGCCGCGGTGACTCCCGCGGGAAGATTCTGCAGAGTCACGTTGACCGGCCCGGAAAAGGCGGGGTTTCGTTCGACAATCGCTTTCAGTACGAGTTCGCCGCTCTTGGCGATCTTACCGCCAGCGGGATCCAGCTTGATGGTCATGGGGGCTGCCAGCTTCAGCCGCAGCGCCATTCCCTGGACAGCGGTCTTGTCTCCCTGCTTCAGGGTCCCGGTCAGTCCGGCTGTGAAGTCACCCAGCGGAGCCTGGCCATTGGCCGAAATCGTGATCTCAGCTTCGTTCTGTCCCTTGTCGATGTTCTTGACGGCGATCGTCACTCCGGCGGGCAGGCCGTTCTGCGGCGGCGTGATCGCGACGGCCACGGCCTCTTCAAACCCCGCCGCACGAGTGCTGATCAACTTGATCTTTGTACTCAGGTCCTTGCCGAACACGACTTCGGCCGGTTCCATGCGCCAGGTGAATCCCGGGGCCGGAGCCGCAGCGGCGGCAACATAGTTCCCCAGGTTCAGCGGGGTCCATCGCATGTTGTTGTTGCGAGCTTTCAGAACTCCGCCGATCTCGGCGGGAATCACGACGTCAGCGTCACCGATCCGGGCGGTGCCAACGATGTCGATGTCAAACAGGGTTCCGGTCGGCAGATCGGCCGGAGCCTGCAGTGTGATGACAGCATCGTTGCGGCCGGTGCCGATCACTGACTTGCTGGCCGTAACACCAGGAGGCAGGTTGGTGGCACTCAATTCGATGTTTCCGGCATAACCGGTTCGAACTGCCGTCACGGTTGCCAGGACAACTCCACCGACGGGAATATTGAATGTGTCCAGCGACGCAGCCAGAGCGAATGGAGGTGGATTTGTAGAGACCGTAATCCGGTAGGCGTGTTCACTGCCGCCACGGTGATTCAGGTCTTCCACGAACAGCACATAGTCCCCATCGGCCGGAGCCTTGAACGCCACACTTCCTTCATTCACACCCGAGTCTTCTGCCGCAACAACTTGCCCGCCGTCCTTGTTCAGAATCTTGAAGTTCAAGTCGGTGGGAGAGCCCTGTTGACGCGTGATCCCGGTAAACGTGGCGGTCTGATCTTTCTTGGCGGTGAAGATGAATCGGTCCGTGTCGCGGGGTTGTTCCAGACGTCCGTTGATGTCGTGACCGAGTTCCACCCGATTGGCCTGTTCGGGGGTGTTGTTGGGTTCCTGTTCCAGGAATTGCGGGGAATTCGTGACCGCGACCGTGCTGAAGCCGCTGGCTCCGCCGGGTCGCTTCACGCTGACATTCTTCCACTCTGCGGGCTCGTTGCCGGCGATCGACACTGCAACCGGGGCGACTCCCTCCACATTGAAGCCGGCGACGGTCACATTCGCCGTCGTACCGCGTTGGACGGCCAGCGGATAGGCGACGGTGGCGATCGGGAAATCGCCGATCCGCAGGCGATAGGCACCGGCTCCGTACTTGATGTCGCGTAATTCGACGATGTATTCGCCAGCCTCCTTAAAGGTGTAGGTCAACGATGAATCTCCGTTCAGACCCGGAGTGTCATCATTGAAGGCCAGTTCACGTCCTTTCACATCCAGCAGGCGGATCATGGGATCCAGCGACGAACCGATCCGACGTGCCAGGACTTCCATCGCCAGTTGCTGACCGGCCTGGGCCGGGAATTTGAAATACTGCCAGCCTTGATTTGGAACCGATCCGTCAACGGCAGTCGGGACTGAAATCACCTGAGGTGCCGCCAGCGTCGTGTTGCTGCCGACACTGGCGACGGAAGGAAGATCGTCAATGATCAGGAACCGCAGCGGTGAGACTCCCTTGTCGGTGAGGACACGCATGGCATGGATGCCGCAGGGGATGTCCGCCGGGATATTCAGCTTGAAGGTTACTTGAGCCGGGTTTTCCCCGTTCTTGTCGATCCCCTCCGCCAGGCCCGTTTCACACGGGAACGAAGTCCACAACTTTTTGGGTGCCGCCAGATTGCCGCCGTTGACCTGCAGGTTGGAGGTCGTTCCCGGAGCGATGGCACCTGGGGTGACCGAGTTGACGGCTGGCTCCTGTGCCAGGGCGACATTGAGGAAGCTGATTGACAGGCAGGCCACCACGACATGGTGGAAGACTCGACACATCATGGGCATTGGCTCCCGGGTGGCATGGATCAGGCGGGCAGGGTGGGGCAGGGCACTCATCGGACGAGGCTGATGCCAGCATGATAGGGAGCGGCACGGGGAGGCGTCAATTTGAACGGGGTGATTGTTGGAAATCGTTCCAAATTTCCCGACGGGAATAACACTGAGAAAGCAGGCATGAGGAGGCCGTCCAACTGCTGGAATTCGACGTCATCGGTCGACTAATGCCCCCTCGCGAGGATCCCTACGTTTCATGGGAAAAAGCCGCGTCGAGCAGGCGGTAACTCCGCACAATGGTTCCTCGTTTCATAACTACGCGTCGTTCACCGTGATAAAAAGAACCACGCGACGAAGAATCTCATTCTTGCGTCGCGTGATTTCCACATTGGTCAATCAGTGCGGATCCGCTCCTTCGATCGCCGGTGCCTACTTCTTTTCATCTTTAGGAGCGTCTGTTTTTGCTGCGGAATCGGCTTCAGGTCTATTCTTTTCCTTCTTCGCCTTGGCTTCCGCGACAAGATCATCCAGAGCTTTGCGCTGGTTGTCATTCAGCACCGTTTTCACTTCCGCGTCGCGTTTCGCTTTGAGGTCATCGAGTTGCTTCTGCAGATCATCCAGCTGAGACTCGTATTTGGCCTGGATTCCATAGATTGCCGTCTTTTGCTTGTCAGTCAGCCCCAGCTTGCCATAGTTCGCGGGCAGTCGACCTTTCGGCTTTTCTGCTTGAGTCAGCTTTGTGGCAGCGGGCTTGGATCCTTCCTGAGCCAAGCCGATCAAGGAACAGCAGGCGATGATAGCGATTGTCCCAGCCAGAAAACGATTCTTCATCATAAAGCCCTTCTTCGGGAGCAAAAAGGTGTGGTGAAGCGCGACAAATGGATCACCACTTTGGTCACAGAAATGTGTGATGAATAATAATGTGGTGTCTTAAGGGTGCGTTTGCAATTCAAAAAAAGCGGAAAAAACAGATTTTGTATGTGTAAAAAGTTGTCCACAAGCGTTGAATTGTGGCGTTTCACGGCTCAGGCGGAATTCTCGTTGCTGTGGTTAATCGCAGTCGCGAAATCCGGTTCCATTCCCGTCTCACTGCGAGGCAAGTCTCAGAGGGTTGAGTGATGAAGATTGTGATTCCTGGAGGAAGCGGCCAGGTCGGGACGCTACTCGCGCGGGCCATGACGACCGCGGGTCACGAGGTCGTGATCCTGAGCAGAACTCCACGTTCGGCCCCCTGGAGGGTCGTGGTCTGGGATGCCGAAACGGCTGGGCCGTGGACGTGTGAATTTGAAGGTGCGGATGCCATCGTCCATTTGACGGGGCGTAGCGTCAACTGCCGCTACAATACAGCGAATCGCCGTGAAATCATGGATTCGCGAGTTCACTCCACACGGCTCGTCGGGCGAATCATCTCACAGTCCAAGTGTCCGCCACGGGTTTGGCTGCAGATGTCAACGGCGACGATCTACGCTCATCGATTCGACGTCCCCAACGATGAGTCGACCGGAATTCTCGGTGGAAATGAGCCGAATGCTCCAGACACATGGCGGTTCAGCATTGATGTTGCAAGAGCTTGGGAACAGGCGGCCCACGAAATACTCACCCCGCAGACGCGCAAAGTTCTGCTCCGATCGGCTATGGTGATGAGTCCTGACCGTGGCGGCGTCTTCGACACTCTACGATGCCTGACCCGCTACGGTTTGGGCGGCAAGATCGGCGATGGACGGCAATACATGTCGTGGATTCATGAGCGGGATTTTGTACGTGCCATCGATTGGCTGATTGAGCACAGCGATCTGACGGGTCCCATTAATCTGGCGTCCCCCAATCCGTTGACTCAAGTGGATTTCATGCGGTCGCTGCGCACCGCCTGTGGAGCTCGCATCGGCCTGCCGGCCACGCGTTGGATGCTTGAGATCGGCACGTTTCTGATGCGTTCAGAATCAGAACTGATTCTGAAGAGTCGTCGTGTGATTCCAGGTCGACTGCTGCAGTCTGGTTTCCAATTCGACTTTCCGGATTGGCCAGCGGCAGCAATCGAGCTTTGTCACCGGGCTCACGCGGCGGAAGGCGCCGGCAGTTGCTGAGCTCGGGACAATCACATTTGTGGGTTTTCCGTCCCCTCAAAAACTCGACGTCGCTCCGCCGTCCATCATCGGGTCGTAATCGTCGAACCGCATGGATTCTCGGCGCCATTGCAGGTTGACGATGCCGGTCGGGCCGGAGCGGTGTTTGGCCACGACGATTTCAGCAAGCCCAGGGCGATCCTCCGGGTTGTAGGCGTCCGGACGGTGCAGGAACATGACGATGTCGGCGTCCTGTTCGATGGCCCCGCTTTCCCGCAGGTCGGCCAGGCGGGGACGCTTGTCTTCACGCAGTTCCACGCCGCGGTTGAGCTGCGACAACGCGATCAGCGGCAATTCGTTTTCCTTCGCGATCCCCTTCAACCGGCGAGTGATCTGCGCGATCTGCTGTTCGCGGTTGGCACGCTTGTCTTCGGGTTCGATCAATTGCAGGTAGTCGATGATCACCAGTCCCAGTTTGTTGCGGCGCTTCAGGCGTCGACAAATAGCGCTGATCTGGCCCACTGTCCTGCCGGGGTGATCGTCGATGAACAGTGGCAGCCGGCTGAGTTCCGACGAAGCTTCCAGCAGGGCGTGTCGTTCTTCCGGTTCCAGTTGTCCCTTGCGCAGGCGGTGACCGTCGAGCTTGGCGCGAATACACAGGAAGCGTTCCGCCAGTTCCAGCTTGGATTGTTCCAAGCTGAAGATCAGGGTCGCGGTTTCACCAGCGCCGGCGCTCCATTCTGCAATGTTACAGACCAAAGCGGTCTTGCCCATGGATGGGCGGGCGGCCAGGATGATCAGTTCGGCCGGCTGGAAGCCATTCGTCTGGCGGTCCAGGTCCGAGAAGCCGGTCGACAAGCCGCTGATCGAACCTTCCTTCCCCATGCGGGTGTTGATCCGGTCGAGCGTCGCCAGCATGATGTCGTCCATCGACAGTTTCTGGCTGATTTCCTGGTTTTCCAGGATGTCGAAGATGCCGCGTTCGGCCTTGGTCAGGACGTCGGCCGTGTCGTCGGTTCCCTCGTAACAGTCACGCAAAACCTCCGTGCAGACGTTCGTCAAAGTCCGCTGGATCCATTTGTCGCGAACGATCTCGGCATAGTTCTTCACGTGTGCGGCATGCGGGACCGAATCGAGGATTTCCAGGACGTAAGGGACGCCCCCGATGTCGTCAAGCTGATTGCGCTTGTCGAGTTCTTCGGCCAGAGTGACGGCGTCGACCTTGGTACCGATTTCATTCAATTTCAGAATCGCGGCATAAATGATGGAATGCACGTCACTGTAGAAGTGATCGGGATGCAGGATGTCGGCGATTTCATCGATCGCCATGTTCTCCAGCAGGATACTCCCCAGGACGCTGCGCTCGGCCACCAGATTTTGTGGTGGAAGGTGGGCACCTGAGAAATCACCAAGAGGTTTGCCAGCCATGGTGCCATCCTTGATCGGGTGAAAAAACAGGCGACGCGCCGAAGGATCGGGGCGTCGCCTGGAGATTTTCGCGGGCGTTCCAGCCGGATTACTTCTTGGCGGCGGGCACAACCCAGACTTTGACTTCGGTCTTCACCTCGGGATGCAGCTGAATCTTGACTGTGTACATCCCCAGTTCCTTCAGCGGGCCGTCCAGCCGGACGTGGTCGGCGTCGACCGCGTACCCGGCCGACTTCAGAGCCTTGCTGATATCCGGCCCCATGATCGAACCGTACAGGTGGCCTTCTTCGTTGGCATTGGCTTCCAGCGTGACGCTGTACTTGCCGATCGCGTCGGCCTTGGCCTGCAGGTCCTTCATGCGCTGTTCGAACATCTGCGCCAGCTTTTCGGTGTGTCGCAGGACAGCACGCTTGTTGGCTTCGCTGGCGATCGTGGCCAGGCCATTGGGAAGCAGGTAGTTGCGTGCGTATCCAGGCTTCACACGGACAATGTCACCTCGCTTGCCGAGCGACTCGACATCCTCAGCCAGAAGCAACTCAATGTTCCGGGACATGCGTGGGCGGCCAGAGGCGGTATGAGTACTGCGTGCCATCGTGCTTTTCCGTGAATCCTGTCCGACATCCGCCGAACGTGAAAGTGAAATTGTTTCGATTCAAAGTTCATGAAGCCCGGGAGCGATTGCTCCCGCCCGAAGCCTCACGACTTCGGCCACCGTTCGTTAGAACGGAACATCATCGACCGGTCCACCGCCGGACGGTTCATCGTATCCGCCGCCACCAAAGTCGCTCGGTTCCTGGCTGGGCGGCCCGGCGTCGTTACCTCGCGCTCCCCCCGAACTGCGTCCACCGCCCCCGCCAGGAGCACCACCACCATCACCGCGTGAACCCAGCATCGTCATGTTTTCACCGACGACCCGCAGCTTGCTGCGTTTTTGACCGGATTCACGATCGTCCCACGTATCCAGTTGCAGCCGGCCTTCGATCAGGACCGGCCGTCCCTTGGCCAGGTATTCCCCGGCGATTTCCGCGGTCCGACCCCACAGGGTGACGTCGACAAACGTCGTTTCGTCCTTGCGGGTGTTGGATTGTTTGTCAAACCACTGCCTGTTGACTGCGAGTCCGATTTCCGTCACGGCGGTACCGCCCGTCGTGTACTTGACTTGCGGATCGCGAGTCAGGTTACCGACGAGAATGACCTTGTTGAAGCTCGCCATCGCAGTGCTCCTTGACGGAAGGTGTGGTATTGGCCGTCACATCCCACGCTGACGCTGCAATTGGTTCTCCGCAAATGCTGACCACCAGCAACGGCACCAACGCGGGGCTTTATCGTTCTTCTTCCATGCCTTCGGGCAATCGGTCCCGTTCGCCAAAGTTGGCGCGTGGGTCACGGGGGTCCGGTCGTTGTTCTGGGCTGTGGAGGGCACCGTCGTGCGACGTCAGGGCGTCAACCATGGCGTCGAAGATGACCTTCGGGTGACGGATCACCAGCTGCCGCAACACCGTATCGTTCAGCTTGCACAGCCGATTCAGTTCGACCATCTGCCCGCCATCCATCTGGAAGCAGGCCAGGAAGTACAGACCCTTGCGCTGGCCTTCGATGGGATAGCACAGTTTCCCTTCCTGCCACGGCCGCGAAGCGACGATGTTTGCACCCACGCGGTCCAGGATGCTCTTCACAGCCTGCTGAACCCCTTCCGGGTCAGCCGCAAACCGGTTGCTATCCAGCAGGAACATTCCCTCATACATGTACTCGGACAAAATAAATCCCTTTCGATTGGTGCAGCACCCCGGCGGCTGCGGCTGCAGAATCAATTGTACGGACTGACTGGCTCGACAATGCGGTGTGCGGAAACCAATAGTTTTACCGGCTTCGCGGTAATTTGCAACCTGCTGCGCACCCCATGCTGGCAGGACGACCGTTCGGGACCGTCGCGGCCAGGAAAAACCTTACCTTTTCCGGGCCACCCGATTGGGAAGTCCCTATTCTTAACGTCACGCTGGCTGGCCAGCGTCGGTGTCTGCATCTCCATTGAACTTGTTCATCGCCGCCGCGATCCCCTCCGTGGACCAGACTTCCACGGCGGTCGCCGCTCGGCAGATCGCTCCGTCGATCAAGTCGAGTTCGTCTTTGCGAAACCGACCAAGAACATAATCCGCGGCGTCCATTTCACCGGGTGGACGCCCGATCCCGATTCGCGCCCTGCAGATCTCAGTTGTGCTCAGGCACGTCAGGATGCTCTGCAGGCCCTTTTGTCCACCTGCCGAACCGTTGGCTCGCAGGCGAATCTGCCCCGTTTTCAGATTCAGATCGTCACTCACGACAATCAGGTCATCCAACGGGGTCTGGTAAAACTTCACAATCTGTTGAACGCTGCGCCCGCTCAAATTCATAAACGTTTGTGGCGCACACAGTAACAACTTTTCAGGACCGCACAACAATTCTGTCAAACTCGCTTCAAATCGGGACTTCGGTTTCGGAGCCCCCCAGCGTCGCGAAAGCTCCGCCAGAACTTCGAACCCGACGTTGTGCCGAGTCCCTTCGTACTTGGTGCCGGGGTTCCCCAAGCCGACGACAATTTTCATCGGCTTTCTCCGCAAACAAGGCCCTGGTCAGGGGTTGCATGCCACAGTGTGGCGGGGAAACCCAGCGGGACAGGTTACTTCTTCTTCTTGTCGTCTTTCTTTTCTTCTGCTTCCGCATCTGGCTTCTTGCCAACGACTTCGGGCTCCGTTGCACCCGGGACCGCGGCGAGCACTTCGCGCTCCTGAACCTTGACCACGTGCACGACGATGGCGTCCGGTTGAGCGTGAGCATGGCTGCCTGGTGGCAATTCCAGGTCCCTGATGTAAATCGACTGGCCAAGTTCGAGCGCGTTGATTCGCAGTTGGATCGAATCGGGGATCTGGTAGGCCAGGCAGTCAAACGTCAAATTGTGGATCGGTTGTTCCAGGATCCCACCAGCGATAACGCCGGGGGCGGTACCCTTCAGTTCGATCGGCACCGTGATGTTGACGCGTTCGTTGGGGTCGACCCGAAGCAGATCCACGTGGCGGATCTCCTTGCCGTAGATATCCCATTGAACTTCGCGGATGACAGCCTTGTCGGCTTTTCCGCTCAATTCCAGGTCGACGACATGGGCTCCGGACTTCAGAATCGGTCGCAGGGCATCTGACGCGACCACAATTGCCGCGGGAGGTGCGTTGTGTCCATAGACATTCCCGGGTACCAATCCCCGTTCGCGGAGTCGTCGGCAGGCCGCCGAACCTAGTTCCGTGCGTGGTTCGACAACCAGCTTCGCTTCCTTTGACATGTCGCCCTGTGCCTTTCAAACCGTAAAAAACAAAGACCTTCGACCTTCAATGCAGCCTGAAGATCGCAGCGGATCGTACTCATTCCGTGGAAAACAAACCCCGGATAATCCACGACTGCCGCCGGCAGCAGGCTGGGGGTTGCTCGCTCCGTCCGACGTCTCCACACGCAAAGTGGGCCTTCGGCGGACCGAAAAGTGTAGCGAAGCCGTTTTCTGGCTGCAACGAACCCGCGAAATCTGGTGGTGGCTAATTTGATTGTACAGCGATGTTCCCCCGGCTTTTCGGGCACCCCTCCCTTGACGAATCGGATGTTGTGGATATGTTCCGCGGCTTGTAGAGGATCAAGTACGCTGAAAGAACGGTCAGAGGGGCGATAACCGCCCAATGCGAGATCGCGGAGTTTTCAGGGCTGTAGCGGAACAATGGACGTGGCTTCTTCAGGTCGACGGTGCTGAGTTCACGAGTTCCCCTCCGAATCCAGTTCGCGTTCGGAGCGGGCGGGATATTTTTCCGCAAAATAAAATATCCAAACATGCTGCCGCCGTGCCAGATCCCAAGTTCGGCCGCTGTCCCACATCGAACCCAGACAATCTCCTGGGTCTTAACGCACCGCATCCAACTGCCCATGAGTATCATTGCCGTCAAGAGGACACTGACCCCCACCATTTTTCGCCATCCACAGAAGAAGGTTCCCATTGTCTGCTTCCAGAAGTGACTTAATTAAGGCGTTTGGGGGAATTTGATCCCGAACTCAGATCTTGGCCGATCGCTGGCGTTTCCTGGTCAGAATCCAGCAATGCGTGTGGGGCCGGGTGGCCAAGACTTGTGAGGCTTAGATGACAACTGCATTACGTGTTCCAAGTTGGCAGGAAGTGGAATCAGTCGTGTATCGTCCCGGACGATGGCTCGCTTTTTCCATCGGGATCGTGTTCCTGGTCGCCGGAGCCATTGGGTTCGTGGCGATCGGGGGCGCTGTACCGTTTGGTATGCCGTTCTGGATTGCGAGAGCCGTTTTTTTGGTATTCGCCGTACTCGGTTGTACCGTCCTGGCATGGGCCATCAGCAGTATCATCTCAACCGTCCACGTTCGACATGCTGCTCCCGATGTCCTTCCGAATGTTCCCACGGAGCCAGTGATTCTCGAAGGTTCTGTCGTGCATGGTCGTCTGACACACGAACTGATCGAGGACTCCAGCGGATGGCAGTTTCGTCCGGCGCAGTCGCTTTGGAGAAACGACATCATTTTTCTGCTCGGCTTTGGAATTCCTTTTTTGACTCTGTTCTCTGGCATATTGAGCTGGATTTTTCATGGCCGGCAGATCGTTCGCGGTTGGACCTTGTCGATACTGTGCGGCATATCTGCGACGGCCCTCTGTGGAGGCTCGGCGTGCTTGTTGATCGGCATGATCATGCGCTCAGGATACCGCCGGCTCTGCTGCCTGAGTATCCCGCGAAATGGGGGCGAGCTTGAACTGGATTCCGCAGAGGAACCTGACCCGGAGGAGGCGGATTTGGCAGCAGGATTGAAATGGGTCATCCTGGGGAAGACGCAGAGGCAGCGACTGTCGATTCCCCGTGAGTTGGTCGTGGCTGTGCAACTGTGCCCGTGGAAGTTCGTTGCAGGTTCGGAAATCGCCTGGGCAGTCCAGGGCTCGCTTGTCCTGGCGTGTTCGGAGGAAGGAGGGCACGTTCGGCAGCCTCTCTTGTTAACCAGCGATTTCGTTGGTGCCGCCCGGCTCATGCAGCGACTCGGCACCACGCTGCATGTGCCCTATTTATTCTGTGCCGATGCCGACGGATGGAGCGCGGAAGAGATCCGTGCAAAAAAACGCCGGCCGCTGCGGATTGGTGGAATGCAAAGTTAATTAACGGTCGTTCATGAACTTTGGCTCTCTGAAACTCGCCCTGAAATCCCCGATTTTCTGAGGCTGATTTTGTTTCTTCCGGGCGTGAAATACCGTACAGTTGAGTCGGTGAATTCAGCACTCGAGCCCAACGCGCGAGAGCAGTCCGTGGTAAAAGGGGGCTGACCCTTTGGAGGGCAGTTGATTCACCTTGAAAATCAATTGCCCGGAGAGGGTCTGACCCCTTTTACCACGGACTGCCAGAGTGCCGATCCTGCAGTGGGGATGCTTTGCACGACAGATTAAAGGCAGGCCATGACCATGTTCCGGGTTGGTGTGCGGTCGAGCGGTGTTCGCGGGTGGAATCGCGGATGTGCGGTTCGTTGCCTGGTCCTGTTGGCCGTGCTTACGATGGTACCGCCGGTCCAAGGGCAGATCCGTGTCATGCGCGGGGGCGTACAGCGGATTAACGGGCGGTTCGTTCCCCAGAACAATCAAAAACAGATTGCTGATGCCAAAGCTCGAGAATTGGAACAGGCGCTCCCTGCGGGAACCGCTCCAATCCTGAAACCGCTTTTGCGCTGGTTGTTCAACCCTGGCGGACCCATGAGGCCGCCGATGGACGACGGCGGGGTACGAAGCGGAGACCGCGACCATATCGACAGTCGGGCGCCGATCGATTTGAAGGCCGAGCAAATGATGCGGGCTGCCGAATCTGCCATCCGGCGTAAGGAATGGAAGACCGCCCACGAGTTGCTGCAGCGGCTGCTGGATCTGCCCGAAGACTCGCTGCATCGCAGCAAAGATGGGAACTGGCAATCGGTCCGCCGCAGTGCCAATCAGTTGCTGGAGTCGGCACCGCCGCAGTTTCAGGAAGACTATCAGACTCAATACTCGGGTCTCGCTCAGCAACTGTTGTCGGATGCGCGTCGCAGTGGCCGGATTGCCGATTACGTCAGTGTGGCCACCCGGTTCCTGCATACTCCGGCCGGATATGAAGCGGCCAACTACCTCGGCAGCCTGCACCTGGATCGGGGTGAGTTCGGGCTGGCGGCAGTCTGGTTTGAGGAAATCTCACGCTCGTCCGCGGCAATTGCCGGCGACGGTGCCTGGCGCGTAAAGGCCGCGCTGGCCTATCGTCAGGCCGGAAATCTCGCCGCCAGCCAGAAGTTGCTGGAGGGATGGACGGAATCACCCGGAAATCGGGTCATCCCAGGATTGAAGGGTGCCGAGCCGGAAGCCTGGATCGGCGGGACCAACGCGATGATTCCGACGCGCAGCCTGGTGATGGACGACTGGAAACAGATGTACGGGTCCATCTCGCGGCAGGGGACGGCGACCGGCAGTGAACCGTTGCTGTCCCCCATCTGGAACGTGCCGCTCACGAGCAGTTACCCGGTCCGACGACGGGTCGACTGGATCCTGCAGGATCTGAACGATCAGGACAAGACGCCGATCATGGCGGCGTTGCCATTGGTGGTGAATGGTCGCGCCCTTTATCGCGATCTGCGGGGAGTGCGCGCGGTCGACATCGAAACCGGCAAGACACTGTGGGAAAGCCTGGAAGGGGTGTCGGCGGAACGAATCCTGGGTGGCTTGCCGCCCCAGCAAGTGGAATCCCGCGAAGCCTGGCGGTTCCGGCTCAATCAATTCCAGAACGACATCAACGAGTACCAGGGGCAGTCGGTCGAATACCATCCGCTGGCCAGTCTGCTGTTTCGCGACGGGATCTATGGAGTCATCAGCAGCGATGGCCGTCAGGTGTTCGTGATCGAAGATCATGGGATTCTTTCACGCAACCAGCCCGGTCAGAACTGGGGCTGGGACGGTTCGGGGGAATCTCAAGATCAGTATGGCGTCACCTGGAAGACGAACCGACTGGTTTCGTACGACATTCAGACAGGGCGTCCCTGCTGGAGTGTCGGCGGGGTCGAATCGCACGAATCATTCGATCTGCCGCTGGCGGGTTCGTTCTTCTACGGGACACCGGCAATCGATGGGGACGACCTGCTGGTGGTGGCCGGGAAGGGGGATGATCTTCGGTTGTGGTCGCTGGATCGAGCCACGGGGGTTCCCCGCTGGTCTCAATTGATCGCCTATACCGATACCAAGATCGAGCAGGATTTTGGTCGACGCTGGTTTACGGCCCAGGTGGCGGCCGAAGGGGGCATCATTGTCTGTCCGACAACGGTGGGCTGGCTGGTCGCGGTCGATCGGTTGCGGCAATCGGTGCTGTGGGCTCATCGCTACATTCCCCCGTCCGGCAGTTCCTATGAGCGTGATCCGAACGGCCAGTATGTTCCGCAGCGGGAATTGAGTGCTCAATGGTCGCCATCGGCCCCGATCATCGCGGGCAGTGTGGTGGTCTACACGCCCCCCGAAGAACCGATCGTGCTGGCCTTGAATCTGCTCGACGGTCGACGCCTGTGGGAAAAGCCCAAGGAGTCATGGCTGTATCTGGCGGGTGTGTTCGGCGATCGCGCGGTACTGGTGGGCCGGAACGAGGTCGGTGCGTTCCACGCCTCGACAGGCAAGGCGATCTGGACCGCGTCCCTCGGCGACGCCCGCCCAAGCGGTCGTGGTCAGGCGGTGGACGATCAGTACTACCTGCCGCTGAGCAACGGTGAACTGCGTGTCATCGACCTGAAGACCGGCAAAAAGGTTTCGCGCGGATACGTGCCACCGGCACATGCCCCCCTGGGGAATCTGGCGATGCACCATGGCAAGCTGGTGTCATTGAGTCCCCATGGCATGGTGGGGTTTGGCCAGCGCGATGCCGTGATGGCCGAGATTCAGCGTCGCAAGCAACAGGATCCACACGATGCCTGGGCTTTGCTGAGGGATGCGGAAATACACTTGCTGAACCGCGAACACGCGACCGCACTGCCCCTGTTGAAGGCGGCCGTTCCCGCGGGTTTGACGGCGGATGAGCAGGCCCGTCGACAGACCGAGTTGATCGAGTGCCTGGCAGCAGTCATTCGTCAGGACCCCAAATCCCATGCCGAAGATCTGGACGAACTGGGGCGCCTGGTGACATCGGCCGCTGACAAGAGACTGCACCAGGAACTGTCTGCCGATTTCCTGGTCGCCCAGGCGAAGTTCCTGCCGGCGTTTGATGTGCTGTGGGCACTGGGGGGGCAGGAATTTTCAGATGCTGGTGTCAGCCGCAGCGATGATCCGCTGATTGTGTTGTCGGCCAATGTCTGGCTGTCCAGCCGCATGCTGGAGTTGTGGACCGCGTCGGCGGGCGAGGATCGGAAGCAGGTGGACGCGCGCGTGGCGGCACTGGTCGCCGAAGCGAAGGCCGGCACGCTCGCCCAGCGACAACTGGCGGTGGCGATCCTGGGATTCCATCCCGCGGTGATTCCGCTGCAGGAAGCGTTGATCGATGATCTGGCGAAGGCGAGTGAATTCGGCGGTGCTCAATTGGAACTGCTGAAATTGGCCGCCGGAACGGATCGAGCCGTCGCCGCGCGGGCGACGCTACGCCTGGCACGGCTGATGGAAGAACAGGGATTGCCTGCTGATGCGAACTACTACTATCAGGCGCTGGAAACCAGATTTGGCGACGTCGCCATCGGTCAAGGAACCGCCGCAGAATTCGTTGGCCAGTTGCGTGCTGCGGGAAAACTGACTTCGGACAGGCGAGTGCCGATGGAGTGGGATCAGCGTCCGTTGGAACTGGTTCAGGGGCATTTCCAGTATACGGGACCGACTCAGGAGATTTCGCTGCGATCACCGCTGCCGTTCTATGAACCGTTGACGGTTGTCGTGCAGCAGCAGGAACAGCGGCTGGCGTTTGAGACGGTCGCGAACGGACAATTTGCCTGGCTGACGCCCTTGCGAAGCAGCCCGCGCAATCAGGGGGAAAGCTATGCTGCGACCGACTTCCTGGGTCACGAAGTGGTGTTGATCAACCGGGACGTATTGCACCTGGTGTCACCGGTCGAACGCCGGGTGCTGTGGACCAAGCCCCTGGATGTGACTGCCGAAGGAGGTCCATTCTGGCGACACGCCTCGCGTCCGCCGCAGTACGCCATGACGACGGTGAGCGCCAACGCGGATCAGCAGATGACACTACTGCAGTCCTCGTCGTTCACGGGCCGACTGGCGGTTGTGCAGCCAAACTACATCTGCGTTTATGGACGTCGTTCGATGACGTTGCTGGATCCCCGTACGGGGGAATGGCTGTGGCGGAAGGATGGGATTCCGCAATACGCGCAAATCGTCGGAAACCGCGACATGGTGTGCGTCGTGCCGCAGGATCGGACGAAGTCCGAGGCGTACCGCGCCTCCGATGGCAAACTCCTCAAGATTGAAAATCTTGGAGACCTGCTGGGGAGCGCACTGCAGATGCGGGACGATTCGATTCTGTTGCAGGAAGCGGGATCGAAGACCAGCTTCCTGTTCTTCAACGCGGCCAAGACGATCCTGCGCTTGTATCAGCCCTCGTCCAACGAAGACCGCTGGAAGATGGAGTTCCCGTCGGGATCGATGGTCACGTTACTCGATCCTGACGAATTGCTGGTGGTGTCGCCGGATGGCAAGGTCGAGCGGATCGAGATTGCCAGCGGTAAGCGGACTTCGTTGGAATCCGTTCCCGCGGTCGACATGAAGGGACGGATTGAATCATTTGCGATCGCCGATGACGACCAGATCTATTTCGTCTGCAACGTGCGCGACACGGGTGGGAATCATCACTATGGAGAAAGCCTGCCTTCGGTCAGGGCGCACGGCACCATTCACGCCTGGAAGCGATCCGATGGCAAACTGGCCTGGCGACAGGAAGTGAAACACCAGAACCTGGTGGTCGACCGTTTCCGGGCCGTCCCCATCCTGCTGTTCGTTTCGCGCAGCTGGAAGCAGAAGGGGAACATGAACTACGGAACGCTGAGCATTCAGGCGATCCACAAGCAGACGGGGAAGGTTCTGCACGATTCGACGACACCGTCCAACTACAGCAACTTCCACAGCATCGAGATCAACATGAGCGAGCCGTCGATCGATCTGAAGTCGTATAATCTGCGGATGCGGCTGATCCCCACGAACGGCCCCGTCGCACAAGTCCAACCGGCGGCTGCCGACGAACCGGCGAATAAGAATTAGGGACTGGTCCAACACAGATTAAACCTGATTCGTCAAAATTCGCAAATCCTTCGCCAAGTCTGAATCATCTCTGATTCATCTGGGGCTTGTCCCCCGAACATAATTGCATCAGCGTTTGCAATTTTGTTTTAGGGCGCTCATGCTGCGGGAGCTTACCCATCACGGCAGCAAACGCAGATATTCAGGAGGATCACCATGAAGGCTGGAAAGACCGTGTTCGCGATGGCGGGGACTGGACTGCTGTTATCGCTGGCGATCGCCATGCATGCGGCAGGGCAGTTTGGTGGAACTGACAATCCCGAGCTTGCCTTCTTCCGGTCGGCACCGACGGTACCGGTCGGGACGCAGGCCGTAACGGCCAGCAATTACGAAGTCTTTGCGACGTCGGGGAAGGAAGCGGATGCCATCCTTGGTGATTCCGTGCTCAGCAACGGTTATCTGACGGCCGTGATCGCTCAACCCGTCGCGACTCGACATGCCAACATGACCGTCAAAGATGTGGCGGGGGCTCTGATCGATCTCAGTTCCGTGCGGCGACCCGCCGGCGCGCCGCGCGGGTTTGGCGGGGATCAACTGGCCGCGTTTTATCCCGGTCGCAAGCAGTTCCCGTATCGATCCCTCGTTTCCAGTGCCGACAGCTCGGAACCGGGCCAGCACGCTGCGTATATCGTCAAAGCCGATGGGGCAGACGAGCGGCCGGAGGTTCAGGTGGCTTATGAATTGAACAAGCAGGATCCGTTTCTGACCGTTCGTTCTACATTCACGAACCGGACTTCCAAACCGCTGACGGTCGCTCTGGAAGATGATTTCCGTGTGGATGGGGGGAAGGAAGACATGGTGCGCACCCCCAATGGAACCGTCGACCGGTTCTGGTTGTACGATCGGTTCTGGGGCCAGGCATACGGGCTGGATGCCGAAGGATATACGCTGCAACTGACCAGCGACGCGCGTGTGACCACCATCAAGTATGTGAATGCGGCCGGGGAAACCTCGGTCAAGCTGCCCCCCGGTGAATCGTTTGTCCTGAAGCGTCGCCTGTATCCAGGAGCAACCATTTTCGATGTGCATTCGATCGCCGCGAAGTCGCCACAGGTAGCATTTGCGGCGTTCTCGGTTCCAGGAGCCCGCCAGGAAGTGGCAAACCTGGCGATCGAATTGTCGCAGGGGGACAACGTGCTGGGGATGGCGCGGATGGTGGCTTCGAACAGGATGTCCACCAGTCTGCCGCCGGGGGAATATACGGCCCGACTGTACTTCTGCGGCAATCCCGTTGGCGAACGCCAACTGGTGAAGGTGGTGACGGGTCATAACGACGTCGCCCTGAAGCTGGATGTCCCGCTCGGCCGGATCGTGGGAACGGTGGTGGATTCGCTCGGCGGACGCATTCCCTGCAAGGTGGAACTCAAGCCACTCGCCGAAGGAGCCAAAATCGACTTTGGCCCGGAGACCGCCGAATTCGCCGTCCGCAATCTGATTTACACGCCGAACGGACAATTTGAACAGACGGTACCGGCGGGTCGGTACGCCGTGATCATCAGCCACGGCCCCGAGTTCGATATCATTCAGCCGGAAATCGAAGTGAAGGCCGGAAGCGATGCGATTCTGAAGGGAACACTTGTTCGATCCGTGGATACCACGGGTTGGATCAGCAGTGATTTCCATAGCCACAGTTCGCCATCGGGCGACAATACTTCCAGCCAGTTGGGTCGAGTGCTGAACCTGGTCTGCGAGCATGTCGAGTTCGCGCCGTGTACCGAACACAACCGGGTCACGTCCTACGAACCGCATATCAAGGCGCTGGGGATCGAAAAGTTTCTGTCGTCGGTGCCGGGGATCGAAATGACCGGCAGTCCATTGCCGCTGAATCATCAGAATGCGTTCCCGATGAAGTACACGCCAGGGGTGCAGGACGGAGGCGGCCCCATCAGTGGACCGGATCTGGAAACGCAGATCGAACGCCTGGGGCTGTGGGATGACCGCAGTGAAAAGCTGCTGCAAGTCAATCACCCGGACATGGGCTGGATGTTTTACGACAAGGACGGCGATGGCAAGCCGGACAGTGGCTTTGAACGTGCCTTCCCGTTCATGGACGTGGTGGAGATTCATCCGATCGAGAACGCCCTCAATCTGAAGCCAACGGTGTCCCGTGGCACATCGACGTTTCACAACACTGTGTTCAACTGGCTGCAGTTGCTCAACCAGGGATTCCGAATCTACGGCGTGGTGAACACGGACGCTCACTACAACTTTCATGGTTCGGGCTTCCTGCGGAACTGGATTCAATCGTCAACGGACGCGCCGGCGGAAATCAAGTACATGGACATGGTGCACGCGGCCGAGCAGGGGCGTCTGGTGATGTCGAACGGTCCGTACCTGGAAGTGACCGCCAGCGAAACGGGAAAACCGGAAACCGTGGTCAGTGGCCAGGATTTGAAGGCGTCCAGTGGCAAGGTGACATTGAAAGTGCGCGTACAATGCCCCAACTGGCTGGACGTGAATCGACTGTTTGTCCTGGTGAACGGACGGCACCATTCCCTGCATGACTATTCGCGCGAACAGAACCCGGACGCGTTTCGCAGCGGCGTGGTGAAATTCGAGCGAACACTGGATCTGGACCTGAAGGGGGATGCCCATCTGGTGGTTGTGACGGGCCTTGTCGGGGGCTCACTTGGTGCCGTGCACGGACCGACTTACGGCAAATCCGCACCGACGGCGATCACGAATCCGATTTTCGTCGATGTCGACGGAAACGGGTTTACACCGAACAAAGATACCCTGGACGCCCCGCTGCCCGTCAAGCACCCCAACAGCAAATAGTGGTTGAAACCCAGACGGGCTTGTTGATTCCGGTTCGCGGAAATCGTTAACTGCAGTAGTTGGCGGAGTGCTGTCGCGCCGCGGTCGATCGCGAAGAATACGTCATTCGATCGAACCGGAATTCCGGAATGGGCTGGTCCTGGGTTGGGGAGTCCTGCCATGAACGTGATTCGCCCCTTTTTGCTGGGATTGGCAATTTGCTCGTTCGCGGGATTAACGACCGCAGGGCAGGTGAACAAGGCGGTTCCGGCCTCGCAGACTGTGGTGGACATCGTCAGTCTGAAGTCCGGCCGGACGATTCGCGGTGCCGTGATCAAGGCGGATCCTGTCGGCACCGTCACAATGGCCGTCTCGCGCGAATGGCTGCGCCACTCCAGTCCCGATCTGTTTCAGAAGGTGATCGCCAAAGAAGCGGATCAGCGAAAGCAGGTGTTCGAGCAATTGCGAAACCGGTTGCAGGGGTTGCTGGCGGTTCCCCCGGGTGAGCCGCAACTCGTGTTCTTTCTGAAAAAGGAAGTTGAGCGTGCTGAACAGCAGCTCAAGGAAGGCAAGGCTGATCAACCGTCGCAGTTTGTCTGGGTGGACATTGAACACGATTCCATCGCGAAGATGATTCATCCAGCACCCGATCGACAGCGAGCGGCGATGTGGGCCTGGAGCGAACAGTTGGCGAATGTCGAGACGCGCGACCTGCACGATCTGCAGCGGGAATTAAAACAGCGGATGGTCGACAGCACGATTCCTCCGCCGGACATCTCGGATCGCCTGGCACCGCGACCACAAGACGATCGGGAATGGGCGGCCCGCCTGGCGATCGTCAATTACACGCTGGTCAAGCCACTGGACTTTCAAGGGACCGGCGATCTGCTGATTCGATCGAATGAAGATCGCAAGGCGGTGGATCTGGCTCCTGTTCTGACGAAAGTGTTGACGTCGCAGGTCGACACGTTACTAAAGGACCTGCTCGGCGATGGTCGACCCGGCCCCCCGGACAACAATCGTGACTGGCTGAAGCAGGCGACGCGAGACGCGGCGGCTTCGTCCGTCACCGGATTCCGGGCGACACGTGTCGACGTAAAGGTTGAAGGAAGCCAGGCGACGGTTCAGTCGGTGTTCGTCGCTCAAATGCCGAACGGGAATTGGGAGGTAGTCTGGTCGCACGTGGAAACTCAAGATGCCACCAAGCCCCGCGTCGACATCGAAGCGAAGATCGCAGGCGATCCCCAGGTGAAACAGGTGCTGGAGACGGTCAAAGCGTTGGGGGCCGGTGCCGACGACCAGGTCCGTCAGGCGATCCGTTTTGGTGCCGCAACCATGGCAGCGCAACAGGCCGCGGATGCGAAGTTCTTCGAATTCCGCGACCGTTATGTCAACCATCTGGACGGACCGCCGCTGACTTGGTCGAAGTAGGTCAGCCGAATCCAGGTTCGGACCGCCGACGCTGGCAGCGTCGGGTACGGTCAGTCGTTCGACTTCGTCGGGCGGAAGGGATAGACCCAGGCGAGCAGGGGGTGGACGTAGCGGGTCTGGATCCAGACCTTGCCCTGTCCCGAGAACCTGCAGACCAGGCCCTCGCCGCCGAACAGGAAATTCTTGATCGTCTTGGAGGGGCGTGAGCCGGGCAGGACGACAACCTTGTAATCCAGCGTGTCTTCAAACGCAACGATATACCCGGTGTCGACGACATAGTCGTCGGTCACATCCACTTCCAGAATGGCTCCATACGAATTGAAGAACAGGTCGCCCGTTCCTTCGGCCTTCAGCAGGACCAGTCCGTTGCCGCTGAAGAACCCCTTGGCCCCGCCCCACTTGGCGGACAGCTCGATTCCCTCGGAATGAATCAGAAAGGCACCACGTTGCAGATAGATCGAGTTACCGTCCAGCCGATAATGCATGACGTCGCCAGGCGTTCCCGGTGCAAAGGTGATTTCTCCCGGTCCATTCTCGGCGGTGAAGGTGTTCACAATCATGCTTTCGCCCGCGAAGACTCGGCCGAGAGCCTTTTTCCAGCCCCCCTTCAAACCTGCCTTCATGGTCAGCGAGGGAGTCATGGAGGCCATGGCCGCCGGCTCGGAATAGACGACCTGGCCCGGTTGCATCTGCACCGATACGAGGGCGAAATCAGGCCGCTGAGAAATCTCGAAATCGAGCCCACTCATGATAGTTTCCAATATCCTGATGAACGAATGCCGGAGCGTTGAGCGGAGGAACTGTCGGACGGGGATCTGACCGTGCGATCATTTCGGCTTCAGTTTGGGGCCCAGCAACTTGCCAAAGTTGGGTGGGTTGTGACTTTGGCAATACAGCTTGCCCGTCCCCTGGAATTTGCAGACCAGTCCTTCACCCCCCAGGAAACTGCCGATCAGGCTGGCTCCCGCCTTGACGATCTTGAATTGCAGAGTGTCCTCAAACGCGACGATGTGTCCCGTGTCGACAATGTATTCGCCATCGACATCAACTTCATAAATCGCGCCGAAACTGTTCAAAAAGATCGACCCCTGACCGCTGGCCTTGACCCAGAATAGTCCTTCACCGCTGAAAATGGCCTTGCCAAAACCCTGCCAGGTGGCGTCGATCGAGATTCCGGTATCGCTGGCCAGCCAACTGGATCCCTGGATCACCAGTGAACCACCCGTCAGCTTGTGATGCACGATGTCACCAAGCATGGTAGGGCCGATGATCAACGTCTGATCGGACTGATTGGCGGTGAAGTGATTGAGGAAGAAATTCTCACCCGAAAACATCCGCTTCAGACCCTTGAGCAAACCACCGCTTGCTCCCTTTTGACCGGAAGTCGTTTCCACGGAAAGGCCGGTGGTCATGGCGATCATGGCACCGACTTCGCACGTGATGGACTCGCCGGCATCCAGCGACAACTTCGCCACCGCGGCGGAGGGGCGGGCCAGGATTTCGTATTGCATGGAACGGTCCCTGTGGTCGAAGGGGCAAATAGAATGACTGGAGCGGAACGATGAGAAGCGGCGATGCTACAGGTGCGCATTCATCCAGGCGGTGAGGCCACTGAAGTTGCGGGACTGCATGTAGATTCGTCCGGGGCCACGAACTTTGGTGACGAGTCCTTCGCCTCCGAAGAAGCTGGAGAATATCCCGCCAGCCATTCCCACCCGAATGTTAATTGTCGGTTCGTACGCCACAAGGTGCCCGGTATCGACGATGTATTCGTCGGTGATCTCGCGGGTAAAGATCCCGCCATAGGCCGAGAACCAGACGCGACCATTGCCAGAGACCTTGAGCCGGAACAGTCCCTCACCTCCCACGAAACTGGCCATGCCTGCCCAGCCCAACCCCAGAGTGACGCCCGGCTCGCAGGCCAGGAACGCCCCGGGCTGCAGGAAGAGTGTATTCCCCTTGAGATCGATCGACTCGATGTCGCCGGGAAAAGGTTGAGTCAGGACCAGTTCCGCAGGTGCGGGGGCCGAGAATTCATTGACGAACAGAGATTCCCCACCAAAAACCCGCTTGAGCACCGCCTTCATCACACCGCCGCTCCAGCGGGTCTGCATCTGTACATTGGCGGACATGCTGGCCATCGCATCGGCCTCGGCAATGATCTTGTCGCCGGGCTCCAGCTTGATGTGGATGTTCGCAAACGACGGTCGGTTTCGAGTCGTGGCTTCGATGATGAATCTCCTGTTCCTGCAAACGGGCGGGAGTACGGAATGAGGTTGGGACATGGAGAAATCGAAAGGTGACCTATTCTGTCAATTCGATCTGATTTCTCAAGGCTGGTGAGTCACGGAGTCAGGGCCATCGCCGTTTTCGGAGTCGGGTGCCACGGTTATCGAGTCCTCGACACGGCCGTGCCGATTGAGAACTCGCACGGCCTTTCCGAAGACTGTAAGACCGTGGCACCCAATTGGAAAACGGCGATCGTCCTGGTCACCGAGTGCGGGATTTACTCAGCACCAATCTCTTGCAGGCGTTGCTGAAGCTTCTCCCAATCGATCTCCATGCCGCGATATTCCTGTGGCGGCAGTTTCGCCACTTCACCGCGAACTGTGGCGATCCGCTCATCGTGCTGAGGATGAGTACTGAGCCATTGGATCGCAGCTGTGAATTCCGGTTGCTGCTGCTTCAGCAATTCGAAAAAACCGGCCAATTCCAGAGGATCGATCGCGGCCGCATGCAGCATCTTCACACCCGTCACGTCCGCTTCGGTTTCCGCGTCGCGACTGTAGCTGGTGAGCGCTGCGGACTTGCCCAGATCCGCGGCGAGTGAGACCAGTCCCCCAACATCGCCAACAAGTAACTCAACCGCCACAACGATGCCCATCGATTCCATGACATGTCGCAAACCATGTCGCTTGATGGCATGCGACATTTCGTGGCTCAAGACCCCGGTCACCTGTTCGGCCGACTGTGCGGTCTTCAACAGGCCCGTGAAGACGACGATCTTTCCGCCCGGCAGGCAATAGGCATTGATGTCACTGGAATTCACCACGTACACGTCAAATGTCAGTCCCTTCAGTTCGGCATGGGGTTCCAGGCGAGCGACCATGGCTTTGACAGCATCGACGACGACGCGATCAGTCACCTGCGGACCTTCCAGCGTCCGGGCATCAAACGCTGCTTTGCCGATCTGGATATCCGCGCTGACGGGAATGGCTCCAATCGACGATTTCGCCGTCCACAACAGTGCGTAATAGCCGCCTACCAGGCAGAGCAGACACACGGCAGTGCCAACTGCCAGCCACATTCGCCATTGAAATCCCTCCCTCCAACGGGATTTCTGAACGGTCGCCAATTGCTCGGCAAACTCCGGGCCGGCATCCATCTCCAGTGCCTTGGGGAACCGGCGATCCTCGCAAAAGATCGTGAGCCGGCGGTCCATCGTGCGCAAAAACACCATCCGCCCGCTGGCACCGCCGACATCGAGTGCGCAGTCCTGATACCGAATCTCGAATGTCTGCCCCGTACTGGTCACCGCCTTCACACCGCTGGCAGTCAGTTCAATCGTGGCGGTGGCCCGCCCCCCCTCGATCGATTGGTGAAAAACACCGCCAGCAAACTCTTCGGCTCCATACATGAACGCACTCCGGCAGGTGATCACGCTACAAATCTCAACCCGTCACACGAAGTCCCATGATACCAATGAGCGTACAGGTTTTACGGCATTATCAGGCTATTTGTGAGCCGCAAGGCGCTAGCCGCGGGTGCATGCTCAATTGCACCCGAAGAACCCGCGGCTAGCGCCTTGCGGCTCACAGAGACAGTACAGGTGACGGAATCGTAAGCCATTGCCGACGTCCCTGTAATTGTGACCGTAAAGTCGCGAACGTAGGATGCAATCGCATTTCTTGCTGTGTTCTGACGTTGCCAGATCAGGTAACAAATCTCCGCTGAGCGAAAGGTCTGCGTCGATGCGGTTTTTGCGTGTTGGCTGTCTGGTGGTGCCTTCACAAGCCCGACTGTTGTCTGGCTTGTTTTGCCTGATGCTCATCATCGCTGGATCGCCGGTACGAGCCCAGGATGGGCCCCTGGATGAAAAGGTGCTGAAGTCGGTCAAGCACGCAACAGTCCAGTTGCGTGTGAAACTGGCGAACGACAGCATTGCGGAAGGCAGTGGCTGGTTTGCTGTCGAGAAAGGTTTGATCATCACCAATGCCCACGTCCTGGGGATGGTGGATGCCGACAGTCGACGGCCGCAACAGGTCGAAGCGACCATCGACAGTGGCGAAGCGAACAGCAGGACAATCCAGGTCAAATTCCTGGGGGTCGATCGGTCCTCGGACCTGGCCGTGTTGCAGGCGGACGGGGATGACCTTCCGGAGCCGCTGGCCCTGGGAAAGACGGACGGCCTCAGCGAAACCCAGTCGGTCTATATCTTCGGGTTTCCGTTTGGAAAGCGACTGGGCAAGAACATCACCGTCAGCAAGTCGAGCGTATCGAGTTTGCGGAAGGATGCAGGAGTCCTGCGACAGATTCAGGTCAATGGGGGGATCCATCCGGGAAACTCGGGCGGACCAGTGATCGACAGCCAGGGGCACGTGATCGGTGTCTCAGTCTCTGCCGTGGTTGGAACGCTGATCAACTTTGCCATTCCCTCGGACGAGGTTGCAGAATTCCTGGCAGGCCGGATCTCGTCGATTTCGCTGGAGCTTTCCTATCTGGAAGGAGCCAGGACCAAGGTCCCCGTGCGTTTGACGATGAACGATCCGCTCGGTCGAGTGAAGAACATCAAGCTGGATTACTGGATTGCGCCCGTCTCGAAGTCGAAGTTGCGACCCGGAGGCAAGCAGCAACCCAGCCCGTTGCCGGGAGACTCGCCCAGCAAGACGGTCTCCGTCGAATACGATGGTAAGGGGGAAGCGTATCTCGAAGTCGAAGTGGATCCGTTGACGGAGCCCAAGACCGGATACTGGTTCCGTCCCACGTATCTGGACGGTGCTGGCGAACAGATCTGGCATCGCAGCCTGGGGAACTTCCGCCCGAATCCCGTCGAGCGCAAGCCGGTCACTTTGAAGTTCGCTCCGCCGACCGGCAATTCCCCGCAACTGGAACTCACTGACAATTCCACATTCCAGATTCGGACGGGGGCAGATAAGCCGCAGACAATTGCGATGCGGTTAAAGGTGGCCATGAACCCGGTCTACCGGGATTCCAAAGGTGCCACGTCGACTCAAATGGGGCTGACGTATTCCAGCTTCTCGATCGGCGTCAGTGTCAATGGCGAGGTGGTCAAGAATCAGTCGGACGAATTCAAGATCATCGGCCAAAACGTCTTGAAGACATCGGCGGCTGTGGAATTCGATGCCGATGGCTCCGTCCTGCGCACTCAACCTGACCTGCGCAAGGTGGCCAAGGACAAACTGCCGCAGATTACCGAAATCACAGACCACTTCCTGCAATCACTGGATCTGCTCTACCTGCCGTTACCGGATGGCGAAATCCAACCCGCTGCGGTCTTGCGAACTCAGCGAAATCTGTCAGTCGGCCTGCCGGGAATGTTCGTTCCCGCACTTGCGGCGCTGAAGTTTCAATACCTCGGAACGCGGACCTATGCCAACCAGCCGAGTGCAATGTTCGAAGTGACAGGTGCCATCCGCGGTCAGCGCGGAGCCGGCTTGAATGTGGGCGGTCGCGTGAAGGGTACGGTCGACGTGTCCCTGAAGACGGGGCAGATCCTGCAGGGGAACGCCGACGTGAAGCTGGATCTGGAAATCCCCGAAGCGACGCAGCCGATTCGACTGACGGGGACACTGGCTCTGCAGATCCGTCCCACGGGGAATATTACGGTGACGTTGGGCAAGCCGGTGGAACCCGACGAAGAACTGGAAGTCGGTGCCCGGCTGTTTGCGGAACGCGAAAAGAAATGGTTGCCAGCCCGGATCCTGGAAGTCAAATCGGACGGCCTGGTGCGGATTCAGTTCGACGGTCACGCAGACGAGTGGGATGAAGACGTCTCGCGCTCACGATTGCGGTTCGCGACGAAATAGACGTGAGATCAAAGTAGCCTCATCGTTCCGCGTGAAGAAAGCCGAGCGTGAAGTCAGCTGGAATGGGGTGTGACGATATCGTTACGGCCGAAAACCGGGGGGGGCCTTCACTTCGCCACAAGTCGCCATGCGAACCGATCCAGTTTCACGCCAAGAACTGACAGGCATCTGTTCTGGCAGCGTCGGCCACGGTGCCTGGCTAATCTTCCAGGCTGGCATCCAGTTCGCTCGGGGAACTGACTCGGACGCGGCCGCTTTTCAGGCCGACCAGATCGATCTGGTCGCGATGCTTCAGGACTTCGAATCGCGGGCCGCCGACGTCCGTTTCCGGGATGCAGGCGATCACGTACGAATCGCCGATCACTCCCAGTCGGCCCTTCGGAACCTGGACGACGAGGGCGGTTCCCTCGTCAATGCCAAACGCCATCCGGTCTGGATGAGACTCCAGCAGCTTCAACAGTCGATTCAGGCGGCTGCGACGCAGGAAGTGCTGATCAATGATTGCACCCTGCAACAGATCGAAACCGACTCCTTCCACCGCTTCTTCCACACCCTGTTCAATCATGACCTTCGTCATCGCGGCCGCTCCGGCAGAACTTCCGCCGATCACGCCGCCCCGGTCGATGACCGCCCGCAACTTCTGTTCGACGAGCGTACCGGCATACTGTTCGGACAGCCAGGATTGTGTCCCGCCACTCAGCCAAACGCCCGTGGCCTGATCGAGCGGGCTGGTGAACGATTCCTGATTGGCGACATCGCGTGATTTCGTGTGCAGGACCTGGACCGAGGGGACACCCAGGTTGTGCCAGGTGTCCCGCAGCGATGCGATCTGGTCGGGAGTGGCATCGTACGAGGGGATCACGACCAGGCGGATTGATTTCGGTCCGCCACCGAGATCCAGGAACCGCAATCGGACCGTTGGCGGCAGATAGCCGCCGCCGGCAATAACCAGAGAGCCACCGCGAAAACGATTGATGAAATCGATCTGCTCGGAATCCTCCGCCACGGGATGCGTGATCCAGTGACTCAAGCCGATCGCGGTCAACGACAACAAGGCGACGATGGACCAGAGAATCCGCGATCGTGGGATGGGCGTCCGGCCTGTCATCTGAAATGCCTGGTTGTCAGTTCATTACTTCTCGTCGTTGGCGTTCGTCCACGGATCCAGAGACGATTCGTAACTAATCAGTTCTTCGGGTCGGAAGTAAATCGGGATTTCGCGCGCGGCCGCTTCGGGGCCGTCACTGCCATGAACCAGGTTCATCTGGCGACTCAGGCCGAAATCGCCGCGGATGGTTCCCGGCTCGGCGTCACGACCGTTGGTGGGGCCCAGCATCTTGCGGACGACCGCGATTGCGCCGGGGCCTTCCAGGACCAGGGCGACGACGGGGCCGGATGTGATGAACTCTTCCAGCAACGGATAAAACCCCTTGTGGACGTGCTCTGCGTAGTGCTGCTTCGACAATTCCGGTGTGACCATCAGCATTTTCAGGCCGACGACCTTCAGTCCCTTGGATTCAAATCGACCGAGGATTTCCCCGGCCAGGCGGCGGGCGACGGCATCGGGCTTGAGCAGTACGAAAGTGCGTTCGAGGGCCATTCTAAGACTGTTCCTGCAGGGACACGAAAGTGATTTCAAACGGAAATGGAAACGAGCCCGACGCGCAAGTGTCGGATAATTGAATTGGAGACGACAACGAATCTCTCGCTGGCGAATCGTCTGCTGAGATTACGCTTTGATGACTAGGCCTGCAACATCAACTGACGGAACTGTTGAAACAGGTAGCTGCTGTCGTGAGGCCCGGCCGAGGCCTCGGGGTGATACTGGACACAGAAGGCCGGGAATTCGCGGTGCCGAAGTCCCTCGACAGTTTGATCGTTCAAGTTGATGTGGGTCACGTCCAGGCAACCGGGGAGCGAATCGGTTGAGATCGCAAATCCATGATTCTGGGACGTGATTTCGACGCGACCAGTCGCCTTGTTCAGGACGGGTTGGTTCCCGCCGCGATGGCCGAATTTCAACTTGTAGATTTCCGCTCCGCAGGCCATCCCCATTAATTGGTGTCCCAGGCAGATCCCAAAGACGGGGACCTTGCCGAGCAGTCCACGGATGGTTTGGATGGCATACGACAAGGGGCGCGGATCGCCGGGACCGTTGGACAGGAAGACTCCGTCAGGCTTGTGGGCCAGGACCTGTTCGGCGGTCGAATTGCCGGGAACGACAGTCACCCGGCAGCCCAGGTTGTGCAAGTGACGCAGGATGTTCCACTTCATGCCATAGTCGATTGCGACCACGTGCAGATCGAGGGCCTGCGGGCCAGTGGGATTGGCTTCGTAAAATGTGAGTGGTGACAGGCCTTCAGTCCACTCGAACGATTCGGCAGGCATGACTTCCAGGACCAGGTCGCGGCCGACCAGTTCCGGGCTGTTCTGAGCCTTGCGAATCAGCGAGGCATCGTCGAGATCGGTGGTGGACAGGACTCCGGTCATGGCACCGCGGGTTCGCAGTCGACGGACCAGAGCCCGGGTGTCAATCCCTTCAATTCCCAGGACATTGGCCTGACGCAGGTAGTCGTCGAGAGACATGACCGAGCGGTGGTTGCTGGGTTGCCGACAGAGTTCGCGAATCACAAACCCGCGAATTGACAGCTTCCGGCTTTCGACGTCTTCCGGGCTGATGCCATAGTTGCCAATCAGGGGATACGTCATGGTGACGATCTGACCGCAGTAGGATGGATCGGTCAGGATTTCCTGGTATCCGGTCATGCTGGTGTTGAAGCAGACCTCACCAAATACTTCCCCGGATGCACCAAATCCGGCTCCCGAATACACTGTCCCGTCGGCAAGAGCGAGTTTCGCAGGCTGAGGCATGGCAGGCCCTGTGGGGTAAGGCAATCACGGACGATTCATGACACGCCGGTTAACCAGGGCCCGGTGTCTGAACCGCGAGCGCAGAAAAAAGACAGGCGTTCGCAAGCTCAAGGCTGCCGGAATCCAGGTCGACCGTTTGGCGGGGCTGCTGAGACCCGCGCCGATCAACATCGCTTTCACCGGCATTTCAGGCGGTTGCAGGCAGGATTCCCGTTTGCTGGGTGGCCCGCTCAGTGTCGGAATGACTGCGCTGTCCGCACGCTGGTCGAAAGCCGTAACGTTGTAACAAACCGTCTCGTCAAAAAGAAGCGAGTCGTTGCTGGACGCTGCTGGACGCGGGGCAATCGCCTTTTCACAGCGGGAAGGTCGGGGCTCGTCCCACAGATGGGAATTGGTTCTCAAGATTGGGAGCCGAACCCTGGGATGCATGTCGCGAGCAGCCGATGGAGGAGAGAGCGACGGACGGATCGTCCGTCCTACGGGAATGAAAAAGGCCGCTTCCTGAAGGAAGCGGCCTGTGTCTGGTGACGAATCATTTTGAGTTGGTGATACCGCAGCATCACCGACCGGGTTACTCGTCCTTGGTCACGACGAAGTTCTTGAAGCGGAATTCATCGCGTTGGGGATCACTGATCGTCATGAACAGTTCACCAACCAACTGATGGAAGTGCTTTTCGCGAACCGAGTAAAAGTTGTGCTTGCCGTCGCGGCGGGGTTCGATGATACCAGCCACGCGGAGCAATGCCAGGTGATGGCTGACGGCAGGCTGGCTCTGGCCCAGCTTGTCGCACAAGGCGCTGACGTGCAGTTCGCCTTCGCGAAGCAAATACATCAGAATCTTCAGCCGGGTTTCATCGGCCAACAACTTGAAGACCTGAACCAGGTCTTTTTCCAGCTGCTCTGACAATTCTGGGAACGGAGCAGTCGCTCGTTCGGAGTACGGTGCCTCGATGGTCGAGATCATGTCTTTCTTCTCACTCTCTGATTGGGACCGAGTCTGGAATTCCGGAACTCGATCGAGATCCTTGCTTGGATCGGACAACTGAGCAATCCTTTATAGGCTTTCGCCATCGGCTCGTCGCGAACCACTTCGCGCCGGACACGCTTCGTGATCGTGCTACGAGACCGAACACACAGCGAAACAGGTGATGTTGGAACTGTCAATCACGGCTGGAGAACGGAACTTCTCTGTAGCCTTGGGGACGTGTTGGTGACAGATTCGCTTCCGAGGGAATTTTGGAAGCAATTGCAAGAACTACGACGATATGAATGCTCATTTCAAACCTCCGGCGGCTGTTGACCTCCGGAGCATTACCTGACTGGAAAGAACGGGCGTATTATTGTCATAGAAACAGCGCGAGTCAACGAGGTATGTTTGAATTCACGCCATTTTAATTCTGGTGCGGAAGTCGCGATTGGGGCTTCTGTTGCGTCAAGGGTGGCCAACTGTCTTTCAAAAAAAGCAGGATCAATTGTCTCCCGACTCGGCTCTGAGGATGAATTTCGATTGAAGAATCGTTGATCTCATTCGCTTGGCTGATGCAACTTGCGGGCCATTTACGATGGCTTATGGCCGTTCGCAGCTCAACACGCTAGAGTTCAATGAGATGTGAATGAGAAACACCACTCAAATCCGGGAATGTTGATGTGAACCTGTTTGGCGATTTGCATGGCAAGCGTGCCTTGGTAACAGGCGGGTCCAGCGGAATTGGTCGAGCGATCGCGTTGGAATTCGCACGCGCGGGCGCCAACGTCATCGTTCACTTCCGGAAATCCGAAAGTGCCGCCAAATTGGTTTCTGAAGAAATCAGCCGAATTGGTCAAAGAAGTGTCAGCCTGGCTGCTGATCTTGCAGTGGCTGATCAACTTGAGCCATTTGTGAACCACGCATTCGGCATCTGGAATGGGCTGGACATTTGGGTTGGCAATGCAGGTGTTGATCTGTTGACCAGCGATCTCGCTCAAGCTGACTACACTATGAAGTTACAACGCTTGCTGGAGATCGATGTTCGGGCTGGGATGCTGCTGGCGAAGTCCGCAGGCCGGCGGATGGTTGAAGATGGGTCTGGGACAATTCTAACCATCGGCTGGGATCAGTCGGATCGAGGAATGGAAGGGGATAGCGGGGAACTGTTCTCCGCCGCCAAGAATGCGATCATGGGCTTCAGTCGGTCTCTGGCAGTCAGTCTGGCTCCGGCAGTCCGCGTCAACTGCATTGCCCCCGGCTGGATCAAAACGGCGTGGGGAGAAACGGCCAGCGACGTCTGGCAGGAACGTGTTCGACGGGAAACTCCGCTGGCCCGCTGGGGATTGCCTGAAGATGTCGCCCGTTTGGCCCGATTTCTGGTGAGCGATGATGCGGCGTATATCACTGGTCAGGTCATCAATTGCAATGGCGGAGCGGTCCGGTAGGAATGACAGGTGCATGCTGTTCGTGTGCCTTGAATGCGTTGCGTACGGCGTGTACCACGGGTGTTTCCACGATCAATGTCCAGCGAACGAATTCTCTTCGTGACCGGTCGACTTGCCGAGCCATCGCTGCGGCAGGTGCTGGAACCACTTGCGCAACGCATCGGATTCGATTATGAAGTGTCGGTGCTGGGAATCTCGGTGGCGGCACTGATGCGGGTGGATTGGATCTGTCGAAAGCTTCCCCCGGTCCAGGGAGTTCAGCGGGTCATCGTTCCCGGGTGGTGCGGCGGGGAACTGCAAACCCTGTCAGATCACTTTGGCGTGCCCTTTGAACGTGGCCCCAAAGATCTGTTTGACCTGCCCGAATACTTTGGACAGCAGGGGCGACCGCACGCAGACTTGAAACAGTACTCGATCGAAATCCTGGCCGAGATCAATCATGCCTCTCATCTGGCCTGGGATGCGTTGATTCGGCAAGCCGAATGGTACCGGCGGTCGGGAGCCGATCTGATCGACCTCGGCTGTGTGCCGGGTGAGACATGGTGCGACATTGGTGACACGGTCCGTCGATTGATGTGCGAAGGGTTTCGAGTTTCGGTCGACAGCTTCCATCAGCCCGAAGTCGAAGCGGCCGTCGAAGCCGGGGCGGAACTGGTCTTGAGCTGCAATCAGTCCAATCGGGACTGGGCTCGGCACTTGCCCGTCGAACTGGTCGTGATTCCGGACGATCCCCGCCAACTGAATTCCTGGGGCGAAACGCTGCAGATCCTGGGTCGGCAGCCTGTTCGACTCGATCCTGTTCTGGAACCGATCGGATTCGGCTTCGCGTCCTCACTGGCCCGCTATTACGAGACTCGTCGGTTGTATCCCGACGCGGAAATGATGATGGGGATCGGTAATCTGACAGAATTGACCGAAGTCGACAGTGCCGGGGTCAATTTCCTTCTGGCGGCATTGTGTGAGGAACTGCGGATCGGAAGCATCCTGACGACCGAGGTCATCAATTGGGGGCGAACCGCCGTTCGTGAATTTGACATCGCCCGTCGCCTGGTTCGACACAGCCTGGCAAACCGAGTCCTGCCCAAGCATCTGGGTGGGGAACTGGTGATGCTGCGCGATCCGCGGCTGCATGAATTGGGAGAGCAGGGACTGCAGCAGCTTTCCAGCCGGTTGACGGACCCGAATTTCCGGATTTTCGCCGAACGCGGGGAAATCCACCTGATGAATCGTGACGGTTACTGGCACGGCAGCGATCCGTACGAGGTCTTTGACCGGATGGTTGCGGCGGTCGGCACGTTGACCGCCGAACACGCGTTTTACCTCGGCATGGAATTGTGCAAGGCGCGGACCGCCTTGACGCTCGGAAAACAATACACTCAGGATGAAGCTCTTCGGTGGGGCTTTTTGACGGTTGAAGAAATCAGTGCAGTCGATCGCCGTCGACGTGAATCCGCCGGACGATTGACAACAGAATCCGGCGACGAGAATTAGCGAACAGGTATTCCCCGAGACTTCATGCCCACATCCAACCCGCCACTGGTGGAAGAACTGAACCCCGTTCCAGACGTGGCAGCAGCGGTGCGCGCACTCGCACAACTCCCCAGGCTGCTGCTGCTGGATAGCGTATTGCGACGGGAACCAGTCGGGCGATATACGTTCCTGATGGCCGATCCGCTGCAGCACTGGGAATTGCAGACTCCGCAGTTCGGCAACGATCCCTTTCGTGCCCTGGAAGATCATTTGCGGCCATTTTCCGCGGAATCGGTCCCCGACCTGCCTCCATTTCAGGGGGGCATCGCGGGATTGATGGGGTATGAACTGGGGCGATGCTTCGAACGGACACCCGCCGCGTGCCACGACGAGTTTCAATTGCCCGTGCTGGCGGCCGGATTCTATGACTGGGTCATCGCCTGGGATCACCGGGACCGCCGGGCCTGGTTGATCTCACAAGGTTGGCCGGAACTCGAACCGGAACGCCGGCTGGAGCGGGCAAAGCGTCGGGCGAAAGTTATTCGCGACCTGCTGAATGAGTCGACCGCGTCGCTCGGCGCGGGTCTCCAGACCCCGCTGAAACGGACCGAAGGACCATCGCTCGGCGCGGGTCTCCTGACCCCGCCGAAACGAACGACCGAAGGTCTCCCTCGTCATCGCGAGTCCGGAGGAGACCTGCGGTCCGGGGTTACGGCGGGGTCAGGAGACCCGCGCCGAACAGCTGAGGGGTCAGGAGACCCGCGCCGAACAGCTGACCCGCGCCGAACAGCTCTCATTTCGGCGGGGGCGGGAGACCTGCGGACGGGGGGAGACTCGCGCGGAGCCGAAGTCCAGGCACCGCAGTATCCCGTGCCGGGGATCGCCGGGTTGACCAGCAATTTCACGCGTGAGGCCTATTTGCAGGCTGTGGCCAGGGTGATCGAATACATCCGGGCGGGCGATATCTTTCAGGCGAACTTGACTCAACGGCTGTTGTTTCCTTCGTCCGTCGATGCCGTCGCTCTGTACGAACGGCTGTGTTCCGTCAATCCCGCGCCATTTGCCGGACTGATGTTGTGGCAGGATTGGGCCGTGATCAGTGCCTCGCCTGAACGGTTTCTGCGAATGGATGGTCGCGAGGTCGAGACCCGGCCGATCAAGGGGACTCGCCGACGCAAGAAGGGGCCGGAAGCGGATCTGTTTACTCGAGATGAACTGCGACAAAGCGAAAAGGATCAGGCAGAAAACGTCATGATCGTGGACCTGCTGCGCAACGACCTGTCGCGGGTTTGTGAAGCGGGATCCATCCGGGTTCCGCAATTGTGCGGCGTGGAATCGTACGAGACGGTTCAGCACCTGGTCTCGGAAGTTCGTGGTCGATTGCGTGCGGACCAAACCGTTTGGGATCTGTTTCGGGCCACTTGCCCCGGCGGTTCGATCAGCGGCGCCCCCAAGGTACGGGCCATGGAAATCATTGCGGAACTGGAACCGACGGTCCGGGGGCCCTACTGCGGCAGTCTGTTCTACTGCGGGGCCAATGGGCAGGCCGATAGCAATCTGCTGATCCGCACATTCGTGCAGCGAGGCGGCTGGCTGCAATGTGGTGTGGGCGGCGGAATCGTCGCACAATCCAATCCGGAGGCCGAATACGAAGAAACGCTGGTCAAGGCGGCGGGGATGATCCGGGCCCTGGCGTGATGCCAACCTTGGGGCTGGTAACGCTTTGCCCATAAAACGGGGTCAGACCCCCTTCCAGTGTAGTCTCAATTCAAATCCGATATCTGTGGTAGGGGTCTGACCCCATTTTTGGGGCAAAGCCGGCTGATGATGTCAACCCTCTATTTTTTGAATGGTGTTCCGTGTTGCTGTTGATCGACAACTATGACAGCTTTGTCCACAACCTGTCCCGATACTTCGTGGAGTTGGGAAGTGACACTCAGGTCGTCCGCAATGATGCAATCACGGTGGAAAAGATCCGTTTGATCGCTCCGGCGGGGATTGTGATTTCGCCCGGCCCCTGTACGCCTCACGAAGCCGGGATTTCGTGCGAGCTGATTCGGGAACTGGCCGGTTCGATCCCCATCCTGGGAGTCTGCCTGGGCCACCAGGCACTGGCCGCTGCATTCGGGGGGCAGGTGATTCGGGCGCAGGAACCGGTCCATGGCCGCACTTCGCTGATTCACCACACCGGAACTGGATTGTTCGAGGGGATACCCAACTCTTTTCGGGCCACTCGCTACCACTCGCTGGTGGTGGAGGAAGCGACTTTGCCGAAAGAACTGATTGTAACGGCGCGTACGGGCGACGGGATTCCGATGGCGATGGCGCATCGAGACTGGCCGGTGTACGGGGTGCAGTTCCATCCCGAATCGGTTCTGACTCAGAACGGACGAAGCCTGCTGGCAAATTTCCTGCGTCTGGCAGGAATCGCCTGCCGCCCAACTGTTCAAGAAGACTGGATCGAGCCGGTGTCCGGAATCGATGAATTGCCGCTGGTCGCGTGGTGAACACTCACAATTTCAGGTGAGCCGGGTGCCGTCAGGCGGCGGTAGCCGCGGGTGCATTTTCACTCGTACCCGAAGAACCCGCGGNNGCTCACAAAGTCAGTGCCATTGGCCGTCAGGCCCCGGACAATCCCGGCGACGACCGGATTCCTCAGCGTTTCCGTTGGCATCGTTGCAGACGGAGCAGTTGACACGGTTGGCACAACCGACAGTTCCGTTCGAGGGCATTCCGGTTTCCGACAAACCGTGACTCGCCGAGCGCATCTCCAGTCGACGTCAGTCCGATGATTTATGGTTGGACGGCCAGCGCAGTTCGACGGACTTCGGGAGCAGCGAGGATGCGAGCACTACACGGAAATCGATTTGGCGCTGTCCCACACGAGTGGATGAGTCGTCTGTTCTGGGCGCTGGTCTGGATCGTCGTCCTGGTCTTCGTCGCGCCCCGACTGGTCGTCGGTGCCGAACCCGCCTCGCTGTGGCGGACGGACTTCGACAGTGCCCTGCGGGAAGCTGAGCAGAAAAAGCTGCCGTTGATCATGCACTTCTACGCCGACTGGTGCATGCCCTGCCAGAAGATGGAAAGCACCGTCTTCGCGAACTCCACCGTCCGGGAGGCTTTGACGACACGCTTCGTGGCGGTGAAGCTGAATTCTGAAACCAACCAGCACCTGGTTCGTCGATACGGGTTCGAGATCCTGCCGACCGACATGGCGATCGACCCGTTGACCGGCCGGGTGCTGGCCATGCACTCGGGGTATATGGATCAGTCGGCCTACATGAAGCTGGCCTTGCAGACGGAAGCCAACTTCCGCAAAGCTCATCCGGTTCCTCCGCGCGGGGAGCCCGAGGGGACGCGGCCCAACGCAGACGGGCCGGACGGATCCGAATTGGGCGAACCGCAACTGGTTGTTGGGTTGAACGGCTTCAGCCCCGTCGCGATCACGAAATCCCGCAAATGGGTGCGCGGCTCGGCCAAGTTCGGCTGGGACTACAAGGGCGTGACCTACCATCTGGCCTCGCGCGATGAGTTGCTGGAATTCCGCAAGAGTCCCGAATCGTATGCTCCCAAGATGCTGGGTTGCGACCCGGTGATCCTGTGGGAGACGGATCGGGCCATCGCTGGGACCCCGGACTTCGCCGCGTTCTATGATGACGAACTGTACCTGTTCAAAACGGACGAACGCCGGAAGCAGTTCAAGGCCAATCCGGAAAAGTTCACCAAGCTGCAACAGGCTCTGAAGGCAGACCAGATCGAGCGGACCGCCATGCGATAGGCGTCCGTTCCCATCCTGGGACCTCAACGAAGCTGCGAGGACCGGATCTGGCGAGCAAGGCTGGGGCGCGTCATCACATCGTCCGCCCAGACTCGTTTCCATTTCCTGCCAATGTACGCGAACTGCCTCGCCTTTCAAACGATCGTCCGTCCAAATCATTTTATTCGGCGTGGCCATCGCCTTTTTCAAATTGGGAATCGGGTGCCACGGCCTTGGAGTCCGCGACAAGGCCGTGCCGATTGAGCACTCGCACGGCCTTCCCGAAGACGGTAAGACCGTGGCACCCCAATTCGAAAAAGGCGATGGCCCTGTTTTGTTCGGCCTGAAAACTTTCGCTCACATCGATCGATCCGGTACACTTTGCCTTCCGTGGGCCTTGAGATGTTGGTCCCGGTTGAGCGTGTTCGCAACCGTTTGGAGTGCAAAGCAGAATGTCGGTCGTTGCACCGCCACTCGTTCGATGGATGGCGAGCGTATTCGCGCTGGGAATCCTGGCGACGACGGCACTCGGTGCGGATCGGATCCGCTTCAACGAACAGATCCGACCACTGCTTTCCGACCGTTGCTTTGCCTGTCACGGGCCGGATGGCAAACGCCGGGAAGCAGATCTGCGACTGGACCTGCGGGACCATGCCGTCGGTGATGCGGACGGTCCGCTGGCGATCGTCCCCGGCAGCCCCGACAAAAGTCCGCTGTGGGAACGGATCACTTCGACAGATCCCGACCTGCAGATGCCTCCCGCGTCTGCCAAGAAACCGAAGTTCACACCTGCCGAGTTGGCTCTGATCCGGCGATGGATCGAAGAGGGCGCCGAATACGAAGGGCATTGGGCGTTTCTGCCCTTGAAGTCGACGGTGCCTCCGTCCGTGGCATTGCCGACCCGGAATCCCATCGACGCGTTTGTCCGGGCGAAACTGGTGGCGATTGGCCTGGCACCGTCGCCTCCGGCGGACCGCGCGACTCTGTTGCGACGGGTGACACTGGATCTGACAGGTCTGTTGCCTTCTCCTGAGGAGGTATTGGCGTTCGTTCAGGATCCGCACGAGGATGCCTACGAACGAGTCGTGGATCGGTTGCTGGCGTCGCCGCAATATGGTGAGCGCTGGGGACGGCACTGGCTCGATCAAGCCCGCTATGCCGATTCCAGTGGCTACGCGATCGACGCGCCGCGTGACATGTGGCCGTATCGTGACTGGGTGATTGACGCTCTGAATCGCGATCTGCCGTTCGATCAATTCACCATCGAACAACTCGCCGGAGATCTGCTGCCGAATGCCACCAAATCCCAGGTGATGGCGACGGCATTTCATCGAAATACGCTCATCAACCAGGAAGGGGGGAGTGATCGCGAGCAGTTCCGTGTCGAAGCCACGATGGATCGCGTGAACACCACCGGGGCTGTCTGGCTCGGATTGACAGTCGGTTGTGCCCAGTGTCACACGCACAAGTTCGATCCCATCACCCAGCGTGAGTACTACGAACTGCTGGCGTTTTTTAACTCCGCTCAGGATGCCAATGATCGGGGACCCGCGATCGAAGTGCGGCGCGGCGAAGTCTTCGGCAACCCCGAAGTCTTTCCCGCCGAACCGACGCCGCTACCGAAAGAGGAACTGGCCAGGTTGCGAGCTGCCTGGGAACAGACCACTCGGGAACGGCTGGCCGCTGTCGCGACCACGCCCGTAATGACTGTCTGGTCGCCTGTGAAATATGGCACGCTCCAGACAGAATCCAAGTCCGGCGGATTCCAGCGACAGGATGACAATTCGCTGCTCTATGATCGTCGTGGTTCCGGAAACGAACGGTTTCTCATCGAGTTGTCAACCGAGCTTCCAACAGTGGCTGCGGTCCGCTTGCGGTTGTTGACTCATGATGACCTTCCCAAGGGAGGGCCTGGGACGGCCGGCAACGGAAACTTTGTGCTGACCGACTTCACGATCCGTGTGAGCGACCAGAAGCAAATGATCGCCCGGGCGTTCGCCGACCACGAACAGCCAGGTTTTCCCATTCCGTCCGCGATTGACGGCGATGCGACGACGGGCTGGGCCATTAACGTTGGGCCCGGATCAACGGCCAGAATGAACGCGAACCACGAAGCAACGTTTGTCCTGGCAAAGCCGTTGTTGCTGAACGGTCGGAGCATGACGGTCGAACTTGCCCATGGCCTGAATAAGAACTATTTGATTGGCCGATTTGCGCTGGACGTGACATCCACAGTCCCGGATGAACGCAAACCCGACGATCAGGCGTTGCTGGCGGCATTGCAAAAGCCGGATGCTCAACGCACCAAAGAGGAACTGGCCGCGTTGCAGGCCGCGTTCGAAAAGGCAGAGCCGCGAGCCCGCCCCGTCAAGAAGGAACCCAACCCGCACATTGCCCAGTTAATGGTGATGCGCGATCAACCTGAACCGCGTGAGACCTACATCTTCACGCGGGGGGATTTCACCCGACCCGATAAGGATGCAGGAAAACTGTCCGCGGGAGTTCTGTCGGCGGTCGCTCCCGCGCTGCCTGACGCGACATCGCCGCGCACCCGTCTTGATCTGGCACGCTGGCTGGTACACCCGGACAATCCATTGACCCCGCGCGTCACCGTCAATCGAATCTGGATGCGCTACTTCGGCCGTGGACTGGTCGAGACAGAAGAGGATTTCGGCACACAAGGCACACCACCGTCGCACCACGAACTGCTCGACTGGCTCAGCCGCGAATTCCAGCGCCAGGGGTGGAGTCAAAAGAGGCTGCATCGATTGATCGTGCTGAGCGAGACCTATCAGCAATCGTCGCGCGAACGTCCTGAATTGACCGAACGGGATCCACGAAACCTGTTGCTGGCCCGGCAACAGCGATTGCGGCTGGAAGCCGAGATCACACGTGACGCCGCGCTGTCCGCCAGTGGCCTGCTGAACGTCGTCCTGGGTGGCCCCAGTGTGTTTCCGCCGCAACCGGACGGTGTCTATGCCTTTACTCAAGTCAACAAGTCGTGGCCGACAGAGACCGGTCCGCAACGATTTCGGCGCACGTTGTACACATTTTACTATCGCAGCGCGCCGTACCCCCTGTTCACCACATTTGATGCTCCCGACTTCCAGGCCACATGTACGCGGCGATTGCGGTCCAATACGCCGCTACAGGCGTTGACGATGGCCAATGATGTCGTCTTCCTGGAACTCGCACAGGGTCTGGCGTTGAGGCTGGCCATCGAATGTCCGGACGGATTGGACCGGCGCATTGCCCGTGCCGTGATGCTTTGCTTTGGACGGCCGGCGACCAAGGTCGAAACCCAGGTGTTGAACGATTATGTGACGGCTCAAGTTGCCGACTTTACCAAAGATCCGTCGGCCGCCGAAAAGTTGCTGACACCGGCGCTCCGCGCGAAGTTGCCCGCAGCGGAGGCCGCCAGCCTGGTACTGCTGGCCCGGACGCTGTTTAACGCAGATAATTTCATCACTCGTGAGTAATCTCTGGTCGATCAAGAACTGACGCAGAAGCCTTTGCCATGTCGCCTCTCGAAATCACGCTTCGCGACCAGACTCGCCGCCACTTTCTCGGGCGGTGTGGCCTGGGGCTGGGTTCGATTGCCCTGCAGTCGCTGCTGCAGGACGAGGGTTCCGCCGCCCCGGTCCGCATCGATCCTGCGAACGCGATGTTGCCTCGCCAGCCGCCTCTGTCGGCCAAAGCCAAACGGGTCATCTATCTCTTCATGGCAGGTGGACCAAGTCAACTGGAGTTGTTTGAAGACAAGCCCAGGCTGCGTGAACTGACCGGACAGGCGCCGCCACCGAGTCTGCTGAGCGGCAAGCGATTCGCATTCCTGAAAGGGACGGAAACGCTCCTTGGGAACACGCGCAAGTTCGAAAGCTACGGCGAATGTCGGATGCCGCTCAGCGAACTGCTGCCGTATCACCGGCAGATTGTCGACGACGTCTGCTGGTTGCGCGGCATGACCACGGATGTCTTCAATCATGGTCCGGCCAAGCTGTTCATGAATACCGGCTTCCAGGCACCGGGGCGGCCAAGTTTCGGTTCGTGGGCCACGTACGGCCTGGGGAGCGAAGCTCGGGATTTGCCGGGATTTGTGGTCCTGCAAAGTGGACCACGTGGTCCGCGCGGCGGGGCTTCACTCTGGAGCAGCGGATTCCTGCCGACCGCCTTCCAGGGAGTCCCGTTTCGAGGTCAGGGGGACCCCATTCTGCACCTGCGCAGTCCGGACGGACTGACACGCGATCGCGAGCGACGGTTTCACGATGCCGTCACCGCTTTGAATCGAGATCGCTTTGCGCAAACTCATGATCCCGAGATCCTGACCCGGATCAATGCCTATGAGACCGCCTTCCAGATGCAGGCGAGTGCTCCTGAGCTGATGGATCTGTCGCAGGAGACGGCGGAGACTCTGTCCAGCTACGGTGTCGAATCGGGCAAGCCGTCGTTTGCCAGGAACTGCCTGCTGGCCCGTCGTCTGATCGAACGCGGCGTGCGATTTGTACAGCTCTACCATACGAACTGGGACAGTCATGGTGGTCCCGGGGAAAACCTGAATGCCGACTTCGAGAAAGTCGTGCATGATGTCGATCAGTCGAGTGCGGCGCTGATCCTGGATCTCAAGCAGCGCGGTCTGCTCGATGATACCCTGGTGATCTGGGGCGGCGAATTTGGTCGCACTCCGATGGGTGAAGTCCGCGCGACGATCGGCCGCGATCACCATGTCGACGCGTTCACGCTGTGGCTGGCGGGCGGGGGAGTGAAGGCTGGCCACATTCACGGCACAACGGACGAGCTTGGATTTGGCCCCGTTGAGGGGAAGGTGCATGTCCACGACCTGCATGCCACATTGCTGCACCTGCTCGGCTTCGATCACGAGCAACTGACGTATCGCATCCAGGGCCGGGACTATCGCCTGACGGATGTCCATGGGCACGTGGTTTCGGAAATCCTGAAGTAGCGGAGGTTCACCACGGAGTCACGGAGGGCACTGAGGTGAAGAAGGACCTTCGGGGTTGCGTTTGAGTCGGCTCAGCAATCTTGTGTGAAGTGTTAGTAGTGGGGAGCGTATCGCGATGACCTGCTTTTCACCGTGTCCCCCGTGACTCCGTGGTGAATATCTTCTCAAACGCTATCGTGAACTCCAGGGACAGTTTACGATCATTGAACAGACCGGCGGCGGCCATTTTCCGCTCGCTCCGACAGACCGGCCGGCTGTACTGAATTTCATCATCAAAAATACAGTCACACGGTCACATTAGATTGGCCGATCCTTTCCGTTATCCGTTCGGATTCCCCATAGATCTCGGATGGATTCGGGTTGCCGACGAAAAACCGCTTGTCGGACGGACTTCGACGAGCCATACTTTATCGCCAACGATTCACATCTTCTTGTTCGCAGGACTGTTGGAATTACGATGCCCACTCCGCTCATGACCGGAGATTTCTGGCAGCAACTGGCCAAAAGCGGTTTGCTGTCTCCGGAACGGGCTGCGTCGATTGGTCGGCAACTGGTCAAACGCGGGATTACAGCGGATGACATGGTGGCCCGATTGCTGGTCCGGCAGCAAATCCTCACTCAGTACCAGGCGGATCGGCTGCTGGAAGGTCGCTCCCGCGGCTTCTTCTTCGATCAGTACAAAGTGCTGGATCTGCTGGGTGCCGGGGGAATGGGCTGGGTCTATCGGGCTGCCGATACGAATACGCAAGAAATCGTGGCGATGAAGGTGTTGCTGGATCGCCTGAAGGAAGACCGCGGCATGCTGGCTCGTTTCCAGCAGGAAGCGCGGGCCGGTCTGGTCCTGGATCATCCGCACATCGTGCGGACACGGGCCACGGGTTCGGCGGGCGGCATGCTGTACATGATCCTGGACTTCGTCGAAGGTCCCAGCCTGCTGGAACTGCTGTTGCGCCGGAAGCGGTTGCCGTGGTCCCTGGCCTGCGATGTCGCCCGCCAGGCAGCGCTGGGACTGCATCATGCCCATCAGTCAGGCTGGGTGCATCGCGACGTCAAACCACAGAATCTGTTGATTGATCACAACGGCTTTGTAAAGTTGCTCGACTTCGGCCTGGCGATGAAGCGCGAAGGGGAGGGCGGCGACGAATTCTCGATGGCCATGATCTTCGGCCATGAATGTATTGGGACCCCCGCTTTCATGGCCCCGGAACAGGCGCGAGACAGCCTGACGGCGGATGCCCGGTCTGATGTCTATGGACTGGGGTGTACGCTGTATGCGGCCCTGGTCGGTGATACGCCGTTTCCGCTGCGAAACCCGCACGAAGTCGTGAAGGCTCACCAGACACAGGCTCCACGTTCAGTCCGCGAATTCGTGCCGGACATTCCTCAACCGGTGGCCGACATCGTGATGAAGATGCTCGCCAAGAACCCCGACGATCGATTTCCCACCGCCGCGGCCGTGGCCGAGGCACTGGCCCAATGGTCGAAATCGGAACCGGTCGAGTTTGACTTCCCGGAAATCCTGGCCGAGCGGACTCAGAACGCCTTGGACCGAGTGGCTGAATTGCATAAGAGCCGCCCCATTCCTTCCGGCTCCGCCAGTTCCACGACGCGTTTATCAAGGCTCAGTTCAGTCGCACAGTCGTCCGGAGAACTGCCGACATTCTCGGCCGGAAAATCTCCGCAATTTGGTCGTGATGCCACCGGCCAGAGGGGCGCAGGACGTCCCGAAGTGACGGTGATTGATCACCAGACTGCAACGTCCGTACGTGATGGCCAGTCTCCCGAGTTTCAAAGTCGGCACCACGGCAAGGTGCTGGTCCCGGTCGCCGGAGGCGCGACGATTTCGCTGCTCAAGCAACGGATCCTGATCGGTCGTGCCGCCGATTGCGACCTGCAGGTTCCGGATACATCCGTCTCCAGCCGTCATGCGGAACTGGAATACGACGGAGTCTGCTGGTGGATCACCGATCTGAAGAGTCGCAACGGAACGAACGTGAACGGCAAACCGGTCCATCGTCGTCAAATCGTCGAAGGCGACGTGATCGGGATCGGCAACAGCGTACGCTTGCGGTTTGAAGATGTCTGCGAACCCGGGGAAGAGAAACCTCGTCAGCGCACTCGATCCCTGTCGAAGCTGGTCCTGATTGCCATCGGTCTCGCCGCGATCACGGCGATCGGTCTCGGTCTGGCCGCGATCCCGTGGTAACCGGAACGTGACGCAGACGTCCACGTAGCCGAAGTCGTGAGACTTCGGACGTCGGTATCAAACGCCCCGAATTCACACGAATTCGGCTACGTTCAGCCCACCCGCGCGATATCGAAGCTGGTCTGATTGCCATCGGTCTCGCAGCGATCGGTCTCGGTCTGGCCGCGATCCCGTGTGATATCCGCGTTTCATCCGTGGCCCTCCGTGAATCATTCGGGTGTTCCCGGAAGATCAGCCACGGATGGGCACGGATTTCCACGGATCAAAACACGAGGACAAGGCCGGAACGACGGATGGGAGCAAAGCTTCCCAAATCCCCACGAATTCGGAGGCGTTTGCTACCTACGTCCGAAGTCTCACGACTTCGGCTACCTGAACTGGCGGTCGCCGAATCTGGGAACGTCCGGCGGCCGACTATTTCTTCAATCGGGCCCGATACTTGTCGTAGAATCTGGTCTGACGGCTTTCCGGGGCGAACGGCTGGCCCTGAATCAGGATTCCTTTGATCTGCGTGGTTTCCTGCAGCGGGGAACCATCCGTGATGATGGCGTTGGCCCATTTGCCGGTCGTCAGTGAACCCAGGCGATCGGCCGCACCGAGGATTTCGGCGGAGGTCAGCGTGACGCTGCGCAGCGCCACAGCTTCCGGAAGGCCGTACGCCACCGACATCGCCGCTTCAAACGGAGCGTTGCGGCTGTTCGAGGCGGTGTCTGAACGGAAACAGAATTTGACGCCCGCCTCGTGAAGTCGACCGGCGTTGGCGTACGGCGCGTCGAACGGATCGTATTCTTCCAGCGGCTTCCGCATGACCGGACCGATGATCACCGGGACTTCCGCTGCCTTGATCTGGTCGGCAACCTTCCAGGCATCGATGGCACCACACAGGACGATCTTCAGTTTTTCCTGCCTGGCGAAGTGCAGCGCTTCCAGGATCTCCTGCTTCGATTCGGCTTCGACATACACCGGGCGTTCTCCGCGCAAATAGGGACGCAGGGCTTCGTAACGCGGGTCGATCAACAGGGCCGGGGCCTGAGGATCGACCTTGCGGGCTTCGGCTTCGTTTGTCCGGGCGGCGTCGTACAGTCGGGCCGCGGCCAGGTGCTTCTTCAGATCTTCGGTCGGCTGCTTGCGATCCTTGCCGGACGGCCACAGCAGGTGCAGGCCCGCTTCCATGTTGAAGACCATTTCCGGCATCGTCCAACCGGCGAATTGCACCAGGGATGTCTGGCCCGGGATGATCGCGCCGTGGACCCGGCCATGGGACGTCATGTTGCCGCCACCGGCCGGCAGACAGAGTGTCGCGGTGATCCCACCGGCCCGGGCGACGGGAATCAGTTCGGAATCCGGATTCACGGCGATCCCCGCACGCAGATCGGCCTGGAACTGACCGATCTCACTCAGGTCGCTCGTTTCGCGGACTTTGGCAATCTCGATCAGTCCAACGGATGTACCGGCATCGATCAGGCCGGGATACAAATGCAGGCCCGTTGCAGTAAACACGGCGAACCCTTCAGGGATCGCCAGCGTGTTAGGTCCGATGCCGGTGATCTTGCCCGCATCGACCAGGACGACACCGTTGGGAATGTCGTCGGCATCGACGGGGTGGATCGTCGCACCCACGATGGCATAGCGGCCCGAGTTTGCCGGACTGAGGTCAAGCGACGAAATGCGCTCTTCGGGTTTGGGCAGGTTCAGGTCCGCGGGTTTGGCGGACGCCGCCGCAGCAGAGGGACTCATGGCACTCGGCTGCTTCTCACGCGTGAAATAGACTTCTCCCGCGATGATGGTTTGTTCACACCGGGAATACGCGTTTAGAGGATGGCCACTGAAGATGGCCAGGTCGGCCTGTTTGCCGATCTCGATCGAACCCAGGCGATCGGCCAGTCCCAGTTCCTTGGCGGGATTCAACGTGATCGTCTGCAACGCGACATCAGGCGGCATGTTGCCGTAGCGAACGGTTTTGGCCGCTTCCAGGTACAGGTGGCGGATCAGTTCCCAGTCGTCACTCTTGATGACCGCGTTGGCCCCTGCTTCGTGCAGCAACGCGGCATTGTGAGGGATCGCATCGAACGCTTCGACCTTGTACGCCCACCAGTCGGCGAACGTGCTGCAACTGGCTCCATGCTTCACGATTTCGGGAGCGACCTTGTAGCCTTCCAGGACGTGCTGCAGCGACCAGACGCGAATTCCATGATTTTCGGCCACGCGCAGCAGCATCAGGATTTCGTCGGCGCGGTAGCAGTGTGAGTGAATGAACTTTTCACTGTTCAGGATCCCGACGAGGGCTTCCAGACGCAGGTCGCGGCGCGGCGGCAGCAGTTTGTCCGCGTCGGCCCCCGCCTGTTGCCGGGCTCGTTCGTACTCCTGCCACTGGCGTCGATAATCGAGGGCTTCTAGGAAGGCACGATTCAACGTGGCTTCGACTCCCAGACGCGTGTTGGGGAAGCGGCCGTTGCGGAATTTCACGTTTTCGCCCAGGGCGAATTTGACTCCGGTGTGCGCCCCGGGAAACAGGTGATCGTTGGCGCTGGTTCCATGCTTCAACTGGACAACGGCGTCCTGGCCACCGATACAATTGGCCGACCCATGCAGCAGGCGTGCGGTGGTGACCCCACCGGCCAGGGCGCGGTATTCACTGGCGTCGGCCGAATTCACGACATCGCGGACGCGGACTTCGCAGACGATCGAGGCGGTTGCTTCGTTCACGCCACCCAACCCGGTCGAGATCATGATATGGCTGTGAGTATCGATGATCCCCGGCATCACGTAGCGATTGGCAGCATCAATCACCAGCATTCCCGGTTCCGGTTGCAGATCCGGGCCGATGGCCGTGATCGTGCCGTTCTTCACCAGGAGGGAAGTGCCGGGAAGCGTCTTGCCGGTGGCGGTCAGGACGGTCCCGCCCTTGATCAGTACATTGCCGCCCGTCTGGATCGGGCGGGCGCGCCGGTCTTCGGGGAATTCCACCGGCGGTTCGGTTCTGGGGGTGGGTGAGGTTCCCGAGTTGGAAGGTGCCAGTGCATCGGCCGACCCGCCGGACCTGGGTTCGTCGACAGATTCGATCTGTCCCAGTTGGATGGTGGCGTTCGGCTGAGGCTTGGGTTCCAGTCTCTGGGCGGTCCATTGGGTGGCGGCACCGAACGGGGACTTCAGGTTCCCGCGCAGGACAGCGCCGTCGAGTTTGGCGTCGAACTTCAACTGGACGGCGTTCTCGCCGGCACCGATGGCGACGATGAATTCGATCCCCCCGGCCGAAGCCTTCCCGGACGTCAATCGTCCGTCCCCCTGCTCGCTCTGGAATCGGCCGGACAGGGCGCGGTCTCCCTGGGTCAGTTCCAGTTCACCCTTCAGCTTTCCTTCGGACGAATCGATCTCGACCGTCCACGTGCCGCCGACCTGGATCGGGGCGGGTTCGCCGGGTGTGGGCGGAGCGACCGGCTTGGCATCCTTGTGATATTCGTAGCGCTGGCCATTGATGACGATGTACCGGACTTTGGACGATTCACTCTCAAACGGACCGGTCATCACGACGAAATAGGCAGGGCGTCCGACGGCGATCGTGCCCAGGTCCCGTTCGACGCCCAGGATGGCTGCCGCCTGCGTGGTGAGGGACGCCAGTGCGGCGTCGCGATCCAGGCCGTTGGCGATGGCCTGACGCAGGCCTTTCAAAAGGTCGGCGGGGGCTCGACCGTCACGCGACGAGAGCGCGAAGCGGATGCCCGCTTTGTGCAATTCGGCCAGTCCAGAAACTCGCTGCTTCCATTCTTTTTGCTTGTGCTCGCGAACCTGCTGTGGCTCCGGCAGGTCGGCATAGGGATCATCGCCCGGCTTGGCCGCTTCGACCTTGGGCTCGTCACCAAAGTCGACATGTGCAATCACGTCGGCGTCTGCTTTCTTCAGTCGTTCGGCGACACGGTAGGCTTCGTGGCCCCCCCAGATGACCGGACGCAGTTGATGTTCGGCGGCAAAGTTCAACGCGCGGTCGTGATCATCGCGCGACGTGGCGACAAAGACGGTCTTGATTTCCGGGGTTCGCATCGCCGTGAGTGCGTCCAGGGCAGCGTCGGCCGCGGGGCGGGGAATGTTGGGAATGTTGTCGGCGAACAGGCGTTGTTGAGTCGCATGGCGCTGGGCGTCGAGGAATGCCTGGCGCAGATGCGCATGCACACCCATGTTCGTGCTGGGGTAGTCTCCACCGCCTCGTTCGGACAATTGCAGCGTGGCGAACGACGCGGGCAGCAACACGGATTCGCGCAGGGGCAGGGCAGCCAGGTTCAGCACGGTCCCGCGACCGCTGGCGATGCGACCATGGGGCAGAACGTGGACGGCGACGAAACCCGACTGCCGATACCGTTCCTGATCTTCCGCACGCGGGTTCAGATGTTCGCCGGCGATGAATTCGGGTGTCAGTCCATTGCGGTCATCCTGTCGCATCCCGGCCAGGGCGTATTTCGAGATTTCGATCGCCCGGCCCTCGACGGCCTGTGGTTTGGCATCCTGCAGGAAGATGGAGGCCCCGGCATCAATGAAGCCGGGGAAAATGGTCAGTCCTTCAGTGTCAATGATCTCGGCATCGGTGGGAATCGGCACATCGGTCCCGATCGCGCTGACCCGGCCGTTTTTGATCAGCAGATGTGCCTTGTCGAGCACCTGACCTGGGGCCGTGACCACCTTGGCGTTCTTGTAGACCACCAGGGTCGGTTGGAATCCGGAAACGGCGGGGTCATTGGCGGTCGAGAGGGACGGATGCAGCGCCGTGACTGCCAGCAGCATGGCGCCTGTGAAACGAAAGAAGCGCGTCAGGCTGGTATCGCAGGAAGTTGAAGCCAAGGTTGCAGCGCTCCTGAGAAAAGTCGAAGTTTGGGCACGGCGGATGTCGAAGGAACTGGCGAACCGAAAAAACATTTGGAAACGTGGGCGGGCCACGCGAAGTTTACCGTGGATTGAATCTCAATTCCTCTGCCGCAGCTTCTTTAGTTGAAACCCGGCTGTGCGGAAGAAAATCCTGTCCTGCTCAAGGCGATTTCCGTTTTCCGTAGTTCGTTTTTCGCATCAGGTCGAGAACCAAGAGCCTATCGGGGCGGGGGGACCGTCCGCCAGCCGATTTTCGTTCTTCCTCAAGTCTCGCATTCTGCCCAAGACTTGAATTGACAGAACAGTTGCATTCGATATCATCCTTGATAGATTAATGATGGATTCTGAGAAATCAGAATCCGACGGTTGCCGAGCGGACGAGGTGTGAAGTCGTCTTCCGGTGACAAAAGAGACTTCTGGTTCTCTTGTCAGACTCCGACGGCGTAGGATTGCACTTGGTGCTCCGCCGCAGTGACCTCGCGAGTCATTTCACTCAACCTTGCCGACGTTGTCAGTCGGGTTGGATGCTTGTGACGCGGGGGGCCTGTCGTTCGCGGCGATCTTCTGCGGGGCGCTTGTTGTTTTCTCGCCGGTATAGAAGCGGTGCTGGTGGTTCGCTTCTGGACTGTTATTTCCTTGTCGTGACGCGAGAGGGATGGACGCCTCAACCGAGTACGGCTCGCAACCCAGTGACGGCTGACGACGACTCCTCTTACAGTCGGCGGCGCAGTTTCGTCCGTGCAAAACCTTTGGGCGTTTCATGGTTCGCTCCAGTTTGGCACGGTTGTGGCTTTCGGTGGCTCCATGCCAACCGGGGAAGCGTAGAACGATGGACGGCTGAAACCCAGCCGACTCTTCGAAGAATTCATCATGCCGGGTGACCGGCCGATTTATGAAATGTTTGCTCGGCATGGCCAGTTTGGCGGTTGCCGAATTGGGTGGTTTCGCCAGGGTACTTGATCGCGGGAAATGCTGTATGCCAGATATGGATTCGGATGTGCCAAAGAAGACGACCAGGCCTCGTCGACGAAAGATCGCTCCCCCGGCGGAGGAGATCAGCACGATAGAATCTGTCGAGACGGGAAAGGTCGAAAAGGAAGCTCAGCGGCCCGTCATTGAAGACGTGCTGGAAGAGACCGCGGCTGCCCGAGCCGAATTTGAAGCCTCGCCCCCCAGCGAACGCGACATGGATTTTGAAGTCCTCGACTCCGATTCGGGGGCCGCTCCCGAAGGGGGCGGCGAAGGGTTTCCAGGTGGTCAACCCGGTGGCGGCGGAGACTACTATGCCGACGGACAGCGTCGTCGCCGACGTCGTCGCGGTCGCGGACGCGGACCCAACGGACCGGGCGACAATACCGGTTACAATACCCAGCCCCCGGGCGGTCAGAACCAGGGGCGGCCTCCACGCGGTCGCAACGGTCAGCAGATGGACCGGCGCGGTCCCCCGGGGCCTCACCGTCAGCAACGTGGCCCGCACGGTCCACGCCCCCAGCAACAATCCAACGAACCACGCGGTCCCGAAGTTCTGACACCCGTTCAGGGGATCCTGGAACTGCATCCCAAGGGATACGGATTCCTGCGTGACCCCAAGGCCGGCTACGTTTCTCAGGACAGCGATTCGTTCGTGTCCGGCTCACTCATCGAAAAGCACGGTCTGCGCGAAGGAGTCCTGATCACCGGTGAAAGCGTTCCCGGTGGCCGCGGCCAGGGCCCACGCCTGAAGTCGATCCAGACCATCGAAGGCCGGCTGCCCGAACTGTACGCCGAAATCAAGAACTTCGACGCGCTGACGCCGATCAATCCGCACGAACAAATCCGCCTGGAAACCGGTCCGACACCGATCACGATGCGCGTCATGGACCTGTTGACGCCGATCGGCAAGGGCCAGCGGGCCCTGATCGTCGCCCCGCCGCGAACCGGCAAGACGATGCTGCTGCAGGAAATCGCCGACGCCGTCAGCAAGAACTATCCCAATATTTACCTGATCGTACTGTTGATCGACGAACGACCGGAAGAAGTGACCGAAATGCGCCGCCGCGTGCATGGCGAAGTGGTCGCTTCCTCGCTGGATCGCGAAGTCGAAAACCACATCCGGGTCAGCCAACTGGTGTTTGAACGATCGAAGCGCATGGCCGAAGCGGGCCGCGACGTCTTCCTGCTGCTGGACAGCATCACGCGAACCGCGCGGGCGTTCAACAAATGGACCAACTCGGGCCGCACCGGGACCGGCGGTCTGGACGTGAAGGCGATGGACCTGCCCAAGAAGATGTTCGGGATGGCCCGCCAGTTCGAAGAAGGGGGGTCGCTGACGGTGGTCGGCACGGCCCTGATCGACACCGGCAGCCGGATGGACGACGCGATTTTCCAGGAGTTCAAGGGAACGGGCAACATGGAAATGGTGCTCAGCCGCGACCTGGCCGACCGCCGGATCTGGCCGTCGATCGACATCACCAAATCCGGCACCCGCCGCGAAGAAAAGATCCTGGGCCCCGAAGTTCTGGAAGGCGTAACGCTGTTGCGACGCAGCCTGATTTCGATGAGTCCGGTTGAAGCGATGGAACAACTCACCAAGACCCTGCAGAAGTTCCCCAGCAACACCGACTTCCTGACCCGGATCCGCCAGATCCTGTAAGCGAGTTGGTCGGTATTCGGTATTCGTTGAGATTCCCCAGGCAGGCCCCTGACAACATCAGGGGCCTGTCTGCATTTCCACCGGCGGAGTCTTCGCCACGGATTGGCACGGATTTCACACGGATAAACCCAGCGCCTTGGCACAGTAGCTCGACGCGCGAGCGAGGGACCGAGGCATCACGCGCGGATCGCAGCGAGGGCTTCGCCTCATGAGGGCAGTGCTCGCGCGTTTTGAAGTTGAGCTCCGAAAACGAGCTCGGCTGTTGAGAGGTAGAGATTCACCACATGCGGAGGAGATTCACCACGAAGGACACGAAGGTCCACGAAGGGAAGAAAGGAAGATCTCTTTGTATTCCTTCGTGGACCTTCGTGCCCTTCGTGGTGCAAATCCTGCATTCGATGTCTTTGCTTGCCGCAAAGAAGCGTTGGAGTTTCCTGTCGGACTTGGCAGGACTTTCTGCATCAGCAATTGGACACGGAAAACGCGGAAGACACGGATAGAATTCACGTTCATTGCTGGCAAGTGATCTGGTCGTGTGAAGTCGCAAGAAAAACAGCGCAACTTCAAAACTCGCGCGTCTGGCGAGCGTTCTGAAGCCTCGACAAAGTAGCCCGACGCACGAGCAAGGGACCGAGACATGCCGCGCAGATCCCCGCGAGGTCTTCGCCTCATGAAGGCAGTGTCCTCAACTCAATTCGAGCTCCTGCTCAAAACCAGGTACCGCCGCTCCCGTTGGACGCACGCCAAAACTTGCGTGCAACGGGATCCTCACGTGATGAAAGTGGCCTACCGACCCTGAATTGCGAGAACATTCAGGCGACAAACTCGGACCGATGGGCAATCAGAAACTCCTGCGAGGGGCCGAACTTTCGCGGAAGTCGCAAAGCCTTTCCCTCGAATCGAGCAAAGGAATCGTTCAGGACCTGATTCGACAGTGCGGAACGCAGTTCGCGTGATATTACTAGTCGAAAATCCTCGTCAAACGTGATCAGGTGTCTGTCGAACGCGGCATCGTGTAGGCGCGAAAGGCAGAGGCCGTTACGGGGATCTGTGCGATGTTCTGGATACTCGCTCCAGGGCAGGATATGGCTTGCAATCAAGAATGCCGGATGGCTGATCTCCGTGATGCAACACTTTTGGGCGTAGCTGGCCATTACAGTCTTGCGGAAGAATCGCTGGGCCAGGCGCACTTTGACGATTCGCGACGATTCAGTGGGACCGCCGAAGGCATTCGTGTCGGCTTGATCCTCAGGATCTTTGGCCGCATCGATTGGCAAACCACGTTCAATTCTGAGTTCTTCGCTTTCGATGGCGAGTCGCTCCCAATCCTCATGGAACTCACTCCAAATCTGGCGGTCCGCATTGGAAGCGCCCGACAATCCTTTGACGCCCCGTTTTTGATGGGCGGGATCCAATGAGGCCAAGTTGACGAGCTTCATCGCCACGCTTGACGGGGTTCGGCCGATTGCCGCGGCGAGCTGCTTGACGAGTGGATTTCCTTTGTGCATTCGCCCGAACGTGATCTGGCAATACAGGTTCATCACCAGCAACAATTCGTCACGTGTCCAATCTCGCCGTGCCATGATGTTCCCGCAAAGAAGGAGATGACCGAGGATATCAGATCGGCGATTGAATGTCCCGAGCTTCACTCGACCATCACCGGCTCACAGGCCTGTTGTCGTTTGGCTTCCGAATGGATACGCTTGATGTCGTGTTCCAACTTATGGATCGTTCAGATTCACTGCGTTCGGTGGCATCCGAAAGGCGGTCGTGTCCTGGAAGTTTGGGCATGGGTTGGGAAGAGGGTTGAGGTGTCCAGATGTTTGATATGCGCGGCAATCTGGCGGCGGGGATCTTTGTCGCATTGGCTGGCTCGGCACTGGTGCGGTCGATGAAATCGCCCTCCAGCACGGTTGTTCGTCGCCTCTGGCTTCCTGCGATCGCATTTATTTCTGGTCCGCTGCTGACCGTCGGCTCGTGTGTTGTGGATGTCTACTGCATCTCAAAGTATACCCACCCTGATGATGTCGTACCCATGATTGTATCGGCGGCAGTCATCGGGTTTGTCGCTGGCGGGATTGGCGCAATGGCGTTTTGGATCGTCGAGCGATAGCGATGGACGCCGAAGTAGCCATGTCCACACGTGCGGCCCGCGCGAGACTCCTCTGGTTCTGGTATTCTGATTTGTGGAAATTCGAGTCATTCGCGGTTGATAATTCGGGTGGTTCCTCGTTCCCAAGCTTCAGCTTGGGAACCAGAAGTATCCACGTCTACTCCTCGTGTGATGAATTCGTAAGGAGTTTCCGTGTTGAACCTGCCCGCGTCCCATTCGACGGGAAAGTGTGGTCACTCGACCACGTTTCGCGTCCACAGTGTTGAACCGGCATCGACGTTGTTGCCAACGACGAAACTGCCCGGGGCAATTTCGTTGCTCCTGGGAAATCACGGCCGTCGGAACGACACCAGACTGGAATCGTGTTGTGATTACACGACCAGTGTCATCACCGGAGTGGTCAGTCATCCGTTGATTGCAGCCACTCATCAGGCGTTCAGTGAGCACAGGTCGCTGGTGCTGTCACCCGATATGCTGTGGCTGGCGATCCTGCAGGGGATCGCGCAGCATGTCCATGTTGATCCCGAGGCCTCGCGCGACACGTTTGTGCCGCATCAGGGCCGGAAGAAAGTTGAAATCGAACGTGTCGAACCGCTGGTCGCAGGAAGTCCTGAAAATCCCTGGAGCGACATTGTCTCCCAGTTTTCTCTCTGCCTGCGAAACGAACTGGGTGAACGCTACGATCGGTTTGAGTGTGAGTTTTCGACCACGGGATCGCTGGAGCGGATCGCCTGCCAGATCGCGGTGATGGACGTGCTCGAACCCTATTATGAGTTCGTGATGCGATGTATCTGTGGGATTCCGGAAATCACGCTGGAGGGATCTACGGACGACTGGCAAACTCTTCGCGACCGGGCTCAGGTGCTGAATGATGTCGGCCTGAACTGGTGGCACGAAGCCCTGGACCCGATCCTGGATGAGTTTCATCTGGCCTCGGGTGGTGCGGTGAATCTCGATTTCTGGCGGAATATCCACAAACGACAAGACGCTTATGGTGAGACGAACATTAACGGCTGGATGGTCAAATTCGTTCCGTATACCAAAGGGGAGATGGGCGTATACAACGTACGGAACAGACTGTTGAGTGACCCTGACGCGATGACGACGGCAAGCTCACTTCCCTCAGGCATCTCGGTTGTTCCGATTCACCATGACATCGTGGGGGCCGACGGTCAGCCGGCGAGGGCCGGGACGTTTGAACTACTGGGAGGATTCCTCGGAGTCACTCAAAATGAAGAGACCGGAGCGCTGCGGCCGAAGCTCGGGTGGGCCGTTCGCCGCTGCGGAATCCGGCATCGGATCTACCAGGAATTGGAAGAATTCAACCCTGCGCCGTCGGCGGGAAACGAGGCCTTTCAGTCGTTTCTGTGGGGGGATCGCAAGCGATGGATCCTGGAATACGGCGAACTGAACCTGAGTCGCCGTGAGATCCTGACAAGGCGGCCCGCGGGGCCGATCGAATTCAGCGGTTCCTTTCCCGTCGAACTGGTGGATTTCTATCGCTTTTGCGATGGGGTCGAGATCTTTCCCGGTCCGCATTCGGTTCGGTTTCATGCTCTGCGTGAGTGCGATGCGGTCAACGAACTTCCCGTCCTGGGGACCGCGGAAATCCGCCCCGCAGACCATCCGCTCCCGGGAAGCACGGAGTGGGTGCGGTTCTGCACGATGGCGGACGGCACTTTTGCCATGATCGCCTGTTACCCGATTCGACTTCGGCAATACAAGTATGGGAAATGGGTCGTGCTGGGAGGTCCCCATGCCGAAATTGGCGGTGAGCTTCCGATTGTGGCTCGAGGCTTTGATGAATTTGTCCGCCGGATCCTCGACTCGGAAGGGGACCATTCAAAACTGAGACGCTACCGCATGCGTGAAGCGATAGAACTGGGGTCCGTTGAGGGTTAAGGGCACGGCGCGGAAATGACGCACAGCGTTGTTCAGGTCAAGCCGCGATTGCCGGCGATCAGTTCCTGCAGGCGGCGCATGACGTGGGCGTTGTCGTTCAGGACGCAGACGAAGACCGTGTCGCCTTCACGCCAGACGACCCAGGTGCCGAAGGATTCGTACTGGACCGTTGCCGAGATCATCGAGGTCGCTTCCAGCGTGGAGTGCCATTGCGATGGCGTCAGGCGAATCAAAAAGCCGGTCGACCTGGGGGCCCGGCGGTCGGTACTCAGCTCGAAGCCGAGAACCGGGACGGTCGCTCCGTTCACGTTCGCCAGTCGCGCTGGCTGAACCAGTTGAATCGAACGCTGCGAACGCCAGCCCGAGGGGGGGATGAAGGCGACCTGTTGCGAGTCCACGGACAGGCTGCTCAGGTTGGCTGCCAGTTCGCGAATGTCCGCGTTTGTCAGGATGTGTGGACGCGGAGTGAACACGAACAGCAGCAGCGGCACCAGTGTCGCGATGACTCCTGCGGCCAGCCAGCGTCGTGAATGGCGGCGGGGCGATGGCGACGCCACGGGCGCTGGGGCCGGAGTGGTTCCCACGGCGGCCAGCAACCGTTCGTTCAACCCCTGGGGCAGCGGCACATCGATCATGCTGCTGGCGACTGTGCGGTCGAACTGCTGCCGGGATTCCAGGATCCTGTGGCAGTCGGGGCAGTCGGACGCGTGACGCAGGGCGGCTTGCGCATCGGGGGCGCTGGCAGCATCCAGGCTGCGTGTCGCGAAATCGAATTGTGCCTGTGCCGTGCGGCAATCCATGGCAACCCCCGTCAGTGATACAACGCCATTTCCCGGGGACGAGCATCGTCAGGCCGCGCTGCGGGCAGCCTGTCGGGTTCGTCCGTCAATTGCTTCTTCAAGTACGCCTTACCGCGGGACAGCCGGCTCATGACCGTTCCAATCGGAACACCCATGTGATTGGCAATCTCCTGATAGCTGAACTCTTCGAAGTAATACAAGACCAGTGGTGAACGGAATTCTTCGGCCAGGTCCAGCAATGCCCGCTGCAATCGCTCGACATGAATCGGTGCGTCCAGAGCGACTTCGACCTGCGGTTCCTCGATTTCCTCAAGCGATCGACCGCGATGTCGATGTCGTAATGACTTCAGGAACACGTTGCGAACGATGGAAATCAGCCAGCCGCGTGCTGCGGCAGCATCACGCAACTGGTGACTTCGCTGGTGAGCCAGCAGAAATGTCTGCTGCACCAGATCCTCCGCGTCGTTCGCATCTCCCGTCAGTCGATACGCATACCGATAGAGCAACGCGGAATGCTGCTCGATCAGTTCGTTCGTTGTTGGAAGGCGCTTTCCGTCCGCCATGGCGACCTCTCACGAAGGTAGATTCGGCTGACTGGGGGTTTATTCCCAGACGATGAGGATTGCGGGTGAATTCCTGAAAAATGGGCGAGAAATCAAAAGTCAGGGGAAAATGGGGTCCCCGGGAAATGGAAACCCGGGAAATCGCCGTTTTTTTGACGGTTATTCGTCGACGATGTCCCAGAACTCGTCCTCGCCGATCTCCTGGGGATTGCGGGGTTTCTTGTTGACAGTTCCCGGTTTGGGTCCGCCGGGCTTGGGGCCTCCGGCATTCGGCGGCAGCGGCGGTGCCTTCACCTTCGGTTTGGGAGCACCCGAGCCCGGCGGGGCGGGAACGGGTCTTTTGGCGGGGGGCGCGGGTTTGGAACCCAATTCGATGATTTCGTCATCGTCGGGCAGGGGGGGAACCGGGATCGATCCCGATTTCATCAGGGTCGAACGCCCCGCGAATTGACTCGCCGTCGGCTTGGGGGCCGGTCCCTTCGATGCGGGTTTGACCGGCCCGCTGGATTTGCAGCTGGGGCAAACGCCCCGGGAATCCAGGGGCTCGCCGCATTTGTTGCACAGGGGAACCGGCTGATCTGAACTGTCCAGTGGCGAACCGGGTCGCCGGGCTCCGGGGACCGGCTTCGGGGCGGGAACCGCCTTGGGTCCCAGTGGTGCCGGGGTTGAAGACTTCAGCCTGGCCGGCGACTCGGCGGAGATCTTCGAAACGGAACCGGATGGCGGCAGGCCGGGGGTGGCTTTGGCCGAGGGAACCGCCGACGTCGACGGCCTGGGTGGCGTTTGAGCAGCGGGAGCGGCTTTCACCGCCGGAGTCGACTTGACGGCGACTTCGGTGCCTTTTTCGTCCGGTTCGTCGGCTGCACCCTCGCTCAGGGCTTTGACGACCAGGTTTTCCGGACGAACGATTTCGGTGTGGGCAACCTGACCGGTCTTCAAGACCTTGGCATTCACATGCACACGGGCCTGTTCATCGTACGAAATCGTGACTTCGATCTCGGTCCCTTCGGGCAGGTTCTCGGGCAGCGGCTCGATCTGGCAGGTTCCCAGTTCGACAAACTGCGAATCCGCGGCTGTTCCGCTTTCCACAATTCTCAGGTGAACCCGTCGCTGATTGTCCGACACGGTCCCGTAGATTTGCGACACTTCAACCGGCAGCGGCGTGTTGGCCGGCAGGATGTAGTGGGGGACTCGGGTCTGTGTTTCGGCATCGCGAATCAATAGACCCAGCGAACGGGCGGTGGCGCTTTGCTGCTTGAACTGAGCCAGCCGGGCGGCGGCCGTGGGGTTCATGATCGACTTGGCGAATGCGCTGTTGGTCAGCAGCATCCCGGCATAGTACGTGGCTCCATGCGCGATCGACTGATCCGGCGACAGCGACGTATTCAGGGTGCGGCCGCTGAGTTTCTTGAACAGCGATCGAACCATCGGCATGCGCGAGGAACCGCCGGTGGTCAGGACCACGTCGACCTTGGCCCAGCCCATGCTGTTTTCTTTGAGCAGATCCAGCGTCAGGCCTTCCATCCGTTCGACCAGGTCGTGCGTCAGCCGTTCGAACTGTTCGAGTTCGACCTGGTACGTCTTGCGTTGTCCGCCCGCGGCACAGGTCAGAGCGGCCTTGGGACGGACGGACAGGCTGCGCTTGGTCTGTTCGGCTTCCAGCGCCAGGGCCTGGGCACTTTCCCGATCCCGCATCGGATCGACTCCGAATTCCTTCTGAAACTGCTTGCCGATGGCCACTTCCAGGGCCCGGTTCCAGTCCAGGCCCCCCAGTTGCAGGTCACCGCCGCTGGCGATGACGCGGACTTCGTTCTTCTGGTAGCGGACCAGCGACAGGTCGAAGGTACCGCCCCCCAGGTCGACGACCATGATGGTCTGGGCGGTCGCCAGTTCGGTGAACCAGATCCCTTCGGTCCCCAGCACAAAGCACAACGCCGCAGCCACGGGTTCGTTGATGATGTCGACTTGCTTCAGGCCCGCCCGTCGACCCGCTTCGGCGGTCGCCTGACGCTGCACATCGCTGAACTGCGCGGGGACCGTGATCACGGCCCGATCGATGGCCCCGATCTTCTCACGGGCACTGTCCAGCATCGACTTCAGGATCAGCGTGCTGATATCGACCGGCGAATAACTTTTGCCCGCGATTTTCCACCGGTGACCGGGGTTGTTCATGTAACGCTTGGCGTGGACGACGACGCGGTCGGGGTGGCGGATCGAGTTGCGCATCGCTTCCGTGCCAACCACCACATGATCGTCTTCAAACAGGACCACCGATGGCGTGGACAGTTCCCCATCCTTGTTGGGGATCGTGATCGGTTCGCCATGCTCATTCAGATAGGCGATACAGGAGTACGTCGTTCCCAAGTCGATGCCGACGGCGTGTGTCGGAAGCATGTTCTGGCAGCTTTCGTGGGGCGCGGGGAGACGGGAATTGGACACTGACAGCTTCTGAATGGTAGCATCGGAACCATTCCAATTCCACGAGATGCCTGAGACAAGCCGATTCTATCAGTCAGGTTTTCCGATGGTGACAATTATCGGGCTGATTCTTGCCGTCTGTCACGCCGGCCAGATCCCATTGGCCGAGGCGGGCGAGCGACCTGCCGTGGAATACCTGACCGGTCCGAAATTCCGCGTGGAACTCGATCAGGCCACCTCCGGAACCTGGGCCAACGTCGAGTTGCGGGAACTGCTGTACACCCTGGCCTCCCAGCGCCGGGTGGCCATCCTGCTGGATCGCCGCATCGATCCGACGATCCGGATGCCGCTGGAGATTGTCAATCGCTCGCTGCAGGACGGTCTGCAGGAGATCGCCGAAAAAGTGGCGGCCCAGGTGAGCATTCCCGAAAACGTCGTTTACGTCGGTCCCGCCGGAGCCGTGCGGCCGCTGCGGACGTTGATCGAACTGCGAACCGCCGAACTGCAATCCAAGTCGCAACCGGTGACGGAACGGCGTCGCGCGGAACTGACGAAACGCCAGACCGTGACGTGGAAGGATCTAAACACCCCGAGCGAGATCCTGCAGCAGATCGCGGACCAGAATCGCCTGGAGATTCGACACGCCGAACGTGTGCCGCACGATTTGTGGGCGGGCAACACCCTGCCTGGCGTCACGGCTGCTGAGGCCTTGTCGCTGGTCTTGATTCAATGGAATCTGACATTTGCCTGGCTGGACGGAGGTCAGGGGATCGAACTGGTCCCGATCCCGGACACGGTCGTCGTCGAACGGCGTCCGCGCATTAAGGGACGAACGGCTGCCGACATGCAAAAGCTCGTCTCTGAACAGCTTCCGGATCTGGATGCCCGGTTGGACGGCGGCGAGTTTGTCGTGCGGGGAACGGTGGAGGAACAGGAAGAAGTGGTGCAGTTGCTGAATCCCACGACTCGAAAACCAGCCACTCCGGTCGTGGCACCATTGCGTCAGCGAAAGTACACCTTGAATTTCAAGCGAGCACCCGTGCGGGGCGTCATGCGGGAACTGGAACGATCCAAAGTGGTCTTCGTGTACGATGCCGCCGCCTTGAAGAGTGCCGGAATCGATCTCGACCAGACCGTCGATCTGACACTGGAAGGGGCTTCGGCGGATGAGTTCTTCCAGAAGCTGTTCACGCCCCTCAATTTGTCGTTTGAGATCGACAATGTCACCGTCAAGCTGACTCCGAAGAAGTAAATTGGGATGCCACGGTCTTACCGTCTTCGGGAAGGCCGTACGAGTGCTCGATCGGCACGGCCATGTCGAGTTCTCCATCACCGTGGCATCTGATTCCCATTTTGAAACAGGCGATGTCCCTGAAGATGGGTTGCATCTGACACCTCAATCACCGACATTGCCAAACGGTCGGCTTTCATGGCGACTTGAAAACAGAATGGTCCTTGCGGCGAGCTTTGTATGACGTTTCCTGATCGGATCCCGTATCACCGCTACTTACCGTGGCTGCACCTGTTTCGGGCGGTCGAGATTGCGATGTCGTTTCGACAACTTGTTGTGGCAACACTCGCCGTTTTCTGCCTGTGGCTGGGTACGTGGCTGGCGTCGATCGTCTTTCATTCGCCGGACGACATCGTGCTACCGGGGGGAATCAACTTCGATTCCGCCGGGGAACTCAGCCTGCCCGGTGAAGCCACCCAGGCTCCCCCCGGGCCGTGGCCATTTTCGCGCGCGGTAAAATCGGCAGAACCATGGAACGCGGTCGTGCGTTCAACCGTGCAATCGTTCCGCACGCCGAGGTCCCTGACGTCGCGACTGTCGATCGCTGGTGAACTGGCCTGGTCGGTGGCGGTCTGGTCACTGTTCGGCCTGGCGATCTGTCGACTGGCCGCGCGGCAGTTTGCGTTGAAAGAAGCGGGATCGTTTCGAAAGGCCATTCAGTTCGGATTGAGTCGCTGGATTCACGGAGTTGTGGCACCATTGCTACCCACGGGCGCTGCCGTGGTGATGTTGCTGCTGGCATCGCTGGCCGCGTTTCCCGGACGAATTCCCTGGCTGGGATCCGCGCTGGCGGCATTGCTGACGCCGGTCGTCGTCGCCTGCAGCCTGATCGCCGCTTTCCTGTTGATTGCCATGGTCCTGGGCTGGCCGCTGATGGTGGCGGCGATTGCGACCGATGATTGCGACGGCTTTGGTGGACTGAGTCGTTCTTACAGCCTGTGGACGGGGCGGCCCTGGTATTTCGCCTGGTGCTGGATCGTCTCCGCCGGGGCGGCCCTGGTCGCCATGTACCTGGTCAACGCCCTGGCGTTCTGGACATTGCGTGCGGCCGAAGTGGCCATTCAGGCGGGAATGGGCGAGACCGAGGTCACGCCACTGGCCCGCCTGCTGGCCGAAGACCTCTGTGCGCTGGCACCGCGAATCTACGGCCTCAGCCTCTTCTGGACCTGCGCGACGATCACCTACATGCTCTTGCGGCAAAGCGTCGACAGCATGCCTCTCGACAAAATTGCCCCGGACGACGACGAACGACCAGCACGGGATCCGCTGCCGGTCGTGGGGATGCCAGCGATGCAGCGCGAAACTGCAAACCCGGCGTGATACCTCAACGGCCGATTCGGCGGTGCAGTTCAGTTATTTTCAACGACAACCGTTGAACAGCTATCTTTCCTCGCCCCGTGATTCCCTGTCTTGCCTCTGCTTTCTCTGCCCCTCCTGTGAAATCTTCTTCCCCGTCTATTATCCGAGACCCACCACTGTCACAACCGCGCCCGACAGCCCCGTCAACTGCTGACGCTGGCGCAACCGATTGACTGGGGACTCGCCGTTTCAGGACGAAGCGGTTTGCAGTCCCAGTGGTGAACAGGATCGGAGGATGGTGTTCACAGGAGGAAGCAGAGGCAATACAGGGAGTTATAAGGTGGACACCCGTGCCAGTCTGGAATTATCCGTGTTTCATCCGTGTTTCATCCGTGGCCGTCTTGTTCCACCAAAGACCCAGGGTTTCGTCGGGCGCGGTTGTGACAATCCTGTGTGAGCGGTTCGGCTGAGACGGTATCGACTGGGCGATGATGCTCTTTGAAAACTTGCGATGAATGTGAGGACACCGGTTTGCCCGTCCGGCGACCGGTGCTTCTCGCCAGTTATCTTGATCCGTGCCATCAGTGGTGAATAATCCGACCTCGCTAACTAACCCTTGGGATGGCTTCGCCAGAGATAGACGACAAATGCCCAGACTCCGGCGAAGCGGTACTTGTCGTCGACATAGTGCTGGATCACGTAGAACAGGAAGTAGTAGAATCTGGCCGAGCACCAGATGGTCAGGGCCAGCAGGACGGCCGTTCGCAGGCTCAGGTTTTCCAGCAGCAACGTTCCCGCGGCCAGCAGTATTCCCAGGAGGAACAGGAATCCCTTGAGATAGATCAAGCGCCGATCCTTCAAGTCTCCCATGGTGATTACTCGTCTTGAAAATGAGACTTCCGTACGACGTCACTCGCCATTCGCATTCGACGAACGGTATCCTGCCCGGTTTCAGCCCGTGGTAACAGGGGTCTGACCCCGTCCGGGCAGCCGATTTTCAAGGTGAATCGATTGCCTCCAACGGGTCAAACCCCTGTTACCACGGGCTGATCTCGGATTGGCGACTCCAGGAGCAGGAATTGTGTCATGACGCTACCCGTCGAACATCGTGATTTTACCCGGTCCCGGCTGCATGAAGAGGAACTTGCAGGCGATCCGTTTGTGCAGTTTCAACGGTGGGTGGATGACGCCTTAGCGGCGAAGATCTTTGACTGGGAAACGATCACCGTCGCGACCGCAACGCGTGATGGTGCTCCGTCGGCACGGACATTATTCCTGCGCGGGGCGGACGAGCGGGGGTTTGTGTTCTACACGAACTACGACAGCCGCAAGGGGACTCAACTGGCCGAGAACCCCCGGGCGGCGCTGGTGATTCACTGGCGGGAATTCGAACGCCAGATCTGCATCGAAGGCCATGTGGAACAGACATCGGCAAGTGAATCCGATGCCTACTACGCCACTCGCCCGCTGCAGAGTCAACTGGGAGCCTGGGCGTCCCGTCAAAGTCAGCCGCTGGATTCCGCGGAGTCACTGGCCGAGCGGGTGGAAGAGTTTCGCCGACAATTCACCGGAAGTCCGGTCCCCCGCCCGGCTCACTGGGGGGGATATCGGGTCGTGCCCAACCGCATCGAATTCTGGCAGGGCGGCCCGGGGCGGTTGCATGATCGTTTCGTCTATGAACGACAAGCGGACGGCGGATGGAAGTGGCAGCGGTTGAATCCATAATTGATGGGTTGAAAGGATGCCTGCATCAGCGTCGCGGATTTGTTAGCGAGTCCTCGCAACACGTTCAGGGTCGAGACATGGAATATCGACGAACCCATTCGACTTGCAACTTCGTATCTGGAACTTCGAGCCCGCGAGCTGCGCTCAGAATCTGAAAACCTTCGTCAAATGGCACCCCAAGTTTCAGCAGTAAGCAGGCTGCAATTATGCTGGGTCAACGAAACCGTCATCCCGATTCATGATCTACGCAGGTTTCGTCCGGTCCAATGCCATCTGTTTCATCGCGCGCAGGTCGAGTTTTCCCGTGCCCAGTACCGGGATTTCAGCGACTTCGATGAACGAATCGGTCGACGGGATCCACAGGTTGGGAAGGCCTTCTTTGGCAAGTTCGTCGATGATCTGTGACGCGGGCTTACACAACGGCTTGTGCAGGACGATGATTCGTTCGCCCTTCTTGTCGTCGGGAACCGAAGAGACGGCGACCTGAATTCCGGCGTCGGTATTGGTGGGATCTTCGCAGATCTTCAAAAGACATTCTTCGATGCGCAGGTGCGGCACCATTTCACCGCCGATCTTGGAGAAGCGGCTGATGCGACCCGTGATATGGACGAACCCTTCGTCGTCCACCAGTCCCATATCGCCGGTGTCGTACCAGCCGTCTTTGATCGCCGCAACGGTCTTTTCCGGGCGGTTCCAGTAGCCGAGCATGACATTCGGGCCCTTGATCAGCAGCAGGCCTTCCTGATTGACGGTCAACGGTTCGCGAGTGGCGGGATCAACCGCCCGGATGACCACACCGGGAAGTGGCCGGCCGACGGTTCCCAACTTGGTCCCCTTCTGGGTCACCATGCCGCAGCGATGGTCCGGGATGTTGACCGCTGCGGGGCCCGATGTTTCGGTCGCTCCGTAGCCTTCGGACGGAAGGATGCCGAACTTGGCCTGAAACTGCTCCGCCAGATCGACGGGCAGCTTTTCCGCCCCCACAACTGCCAGGTCCAGTCGGTGGAACTGCTCTTTCTCGCACCGTTTCAGATAGCCGCGCAGAAATGTCGGAGTGCCGAACAGGATCGAAACGCCATGTTGTTGAGCGAGCTTTCCAATCTCCTTCGCGTCCAGCGGGTTGACGTGGTAGACCACCTTGGGCGTCAGACACATCGGCAACCAGAGCGCGGCGATATAGCCCAGTGAATGGAAGATCGGGACGACCCCCAGGACCACGTCATCATCTTCCACCTGGAAGATCTGATTGGCCGCGTCGATGGTGGCGGAGATGTTGTGCTGTGACAACAGAACTCCCTTAGGTTCCCCGGTGGAGCCGGAGGTGTAAATCGCCGTGATCGGGTCGTCGAGTTTTACGCGCGTCAGTCCCAGCAGTCGGTCCAGGATGGGACCGGGGATGGCGAAGGCACCCAGTCCTGCCAGCAGCCCATCCACGGTGCGGACCTGTTCCTTCATGTCTTCCAGGAAAACGAATGGCACCTCCAGGTTGAACGGTTTCTTCTCCAGAAACTTTTTACTCGTAATGACATGTTTGACGCCGGCGTCACGGATGCAGTAGTTGATATCCTTTTCGGACATTGTGTAGTTCAGGTTGACAGTCACTCGTCGAGCCAGCGTGACAGCCAGGTTGGCCAGGCCGCAGCCAACGGTGGGCGGCAGCAGAATTCCGACATGCTGTTCGTCACGGGCAAGGACATCGCGCAACAGGACTCGCCGGAATGCCAATGCGGACGTGAGCAATTTGCGTCCGCTCAGCTCCAGGCCTGTTGAATCTGCCATGCGGGGACGCTTGGACGTCTTCTTGCAGGCGCGAATGAACAATCTGGCAGGGGTCAACTCCCCGGACTTGGCCGCCTCCATCGCAGTCGCTCCCAGTTCTTGAACAGCAAATCGGACTTGGTGGGCATCTTTGGGTTCGACGATTGGTTTACCAAACAGGATCGAAACGGGATAGGGCCATTGACGGGGCCATTTCCAGAAGAATTTGCCACCGCGGAAGCTGAAAATGCTCCCCCACAGGCCGTGCAGATACACTGGAATCACCGGTGCTCCCGTCCCCTGCAGGATCTTCAACATCCCCGGTGCAAACGGCTGCATCTGGCCGGTGCGGGTCAATTGTCCCTCGGGGAAAATGCAGACCAGATGCCCCTGATTCAGGGCCTCGCGGGCAATCTTCAGAGATTGAATCAGCGATTTTGGCCCTCCATCGGCCTTGATCGGGATCACTTCGTACATCCGGGCCAGCCAGTTCAGCTTCGGATTGTTGACAAAGTCGGCATAAACAATGAACCGCGTGGGACGCGGCAGATTGATCATCAGCAGGATGCCGTCAATGAACGTCACGTGATTGGGGGTCAGCAGTGCCGGGCCGTTCCTGGGAATGTTTTCCAGTCCGATCACACGCATCCGATAGACCGTGTGGCTGGCCAGCCACACGGCGAAGCGGAGCGAGGCACCAGGCAACAACAGAACGATGTAGATGGCGACTGGAATCGTTCCCAGTCCTGCCAGCAGAAAGACGAAACTCGGCGAGAAGTGCTGTATGTCGATCATCCAGTAATACGCTCCAGAAACGGCCAGAATACCGGAAAACGCCAGAAAATTGGTGGCTGACAAGACCTGCCCCAACTGCTTCGGTTCGCTGCGATGCTGCAGGTAGGCTTCCAGTGGGATATCGAACAGTCCGGCGCTGCCTCCCATCATGCCCAGGGCGGCGCACGACGTGTAAAACGCAAAATCGGGCGACGTCGGGCCGTAAGATCCGGCCAGGCACAGCAGCATTGACCAGATCGCCACGCCGATGGCTCCCAGCGGCACGATCCCCAATTCGACATGGCCGCCCGACCAGTATCCGGCCAGAACACTGCCGCCGCCCACCCCCAGCACCAGCATCATTCCCAGGATACCGATCCGGTGCGGCAACATTTTCAGCTCCTGCTGCCCCAGTTGATCGACATTAATCTGCGCCAGCGAGGCCAGCATCCAGAAGAACGCGATTCCCAGGGCGGCTCGCAACAAAGGCCGATCGTTCGCCAGCAGTTTCATGGACGTGACGGTTTCAGCGAACGGATTCCAGGGAATCGTTCGAGCCGGATCCGCCGCAGGCACGAAACGGATTCCCAGGCTGACCAGCCACCCCGTCACCGCGATGGCCAACAAGGTCGCGGCCGCCGGTGCCAATGTGCTGACTGAAATCAGAGCGTCTTTGGTTGGCTGAGCTTGATAGGCCAGCAGGTTCCCCAGAAGAAAGCCGAATGCGGCGGGAACGACGGTCATCAGCCCCATCAGTCCGTTCGCCTGCGATAAATCCGCATCTTTAACCTGTTCGGGGATGCTGCCCGATTTGGACGGGGAATACAACGCGGCCATGGTCCCGGTCAGGACGACGACGACAAACAGCAGGGTCATCTGCCCAGACAGGACGGCGAAGATCCCCAGCAGCATGACGATGATTTCGGCGATCTTGCAGTTTCGGATGACCCGGACTTTGGAGAATCGATCCGCCAGATAGCCCGCCGGGGTGGCGAACAGGATGAACGGCAAGGTGAAACCGGCCAGTCCCAGTGACAGGGCGGCTGCGGATCCCACGACCGGCTTCGCCAACGGAACGACCATCCAACGGAACGTGTTGTCGTTCAGGGTGGTCAGGAACTGAACTGCCAGCAGGCACAGGAAACTCTTCGAATGCAGCGGTTCCCGGGCGTGAACTGGCGTTGATGGAGACGGGTCATCCATACCCCAGGCGTCTTCCGATTCTTCCATCGAAGCCAATTCCGTCATCGGGCAGGTTCCTGAGTGATTTGGTACGCGGACAAGGTGGGGCGAAGGAAATGCTCGGGAAAGGACGCACTATCCCCAAAGCGACCTCATTTGGAAAGGCACGTTCCAACCAGATAAACAGGCGAAATGGCGGCAAAAATGTCACACGGATTCTTGGGAAATCCGCGGATTTGTTCGAGGAGGGTGGACGACTTTCCTCTTCCCGCCATCCACTGGCCCTACCGCGGCAGCAGTTCCGCCAGGACGTTGTCATGCGGATACGGATGCCCACGGTGCTGAGTGAATGCCTCGCCATATTCGACACGGATTTCTGCCCCGCGGGCGGCCGACCAGCGGCGGCAGCCGTCCAGGTACTCGTCCAGACCGTGCTGCCGTCGCAGCCATTCGCGCTGGCTGGCGTGACAGGCGAGCATTTGCAGCTTGGATTCAAAGGTGGCCGAGACATCAATGATGAAATCGGTCGGCAGGGGCTTCCCGTAGTAATCGATCCCTTCGATCGCATCCACGTAGTACAAGTGCGGGATTTTCTGCGTGGCCGGGGCAGGATTCCATTGTTGCGTCACGTAGTTCGGACAACTGGCGTTGAAGCAGGCATCACGCACCAGGCGGCTGGTCATTTCATGGTCGCTCATGTAATCGACCGGTGGTGCCGTGATGACGATGTCGGGGCGTGTGCGGCGAATCGCTTCCGTGACCCGGCGACGGCTATCATTGTCCACAACAATGCTCAGATCCCGAAATTCCAGGCAGGTATAGTCCGCCCCGAGCAAATCCGCGGCCTGCTGAGCCTCGGCGCGGCGAACGGCTGCGATTTCGTCTGGCTTCAATTCCGCGCTGCCGCAGTCGCCGGGGGTCATGGTGGCGACCGAGATCTGGCAGCCCAGATGCTTGAGCCGCAGCAGAGTGCCGGCGCATTGCAGTTCGATGTCATCGGGGTGAGCGTGAATTGCCAGGATGCGCAGAGACGTCGGCTGCATAGTCACCGGGACCTCAGAGTCGATTTCGGACGGAATGTGATGCTGCAATGGTGTCCTGATTGACCGTTGCCGTCAAACGTCCCGGACTGACACACATGCGCGATGTCTGCGTTTTGACGTTTGTCGTTCCCAAGCTCCCGCTTGGGAACGATGAAACAGGATGCGCGAAATCTTTCCGAGCGAATTCTGAACCGGGGTTGAGTCAATCGGCCCAAGTTTGTAATGTTTGCAAGCTCCCACAACCAACCACGAGTCACACGACAAGGATGTCGAGTGTTTCTGACGCGTTCGATCCGTCGAAAACTGGTAATCGGCCTGGCGCTGGTCTGCCTGATGCTTGGCATCCTGGCGATCGCGGGGCTGACGGGTCTGGTCTCGTATCGAGCAGTGGTGCAGGATCTGGCGTTTCGACAGAACCAGGAGCCGCACCGTACCGAACTGGCGGTCGCCTGTGCAGGATTGTTCGAAGCCCTGCTGATCCGACCTCAAGATCGTGGCGCAAATCCTTTTGCGGCTCCAGTTCACGTCGAAATGCAACTGGGTTTCGATGCCTCGAAATGGGCGGATCAGATGGCGCTGGTCCGTCAGGAATTGACGGACTTTCGCAAGCGGTTAGACAGACTTCCCACGTCCGTGGCCGACCGTCAGACACAGGCCATCATGCATACCAAACTGGATAATGTTCAAAGCCTGATCGGGTACATGCAGCAGCATGTCGCTCAGGTCCAGAAAACTCCGGGGGCGATTCCCGATACCCGGATGCTGGAATCGATGGTCCGGGACGTGGCCGTGATCCAGTCGATCATCCAGGAAATCCCCAATCCCAGCCGGGGGACCGAACAGGCGCTCAATCAGGCTCCTGCCATTTATGAATCGCGGATGATCCTGATCGGCGCGTGTATCCTGTGCATTCCGTTCCTGCTGATCTTTCTGGTTCGTTGCGGGCATTTCTGGATTTTTGTTCCGATTCGCAAGTTGCATGAAGCGGCGGCCCGCGTGGCCAACGGCGACTACAAGCACCGGTTGAAACTGCCCGGACGGGACGAAATGGTCGATCTGGCCAACGTCTTCAATCGGATGATCGAACGGTTTCAGAGCGACAAGGCGAAGCTGGATCGGGAAGTGGAAGAACGCAGCCGTCAGCTTTTGCGGAACGAACGTCTGGCAGGAATTGGATTCCTGGCGACCGGGATTGCTCACGAAATCAACAATCCCCTGTCAGCCATTGCCATGGCGGCGGAATCGTTGATTGGACGAATGACGGAAGCGGGCGATGAATTCGGCAATACCGCCGATGACCGCGAACTGCTGAAGACCTACCTGGAAATGATCCAGCGACAGTCCAATCGTTGTCAGGAAATCACGACCCGGGTGTTGGATTTCTCGCGAAATAATACCGCTCCGCGACAGCGACACGATTTGACGAAGATCGTGGGCGAAGTGCTGGAGATGGTCAGCCATATGAGTCGCTTCGGACACCACAAGATCCGGTTTGATCGCAGCCGACCGCATCTGGTTGAGGTGAATGCCCCCGAGATTCAGCAGGTGATCATCAACCTGATCGCCAATGGACTGGAGTCGATGGAATCGGCCGGAACGATGACCATCAGCATTACCGAAAGCTTTGACGAGGTTGTGTTAACGGTTCAGGACTCGGGCTGTGGCATGACGGCGCATGTCCTGGCGAACCTTTACGAACCATTCTTCACCGAGAAGCTTCCCGGGAAGAAGGGAACTGGTTTGGGGTTGTCGATTACCAATCGGATTATCGCGGACCACGACGGTCGGATCGAGGCCAGCAGCGAGGGGCCTGGCAAAGGAAGTACTTTCAGTGTTCATTTGCCGCGCCGGGCGGGAGGAGTCACTCGTGCCGCCTGACTAAAGTATTGCGACAACTGAAGTCTTCTGGTATGAACCCGCCGCCTATCCATCGGCTTTCAACGCCACACTTCGTCCAAACTGCATCGGGTCGCTGACAGGGACGTCACGACAGGGGCAAGGAGACCGCCCGTTGACTGCTGCCACCATCAATAAACTGCGAATTCTGTTTGTCGATGACGAACAGGACATCCGCAATGTCATGAAAATCGAACTGCCCCGCATGGGCCACGATGTGGTCCTGTGCGAGGACGGATATGCCGCGCTGAAGGCCCTGGAACTACAGACGTTCGACGCAGCCATCGTCGATCTGCGGATGCCCGGACTGAGCGGTTGGGACGTGATTGAACACATCAAGAAGGTTTCTCCGGAAACCGAGGTGATCATCAGCACCGGCCACGGCGATATGGAATCGGCCATCCAGGCGGTCCGTGCCGGGGCCTACGACTTCCTGCGTAAGCCGTGCAAACTGTTTGAAATCTCCGCGGCCCTGAAACGCGTGGCCGAAAAGCGAACTCTGACAAACAAGACTATCGCCCTGGAATCACGCTTGAAGGCCGTCGAAGGTTCGCCCGACCTGATCGGTCGCACTCCCGAGATGCTGCGCGTCAAGAAGCTGTGCGAAAAGATCGCTCCGACCGATTCCAGCGTGCTGATCCTGGGCGAAACCGGAACCGGCAAGGAACTGGTGGCCCGCCGCATCCATGATCTCAGCAAGCGAGCCAACATGCCGTTTGTCGCGGTCAATTGCGGAGCCCTGCCCGAAAACCTGGTTGAAAGTGAACTGTTCGGCCATCGCAAGGGGGCATTCACGGGAGCGGACACGTTTCGCAAGGGATTGCTCGAAGTCGCCAACGGCGGCACACTGTTCCTGGACGAACTGGGGGAACTCGACAAGCAGATGCAGGTCAAGATGCTCCGGTTCCTGGAATCGGGTGAAGTCCGCCGTGTCGGCGAAAATGAAGCGTTTCACGTCAACGTGCGCGTGGTTTGTGCGACGAATCGCGATTTGCAGGAAATGGTTGCCGAAGGATCATTCCGCGAAGACCTGTTCTTCCGGATCAACACCTTTGAAATCCATCTGCCGGCGCTGCGGGAACGCAAGGATGACATTCCCGAACTGGCCCGGACACTGATCGCCCGCACCTTGAAACGGCGCGATATCCCCGAGAACATTCTATCGCCGGAAGCGGCCCTGGTCTTGAAAGAGCACGACTGGTCCGGCAACGTTCGCGAACTGGCGAACGCGCTGGAGCACGCTGTGATCATGTCGGACGGCGGTGTCATTCACCCGGAAGACCTGCCGATCGGTGTCCTGAAGAGTTCTGGTGGAACTCACCTGGCCCCAGCCACAGTCGAAATGCCAATGCACCCGAAGACACTCCGCGAAATCGAAATGGACGTGATCTACAAGGTGTTGGATAAGCACCAGGGAGACAAGCCGAAGGCCGCGATGGAACTCGGCATCGCCCTGAAGACGCTGTACAACAAGCTGAATGGCGACCAATCGAAGGCGGCCGGCTGATCGTGTCGAGGCCATTTCGCTGATCGCCATGGATCATGGGCATTCGCCACCGCTCAGGCGCCAACGTTGGCGAAGTTCAGAAGTCGTGCCGCTGGCAGCGCCTAGTAAAAAGGGGCAGACCCTCTGCCCATCTGGTATAGTGGACCGATCAGAAAAGTCCGAATCTGCGTCTGACCAGGCAGCATCCACTTTCCCCTCGTTTGGGGGGGAATGATTTCCTTCGTGGATCCCGCTGAGAAGGAAGAATTGCTTCTCGGTCATACGCTGGCTGCCATCAACATGAGGAAGACGTCGATGAGCAATCCATTCGACAATCCACCGCGGTTCATTTTTTGCTTGTGCTGCGTGGTCGTGTGTTTGTCGGCCAGGTGCATGATGGCCGCCGAAGCCGCCACACGTCCCAACATTCTGTTCATCGTGTCGGATGACCACCGTTGGGATTGCGTCGGAGCGTACGGCCATCCCGATGTGAAAACGCCCGCGATGGATGCCCTGGCGGCACGCGGAATGGTCTTCCACAATACGTACTGTATGGGCAGCATGGTGGGAGCCGTCTGTTCTCCCAGTCGGACGATGCTGATGACCGGCCGGTCGCTGTGGCGCATTCCGGCACCGAATGGGAAGGCAGATGGCACACCCAGCATGGGGGCCACGTTCCGCAATGCAGGATTCGCGACGTTGTTCATTGGCAAGCAGGGGAACTCATACAAGGCCGGAAATGAATCGTTTGCGACAACGATCTACAACGGTGAGAAAGATCATGTTCAGGCACCGGTCTTCATGGCCGACAAGACGATCGACTGGCTGCAGGAGCACATCCGGACTCGGAAGGAGCCATTTTTCATCTATTTGGGCCCACCGGTCCCGCACGATCCTCGGGTCGCACCTGTTGAATACCTGGCGATGTACGACCCGGCGAAACTGACGCTACCGCGGAATTTCATGCCGCAACATCCGTTCGACAACGGTGAACTGCGGGTTCGGGACGAGTTGCTGGCTCCATTTCCACGGACCGAATCGGAGATGCGCAGGCAACTGGCGGACTATTACGCCATCACCTCACACCTCGACTTTCACATGGGACGGATCGTCGAGGAATTGAAGCGGCTGGGAAAACTCGAAAGCACCCTGATCGTCTACACCAGCGACCATGGTCTGGCGGTCGGGGGCATGCATGGCCTGATGGGAAAACAGAATCTGTACGAGCACAACAAATCGCCCCTCATTATTGCCGGTCCGGGGATTCCTCACGGGAAAACCGATGCGCTGGTCTATCTCTATGACCTCTTCCCGACCCTGTGCAGTTATGCGGGTCTGGCGATTCCCGAAAAGGTCGAAGGTCAGAACCTGCTTCCCGTGATCCGCGGCGAGCAACGCCAGGTGCGCGAGGTTGTCTTCGGTGCGTATCGAGACTGTCAGCGCATGATTCGTGATGAACGTTGGAAACTGATCGAATATCGAGCCGCCGATGGTCGACACACGCAACTGTTCGACCTGCACAGCGATCCCGATGAATTGACAAACCTGGCCGCCGACCCGGCTCAGTCCGTGGCATTGGCCAGGCTGCGCCTACAATTGGCGGCCACCCGCAGGGAGTTCAACGACCCCGTGGATTTCGAGGCACCTGTGACTCGGTGACTTTCTCCAAATCGTCTGGTGTGGCGACGGGCAGGAGAATCGCGCCGAGAGTGTACGCCCGGCAGGCACCATTGCGTTTCCGCCGTCGAAGTCAGAAACTCTCTGTCGGTACATGACGCAATGATGCTTTCTTGGCGACTTTTAATCGGGAACGATGGCAATGAGCTATGGATACGGCAACCGCCGACAGTACGGCGATGGTGGATTTGGACTTGGCACGCGTCTGATTCCAATCGTGATTGGCTTGATTGCCATCGGGTTCACGATGGTCAAGGGCTGCCAGCATGGGCCGTTTGGCAGATCGCAGGTGGTGGCGATTTCTCCCGAACAGGAAGCTCAACTGGGACTGCAGGCTTATCGCGAAGTTCTCAGCAGTTCCCGGGTCGTTCGCCAGGGGGCCAAGGTCCAGGAAGTGCGGCGTGTGACGCAACGTCTGATCGATGCCACCAACAGTCCTGAATTCCAGCAGAAGATCGGAATCAAGATTCCTCCGTTTGACTGGAAACTGGAGGTCGTCGAAGACAATCAGGTGAACGCGTTCTGCCTGCCGGGCGGCAAAATCGTGGTCTATACCGGGATCCTGCCCGTCTCCGTCAATGATGCCGGATTGGCCACTGTGATCGGGCACGAGATTTCGCACGCGCTGGCCCATCACGGGGCGGAACGAATGGCGCAGCAGCAGATGGCTCAGATTGGTCTGAGCGCCGCCGGAGCCTCGATCGGTGACATGGATCCGCAGAAGCGTCAACAAGTCATGATGGTCCTGAACGCTGGCACCAGATTCGGGATCTTGAAGTACAGCCGGGCTCACGAATCCGAAGCCGACCATGTGGGCCTGCTGCTGATGGCTGCGGCGGGGTATGACCCGCGCGAATCGATTGAATTCTGGAAGCGAATGACCGCCGCCACCGGGGCCGGACCGTCCGAGTTCTTGTCGACTCATCCCAGCCACGGGACACGCATTCATGACTTGAGAGAATGGATGCCGGAAGCCATGAAGATCTACGAACGCAGTTCGGCCAGAAGCCATTCCCAACTGCTGCCGGAAGCGGAATAAGTTGGCTCAGCGGGAGTCTTGTCATGTCCATCGGAGTTGCGGTCGTCGGGACCGGGTTCATCGGGCCGGTTCATGTGGAAGGCCTGCGACGAGCCGGATTGAACGTGGTTGGGATTCTCGGTTCGACGAGGGAAAAGTCGCAGGCCGCGGCACAGTCGTTGGGGATTCCCAGGCCGTACCGGGACCTGGACGAAGTCCTGTCGGATCCCGATGTGCAGTCGGTCCACATCACCACGCCAAACCGATTTCACTTCGATCAGGCGTCGCAAGTGATTCATGCGGGCCGGCATGTCATGTGCGAAAAGCCGCTGGCGATGGATTCGAGAGAATCTGCCGAACTGGTGCGGCTGGCCGCTCAGTCCGGTGTTGTTGCCGGTGTGAACTATAACGTCCGGTATTACCCGCTGTGTCGGGAGGCGGCCGAGCGGCGGCGGACGGGGCAACTGGGACAGATCTTCCATGTTGCCGGCTCATACGTACAGGACTGGTTGTTTCACCCGACCGACTTCAACTGGCGGGTCCTGGCGGCTGACGGCGGCGAGCTTCGAGCTGTGGCGGACATCGGCACACACTGGCTGGATCTAATGCGCCACATTACCGGGCTGGAAGTGGCAGAACTGTGTGCCGATCTGCAAACCGTCTATCCCGAGCGGCAGCGACCGACGGGAGGCGTGGAAACTTTCAGCAGCAAACTGGCTTCGCCTTCTGCGACGCTGCCTGTCGACATTGATACCGAAGACTATGGCTGCGTGATGCTCCGTTTTGAGAATGGTGCTCGCGGCGTGGTCTGGGTCAGCCAGGTAACGGCTGGACGGAAAAACTGCCTGCGGTTCGAAATCGCGGCGTCAAAACAGGCGTTGGCGTGGAACAGTGAATCACCGAACGACCTGTGGATCGGACACCGCGATCAATCTAACGAAACTTTAATCCGGGATCCGGGTTTACTCAGTCCGGGGGCACGGGCGATTGCCAATTACCCCGGCGGACACAACGAGGGATTTCCGGACACATTCAAGCAGTGTTTCAAGGAATTCTACTCGTACATTGCTGCCGGAGACTTCGCAGCACCACGGCCCTTCCCCACGTTTACGGATGGACATCGTGAAATCCTGATGTGCGAGGCGATCCTGGCGAGCCACCGCAAGCGCGGATGGGTCGAAGTGAATTCCTGATTGGTGGGACGCAAGGCCGCGTTGCTGTTCAGGGATCGCAGATTCGAATCGTGCCGCCTAGTCTATACGCCGGGCCCCACTTGAATGCGTGGCATCAATTGCTGCATCTGTTCCTGTAATCTCGCGAATGCGTTTTCAGGATCATCGGTACTGGTGCCTCGCCCGATCAACTCCAATTCCGTGGCTGTTTTCGCCACTTTTGGAACACCGAGCATTTCCAGGGCTCCCTTCAATTTGTGAGCCGCCACCCGCAGTGTATTCAGATCCTGGATGGAGATTGCATTTTGAATCTCGGCCATCCATGCCGGAGTTTCGCTCTGGAAAAGCGTGATCAATTCCTGCAGCAATTCTGGATCGGCAGCCACGTTGGCGAGCGCTTGGGACCAGTTGATCGCCAGTGGATCCGTGTCTGACGGTGTCGCCGCGGACGCTGACTTTGAATCGGATGTTGTGTATTGCTGTGGGGCAACGACCGTGTCAATCGCCTGCCAGAATTCGGCGATGCGAAATGGTTTGGAGACATACCCGTCCATTCCCGCCGCCAGGCACTGGTCGTAGTCGCTATGCATGGCCGCTGCCGTCATGGCGATGATCGGCAGATGTCCTCCACGAGTCTGTTCACGTTCACGAATGATCCGGGTCGCCTCCAGTCCGTCCATCACAGGCATCTGCAGATCAAACAAGGCCAGATCGAAAGATTCTCGCTCCCAGGCAGCGAGAGCCTCAGCGCCATTCTCGACGACGACGGCCGTGTACTGTCGCTGACGCAACAACTTGACAACCAGTTGTTGATTCATCGGATTGTCTTCCGCCAGCAGGATGTGCAAAGTGCGGCCTGGAATGGTTGGTTCACCAGCAGTCTTCCTGGCCACCGGCTGTCTGGGGGCGGTGCTCATCGCTGTCAGGATTGCCTGACGCAATTCGGATTGCCGGACGGGCTTCACCAGGTAGGCGGCCAGACCCAGTTCACGGCAGCGGGCGGCATCTTTTGACTGGCCGCCCGAGGTCAGCATCATCACGGTCGGGACGACATGTGCCGGAAGCTGTTGAATGCGTTCAGCGACGGTAAACCCATCCATTTCAGGCATGTGTGCATCCAGCAGGATCAGCGCGAAGGGGTTGCCAGTGTTCCACCTCTCCTGGATGACTTCCAGCGCCTCACTGCCGCCGACGGCCTCCGTCGGGTTCATCTGCATCTGCTGCAGCAATTCCACGATGATGTGGCGGTTGGTGGGATTGTCGTCAACGACTAGAACCGACAACCCGGCGACTTGTTCCAGCGTTGCCGGTTCTGCGACCACAACCGATCCGTTCGCGATGCCGAACTGTGCATCAAACGAAAACACGCTGCCGCGGCCTTCTTCGCTTTCGACGCGGATGGATCCCCCCATCAGTTTCACGAGCCGTGACGAGATCGTCAGCCCCAGTCCGGTCCCCCCATATTTCCGAGTGGTTGTCGTATCGGCCTGACCGAAGGCTTCAAATATCGTCTGCAGTTTGTTGGCAGGAATCCCAATGCCTGTGTCGGAGACGGAAAACCGGAGCACAACCTGCTGGTCAGTGCGCGAGACCTGTTGAACGTCCACAACCACTTCGCCGGCCGGAGTGAATTTAATGGCATTCGCGACCAGGTTGACCAGAACTTGTCGCAGCCGAAGCGGATCACCGCTGAGTTCATCGGGGACATCCGGGGCAATCCGGCAAGCCAGTTCCAACTCTTTTTCGGCCGCGCGAATGGCGAGCGTTCCCAATAACTCGTCGATCGTGGCGCGTAACGGAAACGGGACGATATCCAGGCTCAGCTTCCCCGCTTCGATTTTCGAAAAGTCCAGGATGTCGTTGATGATCGCCAGCAATGCGTCCGCGGAACTGCTGACCATTTGCAGCGACTCACGCTGTTCACGCTCCAGTGGCGTGTCCAGGACCAACTCGGTCATGCCGATAATGGCATTCATCGGAGTACGGATTTCATGGCTCATGTTGGCCAGGAATTCACTCTTGGCCTTGTTCGCGGATTCGGCGACCTCGCGGGCTCGCTTCAGTTCGCGAGCCTCGGTCTGCAATTCCTGGAAGATCAGTCGAAACGCACGTGTCACTCGCGACAGTTCATCGTGCGATTCGACTGGCAACCAGGGCGTGGTCATGTCGCCCGTCAGCATCCGACGCGTGGCGTCGTCGAGCGCCGAAACGGTCCGGATCACGCCCAGGTAGAACCCCACGAACAGATATGCTGCGGCCAGCAGACAAGGCAATGTCGTCAGCACCACCAGTACGATTCGCTGCTGAAACTTGCGGATGCGGGCCTGCAATCTCTGGTCCAGTGCCGCGGACAACAAGTCGTATAACTTCGCGTCGGCAGCAATCGTCGTCTCACCCAGCGCATCCAGTTTCGTTAAATCGGTGGCCGACAGATCGATCGGTGACTGATTCACAAAGTGGAGGAAGTCGTCCGTTGCCGTGGTGAAAGTCTGCATCGGCTCGGACAGGCGCGTGCCGAGCGATTTGTCCGGCGATTCCCGAATGGCGACTTTCAGGTTGCGCTGCAATCCGTGTTGGCGACTGATCATGTTCCCGACCTGGCTGTTGAGCTGGAACAGACGCAAGGGACCGCTGGAGAGGGCCGCGATCCGGTGATCGGCCAGGCACAGCACCTGCTGAGTCTCTTCGGTCAGTTGTGGCAAGCGCTCAACCGTCGCTTCCATCAGGTAGTAGCTGTCCAGGTCAGGATCCAGGATCAGGTTGGATCGATCCCCGACCTGGTTCATCAACTCGATCACAGCGGCGATTTGAGCGGTGATTTCGACGAATCGATCCTTGGGCGCACTTTCGGCCGACTGTTGCCGTGAATTCTGGATTCGCTGCCTGAGTCCCTGCCATTCACTGGACACGTTCAGGCGGCTTCCTAACTTCTGATCGACGTCGTCGGCCAACTGGATTGCTCGATCCAATTGCAGATTCAGATCTCGGGAGTGTTCCAGCGGGCCTTCTTCGCGACAGAGCGTGCGGCGCTGACGTTGCAATTCCTCCAGCAGCCCTCGTAACGGCCGCAGGTACTTGCTGCCACTCAATTCCAGCCGGGCAAACTGAATTCGATCGTTCATTTCCCGAGTCAGAAACAGGCAGACGAGCAGCAACGGCAACGTAAACAAGATTGCTATCGCCGCAAACTTGGCCGGATAGGTCAAGCGGTTCATCGCTGACACAGCGGGGGAAAAGAGTCGAAACATGGAGGGAAGTGTGTGCCAGTTTCCGGCGGCCTGCAAGCGACCTGTTTGGGTCAAGGGAACCCAGAGATGTGGAGCCGCCATCCGGCTTTGATTTTTGGGATTCTCGCCAGGGGACGTTGTTTCCAGATGCTTGCGGTTGGTGCTCCTTTTTTGAATGATCATGGCATAATGGAGATTTCTTACTGCGATTCAAAAGGGACCTGTTGTGCAACTGGGATTTGTCACCGCCATTCTTCCGGAATTGACGCTGCCCGAAGTGGCTCAGGTTGCGAAATCGGCCGGGTTTTCCACTCTGGAAGTCATGTGCTGGCCTGTCAGCAAGGCAGAACGCCGGTACGCCGGGATCACACACATCGACGTGACGGATTTTACCGTCACCCAGGCCGACGATCTGCGGGCGATGATGGCAGATACGGGAGTCTCGATCAGCTCGCTCGGTTATTACCCCAATCCCCTGACTCCCGATCTGGCCGAAGCTCAGAAGTTCGTGGATCATATTCGCAAGGTGATCCGCGCTTCATCCCTGTTGGGGTTGGGGCGCATGACGACTTTTATCGGCCGCGATTGGACCAGGTCGATCGACGACAATTGGCCTCGCTTTTGCGAGACCTGGAAGCCGCTGATCCAGTTTGCGGAGGAAAGCGGAGTGCGCATCGGAATCGAAAACTGCCCGATGCTGTTCACCAAAGATGAATGGCCGGGCGGAAAAAACCTCGCCACATCTCCCGCGATCTGGCGGAGAATGTTTCAGGAGATCCCCAGTCTGAATCTGGGGCTGAACTACGATCCATCACACATGATCTGGCAACAGATGGACTATCTGCAGCCGATTCGGGAATTCGCCGATCGCCTGGTTCACATCCATGCGAAGGATGTCCGGCTCGACCGTCACAAGTTGAACGATGTCGGGATCCTGGCGCATCCGAATCTGTACCACACCCCCAAGCTGCCGGGACTGGGCGACGTCAACTGGGGCCAGTTTTTCAGCGTGCTGACGGACGTCGGCTATCGTGGCCCGGTTTGTGTGGAAGTCGAAGATCGGGCTTACGAAGGGACATTGGAACTGCGGAAAGAATCCTTGCGCCAGAGTGCCGCCTACTTGAAGCAGTTCGTGGTGTGCTGATCCCACAGCGTGGCTACCGTAGATGATCAACCAGCGGAGTCCGACTCATGTATATCGACCAGATACAACTCGATTACTTCCGTACGTTTCGGCGAATGCAGGAACCAATTCCATTCGTACATCCGGATCAGGATTTTGAATCGCTGGGATTCCCGCGTCCGAAGCTTCCGAACATCAATCTGTTGTTGGGGAATAACGGCTTTGGCAAGACGACAATGCTGAAAGGAATTGCGCTGGCTGCCTTGGGCCCGGCAGTTGGTAAGTCTGGTATCTATCCCTACCGACTGGTGCGGCGCGAGGTATCGAAGACGGCGAGTGAAAACGGAGTGTTGAAGCCGGCGGTGATCCAGGCCACGTTCACGGCGCATCCGCAGGATGATAGTCCCCCAAAGCTGGAATCACACATAGAAGTTGTTCCGCAGGGGGACATCGAATCGCTGGAATGGAAACACAGCGAAGAGAAGGCGTGGCATCCGGTTTTCAGTTCGAGTTCGGATGCCCTTTTTCTCGTAGGATATGGTGCAACGCGACGCGTCGAGAAGCCTAATCGAACAGAACGGAGTGGCGGTTCAGCAGCCCGTGCCAGACGAGTCATGAGTCTGTTCGAGGAAGACTATGCCCTGCGACCGTTGAACACATGGCTCCCGGGAATGCGCAGTTCAAATAAGGGGCGATTCACCCAGGTGGTCCATTTGATTAACCGACTGATGGGCAAGGGGCACTATACGTTTGAGGGAGAACAGGATGAGGAAGGGGAGTTTCTATTCGACCGTAGCGGAATGAAGCTTCCCTTTCCAGCCTTGTCCGACGGATATCGGGCGTATCTTGGCTGGATTGCCGATCTGTTGTTTCATGTGTGCATGACATGCCCGTCGGGGAAAAAACTCGTCGAGAACAAAGGGATTGTTCTCGTGGACGAAATCGATCTTCATCTGCATCCCAAGTGGCAGTTGACCGTGCTCCCCACGCTGGCAAAGCAACTACCAAATATCCAGTTCGTTGTGACTTCGCACAGTCCGCTGGTCGTGGGATCGCTGGAGTGGATGAACATCATTGTCATGACTTCAGGGACGAAGCAATCCAGTGTTCCTCAGCGCATTGGGTCGGCGGTGCATGGACTCGATGCCGACCAGGTGTTGCTGACGGAGTTTTTCGGCATGGAATCTACGAGATCCCCGGGAAAGAACCGGCGGCTGAAGGAATTGAGCCTGCAGGCCCGACATGGGGATACCGAGGCCGCGAAACAGATACTTCAAGAGATGAGTTCTGGGACGGAGGCACCGTTATGATCAAGTACCTTGTCACCCGGAAGAAACTGGAGGAACTGATTGAAGCGGAGAAGCCAGGTTGGCTGAAGCGAGCCGCTGATCGAACCGAACAGTTTCGCGCGAGCGGTTCGTTCGACGAGGCCAGTAGTATCTGGAGTGAAGTTAAACCCGTCTACATGCGACTTCAGGGACAAGGGAAATGCGCCTTCTGTGAACGAGAAATGGAATCCGTGAAATTCGGGAAGGCTGAACAGGATGTCGAGCACTTTCGTCCGAAGGGACGGTTGACGGCGTGGAAAGTGCCGAAGAAATTGAAGAACGCGGGGATCCCGTTTGCCGCCATCTCGGCGGGCACCAAGGGCTACCATCTGCTGCCATATCACCCTTTCAACTACTCGGTGGCGTGTAAGCCTTGCAACTCCGCCCTCAAAAAAGATCAGTTTCCGATCGCGGGGACCTACGATCTCTCCGCTGACGATCCGGCAAATCTGGTTCAAGAACGGGCCTATCTGATCTATCCGATTGGTCCACTTGATACGGATCCTGAAACGCTGATTGAATTTCGCGGAACGTCGCCGAAACCAGTGACAAAAGCCGGGCACGATAGAAACCGGGCTCTGGTGACAATTGAATTCTTCAAACTGGATGATCCTGATCGTGCCAATCTTTATCGTGACCGAGCCCTGATCATTCTGGGGCTATTTCCACTTCTCCAGGAAACCACTCGGGGAACAGCCATTCAAAAAGCCAAGGCCCAGGCGACTGTGAATGATTTTCTTACGCCACGATTACGGCATCTCAATTGTGCGCGGAGCTTTCGGCGACTGTTTGATTCTGAGCCTGACGAGGCGAAGAAAATCTATGATGCCGCCATCAATCTTCTGATCACAAAATCGTAGATGCTGGTGCCTTTCAATTCATGACAACACTCTTCGCCGGCGTTGATCTGGGGGGGACCACCATCGCGGCGGCATTGGCCGACCGGGAGGGGCAGGTCGTCGCCGAAGCGGAAACGGCCACCAATTCGCACGAAGGCTCCGCGGCCGTGATCGCGCGAATACACCGCATGGTTTCCGAACTGGTCACGAAGTCTGGCGCTTCGCTGCAAGCCGTCGGCGTGGGAGTTCCCGGCCTTGTCGATGTGGCACGGGGAATCACCCGGTTTCTGCCGAACCTGCCAACTCAATGGCGTGACGTAGCAGTGGCGGATCAACTGCAGGCGACTCTGGGATGTCCGGTTCACCTGCTGAACGATGTCCGCACGGCCACACTGGGGGAATTGGCCTACGGGCATGGGCGGGACGCGGATTCATCCCTGACGATGACGTTCTTCTCGATCGGTACGGGAATTGGCGGCGGTGTCGTGGTGGACGGCCGATTGCGGCTGGGGCCACTGGGTGCCGCTGGCGAATTGGGCCACCAGACGATCCTGCCGGACGGGCCGCGATGTGGCTGTGGAAATCGTGGTTGCCTGGAAGCTCTTGCCAGCGGCCCGGCCTTGGCCTCAGAGGGGATTCGGCTGATGCGAATGGGGCTGGCTCCCGGGTTGTTCGATCTGGTGTCGGGCAACCCCGCGCTGGTGACACCACGCGAGATGCTGGCCTGCGGCGATGAATCGACGCGCGAGGCGATTAGCCGGGCCGCTCAGTACCTGGGAATCGCGGTCGCCAATGTGGTGACGGTCCTGCATCCAGATCTGGTTGTTCTGGGAGGCGGCGTTGCGGAACTGGGCGATGCCCTGCTGGAACCGGTTCGCGAGACAGTTCGGCGCCGGGTCGGAATGTTTCCGACGGATGGAGTGCGGATTGAGAAGTCGCAGCTTGGTGATCGGGCTGGTATTCTGGGTGCGATCGCCCTGGCCGTCCGGGGTGGAGTCAATTGAGTTTTCCATCGGTGCGACTACGATTCCGCCGATGATGGACACGTATTTTCCAGACAGAATGGATCGATGATGAATTTCACGTACGAGCAAATGTCCAAGATGATTGACCACTCGCTGTTGAACCCCACATTGACGGTGGCGGATCTGGAGGCGGGGTGTCGTCTGGCGGTCGCCTATGATGTGGCGAGCGTCTGCATCATGCCGTACTACTTGAGTCGCTGCACCGACCTGTTGCACGGATCAACGGTCAAGCCCAGCACGACCATCGGCTTCCCGCATGGGGGGAACACGACCGCCATCAAGCTGGCGGAAGCGAAGCAGGCGCTGGCCGATGGCTGTCAGGAACTGGACATGGTTGTCAACATCAGCCAGGTCTTGAGTGGCGGATGGGACTACGTGCGTGAGGATATTCGCAGCGTCGTCGATGTCGCTCATGCCAGCGGTCAGAAGGTGAAGGTGATCTTCGAAAACTGCTATTTGAAGGACGAGCACAAGATTCGGCTGTGCGAGATCTGCGGTGAATTGAAAGTCGACTGGGTCAAGACATCGACCGGTTACGGATCCGGCGGTGCCACACATGACGATCTGAAGCTGATGCGCAAGCATGTGCCCGAATGGTGTCAGGTCAAGGCAGCCGGTGGAGTTCGCGACTTCGATGGTCTGTTGGCGGTGCGCGAACTGGGGGTCACCCGGTGCGGTGCCAGCCGGACGGCTGACATGCTTGACGAATGTCGCAAACGGCTTGGACTACCGGTAATCGACGTCCCGAAAGCGACTGTTGCCGGGTATTAATGCGGATCTCAGGCTTCGATTGATGAAGGGAGATTGGTAGAGGGGCAGCGAATGGCAGGAAATAATGTCGGCGTCCTGGTCTTCGTTCTGGTCTTCATGTTCGCTTTGGCGTTGCCAATAGGATTGTCCGTCCTACTACCAATGCCCCAACGTGGAACGCAATGCTCGCTGGATTTCCTATCCGTTCGTGACTCGACAAATGCGCCCGTTCTTGCGCAACTGACAGCCCAGGGATATCCGTGTGATTCACATCACTTCTCTTTAAGGCGCTGCGTATACGAGCCATCGCCGTTGTCTTTAACCTCGAACTCGGCGGAAATGGGCTCGAACGCGGAAAAAGATTTGAGTTTACCATCGCCAAACAAGAACGCCCATCCCTGGTGGACGTAGCGCAAGTCCGTTTCCCTGAACTGGCTTTTCACTTCCGGCGGGCCATGCACCCGCGAGACGTCGTCGATTGATGCTCCCAACTGGATGCCCGAGTCGGTCTTGCCCAAAAACTTCCTCGCGATCGTGCCAACCGGCATGCAGCGGAATTCGGTCATGCCATCGGCACTCGACACCATCACCTCGAAGCCAAGCGAATTGTAATGCAGCCTTTCCAAGATGACTTCTGCTTCGCCCAGAACCGGCTTGTTCCCCGGTGCGGGCGAGCGTTTGGGCGAGCGACGCTGCGTCTCGATCCAATCAGGTGTGCCAAAAAACGCGACGACTTCATCCTTCGGTGCTCCCATCCGGACTGGGCCCACCCCCATCGTCGGCGAGACCACCAGCGTCCGCGTGTCGATGGGCTTCCGATCGCGCGGCTCTTCGCACCGCTCGACCGTATATCCCGACGGAATGTCAAGATTAAACAGCGATTCGCTCACGGGCGCGTCGAATACGAAATCCGTGAACAACTCGCGAAACGGCCTGTTGCCCGGCAAGCCTTTGTCGAGTTTGAGCTCCATCCGCAATGGACGTTTCGTATCGGGATCAGCCAGGATCACGTACTCGCCGAGATTGGAAAAGGCGAAACGCAGCACCTTCTTGCCATTGAATTCCCCTGAGCCGAGTTCCTTGGCATCGCGGGGCAGACTGCGCATTCGCTCTTCGAACCCGTCACTGTCCCCTCGTCCGTCTGCGACATAGACTTGGTAGAGGATGGCTCTCCGCGCCTGATGGTCGAGCCGCAACATCCGTCGCACCTTCCAGTTTGTGATCGTTTCCACTCCCTGCGGACCGTCGGCATGTGATCCCAGTCCTGGGACCGAGATGATGGTCGTTAAGTACGGATCCTGCTCGCCGTGGAAATCAAGGCAGCGGTAGCGGAGCGATTTGAAGCCGGAGACCGCTTGTTGAACGTCGCCAAACGCCGCGCTCGAACTGGCGGCGGGCGCCGTGAGCATGGCGACGGCCGCAACTGTCGCCAAAACGGCCAGCGTCGCGCCAGCCAGACGCCATCGCGGAGACGTCCACCGTCCGGTGGAACCTTGACCGTCGATCACGGCTTTCGTGACACTTCCAACGACTTGATTCGGGCGGAGCGTGGGCGGTGGACTGATGTACTCTGGAATTGGCTCATCACGCAGAGCTATTACGATTCGATCCAGTACTTGATCAACATCCGTTCGGGACATGGATTTGGCCTCTCGCGATTCGTCGATTCAATAGTCGATGCGGGTTGGATTCAGATCGGCGAGCAATTCACGCAGCCGCGACCGGGCACGATGGATAAGAACGCCAATGCAGTTGGCGTCGGTGTTCATCTGTTTGGCCGCCTCGTCATAGCTCGTCTCCTCGACACAGCACAACCAGAATGCCTCGGCCTGCCGCTTGGGCAGCTTGGCCGTTTCCAGCCGTACTCGCTCGACGAGCTCGCGGAACTCGGCTTCTTCCGACGGCACCGGCCCGCGCGCGCGTGTGGCGATATCGCAATCAGGACTCAGGTGGGCAGCCGCACGCCGCACGCGGCGTAAGCGATCAAGCGCCCTTCGGACCGCCAACCAACGCAAGAATGCCGGCCAATCGCGCACGACATCCTCCTCAGACCGCTCGAACGCCTCTAGGAAAACCTCCTGGCAGCAGTCGAGTGCCTGATCACGATTTCTCAGAATACGAAAGACCGTCGCCCAAACAATAGGGCCGTACTGCCGTCGTATTTCCTCCCAATCCTCCATCATAACCGACCTGCTTGCGGTAACGGCTGCAATCCAATAGTAAGGCGTCGGCCGCGGCCGAAAAATTACACGAATTTCCTATCCCGCGGAATGAAACATCTGAGAACTGGCTTCCCGAATGGTTCTCACAACGACCGATGGCGAATCCAATTTCCATCACTCGAACTTTCTGGGGGCTCCCGTTGGTCGACCCCAGCCACTCCGTCGCAAACAAAAGCGGTTCCTGGTAGTTTTTGTATCCGTCCATCACCAAATTAACTGGACACTACCGGATTTCACTCATGACAAGCGCGCCCGGTGACTTGATAAGACGAGTGCTTGCGGTGAGGGCTTCGTCGCCCGAATCTTTAACTTTGCAGCGGTCTGTTCGAAACATCCATATCTCTCCAGAGCAACGGCTGTGCGACTATAAGGAATTGGGCGCCGTCGACATTGATGGTTGACTTGATCTTACTGCGGAGTTGCTCGAGAGCGCGGAAGAGTCGACGCTATTCAAAGAAGTGCTGATATTCTTTTCTTGCAGCGCTTGCCATCGTTCAGATCCGCAATTCGATTTTTCCGGTCCCCATCGGCAACGTATCGTAAACGCGCTGAGAGCGTTGCCATCTGAACTCCCGAATCGTCGTAGCGCACCTTCTGGTGCGAGCGGTTCTTGGTGATGACAGTTCCATGGAGGCCTCCGTCCATCTGCAGTGGCGCGACCGCATCGACATCGCCGGTGCCTTGCGGTCCTCAGTTGCGAACGAGTTTCTCATGATCGAGGCTGCCACAGCGACGAGCGAAGCCGACCAATGTGTGGTTGCGCGCGCCCTTGCTCGATGTGGTAATCCCGTTGCAATCAAATCGCTGCGATTGGGATTAGTTTGCGGGAGCTGCGTGAGCGAGAAGTTTTGGCACAGCCTTCGGCTAACGCTTCGGATTACTTGCCTCTTCAGTACTTTGGCTGTCTCAGTGCTCCTGCTGCTGCGGCCTGGCCTTGTTGCACGGATTTTTCGTGCGGCCATTCCTCCAGGGCCCGACGATAGAGCGGGGCGGCTTCTTCCGGACGGGCGAAACGCAGGTAGAGGTCGGCCAGCGGTGACAGGATCTCGGGTTGGTCGCCAAACTTCTGTCGGGCGGATTCGAGCGTTGCCACCGCCCGTCCGCTCCAGCCATGCTCATCATAGAGTTTGGCCAGTCGGACATGGGAACCGAACGTGGCTGGATCCACGGGCTCGCTGGCACCGTCGAGATTGATCACTGTGGCGGCAGACCGGGTGAGAGCCCGTTCCAGTCTCAGCAACAACAGTTTGCCGCGGGCATCCTCAGATCCGGATCGGACCGCGACTTCATACCATTTCTCGGCGAGCTCGGATTCCCCGAACAGGTGATGCAGGTACCCTCGCCAATAGTTGAGCGCCGCGTGGTCGGGTACTTTTGGCAAAAGGCCGTCGACTTCGCGTTCCGCCGCCGGCAGGTTTAATGCCGCCACCTGATTCTGGATTCGATGCAAGGATCGCTCAATGGTCTTCTCCAGCGACTCGTCGGCGGATTCCGTCAATCGCTTTCTTGCCTGCCGGGCACCGTCCGCCAGCGATTCGGCGACCGGTTCCGCATTGGGAAGCCCCCGGGCCAAATCCAGAAACTCCGCCGCTTTGGCGTACTGTTGTGTGGATAAATAGAGCCATCCCAGCGACGAACAGACGCGAACGGTGACGACGCCACGCTGAACCAGATCTTCCAGCAGTTGGATGGCCTGCGAGGTTTCGCCAGCCTCCTGCAACAGGTCCGCCTTGCGGGCGATCAGGTCGAGGCGATTCGGAGACCGCGCCAGAACCTCATCAAGGGCCGTACGCTGGGTCTGCAGCCATTCCGCATAGCCCGTGCGTGACACATTGCCGGTCCGATTCGGCGACACCTCCAAGACGGCGACATCCCGATTCTGATAAACCACCGTCAACCGGTACGACGGGTCGGCGAATGCCTGTTGCCAGCCGAATCCCAATCCGAATTGAGCCGTCGTGACAACCAGGTACCGCGCGGGAAAGCTGGCGATCTGTTGTCGGACTTTCTCAGGGGTCAATGCTTCAAACTGCACTCGCCGCTGAAACCGATGCGCGGTCCCACCCACGGCGGCCTGCCAGGTCAGCAGGCGCGCATGTGGCGAACTGTTTTCGCGAATCCAGCGGCCTGCCTGTCGCCAGTCGCTGAAATAGAAACCGGGGGCTTCCTGCTGATAAAAGCCGTCGCGATCGGCCAGAAATCGCTGATTCGCGGCAATGAGTGCCGCGTCGCCGCACGCCTGCCAACCGCAAAGTGCCATCAGAGCCGCGACGATCCCTGGCAGGGCGATCGTTCGCATCGACATGGGAAGCATGCGGCCGATCAGTCGGCATCCTGCGGGAACGAACGCCCAGACCAGGGGGACCAGCGGCCACAAGAATCGTTCATGCCGCCACGGCCAGATGGCCAGGCAGGCACAGTACAACATCAAATACAGCCCCCCGACGACACCAGCACGACTTCGCTGCTGCCACAATCCGGCGACAGCGATCACGATGATCGACCACGCCAGAAATGCGACGATCAATCCGGGAACCGTCAGCGAGGGCAGGGGGCCAATCGCCATCGGGGCAAAAAATGGCTGCTCGGTCGTCATGCCTGGTAACAGAACTCCGGGAACCGCGGACGTGTAGTACGAAAGAGTCCGGAATGCCTCGGCAATGACATGCGAGAGACCATGTTCACGAATTGACTGCAGCAATGAACCTGCGTAGTTGTTCCCGGCGGCCAGTCGGCTGCGCCAGGACAGCCAGATCAGACCGGCCACTGCCACGGCGACAGCCGGCAGGAACCGCCAGCGACGACGAGCCGTCAGACTCCACAAACCGACCGCCGCCACCAGGGCAACTCCCACGGTCCGTATGATGGGGGTGAATGCCAACGCCATCAGCGCCACGGTATAAGCAGGCCAGCGGGGTGCGTCTGCGGGCGAATTGTTCCACCGCCCCAACCCGTAGAGGGCTGCCAGAATTCCCAGCGAATACGGAACCTCGGTCAGTACTTCGGTCGCCAGGGACAGAAACATAGGACTGGTCCCCGTCACCGCCACCATCAACGGTCCGCTCCAGCCACCACGAGTGGACGAAACAATCGCATGCAAGACCAGCAGCAGCAGAGCCCCTGTCGCGAGAACGACGCACTTGGCCGCGATGACGTCGTACGGGAAGAACTTTAAGACCGGGGCGAGCAGGATCGGCAAACCGGGTGGGCGCCACGTATAGAGCGGGGCACCCGGAGTATCGATCGCGCGATACTGACCCGAATCGGCCAGGGATTGGGCATAGATCAAATAGCGGGGACTGTCCGGATTGAACAAATCGCAGTCATTCAGCCGCAGCCAACCGATGGCCATGAATCCCAGAACCAACACGGCTGTCGCCACATGTTGCCAAACGGAAACACGCAGAGCCGGTGCCACGGTACCGACCGTTTGATCCACCATGGGTGCCTACCATCGGAATAGCCAGAATCGCCCGGAAACAACCGGTCCAGGGACCGGGACACGGGGATGGGTAGCAAGCGGCGTGCCGGGGCGCAGCGGATCATGGGGCGAAAAAAGGCAGGGACCTCAACACGATTCTATTCCGGTGAACCGAACCACCTCACTGTCTTCCCGCGTCATCCACCTGCTTTCGCTTCCTGGGGCGTGATGCGCAGGACACAGCGGAAGCCGACATCGGGCTGGCTCTTGCCAATTTCCCGTCCCTGGCGGTGCCATGCGGACCAGTCGGGGCCGTTCCCCTTGACCACGCGCAGGTTCATGTTGCTGGTCCGTCTTGGCCCTGGCCAGTTGTGCGGAACCTGTCCGGCAGGTCCGATGGCATCCTTGTGGGCGTGGTCCGAATAGTTGTCGTTGCACCATTCGCGCGCGTTCCCCGCCAGATCGTAGATCCCATAGGGACTCAGATCTCCTGAATACGAACCCACAGGGGTCAGGGTTTCCGGCGTGCGATTGTTTGGCCAGATCGCCCGGCCATCTCCCCACGGAGTCCGCAAGCTGTTGGGTCCGCGAGCGGCCTTTTCAAACTCGGCTTCCGTCGGCAATTCCATACCGGCCCAACGCGCGTAGACTTGCGCCGCCCCCCATTGAACTCCCAGCACCGGCGTTCCTGGCGGCGCTGTCGGATTTGTGAAAACCGGGACCGGCTTTTTCTTTTCTTTCATCTCCTGGCGATGCACCTCGAACTGTTCCACGGTGGTCTCAAACAATTCCATGTAGAACGTATCGATATGCACGGACAATTCCGGCTGACATTCGGCGGGGCCGGACGTCGTGCCGACCGTGGCCACCCCGCCCGGGACCAACGCCAGTACCGAATTGGTCTTCGTGCAACGAATTCGCAGGGGAAGTCCGTCTTCCGAATATCCGTACTCGGGCAGCGGGACAAATCCGGTGGGGAGATTGAATCCAATCCTGGGTGTTGCCTTCGGAGTCGAATCAGTCGCACTCACCACCATTCTGGAGGAGTCGACTCCCGGCTTGCCGGATTCAACGACGAATTGATTGCCGTCCGTGGCCTCCTGGGCACCGACTTCCATCTGGGGAGTCGCGTCCAGGTCAAACACGGATCGCGGATTCGTTCCGGGTGGCAACGGCGGACGCGTGGGAGCTGCCGCTTGATGCGCGTTTGAAGTCACGGGTCGCGGTGCCGGCGCAGGCCGAGCGTTATTTGACGGCGGAGCTAGATTGGCCACGGGAACCGCAGCAGGAATCACCTTGTTCGGAGGCGGAGCGGCTGGCTTGCCGCCTCCGCAACCAATCGTGGACCACACGATCAGCAAGAATCCGATCGGACTGAACAGATTCATCATTCGGCGAAGCATGCCATCACCTTCGAACTCTTCCTGTCGAAACGTCGTCGGTCATCGATCAGAGCGCTGGTGATCGTTGTCCTCGTCAGCGGCGAGGGGTTCAGCGACGAGGCAACCGTCAATTCTTCGGTGCTTCCAACGTCACCTTTAGCGGCACTTCCTTTTTGTCCCGAACCACAATCACTTCGACTTCGTCCCCACCCTTGAATTTGCGGAGCGCGGCATCGAAATCGTCCAGGTTCGCGATGGGGCTGCCACCGAACTTTATGATCCGATCGCCCCCCTTCAGTCCCCCCTTGTCGGCAGGGCTGCCCGGTGCCGCTCCGCTGATGGAGTACCCCGGCTCTTCATTGCCAAACTCGGGGATCGACCCGAAATACGGACGCGTCCCCCCGCGCGTGGGCTGCGCAGTTCCCTTCACTTCAACGTATGCCGGGCGGTCGGCGGTCTCAACGGTGTCCGCGACGAGCTTCTGGATCAGGTCCACCACTCGCGCGATCCCTTCAATGTTCAACTTTTCCCAATCGTCAGTTGGGCGGTGATAATCGGGATGTTCGCCGGTGAAGAAGTGCAGGACGGGGATCTTCTTCGCATAGAACGATGAATGATCACTCGGTCCAAACCCTTCCGGCTTGAAGATCAGTTTGAAGCTGTCGTCGCCATTGGATTTTTTCAGTTCCGGTTCCCAGCGGGGGCTGGTGCCGGTGCCATAGACGATCAGCTTGTTGTCGTCCTTCAGACGTCCGACCATGTCCATGTTGAACATTGCCACCGTTTTATCAAGCGGGAAGATCGGCTCCCGGCAATAACGAGCCGACCCAAGCAATCCCAGTTCTTCGCCGGTAAATGCGATAAATACGATCCTGCGCGCGGGCTTCTTGACTTTTGCGTCATTGGCGAAGCGACGTGCCAGCTCCATCAGGGCCACTGTACCCGACGCGTTGTCATCCGCTCCGTTGTGGATATCCGTCGATCCTGGAGCCAGCGAATTCTGGCCGCCTCTTCCCACATGGTCATAGTGGGCTCCAATGATCACCGTTTCGTCCGCCAGCGGCCCCTCGCCATCAATCACGCCGATCACGTTGAAGACTTCCGACCGCACCTTTTCCATCGACAGTGTGCCGCGAACTTTCCAGCCCGGGACGAGTGCGGTTCGCGGCTTCAGATCCTCATCGATGGCTGCTTCCAGTTTTGTCAGATCGGTCTTCAGGCCAGTGAGCAACTTGTTGGCGAGTTTCTGAGTGATGTGAAACGCCGGTGGCACCGGTTTGGTGTCGCCGTGTCCGGCATACCCAAACTTCATCAGGGCATCATCGTTGACGCTTTCACCCGCCGTGCGAACGGACTTCATCTGATTGACGGCGGCCGTCAGGCTGTTGCGGCCTTCCGTCGCCTTGTCCGCGTTTGCGACATCGATTCCCACGAATTCCTCGGCGACCGCGGCGACTTTTTCGTACGCCTTCACCAGTTCGGTGCGCCGATTCTCCTTCGCTTTGCGGCCGGAATAGGGATCGTTGACGAACAGAACAGCAGCCGCCTTGTGAGCCAGCGCCTGGTTCATCTTGGATCGCAGATCCTGGTGCCGGGCCATCGAATGGGCCGTCTTCATGTCGGCCTGGCGCGGCGTGCGTCGCATGATGATCACTGCCTTGCCTGACACATCCATTCCGGCGAAGTCATCGTAACCATCGTCCTTGTCTTCGACGCCATACCCGCAGAAGACGATTTCGGCATCGATGGGGCCAGTCCCGCCGAACGAGCAGGCTTCGTAGTCTTCTCCCAGCTTCAGCGTGATGGTTTCGTTGTCGGGCCCCAGGAACTGCAGCGAATTCGGTTCAGTCAGTTTGGCGCCCGTGATCAGCTCAAACTTCTGCAGGGCTCCACCGTTCACTCGATCAACCGCCAGGCCCGCCTTTTGAAACTGGTCTTTGACGAATCCCGCCGCGACGGTCAGACCGTTCGATCCAACTCCGCGCCCTTCCAGTTCGTCCGACGCCAGATATTTGACATCTTCCAGCAACCGGGCCTTCGCTTCGACAATGGCCTCTCCGCGCAGTGGAACGGTCCAGGCGGCGAGCAGCAATACCGAGCAACAAACAACAGCTCCAACGCGCAGCATAATAAGTCTCGCAGAAGTGAGTTTTTCCGTCTCCGCCATTGTAGACGGACCGACAGTCGAGATGAAGGGACTACAGCCGACGAGGCAGGGCCATCGCCTTTTTCAAATTGGCGGTCGATCGGACGGGACGGGAATTAACGCGATGCCTCGCTGACGCTTTGGGTTGCATTGTGAGCCGCACGGCGCTAGCGGCGGGTGAGTTCTCAATCGCACCCGAAGAACCCGCGGCTAGCGCCGTGCGGCTCACAAAGTAAGTGCCATTGGCCTGACGGCACCCGGCTCACCTGGATTTGTTCTCGGATGTCTAGGGTGTAATCAGGGGTCCCGGCCCGGCCGACGGTGCGCGACGGTATTTGGGAAATGGACCGTTCCACGCGCCATTTCCTGATTTCCGTTGACTTCGGTCCCGCAATCCGTGAGAAGTCCTGAACACACAACTGTCGGAAATACGTTACTCAAGGACTCCAGACGTCATGAACATCAAAAGCATGTTGAACCAGTTTCGCGTCCCGCCGGACACCAAGGTCAAGCTGCGTGATCACGACCCCGCGTGGGAAGGGGACGCCAAGCTCTCTCAGGAGGAACGACGCCAGGCCGCCGAAGAACTGCTCGAAAAGAACATCGATGAGTTGACGGAAGCCCAGGGTCTGCTTTACGCGTCCGACAAATGGTCGGTCCTGGTGATCCTGCAGGCCATGGATGCCGCCGGGAAGGATGGAACGGTCAAGCACGTCCTGTCCGGTGTGAATCCACAGGGCGTTGATGTCACGAGCTTTAAACGGCCGTCCGAGGAGGAACTCGATCACGATTTCCTGTGGCGGTGCGTGAAAGCGCTGCCGGAACGCGGCAAGATCGGCATCTTCAATCGGTCCTACTACGAAGAAGTCCTGACGGTCAAGGTCCATCCGGAACTGGTGGTGAAGGAGCGCATTCCCGATGCCGAACCCGATCGCAAGAAATTCTGGAAGAACCGCTACGAAAGCATCAACGACTTCGAGAAACACCTGTCCCGAAACGGCACTCGAATCGTCAAGTTTTTCCTGAATGTGTCACGCGACGAACAGAAACGTCGGCAACTGGAACGAATCAACGACCCCGCCAAGCAATGGAAGTTCGAACCCGGGGATCTGGTGGAACGACAGCATTGGGACGAATACATGGACGCGTTTGAAACATTGCTGCGGGAAACCAGCACGAAGCAGGCCCCCTGGTACATCATCCCCGCCGACAAGAAATGGGTCTGCCGCTCCCTGGTCGCTTCGATTCTGGCCCACGAGATCCGCCAACTCGACCTGCAATATCCCCAACTTTCCGACGATCAGATGCAAAATCTGCAGCAGGGCAAACAGCAACTGGAAGCGGAGTGAATGGACCGGAAACCTCGAAGTGAATCTGTTCATTTGATGTTTCGACACGCAATGCCGGTATACGAGTCGCTCCTCCCATGATAACATTAACGTAATACTCGTGGTCACGGTGGGAGTTGGGATTCGGCAATTGCCCATGTCACAGCACGCTACCAAATCGCGTTGAACCCGCCATGCTCACGACACTTAACCGAGTGGGGGGGCAAAGGATTGTGCCGGTCAGAAAGGATTCCACCGGCAAGGAGGTCGCGATGAATGGAACAAACGACATCAAAAGGGGAACAACTCGGAAGGCGTTAGCAGAACAACTGATCAACAAAACAGCGGAATGTGAGCGAATCCACGCACTGCTGAACCTGCAGCGCGAATTCCTGCGGACGCTGACCGTGGCTTCGAGTCTAAACGAAGTCGCGGGGTTCCTGCTGGAACAGACCTGCAATTCTCTCGGGTGGGATTTTGGAGCGATTTGGACTCTTGATCGACGGGCTCAGGTTTTACGGTGCATCGAAGCATGGAGTTCACCATCGCTCGATCTTCGTGAGTTCCTGAAAGCCACTCGAGAACAGACTTTTCCTCAGGGGCGAGGCTTACCGGGACTGGTCTGGGCCGATCCAATACCGGTTTCGCTCGTTGACCTGAGCACAGTCATCAACCTGCCGCGAATTACACTCGCCGCCAAACCGGGCTTAGAGAGCGGAATCGTGCTTCCCATCCGCAGGGACGACGAATTCCAGGGTGTGGTGGAACTCTTCAGCCGCGAAAGAGGCGAACCGGTCCGGGAAATCAGCGAGATCGCTGTGGATCTCTGCAGCCAGATCGGACAACTCCTCAGCCGAAGTCAGTTGGAGAATTCTCTCCGGCGGGAGCAGGTGGAAGGTCGAGCCGCTGCACGAATCCAGCGGGCTTTGCTGCCGCGAGGCCAGTTCCACATGGACAGGTTTCAAATCTGTGGTGCATCGCGGAATAGTTTTCCAGTCGGTGGCGACGTCTTCGACATCCTGCCTTGGACCGTCGGCGGTCAAGAAGAGGTCGCCGTATTAATTGCCGACGCCAGCGGCCATGGACTTGCAGCCGCACTGATCGCTTCATTGGCGCGCGCGTACGTGCGTGCCTTTGCCAGAAGTTCCGTGGACGCCGGGAAGATTCTGACCAGTTGTAATCAAGAACTGGCGAACGACCTGGCAGATGGTGCCTTCGTCACGTCCATCTTGCTGCGCCTCAATCCAGTGACTGGGACCCTCGCCTATGGTAATGCCGGCCACTGCGCCGGATTTGTCATGAATGCGCACGGAGACATCCGCAACACGCTTTCGTCGACCGGCTTTCCGCTGGGCCTTGTGCCGCAGAAACAGATCGACACTGTTTCCACACTCCCGTTGGAACCGGGAGACCTGCTGATACTTTACAGCGACGGAATCACCGAATCGTTTTCTCCACAAAAGCAACTTTTTGGGACGCAACGTCTCATCGAAGTGGTGCGATCTTGTCGACACGAACCACCGGACCGTATCGTCGCAGGAGTCTTTAATGCCCAGCGGAGATTTGCCGAAAATCAGCTCATCCAGGACGACAGCACTGTTGTCATCGTCAAAGCGAACTGAAAGACGCAATCGGAGTCGAATCGCGATTTGCCGCCCATGGGCCGGACGGCGCTGAATTCCATCGTGAAGTTTCGAACGAACGGTCTCTCGGTCATTTCTGCGACGACAGCCGTTGATCCAGATCCTTCAAGTTCAGTCGGACACTGACAATGTACGGCGATTCGTTCGGCTGCCAGTGTCCGTACGTCGTGGTGACGATTGTTCCGTTCGCCAGAACTTCCACACCGGGATAGGCGCAGTCGGCCCCCTTATGGTTTTTCATCAGCCGCACCCGACACTTTCCTTCACGACCACCGACGATGTCGTCATACGTCCCCACCCAGGCAACCCAGTCACCCTTGGTTTTGCTCTCCAGCGTCGTATCGCGAAAAGAAATGAACAGACGGCCGTCGGGCGTGTATTTCCCGACGTGACGATCACCGGTCAGGGCGGCAGGCAACTCGCGTGGGTCGGTCCAGGTCTGACCTTCGTCTCGGGAAAAAATGACATGCGAATTCTTGCGCCGCCAGTTTTCGCGGAGCAGCACGGCCAGTTCCTGCCCATCGGGTGAGCGAATCAGTCCGGGTTCACACAGATGGACATCCTGGCGGGCGACCAGCGCCCGCGGAACGGACCATGTCAATCCGCCGTCGGTCGAGTTTGTTTGATACAGGGTGAACGTGACTGGCTTCGTGGGACTGGCCGGTTGCGCGAAGTAACGCCCGTCGTCGTGAAACAGTGCCAGATAGTGCCCCGGCCCCGTTTTCACAGCCTCGACGGATCCCATGACGACGATACCACCCCAATCTCCGGCCGGCTTCAACTCACCCCAGGTCTTCCCATCGTCTTCACTCACGGCCAGCCGGGCCGGATACAAACCAGACCAGACAATCAACCGTTTTTTCCCCGCGGCATCGATGACTCGATGAATCGTGGGCGTTTCCTTCGAGGTCGCCCAACTGGCGGGAACCGGGATCCGCTCCGACCACGTCAGTCCGGCATCGAGGCTGCGTTTGTAGACAATCGGGCCCCGTCCGTGCCCCTTGGGATACACACACAGCATGGTCTTGCCATCCTCCAGCAACACCGTCGTTGGATGCCCCAGGTACTGACCGGCTTCACGATCCACGATCACCTGACGGGAAGTCTCCTCCGCCAGATCCACCACGGGAATCGAGTAGCCCCGTGAAACAGCCGGCGTCCGCTGTTGTTCCGCCAGCCAGCGCGCTGCATTTTCGATGATCGTCAACGGTTCCGGCTGCTTGAAAACATCGAACGTTTCGTGACCGGGGCGAAAGTAGAAGACGCGTCCCTGACCGATCTTCCAGACCGCACCGCTGCGAAAGTGTTCGCCTGCATCCCAGCGTTCTTCGAAGATGACTTCGTCCGGGGCAGGGACATGAAAATGCTCGTCGTACATTTCTGTATGCGGAATATCGAATGTCGCGGGCAGCCCTTTGGCGATCGGATGGTTCGGCAGCAGCGTCTGGATGTGTCCCGGCTTGCCATCTCCTCGATAGGCCGGGAAGACGCAATTCGGCAGCGTCACTTTCAGCAACAGCGATCCGTCCGGCTGGGTCACCAGTTCAGAGGACGGCGTGATTTTGGCATCCCGTTTGGGAACAGCGTAGGCGGGTCGAACGGTTTCGACCTTGGCCGTTTTCCGCTGTTCGGGTGTCAATTTGGCCAGCGCATCCATCACAGACCGCTCATTCATCGCTTCGATAAACGGAGTCGACCAGTGAGCAGAGTGCAGGGCGATCAACGACAACTTTCCCTGCTTGATCCGCTCCACCAGTTTCTGACCGGTTTCCCACTTGATCTCGCGGTGCCGAACATGCCCCCACCAGACCAACACGTCGCACTGGTCCAGTGTTTGATTCGACAGGCCCTGTTCCGGATCGTTTAAGGTGACGCTGGTGACAACAAAGCCGGGTCGCGATTTCAGGTAATCGGCAATCGCGTTTCCCAGAAAGTTCTCATAGACCTGCTTCTGGGCGGGTTGCTGTTCGTCCCAGACGACGACCCGGACGGGCGCATCGGCGGCCAGGGTGGGATACGAAATCGCCATGGCGGCAACGACAATCAGAAATCGAGTCAGCATGGGAATTCCTTTCGCGATGTCGTCACGAATCCGAACGCACGCGAGCCGCGTGCCCACCGCGCTCTATCAGTGTTCTACTTCACCAGCGGCTTATACTTGATGCGATGCGGTTGATCCGCATCGGCACCCAGGCGTTGCTTGCGGACCAGTTCATAGCTCTCGAAGTTTCCTTCATGCCAGAAGACTTCGCTGTCCCCTTCAAAGGCCAGGATGTGTGTGGCGACCCGGTCCAGGAACCAGCGGTCGTGGCTGATCACCACGGCGCAACCGCTGAAGCTGAGCAACCCGTCTTCCAGTGATCGTAGCGTGTCGATATCCAGGTCGTTGGTTGGTTCGTCCAGCAGCAGCAGGTTGCCGCCGACCGTTAGAGTCTTGGCGAGCAGCAGCCGATTCCGTTCCCCACCCGACAGGAATTTGACGGGCTTTTGCTGGTCAGACCCCTTGAAGTTGAACTTTCCGCAGTACGCCCGGCTGTTGATCCGCACATTGCCATACAGCAGGTTGTCGTTCCCGCCCGAGATGTTGTCGTAGACCGATTTCTCGCCATCCAGCGATTCGCGGTTCTGTTCGACGTATGCCACCTTGACCGTTTCACCGACCGTGACCGTCCCTGCGTCCGGCTTCTCGATTCCCATGATCAATTTGAACATTGTCGTCTTACCGGCACCGTTCGGCCCGATGACTCCGACGATCCCGGCCGGAGGCAGGCGGAACGTCAATTTGTCAAACAGCAGGTTGTCACCAAATGCTTTTGCCACATTGTCGAAAACCACGACAGTGTCGCCCAGGCGGGGTCCTGGCGGGATCCGCAATTCGATCGTTTCTTCGCGCGAATCCTGCTCCTCGGCCACGAGCTTTTCGTAGGCCTGCAGTCGCGCCTTGCTCTTGGCCTGGCGGGCCTTGGGAGAACTGCGGACCCATTCCAGTTCGCGTTCCAGTGTCTTCTGACGCAGGGACGCGGCCTTTTCTTCCTTGCGCAAGCGTTCCTGCTTCTGCTCCAGCCAGGACGAGTAATTCCCCTGCCAGGGAATGCCCCGCCCCTGATCCAGTTCCAGGATCCACTGGCAACTGTTGTCCAGGAAATACCGATCGTGCGTGACGGCCACGACCGTTCCCTTGTAGTCGTGCAGGTGCCGCTCCAGCCAGGCGACCGATTCGGCGTCCAGATGGTTGGTCGGTTCGTCCAGCAACAGCATGTCGGGCTGTTGCAGCAGTGCTTTGCACAGAGCCACCCGGCGTTTTTCACCGCCGGACAGCGGGCCGATGACCGCATCCAGTGGCGGCAGTCGCATGGCATCGGCGGCGATTTCCAATTCGCGATCCAGGTCCCACAGGTTCTGATGATCGATCTGTTCTTGAACTTTGCCCTGTTCCTCGATCAGCTTTTCCATCTCTTCGGGGGACATTTCGTCGGCAAACTTGTTGTTGATTTCGTCGTACCGCGCCAGCAGGGCGCGCTTGGCGGCCACCGCATCGTTTAACTCGTCCATCACCGTATGAGCGGGATCGAGGATCGGTTCTTGCGGCACGTAAATGCAATCGAAGCCCGCCGTCAGCCGGGCGGTCCCCATGAAATCCTTGTCCTGGCCCGCCATGATCTTCAGTAGAGTCGACTTACCGGCCCCGTTCGGCCCCAGCACACCGATTTTGGCACCAGGGTAAAACGACAGCCAGATCCCCTTCAGGATCTCTTTCTTGTCGTGAAACTTCCTCAAATCCTCCATCGTGAAGATGTACTGTTCGCTCATGGACTCTGCCTGGCTCCTGACTTCGTGAAAACATCGTCCCGGACAGGGGACGGTCCTGTTTTTGTGAGCTGTCATTGTAGTAGGCACGGTCGAAAACTAAAGACACTGCCGTGAAGCCCGGTGAAGCCCGCCGGATGTTGACTCGGCAACCCGTTTTGGGGACAACTGACACCGCCCGACTTATGGGAAATCGGGGAGTGTCAGCGAAGGCGTTTCGCCCGACGATCGCAGCGACGGGTTGCCCGGCAGTCACTTTCGTGGCTGAATTTCAGGGACTTCGGACAAAGGAAGTGTCATGAATCGATTGAGTTTTGCAGGCTGGATGGGACTCTGTTTTCTGGCCACGACTGTTTCGGCCGCTGAAGATCCCTTTGAAGGCCTGTTTTTCCCCACGCCTGACGCCGTGGTCACGATCGATGCGAAGACGACCGCGACGGCGACTGAGATCATTCCACCGTGTTTTGCCCGCGACATCAAGGGAACGAAGCTTGAAGTAAACACAACCCATGGCTGGGGTTGGGTAGAACGCAAGCAACTGATGAACATGAAGGAAGCGGAGAAATACTGCGAAGCCCACAAGACACAGGCCTTTGCCCTGTACATCCGATCCACGACGCATCTCGTGAAGGATCAAGTGGACAAATCCCTGGCGGACTTGAATGCCGCCATCAAGGCCGATCCGAAGTTTGCGCCCGCGTATTATGGGCGCGGCGGCTTGTATTCGGAAAAGCAGGAATTTGCCAAGGCCTTGGCGGACTTCAAGGAAGCGGTGAAGCTGGCCCCCAAGGATTTACTGGCAGGCAATGACCTGGCCTGGTTCCGGGCCACATGTCCCGACGCCAAGTTCCGTGACGGCAAGGAAGCCGTGGCCGAAGCCACACGAATCTGTGTGGCGACGGACCACAAGCAGGAAGATTTTCTGGATACTCTCGCCGCCGCTTATGCCGAGGTGGGCGACTTCAAAAATGCCGTCGAATGGGCGACAAAGTTGACGAAGCTCGACCCGGAGAACGATGAATTCAAGGATCGCCTGAAGCTGTACAAAGCGAAAAAGCCATTCCGGGATGACGGGAAATAGGCGGCGTGCAGGGCAGTCGGCAGGGAATGCGGAAGACCAAGCCCGGAAATCGGCCCTCTCTCCGCTCCCTGAACTGCTCCACCACCCGCAGACTTGAGTTCAATCACAGTGAACGGAGTTGCCACTCCCTGGCACACTGACCGCCGAACCCGTTGGGTTTGCCACCGCTGACTTCTCACTCCGTTTCATGCCTGATACGATCCCCGCAGAGTGTGCACGATCTTGGCAGTGTGACCGGAGAATCAGGACCATGGCGGCGACGAATCCCTTTGGGGCGGAAAGTGTTCTCAAGACCAGCGGTGGTGACTACAAGTACTATTCGCTGCCGAAACTCGCAGAACGGGGATTCACTCAGATCCAGACGCTGCCATTTTCGATGCGCGTGCTGCTCGAATCGTGCCTGAGAAACGTTGATGGATTCATCGTCAATGAGGACCATGTCGCGCAGGTTGCCAACTGGGACGCCACGAAACCACCACAGGTCGAAGTCCCGTTCATGGTCGGCCGAGTGGTCCTGCAGGACTTCACCGGTGTTCCCGCCGTCGTCGACATGGCCGCCCTGCGCGACGCCATGATCCGGATGGGGGGCGATCCCAAGAAGATCAACCCGCTGGTGCAATGCGATCTGGTCGTCGATCACTCGGTACAAGTCGACTACTTCGGCAATGCCGATTCGCTCCAGAAAAACGTCGACATGGAGTTCGAGCGAAATCTGGAGCGTTACCAGTTGCTCCGCTGGGCTCAGCAGGGGTTGAGTAACTTCCGCGTCGTCCCGCCCGCCACGGGAATTGTGCATCAGGTGAATCTGGAATTCCTGGCCAAGGTCGTCCTGACCAAGGATGGTGTCGCCTATCCGGACAGTCTGGTGGGGACAGACAGTCACACCACGATGATCAACGGTCTGGGTGTTGTCGGCTGGGGCGTGGGTGGAATCGAAGCCGAAGCGGTCATGCTCGGCCAGCCGATTTACATGCTGATGCCGGAAGTCGTGGGCTTCAAAGTCAGCGGAAAGCTGCCGGAAGGCTCCACCGCCACGGACCTGGTCCTGACGGTGACTCAGATGCTCCGCAAGCACGGCGTCGTCAACAAGTTTGTCGAATTCTATGGGCCGGGCCTGGATTCGATGACGTTGCCAGATCGTGCGACGCTCGCGAACATGGCGCCGGAATATGGCGCGACAATGGGCTTCTTCCCCGTTGACGACGAAACCCTGAAGTTCCTGCACCGGACCGGTCGGACGGATGCCGAAGTAGAACTTGTGGAAAAGTACTACAAAGCTCAGGGAATGTTCCGGACGGCGGACTCTCCCGAACCACGTTTCACGAGCAAGCTGGAACTGGATCTGTCGACCGTCGTGGCCTCAATGGCCGGCCCCAAGCGGCCCCAGGACCGCGTCCTGCTGAGTGACATGCAGACATCTTTCGTCAAGGAACGCAGCACCAGCTTTGGTCACCCCGAACCCGCCACGCCGGTCGCCGTGCAGGGAACGGATGCCACCATCGGTGATGGTGCGGTCGTCATCGCCGCGATTACCAGTTGCACAAACACCAGCAATCCCAGCGTGATGTTGGGTGCCGGCCTGCTGGCGCGTAATGCCGTCGCCAAAGGCTTGACCAGCAAGTCCTGGGTGAAGACCAGCCTTGCTCCCGGCAGCCGTGTGGTGACGGAATACCTGTCCAAATCGGGACTCGACAAGCCGCTCAATTCGCTCGGATTCAATACCGTGGGCTATGGCTGCACCACATGCATCGGCAACAGTGGCCCGTTGCCGGACGCCGTGTCACACGCGGTTACCGAGGGGGATTTGATTGTTTCCGCAGTGCTGTCGGGTAACCGAAACTTCGAGGGCCGGATCAATCCGCAAGTGAAAGCCAACTACCTCGCCAGCCCGCCGCTGGTCGTTGCATACGCGCTGGCGGGAACGACCGATATCGACCTGATCAACGATCCGCTCGGCCAGGACAATTCCGGCAACGACGTCTATCTGAAGGACATCTGGCCGACCTCGACAGAAATCGAAGAGACCGTCGCCAAGTCGATCACCCCCGAGATGTTCGCGACCGAATACCAGCACGCGGCACTGGGCCCGATCGAATGGCAGAAGATCACGGGTGCCACCGGCCCGCTCTATCAGTGGGATGAAAAGAGTACGTACGTTCAAGAGCCGCCGTTCTTCATCGACATGCCCGCTCAGCCACAGCCGATCCACGGGATCAGCAATGCGAAGTGCCTGTTGTCGGTGGGGGATTCGGTCACAACCGACCACATCAGCCCCGCGGGTTCGATCAAGGCCAGTTCTCCGGCCGGCCTGTTCCTGCAGGCCAATGGAGTTCAACCGCTGGACTTCAACAGCTACGGCGCCCGACGCGGCAACGACCGTGTGATGACGCGCGGCACGTTTGCCAACATCCGGCTGAAGAACCTGCTGTGCCCCGGCACCGAAGGGGGCGTCAGCAAGTACTTCCCCACCGGCGAGCAGATGTCGGTCTACGATGCCGCGATGAAATACAAGGCCGATGGAACTCCGCTGGTCGTGTTGGCCGGAGCCGAATACGGCACCGGTTCGTCGCGCGACTGGGCCGCCAAGGGAACCTATCTGCTGGGGATCCGAGCCGTCATTGCCGTCAGTTTTGAGCGGATCCATCGCTCGAACCTGGTCGGGATGGGCGTGTTGCCGCTGCAGTTCCGCGCCGGCGAAAGCCGCGACTTCCTGGGTCTGGACGGCACCGAGACGTTCGACATCCAGTTGAACGACAACCTGAAGCCGCTGCAGGCGGTGGAGGTCATGGCCACCAGGCCGGACGGGACCGCCATCCACTTCGTCGCCACATGCCGCATCGACACGCCGGTCGAAGTCGAGTACTACCGCAACGGCGGAATCCTGCACAAGGTGCTGAGAGATTTGCTGAAGGCCTAACCGCCAGTATACTGGACGTGTGAAACTCCGGCAGATTCTGTTGAACGGAAGGGGTTTTAGCCGAAAACTGTCATCAGGATCAAGTCGAACTCATTTCGCACCCGATCATTCAGTCCGCAAAGCCTTTACGGCAGCCTGCAGTTCGTTCGCGACCTGCTCCCAGCCTTCACGTCGGTTCGGAGCATCGGCGAACGTCAGTGGTCTTCCGATTCGAATGGTGATCGGATGCCGGACCGGCCAGTGAGTTTCCGGTCGTAGTGCCTGAAAACAGCCGTCCAGGTAACACGGGACGATTGGCACATTGGTGCCCGCCAGCATCATTCCCAACCCGGCCTTGAAGGGGAGCATTTCGCCGGTGCGGCTCCGCTGGCCTTCGGGGAACAGAATATAGCAACAGGGCTCTTCGATCAGGCGGCGTTTCAGTTCCGCCAGAGCGTGTGGCCCACAGTTCTTTCGCCACATCGGCAGTGCGTTCAGCATCAACGCGGCAAATGCCGAGATCGCGGGATTCGTGAAGAAGACATCGCCCGCCGCGATTGGAAAAATCTGGTCTCGCAGACGCAGATCGAGTGGCGCGGCGAGTACCAGTGCGTCCAGGTGGCTGGAATGGTTCGCAACCAGGACAAACGGCGGAACTTTGGGCAGATTCTCGCGGCCTTCCACCTTGAGTCGATGCCAGAGGACCAGGTAGGCGCGGACGAAGGACCACCAGATCCAGTGCAGCGCGGTCGCGATCAGGCCGCTTTCACGCTTCAGACTTTTGAACGCCTCGTCGTGCGACAGACCCAGGTCACCGGCGGGTTTGTAGTTCCAATCGTCCATGCTGGTCTTCCCGGCCAAGTCATCCGCAGCGTCAGAGCGGGTGTTTCGTCGGTTTGAAACTCGCCCTCGCTGACGCTGCCGATGACTATCCAAACGTCGTCCAAATCCGGACCTGCTGCCCGGCACCGACTCCGACGAAGTAGTTGACATAGTGAAATACGACCGCGGCCATCGGGACGATCCGATCGAATCGATCCAGCAGTCCGCCATGTCCGGGAATCGTCACGTCGAAGTCCTTAATCCCCAGGTCCCGTTTGATTGAGGCAAAGATTAATGCTCCCAACTGGCCGACCACGCTGATCAGGATTCCCAACACGATCAGGTGATGCCAGTTGGCCAATTCGGTTCCGCGAAACACGGACGTGCCGAGCAGCATCACCAGCATCGTGGTCAGCACCAGGCCTCCCAGGACACCCGCCACCGTGACCTTGGGACTGGTGTTGGGACAGAGCGGGACATGCCCCAGCGTCCGGCCAACGAAATAGGAGAACACGACATTCATTTCCGCCGCTACGAGGACCATCAGGATTAACGGCCGGAAATTCACGTCGTTTGCGAGATGTCCCAGATGGCCGAGTCCGTGTCCGAACAGCACGAACCCGAGGACCCCCAGAGCCGTTCGCTGGATGTATCCCTGCGGCCGATCTGCAAAGAGTGCGACCGTCAAGATCAGAGTGATTGTCAGGGGTGTCAGGGCCATGAACAGGCGATACCAGTTGTCCATCGTCGCGAAGGTTATCAACAGGATCCCTACAACGATCGTCAGGCTGATCGCCTTTTCGCGAAACAGTCCGGTGGCGCGCGCGTACTCGCGGTAACAGAGCAGGCTCAGGACACAGATCGCGACAATCGTCCAGGCGGCCCCGAGCAAGATCGGGCCGACCAGCAGCAGAGTCAGAACCAGCCAGGACCGCCAGCGACTCCAGAGCCGCTGACGACGAGTTTCGGCGATGCGACGTCCCAGAGTCAGCAGGACCAGTGGAGAAACTGTGAGCGCCACCCCGAGTGCGACGGTCAGCCAGACCGTGACCGGGTGTTCAAACGCGTGCGCGGGACTGAACAGCCTTTCGTACGGGGACATCGAGGAATCCTCAAACTTCGGCCACAACACATTCCGCGGAAAACAGTTCGGACACTCCGGAAGCAGGAATCATGTCGGCTGATGCGTTTTCCAGCAAGAGCGGAAGTTGTTCTGCAGGAACAAGCTATGTCGGGCCAAGTCATTGTCGGTACGACGAATCCGGCTTCAGGCCGCTGCCACCCTTACCCCAGGGCATCCGGCCGGTTACACTCTGTCAACGTTGGGACATGGAGGGGCGACAGAAATGTCAGCCCTCTCTTTTTGCGCGGAGTCTCACGCGGGTTGTTTATTCAGAAGAGAGTGCATCGTGACTGTCACGTCTGTTGTCGGATTGCAGTGGGGGGATGAGGCCAAGGGAAAGATTGTCGACATCCTGACCGATTCGCACCAGGTGGTGGTTCGTTACCAGGGTGGAAACAACGCTGGCCATACCGTCAAGTTTGATGGCGAAACCTACAAGCTGTCGCTGTTGCCGACCGGAATCCTGCGTCCTGGCGTGAAGGCGGTGATCGGCAACGGCCTGGTGGTGAACCCCGAAGCGCTGCTGAAGGAAATCCAATCGCTGACGGATCGGGGAGTTCCCATCAGTGGCGAAAACCTGATGGTCAGCGACCGCGCTCACGTCATTCTGCCGTATCACATTGTCGAAGACGCCGTCTACGAAAAGCGACGTGGTGAGCAGGCGATTGGAACGACGGGACGCGGCATCGGGACCTGCTATCGCGACAAGGCTCTACGCTCGCACGCGATCCGGATCGGCGACCTGTATCATCCGAATTCGTTCCGCACGCGGCTGGCCGACATCGTCGTCGCCAAGAACCTGATGCTGAAGGCGCTTGATCCCAGTGTCGAATTGCTGGACGCCGACGCGATTTTCACGTCCTATACGCGCTATGCGGAACTGATCAAGCCGTACGTGGTCGATACCACCGCCTGGCTGCATCGCGCCCTCCAGGCAGACGCCAACATCCTATTCGAAGGTGCACAGGGCAGTCTGCTGGACGTCGATCACGGGACGTTTCCCTACGTCACCAGTTCCAACAGTTCGTCGGCGGGCATCCATAGTGGCAGCGGTGTCCCCGAACGGGAAATCGACCGGATGATCGGGATCGTCAAAGCCTATACTACACGCGTGGGTGGCGGACCGTTCCCGACCGAGTTGAACAACGAGATCGGCCAACACATCCGCGACGTCGGCCACGAATATGGCACTGTCACCGGCCGCCCCCGTCGTTGCGGCTGGCTGGATGGTGTTGCCACCGCTTACGGAGCCCGGATCTGCGGTGTCGATGAGATCGCCGTGATGCTGCTCGATGTGCTGGCTCAACTGGACGAAGTCTGCATTTGCGAAGCATACGAAATCCGCGGCGAACGAACGACCGACTTTCCGTCGCATGTGGAAGACCTGGAAGTCGCCAAGCCGATCTACCGACGGATTCCAGGCTGGAAGCAGGACATCACGGGTGCCCGCAAGCTGAGTGATTTGCCGTTTGGTGCCCGCGCCTATGTCGATTCAATCAGCGAACTGATGGGATTGCCCGTGAAGTTCATCAGCATCGGACCGGATCGGGCACAAACGATCCTGCTGTAAGATCCACATTGACAAGTGGATTTCACTTCACAAAGATGCAGAGTCACCACGCTTTCGACAGTCAGTCAACGCACGACCTGCAGTTGTGTTTGATCGTAAACCATCACCAGCGGACGAATCGCCATGCAACGACTTCTGATACTGGCAGTCACGTTTGGATTTGGATTCTTTTCAGTCCAGCCCGTTCACGCAGACGGACCAACTCCGGGTTCACCTCCGCCGACGCTGGATTCGGTTGCGTGGGCGGGGCAGGGGACCAACTTCGCCGCGCTGAAAGGGAAGACCGTCGTCGTGCTGACCTATGTCACATGGTGCCCCAAATGCAACGCGTGGTCCGGCGATGCCGTTCGTGGACTGAGCAAGGCGATCGCCGACAAACCAGTGGTGGTGTTGGCCATCAGTACGGACACCCCGCCTGCCAAGGCGGTGGCCTATATGGAAGAGCGAAAGTTTGTCGGCCCGAACATCCTGCATGGTTACGACCGCTCGATCGCCAAGCGTCTCGGGTTCAGCAATGAGTTCTTCAACTACGCGATCATCGGTCCCGATTCCAGCGTCATCGCGGCCGGAAACGCGGGAAGTTATCGGGACGGCGATGGCGGCAAGTCATTCGTCATGGCGTCCGAGATTGCGGACCGCAGCGATCTCGGCAAGTTTCGATTTCTGACGGATGACATGTCCGCGACGCTGAAAGAATTGATCTTTCCCATGGAATTGGGCAAATTCCCATCGGCCGCCGACACCGCCCGATTGAAACGGGGATTGAAAGCCGACGATCGTCAGGCGTTCGATCAAATGATCAACAAGTTTCTCGATGACCAACTCGAATCAGCGACCAGTCAGTCGGAAGGCGAAGTCCCCGAGAAGCTGGCGGCGTTTGAGACAGCCACGTTTCTCGCCTCGACATTCAAGGCGACTGACCAGGGCAAGAAGGCGAAAAAGTTGCTGACTGACTTGGGGAGGAACAAAGACCTTAAAAATGAACTGGCCGCCAAGAAGTTGTATGACGACGTTCTGAAACTGGCGGGTGGCGAGATGTCGCGACAAGCCACCATGCTGCGCACCGTGACGAAGAAATTCCCAGGAACTCACTACGCGGCGATTGCCAACGATCTTGCCGAGGACAACTTGAAGGCCCTGGAAGAAAAGTGATCGTTGCTGGAGCCAGGCTTCAGGATTCCTGGGCGAAACTACGCGACGGGAAAACCGGCCGGGTCGCATGGTAAGGACGTGATCTGTTTCGACAGCGTCGGCTACGATTGTTCGGCAGTTCGCGCCGGCACAACAGGGCCATGTTTTGGCCACCTGCGATTGCCACGAAATCCTTCAGCACGCGTTACTGCGTAAGCTAAGTTTTCAAGGTGTAGAGATCTGCAACTTGGATGGGAAACTCGCTGATGGACTGCCAGAACTGCGGCGCGCCTTTGAATTGGGATGGTTCGCGCCCGATCATCATCTGCGACTTTTGCAGCTCAATTCGAGTGATTGAAGCCGCGGACGGGTCGGCGGACCGCGTGGCAGAACTGGACCAACCCGGCGATTCTGCGTGTCCGCGCTGTCAGGAACCGTTGACAGTCGCTGCGATGGACGGCGTGAAAGTCGAGCATTGCCGACAGTGCCGAGGGATCCTGATCGAAGGCGACCTGTTTGCGTCCGTCGTTCGAAACCGTCGCACCAATTTTCGTGGGGCCGAGTCTCGGCCGGTGCCGCTGGACGCCGAGCAGTTCAAGGTCGTCGTTCCGTGCCCGTCGTGCCATCGGCGGATGGAAGTCCATCCCTACTATGGCCCCGGAAACGTTGTCATTGATTCCTGCAGTGACTGCCGCCTGGTCTGGCTTGATTCCGGTGAAATGGCCAAGATTGAGATTGCGCCTGGTTCGCGGTAAGCCGTCTTACGGCGACTGTTGTTGCTGGCTTTGCTGATGACGCAGCGGACCGCTGCGGGCGACCAGTTGTTGCCGCAGGCTCTTTTCGGGCAGTGGCCAGGGTGCAATCGCCTTGCTCGCCGCCTGACGCGAAACGTTTGGGTGTTCAGTCCAGTTGGTTGGCATCCGATCGACGGATTCCACCTTCACGCTGACTGCGATTGACTCCTCACCAGTTCCTTTCCAGCAGCCTCTGTTGGGAGCAATGTCCGAAAAGTCGCGGCCGACCGCGATCACAACATGGTGTGCATCCACGAAGTGGCCGCGCGTGGGATCGATGTCGACCCAGCCCAGGTCTATTCCGCCCCAGATCTGACACCACGCGTGTGTTGCCAGTTCTCCCGGCTGGTTCACGTACCCGCTGACGTAGCGAGCCGGAATCCTCATGCCACGGCAGGCTCCAACAAACAGGTGCGCCAGGTCCTGGCAGACTCCCCGCCCCAGTCGGAGGGCCTCGCTGAGCGTTGTCTGCGCCGTCGTCACTTCCTTTTCGTATTTCAGACGATCGCTGACCGCCCGCATCAGCGTCTGAATTCCCGACGCGAAGGAACGATGCTCGCGCGGCAACGACTCCACGAACGCGGACAATTCGGCGGAAACGTCCACCAGCGGGCTGGGACGTGTGAACTCCAGGAGGTCCACATCCGTCGACTCGGATTCGATCGGGGCAGGCCAGGGGAGTTCTGCCAGTTGCAGTCCAGCGAATCGCCGGTGTGTCCGAACAAAGCTGGTGGCTCGGATTTCCACCCGGGAATGCGGCGCATTGACGTTGAAAAGATCGACCCGGTTGCCAAACCCGTCGACATAGCTCGTCGTTCCGACAGAGTGTTGAACTCGCAAGCGATAGCCAGACACGGTTTGATCGTCTGTTGACGGGGGACTCATCCGGACCTCGATCACGGCATCCGTGACGGGCTCGGTATAGGACAGGACGGTTTCATGTTCGATTCGAATGAGCATCTCGAGCCTCGCACGTCTCTTCAGGATGGAGCCACAAACGTCAATTGAGGAAATACGCCCGTTGCATTTCCTCGACAGTCCGAGCACAGGCATCCTGCACTCCGCTGAGGAAATTCGGCAGTCCGCGGGCGAAGACTTCCTGCAGATCCGCGTACCGCAATTCGCTTTCCAGCCGCCCCAACCGACGTTCCGCATCGGTCGCTGCCAGATTTCCACGGCCGCCTCCCGTGATCCCATGCAGGGATTCCAGGCAGCGACCCACACAGAACCGCATCGAACGCGGGAAGTCCAGATCAAAGACGAGGTACTGCACGATGCTCTCCGCGTCCATCCGTTCGTGATATCGTTTCAGGTAGGCTTCGTACGCCGAGCAACTGCGCAACAGGCCCGTCCAATAGACCAGTCGCAGCGAATAGTCGGGCGACTTGTCACCTTCACCGACGGCGCTGAACCAGACATTCAGCACGCGGCTGATCATGTCGATCCGTTCGATGAATCGTCCCACCTCCAGGAAATAAAACGCCTCATTGCGGGGCATTGTGCTGTCGACCAGCGCGTGGAACAGGATGCACGAGCGTTTGACCCGATCGTAAAACCGGTACGGACTCGCTTCAAACTGCATGCGGGACTTTGATCGGGTCAGTGCCAGATAGAGCTGATTGAGCTGGCTCCAGGATTCCGGACTGAGTGTATCCTGGGTCGCGCGGGCATTCTCGCGGGCTCGCGAAATCATGCTGAGCAATGAATGCGAACGCGTGGAATCGAATGTCAGATTGGTCAGCAATCCTTCGCTCTCACGGGGATCCCACGTCAGTTCAAAGCGATCCTGACCTGCCAGGACGTTCAGCACCTGATCCAGAGGCCCCTTGACCTCGGAGTCTCCATGCAATCCGGCCGCGTCCAGTTCCAGGTGGAAGGCATCATTCAGGACACGCGCCAGATTCTCGGCCCGTTCCACATAACGGCTGATCCAAAACAGATTCTCGGCGACGCGACTTAACATCTTCGAAGATTCGCAATCAGTGCTGGAGTTCTCGAATGGCAAAACTCATACGGGACAGATGAGGATCAAGGTGAAGTTGGACGATATGTGGAGTGACTACGAATGTGCTCCACCCAGTACCCACGTATCTTTGCTTCCGCCGCCCTGGGAACTGTTGACCACCAGGCTGCCGCGTGGAAGCGCCACCCGGGTCAGACCGCCCGGCAGTATCTTGATCTCTTCGCCATACAACACGAAGGGCCGCAGGTCGACGTGCCGACCTTCCAGATGCTCGCCGATGAATGTTGGATGCTGGCTGAGCGTGATCGTTGGTTGAGCAATGTAACCACGTGGATTGGCCAGGATCTTCGCCCGGAACTCTTCACGTTGTTCCGCCGTTGAGGCCGGGCCAATCAGCATCCCATATCCCCCCGAACCATCGACCGCCTTGACCACCAGTTTGTCCAGATTCGCCAGGATGTGCTGGCGATGGCTGTCGATCAGCGGCCTGAAAGTTTCGACGTTGGCAAGAATGGCGTCCTCGCCCAGATAATAGCGAATGATGTCTGGAACAAACGGGTAAATCCCCTTGTCGTCGCAGACGCCCGTTCCGACACCATTGACGAGCGTCACCTGCCCGGCACGGTAGGCACCCAGCAATCCCGCAACCCCCAGTTGACTGTCGGGACGAAACGCCAACGGGTCCAGGAAATCGTCATCCACCCGGCGATAGATCACATCGATCCGCTGCAGGCCGCGCGTCGTCCGCATCGCGATCTGACCGTTCTCAAAGACCAGATCTCGGCCTTCGACCAGTTCGATCCCCATCTGCCGCGCCAGAAAACTGTGCTCATAGTACGCCGAGTTGTATACGCCGGGCGACAAAACCACGATCGTCGGATCCTGGATCCCGCCGGGAGCGACGTACCTGAGCATGGCACGCAGATTGGAAGCATAATCGTCAATGGGCTGGACGTCGTACTGCTGGAAGAGCAGGGGGAAGACCTCCTTCATCACCTGCCGATTCTTCAGCACATAGCTAACACCGGACGGAGTTCGGCAGTTGTCTTCCAGGACCAGGTAGTTCCCCTGTTCGTCGCGGATCAGGTCGATCCCGCTGATGTGGATGTAGATGTCTCGGGCGACCTCGATTCCATGCAGTTCGCGGCGGTATCCCGACGCCCCCAGCACCAGTTCCGTGGGAACGATTCCATCCTTCAGGATCTGCCGCTGGTGATAGACATCGTGAACGAACAGATTCAGAGCCCTCACACGCTGTTTCAGCCCCCGCTCGATCCGATCCCATTCGTCGGCGGGAATGATCCGGGGGATGGGATCGAACGGCATGATCCGTTCGACACCCTTGTTGCGCCCATAGACCGTGAACGTGATCCCCTGACGCTGCATCGTCAGGTCAGCGATCCGATGACGGCGTTCCAATTCGTTGCAGTTCAAGTTTAACAGACGCTGCTGTAACGGAGCGTAGGCCGGGCGGACCTCACCGGTCGACGTAAACATCTCGTCGAAGCCGTGCGGGGAATAGCGGCTGAACAGGCCGGACGATTCAGCGGCGGAGCGAATGCCTGTCATGACGGGTCAGTACTTCAGTGTTGGTAACCCCAAGTGATCAGGGTGGCGATTACGATGGATGCTTCAATCCGAGCAACCTGCGTACCGCCAAAGCGAAGCATGGCGTGCAGATACTGGAATCATCCAAATCCGGCCTAACCCACCTTGGAAATTCGTGAACCAGAGCACCTCAGTAGCTCCCAACACGGGCAGCGTGCGCATTTTCCGGGCAAGCTGGAGCGCGAGCGGGCAGATTCAATGTCTGCCGCAAAATCGTGATCCTGAAGCCCGTTTTGCCGTTCACTGGTGAATCACGCAGCTTGTGCTTACTCTGAGCATCCCACTTCCCATTGAGTCCGGCCATTCTCCGTTCCGCGTGTTTTCTGCGTGACTTCATTGAGCACAGAAAGGTGTTTGATCATGCGTTTCCCCGGCAGTCTGGCATTGCTATTGGCGTTGGCGTGTGGACCAGCTTTCGCTCAGGTTCAACTGGATTTGAAATATCCGGCTGGCTCAACGTCTAAGGTCGAAACCACGGCGAAGACCCATCAGATTCTGACACTGGCGGGAATGGACATCGAAACCAAGTCCAATACCTTCACCACCACCATCCGCAAGGTCGGCCAACCCGACGAAAACGGCTTGGTCTCAATCGAGGAAAAAATCGACGTTTTGCAGACCGAAGTGGATTTACCGGGCGGCAACAAATTGCAGTTCGATTCCGCAAACCCGGACACGAAGGCCGACAACCCATTGCTCGAACCGATCATGGAACGACTGCGAGTCTCCTTCAAAACTCCCGTCACTGTCGTCGTCGATTCCATGAACAAGATCAAAGAGGTCAAGTTTCCGCCGGGCCTGGCGGATTCCGTGGATGCTTCCAACAAGAGTCTGTTCGATGCCGACAAGCGAAAAAAGGCCGCCGAACAAGGTCGAGGTTTCTTGCCGACGGGAGCCGTCAAGCCGGGAGACAGCTGGGAACAATCCGTCGATGCCGACATCGGCAGCGGCCAGACGTTGGCGTTCCTGCTCAAGTATACATACGAGGGAACCGTGGAGCAGGATGGTCAACAGTTTGACAAGATCACGGGCAAGGCGTTAACGGTCAACTATTCTGTTGACCCGGCCAATCCCGCGTTTCAATCCCCCAAGAGTGACCTGAAGATCACGGAATCCAATGAAACGATCCTCTTTGATCGTCAACTGGGTGCCGTTCAGCAGCGGACCAAGAAGATGCGAATCGAAGGAACACTGACGTTGGTCATCAATGGGATGGAGCTTCCCGGCAAATTGGATCTGAACACTGAGGAAAACACAAAGCGTCAAAAGTAGCAGTTCCCGATGGTCACTCAGTATTGTCGGATCACTCCGACGACCAGTCCAAAGATCGTGACCTTGCGGGCAAATGTCGGCGGTCTGCTGCGATTCAGGGATTCCAGGCGGATTTGCAGGCTTTCGCGGTAGTAGCGTTTCACCGCCGCGGCCTTCCCGTCCAGCAGCGCCAGGACCAGTTCGCCGTCCCGACAATCGGCCTGGCGGCGAACGATCAGGTAATCCCCCTCGGCAATCAAATCATCCTGCAGCCCACTGCCGGCCACCCGCAGACAACAGTGCGTGATCGAGGCAAACAGGCCGGCGAATTCGAGGCGGGTCTGGGGTTCGGGAAGCAGTTCCAGCGGATGGCCCACGATCAACTGCCCCACCAGAGGCAAGGCTGCCTGCGGTTCTGGAGTTTCGGTCAGTTGAATCGCGCGAGACATGTACGCCTCGCGCGAGATCAACCCCTTTTTCTCCAGCGCTTTCAGGTGACAGGTCACACCATTTGGCGACGTAATCCCGAAGTGCTGACCGATTTCACGAACAGTGGGCCCGTATCCGCGAGCCACGATCTTTTCGCGCAGGAATTCAAAGATCTCTCGCTGTCTCGCCGTGATGGCGGGTTGCGGGGGCCTGGCATCCGGTTTGGCAACACCCTTCCTGGGCATTTATGGCAAGTCCTTTGAGGTGCCGACGTCCCGATTTGCCCGTTCCTGACAGTGACATCAACGAGTTCCACCGGCAGGCTTGACCCCTTGCGTCGATTTCAAGAATGGCAGGTACACTTCGCGCAACCGTGATTCCAGGTTCTCGGCATCGATCGCGGTGTCTGTCACCACACCATTCGGGTCAACCAGCCAGATCGTCGGCAGGTTGTTGATCCCGTAGTGTACTGCCAGCGGCGAATTCCAGCCTCGCAATGCCCGATTCGGCGAGAAGATCTGCGGCCAGGTGATGCCGGTTTGTTCCAGGAACGATTCCACCATTCCTTCATCCGCATCGAGATTGACGCCGATGGTGGTCGCATACTTTTCGTACTTCTTCATGGTGGCAGTCAACTTGGGAAGCTGCTGTACGAACGGTTTGGCGTGCGTCGCCCAGAAAACGACAATCACCATCTTCCCACGATACGTTTCGATGGTCAGGTCATCCCCGTCCATGGTCGGACCGGTCAATTCCAGTGTCTTTCCCTTCAGTTGAAAACGCCGCACGACTCCCAGCGCCTGCTGGGCCTGCGGGGTATCCTTAAACTTGGTGATCAGCAGCGAATAACAGTTCTTCGCATCGTCCGTTAAACCAGCAAGTTCACAACTGCGAGCGGCCGCTGACAACAGGCTGACGGCTCGAGCTTCTTCGTCGGTGAAGCGAGTGGCATACAATTGTGAGTGCTTGGCGAATTCCTGAATCCATTTCGGTTCAGTCTGCCCATATCGTAGAGCATTGGCATGAGTCAAATTGACGAGAGTCAATTGGGCTTCCACAGCCGAGGCGGACTGTGGCTTCCGCTCATAGAATGTCCTGGCGGCATCGTACAGCGCTTCGATACTGGCCGTGTCCCCCTGCAACGCCAACTGCAGACGGGCATCGAGCAGATAATGAACGGCCGCGTCGAATTCGGCTTCCTGATCAGGCTGTTTGGCGGTCTTTCGGATGCAATCTTCGGCCAGGCCGATGACCTGCAGATTCCGTTCGCGACGGACAACTTTCGTCTTTTCGAACTCGTCCTTGAGTTGCTGTTCTTCCGCGGCCGTCAACGGTTTTTCGTTGTCGAGATCATCTTCGGCTTCAGACTTTTGTGTATTTTTCTCGGAGCCCGGCAATGGCATGACCTTGATCCGTTGGATTTCCAACAGCAGCCATTCGGGTGAATTCTTGACGGGTTCCTTCTTGACGGCGATATCGCCAGCCGGTGCCGCAGGCCCCTTCGCAGGTGCGGTTCCAGTGGCAGTGCGGGTTCCCGGTTGTGTGGCGACGGGCTTTCCACCGGTGCCCGGCGCAGGCTTGGCGGCCGTTGGTTTGACACCCGGAATCGCCAAGGTCGGCAGGCCTTCACCCGGGGCAGCCGCCTGATTTTCGGCAACGGGTGTGGACGGGGTTGAGCCTCCACAGCCGACCGTTCCCATTAAACAGATGATGACTGCAACACACCACAGGCGACTTACTGAAGTCATGACCTCTCCATCCCTTGAGAGCCGTCGCGGGTCATTGGCCCACGCCACGACACGCGGAAAACCTGTCGTCCGTGACAGCTCCGATGCCGTGGAAAAACCACCCGGAAGAGGTAACTTGGACGCCTGTCGCGTTCAAAACGTCCCCCGGTGCCTACACAAGGGGCGTTTTATGAGAAAGTCGGGTCTGGGAGCAATAGGAAGTCGGCAAAAGTTGCCGGACTCGCGCGACACGTCACCGTCCGATTCACAAAATGGGCGCTCGGGTTCGAGGCGTGCGATCACGATGGTCGCGCTTTGACCGAGGGATTGCTCCCCTTTCCCCAGCGTGATTCGTGCTGAATCTGCTTGCGATGCGAATGTACGCCAACCATCAACAGGTCGAACACTCGGGCAAACTCCAGCAAGGCTCTCGACAACTTCTTGCGGGACAGCATGTCTGCCGCCCGTTTGTAGCTTTCTTCCAGCGCCTTCCACTCGATCGCCCAGTTTTCGTCCTTGGCGGCCCGCTGCAGTTCCCCTTCCATCCGTGCCAGATATTGCAGGAAGTCTTCGGTCAACCGTGCTGACGCGGTGCGATAGGGTCGCCAGGCGATGGTGGAACCGGGGTCGTTGTTGCGAATCGGTTCCGTCCTTTTTGGCAGGGATCGCCCCAGAAGCAACCAGCCAATCGTTCCCAGGACGGAAACCAGGATCAAACCTGCACCGGCTGGTCGCTGTACCGGGTCGAGCGTGACAAACCCCAACCCCAGCAGGAAGAACGCCGCCAGCAGGCACATCAACGCGAACCCCCACCAACCGGCGTCGGAAGCTCCGGACGTTGGCACTTGCGGATCGCTGTCCTCGGCCCCTTCTGGAATCTCGCCCGCGCGCACGACAACGACCGTAATGTTATCGGGGCCGCCACGCAGATTGGAAAGATGGACCAGCATCCGGGATGCCTCAGTCGGCGGCAGTTCGCTGGCGACCATCCCGATTTCCGGATCACTGAGCAGGCCGCAGAGACCGTCCGAGCAGAGCACAAACGTGTCGCCAGGCAGGACCGGAAACGGACCTTCCATATCAATCTGAACTGCCTGTTCGGGGCCCAGTGACCGAGTAATCACGTTACGCGGACACATTCGTTCGGCATCTCGCGGATGGACTTTACGCTGTTGAATCAATTCCCAGACCAGGCTGTGATCGCACGACAGCTGATCAATCAGTCGGTTCCGGATCCGGTAAACACGGCTGTCGCCGACGTGACCGACAATGGCACCCTGGGGACACAGCAGCAGGGCCGTACAGGTGGTCCCCATCCGCAGGAAGTCCTTGTTCTGCATGCCTCGTTCGTAGATTGCCGCGTTGGCCGCTTCAATGGAGGCCCAAAGTGCGTCCTTGGCGTTCAACTGACGCAGCTTGTCGAACGTGTGCGGGATCGTATCAACGGCGATCTTGCTCGCCAGTTCGCCGACGGCGTGGCCCCCCATTCCATCAGCAACGACAAACAGGTGCCCGCGCTGCTGCCACGTCTCCTGATCCGGAGCCAACTGGACGACGCACGCATCCTGATTGTTCTGGCGTCGGAATCCGACATCAGACAAGGAGGCGTAACGAACCTGTTGTTCCCACAGCATGGATTTCTAATCTGCGCCAGGCGCAAATTCCTGTTTCAGGAGTCGTCGTGACCCCAATCAATCCTTGAAACCATCGCCCATTCTATCCAGGCGCGATCAATTCTTCCCCTGTGCGACCAAAACCGGCTGTTCATTCCTGTTTAGGTAGGCAGCCAGACGGAACATCAGCAAGATAGCATACGTCAGCCTGACTTTCGCCAGGATTCGGGGGAATCGTAGCTCGCATCTCCAATCAGTGAATAGACCTGTTCCGCAAAACCGACGCTTTTTTGCGGGTGGAAAGTGAAATTGCGCTAGGCTGGTTTTCCGGTCGTGACTAGAATCCCGCCGCACTTCAACCAGAACCTCCGATCCAGACCGGACACCCCGTACAATCGTCATTCCCGATTTGAACGTAGAACGACCGTGACAATCAACACCATCACCTCGAGATCAGGACCATCGCCTTTTTCAAATTGGGAATCGGGTGCCACGGTCTTGGAGTCCGCGACAAGGCCGTGCCGATTGAGAAATTGCACGGACTTCCCGAAGACGGCGATGGCCCTGTCCTTGAGTTCGATCCGCGGAATCTCAGTCAATCGCTGGTACCGCATTGCCTCAGCAGGGTTATGTCTGATGCTGGTTATGCCAGGATGTGTCAGCCGCCGGCTGATGGTGTATTCGAACCCTCCGGGTGCCATGGTCCTGAAAGAGGGCCGTGAGATTGGTTACACACCCACGGCAGTTGACTTTACCTATTACGGAAAGACGGAACTGACGCTGATCAAGGATGGGTACGAAACGACAACGAAACTGGTCCCGCTTCGTACCCCCTGGTATCAATGGCCCGGCATCGATTTCTTCTCGGACAATCTGTTGCCATTCCGGGTTACAGACCGGCAGACCGCCACGTTCGACCTGCAACCCCGACAGATGGTTCCCAACCAGGAACTTCTGAACCGCGGCCAGATGCTTCGCAATGAAGCTCAGATCCCGCGGTAACGTCGCATCGGACGGCTACTTGACCGCTTGTTTTGCTCGTTTGATGGCGTTTCATCGATATAGCCCGCATTATTCACGGGCCGAAGATTCGCGGGTTTCGTGGGGTGAAGTTTGGTGCTTGTGATGTGGTCAGGCCCATGGAGTCTAGAAGTGCGCACAATTTCCCCCTCCCCAATTCCTGCTGACAGTTGATGTCGGGTCCGTGGCAGCTCGAAAAGCGGTGTTTTATGGACTGCGGGGGTAATTCAGAACCGCTTGGGAAATGCGGCGGTATTCTTCCGCGTAAGGCCAACTGGCACTCAACTGGACGAGCACGCGTCGCGCACTGACGACGATCTCCGCGACCGCCTTGCTCAACCGCAAACGCCAAGTACAGGCGAAGCCTTCTCCGAGCGGATCTGATTGTCGCCGACGATTGTGCCAGGTACGGCGATCCGATCCGGCCAGGGCTTCTGGTGGAACGTCGCTGTTCAGGTCAGCCGTGTTCACGGTGATCTCGCGTGCGGTTGCTCGGCGCAGACGGACGAGCAGATTCAAGGCGGCCGCGTGCAAATACAGGCGAAAGTAATTCTCCATGAATCGATGATCGCTCAAGCGGTCCGCTGAGAGTTCCCGTTTCAGTTCCTTGTTGCGGTTCTCGCTTTCTCCTCGCTCCGTGTATTCGTCGTAGACGGCTGCCGGATTGATAGGCAGGAAAAGGGGATAAGTCCAATAAACTCAATTGAGTCACGCGCGGTCGTTTTCGGTGGCGTTTCTCGGTCGGCCACGCGAGCGAAACGTCGACTCCAATCCGAGTTGCTTTGCGGTGCTCTCCTGCCAGGCCTCCGAGCCAAAAGGGCGGCCGCAGACCACCGAGGCCCGGACTGATTCGAGCTCCTTTTTCGTCAAGGTTCGATCCACCCGCGCGGTCCTCCGCCAGGACCATTTCAAAGGCGGCGTAATCCGCCTGCTTGTCAAAAATCAGATCGCGGGCATTTCCACGATTGAGAACGTGGAAGATCATTCCCCCCGGCGCGTGGCGTGCGGTACGTGGCATGTGAACCAGAATAGACGCCCCGAACCGGCACGCCAACATTTAATTGGACTTATCCCCTTTTC
>JAFEBS010000099.1 GCA_018242525.1 Planctomycetota bacterium | reverse complement strand
GTGGTTCACCGTGCGCTTACGGTAGTTGAAATCCGGTTCATTCAGGAAAGGACGCCTCAATGACAGATCGTAATTACCTTCCCCTTTTTTGGTAAGTCTGTTTGCCGAGCGCCTGGACATTTTTGGTGCGGATTTGTCCGAGGTGTTGGAGGCATTACAACCCGAGATCGTTCGTGTGGTCCAGGCATTCGTCTTGCAACCGGTGACGCCTGCAAGCGCCTTCGAGTTTGAGCACCGTTTGAGCGAGCATCTTCGAGAAACGGGACGCCGGGTCATGGAAGTTGTCCTCAATCAGATCGAACCTTCCGCCGCTCAAATGCCGAAGCAGATCGAATCCGAGAATTATGCGTACAGCCGTAAGAACGAGAAGACTCGCAATCGGAGCGGAATCGGCACGACCTTCGGCACGATTGAGCTGTCTCGTTGTTAAAGCCGTCGAATGGCGCGATTCCACCCTTCGCCGGAACTGTGGTACTGAGCGTGATAACGCATCGTGTGCGTGGCCGTGATCCACCGCAGGGAATTTGCGCGAGCAGGGGCGGCTGCCCCTGCACCCCGCTCAGAGAAGACAGAGATCAGACGACAGAGACAGAGAGGTCAACGACTGACACGCGAGCCCGCAGCCACCAACGACACCCGAAAGCCAAGATCGTTGAAACGGGCCGTCGGGCCGCTGGCATGGCGATCCGACGACCGACAGTGGGACGCGGGGCTGAGCCAAAAGCCGCCCCGGAGCACACGCTGGGAACCGGCGGAAAATGGGTTGCTTGGGTTGACCGCGGGTTTGTCCGGGAATTGGCCGTAGTAGGCGGCATCCCACCCGTCCTGCACCCACTCCCACACATTGCCGTGGATGTCGTACAGCCCGAACGGATTCACTTTCAACTCGCCTGCCGCATGCGTGCGACCTCCCGAGTTCCCACCGAACCAGCCCGCGCGCACCAGGTCTGCGTCCTGATCGCCGATCCAATACTTCGTGGCCGTCCCGGCGCGGCAGGCGAATTCCCATTCCGGCGCGGAAGTAGAACGTCTTCAATTTCTCCTGTTTGCTGAGCTTGGCGCAGAATTCAGCCGCGTCATTCCAGCTCACCATTTCCACCGGATGATCCCCCGTCTGCAGCCCGGCCACCGCCTCTTTGCCCATCCCCATTGGGGCAAAGTGTGAGGGATTCGTGCCCATCACTTTTTCATATTCGGCTTGCGTGACCTCATTCACGCCCAGATAGATCGGCTGCGTCAGGATCACCTTGTGCTGGGGCGCTTCGCTCTTGATGCGCTCCTGCCAGTACTTGTCGATCGGATCAATCTCCTTTAAAGCCGCTGCGATCTCCTCCGCCGTGCTCCCCATCGTGAACTCACCCGGCGGGATCAGCACGAACTTCATGCCCAGCGTGTTCGTGTACTCAACGTCGATCTGCAGGTACTTCGCCCAGGCCTCTTGATGATTCTTCGCCTGCACGGCATCGAATGGCGCAAGCGCGGGAGCGGGAGCGTCCGCCGGCCAACCCTGCCAACCGGTAGCTTCCGTTGGCTTCACCGCCGGGGCCGCGGTTGGCGAGGGGGCAGCCGTCGCATTGGAGGGAACGGTTGTGTTCGGATCGGGCGTTTTCTTCCCGCCGTTGTTCATCAAGGCGAACCCCGTCACAGCCGCGACGGCGAGGACTCCCCCGATCAGCCAGCCGATCGGTTTTCGCTTTGCTCCCCGGTCGGCCGATCCTGCTGGTGAAAAGTCCTGTGTTTCCGCGGCGGCGGGGCGTCCCGGCACACAGGTCACCTGGCCCTGATGCTGCAATTCGCTCTGACAGCGGGCCAGCAGGTCGGCCAGTTCCTGCGCCGTCTGATAGCGGTCGTCCCGCTTCTTTTCGAGCAGATTGAAGATGATCGTTTCCAGCCAGCCGGGAATCCCCGGCAGCACGTCATCCAGGGGCCGCGGCGTGTCTTCGCAAACCCGCTTCAGCACGGCCACCGTGTTGGCCGCGCGGAACGGCGGCCGACCGCTGGCCATCTGGTACAACACGCTCCCCAGACTGAACAGGTCGGCGCGATGGTCCAGCGTTTCCCCGCGCGCCTGCTCGGGGGCCATGTACATCGGCGTGCCCGCAATCAGCCCGCTGGAAGTCATGGTGGCGTCATCGACCGCGCGGGCCAGGCCGAAGTCGGAGATCTTTGCCCGCTCGGCGGGGCCACCCGTGAGCAGAATGTTGGACGGCTTGATATCGCGGTGGATCAGGTTCGCACCATGGGCAGCGGCCAGACCGGCGGCAACCTGCTGGCCGATCCGCAGGATCTCTTGGGCTCCAAACGGCCCCCGCGCGTCCATTCGCTGCTGCAGCGTCTGGCCGGGAATGTATTCCATCACCAGGTAGGGAATCGGCTCCTCTTCCACCGCGTGGATGGCCACGATGTTTTCGTGGGTGACGGCGGCGGCCGTCCGAGCTTCCCGCAGGAACCGCTGACGGGGCGGTGAGGTCGCTGCGAGCTCGGGATTCATCAACTTGATCGCCACCACCCGGTGCAGTTTCTCATCGAACGCCTTGGCGACGATCCCAAACGCGCCCCGACCGAGGATCGCCTCAATCTCGTAGTGCCCCAGTCGTCCCAGCCAACCGGGCCGCGTGGCCGGCTGCAGGTACCGGCGGAACTCCGCTTCTGCTGGGGCGCGTTCGGCGCCAGGATCATCGTCGGTCCCCGAAGATTTCGTGACGATTGTTTGGGCCACTGAGTCCTTGTCTGCGGCGGGGGTCTCCAGGAACTGGCTGGCCTGAGCGTGGGTGTTCAGGAGTGCCTCCACCTGCGCTTTCAGTCCGGCGTCCGCACCACAGGCCTGTCCCACGTAAGCGGCGCGCTGTGCCGGATCGGCGATCTCGATGGCCGCCAGAAAAATGTCGCGTTCGTTCATGATGTCGTCCCGCTGTCATGGACACCGACAAGGTCGTCGTCGTGGTCACTGGATAATCAAAAAAGCCCCTCTGAAGATCCATGGCGCTCTTCGGGAATCAATTGCGCCAAAAAAGCGGAAACGTTTTTGAAGAAATTGGATCACGAGGAATCGTCGGCATCCCGCTGAATCTCCCGCAAGAGCCATGCTTTGGCGTAAACCCATATCCGATCTGCGTTTCTGGGTGGCAGACCGAGGGCTTGAGCAGCGTCGGCGAGCGACAGGCCGGCGAAATACCGCAGCTTGACCAGTTCGCATGCCGTGGCGTCGACCTGCTGGAATCGCTGCAGGGCTTCGTCGAGCGACTCAAGGAGCCTGTCTCCATCCGCGACTGGCACCTCTTCCAGTTGAATGGTGATTCGCTGCCGGTCGGCCCCGTGTTTCTGACGATTTTTGCGGCGGGCCTTGTCCACCAGGATCCGCCGCATCGCTTCTGCGGCAGCCGCGAAAAAGTGCCGGCGACTGGACCAGCGCTGGACGTAATCGACATCCACCAGGCGCAGCCAGGCTTCGTGAACCAGCGCCGTCGGCTGCAGCGTCTGCCCGGGCCGTTCCTGTGCCAGCTTCTCGCAGGCCACCCGGCGCAGTTCCTCATAGACAAGCGGCAGCAGCGCCTCGGCGGCCGAACGATCTCCCTGTTCGGCTCTCTGGAGCATCTGAGTGACGTTGTGCTTCTCGTTCATCCAGCATCGAAACTCCGGGCCATTGGCTTTTCTCGACCCTGATACAGCGCGCCTCCTGATCGTCCCGCAATCTGGTTCGGAGACATGACCGCCGCAGCCTGAAATACGGGCGCAAAGCCGGTCAGGCCAGGATCAGGAAATGCGGTTTCGGCAGTTTAACCGAAACCTGACGGCCGTGACAGATTCGGGCGAGCGCCGTGCCACTGGTCGTCGACCGTATATGGACCTGTCCCCTTTTCAGAAGCGGGTGTCCTGACACCGTAACGACCGCTCTGCAGGATGATCAGGGCGAGCATCAAAGGAAAGACAGACAAACAGGCAGCAAAAAGGAAACCACGAGCACCACAAATGGAACTGCCGCTAACGTCACTGTAGACATCACGCTCACACGCCTGCAGTGTGATACCATCAGTTGTAATATCACTATTAACAACGCCGCTGCTGAACAATCTAGCGACAAACCAAACAATCCAGCGACAATCAGGGATGGAGTGTCACCAAGAACCGTTATCGACAGGCCCATGTCCACCATCATCGGCACAGCGAGTAGCCCCGCAGCTGCAGCGATCCAAAAGGCACTTCTGTCAACCAGTGACATATTCTCGTCGCCCATACGTGCACCTGCCGCACTCATATTAGGGGATCAACAACAAGCACCACTACACTAGAAAGCCTTCACGCGAAACGGCCCCTCAGCCGACCATGTCGTCTCGGACACAGGAGGCGGAATTCCTCAAAGCTGCCATGTGGGTTTATCAAGTATACACCGATTTGTGGTCAGCGCGCACCTTGGGCGGATCCGCCGCGAGCACGGAAAAAAGAGATGCTTGAA
>JAFEBS010000098.1 GCA_018242525.1 Planctomycetota bacterium | reverse complement strand
TTAGGGAACGCCGTTCGTAGTCACTGGGTAATCGAGAATACCTGTCATTGGTGCCTGGACGTCACGTTTCGAGAAGACGTCTCGCACTTTCGAGATTATCACCTGCGTCAGTCTCATGCCTGTCTCAATCGCTTCACCCTCTCACTCCTCAAGCAGCATCCCGGCAGGCAAAGCATCGCCATGAAGAAACGAAGTTGCGGATGGAACGATAACTTCCTCCTCGAAGTTCTCTGCGGACCCTGGCCTGCCACTTGGGGGCACGATGCTGGGCGGGTCACTCGCCCAGAATTCCCTTGGCCAGTTTCTTGAGGGCTTCGTTTTCGATCTGCCGGACACGTTCGCGGGTCAGGCCCATCGATTCGCCGATCTCCTTCAGTGTACGCGGCTCGGCGTCGTCCAGTCCGAACCGCATCCGCAGGATCGTCGCTTCACGCGGATCCATCGTGTCCAGCATCCGGAAGACATGCTTCAGGTTGTCTGTGTCGAGCAGATCGTCGTCCGGTGCCTTCGTCCGCTCATCGGCCACCATGTCGCTCATTGTCCAACCGGATTCATCGTCGTCCGTCTGGGGATTGGTGTTGTACAGCTGAATGGCGGCACGCACGATGCTCAACTTCTTTTTCGGCAGACCTAACTCCTTGGCGACTTCTTCCTGCGTGGGGGGGCGGCCGAGTTCGTCGTCCAGCTTGGCCGTGGCGCGACGCCACTTGGTCAGCAGTTCGACCATGTAGGCCGGGATGCGAATCGTCTTCGCCGAATTGATCAGCGCCCGCTTGATGGACTGCTTGATCCAGTAGCTGGCATACGTGCTGAACCGGGTGTTCATGTCCGGATCGAAACCTTCAACAGCACGCAGCAGGCCCAGGTTTCCTTCCTCGATCAGGTCCTGCAGTGGCAGACCCTTGCCCGTGTAGGCGCGAGCAATGTTGACCACCAGTCTCAGGTTCGCCCGCACCATCCGGTCGCGTGCTTCCTTTTCCCCGTTGGAAATACGATTCGACAACTCCTTTTCTTCACGGGCCGTGAGCAACGCCGTCTCGTTGATTTCACGCAGGTAGGTTTCCAGGGGAGTCTGAACAGCGGCGGACATAATTGGTCGGACGCGGGTCGCTTTAGCCATCGGTGGGTCTGCCAGTCAGGTGGGTGTGGTTTTCAGTGCCACCTCCTGTGGCGATCGTCGAGCTGCCTGCTACAGCGATGTTCAACTTATTTATCGGAAGTGGACACTGAAAATTCCAAACACAGACGACCGATTCGGGGGAAACGATCAGGAAAACTGGGTGGACGGCGCAATAATAACGGCCCTTCGGAACGTACCGAAGAGCCGCAAGGTTTTCCAAATTGTTCGCGTTCGATCTGCTTGACTTCCGGGAATTTTAAGTTACCCGGATCTCTCTGACCGAACTGAGGACTGCGCGAGATGGATCATTCGATCCATCCCTCACAATCCGCCAATCATCACTCTTCCGTTTCGGCTTCGCCGCCACCCAGGCTGAACAGTGGGCCGGAAGACCCTTCGGTTCCACCCTTGAGCTCGGTACGTGCCTTGGGAGCCGAGGACGCAGAGTCGCCCTTGGGCTCTTCGCCAGCAGGAATTTCGACGTTGGTGCGACGGCTGAGTCCGATTTTGCGTTCATTGGCGTCGATGCGCAAGATGCGGACGTCAAGGTCTTGACCGACTTTGACGAATGTTTCCGGGTTTTCGACCTTCTGGTCTGAGAGTTCGGAAACGTGCAACAGGCCTTCCAGTTCCGGCTCGAGTTCCACGAAGACACCAAAGTTGGTGATCTTGGTGACCTTGCCGACGACCTGGGCACCGGGCTGGTACTTCTCGGGGATCAGGGTTTCCCAGGGATCCTCGGTCAGCTGCTTCAATCCCAGAGCAATTCGCTTGCGCTCCTGGTCGACGGACAGCACCTGGCAGGTGATCGGATCGCCCTTCTTCAGCAATTCGTTCGCGTGCGAAATCTTGCGGGTCCACGACATGTCGCTGACGTGCAGCAGACCATCGACACCCTCTTCCAGTTCAATGAAGGCACCATAGTTGGTGAGGTTCCGCACGGTTCCGCTGACCAGAGCCCCGGGTGGGTACTTCGCTGCAACCTGATCCCACGGATTGGACTGAGCCTGCTTCATCCCCAGCGAGATTTCCTGCTTGTCCTTGTTGATGCCGAGCACGACAACGTCGACTTCGTCGCCAGGATTGACGAGTTCCGTCGGATGGTTGACGCGCTTGGTCCAGGACATTTCGCTGATGTGCACCAGACCTTCGATGCCATCCTCCAGCTTGACGAACGCACCGTAGGACATGACGTTGACGACTTCCCCGCGAACCTTGGTTCCGACCGGGTACTTGGTTTCGACGTTGTCCCAGGGGCTGGCTTCCTTCTGCTTCAGGCCGAGCGCGATCTTTTCCTTTTCGCGATCGACATGCAGAATCATCACTTCGACTTCCTGGTCGATCTTGACCATTTCGGTCGGATGATTGATGCGGCCCCAGCTCATGTCGGTGATGTGCAGCAGGCCGTCGATTCCGCCCAAGTCCACGAACGCACCAAAATCGGCGATGTTCTTGACCACGCCCTTGCGAACCTGGCCTTCGGTGATTTCGGCCAGCAACGCCTTTTTCATCTGCTCGCGCTGCAGTTCGATCAGCCGGCGACGGGAAACCACGATGTTGCGTCGGGCTTCGTCGATTTTCAGGATCAGGCACTCGATCGTCTTGCCGCGGTAGGCGTCGATGTCCTGCGGACGACGGATGTCGACCTGGCTGGCAGGCAGAAACACGTTGACGCCGATGTTGACCAGCAGGCCACCCTTGATCTTCTTGAGCACTTCGCCCTTGACGATGTCCCCTTCCTTGTGGGAACTGATGATCTTTTCCCACTCGCGAATGCGGTCTGCCTTCTTCTTGGAGAGCAGGATCAGGCCGAATTCGTCTTCGATCTCTTCCAGCAGCACCGACACTCGCATGCCGGCCACCGGCTGCTCGTCGGTTTCGGACCATTCCTCGATCGGAACGATCCCTTCGCTCTTGTATCCAATGTCGATCAGAACCTCATCGCCTTCGACCCGTACCACGGTTCCTTCGAGAACCGCGTTGACGTCGTACCCTTCGTCGCGGGCGCCGTACATCACCAGCAGTTCTTCTTCGGCCTTTTCAGCATCGTCCAGAGACAGCCCGAACGCGGCTTCCAGATCCTCGTCACTAACATTGAATTCCCGAATCAAGTTCCGATCGACCATTCTGATCCCATCATGAATTTCACGGCGGACTGAAACCGGCATTCGTCAAGAACTGCCCGACAGCCGCACCGCCGAACCCTGCCACCCCGAGAGCTGGCCGTCCGTAGAAAAAAGGGTGCTCTCGACCTTGCCGAAAAGGAGAGTCCTTCTCTGTCTGCGAAGCCGAAGAGGGCCGATTGTAGCAGACGGTGCGGAAATTCATCCAGCAGAGACCACCTGTTTTTGGTGTTTTTCACAGTCGCTGGCCGGGATTTTCCCCAATTTTACCTGGGATTCAGGCCCCGGCGGAGTATTGATCAGGAGTCGAACGGACATGTTCAGGCTCACAAACGTTCCTGAATCCTGGATGGCGATACCGCGATGTCATCGGAATGGCTTTACATCACGCAGGATTCTATCGAGATTCTTCCCGTAAAATCGCCCTTGAGTCGGAAACCTGAACCGGTTGAGCAAGGTTTTTGAGCGGCGTCGGGACGACTTCAAAGATTTGCGGTTGCAACTGCGTAACCGAAAACCCTTCGAGTTGCTTTCCGAAATCCTTCCGGTTCCGAAACGCGACCAGAACGGAACGCGGCACAGTCTGAAGTTCATCAAACGGGAATGACCGGTATTTGGGGTAAAACTGCTCGATCCGTTGTGCTACATCACGCTCGACAATCCGAAATGGACTCGCCGAATGGAAGTCGCGCAGATTCTCATCACTCAAAGCCAGATAGCAAATGCGCGGCGCAAGGTCCGGTGCGTAATGGACGATTGGATACATATCGTGCCGCGACTCAAACAACAGCAGTGGCCGGCCATCGATTTGTCGCAGCCGTGCGATGATTGCTGAATGACGCGCCTCGATTCGATGCCAGCGATCGATCTGAAATTGCAGCGTCTGCAGTCCTGATGCAAAAAACCAGATGCCGAATGCGACCGAACACCAGTTCGGTAGCCGGCGCAGCATCACCCCTGTGACGATGGCAAACCCGATAATTCCGACCGCTCCATATCTTGAGATCAATGCGGGTTGAACAGTCAATGAAAAAGCAATCAGACAAAACGGCATCAGCAGCAAACCGATCGCTGATGGGGTACCACCGGACTTCGCCGCTGCCTCTCCGCCATGTGCGGCTTGTCCAACCGCGGGCTTTCGTCGAGGTAGAATCAGCCAGGCCATCGTCAGCACCGACATCGAAGCCATCGGAACCAGTTCCCGAATGAACTGCCAATTCGTTTTCCAATCCACGGCAGGCACCCACGTGGCCACCGAAAGCGCAGATCGCTGTCCCCGATAGAAGACGACAATGCAAGTGAACAGCAGGATCAGTCCTGGAGTCATCCAAAACAATGCGCGTAAATCACCACGCCGGTTGATCAATGTTTGCAGCAGATACGTGGCGGCGATCAGTCCGAGCGCGATCACTCCGAAATAGTGGACCGTGCACATCACGACGGACCCAATCAACAGCCCGATCCGCCACCGGAACGCGGGGGAACCCGTCGCACGATGCAGGCACAGTGCTGTCAAACCTGTTGCACCCATCCACAGTGCATAAAACCGGGATTCAAATGCCCGCGACTGAACGACGTCGAAAGACCAGATCAACAGCGCAGAGGCAGTGGCGGCAGTGCGGGTGCCACGATCCCGGGCCATCAAATAGACACAGACGCAACACGCAACCACACATCCAAACGAAGCGGCCCGCTGGCTCACTTCACGGGGAATTCCAGACGAAGTGACCAGGCGTGCCAGCAGAAAGTACGTCGGTGGGTTGAAATCAACACCCTGCGACAAAGCAGTGGCGGCATGTGGCAAGTCGGGATCGTCCACCAGCAATTGCGTATGGATCTCATCGAGCCAGAACAAATGCGTCAGGGGAATTGGATCCTGCAGAATCACCAGCTGAAGAACCATCAGCCCTGGTAACAGCAGGAATTCCCACCAGGAAATCTGCGCAGTTCCATCGGCCGAAACAGCAGTTTCCGCGAGCGTCGGTCCAGACTCGCCAGTCATTGTAAACATTGTTCTATTCCGGTCGTTGCCAGGCTCCCACAACAGTTTTGCCAACAAAGTTCCACAGCAATGGGTCAAGCCAGCGGGATCCACGGACCAGCACACGATCCCAGAAATGGATCTGGCCCCGGCTTGGAGCAGCCGCTTTGAGCCAGAGTCGATTCGCCAGCGATGCTAGTAGACCGACGGAATCCAGGTAGACGAGCTTCCGACATCGCAAAGACGAGGGGACTGCAGCCCGGAGCGAGCGACGCGTATACCGGCGAAAATGACCAATCGCACGATCAAATGACGTGTATAACCAGTTGTGTGCGGGAACCAGAATGACTAGATGCCCACCGGGTGACAAATGCTTGGCGGCCCGTTCCAACTCCTCTGCATCGAGTTCGATATGTTCGATCACGTCGATATACAAAATGCAATCAAACTTTTGGCTGCCAAGATCCGTCGTTGTTCCGGTGCGAAGTTCGTGAGGTATCGGCAACGGAGATTGGAGTAACGACACTGCCAGCCGCGAGGCCAGACTCGCATCGGGTTCCAGCATGGTCCAGGAATCGGAGTGATCGTCACAAAGGACTCGCGAGGTCGCTCCGATCCCCGCTCCCACTTCCAGAACATTCCCGCTCACGTACGGTCGCAAATGCGAGGCAAAGTACGATTTCCAGCAGGCTGCTTCCTGAAACAGATCAAGTTCGTTCCCCAAGTACTCAAAGACCACGGGGGCATCAATGGCATCGGATGTCATGCGGAAGGTCCTTCGGCAGTCACGCGTGAGGGTGCGATTATCGTCGCACCGAATCCGTTTCCATTGCAGTGCAGGATCGACTGCATGAATATCACCGAGTCGCGACATGGTAGCACCTGCGTCGATGAGGCGGACCCGGCAACGAACAGAGCGAACTGGGCAGCCAACCCCACAAGTTGCAGCGTGAGCAGGACGAGCAGACCGCAAATGGTCGAGGCCCATCCAGGGAGGGCATAGTCTGTGAACAGTCGGAGCCCCCCAACGAGACCAATCAGTGCGACGCATTCCGCCAGGCAAATCAGGCTGAACAGCAGCACTCTCGCACCGACAATATCACTGCACACCGAAAATGCCCGGATGCCATGCAGCGTGAGAGCCGTCAAATTCATCTTGCTGACACCTGCGAGTCTGCGCGACCGGCGCGTTTGAATGGATTCAAATGGCAGTCGCGATTTCAGTACCGCCGCCGCGTAATGGACCCAAAGTTCCGGGAGGACAACCAGGTTCGAGAGAAACGAACGGGGAATGATGCTGAAATTCCCAAACCGAATCCTTCGGCCCGTCAACAGCCTGTGCGCGATTCGGTAAGTCATGTAACCAAACCGAAACAGCAAACCTTCTGATCGATGTGTCCGCTCGGCGAAGATAATGCGCGGCTCTGCTTGCGTTCGCATCGCATCCACAAGTCGCAGAGCTTCAGCCGGCGAATCTTCACCGTCACCGTCCATGATCAACACGGCCTCACAATCGAATTGCTGTTCGATGTAACTCAAACCAATGGCAATCGCCGTCTGGTGTCCGAGGTTGCGACGTAGTCGCAGAACTCGAACGCTGCCTACTTTGTACCAGCCACAATCAATCAGGACATCTGGAAGTGGCTCTCGACTGCCATCATCCACGAGCAGGACGTCAAATTGAGAATCCTGCGCGGCCAGGACTTCGCGCAACTGCTGCAATAACAGGTATGCAGACTGCCAGTCATTCCACACCGGAATCAGGATCACCACGTGATTCGGTCCGAAATGTCGGTTTGAAGAGAATGTGGCAATCATGGATTGAAGGCACCGGTAGACATGCAGCAGCCAGGGAATATCAGCATGCCGACGCACGTCCAGTACCCAGGCAACCAGGATCACGAGGTTTTGAAGAAGGAACAGGGTTCCGCGACCGGTATGGCTGTTACAACTGCTACGACCAACTGCCGTCAGTTGCATTTCGTTCCGTTAGAACGTGCATATTCGATATGACCGCTGCAAGCTGCAAGTCGAAGCCGCGCGGCACTTAAAAGGTAACGATGGTTACGGCCGAACTCATCAGTGCATTGATTCAATTCGTTAACACGCTGACAACCACTCCTGTTGACGCATCTGCACATTTCGGAAATACCGGAGCAGTCGCTGCTGTCGTTGCATGACGAAAATGGCAACCAGTTGGAATGTCCGGTCATGCTGATAGTAATGATTGTGTCGATCCCGAACCGCCGAACGTGTGTCTGTGGTATGATCTGTAACCGTTGTACCTTCGATATGGTCGGTCAAGATCAATTGATATAATTGGCACGGCTGTATGGACAAATCGACTGGCATCATCCCTGCTTTCAGTTCCATCAACGCAGGTTTGACGCAGTAATCCAACGTCGCCGCCTGTGGCATCTGAATCGATTCGTTCGCCTTGGTTGGCTCGGCTGACGAAGGCGTTCTGATACCAAGCCCCTCAGCGTCGCGAGCTGAGGGATTGGAACTCTCACTAGAGAGGTGTTCCGGAAAAACGGGCCCATAAATTCCGGTTCGTCTGGTAGGGAATGACACGTGTCTCGGCCACACCGCGGCATCCACCGTTCCTGATCGGGTTTGTCCCGATTGCTGATGTTTCTCAACTCATTGCAAGCATTTGGTCTCTCAAACAAAACGAAAAGGTTTCTCACATGCTCAAGAATTTCTGGAATGACGAAGCT
>JAFEBS010000097.1 GCA_018242525.1 Planctomycetota bacterium | reverse complement strand
GATGTCTTCCGCCGTGTTCTGGCAGCATTGAAGCCTGATGTTTTCCAAGCGTGCTTTGTGCAATGGATTGGTTCATTGGGGGAAGCAGCGGACATGGGCAATCATTGCCAGGGCAGCGGCGAAGATAATGGAACCGTTCCCAAGCCAGCTCTTATACAGTGCTTTTTAGGGTCGCTGGTACAAGCGTCGAGGATTGTCGTTGCAACCTCTGGCAGGTTAACGGTTAGGGCCAGCAGGTGCCGATGAAAGCAGCCGACGATAGCAACCAGATTGCAGGCATCCAGCAGGGCGTTGGCTCGCTGCTGGACAGGGCTGGCACAATTGGCGACGGCAGCTCGATTCGACATTCTCATTCTCCTTGGATGGGGGTGGTGATTCCAAGGAGCAAGCGGAAGTCTTCGGCACGGAATGTTCCGCATGACGAGATCGCTGGCAAATCCCTGACCTTTCGGTGAGAATCCTGCCAGATCGTTCTTGTTTCCTGTCATCGTCTTACGTCGAACCTTTGAAAATGGCTGTCCCCCTCGACAAGTTCGTTCAACAGATTGAAGACAGCGGGATCATTCTGCCTGACACGCTGAAGGACTTTATCCCGCCCAAGGCGTCTCCCAAGGACGCCGAGGAACTGGCAAAAGAACTGATTCGTCAGAAAAAACTGACGAAATTTCAGGCGGAGGAGATCTCCAAAGGCAAGGGGAAGTCACTGACGCTCGGCAACTACGTATTGTTGGAGAAGATCGGGGCGGGCGGCATGGGGCAGGTGTTCAAGGCCGAGCATCGCCGGATGCACCGCATGGTGGCAATTAAGCTCCTGCCACCTGCGATGACCAAGGACAACGCCGCTATTGCTCGCTTCGAGCGGGAAGTCACTGCCGCGGCGAAATTACGCCATCCCAATATCGTTGCCGCCGACGATGCTGACTGTGCTAACGGTGTCCACTTCCTCGTCATGGAAATGGTGGAGGGGCAAGACCTGTCAGCATTGGTGAAGAAGAATGGCCCGTTCTCCGTAGAGACGGCGGTCAACTACGTTTTGCAAGCGGCCAAGGGATTGGAATTCGCCCACAAGAAGGGAATCGTTCACCGGGACATTAAGCCCGCCAATCTTCTACTCGACAGCGAAGGAACGGTGAAGATTCTGGATATGGGTTTGGCCCGGTTACATGGTGACGGCGACAGCCCTCAGCAAGCGGACCTGACCTCGACCGGCACGATCATGGGGACTGTGGACTATATGTCCCCTGAACAAGCCTTGGACACCAAAACTGCCGACGCTCGTGCCGACGTCTATGCCTTGGGTTGTTCGCTTTTCTACCTGCTGACTGGCAAGCCCACGTATGACGGCGACACGCTGATGAAGAAATTGCTGGCCCATCGAGAACAGCCGATTCCGTCTTTGCGATCCGTCCGTGCTGAAATGCCGGAGTCGGTTGAAGTCATCTTCAAGAAGATGGTTGCCAAGAAGGTGGACGACCGTTACCAGACGATGACGGATGTCATTCACGATCTGGAGGGATGCAGTGGGCAACTGTCGTCTACCAGCATGAACGTGCTGAGAACGACGGAGAATACTCTGTTCAATTCGACTCCGAAGACTGTCGACCTTCAGCCGCCAACATCACTGAATGGAACACAACCACGGCAAGTCACGGCAACGCTGACTGCTGCGGATGTTGCTGCCGAAGCAACCATGCTGACCGGGGATGGATTGCAGGTGACAAACCCTCAAACACAGAGCGTTGCCGCTTCGCTTGCCGGTCAATCTTCTGAAGCAAAGCAAAAGTCTGCACCTCCATCTTGGTGGAAGGATCGCCGTGTGCAAATCGGCGGCGGACTGGCCGCACTGTTGATTCTGTTTGCCGGGATCGTCATTTCCCTGAAGACGAAGCATGGCACGCTGATTGTCGAGGTCGATCAGGCCGATGCGATGGTGCAGGTGCTGGATGCGGAGGGGAAGGTCGAGATCAGTCAAAAGGGTGGTGGCGGCAAGGTCACAATCATTGTCGATCCCGGTAAGAAGCGGCTCAAAGTGGAGAAGGATGGCTTCACAACCTTCGGCCAAGAATTCGAGATGCAGAAGAACGGGACGAAGGAGATCACGGCGAAGCTGGTTCCGGTAGATGAGAAGCCGGTGGTTGCCGCGGCGAGAAAGCCATTCGCTTACGAGACGCCGGGTTTCGATCAGTGGGTCAAGGACGTGCAAGCAATGCCTGCTGAGAAGCAGGTGGAAGCTGTCAGCAAGAAGCTAGTCGAGTTGAATCCGGGGTTTGATGGGGTCTTGAATCCCATTTTTGAGAACGATGTGGTCGCAGGACTTCGTTTTGCCACTGAAAATGTGAGCGACATGTCACCGGTTCGGGCACTTGTCGGGTTGGTGGCAATTGAGTGCATTGATCGCTGGCCGCTAGGATCGGGCCTCGGCGACGGCAAGTTGTCCGACCTGTCACAGTTGAAGGGAATGAAACTTAGGTTTCTGTGTATCGGGAAGAATCCAAGCGTTACCAACCTGTCACCTCTTGCAGAAGTGCCATTAACACTCTTGAGCGTGTTTGGGACACGAGTCTCCGACCTAACGCCGCTCAAGGGAATGAACTTAACATACATTTCTCTCGCCGATACTCGGGTATCGGATTTGTCGCCACTCAGGGGGATGTCTCTCGATTACGTCGATTGCAATATCACTCAGGTTTCCGATTTGTCACCGCTCGAAGGAATGCCATTGCAGGAATTCTCTTGCAACCGCACTCCTGTCTTTGATCTCTCTCCGCTTCGCAAATCAAAAATCAAGAAACTCTCCATCGACGAAACTCGGGTTTCCGACCTGTCACCCCTCGCAGGAATGCCGCTGGCGGACTTGTCCTGTACTTACTCACGAGTCTCAGATTTGACCCCGCTCAAGGGGATGAACCTGACAAGGATTTCCGTTGGATTCACTCGGGTATCAGATTTGTCGCCACTCTCGGGTATGCCGCTCACTTTCGTTGACTGCAATGTGACTCAGGTTTCCGATCTTTCACCGCTTCAGGGGATGCCGCTCACTCAGCTATGGTTTAACGAGACATTGGTATCCGACCTGTCGCCAATAAAGGGGATGCCGCTGGAGAGTCTGTGGTTCACATCCACGCCTGTTAAGGACCTTTCTCCGCTCAAAGGTATGCCCTTAAAGGAACTCTGGTTTGACTTCAAGCCCGAACGTGACACCGAACTTATCCGCTCCATCACGACGCTAGAGACTATCAACAAGAAGCCGGTAGCTGAGTTTTGGAAGGAAGTTGAAAGGATGTCGGTGAAAAATCCGCTGTTCTTCCAGACTCCCGGTTTCGACGACTGGGCAAAGCAAGTTGCCGCCATGCCTGCTGAGCAGCAGGTGGAAGCTGTCAGCAGGAAGCTGATGGAATTGAATCCGGGGTTTGATGGGATTGGGATGTCAAGGTATTCAATTCGACAAGGGGTGGTTGATGAAGTTGGATTCTCCACGACCAAAGTGACCGACATTTCACCGGTACGTGCGTTGACTCACTTAGACCTGCTGATTTGTTCAGACGATGTTGAGTTCAAGCGAGGCAAACTGACAGACCTATCGCCGCTTCGAGGCATGAAACTTCGGAGGCTCGAGTGTTCCAACAATCCGATCAAAAGCCTCTCCCCTCTCGAAGGAATGCCGTTAACGATGTTGAATTGTATTAACACTTCTGTTTCTGACATTACGCCGCTTCGATCAATGAGGCTCACGGAATGTGCGATTGGTGGCACCCGCGTTTCCGACTTGTCGCCACTTCGAGGGATGAAGCTCACGACGCTCAACATTTGGGCGACATCAGTATCGGATCTGTCTCCACTTGAAGATATGCCACTCACTGACCTGACCATAAACGATACTTCGGTCTCTGATTTGTCTGCCCTGAAAGGAATGAGCTTACGCAAGATTCAATTCACTCCGAAGACCATCACTCAGGGGATACCGGTCCTTCGCCAAATGAAAAGCCTTGACAAGATCGGACTTCAATTTGGCAAAGAGTTCACTGTTGACGAGTTCTGGAAGAAATACGACGCTGGCGAGTTCGGAAAGCCTGAACAGCCGTTGAAACCAATCTCCGATTTCAATTCCCCTGCCTTCCAGCAATGGGTCAAAGACGTACAAACCATGTCTGCCGAGCAGCAGTTGGAAGCTGTCAGCAGGAAGCTCATGGAATTGAATCCGGGATTTGATGGGAAGATCACGGGGCCGAACGGCGGACCGCCTGAGTTCAAGAATGGAGTGGTCTGGGAGATCGGACTCATTCCCAGCAATGTGACCGATATCTCGCCACTCCGGGCGTTTAAGGGACTGGCTGGCCTCAGTTGTTATGTCGGCAAATCGGGCACTCGCACGATGGTATTAGGCGAGTTGGCGGATCTAACGCCCCTCAAAGGCATGCAACTCAATTACTTCAATTGCTCTGGAACAAAGGTTGTCGATCTGTCGCCATTGAAAGGGATGCCGTTATGGATGTTGTATTGTGAATGTCCGGGACTATCCGATCTGACGCCGCTGAAGGGCATGCCCTTACACACAATTGGCGTGGCCGGAACAAAGATTTCGGATCTGTCCCCGCTGAAGGATACAAAACTCACATCACTGAATTGCACCGATACATTCGTGACGGATCTGTCACCGCTCAAAGGAATGCCACTGACATACTTTCAAGCCAACGTCACTCGGATTTCAGATCTTTCGCCTCTTCAGGGAATGCCTCTGAAGCATTTGGAGTGCGGTTACAGCAGGGTTTCCGATATCTCTGTCGTTAGGGGGATGCCGCTGGAGCAACTGGTGTGTATTGGTAATAACATCGCTGACCTCTCGCCACTCAAAGACACCCCACTCAAGTCACTCCATTGCGATCTGAAATCTCAACGTGACTTTGAGATTGTCCGCACAATCAAGACGTTGAAAGAGATCAATGGCAAACCCGCAGCCGACTTCTGGAAGGAAGTCGAGGAACAGCAGATAGGGAAGAAACTCGGATTCGAAATGCCGGGTTTCGATCAGTGGGTGAAAGAAGTGCAGAACATGCCTGCCGAAAAGCAGGTGGAAGCTGTGAGCAAGAGGCTGATGGAGTTGAATCCGGGGTTTGATGGGAAAATCAACGGACGAGACCAAAATGGACCACCAATAGTTGAGCAAGGCGTGGTAAAAGTTGTGTATCTCGATCCAGGGAAAGTCGCCGATCTTTCACCCTTGCGTGCATTCAAGGGTCTAACCGCCCTCAATTGCGGCGGGTCAGGTGCTCGTGGTCGTGGCAAAGTGCGAGACTTGTCGCCTCTGAGGGGCATGTCGTTGACTGCGATTAGTATTTACACAACCAGCGTGGATGATCTATCCCCGCTTCGGGACATGCCAATTAAATACCTCGAATGCAGCGACGTTCCGGTGTCTGACCTGTCGCCGCTTGTAGGTATGCCGCTCACTCAGTTGTTCCTCACAGGAACGAAGGTTTCCGACCTGACGCCCTTGCATTCGTGCCAACAACTCCAACTGCTCAAAGTCCGTTTAACTAAGGTCACTGCATCGACAGTTTCCGCTTTGAAGCAGGCGTTGCCCAACTGCAAAATCGAGTGGGACGATCCGTCAAACGCGGCAACTCAATCGCCTCAATAGCTCAACCGATCCGTAGCTTCGCTTTCCTGATTTCACAAAAACTCCAAGGGGGGCGACCTAAGTAAGATCATGCGACCCAAATGGGGGACTGCCCCCCCCCCGGTATACCCATTGCTCTCCAACTGCTGCGTTGGACGTGGCGTGCCAGCTATGGTTGATGGCCTGCCCCCGATGGCTGGCAAATCTGATTAGCACGCAACGGCTGCGATTGCTTACGGAACGCCTGCAGGCTCGCCAGACAACGTTTCGTGAATGCGACGGTTACCTGACGTCACCAGATAGAACCTTGCCCGTGGCAAGTATCGGACCAATGAACAGGAAAAGGGGATAAGTCCAATAACGTGGATTCATTCACGCGCGGTCGTTTTCGGTGGCCTTTCTCGGTCGGCCACGCGAGCGAAACGTCGACTCCAATCCGAGTTGCTTTGCGGTGCTCTCCTGCCAGGCCTCTGAGCCAAACGGGCGGCCGCGGACCACCGAGGCCCGGACTGCTTCGAGTTCCTTTTTCGTCAAGGTTCGATTCACCCGCGCGACCCAATCCGCGGGGCGCGGGATTGGCCACGGACAGAGCGTCGGTCGGTCGGCGTGCTCGGCAGGATGCTCCCAGCGCCAGAGACTGCTCCACTGCCAGTCCTCGGCGCGATCTACCAGCGTCGGCCGCACCGGATTACGTTCCACGTACCGCAGCACCGTGTAAAGAGGATCCCCTTCTTCGATTGGAAACGATTTGTATGTTCCCTGATACAGGTGGCCGGTGCCGACCGTCTGGCGATGCAGCTGCCAACGCCGCACGTGCGTCGTCGTCAATCGCTGCATGAATCGACCCAAGTCGCCGTCCTGCAATGGCCACAGCACGAGGTGCCAATGGTTTGGCATCAG
>JAFEBS010000096.1 GCA_018242525.1 Planctomycetota bacterium | reverse complement strand
ACCGCAGAGTGCGCGCTGGCCCTGTACACGATGATTCTGTTCTTACGCAGTAACTATGCAGGTTCAACAATGGTCGTGGCAACTATCGCCGTGGAGCGGCTTACAATGAATGGACGGCGCGAAGTAAGACTTCTGAACAGGACCGACAACAACGGCGAGCGCCCGTGCTGGTGAAGTAACACTAGAATCGCGAAGTACCGCAAATCCGAGTTTAATGAACGTCGGCCCGCTACGCTAAAAGGTGTCTTCGAAGGCGGCGCGGACTATTCAGTATTGCGCGGCCGACCGCAGTGCACCAATGCGACAATCGATGACGCGGCGAGTGGTACCGTCAGACACGCTGCCAAGTGAAACGTCGGTAACAGCGGTCGTACGAATCTGGGATTGCCGATCGACATCATGATCATCAGGAAGTAGCCAACCAGAAAGCATATCAGCTCGCCAGATCCGAATGTGGTTCCGAGCCTGTTCGACTTTCTCACCCCAATCCCGATGGCGAATGCAACAACAGCGGCGATAAGCAATGCAATGAACTGCAGGAAAGCCGAATTGATGACCGTCGCAGCGAGGCAGGTCTGGGCCAAGCACGCGAGAGCCCACCACGCTGGTAATGGAGCGGGGCAGGCATTCACAACTGGCCTGGTCGCAAGCGTTCTTGTCGTCTTAAGTGCTGCACCAAGTGCCGCACCGAAGCAGATCAATCCGACTTGGTGATCCGGCAAACTCCGCAAAGCGATTCGAAGCTTGATGGTTTGAACTTTCAGAAACTGCATTGGGTTCTTCAACGAGTTCCTGAGATAGTCGACAACACTGCCATCGGAAGCTCCGGGCCAACACACCCAGAAATGTGTCAACGACTCTTCTGTCAACTTTGGTTCAGCAATCTTGGCAGCAGCAGCTGCTCTCACCGGATCGATGCCGGCAATCACAACCGGCCCTGAATTCCCACTCAGCAACACAAGGCGTCCGGAATTGCACGTCGCCCAAACACTCCAACTACCAACTACGATTGCCAAAGTGGCTACAAATGTGATTCCAGATCGCCAGTCTCGTATGAGCCACCACAAACCGACACACGTTGCAACGCATGCCATTCCTGGGCGAACCAGTGTCGCCATGCCCAGCATCACGGAGGATGGGACAAACGCAATCGGTCGGCGACCTTGCGCCCAAAGTGCCAGAACCAGACCTGCAGTTGCCAGGAATTCCGTCAAGCATTCTGTCAAAAGTGCAGTCGTCGCATAGCCTGCATCGGGATTGACCGCTAAAGCGGCTGCCGCTATCACACCGGCAATGGCACCCGAATGACGGCAAATCAAGAATCCCGCCAGCGGCAGAAGTCCGGCGACCAATGTGGCCATTAACTTCTGGTAATGACATACCCACTTTGTATCAATGCCATGTACCGCATAGAGTGCCGCCAAAAACAAAGGATACCCAGGAGAGCGTCCACATCCTGGGCGATCGTCCTCGCAGGGAGTGGTGCCAGCCAACAGCGACGCAGTGAACGGATCATACGAATACCCAATGCGCGGACACTGACGATAACCATTCCCTGCAAACAGATTCACTGCTAGAAGCTGATATCCCTGGCTGTCCGGCGTCACTTCGATAATCGACGCAGCCTTCCCCACGCTCAACTGCCATCTGATGCTACAGGCCAAAACAAACATCAAGACGACGAAGCATGTAGTTTTTCTTGATTGATTCATTTCGTCGGCTCTTCAATTCGACCTAGGACTCGTATATCTGCGACTTCGACAACAGGCCCGAGGCGATGATTATTTGGGATTTCCGTACGGACGTTGCGTGCCCGCATTCAGCACTGACAGCCAAAGTCATCGTAACGACATTTGCGAGCGATTCATCGCAATTTGCTGACGAAGAGTCACAAGAGTCGAGGGCATCGGTTCAAATGTAGACACCCGACCATTTCGTCCGCATCGCTTCGATTCCTTCAACGTAATCCGCCGTGATGGATCACGCCCATTTGCGAACGATCTGCAGCCACGTTTCCATCAGGCTGGCCATCTGGCGCAGAAACTCACAACCGCCGTCGTCCCAGATGAACCCCTTGAATTGTGCCGCTTCCTGAGCGATCGCGTCCGCCAGTTCGGCATACGCCTCGACGTACGTTGAACTTGTGAGTTTCAACTCAATCAGCCAGGGGACGAATTCTTCGATCAGAACGATTCCCGCCAGTTCGTGGTACAGATCCTTGAACAGATTGTGCGGCGTCCGACGATGATCAACAATCGGACTCCCGACGCGAATCGCCTGCCCCAGGTGCTTGATGACCTTTTGAGTCAGGTAGCCGCTCAGGATATCTCCAAAGCGATCGATGGTCAGTCCGCGCAGTGGAAATCCCATCCGCACGTAGTAATACGTGAGTGCCGCTTCGCGAGTCAGTGCCGTGTTCTGGGTGTTGATCGGTGACCAGACATCCGGTCCCAGGACAACGCTCGGGCCGGCAAACTTCTGAATCTTCGGCTGTCGGCACAGTCGAAACACCGCGTCGACATCGGGTTCATCCAGCCACAATCCGGCATTCATCGCGATGGGAAGCGAACGGTCCTCACTCCATCTGATCTGACGTGCAGCTTTCTGAGCCGCGTAAGGAAACCCGCGAGGAAAAATGGCCGGACCATCTGAGCCTGCCAGCAATGAACAGATATTGAACCAGCTATCTGACGACTGCACCACGGCGTCGCGACTCGACGATCCGACGACATGATGCATTCCGACAAAGTCAGAATCTGGCAGGCAGAAGTTGTCATCATCGATCGAAATCAAGACGTCGCACCCAGCCTCCAGCGCCATCAGGAACCCAACATTGCGCCGGTTATCGGTGTTGTATGGAATAAAATCCCCAGGTGCCCCAATCCGTTTGAGAAACGTCTCCTGCTCTTCCAGCGATGGGCAAACGACGCGAAACCCAATCCGCCGCGCGTCTGCCGCAGCCATTGTCACGGACGCCGGCGTCTTCCGATCCGGGATGACGTACAGCGTCGTCTCCGCCAGTCGTCCGGACGCCTCAACGCTCTTCCGATAGCCATCGAGAAAAGCAGGTTCAAAAATCGTCGTGGCGACAATTGCAGTGGACCGCGCCATGCCTTCAATGCTTTCCTGAGCTAAAGTCGGTGCTGGATGAACATAGATCTGATGGATTTTCGCCAGCTCGAATCTGCTGCGAAGACTTATGATTGACTCCTTGGGTGAGGATCGCTGCCAGCCAAAGACTCAGTCGTTTGCGACCTGGTTTCCCCAAGTGGTATGGATCGGCGAAATCAGAAGAGTTGAATGTTGGCATCTGCGTCTCATCGAAGTAGCTGAATCCGATCTTGTTTGACATTTGCCTCAATCGCTCACGGGTTTCGCCTCTCAGATCCTGATCGTAAATCTCCATCAATTCCGGATGCGAACACCATTCGCAATCGATTTGTTGAATCTGATGCCGGTGCAGAGCCTCGGCGAATTGGGCAAACGCTCGAAAGTTCGCGTCAACCAGCTGTTTTCGCCCAATGTTGCTTTGCGGGCTTGTCAGTGCCTGCTTCATGTCCACCGTTTGAGCCAGCTGGGGCACGCTCCTCGAAGTTACCGTCGGTGGCGGAACACTAACCCATCGTCACCCGCCTCAGATGACCGCGGTGCCGCCACAACGGAATGGCCGCCGGCAATGTGTCAGCACAAATTGCAAGCAAAACACAACCACACAAAACAACAGGAAATCGAGTGAAGTGAAAAGCATCCGGTCGTCTCACGTCATCCAGCATTGCAACCAGCACTCAAAGGCTTGGTTCATTTACCTTGCGCCCAATGAGTCGTCTCGCACTTCGCTTCGCTGCCCGTAAGTAGTCCTTAAGGGACGCTCCGCCCGCTCCGAGAAACCATAAGTGGCCCGCTATCCTGCGAAACTCTTCGAGCTGACGCTCCAATTCGTGCGGGGTCATCTGTAGATGCTTTCCAAACCCGTTGGCGACGTTAAAAGATGATTGGCGGCTGTATATCGCCAAGCGTCGTTTTATCAATCTCTGCCACCCAACTGAACCGGCATGAAGCAGCTTCATTTGGCACAATGGATCTTCAACCACCTTGCCCGTTGGCGAAGATTGATGACAACCTGGCGCATAATTCACTTCATCAATAAATGCAGGAGCAAACACTACTCGCTTCGAGAATAGCGGTCGGAAAAAGCCACGACGGACTGCCTGGTAGATTTGCTTGTTCCCACTGGGAAGCTGTTGATCCACCAACTCGTACCCTTTTGTCTGCGGAAATGTGATCCCGTTTTGAGTGCATGTAGCCAAGTACTTTCGTACATCGGCGTGAAACAAATACTCATCGACATCACAGCAAATGACCCAATCGGCAACGTCTCGAGACTCCTTCCAAGCTTCCCCTTTGACCCACAGCAGATTTCTCTCATCGTTCTCCGGAGCGCCGATCGTGCGAACGTCGCAACGCGGATTTGATCTCGCGATTGCGACTGAATCATCAGTCGAATGATTGTCGTAGATGACAATCTTGTCCGCAAAGGTCGAATAATGTCTGAGGAACAACCGAAGCATCTCCGATTCGTTCCAGCAAATGGTATACACGAAGATCTTCACCGTTCCGCACCACCGCAGCCATTATGATTCATTGTGTGATGTCCTCTGCAGACTCCATACAATTCAGGGACAATGTCATTGTCGTGAAGAAAGAAGCTGCCTTACAATATCTTGATAGCGTGAGGCCACGACCTTGCTGCCAAACGGAGCCAGATGATCTGGCGACTGAAACAGCGGCTTGCCATTCATGTCGCTTCTGTACACACCATTTACTCGGAACACTTCCCCGGAGTAAAACACGGTAAACATCGGATCTTCGGAAGCTATTCGTGCGAGCATTGCATAGTATGGCGTGTTCCTCGCCTCCACAGAGACGGCACTTACATCTAGTACGCCTGGATGACGTAAATATCCGACTTGGTTCACTTCCAGTTCAGGGGTACTCGGCAACTCGTGGCTGTCAACGATCATCAGGACAGCTTTACCCGAGGAAGTAAGGGCCGTGACTGTAGAGCGAAGATCCGCTTCAAGCTTTTCGAGTGCCTTGCTCGACACATCGTTCGGATTCGTCGTGCATGAAATCAGCCTGTTCCCGTGCGTTGTCAAATTGTGGTACGCGGCAAGGATCACTAAATCGACTCCCGGATCTCTCATGACGTACCGGAATGCCTGATGAATCACTGGGCACTGCGACTGCATTGTAGGGAATTCACCAGCGTGCAGCACTATAATTACCGAAGACGGTAGGGATGGTGCGATGCTACGCAACCCACTCGCCAAATGACCGGCATGGCTGTCGCCAATAACAACAATACGTGCGGGATACGACCCGTTCGCCAGAAACTTGCAACCACCGAGTTGACGGTTGGCAGGTCCCGGCACGTAATCGCAATCCACCCAACTGTCCCAGTGAGTTGCATACTGCATCTCGTTTATGGGAGAAAACACAAATAGTCGATGTGCTCGCGAGGAAGCAACTGCAATCAGAACGCTACCGCAGATCGATGCGGTCACCCAATACCCAATCGTTCCATAGCGAAGCTTTGACCATTGTGTCCTTCTCAGCGGTGCTTCGACATACCTGTACGAAAAACAAGAAACAAGCAGTATAATGATGGATTGGAACGGCAGCGTCGTCCAGGAAATGCCGATCGTCGAACGGCTGATGGATAGTACTCCCCAATGCCAAAGATACAGCGAATACGACATCGCTCCGATGTATACGAGCGGACTTGTAGTCAGGATCTGATATGCAAGTGTCCCTGGGCGCGAGCATGCAAGTAAGAACGAGGTGAGCAGCACTGCGTAAAAAGGTGCCAATCCGGATTTGTGAGTCATCAGTCGAAGAATCATAAGCAGTGATACGAGTACTGCGAGCGATGGCATACCTGCTGCAGCGGCACGGAATTGGCTGAATCTTCGGAGGGAGAGAAAAAGTACTGAACCGGCTCCGAGTTCCCAGAACCGACAGGGCATCATGAAATACGCGACCGAAGGATTTACGTCCTGCGCGTACAGGAATAGGCCGAATGAGGATGCTGTCAAGATGGATGTCAGAAGCAGCAGCTTACGCTCGCCAGTGTCGGCAGAGCGAGCGAATCCCGTCGCCCAGACTAGAAGCGGGAATATGAAGTAGAATTGCTCCTCCACACCGAGCGACCATGTATGGGTAAAGGTGTTCAGTTCTGTGGAGGTGGCGAAGTAATCGGCAGCACGGAGTGCCAAATACACATTGGAAACTCCAAACAGCGATGTCATGCCTGTGTTGAGTGACTCTGCGGGGTGCGGAGTGAAAAGACATGTGAGCACCGCGTTGGCGGCAACAAAGAGAGCGAATGCGGGGAACAGACGCGAAATGCGACGGGTATAAAAGGCAGTGATGAACGCGACAAAGGCAGTACTTCGGCGCGTGGCTAGGGAGGATGTAATGACGTATCCTGAGATTACAAAAAAGACATCTACTCCTAAGTAACCTCCAGGGCCAGCGCCCACTAAGTC
>JAFEBS010000095.1 GCA_018242525.1 Planctomycetota bacterium | reverse complement strand
GCAAATTCAACGGAGAGGGGGGGAATATCCGCCCCCGATTTTTGCATCCCATTCTGCTGCCAGCAATTACGACTCAAGCGACTTTCCCGCAAGAACTTCCGATTCGGCCATTACCGAGGGAAAACACTGGTTGTCGCCGGTTGTCAGGGAATCGATTTAGCACAAATCTATCACAATCATTCAGTGGTCAAGTTCCCTATCCGTTGGGTCGCCCCGCTCAGCAAGCGGAGGTGAACTGATGTACTTACAACATCCACTGCCGCAAGATCCCCGCGTTTTGGACTATTGCCGATTTTCCACGGACGAGCAGCGACAGCAGAGTATCGCGGACCAGGATGACTATTGCCGCGGCTTCCTGGATGACAACGGCTGTAAGCCTCGGACATTCGAACTGCTTTCTGATGAAGGCCTCTCTGGTGAGTTACAAAACCGTCCAGGTATCGACAAAGTTCGCGAGGGCATCAGGAAGCACCGGTGGGATCTGATCGTCGTCGAGGATTCGAGTCGCCTGTTCCGTGGGATCCAATGGTGCTTGCCACTCGTCGGCCTGGCTGTCGACCAGGGAATTCGCGTGATTTGCATCAATGACTCGGTCGACACGGCTAACGACGACTGGGAACAGCGACTCACCGATGCGCAGTTACACCACGGTAAGGACAACTATTACACGCGGCATCGTATCAAGCGGGCACACGATGGTTTGTGGAGAATCGGAGCCGCAATAGGTCCATTGCGTTCTGGATACAAGCGCTACAAGAAGGATCCAGATGCTCGCAAGCCTCCCAAGTTTGACGAGATCGACCCGCAATGGGTTCCCGTCATTCTTCGAGCGTTCCGAATGGTTGCCACGCTTCGCCCCCTGGAGGATGTGGCCGCTTATCTGACTCAATCAGGACTTCCCAAGACATCAAACGGTCAGACGTCGAAGTGGACCGATCGGAACGTCATCAGCTTGATCCGATGTGCGAAATACCGTGGCGTGGAATTCTATCGACAGGAGATCAGCAAGAAAACGCATGCCACCGGGGGTTACGCTCCAGTAACGAACCCGAATCCTGACAAGGTGCTTTACCGTGAGATGCCGCACCTACGAATGGTGGAAGATTGGCTTTGGTACAAAGCCAACAAGGCAATTGATGATCGTGCAACGCCAGGGTCGCGGACAGCCGGACGTGCACACCCGCTCTTTGGAATTCCTCGAGATTCCCGGAGCTTGTTGTCAAACATATTTGTGTGTGGAATCTGTGGCAGCAAGATGCACGCTGAAGGCAGAAATGAAGGCGGGTACCGATGCAGTGCCGCCCGTCACGGTGATTGCTGGAACAAAGCAACTTGCCTTCGAGAATTTGCACACAACAGCATCATTGCTGCGGTTTCAGAGGCAATTCTTGCCGCCGCGCCCGATTCAGCAGAAATCCTGATTGGCCAAATCGAGTCGCTGATCACAGATCAGGGCCGATTGCGAGAAGAACAGCAAAACTTGGCGAAGCGTCGCTCTGAACTCAGGCAGAAACAGCTGCGACTGGTGAATGCAATCCAGAAGGTGGACTCGCTACCCGAGTTTGTGGAGCAGGCGATTGAGCAATTGGAGTCAGAAAATCGCGAGTTGCAAATCGACGAGCAACGGCTTACCGCGCAGCTTACGGAAGCACGAAGCGTCCCAGATCGGCAGCATATCGCTGAGCTTTTTGAATCGGCCATCAAGACTATGCAATTAGGAGAAGAAGCGGCCCGTCCACTCCTCAGGCAGTTGCTGGGTGGTCCGATTCGAGCAATTCCTTACCAGCCATTCGGAAACTCGAATGTCGTTTTGAAGGCCGAATTCTCAATGCAGTTGGTGAGACTTATGCCGGAGGAAGTTAGCATGATGCTGCCTGACACTACCGAGTTCGCAGGCCACAACGGATTGTTCCATCAATCTTTTTCAATTCACCTCTCTGACTTGTCATTACCGCAGCGGCACGCCTTTGCTGCAGTCGAGTTCTACGGTGTCACGCCGGAGAAGCGACCTACGCTGGAGCAGATCGCTGCACATCTGAAAATCTCCAAACGGGCGGCTCATCTCGCCCTGCAATTGGGCAAACAACTGAGAGCCTCCGGGCTCGATGACGTCTTTCTTCGATTGACAGAGTGTCCCCCGAACCCGGCGCGGTGGCGGTTCAAGGACGCGAGTTGAGACTGTTCCATCGTATCCTGGCGTACCGGGGGCGGCCGCCATGCCGCCCCCGCGTTACGGACTTTCTTTAGCTATCAGGTCGGTGCGGACAAAGGAATCGCTCGACGGCTGGTCACGCTGGCCAATGCAACCTTAATTCTCCCTGAAAAACTCGCGAAAGACTCACAATGCGCGGCGGATTGTTGGGTGGTTCGTGACTGTGGTGCAGGCGATTCTCTTTGAAGCAAGGACGAAGTCTCTGTTGTGAATGCCTGGGGCGGAGGTACCTTCAATCGCCACGTCAACGTTAATTGGAAGAATGCCCGGGCACCAGAAATGTGATGCAATTGTGAGTTCGTCCACATCAGCCGACGACGACTTACTCGCATGGGTATTGGGGAGGTGCTGCGATTGCAACGCAGAGATTGCGGTTCTAACCGCACGATGGATTTCGCCGGTGCCAACGGGCTCTTTCTTCGTTTACTCCGTGCGTCGCGGGTCTTGCCGATTGATTCTGAACGAGCGAGACCAACCCCTGGAATTGTACGAAGGTGATACCGTCGTATTGCCGCAGTGCAAAGAACATCAGCTTCAGGATGCAGGCACATCAATAGGAATGCGTACGCCGCATGTACAATGGTTCGATCCACACCGCGGCCGAGATTCTTCGTCGACTCGCGCGTGTCTACAAACAAGTACGACATTGCTCATCTCGCGTTTTCGTAAGCCAGCGAGACAAAGCGATCTGTTGCTTGCTGCCTTCCCTCCATACATCATTCACAGAGCAGCGGAGTCCGAGTCGAGTCATTGCGTAGAATCGACACTTGCGCTCCTCGAGATTGAAATTGCGAAGCAATTGTCAGATCGTCGAATCATCGAACATTTGACGAAGGTCTTGATTCTCCAAGTGAGCCGGAATTCTCTCCTGCAATCAGCGAACGGACAGTGCGGCACTGAAGCGTTGACAATTGATGATGTCATCAGGAGAGCATTGGGCCTGATGCATGCACGGCCCGATATCTCATGGACTGTTGCTACGTTGGCCACGGCTGTAGGAATCTCGCGATCGACATTCGCCGCTCGATTTGCGGAGCGAATGGAAGAGACGCCGCTGAGCTATTTGCGCCGAGAGCGAATGAAACAGGCTGCAGAACTGCTCGCCGACGAAACCCTGGGTATCAAAGAAATCGCTGCGTTGGTGGGATATGACTCCGAATCCGCATTCAGCAATGCCTTCAAGCTGGTGCGGAATGACGCCTGGAACGTTTCGTCGAGAGAGGCTCCCTCAGGCCTGACTCTCTCTCTCTCGAACTTCATGCAATCCGACAGGCTACTCGCGGCAAGTCCAGAATTCCTCATTTGCAAGACCGCTCAAGTGCTACGCGGCTGCATCGACGCCAGATCCAGTTGGCAGATTTTGGAGGATTCGCTTGATCAATTGATCCAGCAGATCGTCTGCGGATTGGCTCACACTCGTCGATTGATCCGAACTATCCGACGACTGTTCACTCTGCGCCAGAGATTCAAGTAGAGAGTTGTTGCTTTGAGTCCCGCCAGTCGCCAAGCGCCCAAATGGAGCGGAGCCACTTCCGTTGGGACCGCCAGCTCCCATGAACGATTGCATTTCGCTTTTTACCTTTTCAGGATCAATCCCGTTTTGTTTCAGCGTCGCGTCAATTGCCTGCTGGACCTGACCACCGACTTCTTGAGGGTCACTCGAACTGTCAGCCGTTTTCAAGACATCTTGAACCGCCGACTGAATTTGGTCTTCAAGGCTGTTAAAATCGATATTCGAGCCACCGGCATCTTTCACGGCCTGCTCAAATTTGGATTTCATGTCACCCGATGGGCCGCAGTGACCGCTCCGACCGACACTCGAAAATTGTTGCACAGATGAGTTGGTAAGGCCGACACTTCCGATAGACGACATGATGCGTTCTCTCTGATTGTTAAACGTATTGAACCCAGTAGCCTCACATCGTCCAAGTTGAAACAGGCGCCGATCCTCTCCGTTTGAATATCGGTTGTTTGGAGGCTACGCAGGGCTGCGACTTTAGACAAGAAGCATGCTCAAGCGTCCAATGGAACTGCAAAGCGTTCGGAGGATCATGGCCCAGCGGTCTGACGCACCTCTGGGTCCGTGGGATCCTCCTCGATGAATACCCAATTGGGTATTTTCTCAACGGAGAGGGGTGCGAGATTCGTCTCTTCGGTGGGAAGCGTGGAGGTCATCGACGTTAGCTCCCGTTCTCGGCGTGACTCCATCATTCGTCCAACGACATAGCCGGATGCAGGGCCGACGACCCCACATATGGCTTGCTCCCACCAAAGCGGCAGTATGACCATACCAATCAGAACGCTGCCAGCTCCGACCCGTGGATACAGCTTCCGGTACACTCCCTTTTCCAATTCCCAGTCTTCCGAAGCTTGGGCAAATCTTGCGACATCGTTAACTGCACGTAGTTCACGGACCAGGGAGATTCCTGGCAGCATCGACATCGCGGCGTACGTCCCGGGCAGGCTTTGGCCGCGCACGTCCTTTGCGTAGGCGGCCTCGTAGAGCAAGGCGACTGGCTCATCCAACTCAATGGAAAGCCTATTCGTGAAGGGATTGTATTGATTTGTGCCAAATACCGGCTGTGGAAATAACGTGTACTGAGCGAGGCTCAAGATCCCCAGAGAGTATCGCCAACCAGGTCCGATGGCGTGATTCGCAGTAAGCCGCTTCCATTCCCCCACCGGGTCATATTCGTTCACGCAGACGTAGACCCCCGACAGTTCATGTTGCTCCAAATAGCTGGTGATCATCTCGGTCGTCGTTGCGGAAATCTGATGTCGAGGAGGCTTGGGGCAAAACGGAAGAATCCTGGCGGGCGTCTCCACGACATACGCCAGTCGCTGCAATATGGGGTCGGGCTCACCAATGACAATTTCGACTCTGTCCGTTGGCCCTTTCCCTTCCTGCTGAATCCGATCTGGCAGGTGCGTTCGATGAAATGGGGTGATCGCCGAGCATCCCATCAGGGAGAGTACGATTGGCAACAACGTTAACTGCGGTGAAAGGATCTGTCGCATTGCCCGTTTCGCCCAGTTATGCATGGATTCGCCACAAAGTCTGGAATGGCAGATAATTCATCAGTGTCTTGGAGGCAATTGAGGATTTACATGCCTCAGACATTTGCGGGGCTCTTTGGACGATTCCATCGGAGCACAATGATCTTCAAGGCAAGATTGGCCTCGATACCTCTGTTTGCTCGCACTTTTTGGCCCCTCCGGCCCTTCTCCGAATGCGACATCTGCGGAATATGCAGAATTCGCTCAAAACACCTTAGAAAGCGCGGCGGAAACCCGGTCAATCTCGTGACTTATGCTGGGCGGTGAATATCGCCCATATCCCCTCACGAGCGATCAGCAGCATCTCGGCCCAAAGCCTTTCGGAATTGATCATGAGAAACCTGACGGCTCTTCTTATTGGACTGATGGTTGCAGTCACCCTCGCAGCGGCGCAACAACCACCGAGCCGAGAGGGGCCGCCGGGCCCCTTTCCAGGTGGAGCGGGGATGCCGGAGCGAAAGCTCGTCAAGCAATTTGATCAGAACGACGATGGCTGGTTGAATTCGCAGGAACGACAAGCAGCGCGAAAGTATCTGGCCGACAATCCACAGCCACGCGGGCCCTTCGGTCCAGGGGGCCCAGGTGGATTTGGTCCTCGGGGGCCCGGCAATCGCCCCGATGGCGGCTCGCCACGAACAGGCCCGAATAGAGGGAATAATGGAGACACTTCTGGTCCGCCGGGCGGTCCACCAGGTTTCCCTCCCCCAGGCTTTGGCCCACCGGGTCGACACGAATTGCCAGCCGTCAAACCTGGCAAAAAGATTTCGCCCAAGGATGTCCAACCGTCTGAGGCGGACCTTTATGCAGCGGACACGCTTCGGACGCTTTTCCTGGAATTTGAGAATAAGGACTGGGAGCAGGAACTGGCGGACTTTCATGGGACTGATGTCGATGTGCCTGCAACGCTGACGGTCGATGGGAAGCAGTATCCAGGGGTCGGAATCCATTTCCGGGGCATGTCGTCCTACGGCATGGTTCCAGCAGGGCACAAGCGATCATTCAATGTGTCCATGGATTTCATCACGCCAAAGCAGCGACTGTTAGGGTACAAGACCCTGAACTTGTTGAATGCCCATGAGGACGATTCGCTGCTCAGCTCAGTGCTCTACTCGCACATCGCTCGGAAGTACATTCCAGCGCCAAAAGCCAACTTCGTGCGAGTTGTCGTGAACGGGGAGAACTGGGGCGTCTATACCAACGTCCAGCAGTTCAATAAGGAGATGCTGGCCGAAAACTACCCTTCAGGCCAAGGGACTCGGTGGAAGGTCCGCGGCATGCCGATGGGCGGCGGCGGACTGGAATATTTGGGTGACGATCCCTCAGCCTACGAACGCCACTATGAAATGAAATCTGAAAACAAGGCAGCATGGGATGACTTGATCAAACTGTGTCGCACACTGAACGAAACCCCGGCCGATCAGTTGGAAAAGGCACTTGAGCCAATGCTCGACATTGACGAGACGTTGAAGTTTCTCGCATTGGACATCGCGGTGATCAATTGCGACGGCTATTGGATTCGCGCCAGTGACTACAGCATCTTCATGGATGAACAAAAGAAATTCCACATCCTTCCCCATGACATGAATGAAGCGTTTCGCCAGCCAATGGGCCCGGGGATGGGTGGGCCTGGCCCGAACAGACCTGGGTTTGGTGGACCGGGATCAGGACCGCCTGGCTTCGGTCCCCCGGGATTCGGTCCACCGAATCAAAGTGAGGGTGATGCCAAATCGCAAAATGCCGATCGCTCGAAAGGACAACAGAATCCGCCAGCTGGCCGTCCAAATCCGAGAGGAAATGAGATAGCAAACGACAAAGACACTCGGCCCCCGGGAGGCATGCGACAACTCTCACTCAATCTCGACCCCCTCTTGGGTCTTGATGATTCCCGCAAGCCGCTGCGAAGCAAACTCTTGGCAGTCCCAGCACTTCGGCAACGATACTTGTCCTATGTGCGCAAGATCGCGGACGAATCGCTGAACTGGGAGTCTCTCGGGCCGGTGGTGGCAAGTTACCGGGAATTGATCAGCAAGGACGTCAAGGAGGACACGCGGAAACTCAGTACGTATGACGCATTTCTGACTGCGACGTCCCCTAAAAAGGTCTCATTTTCTGTCAGCGACGCGCAGGGTGGAGGCCCAGGACGCGCTCAAATCAGTTTGCGGGGTTTCGCTGACTACCGCCGAGAATGGCTCATGCGTGAAACCGTCTCCAAAGAGACTGAGCGATGAGTGCGACAAACAATACCGAATCAATGAGAGCCACCCGCCAGGATCGGCGGATCGAATTAAAATTCCAGGTTTCCCATGAGCAGGCGGATCGCATCCGGTGCTGGGCTCGTGCTCACCTCGAATCCGACGACCACTGTGACGCCACTCTCGGAGACGGCTACTACATCAACTCCCTCTATCTCGATACGCGAAACCTCGACGTGTTCCATCGTCGTAAACAGGTCATCGCACGAAAACACCGATTGCGGCGGTACGGCGTCGAAGGTCAGGTATGGCTGGAGACGAAGCGTAAATCAAAGGATGTGGTCCAGAAGAAGCGAACATGCGTCAATGAAGAAGAGCTACACAGACTCTGGCAAGAGCCGCCTACTGATGTGACGCCTCTTTGCGACGGAGTCGCGATGGAACGATCATGGGATGGAGAATGGTTTCGCCAACGGCTGAGGTCTGCAGATCTTCGGCCAGTGACCATCGTTCGCTATGAGCGATTTGCTCGGGTCGGCAAATGTACAACTGGCCCTTTTCGTCTCACCATTGACCGACACATTCGAGCTCAATCCGCATCCGACTGGAGCATTCCGCGGTTTGCCATCGAAGGGGAGGACCTGCTTCCAGATGCTGAAATCCTGGAATTCAAGTTTACGGATATCCTGCCAGCACAACTTCGACAACTGATGTTTCAGGAGTCACTGCAAGCAGCAGCGTTCTCAAAGTATCGCTCAGCAGTGTCGACCTGTTGTCGCGGATTGCTGACCAATGAATGATGTGATCATGTCCGACTGGTGGAACTCCATCGACGAATCAATCTCGAACTCGGCACCAACGGTGGTGACGCGTCTGATTCTTGCCTGGGCTGCAGGGTGGTTCATATCCCTGCTTGCTCGATCAAATCGCGTGCCCGATCAAGACAATACATTCCCCCCAACATTGATCCTGTTGTCAGTACTGATTGCGATCGTGACCCAGATCATTGGCAATAACGTGGCACGTGCATTCAGTCTCGTAGGGGCTCTGTCAATCGTTCGATTTCGCACCGCCGTCCCGACGACGCGAGACATTGCGTATGTGCTCGCGGCGGTCGTCATCGGCATGGCCATCGGTGCCGGGCAAATCGTTGTCGCCGCGTTAGGAATGATGGCCGTTGTCGCGGTCTCATTCGTCAATCTGGGAAGAGGTCCAGCACAGCTTTCGACCACGCCCGTCGGTGCACTGACAATGCAACTGACCCTTGGAGGCAATGCTGTTGCAAACGAGTTTCTGAAACGGGTGTGCGACCGATTTACGCTCGTCGCAATTTCCACCGCACGCAAGGGAGCTGCGATGTCGTACACCTATCGCGTTTTCCTCCGTCCTGAGACGGCTCCGAGTGAAGTGATTGAAGAATTGAATCGTCTGGAAGTCGTCGAGTCGATTTCATGGGAATCGATTAAATGAGTTTTGAGTCATCCCCTGAGTTGAATGCGTTGATCGCCCAGGCACGCGACGGAGATGCTGACGCCCTCGGGCGATTGCTGGAGTCCTTCCGCAGCTACTTGCGAATCCTGGCAGATATTGAAATTGGCCGCCGGTTGCAACGTAAAGTCGATGCGTCGGATATCGTTCAAGAAGCGTTTCTGGATGCTCATCGGCAATTCCCAAGTTTTCAAGGAGATGTCGAATCTCAATTCGCGGAATGGTTGCGAACCATTTTGGCAGGCAAACTCGCAAATACTGTTCGACATTACTTTGGTACGCAGGGTCGCGACGTGCGTCTTGAGCGGGAAATTTCTCGCAAAATGAATCATTCATCGTGCCTGTTGTCCGATTGGGCTGTCGATTCTCTCAGTACGCCAAGCAATCAGATTCTCCGCGGCGAGCAGACGATGATCGTCACGGATGCCTTGGCCCAACTGCCAGAGGATTACCGTCAGGTTCTGCTTCTGCGGCACATGGAAGAATTGCCATTCGCTCAGATTGCTCATCGAATGAATCGAAGCGTGAATAGTGTGGAAAAGCTTTGGCTGCGTGGACTGACGCAACTGAAACGCATTTGCCTTGGTGGTGAAGAGGAATCATGACCATCAGCGATTCACAAGACATGCAAGACTCGCGAGTGATATCAGCGTCGCATGAGTATCTGAGCGAATTGGAACGAGGAATTCAGCCGGATCGTGAGGCCTTCTATCGGCGCGACCCGGACTTAAAGAGTCAGCTCGCTGAAGTCTTTGACGGCATTGAGCTGGCTCAACAGATGCTCAGCCGCAAACGACGACTGCGCACGGAAAACGTGACGGAACCATTGGGCGATTTCCGCATCGTCCGCGAACTTGGACGCGGTGGGATGGGAGTTGTGTATGAAGCGGTACAGCTCTCTCTCGGGCGCCAGGTGGCACTGAAGGTGCTACCAATCTCAGCCGCGCTGGATGCTCGGCAACGACAGCGATTTCAGAATGAGGCTCAGGCTGCAGCACTGTTACATCACTCGAACATCGTCCCGGTTTACGCCGTCGGCTGTGAACGGGGGATGCACTTCTATGCCATGCAATTGATCGAGGGGCGTTCTCTGGCGGAAGTCATCGCTGAGTGGAAGGCGAAGGGTGAGGCGTCTGCAAGCCCCAGTCAGGCGGGTCCAACCGCGCAGAACAACGTCGTCTCGACACGATTGCAGGCAGACCCGCTGTGGACGAGCCGTCCTGCGGGAGAGAGTCGGAATACTGTGCGGATCGTGGCGCAATATGCCGCCACCATTGCAGATGCACTTGAGTACGCCCATGAGTCTGGAGTGATCCACCGCGATATCAAGCCAGGGAATCTACTGCTTGATTCCAGAGGGACAGTCTGGGTGACAGACTTCGGTCTGGCGCACGTGGTAGCGGACATCAGTCTGACTGTTACGGGCGACGTGCTGGGAACGATGCAATACATGAGTCCCGAGCAAGCCTGCGGGAAGCGCGCTGTGCTCGACAATCGCACCGACGTCTATTCGCTTGGTGCAACTCTGTACGAGTTACTGACCCTGCAACCCGTCTTCAGCGGTCCGGGGCGACAGTCGTTGCTGTACCAGATTCTCAATGACGAACCACGACCACTCCGGCAAAGGAATCGGTCGATTCCGGTGGAGATGGAAACGATCGTCTTGAAATGTCTCGCAAAGAGTCCGGCCGAGCGATATGCGACTGCGGGTGAATTGGCAGCCGATCTTCGTCGATTCCTGGACGAGCGACCCATCATGGCTCGTCGTCCAACGTTGATTGACACGGCGCGCAAGTGGCTTCGACGACATCCCTCGGTCGCCATTGCATGCGTTCTGCTGCTCCTCGGGGGAGTCATCGGCCTGGGAGTCACGACCGCGATCGTGGCCAATGAGCAGCAGTTGACTCGAACTGCCCTGCTGCAGGAAAAGCAACGGGCGATCGAGGCGGAAGCTCGGTTTCAACTCGCCAGGCAGGCAGCTGACGAGATGATTCTTGTCGCCCAAAACGAATTGTCGGATATGCCGTTTCAAGACGGGCCGAGAAAACGCCTTCTGGAAGCCGCCTCGCGCTACTACCAGCAGTTCATCGAGCTTCGAAAGGACACGCCGGAATCCAAAGCCGAATTGGAACGAACACGCAATGAAGTCGAAGGCATCCTTACTGAGTTGGCTGCAATGCGAGCCGGCCGCGACAATGTGCTTCTCACTGAAGCCGCAGTCTTAGACGATTTACAGGTGACTGCCGCGCAACGTGAAGCAATCGTCGCATTGCAATCACAGATGCATGCCAACCTTGAAGAACACAATAAGTCGAGGACGATCCCCATTCGTGGCCCCAGCGGTGTCCTTCCCGATTCCCTCAGGGAGTACAACGCAAAGATTGCAACGCTCATCACTCCGCAGCAGTCCAAACGATTACGTCAAATCGCTTTGCAGTGGCAGGGCCCACGTGCATTGCTTGAATATGACGTCGCTGCGATGCTGGAGTTGACGACAGAGCAACGGCTTCAAATTCGGGAGATCGAACGCCAGTTCATTGGCTTCCCTCCTGGCCCGCCAGGACAGCGACCGCCGTTTGCTCTCCCCGATGCAAACGCTCGTCGGGATGCGATGGAACGGATCCTATCCGTTCTCAGTCCGAAGCAACGAGGCCTTTGGCAAGACTTGATTGGCGACCCCTATATCGGACCGATTCTCGGACCTCCGATGGGGATGCCTGGTCCGCCACCCCACATTCCGTAATTGGTCTGATCGATGGAATGATTGTGGCCACTCTCGCACCGTCCGGGACGGTACGAGTGAACCATTCTTTGGGCGGTCTGCACGAGAGTGCAGGACAGGATCTCTGCTCATCGGGACGTGACTGCGCCTGACCGCAATTCCAGATGATCGCGACTGATGATTTCCATCGGATGTGTCCAAAGACTGGTGGATTCGTCCATACAGAGTGAAAACGCGGTTGCTGCTCAATCAGATCATGGACTATTTCACCATCGCGTACAGCACACAAACATTCTCGTTCCAGCTTGAACGGATTCAACGCAATGACGACATGTTCTCCTACCAACCGACTTTCAAAAAGACTCACCCGGCGCGAGTGGAAAGGGGTTGATGACGACAACGCAAGAATCGCATTGCAATCAAGCAGCGTCGGGATTGTCATCGTCAATTGGAACAGTGGGACGTTCTTGAAGCAGTGCCTCATGTCGATCGCCACGTGCGATGGACTTGATCGCATCTCGCGCGTGATTGTCGTCGACAACGGCTCTGACGATGGTTCGTGTGACGATCTGCCTGTGATTCCGGTTCCCCTGTCCATAATTCGCAATGGTGTCAATCGTGGGTTCGCAGCTGGCTGCAACATCGGAGCGGCATATTGCCAGACCGACTACATTCTCTTTCTCAATCCCGATTCGGTGCTGCTCTCTGAGTCCATTTGTGTCCCGTTGGATTTCCTGGACGATCCTCGCAATCACGATGTCGGAATCTGCGGGATCCAACTGGTGGACGGCGACGGCAAGGTCGCCCGCTCCTGCTCGCGGTTACCAACGTGCTACAGCATGCTGACAATGGCTTTGAGGCTTCATGGACTGTCGCGACGCCTGTTCCCGCCGCATTTCATGAAGGAATGGGATCATTCGCAGACGCGCGATGTTGACCAAGTCATTGGCGCGTTCTTCCTCGTTCGCAGTTCGCTGTTTCACGAACTCGGGGGATTTGATGAGCGATTCTTCGTCTACTTTGAGGAAGTTGACTTCTGTGAACGCGCTCGCCAACTGGCGCAACGGATCGTCTTTCTCGCGTCTGCTCGTGCTTGTCATGTCGGCGGTGGCTGTTCCGGTAAGGCTCGCGGTCATTCGCTGTTCTGCTCATTGCGCAGCCGGATCGCCTATGCACAAAAGCATTACGGCCGCGGGCCGCGGAGCCTTGTGGTGATTGCAACCTTGGTCGCCGAACCGGTCATTCGAATAGCATTCTCGCTTCTGAAATTCCGATGGGCCAATATTCCGCAACTCCTCTACGCATTTGGAAAACTATGGCTCGATCAAATTGCGCATTCGGTCACAACGTGACGGACATCCAGCTAAATCAGGATAGCATAGTTGAGTCACGCTTCGCGGAACAAAGGGAATTGTCTCCATGGTACGTTCGAACGATGCAGCCGAAGGATTTCGTCGAAACGTCACAACAACATGCTCGTGGTACGCGAAGGTGCTGGTAGTGCTGATGACGGTTCTCGAATCGTCGTACACGTTGAGCGCAGCTGACATTCCCGCGGTCCGTGCTCAATCTGAAGACGAAACGGATGAACTTGATGAAGACGTGGATGAGCAGCCAGATCGATTTGTCACACCCCGGAGTCAGAAACAAGAGAAGAAGACGTCCAAGACAAAGTCCGACACGTTCCGAGTATCCAAAACTTCTGGGGATGGAGTGGGAATCATCGGTCAAGGTGGTCATCTTGGGTTCAAGACATTTGGTCGCAACGATTCGATCACTCCAGCTGAAATACTGCCGTATGTCCTGACGGACGAACATTTCTTCTTCAGCGATATTCGCGGCTTCATTTCCAACCAGGCGATGGCCGGCGGCAACATCGGGATCGGCTACCGCAATCTTCGTGAGGATCTCAATGCCTGGTATGGAGGGAGTCTGTGGTACGACGCTGACGGCACTTCAGGCAAGTTCTATCAACAAATCGGCCTGAGCTTTGAAGGCGTCATCAATCAATGGGAACTGCGCTCCAACGTCTACCTCCCGATGACGTCGACGCAAACGTTTGCCAATACGATTACCAGTCCGCGAATCATCGGACATCAGCTTGTGTACAACCAGGCCATCGACCAAGGGGTTGCTCTAACTGGCGCGGACTTCGAGGCGGGGTACAACCTGCCCGTGCGGGAGCCGCATCGGCTTCGCGGATTTGTCGGGTATTACCGGTTCGATGGCGGCTCCAGCGGAGCAGTCAATGGCTTCAAGACGCGGTTGGAAAGCGTCATCAACAACTCGGTCACGACACAGATCCTGTATACGAATGACCCGTTGTTTGGCAGCAACATCATGGTGGGTTGCCAATTGCAATTCCCCATGGGCAAGCAGCACCCGACCGGCAAGTGGAAGCAGAATACTCCATCGCCGTTCCGCTTCGTCGAACGCAACTACAATGTGATCGTCAGTCATGAGCAATCGGCCAACAGCGATATCGTTGCCTATAATCCGGCAACGAATAGCCCCTACGAAATTCAGCAGGTTTCGTCGACCGCTGGGTACGGCGGCGACGGAACATCGTCCAATCCATTCGCAACAGTAGCGGAAGCCCTACAGGCTGGGGGCGATGTCATCTTCGTGCAAGGCAATTCCGTTCTCTCTGAAGCCGTGGTCCTGAGCAACGGACAACGGTTGATCGGTGACGGAAGCGGGCAGTCTTTACCATTACGTGGCGGCGGAACAGTGTCTCTGCCGAATCTCATCGCGTCCGCCCAGACTCCCCAATTTGATGGCGTTAACGGAAACGCAGTGACACTGGCATCGAATTCAGAAGTCTCTGGGTTTTCGTTTACCAACATCATGGGGAGCGCCATTGTCGGAAGCAGCGTGACGAACGGTTCGATTCGCGATAACAGCTTCACAAACATTTCTGGTGATGCCATTGCCATATCGAATGCATCCGGGACCTTCCGCCTGATTAATATCGATGTGAACAGTACCACCGGCGATGGCGTGAGATTCGATGGTGGCAGCGCCGATTTGATCTTCCGGGGTATAACCATCACAGGTACGCAGGGTGACGGGATCGAGTTGGCCAATCTGTCTGGCGGCAGCGTGTTGCTTTCTAGCCCCACGTTGGCTTCAACGACTGGGGCTGGTCTGCTGCTTCGCAATGTCGCTGAAGACGTCAATGTCTATTCGCTCTCAGCGTCGAACACACTGGGGCCAGCAGTCTCCATCATCGGTGGAACATCGTCTGACACCTATCACTTCCTCAACACCACTGAGATCGAATCGCCGAGCGGCCTCGGATTCAGCTTCCATGATTCTGCCGCAGATTTGACCGTCGATAAGCTTGCCGTGACTTCAACGGCAAATGCGGCGGCAGTCTCTCTGGCGAATTCCACGGGCGACATCGTCCTGAGCTACTTGAGCATCGATACAACGAATGCAACGGGCCTGGAAGCCAACACCGTAGCGTCGCTCACGGTCACTGACGGTACGATCACAACAATCAACGCACCAGCCGTCGATGTGCAGTCTTCTACCATCGGTGTTAGTCTGACCAAGGTCTCTGTCGATGGAGGCCCCTTCGGTATTCAGCTCCTTCAAGACGTGGGTACGTTCATCATTTCTGGTGCCGATGCCTATGGCTCTGGCGGGACGATCAAGAATACGACGACCGGGATTATCGCCACTGACGTAGGGACAGTTGGTGCAAGTTGGGTCGACTTGACTGGCAATGGAGTCGCAATCCAATCAACGGGCAACGACAAACTGTCGCTCAGTGGCTTACGCATCACGAATTCATCGGGATATGCCCTGGATTCGTTTAATGATCAGGTGGTGATGATGCTGAACTCGACACTGAGTGGAAACGGCGCCCTTGGTGGAGGAACCATCCGAGGCCAAGTTGATACCGTCGCCAGCTATCAGTGGTTGATTCAGAATAACTCCATTACAGACGCGAATGGCACTCCGATTCTCTTGAGCACTCAGTCCGCTGGCGCTGGTGCGTCGCTTGCAGCCACCGTGAAAGAAAACACGATCACCGCGAGTCGTAGCACCTCTTCCTTGGTCAATATGACATGGGATGGCCCCTTGTCGGCATTGGTTTCCGCGAATACGTTGAAGGCCACGGCTGCCAACATGACGGGTGTCCAGCTCCACGAACTATCGTCAACCGATACCGTCGTCGCCCAAGTCTCCGGCAACACGATGACCTTCGCCGATACGCAAGGGACGGGAGTCCTGGTTGACGCGCTGGCAAGCAACACGATCCAAGTCGATACGAACACGATCACATTCAATGGAGTGAACGGCACTGGCCTTCGCTTCGATCTGTCTGGCACGAGCAGCAGTTGGATCTATTCCAACACCATCAAAGATGCGGCTGGCGGTGCAACAGGGATGCTCTTTGACAATGTCGCCGCGAGTTCCCGGCTGCAAATCGAGGCCAATACGATCACTCTTTTGTCCTCTGACCTCACCGTGCATCGCGGCATCATCTTCTCCGTCGTTTCGCCCACGATTCAGTTCAGTGGCAGCTACAACAACGTGATCTCAAATGCTTCGACCGCCTTCTCGATACCGGTTAACTCATCAACAGGAGGGTTCTACGTGAACGGCTCTTTGGTTCAGTAGTGGCTATCTTCCCTGGCATGGCTTCGATCTTGTTTGTAACTGACCAGCACCGATTGAGGATTCGAGATGGTAACTAGACACGTCGTCATTTCCGGAACAGGCCGATGTGGAACATCCTTTTTGGTTGAACTGCTCACGCATCTGGGATTGGACACAGGTTTTTTCCCCGAGACGTTGGAACGTCGCAAATCCAAATTGGCACGTGCGGGACTGGAGAAGGACATCCGTAAACCAGATGCGCCTTACATCGTGAAGAGTCCGTGGTTCTGTGAGTATGTCGACGAGGTTCTTGCACGTGATGACATCCTTGTCGAGCATGTCTTCATTCCCATGCGGGAGCTGCGAGCGGCGGCCGAGAGCCGCCGTTTTGTCACCGCGCAGTCACTGAGGAAGATGTCGTTTCTAAAACGCCTCCACTATCAGATCTTTCCACGGGTTCTCCCCGGAGGCGTCACGGTTGAAGCGAGTCACCAGGAAACGGAATTGCTGCTCAGTCTGTACCGGCTCATGGCTTCACTATCGAAGACCGTGATTCCAGTGACGTTGATGCGATTTCCCAGAATCGTTCACGATGAACAGTATCTCTTTGACAAGCTGGAGCCCATCTTGAACGGGATCTCGTTCAGGGACTTTCAAGAGGCATTTAGAAGAGTAGCCCGACCGGATCTGGTCCACTCATTTTGCGAGGGCGATCTGTAGAGTGATGATCGAACTGGCTCAATGGATTAACAGTGGTTGCGGAAGGGGCTGATTACAGTAATCCGTGGCACGTGTATCTCGCATTGCAATGGAGTGACCTTGGAGAACAGTCGTTAATGGGTGGTCTGCTCTCGCCTGACACTCTCACTCTCCCGCCTTCGAGAGGAACGATGGGTGAGGTCGGATTCGAAAGTGCGGACGAAATAGTGATCCCACATGAAATTGGACCGTAACCTTGAGCTTCTCCCGAAGACGGGGTGAGCAGATCACCCATTAACGACAACACCGTGAAGTTCGATCGCACGTGTCATGACAAAGGTATGGTCAATGAGCCATGATGCGAGATTGGCACAATCGTTGATTGAATGCAGGACGTGTGCGTGGTGCGGTAACACGCATAGGATTCAGTGGCAGATTGTGTCGGTGAGGACTCGCGGCCAATTACATTGCCCATCATGCGGTGCTGAGCTGGCGTTTTGGGATGGCCCGGTGTGCTCGGCTCTGGCCGAGCCTGCATTGCCGGTTGAAACTCCTCAGCCGCCGCCAATTCCGGAATGACGGATCTGAGAAAACGGGGGATAGGCGATTCCGCCCGTGGTGTGTCCAAGAATCCCGACTGACGGTTGCGGGACACGCTTGTCAGACGTCGTACATCGTCAAAACGGCGATTCCTGTACGATTCCGCTAGAATTAAATCGATTTTTCTGTCAGCAGGGCGCTTCATTCGTGCGTGCAGGACGTCTTTACATCTAGGAAGAACGCAAATGACGGGAGGGGACGCGCTAAAACCCATTGAATCCTACACGGAGTACCTCCGACTGCTGGCTCGTATGCAGCTTGCGTCGCAGCTCCGCGGAAAGCTCGACGCATCTGACGTCATTCAGCAGACCGTAATGCAAGCACATGCGCGACGAGACCAGTTCCACGGCAAGACGGAAGAAGAATGGATAGGATGGCTCAGGACCATTCTGGCGAATGTCCTGACAAGCACGATGCGCGCCTACCGCACAGGGGCACGAGACATCCGGCTTGAACGCTCTATCGATGCTTGTCTGGAGGAGTCCGCATCCCGAGTCGAAGAATGGCTGGTCGCTTCGCAATCTTCACCAAGTTTACAGGCGTCGAGGCACGAGGAACTGATCCGGCTGGCAGGAGCGCTTGCACTATTGCCAGCAGAACAGCGCGAAGCTGTCGAGCTGCATCACCTGCAAGGAAGAACTGTAGCGGAAGTCGGGGCGGTGATGGGACGAACCAGACCGGCTGCGATGGGGCTGATTTTTCGCGGACTCAAGCGACTCCGGGAATTACTCGACGAAGACAGGGACTCTCATGGCTGATCACGATGTGGAATTGGATCGCGAGGATCAGCTGAATGTGATCTTGCTAGATTACGTCGAAGCCGTCGAACGAGGAGAAAGCCCTGATCGCATGGAGCTGCTCGATCGATATCCAGGGCATATTGAAGAACTGAAGGCCTTTTTTGCAACGCGCGACCGTCTCGATGGAATCGCTGCCCCACTCCGTGCAGTCGCTGGAGCCGGGAAGCCAGTGAACTCGGCGTTCGAGCAAACAGCGCCAATGTCACCAACGTCCGCTCAAGTTTCGATGGCGGATATTGGCCAAATGGGAGATTTCCGCCTGCTTCGCGAAATTGGCCACGGCGGTATGGGAGTTGTTTATGAGGCCGAGCAGATTTCATTGCGACGACGGGTTGCACTGAAGGTCCTGCCGTTTGCGGCGGCGATTGATTCGCGGCAACTACAAAGGTTCAGGAACGAAGCGCAAGCAGCCGCGCAACTGCACCACAACAATATTGTTCCCGTTTATGCGGTTGGGACCGAAGGAGGAGTGCATTTCTATGCCATGCAATTCATCGACGGTCAAAGCCTGGCGCAGCTCCTTGTGGAATTGCGAAAAACATCGAAGATCGATCGGCATACCGGTCAAACTTTAACTCCTGAACCGTCGTTGCCAGCAGCTGACACGGTCATGTCAAGCACTATGATCTCGACCGAACATTCACGGCAACGAAGAAACTACTTTCGCCGTATTACAAAGCTGATTCGGCAAGTCGCCGATGCGATCGAATATGCTCATCAGTTGGGAATCGTTCATCGCGACATCAAGCCGGCGAATCTCCTACTCGACACGAACGGCCGGTTATGGGTCACCGACTTCGGACTGGCACTGATCCGAAACAATGCCGGACTGACTGCTACGGGCGAACTAGTCGGCACCCTGAGATACATGAGTCCAGAGCAGGCGTTGGGGACCGTTGGCATAGTCGATCATCGAACCGATATCTATTCGCTCGGCGTGACTCTCTACGAGTTGCTGACGCTGGTGCCGGCGTTTGATAGTGAGGACCGTCATGACTTAATTCGGTGTCTTGCCGAAGCGGATCCTCGTCCACCGAGAGCCGTTGACAAGGACATACCGCATGAATTGGAGACGATCGTGCTGAAAGCGATCGCCAAGATTCCGGCTGACCGCTATGCATCGGCACGAGAGTTGTCCGAAGACCTGCAGCGATTTCTCGACGATCGGCCCATCTTCGCCCGCCGCCCCACTCTGATCGATCGAATCGCCAAGTGGGGTCGTCGCCACCGTGTGGCGACCCTGTCGGCGGTCTTGATTCTGGTTCTGGCGCTCGTGGCTTCGGGTATCACTACCGCGTTGGTCGCACGGGAACACGCGAACACAAAAGCGGCCTTAAAGCGTGAGCAGGACGCCAACAAGCGCGAGCGTGAGCGCGCCAGCGAAGCTGAGGATCACTACCGACTGACTCGACGGGCCGTTGATCTGTTCGTTGAATTGAGTGATGAGGGGCTTCTCGAATTCCCACCACTTATTCCCCTTCGGCAACGACTCCTGGAAGCGGCGGTTGCCTACTATCAGGAATTGAGCGATCGGCGGGACGATCTGGGAATTCAAAGAGATTTGGGAGCGAGCCGAGAACGACTGACCGCGTTGCAAGCGGAATTATCCGCCATCAACGAGATCAACACGATTCTTCTTCTCGATCAGACAGCGGTTCAGTCCTATCTGGAACTGAGCACTGAACAAATGAATCGAATCACTCCCGTGGTCACGCGTCTTCAGATCCATCAGCGAGCCGGACTCTCCATCCCGAAAGGGGCGAAACGTCAGCAGGTGTCGGAACTAGCTGCTCAATATCGCGAGGAAGTCGAGCAGATTCTGACCGCGGCCCAATACCGCCAACTGCGCCAGGCCTATCTTCAGATCCCCGGCCCGCACGTCTTCGGTCCGGCAGTGATCAGCGCTTTGGGGCTGACTGAGGCCCAAAAAGGGCAAATTCGCCGCATCCAGGCTGAAGCGACTCAGGCATCGCTCAAGCTCTTTGTGACAGCTGAGGCTCGTGACAAGGCCATGGGAGAAATCGTGGCTATTTGGACGAAGTCGAATGAGCAAATCGTTGAGGTTCTCGACGCGGACCAACGAAGGCGATGGGATGAATTGCTCGGGCAGCCGGTTCCGGGAGATTTGAGCTTTCCGCTTCCCCCTGCGGAAACTGGGAATTGATTGGTTTTCCTTGTTGGATGCATTTCCCCCCTCGCGCATTCAAGCAATTCTCAAAAAACCTGCCCGCCTGCGCTTCACTGACCATTTCTTCGCGTCTTTCTCCTTAGAGGGTGATCCGACTGTGGATCACAAGATGATGGACGCGCACTCTCTTCGCTTGGCGAGGAAGGTTCGGTGATTCGTGGCACAATTGCAACAAGGGCGAAAAGGTTGGCTGATACCGTCTCTGATAGTCGGGCTGGCAGTCTGTTTCGGCACTTGGCGAAGCATGACGGCATCTTCGCCGACGCCGGTCAACTTTCGCACGGTCACGGTGGAACAAGATAATCTTACGGTCAGTATCAGTGCGACCGGGACAGTGGAGCCGGAGGAGGTCGTAAACGTCGGCGCTCAGGTCGCAGGGATGATCCGCGAGTTCGGATCGGACCCCTCCGATCCGACCAAAAACATCGACTATGGTACGGTTGTTTGTAAGGGAACTGTCCTAGCCAGGATCGACGATGCGCCCTATCGAGCCGCGGTGTCGCGAGCACGTGCCCAAGTCGAGCATTCGGAAGCTGCAGTCCAGCAGGCTGGCGCGCAAGTCACTCAGGCGCTGGCAAACGCTGAGAGAGCGGAAGCCGATATTGAGCAACTGAACGCCAAGCTCGACCTGGCCGCAAGAGATTTTGATCGCATCAGCCGGTTGGTGACCAAATCGACGCTCACCGCGTCTGATCACGACACGGCACGAGCCTCGCTCGCAAGCGCGAAGGCGGCCCTAGCCGTTGGTAAGGCAACGCTCGGTCAAACGAAGGCCGCGATCGATGATGCAAAGGCCAACGAGGTGAAAATGCGAGCCGCACTCAGCGACTCCAAGGTGGCATTGGAAACGGCGGAGATCAATCTCGGTTATTGCACGATTACATCACCCGTCGACGGCTCGATTATCGACCGACGAGTTAACGTGGGACAGACTGTCGTCGCCAGCTTGAATGCTCCGAGTTTGTTCTTGATTGCAAAGGACCTGCAGAAAGTTCAAGTCTGGACGTCAGTCAACGAAGCCGACATCGGGAAGGTTCGAAAAGGTCAGAAGGTCGACTTTCGCGTCGACGCCTATCCAAATCGTGTGTTCCAGGGGAAGGTCGCCCAGATTCGCTTGAATGCCATGATGACGCAGAACGTGGTGACCTACACCGTCGTCGTGACTGCAGATAATTCGGACGGACTTCTGCCGTACCTGACTGCCAACGTCGAAATTGAAGTGGACTGTCGTGAAGGTGTGTTAACCGTCCCCAACGGCGCACTCCGCTGGCAACCCGAGAGAGATCAGATCGTGGCTGAGTTTCGCGAAACGACTCAGACCGAATCCACGACTGCGGGCATTCCCAATGAAGGGATCGTTTGGGTCGCGGACGGTGGTTTGGTTCGGCCTGTCAAAATAACGATCGGAGTCTCGGACGGCTCGCGAACAGAAATCCACGGCGACGGGATTTCTGCAAATACGCCAGTCGTTATTGGGCTCGATCGCGCCGAAAACGCGGCGCGATCCGGAAATCCCTTCATCCCGCAGATTCCCGGCAAGAAGAAAAAATCGTGACGATTTCCAACGCTCAAGAGTCCGTGGAAAGTTGATGACTATGACACCATTAATCGCATTAGTCGAGATCACGAAGACATATCAGATGGGACAGGTCTCCGTACCAGTCCTGCGAGGAATTTCTTTGGCGATTGAGCGAGGTGAACTGGTCGCCATGATGGGGACATCAGGCTCGGGCAAAAGCACATTGATGAACATCGTCGGCTGTCTTGATCGTCCAACCTCTGGTCAATACCGTCTTGAGGATCAGGAAGTCTCGCAGATGAGTCGGCGCGAGTTGGCGGCGATTCGCAACTGGAAGATTGGGTTTTGCTTTCAGCAGTTCAATTTGCTGCGTCGGACACGAGCCATCGACAATGTGCTGATGCCACTCGCGTATTCCAAGTCTGAATTGTCGAATCGGGAATGCCGCGAGCGTGCGGAGTACTTGCTCACTCGCGTTGGCCTGGCAGAGCGGATGGATCACGAGCCAACGCAACTTTCTGGGGGGCAGCAACAACGCGTCGCCATCGCCCGAGCACTGGTGAATCGACCTGAATTGTTACTTGCTGACGAACCAACCGGAGCGCTGGATTCGCGGACTGCGGCCGAGATTCTTGAACTATTTCAGAAGCTGAACGAAGAAGAACAAATCACGATTGTCCTGGTGACTCACGATGCGGGGGTCGCATCGAGCGCGAAACGCACAATCAAAATTCGCGATGGTCAGATCGAATCTGCCGAGACTAACGCTCATCTTCTCGCGGCGGCACGCTAGATTCCCGGAGACAAGCCATGAAAAAACTTCGCCGCACCATTCAGATGGCCATTCATGCCTTGCGCAGCAATATTCTGCGATCAAGTCTGACCACGCTTGGTATCGTGATCGGCATCGCTGCAGTCATCTCGATGATGGAGATCGGCCAAGGCTCATCAACAACGCTCCAGCAAAACATCAAGAGTATGGGGGCCGACAACCTGATGGTCCTTCCCGGAACAGCATCCAGCGGTGGTGTCAGTATGGGTACGGGAAGCGTCAGGACGCTCACGCCTGGTGACGTTGAAGCCATTGCGCGCGAATGCCCCGCGATCAAGTCCGCCGCTCCGATCGTCGAATCTCGGGCGCAGATTGTATACGGGAATCGGAACTGGGTCCCCATGGAAATCTTTGGGACGACACCCGTCTATCTAACGATTCGCGAATGGCAGACGCTTGATCAAGGTGAGCCATTCACGGACCTCGATGTGCGTAACAGCAATCGCGTCTGCGTGATTGGCCAGACAGTCGCGAAGGAATTATTCGAAGGCGAATCCCCGATTGGGGCAACAATTCGAGTCCAGAATGTTCCACTTAAAGTCATCGGCATTCTTTCTCGCAAAGGGGCCAACATGGTCGGGATGGATCAAGACGATACAGTCCTGATCCCCTGGACAACCGTCAAATACCGAATCAGCGGAGCGTCAATGTCGAAAGAGAATCAGAGCGGGGGTGGCAACAACGCTTCTCTGAACACCCTCAGCGACCTCTACCCAAGAACGAGCAATGAACTCTATCCCGAGCGTTCAGCGACTCAGTCACAAGACTCGCCGCAGCCGACGCGGTTGACGAATATTGATCAAATCGCGTTGCGTGCCAGTTCCACTCCGGAAATACCGGACGCTATCAAGCAGGTGACGTCACTGCTTCGAGAACGGCATCGGATTCGAGGTGAACAGGCGGACGACTTCAATGTGCGCGACATGACCGAAATGACGAAAATGTTCAGCGGTACGACGATGCTGATGACAAGGCTGTTGCTCTTCGTGGCTCTCATCTCGCTGATGGTGGGCGGCGTCGGAATCATGAACATCATGATGGTGTCCGTCACCGAACGCACGAAAGAGATCGGACTGCGCATGGCTGTTGGTGCCAACGATTGGGACATCCTCCAACAGTTCCTGATTGAGGCCATCGTGCTCTGTCTCTTAGGGGGAACAATGGGGATTCTCTTCGGCCGTGGGATCTCCATTCTTGTGGGCGCGCTATTGGGGTGGCCGATCTCGGCATCGATCGAAGCGATTGTCGCAGCAGTTGTCGTCTCAGCGTCAGTTGGAATCGGCTTTGGATTCTATCCAGCATGGAAAGCCTCACGACTCGATCCAATTGATGCGCTGCGTTATGAGTAGCGTTCCTCGATGGCGATTCCACTGATCGGAATAGTGTGCCCGTTGTCAGCAACCGGTGATTTGTCATGGTTGCTACCGCACCCCGTTTTGAACCGTCACGCGATTCGAAACATCGGTTAGGACTGTGCGCTTCCAAGGGCAAGTATTCTACTTGCCTCCTGAGATGTGAGCCCCACTCGAACCGCTTCATTAGTTAGTTAGCTAAGTTTCTGCCGCGCTTTCGTTCTTCGCTTGGGAGCGATTCCGATTTGACTGCCAGTGGGTCGTTATCGTCAGGTGAGGTGTGTCGGTTCTTGAACGCACAGCAAAATCGACCAAGTCAACAGATGCTCGAATCGTTGGATCAACGAATAGGGAATAGGCCCCAACCCCGGACGGGACGGGCTTCTATTC
>JAFEBS010000094.1 GCA_018242525.1 Planctomycetota bacterium | reverse complement strand
CACCAATTAACGACTGCACCCCCGCGCCCGTCTTAATCCGTGTTCCATCCGTGGCCACTTGCATCCACTTGCCGTGGCACCCGATGTCGTGGATAGTGGGCCTGATCCGACCTGGCGTTTTCTGGTTCCTATGTCCCCTGCCCACGGAATATCTTCATGACCAACGTACGTGACTTCGGAGCGATGGGTGACGGTTTGGCCGATGATACAGACGCGATTGAACATGCGCTGAAGGATGGTGGGGATGGCACATTGGAATTTCCCCGTGGCGACTATCGCGTCACCCGGACAATCTCGTTCGATATGTCCAAATCGGGGCGGCTGGCCATTCAGGGATCCGGCGGAACGGCCAAGCTAATCATGCATGGTCCCGGTCCCATCTTCGAATTCCTGGGGCATCACGGCGGTTCCGCAGATCCCAACAGCTTCAAGCCCGAGGTCTGGAAGATGGAGCGGATGCCGTCGATCAGCCAGATCGAAATTGAAGGGAAGCACCCCGAAGCTGATGGAGTCCGCTTCAATGGCATCATGCAGCCGACCCTGACCGGGGTCCTGATCCGGGATGTCCGTCACGCCGTCCACGTCACCCAGCGCTGTCGCAATGTCTTGATCAGCCATTGCCACATCTATCACAACACCGGGAATGGCGTCTGGCTGGACAAGGTGAATCTGCATCAGACAAACATCATCGGCAGCCACATCAGTTACAACCGACTCGGTGGCATTCGTATCGAAGGGAGCGAGATCCGCAACCTGCAAATCACCGGCAATGACATCGAATACAACAACTACCGGGCGTTCAACAGGCCCGAGGACGCGGGAGTTCCGACCGCCGAGATCTACATCGATTGCTCGCAGGGTGGGACAGTTCGCGAGGGGACGATATCCAGCAATACGATCCAGGCCACGTACAGTCCCAACGGGGCTAACATCCGGTTTATTGGCAGTCCGTCCGAGCACGCTCATTTGACGGGTATGTGGTGCATCAGCGGAAATCTGATTGGCAGCCAGGCGACCAACGTACACCTGACATTGGCCCGCGGGATCACGTTTGAGGGGAATTACATCTACAGCGGCCACCATCGCAATCTGCTGGCCGAGGAATGTCAGAACCTGGTGATTGGAGCGAACTGCTTCGGACACAATCCCGACTACAAGGAGAAGGAACTGTGTACCGGCATCCGGCTGGTGGACTGCAGGAATTGCACGGTGACAGGACTGCAGATTCAGGATGCCCAGGCAGGCGAGCATACCGTCGCCGATGTGGTGCCCATCCAACGCCAGGGGTTGATCGAACTGGTCCGCTGCCGTCAGATGGTCCTGACCGGCGTCCAGGTGCTGGAAGGGTTGCCGTTTGGACTGTTTGTCGATGATTGCTCGGAAACGATCCTGACCGGATGCTCGTTCCTGGACTCGCGCGAACCGAAGCTGACTCAGACCAGCGTCAAATGGATCGGGGCCGGCAAGTCAAACGCGATCGCTCACTGCCGTGCCAATCGCGGGTTGCAGGTGCCGGACCATGTGATGTTGAGCGACAATCTGCTGGGGGAGTGACGAGGCAGACGTCTGAAAACGTGGAGGAGACTTTCGGTCGGGCGTTTCGGCGGGGTCGGGAGACCCGCGCCGAGCGTCTCTGAGACCGCGGCCGCTGTTACGACTGGTATAATCGTCAAACCGGACACACGTCATTCGGGGCGATTCCGAATTCGCGGGGAAGGGTGGCGACGCGTGGAGTGTCGTCTGGAAACTGCCGACGAAAGGGGAGACGATTCGCTGCGCTGCAGATCCGTGCAAATACCTGATTGACTCAGGTCGAGTGCGGGGATTAGGATTTCACCAACCGGCAAACTCATTTCCGATTCAAATCCAACTCCAGGCTTCGCCCTGTGACGTATCTTGGGGACGAAGACTCCCTGCAGATTCCGAAGTTTGAGATGCGGCCAGGCTCGACGGGAAGCGGTTCATGAATAGTTTTGGCAAAATTCTGGTGGTTTTCGTGACGGCATCCAGCTTGGGATTCGTCGCGTTTACGCTGTCTTTGGTGACCGGCGGCCCGAATTGGACGGCCGATGCGGAATCCGAAGAGCTGACCAAAGATTTTGTCTTTACTGTGACCCCAGGTGGCGAGCAGAAAACAAGTTATGCCGTCAAGACACGCAGGACGGACCAGCCGGTCGGATCGCCTTCAACAGTGCTGGCTGAAGTCGTTGTTGCCGCCCGGAAGAAGCAACTGGACGATGCCACCGCAGAATTCACCCGAATTGATACCGAAATCAAGCGTCTGCAACCCATGATCGCCGAGACAAAGGCCCTGATTCCGCCGGATCAGGCGGGAATGGCGACCAGAGCTCAGGCACTCGACAAGATCCTGACCAACCTGGGTGAGCAGATCCAAACGGTGACCCAGGAAATTGCCGCCAAGGCCCAGGCGATTCAACAATTGCAGCGGACGGCCCAGGAACGGCGTGACGAGGCATTTCGGGTGGCAAATCAACTGGAATTGCTGAGAACGGACTTGTTTGCGGCGCTGGCTCAGCAAAAAATTCTGGAAGACGAACTGGTTCGGGTTGAAGAAAACATGCGACGGTTGGAACGACGCGGGGAACAACTGCAGAAGCAGGTTGTGCCCTACGAGAAATAGGATGACGGCTGGCGAGTCGTCTGGAGCCGCTTTTGCTCATGGCGACGGACGGTTGAATGTAGTCACGAGGCTGGTGTTGAAATCTGTCGGTGAGGTGCGTCAATGACAACAGTTGGCAAGATTCTGGTCGTGTTGCATCTGGTGTTGAGCGTCATGTTCATGGCGTTCGCGGGTGCCGTGTTCACCGCGCAGAAGAACTGGCGAAACAACGCATTGGCAACCGCCAAATCCCTCGCGACGGAAAAGGCTGCGTTGAAGGAACTGCGAGATACCGTGGAAGCGGAACGAACCGCCAACACTGCCAAAACCGCTGGCTTGAACGATCTGATCACGAAGCTCACGGGCGAAAAGGCGGCTTTGACGGCTCAGGTCTTGACCTTGGACGGCGATAACAAGCGACTGGTTGCTGCCAATGATTCGGTGGGGGATCAAGCCGCACTGTCCCAGACGGAAGCCGAAGAGCGGGTCCTGGAAGCGACACTTCAGCGAGGCAAGAACGCGGTGGCGTTTCAAACCCGCGAGGAACTTCAGAAGAAGCTGAACGAAGAAGCAGACAAGAATTTCGGTCTGGAACTGCAGATTCAGCAAATGGTGGAACGGCACGACAAGGTGCTGGAAGACCTGAGGATCATGAAGCTGTACAACGGTTCGATGGGCTACCCAACCGATCCCAAGACGATGGTTGCCAAGACGACACCGCCCCCGCCGGTGGTTGGTCGCGTGATGGACTATCGCAAGGAGAAAGTCGGGAAAACAGAACTGGTTGAGATTTCGCTGGGAAGTGACGATGGTTTGAGCGTCGGTCACATTATGACCGTCTACAATAACAAGGGTGTCTATCTGGGCAAGATTCGCCTCACTCTTGTCCACGCCGACAATGCCGTTGGAATTGTCACGGAACCCGCCAAGAACACCACCATTCAGAAGGGCGACAATGTCACCACGAAGCTCTGATAATGCTCCCGCCCCGGATATCTACGTGGCGTTGTTGTGGGTGTCGCTGGCCGCTCTGCTGACCGGGGTTGTGTTCCTGGTCCAGGCTCTGTCCGCGTATGACTGGAAGGTTTCCCCGTAGCTCGGTGTGAAAGAGTTGCACCACGGAGGCACGGAGGACACGGTGAAAACCCGGTCATCTCCTACGTTTTCCTGTGACACTTCACAGATGAGATTGCTGGGTCAATCTACTAAACGCCACCCCAAATAGTCCTTTTTTCATCTCAGTGCCCTCCGTGACTCCGTGGTAAAGGTCCGGATGAGGCCGGGGTTTCGTCGCGGAAGCAGCGACGTGGAACCCGTCTTGCCGCGGAAACCGGCAAAAACTACAACTCCGCTGGCGCGAGTTCCATCCATCAGGATCGGTCCGCGCTGAAACTGCCATTATGCGCACGGCGGATGCACGGATGTTTTATCGCCTTAAACGCTGGCTGAGTCCGGACTTGGCTATCGATCTGGGGACGGCAAATACACTGATCGCCATTCAGGGTGAAGGGGTGGTGTTGGACGAACCGTCCGTGGTGGCGCTCCAAAAAGGGACGCGACGAGTGCTCGGTCGCGGCACAGCCGTCGGCAAACTGGCACGTCAGATGCTTGGGCGGACGCCTGATTCCATCACAACCGTCAAGCCGATCCAGGATGGGGCGATCACGGATTTTGAATTGTGTGAAGCGATGCTGCGCTACTTCATCCACAAGGCCGCGCGCACGACCCCTGGCGTTCGTCCCAACGTCGTGATCGCGGTTCCGGGGGGAATCACCCAGGTTGAGAAGCGGGCGGTGTTTAACAGTGCCGAGCGGGCCGGGGCCGGGCGGGTCTATCTGGTGTCCGAATCCAAGGCCGCCAGCATCGGTGCCGGACTCCCCATTTCGGAACCGATCGCCAATCTGATCTGCGAAATTGGCGGCGGAACCACGGAAGTCGCCGTCCTGAGTCTGGCGGAGATCGTGGCCAGCAAATCCTTGCGAGTCGCCGGTGACGATTTCGATCAGGCCATTGTTGACTACCTGAAGCGCAACTTCTCGTTGCGGATCGGCGATCAGACGGCCGAGCAACTGAAGATTCGAGTTGGCTGTGCCTATCCACTGGACCAGGAGCAGACGAGCGAGGTTCGCGGAGTCGATGTGGTCAGCGGGGTTCCGCGACGGGCGATCGTCACCAGTGAAGAAATCCGCGAAGCGTTGCGCGGACCACTCGAAACGGTCTTGAACGCTGTGAAGAGTGTCATCGAACAATGCGATCCCGAACTTGTCGCGGACTTGTCGGATACCGGAATGATGCTGTCCGGTGGAGGCGCCCGGTTGCCGGGACTGGACCTGTTCTTTCGCGAACAATTGGGAATCCCGGTGCGTGTCGCCGCGGATCCACAACGAACGGTCATCCGCGGCGCGGCCATCTGTGTGGAGCATCTCAAGGAATGGAAGGACAGTCTGGAAACCAGTGACAGCACGTTCTGACTTTGTCCAACAAATGGGGTCAGACCTGCTTTTCCCATTACAGCCCACAAAAAGGGGTCAGACCCCCTGCCACACGTATCGGATTTACGTAGAAAGAACATTGGGAGGGGGTCAGACCCCTTTTTGTGGGCAATGCCCATCGATCCTCATTGTTACCGGGAGTTTGAATGTCGTCGGCAAGCGGGCCTGTCACCTGTGGTCTGATACTGGTCGGTGTGGGGTTGTACTTCGCACCTGACAGTGCGGGCGTACGATTTCGTGCAGCGGTGGCAGATTCCTTGATGCCGGGGCAGATCGCGGTTCGTCAGGCTTCGATTTCGTTCCGCGAGAACCTGGCACGACTGTCCTCCGAAACGGAGCGATCTCGTCATCAGGAAGTTGAACAACTGCAGGAACAACTCCAGGCGGAGCGGACCCGAGCTGTTGCACTACAACTTCAATTGGCCCGGCAGGCCGATGTTCAGACGCGGTCTGAATCGCTGCCGGGACCACTGCGAACGTTGCCACGTCTGACCTCAGTCTCATTGATCGATGCGAGGGTGCTGGGATCGGCACTCGCCGAAAAATGGCGGAAGGGGAAACTGCTGGATCGCGGCGAAGCCAACGGGGTCCGCGAATCCGAACTGGTCCTCAAAAGCAGTCACTCGCTGGTCGACCTGGGTCAGGATGCCGAATTGTCGCCCGAGGATGGAATGCTGCTGGGCCGCTGCGTGATTGGCAAGATTGAACGTGTCGGGCGCTGGACCAGCACGTTTCTGTTATTGACGGATGCGGGCTACCGGGGACGGGCTCAATTGGTTCATCAAACCGAGACCGGATTCGTCTACGGTGCGAAGGGAATTCTGGAAGGGCAGGGGGAATCCCGGTGCCGCCTGAAGGGAATCCCGTCGTCCGAGTCGGTGACAGTCGGTGATGCTGTCTATACCGCGACACGGGAAGGGGCATCGGCCACGCCGCTGTACTACGGTCGAGTCGTGGAAGCTACGCTGGGCACGCTGGATACCGAATGGAAGGTTCTGGTGGAACCCGTCTCACTGCCCAATGATCTGACATCCGTGCAGATTCTGCGGACCGCCATCAATCGTGATCGACTGTCCGCCGGACTGTGACCCGTTTATTCCTCAGGAAAACAGATCGTGTTGCGACATGTCGGAATCCTGCTGATGATCTACCTGGGACTGGTTCTGCAAACCAGTCTTGTTCCCGTCGAGTCGGTCGGGGTCGGGCGTCCGTTTTTGCCCGCGATCCTGATGGTTCTGATCGCGGCCGGGTGCGAGGCAACTTCGTCGATTCTCTGGTCCGGCGTCGTGGGGCTGCTGGTGGATGGGTTGTCGACGGAACGGCTGGGAATCGAATTGGCCCTGGCGGCGATGATTGGCCTGGGGTTGCAGTGGCTGCGGCCCCTCTGGCGGTCGAACAGCCCGTTGGCACTGGTCTCCATGATCCTGTTGACGTGCGTGATCTGGCGGATCGCGTCACCGATGGTACACGGGGCGCTGACGGATCGCGCGATTGACGTACATCTGGTCCTGACGGATGCCGTGCAGGACTCGATGTGGACGGCTGTCATTGGCGGTATCGTGATCCTGGTGGGACGAGGTCTGGTTGGTCGCGGTTCGAGTACGAAATGGATCAACCCGAATCCCGGTTCGCGCTGGCAGCCGCTGACCCGCTGACAAACCTGTCTGTGTCTACGATGCTTTCAGGACTCCCCCACCTTCCGCCCAGAAATCCTTGTTCATGTTGAATCGCCCCACGGCAACCTGGTTGACGGACGATGCGGATCACAGCCGCAACTGGGATCCGGACCGCGTCCCGGCTGTGCGGCTGGCGATCCTGTGGGTCGGGATGCTGCTGCCGTTGCTGGCGGTCGCTTTGCGGATGGGGCACCTGCAGGTGGTCCTGCAGGACAAATATGCGGATGGTTTTGATCAAACCAAGGTCGTGCTGGAGGAGATTCCGACCCGCCACGGACGAATCCTGGCGGCAGACGGCAGTGTCCTGGCGGGCGAAGAGGAACGATTCGACCTGCAGATGAACTACCGACTGATCCAGCAACCCGCGGACGACGACTGGTTGAAGAGACAGGCGCTGCTCAGCCTGGATCAAAAGGATCGTAAAGTGAAGCAGAAGGTGGCGTATGAGAAGGAACGAGTCCTGGAGCGCCGCGAAGAATTGTGGTCGACGGTTGCCAGGCTGACTCAACGCGATCCCGAAGAACTGGCCGTCTCGCGATCATCGGTGCAAAAGCGGATCAAGCAGATGCGGGAAGACGTGCTGCGCCAGCGTGAACTGCGCCAATCTCAGGCACCTGCAACCACCGCGGCCGACGAATCGAAGTGGAGTTGGGTGTCGATCTGGAACCAGGTACGCAGGGAATTGACGGAAGCACCGGCGCGCAAGCAGGATCTGGTACTCGAAGAGGAAGTGGGATATCACACGATCCTGGTTGGAGTCGACGGGGATGTCAAAGCTGAGATCGAAGCGAACCCTGAACGGTATCCGGGATTGCGAATTGTGGTGCAGTCCCGTCGGATGTATCCGCTGCGGGAACTGGGATCGCCACTCGTCGGCAGCCGAACGTCACTGACGGCAGACGAGGCTCGACGACGACGCCAGGCAGATCCGACAATGACCGATCGCGTCGGCGACCCGGTTGGTCGAAGCGGTCTGGAATTGCAATACGACACCCACTTGCGCGGCATTCCCGGGGTGCAAAGGGTGGTGAAGAATCGACGCGGCGAAATCGTGTCGACGGAAGTCGTCCGCAAACCGCAGCATGGTCGCGACCTGGTCCTGACGATGGATGTCGAAGTGCAGCGGAAGGCGGAACAACAGTTGGATGATGCTCTCACGCGAGTCACTCTGCCCGACACCATGGATGAAGAATTGAATCAGCCGCTGTCGGTCCCCACCTGTCCGCAGGGGGGCTGCATCGTGGCGATCGACGTACACAGCGGGGCGATCCTGGCAGCGGCATCCGCCCCGCGATTTGACCTGAATCTCATCAATCATCCGGATCCGGAGCAGTGGCAGGATCTGATGTCCGACAAACGCAAGCCATTCTTTTCGCGGGCGACTCAGATGGCACTGGCGCCCGGTTCGGTCTTCAAAATCCTGACGGCGGTGGCGGCGCTGGAGTCCGGCACGGTGAATTCGGACACGGTGATCGCCTGTCGTGGATACCTGGACCGCCCGGATCAACATCGGTGTTCGATCTTCCGGCACCATAACCTGGGACATGGGGACACGCGCCTGGCGGACGCCTTGTGCCAGTCCTGCAACGTCTATTTCTTCACGGCGGCACGTCGGATGGGGCCGCAGCCGATGGTCGACTGGGCCGCGCGGTTTGGAATCGGTCGACCGACGGGCATTGATCTTCCCTCCGAGGCGAACGGCAACCTCCCCGCGGCAGATCGCCGTGGCGACACCCTGGGTCTGGCCATCGGACAGTCGAAGCTGCGAGTGACTCCATTGCAGATGGTCCGTGCCATGGCAGCGATCGCCAACGGCGGGTCGCTCGTCACGCCGCACCTGGCGGGAGAAACGGGACCGATCTCGCTGGGCGAATCTCCTTCGTTCCGCCCGGCCTTTACTCATCCCGAACCGCATCCGATCGAAGGCCTGCATGGTGCAACGCTGGCTCACATTCGCGAAGGCCTGGAGATGGTCGTCAATCATCCACGTGGGACGGCCTTTAAGACGGTTCACATGAACGAGGTGCGCATTGCCGGCAAGACCGGCACTGCGGAAGCCGGGAGTGGCGACCATGCATGGTTCGCCGGCTATGTTCCCGCCGAACGACCGCGCGTGGCGTTTGTCGTCGTTCTGGAGCAGGGTGGCTCCGGCGGAAAATCCGCCGGCCCCGTCGCCAGGAACTTCGTCCGGTGCCTGCTGGACCTGGGCCTGGTGACTCCCGCTACCAACCTCGCCCGGGAATGACACTCGGGGTTTCGTCGGCTTCACAGTACCGGAAATCAGACCCGTCCACGTGTCGACCGATAGCCGTACTCCGTTGCGAACCAGTTGGCGTAGCGTTCGCGGGCGGCGGTGTTGGTGTTTCGCTGATCGTTGACATGGCCAATCTCGTGGACCAGCACATTGTTCAGATAGAAGTCGCGAATGGAATCCAGCGTCCACGTCAGTGTCCAGATGGAACCAACCTGAGACCAGACGCCACCATACATCCTGGCTTCGATCAACTGCTGGGGATGAGGCGGACGATGATACGTTTCCTGCAGGGATGATTCGATCGGATACAGGTAGATGTTCGGGCCCCACTGCATCCCATACAGCGGGAACAGACTGCGCTTGCGTGTCATCGAACTGAACTGAACGACTTCGATCGATTCGGTGAACCTGGCAGGCAGCGCGGCAATTCGCTGGCGCACTTCGTCGATGCTGACCGGGTGCAGGTATCCGTCACCGGCGGGGTTCCTGACATATCGAATTGAGTCTCGTTCCTGCGGATCGTACCACGTCTCGGGAGCACTGAATGCCGCCGATTGAATCGTTGATCCACGTTGACGGTTGGCGACCATCGGGCGGATGGAACGCGATCGGGTGCGGTGCATGTTGCCACGCAACGCTCGCTGATGGTGTGAATGATGTCGAGCCCGGGAAGTCATGACAGCACCTGGTTTGCTGCTGCCCGACACCAAGTCTTGGATTGAAACGACGGTCTACCAACCGGGAGAGAATCAGTACCACGAGGGGAGTGTGGTTGGTGTCAGGCAGGCAAATACCATCCTAGGGAGCCGCCTGACCCTGAACAACTGTACACTTTAACTGGTGTGCTGGCAGATGGTTGTGGCGTTTGCGTGAAAAATGCACAGATGCCGATGGGACGTGAGACTTGTCCACAGCGACGCTAACGTCTCAGGGAGGCCGAGGTTGTGCCGACAGTCGGTCAGTGACGACAGAGACCTTCAGTCAAAAGGACTGTGGGAATGTACACTGAACGAAATAAGTGCCTGACTGACAAGGGATTGCGCAATGCAGGTGGTTCGGCTTTGCCGGTTGTAACGTTTGTAGGGGGCGATTCAGTGTCTTCGATGGTGCGGGCTCTGGCCCCGTCATCGCGGGCCAACCGCACCGACCCACTCTTTTTCACCATCGCGGGGACCAGGCACGGACCGTTGAACGGCGTTCTCTGCCGGGGCCAGAAACTTGGCGTTTGCAGGGTCGGTGGAGACGAACGTGATTCCCGGATCGCCACGTTTACCGTTCGTGTCACACAGCGGACTGATCTCACCGGTTTGTGGAGTCGCAGGTTTGGGGCGGTCTGAGAAGTTGAATTCCCACCCCGGTCGGTCAGTGGCCAGCATGGTCGCGAATCGGGCTTCGTTATAGCCGGCCTGGATAACCGCCTCGGCACCGGACAGTTTGACAAACAAGTTGCGGCGGAAGACCAGGCCGTTGGATCCGTCGGAGGGCATGTTTGCAAACACGATGCCGTGGCGTCCTTCGTACATGGTGTTATTCAGGATCGCGATATCTTTCCACTGCACGGCACCCTCGAACCGGATGGCTTCTTGCGCCCGGGCAAAAATGGTCTCGGAAATCGTGATGCGATAGGGGCCGGTCCCGGAGATCGCGATTCCCGCCGAGAGGGGACCCATCAGCCGACAGTTACGGACGATTGTATCACTTGGGTCGCCTTCACTGCCGCTTTGCATCCGAATTCCAATGGCCGTGGTCGAGCCCGTCGCCGGTTCGATTGTCAGCTTCTCCAGCACCAATTGGCTGTTGCCAAACGAGATGCCACGGGCTCCGATACAGGCGATTCCAACTTGTGTGAAGCCTGCGACCTTCATTCCGCTCAAACGGCTGTCGTTCATATCCCCGGTCAATTCGACCCCCACCGACCTGGCGTTGACCGTAATCCCTTCGACGACGAACTTCTGGATGTTTTTCAAGCGGATGGCGGGTTTGTCGTCATCGGGTTCCAGGATGACGTCTCCATCTGCCAGCAGCTTGATCCCTTGTGGCCAGTCGGGATCGACCGTCTTGTCAGTCTTCTTGTGCTTGCCGACCCTGTGAATTGTACCGTCGATGGAGATGTTTTCGTGGTACGTCCCGGGCGCGATCTTGATGACCATCTGATCGTTCGGTTCACCATTGGGTTCGAAGTGGCGGCGGACGGCCTTGAGGGCATCGATAATGGTCTTGAATTCACCTTGGTCGCCGACCGTGACTTCCCGTTTGTCGGGAGTCCAGGCCACGGAAGCGCCTGAATTTCCCTGTTGACCGCCCGTCGATCTTCCTCCGAACAACCCGAAGGCGTAGCAGGCCAGCAACAGCAGCACCAGGCCACCGCCACCGATTCCGGCGAGGATTGGCACCGGCAACGGAAGTTTGGATCCCTTCGGTTGTGCAGGTGCTCTGGTCGCAGACTTCGGAGCCTTGAGGGTTGGTGCTGTCTTGCTGAGGACCGGGGTCGTCGTGGCCGACATCGCACTGAAATCGGGAAACGTCGTTCCCGCATCTGCTGCGGGCAGAATTGGCGATTTCAGCTTCGAACTGGACGGCGGTTTCAAGTGAGGCGGTGCTGCGGCCGACACGATCGTTGATTGTGGCGGTGCTGCGGCCGGAGCGGGGCGAGCGATGCCTGTCTGGGAATCGGAAAGTGTGGCGAAGAAATTGTTCAGTTCCGCATTTTCTGTGACCGGGACTGACGCCACGGGGGGCGGAACAAACTGCTGAGGAATTGAGGCCGGCATTGCCGCGACCGGCAGTGCCACCACCGGCTTTGCGACCGGGACGTTGGCCGAGGACTCGGTTGTCCGAGGGCCGAAAATGCCAGAATGGGATCGTCGCCAGTCAGGATCGGCGTTGGCATCGATCCAGACGAACAAGGCGTCGGCAGCATCCTTGGCCGTCGCGTACCGTTCTTCCGGCTTTTTGGCCATCATCTTGCGCAGGATCACCGCCAGCGACGAGGGGGTTTCCGGCCGCAGAGACTCCACGCTGGGAGGTGTTTTTGTCTGGTGCGCCATCAACCGCTGGGCCAGTGTTCCTTCTGTGAACGGCGGGCGACCGGTCAACAGGAAGTACAGGGTACAGCCCAAGGCATAAATGTCGGCGCGGGCGTCCACGGTGTGGCTGTCCAGCGCCTGCTCGGGGGCCAGGTAATCCGCCGTTCCCAGGACCTTTTCATCGTGACGCAGTGTTAACGCGTCCTCGTCTTCGTCTCCGGTGAAGAACCGCGCCAGTCCCAGGTCGAGTACCTTGACGACGCCATTCGGGTCGACCAGCAGGTTACCCGGTTTTACATCCCGGTGAACCATTCCGGCCTCGTGGGCATGTTCCAGCCCAAGCGCCGCCTGACGGATGTATTCGGCAGCGTCGCAGAACCCGCAGATTCCCTGTTTTTGCACGAGTTCCTGCAGGCTGTTTCCTTCGACGTACTCCATGACCAGGAAATGAATCTGGGTATCTCGATCGTCCTGATGGTCGACGTCATAGGCGCGCACGATGTTCGGATGGTCGAGCGAGGCGACCGCTTGAGCTTCCCGGTGGAACCGCGCCAGGTACGAGGAATCGTGAACTCGTTTTGTCGGCAGCACTTTCAGGGCGCAGCGACGACGCATCAACACATGTTCCGCCAGGTAGACCGAACTCATGCCGCCTTTGCCGAGCAGCGACAGCAGGCGGTACTTGCCCAGGAAATATCCCTTGTGCTTTCCCTGCAGCAGTTTTTCCGATTGCCAGCGTGTGATGACGCCGTTGGCGACCAGGAAATCGGCCAGTTTTGGCGAATCGTCCGGGGAACCGCCCTGCGAGGTATAGTCCGCAATCATGCGTTGAAGGCGGTCCGCTTCGATCAGACCGCTCTTCTTGAGCACTGCGACGAATGTCTCGACATTAATCTTGCTGGACATCGATGGTTGTGCCTGCCGAGACCCTGCGAGTTGTTGGATTCTGCCCCTGCGGACTCATCAACCCGGTATCTGCGTTTCAGAACCGATGCTTCCCTGCGACGACCAGCGAACCCCACTCGGACGTGACAACTTTGAAAACGGGGTCGTGAACCACTGGTCAGGCTGCAACACTATTACGTAAGCTACCAGCCGATTCGCAGGGTTTCCAGTCTCTGTTCGACTCACCGGACTGAGATTATCATCTTCGTCGTTTTGAACTTGGAGCAGCATGATCGACAAGAACCGGTCCACGGGGACTCAGGCGAGCCAGAGGGATGCCACTGCCGGGACGCTGGCCCTTGGTTTTGGAGTGCTCGTCATCCTGGCGCGGGCCATGGAAACCGCCTATACCATTCCCGGAATGCCTCGTTCGTGGCATCAGAACGACTGGCTGTGGTGGCTGGTCGGTCTGTTCAGTGCCGGAATTGGCGGACATCTGCTGGTTCGCTCGGAAGTTCTCGACACTGCGGTTGAGACGTGGAAACCAACCGTGCCCGGTCGGCGCTTTCGGGATCTGATCTTGTACACCCGTGCGGGATGTCACTTGTGTGACGAGGCGGCGGAAACCCTGCAGGAGCACGCCCGTTGGCTGCCGCCGGTCAATTCGGTGGATATTGATTCCGATCCCAGACTGGTCGAGCAGTTCGGCACTTGCGTTCCGGTGCTGGCGCTCGATGGCAAGATTCGCTTTCGCGGTAAAGTCGACGCAACCCTGCTCCGCCGTCTGATCGAAGGGACCCCCCCCATTCCGATCGCAGATCTGTAGGGCTTCAGGCGCGGATGATTCACCACGGACGGCATGGCGCGTGCAAAACCGTTTCATCCACTAACTTTTCTCCATTTTTATCCGTGTTCAATTTGTGTCCGAAAATCTGTACTTGGCCACGGATGAAACACGGATGAAACACGGATTGGTCGACACACGATTGCTGTTGCACCGACTTCGTTCGTTCTTATCCGTGTTTCATCCGTGTTTGATCCGTGGCCACTCGGTATCATGCAGCCGGGAGGTCGGAGCACAGGTCATTGTTTATGGAGTACGGCATATGGCCTCCGAGGAAACACAGCTGCAACAGGCCGTACCAAGGTCGAATTCAAACGCTTCGCTTACGAACCGCCACCGTCTTCATCCGTGTTCAATCTGTGTCCGAAAATCTGTACTTGGCCATGGATGAAACACGGATGAAACACGGATTGGTCGACACACGATTGCTGTAGCAGCGCGGCCTGGAAAGTAGAGTTCAATCCAGAAACCCGTACAGAACCGTTTCGGCCACCGACTTCCTTCGTTCTTATCCGTGTTTCATCCGTGGCCACTCGGTATCATGCAGCGGGGAGGTCGGAGCACAGGTCATTGTTTCTGGAGTGCGGCATATGGCCACAGAGGAAACACAGCTGCAACAGGGAATGGTCGACGGAGGATTGCTGCAGGAGACGGTGACAAAAGAGATCATCGGCGCGGCGTTTGAGGTGCATCGTGTGCTGGGGTATGGCTTCTTGGAAAAGGTTTACCAACGGTCCATGCAAGTCGAATTGCAGCGCCGCGGCCTGACAGCAGAGATCGAATCGGAAATCCGAGTCCTGTACAAGAACGTTGAGGTTGGTTTCTATAAGTCCGATTTGTTCGTCAACCGGGCGGTGATCGTCGAATTGAAGGCGGCGAAGGACTACAATTCCGAAGACGAGGCCCAACTCTTGAACGAACTGAAGGCGACCGGGATCCGAGTCGGCCTGCTCATCAACTTCGGCCGTACCAAGGTCGAATTCAAACGCTTCGCTTACTAACCGCCACCGTCTTCATCCGTGTTCAATCTGTGCCCGAAAATCTGTACTTGGCCACCGATGAAACACGGATGAAACACGGATTGGTCGACACACGATTCCTTCGTTGTGTTTGATCCGTGGCCGCTTGCTATCCCGCTGCCAAGATGGCACTGGATTTATCTGTGATATCAGTGCGATCCGTGGTCATCAGTGCATCATTCGGGCTGCTATTTCGTGATTCCCGCCAGTGGTGGAGCAGATTTGGGGCTGGCTGCGTTGAAATCTTCGCCGACCAGTTTGGCCAGGGTCGCGGCCACCTGACTCAGCGTGGCTTCTGTTTCCTCGCGCAGTCCATGTGCGGGGATCTCAGGGCCCATGGCTGCCATCCAGATGTACTCGGCCCCTTCAATCTTCGCACCGTGGTCCGTCCAGTCCCGGATGGTACCACCGCGACCATGATCCGGAGCGATCACCAGTGATGTCTTATCCTTGTATTCCGGCATCGATTGCAGCAGCGCCCACAGTCGACTCAGGAAATCATCCGCCTGATGGGCGGCATGCAGGTAGCGATCGTAGCGGCGGCCATGCCCCCACTCGTCCGTTTCACCCAACCCGATAAACAGCACGCGCGGCTTCTTCAGGATCAGGTACTCGCGCGCCGCCTGGATGGTGATGGCATCAATCTGATTGTCCGGCCACAGGACCACGGTGTCCTTGATCATTTCATTGAGCAGGTGTTGACGGTCCGACAGGTTGTCACCCGGGATCGGTGTGATCCCCGCATGCACGTAGATCTTCGCCCGCGCCTCGTTCAGGATGAATGGAAACACATTCCACGTCGCGATCCCCGCCACGCGTCCCTGGAAGCCCGGTCGACCGTTCAGAAACTCCAGCACAGTCACGTTCGGATTCGGAAACTTGCCGTTCGAGGCAATCCGTTCATCGTCCGGAAAGCCGCAGAACATTTCGCTGTAACCGGGGTACGAGAACTTGTGTTTGTTCTGGATCTTCGCGACCGAATTCCTGGTCTGATCTCCGAAGATCTGCCCGTGCTTTGCCATCACGGTCCAGACAAACGGCAACAGGGCTGCGCGCCGTTCCTGTTCGTCCTCACGCCAGAACCGCTGCTTGACGCCCTCTACATCGGCGACTCCGGCATCCTTGCTGATGTAGGGAAGTTGAGCGCCCCCAAAAAACTCCTGCCACCGGAACCCGTCCCACGTGATGTAGATCACATTCCGATCCGGGTTGGCGGCAGGTTCGGCTGCCGCCAGCCATGACCCCATCACGAACAACAGCCAGGCACCCATCCCCAACGTGACCTGCAGACGCTGCATGAGATAGCTCCGCGACGAGAAACTCGAATTCCGTGAATCCACCATTCGCGGGCATTCTGAGCAGATCGAAGCGAATGCTCAATGGACACGTCACCCCTGACCTACAGATGGTACGGCCCGTAGTCTTCACGCTCCGCGTGAAGAAAGCCGATTGTTGGATCATCTGTCATCGGCGATGCGGTTCAGAATGAAGCGTGCGCTGGGGAGATTCTCGGATCACCATTCCAACCGATGTCACACCCGGCTTTCTTCACGCGGAGCCTGAAGGCAACTTGCAAAAGCGAACGTGCGCCAAAAGCTCGGTCAACGCGATTCCGCCACCGGTGGCCTGGTTTGCAGCGTGAATTCTTCAAAGTCGACTACAAACGGCTGATCTGACGAGTTCAAAGCATCAACTCCCACCATGACTTCGGCCGCCATGTCCACCTGAAACGATTTCACGACGCTCCATTGCTTGCCGTCGTGACTGATGGAAACGGTGACATCCTGACCCGTTCGATCCGCTTTGAACCAGGTGGACTGTCCCTGAAAATACGCATCGGTTGTCGGTCCAAAGTTAAACCCGGCGTACGCGCCGTTGCGCCAGTATTCCATGAGTGGCGGATAGAACACCAGCGTCTCACCGCTCCAGAAGGCGTCGCGTTCGATCCGGAGAAACTTTTCCTTACTTTCCCAAATGAGGATTCCGGCTCCGTTAAACGGGGCGCCCGGCATGCCAGCGGGTCGTGAGGACTGTGTTCCGGGGGTAAAATCGGCCGTGACTTTCACTTGCACCGTGAAATCTCCGGTGATCTTCTTCAAGGCCCGCGGCGCGTTCAGCCCTCGTGTCGGGTGCAGGTCATGGGGCTTGGCAGGAACGGTGATCGTCAGCTTGTCTTTGCCTCGACGGAATTCACAATCCTTGTCCGGGTCGATGGTCGTCAACGAGTCCGGGAACGCCTGTTCTTCTTCCGCACGGGCGGACATCCGCAGGGACTCGGTCATCAGCGGCAGAAACAGCATCAGCGTCAATGCACGACGGCAGATCATATTGTGGATCCTGAGGTGGGATGGTGATGACCATCTCAGACCATACCGTTCCCGGAATTCGATCGTCAAGACATTCTGGCTTGAATTCGTCCAGCAACGTCCTGTTCCTACAGAGCGATTGCCGTTTCGAATGGGGAATTGTGGACCACGGCTTCACCGACTTCAGGATGTCCGTGGCAAACGAATGCTGAAGCGGCACGGCCATGGCAAGACTCAGCCCAACAGGGTGGCTTCGGCGGCCAGGCCGGGGCCGAATCCGATGGCGACGCACGGAGTGGGAGCCTGGTGTTGCGCGAGTTCGTTCAGGATGAACAGCAAAGTCGGTGACGACATGTTTCCGTGTCGACGCAGGATCTCGCGCGAGACTTGCAACTGATCCTGGGCAACGTTGATGGCTTCGGCAAAGCCCCGCAGGATGCGCGGGCCGCCGGGATGGACGGCCCAGGTCCGGATGCTGGCCGGAGACTGGTCGTGTGCGCCCAACCATTCGGTCAACCAGGGTGACAGATGCGTGGACAGCAATACCGGGACGGATGGTGACAACGTCATGCGAAATCCATGATCACCAACCCGCCAGGTCATGGCGTCGCGTGAATCCGGCAGAATCACAGAGCCGCTGGCAAGAATTCGATAGGGCGGACTGGCATCGCCGTGATCCGCGTCCGCGGACTGAACCACGCACGCCGCCGCGCCGTCGGCAAACAGGGAGTTTGCGACAATCTGCTCCGGATCCCAACCGTACTGGTAGTGCAATGTGCAGAGTTCCACACAGCAGACCAGGACCACGGCGCTGGGGTCGGCGGCCACGAAGGCACGGGCGACACGCAATCCATTCAGGGCGGCGTGACACCCCATGAAGCCAACCTGAGTTCGACCGACGGTGGGGCGCAGCGGAAGCTGCTCGATCAGCGTCAGATCGAATCCCGGCGCGGAAAAACCGCTGCAACTGACAGTGACCAGGTGCGAGATCCGCCGGGAATCGACGCCGCTGTGGAGTAGTGCCTGGGCGGCGGCCGAGATTGCCAGGGGGCCAGCCGCCTGTTCGAAATACTGCATCCGCTGACCGGTGCTCGGTCCATGGAGGGATGCTGGTGAACGCGGAGGATAGAAGCTTTGCCGGTCCACGGCGGATCCCTGGGAATCGTTCAGGACGACGGAATGCCGAGATTCCACCCCCGCCGCACGATACAGGGCTTCCACGGATCTGGCCTGTTCGGGCAGTTCGCAACAAAAGTCGACGGCAACCTTGCCTGCTTCCGCTTGCAGGATGGGGTGACCAGGCAACGCCGTGCCAAAACCTGCAATGACGACATCCATTCACGCACCAGCTTTCCCTCCGGGATTCGCGCACCGTGCATCCGCGGTCGAATGGTCGCAGTCTGTGGAACGAGCCTTCCCGATCCCGCATCGTAACGAATTGCGGCGGATTTAGCGTGATGGTTGTCTGTCAAACACTTTAGGGTTGCCTGGTGGCGTGAAATCGATGTGTTCGATGTACCGAGTCATCCGCCCGGACTTGTCATCGACGCGTCCCATACAATTGGAGACGGCCTTTTGAACGAAGCTGTAGTGACATTCAAAATCGACATCCATCTTCACCCGGATATCTTCTGTGATTGGATTGCCGGGTCGCCCAATGATCTTGAGGATTTGATTGTTTAATTGTTCAAACGCCGCGTCGTCGTTGCCGAGTTCACGGTTGACGATGGTGAGTTGTATCAGGTTTCCATCGTCATCCGATTGGAGTCGCACTGGAATGTCTGGCAAGAGGACGTTTTCCTGCTTTGGCAGTGGACATTTGGCGTACCGAATCGGTGATCCTGGCTTTGTCTTGCCATTGCCGAGTGGAACGACATTCCGCGCCAGCAAAACGGGAACGGAAATACCCTGATCGTCTTTGGAATGGCCCTCCAGGACGAAAAAGTACCCAGCCGCCCGGACGCTTCTCAGTTGGTCACCCGGCTTCAACCCGTCCGGCAATTCCGAAAACACAACCCGGTACGGCCGCGAATCGTCCGTCACGATCCAAGCTTCGTAGTCCACTCGAATCGAGTCATCTGCGGCGGCTGGCAATTTGAAGAGCCGCCATAGCAGGCCTTCGACAAGAATGGGTTCGCCACGAAACTGCGCGGGCTTGTCGATCAGATCGTCGTACGCGACCTTCCGTCCCGCCTTTTCCAGATCGGCATTGCGAACCAGGGCCGCGTGTTTGAGTACATTTGCGTAGCCGCTGTTTTCGATGGCGAGTGTTCCGTCTCTGACGTCGTTCAAATCCTTTTTGTTAAGGACGACTTTTGTGGGAGGGTCGCCGCATCCCGGAACGGCGCTCGTCAGGATCGCCAATATCAGCAGCCAGGCCGTTGGGCGATCTGGGAGGTAAGTCGATCTTTGAATTCCAATACTGGTCATATCTGTTACTCCGAAGGAGTTTCGCCTGATAGCCCAGGGTTGCCGCACCTTGCGGCTACCCTGGGTCACGCGAACTCATTCAACTCTACCCTGAAAGGGTTCCGCCAAATTCATTGGTGCATCATCAGTCCCAGACATACCGTTCATCATATTTGATTTCATGGCGTTCGAGAAGCGCTCGAAGCTCTGTTTTGAAATCTTTCTTCCGATGGTGTGCTTCCTGCTCTTGGATGTAACTGCCGACTTTGCCCGATTGTGAATGGCTGACAGAAAATGCCCCATATCCCGCTTGCCATGCGAATGCTTTGAATTGTGGTGATTGTCGTTTGATCCAGATTGATGTCACCCGTTTCAATTCTTTGACCCAATCAGAAAGGCTGATCGTTCGCGATTGACTGGCCAACATGTGAATGTGATCGTCAACGCCGCCGACGATGATCGGTGGACAATTCAAGCTTTTCGATGTTCCTCCCAGTTGGGCATGCAACTCGTCGCGGAAGATTTGGTCCTTGAGAAATGGAATTCGATCTTTCGTCGAAAACACTATATGGACAAGGACATTGGCGAGAGACTGTGACATGGGTATTCGCTCCTGGAGGCAGAACCCTTTCAGGGTAAGCATCATGTTGCGTTCAGACCCCAGGGTAGCCGCGAGGCGCGGCAACCCTGGGCTATAAGGCAATGTCGGTAGTGACCAGCATTTGTGTTGATGGAGGCTTCAGTCAACTCGCCTCGCGAGGCTTCCAGAGGATCAGGTAGGCGCAGAGCAGGGTCAGCAGAACAAAGCCAATCAAATCAGGGTGCCATCCCCAAATATATCGTGTTTCCCACCCGCTGCGTGTTTCATAACACCATTCGTCAAGACGCCAAGAGAACACGAGGCGGAGGATCGCAATCAAGAATATCACGATCCCCGCTTTTCGTCGCCAGCGGTGGAAGAACTCACGCATCGCATCCCAGCCATTTTAGATTTCAGGCTCACTGATACGATACCTCATCATGGCGTTTAAGCCAGCCGCGTCGATTCAATCAAGAATCGATTCACGAGCGAAGTCATCGGGCGATCATTCCGAACGGAATGCGGACGGCGTGCGCCGCTTGGGAAAGAGCAACTCGTATTGAGTCACGCGACGGATCAGTTCGGCGAGTGAGTTGACGTGGAGCTTTTTCATGACTGAGGCCCGGCGCATTTCCACGGCTCGTTCCGAGATATCCAACCGGGCGGCGATGACCTTGTGGGCCGCCCCGTCCATCAGCATCTCCAGGGTTTCCCGTTCCTTGTCGGTCAGTTCGGCCATGCCGTTGCCGAACTCTTCCCAGGCCGACAGAGCCGCTCGTCGCTCGCCATCCTGAGCCAAGGCACGCTGAATTCGTTCCAGCATCTGATGGGCATTGAATGGCTTTTCGATGAACTCGGCGGCCCCCGCCTGCAGTGCACGAATGGCCATCGGCACGTCGGCATAGGCAGTCATCAGGATCACGGGAAGCTGACTGCCCGCGGCCGACAGATGCTCGAACAGATCCAGACCACTCATGTCCGGCATCCGAACGTCGCAGACCAGGCAACCGGCAGATCCGGTTTGAAACTCAGCCAGGAACGCTCCCGCCGACGCATGGGCCTTCGTCACGATTCCCAGAGACTGGAGCAGGAACTCCAGCGACTCGCGCATGTCCGGGTCGTCGTCCACGATGTAAACGGTGGGGGGATTGTCAGGCATGACAGACAATCTCCATGGGTGACAACTGTGAGTGCGGCTGGGTTGTGGCGTCTTGTGCCAGCGTCAGGCGAAACACGGCACCGCCATCTGGACCGGGCTCCGCCCAGATGCGACCGCCGTGAGCTTCGACAATTCCGCGTGCGATCGCCAGGCCCATCCCCGTGCCATCGGCGCGTGTGGTGATGAAAGGCTCGAACCAGGCATCAGCACCCTCGGTGGGGATGCCCGGACCTGTATCTGACACGGACAATTCCAGGTCCCCCTGTTCGCTGTGTGCTGCCATGATTCGGACGCGTCGGCGGAACGGTTCCACCTGTTCCACTGCGGCGAACGCATTCTGGATCAGATTGATCAGGACCTGCTGAATCTGGATCGCGTCGACAGCGATCCGGGGCAAGTCGGCAGCCAGTTGTGATTCCAGCAGGATTCCACGTCGCCGAGCCTCGGGGCGGCACAATTCTTCCACTTCGTGGACAAGTTCCGGTATCGATTCCTCATGCAGTTGGTGCGGACTCAAGCGAACGAAATCCCGGGATCGGCGGACGATTTCCGCCCCGCGGTGAGCAGCACGGCGGATTCGTTCGAGTGGTTCGACAAGTTCGACGGGATCCGTCGTCGGTGCCGACAGACGGTTCAGGCAACCTTCGGCGTAATTCGCGATGGCCCCCAGCGGTTGATTGATTTCGTGAGCCAGGGCCGCCGCCATCGTTCCCACGGATCTCAGTCGATCCGCGTGTGTCAGTTGGTCCAGCAACTGTCGACTTCGCTCTTCCATGGCGTTGCGCGCGGTAATGTCGGTGACGACCAGCAGCAACCCCTGATGTTGCCCCTGCGGGTCGACCATTCGCTGGGGTGACGCCATTGTTTCGACGCGGTGTCCGTCGGCGTGCTGCAGCAACAGGTCCATGGGTTGCGTGTCCAGTACCCTGGCAACGAGCATCTGCCCGAATTCCCGGCGGTCGGGGTCGGCAATAAAGATTCCGGCCGGTTTGCCAATCAGGTTGTCGGTGGCGTATCCCAGCATTGTTCCAAACCGGCGATTAGCGAACAGGATGCGTCCCAGGGGATCAAAGACCACCAAGCCATCGGTCATCGACTCCACCAGCCGTTCGTACTGCAATTCGGACAGCTCAATCTCGCGACCGACCAACTGGACGGCCGGGCGGACCACGGTCAGTTGAACTGCGATCTGGACTACGACAATCACCGCCATGATGATCAGGCCAAGCCATTGAAGCTGCCTGACATGCAGCCGGGTCTCCTGTTCATAGCGTCCCACGATGTCGTGCATCTGCCGCAGGAACTGGGGTTCGTGCTCCAGGAGCACCGCCAGAGTCGCCTGGTCGGTGTGCCCCGAGGTTTCTTTGAGAAGTTGATCCACGGCACCGGCCATCGCCTGAAAATGAGGCTCCAGTTCCTGAAATCCCGCTGCGATTGGTGCGGACTGGCTGTCTCCGGAATTCGCGGTCGAACTCAGGTCGCGATGTGCCCCCCGCCATTCGGTCAATGTTTCGCTGAGATTCCTTCGATGTCGGTCGCGTTCTGCTGGATCTGTCGCTGCGGCCATGGCGAGGGCCGACTTGGCCAAGGCCTGTGAAAGCATTCGTTGTCGACCCGCGATGTTGATGACGGGGGCGTCGGATGTCAGTTGACTCAAGCCCGGTTGTAACAGCCATTGATGCAGGACAATCATTCCCGCCACCACGGCGAAAGCGCACCACGAGCGGCGATCGAGTCGCCGGGCCGGGTTCTCGCGGTCAGGTTGCATCCGGGAATTGGGGCGGAGCGTGGGCACCTGGAAATCACCATAAACGAATGTTGAGCGACATCCGAACAAAAACTGTACACAAATCGCCGCAAACCGTGTTCCTCGGGGGCTGGCGAACTCGACGTGGAAGGCAGGATCGCCACACAGACAGCGATTGCTGCGGGAAAATCAACTGCAATTCTGACATTGTCACTGAAAACAGGTCCGGTTCATCGTTGCGGAGGCTGCTGCCATTCTTGGCACGACATTGCCACGAATGCGTGCAGACCTGCCGGGGGTATCTCACATTGGCGGGCCGGCATGAGTCCGAAGGACCGCACCCCGCGGCGACAGGAACCGAACTTCCTGCGCTGGCAGAATCAACCGTGTCCTCTCACGGGACCGTCGAAAAAGGCCTTGAAAATAGGGGGTGAAACGGCGACGCGTGGCCATCCGTCCGGTCAATGCTTCGTTTGACCGTGACGGCCATTGCATTCAAGTCCGTCAATCTAACCGATTGCGCCATCCCACAGACCGCCCTTCCTGCCCCCGAAATTGTCGTCGCAGACTGCGGGTTCCACGCAGATCGGGGCGCGATGTTTGCGATCCGTCGCCTGACACCCGGCTGCTTCGCAGGTCGTGACTTTCAGGCCGGGGCTGACATCAGGAAACCAACCATGATCGCTCAATCCACTGTTCCCGAACGCAGGACCATTGTCGTTGTCGGCAACGGCATGGTCGGTCACCGATTTTGCGAGCGGTTGGTCGAACTGGATGCGGATCACCAGTTCAACGTGGTGACGTTCTGTGAAGAACCTCGGGCCGCTTACGATCGTGTCGGCTTGAGCAAGTATTTTACTCATCGAGATGCCGGGCAATTGATGCTGGCGGACCCCGATTGGTATGCACAACACGGCATCACCCTGCATATCGGGGACAGGGTCGAGCGGATCGATCGATTTGCTCATCAGATTTATTCGCGCGAGGGGCGGGTGCTGCCGTATGACATTCTGGTCATGGCGACGGGATCAGCCCCATTTGTGCCACCGACTCCCGGCGTTGATCTGCCGGGAGTGTTTGTTTATCGCACGATTGAAGATCTCGATCGGATGCTGGCCTGGGGGGCCACGTCCCGCCGTGCCGCAGTCATTGGCGGCGGTCTGTTGGGACTGGAAGCAGCCAAGGCTGTGATCGACATGGGGCTGGAAGCACATGTCATCGAATTCGCGTCGCGTCTGATGCCCCGGCAATTGGATGATCGGGGATCCAACGTCCTGGTCGACAAGATTGAATCCCTGGGCGCTCGGGTTCATCTCAACAAAAGCACGAAACAAATCGTCGGTGACGATCGAGTTCGCGCGATGCAGTTCGCGGACGGGGCCGAACTGGAAGTCGACATGATCGTAGTGTCCGCGGGGATCCGTCCGCGTGACGAACTGGCTCGTGAATGCGGGCTGGACATGGGGCCCCGTGGCGGCGTGATCATCAATGAATCGCTGCTGACCAGTGACCCGGATATCTATGCAATCGGCGAAGTCGCGCTGCACCGTGGCATGATCTACGGGCTGGTGGCTCCCGGGTATGAAATGGCCGATGTGCTGGCCACGAATCTGACCGGTGGCCGTCGCGAATTCCAGGGAGCCGATCTGTCGACGAAGTTGAAGCTGATGGGTGTCGACGTCGCTTCGTTCGGTCAATACGAAGCCGATGCCGACGTTGCCAAATCGCTGACGTTCGAGGATCCGCTGGCGGGGGTTTACAAGAAACTGCTGGTCACTTCGGACGGTCGACACCTGCTGGGCGGGATGCTGGTCGGCGATGCCAGTGACTTCACCCGGTTGCTGTCGCTGTGTCGAAGCGGCAAGCCGCTCCCCGGGCCGGCATCGGAACTGATCATCGGCACTTCGTCTGCAGCAACCGCTCAAGAGATGGGCGACGATTGCCAGATCTGTTCCTGCAACAATGTCACCAAGGCGGCCCTGTGCGCAGCGGTGCAGGGGGGCGTGACCAATCTGGGCGAACTGAAAAAGTGTACCAGGGCGGGAACCGGCTGTGGCGGTTGCCTGCCCATGGTCAATGATCTGCTCAACGCCGAACTGCAGCGGGCCGGACATGCGATTGATCGTTCGCTGTGCGAGCATTTCCCGTTCAGCCGGCAGGAACTGTTCCAGATCATCAAGGTGAAACAGTACCGGACGTTTGCAGAATTGATCCAGGGTCACGGTCGCGGCCATGGTTGCGAGATCTGCAAGCCTGCGGTCGCCTCGATCCTGGCCAGTCTGTGGAACGAGCAGATCCTGGATCGCAATCACGCGACACTGCAGGACTCGAACGACCGGTTCCTGGCAAACATTCAACGCGGCGGAACGTATTCCGTCGTGCCGCGAGTTGCCGGTGGGGAGATCACTCCCGAAAAGCTGATCGCACTGGGCGAAGTGGCCCGGAAATATGGTCTCTATACAAAAATCACCGGTGGTCAGCGAGTCGATTTGTTTGGGGCTCCGGCTCACCAGTTGCCGAACATCTGGAGCGAGTTGATCGATGCGGGGTTCGAGAGCGGCCACGCCTATGGCAAGGCGCTGCGCACGGTGAAAAGCTGTGTCGGAACAACCTGGTGCCGCTATGGCGTGGGGGATTCCGTCGGTTTCGCGATCCGGATTGAAAACCGTTACAAGGGGCTGCGGTCTCCGCACAAGCTCAAGGGAGCGGTCTCGGGTTGCACGCGCGAGTGCGCCGAAGCCCAGTGCAAGGACTTCGGACTGATTGCCACCGAGAATGGGTACAACCTGTATGTCTGTGGCAATGGTGGCACCAAGCCCCGGCATGCGGACCTGCTGGCCAGCGACCTGGATGAAGAGACCTGCCTGAAGTACATCGATCGGTTCCTGATGTACTACGTCACCACGGCGGATCGCCTGACGCGAACTGCGGTCTGGCTGGAAAAGCTGGACGGGGGAATCCAGCACCTGCGCGATGTTGTGATTGACGACAAGTTGCAGATTGCCGCCGAACTGGAAGCGATGATGCAGCGCGTGGTCGACACGTATCGCTGCGAATGGAAGGATGTGGTCAACGACCCCGCCAAGCGGCAGTTCTTCCAGCAGTTTGTCAACACGAAGGAAACGGAACCGGATATCGAGATCGTTTCGGAACGAGGACAACAGCGCCCGGCGGACTGGCCGAGCGACGTCGTGCCCCTCAGTCAATTGACGCTGCCGAACGGTCAGAAATACGGCTCAAACACGGACGACTGCACGTGGGTTCGCGTCGGGGTCACCACGGATTTTCCCGTGGATGGCGGAGCGACCATTCGCTACGGCTACACACAGATCGCCGTGTTTAACTTCGCCAGTCGGAACGAATGGTATGCGACTTCCAACATGTGTCCGCACAAGCGTGAGTTCGTTCTTTCCCGCGGGATCCTGGGAGACGCGAAAGACGAACCAAAGGTGGCCTGTCCGCTGCACAAGAAGACCTTCTCGTTGAAGACCGGACACTGCCTGACGGGTGAACCGTATTCCATTGACACGTTTCCCGTGCGCATCGATGGCGACGACGTGCTGCTCTGGGTTCCGCCGCCGGGGCGGTTGTCACAGGGGCCCGCGATTGAGCAGCGTCGCTGTGATTCGTCCAGTCATACATCGTGCGCCGATGCCACACACGGTTCTGAACTTTCCGCGACCGTGACCGCCTGAATTTGCTTGTTGTTGCCGCTTCCCGGTTGTGTCGACTTTTGCCAGACGGAAACCTGTTGTGGAACTGACTCTGTTACCAGTGTTGCCTGACCGAGGGAGTTTGCCCTCGCTGGTGCAGGAACTGCTGCGCGAACAGAATTCACTGACGGCGGTCGAACAGTTTGCCAACTCGGTGGGGGATCACAGTCGGCCGGCCCAGGCGAAGTACTATCAGGCACTGTTGCCCGCACAACCGCCGGGCCCCGGCGAACAATACGCGTTTGAAGTCGACCTGGATCGGTGCTCAGGCTGCAAGGCCTGCGTCACAGCCTGTCATGCCTTGAACGGCTTGGATGAGCACGAAACCTGGCGCGACGTCGGCCTGTTGATCGGCGGGACGACCGCCCTTCCGGTCATCCAGCATGTGACAGCCGCCTGCCATCATTGTCTGGAACCGGCCTGCATGGATGTCTGTCCCACGCGTGCCTACGAAAAGGACGCTCAGACGGGAATCGTCAAGCACCTGGACGATCAATGCTTTGGTTGTCAGTACTGCATCCTGGCCTGTCCCTACGACGTTCCCAAGTACCACGCCGGGAAGGGGATTGTCCGCAAGTGCGACATGTGCTCGGACCGGTTGTCCGCGGGCGAAGCCCCGGCGTGCGTGCAGGCCTGTCCTCACGAAGCGATTCGAATCAGCGTGGTGTCGCAGGCCGACGTGGCTGCTGATTGCGAAGCGACCGATTTTCTGCCAGGTGCTCCTGACCCGCAGATCACACTCCCCACCACGACTTACAAGACCAGTCGAGTCTTCCCGCGGAACATGCTGCCTGCCGACTATCACGCGGTGCGGGTTGAGGAAGCTCACTTTCCATTGATCCTGATGCTGGTCCTGACACAGTTGTCAGTCGGTGCCTGCTTTGTGAACGAGTGGATGTTCAGCGGCGAAACGACACCGGTCCTGACCTCGATCCGCGGCTGGCAGATGCTGACGGCCGTCGGGTTCGGGTTTCTGGCACTGGGAGCTTCAACGTTGCATCTGGGTCGGCCTCACCTGGCGTATCGAGCGCTGCTGGGATTGCGGACATCGTGGCTCAGTCGTGAGATCGTGGCGTTCGGGCTGTTTGCTCCGGCCGCTGCAGCCTGCTCGCTGGGGACGATGTTTCAGTCGGCCACGGGCTTCGCCGGTGTTGCGGTGTGGCTATTCGTTCGAGCTGCCGTCCTGGTCACCGGTCTGGCCGGTGTGCTGTGTTCGGTCATGATTTATTACCGCACCCGGCGGCCGACGTGGGGCGGCACACGGACTCTCTGGCGATTTGTGGGGACTTCGGTCTGGCTCGGGCTGTCGGCGACGCTGTTTGCGGCGATGCTCGCCACATCGGTCCAGTCCAGGCTGGAATTTGGGACTGTCATGCGGGAACTGGTGGCGCTGCTGGGCAGGCCGTTGATGATCTGTGCCGCGGTCAAACTGGCGTACGAAGGGGCCGATCTGCTGCACTTGCTGGATCGTCACCAGTCGCCCTTGAAACGCCTGGCCTTGCTGATGACGCGTGACCTGGGCGGGATTGCGATTGCGCGGTTTGCCCTGGGAACGCTGGGCGGCATCATCCTGCCGTGGTCATTGCTGGCGGCCGACCATGACACTCCGGTGCAGTGGATGGCCACCGTCACGGTGATGTTCGTGATGTCTGTTGCGGGGGAACTGCTGGAACGAACGCTGTTCTTCATGACCGCGGTGTCTCCACGCATGCCAGGAGCCGTACGCACATGATTCCCGCAGAATTACGATCCTTGATCCGCGCCGTGAATGGCCCCTTTACAAGCGAACTCGTTCAGCAGCCATCGCCGTTCGGCCTGGCGAGGTTGCCCGTCTCGGCGATGCCAACCGCGACGACGAACATGGTCTGTGGATTCTGTTCGACGGGTTGCGGTCTGACCGTACACTTGCAGAACGACAGCGCCATTGGAATATCGCCGACGACGGAATATCCGGTCAACCTGGGAATGGCCTGTCCCAAGGGGTGGGAGGCACTGAGCGTACTGAACAGCCCTGACCGGGCGACGACGCCCCTGCTGCGGAACAATCGGGGTCGACTGGAACCGGTCGACTGGCCGACAGCTCTGAATACGTTTGCCCAACGCTGGCGGCGGATCCGTGACCAGCACGGTCCCGAAGCGATGGCCTGGCTGGGGACCGGGCAAATCGCGGTGGAAGAACTCGCGTTCCTGGGGGCGCTTGGCAAGTTTGGGATGGGGATGCTGCACGGCGACGGAAACACGCGGCAATGCATGGCCACGGCCGTCGTGGCTTACAAGCAGGCATTTGGGTTCGATGCCCCGCCGTATACGTACGCCGATTTCGAGGAATCGGATGTCCTGGTCTTCGTTGGTGCCAATCCCTGCATCGCCCATCCCATTTTGTGGGAACGGGTCATGCGGAACCGGCATCAGCCGAGAATCATTGTCGTCGATCCGCGTCGAACCGAAACGGCAATGGCGGCGTCGCTGCATCTGCCACTGCGACCGAAGAGTGATCTGACACTGTTCTACGGGATCGCCAGGATCTTGTTTGAACGAGGCTGGATCGATGAGTCGTTTCTGCAGGGGCATACGACAGGCGCGGCCGAATTCCAGCAGCATGTCGCGAGTTATTTCCCGGAATTTGTCGCGCGTGAAACCGGTCTGTCGACGGATCTGCTGGAACAGTTTGCCCGTCTGATTCACGAAGGCCAGCGCGTTTCATTCTGGTGGACGATGGGGATCAACCAGTCCTACGAAGGGGTCCGCGCCGCACAAAGCCTGATCAACCTGGCACTGATGACCGGCAACATTGGCAAGCCGGGAACCGGGGCCAATTCGATTACCGGCCAGTGCAATGCCATGGGATCGCGACTGTTCAGCAACACCACCGGACTGCTGGGGGGCCGTGAGTTCACAAACCCACAGCACCGTGCTCACGTCGCAGACCTGCTGGACATCCCGGTGGACCGGATTCCTGATCGAAACAGCTTCAGTTACCACGAGATCCTGAAGGGAATCCTGGATGGCAAGATCAAGGGTCTGTGGGTTGTGGCCACGAATCCCGCGCATTCCTGGATCAATCAGGATCAGGCGAAAGACATTTTGAGTCGCCTGGAATTCCTGGTGGTGCAGGACATGTATTCGACCACGGAAACAGCTCAATTGGCGGACCTGGTTCTGCCCGCTGCGGCGTGGGGGGAGAAAGAAGGAACATTCATCAATTCCGAACGGCGGATCGGCGTGATCCGGCAGGCCGCCAGGGCTCCGGGGCAGGCACTGTCTGATTTCCGCATTTTCCAGTTGATTGCCCGAGCTTGCGGGGTGGATTCGCTGTTCCGGGACTGGACGTCACCCGCCGCGGTGTTTCAACTGCTGAAGAAGTTGAGCGCCGGGCAGCCCTGTGATTTCACGGGGATTCGTGACTACCAGCATCTGGATCAGGCGGGCGGAATCCAATGGCCTTACTCGACCGAGTTCCATGCGGATACCGCCGATGACGCGGGCCATTCGTCCCTGACGGCTGCTGTGCAGGAACGTCGCCTGTTCGCGGACGGGCAATTCTTCCATCCCGATGGCCGGGCAAAGTTGCTGTTTGAATCCCCGCGCCCGATGCCGGAGCCACCGACGGTCGACTACCCGCTGGTCTTGCTAACGGGACGTGGAACCGCTGTTCAATGGCATACGCAGACTCGGACTGCCAAGTCCGCCGTTCTGCGAAAACTGGCACCGCTGGCGGTGTATGTCGAAATCAATCCGGCGGATGCGCGACGTTGTGGAATCAGCGCGCAGCAGAAGGTGATCGTCGAATCCCGACGTGCGGCAGTCACCGCCACGGCGTTTCTAACACCGACGGTTGCTGCCGGGCAGGTGTTTCTCCCCATGCATTACCCCGAAGTCAACCGACTGACGGATGCCGTGTTCGACCCCTATTCCAAGCAACCGTCTTACAAGTCGTGTGCTGTCCGGATTCGTCTGCCGGAATGAATACGTACCCCGAGAAGTTCCGATTTGCCAACCACCCAGAGCTGCGCCCGCTCGAGATCTGTTTCTCAATTTCGTGAAGGATGATCGATGTCTTCGACCAGTGCCGCGACGTCTCCTGCCGAACGTCTGGATTTATTCCGTCTGAATACTCCGCAGATGCGGGCGTTTCATCTGAGTTGGCTGGCATTCTTTCTGTGTTTCTTTTCCTGGTTCGGTCTGGCACCGCTGATGCCCGTGATTCGCCGGGAATTGGCGTTGACCAAGGAGCAGGTCGGCTGGTGCATCATCGGATCGGTCGCGGTAACCGTTCTGTTTCGACTGCTGGTCGGGCGGCTGTGTGACCGGTATGGTCCTCGTCTGACCTACACCTGGCTGCTGGTGCTCGGTTCGATCCCGGTGATGGCCGTCGGACTGGCCTACGATTTCACCACGTTCCTGATCGGTCGCATCCTGATTGGAGCGATCGGCGCGTCGTTTGTGATCACGCAGTATCACACGTCACGGATGTTTGCTCCGAATTGCGTTGGGACGGCCAACGCGACGGCCGCAGGCTGGGGGAATCTGGGCGGCGGGATGACGCAACTGGCAATGCCGTTGTTGTTCGCCCTGATCACCGGACTGGGAGCATCCGCGGCCATGGGATGGCGACTGTGCATGGTGATTTCCGGGGTCGTGTGCGCCTTGACCGGCCTGCTGTACTGGCGCTTTACTCAGGATACCCCGGAAGGAAACTTTGCCGAACTGAAGGCGGCTGGCCGGATGTCCGCCGCGACGAAGAAATCGACGTTCCTGGCCGCGGCCGTTGATTACCGGGTCTGGGCGTTGAGCGTGCTGTATGGCTGCTGTTTCGGCCTGGAATTGACGCTCGACAATGTCGCCGTACTCTATTTCACCGATTACTTTCATCTGGACATGTACATGGCGGGTACGATTGCTGCCAGCTTTGGCATGATGAACCTGTTTGCCCGGGCCCTGGGGGGCATCGTCAGCGATCGCTGGGCGAAAGCCGGCGGGGTGTCCGGCCGTGCCCGCTGGCTGTTTCTGACAATCCTGGGAGAAGGTCTGCTGCTGCTCGTCTTTTCGCAGTCGAATCAGTTGTGGCTGGCTGTGCCCATGCTGCTGTGCGTGGGACTGTTCATCAAGATGTCGAATGGAGCCGTCTATGCCATCGTACCGTTCGTCAATCGCCCGGCACTGGGTTCCGTGGCGGGCATCGTGGGAGCGGGCGGAAACGTCGGAGCCGTCTGTGCCGGCTTCCTGTTCCAGTCACAAATGAGCTGGCCCACGGTCTTCTGGCTGCTCGGGCTGGTCGTTTGTTCGACAGCAGTCCTGTCATTGCTGACGGCCATGAATCCGGCGACAGCGGGCGAACCAGCGCCGGTCTCCGTTCCTGCGGAACTGGCCGTCGAGTCGATTTGAGAATTACGTCGGATTCGTCGAAACCTGAGGGGTGTGGGGTTATGAACCACACACCCCTACAGCAGGTGATACGTTACATAGGTGGCTTCGCACGGATTGCCGCGCGCGACATGCAGGCGACCGCAGTCAGGTTCGGCGATGATGGAGGCGACCGTTCGGCCGCTGCTCGGCAGGATCGGATCGTCGTGGCCCGAATGGGGATGTCGGCAGATGCTGACCGGATGGCCCGCGTGATCACTCAGGATCCGCTTCAGTTCATCGACAGTCAGTTGACCCAGGCGGCTGTGAACCAGTTCCTGCATCCGGTCCTGGCGCGGAAATGAATCGGGCAGGCTGCGTGCAAAATTGTCCGGGCAGGCATGAGGCTGGCAAAGAAAGTGGTTGGAATGGATCAATGCACCCTGGCCGCCGTCCGAGATTTCGTACGGCCCCTCCGACGTCAATTCGATGTCCGCGATGTCACCGTGCCCGTCGCACAGCACGTAGTTACCATTGGAGCAGACGGGAATCTGCTTCAGCAACTGGCGCACTTCTGCAAGAGATTTCCGTTCGAGGAGCATGCGTTTGACCGGGTAGTGCGACAGTGCGAATTTCCAGTCCGGTCCGCCCCCCAGCGAATTTGCGAAGTGAGCCACACCGGACTCGTTCATCCCGTGGTAGCCGAGCATTCCGCCAAACGTCCAGATCAAAAGGCGCGGACCGTGCTCGGGAACAAGTCGCAGTACGTAGGCATAGTCCATCAGTTCCGACGGGTTATCGCTGTTCTGGCCAATGAGCGTTCCCCCGTCGAGGGTGTTGCGCCGATGTATGACAAACGTGGTGCAGGCGTCGTCGGTCACGCCATTCAGTTCACCGCGCAGTTGAGCCGCCAGCGCATCCAGGCGGTGAATTCCCGCCCCGTCGGCGAGTCCCGTGATTTCCTCAAGCAGATGCGGACAGTGACGCGCAAAGAGCGGTTCGAAACGTTCGGCCCGTTTCCGCATCGACGGGCGTGAAATCTGGAGTGACGCCTGCAGGTAATCGAGGTACCCGCAAATCTTTGACCTCGCCTGCTCACCGTGTGACCGGCCAAGTTCCCATGACGAGCCCTGAGCGTGAATCAGCGGATAGATTTGGTCGATCATCGGGAAACTACAGTCGTTGGAGGACACAGCACGGCGTTGAAGGATACCAAACGCTCGCGAAACGTGCGCTGAACGCCCGCAACCCATTGGGAATGCGGTGAAAGCGGACGGGTTTGATTGGACACGGACAACGCGGAAGACACGGAACAGGCTTGGCAGCCCCCTTTTACCACGGGCTGCTAGAAGTAGCAGAAGAATTGTTGGGGTAACAATGTCTTGGTGACAGCGTGAAACGTCATTGCTGGCAACCTGCCCGAACCGGTGGCTTGCTGAAGCAACTTCTCTTGTCGTTTTGGATTCTCTCCGTGTCGTCCGCGTTTTCCGTGTCCGAATCTTTCTTCTGCCGAAAGTCCTGCCAGTCCGACAGAGAATTCGAGGGCCACGGATTCTTTGCGGCAAGAAAAGCCCCGAGATTGACCCGCGGATTGCGATTTTGATTTCTGCGACGATTTTTGCGTCAGGGTGTTTCGTCTGCGTCAAAGCTGGTATTGATCGTGGGTTGGGCGAGATCCAATTGCACTCCATCGTCACCTTTGCCTTCGGCCTCGCAATCGTAGTCGTCTCCGCCATCGATCTGTATAATAGAATACGAAGTTATGCATCGAAAATGAGGCGTGATAAGACGACAAGGCCATCGAATCCCAGTACCTGAACCGGTGACTGTCATGGTCCGCGTCAATGCGCGTGTTGGGTGGCGAATGCCCGGTTGGGCGGCCCGCGGTCCAATTGTGAGTCCTGACCCATTTGGGTTCTTCCCTTTGATTTCTTCCTTTTTCAATGTGGTTCTCCCTACGGGGACGCGCTCTGGATAGAATCCATTGTGGAACGCGTTGGCCTGGAATCGACATTACTCCCGCGCGGCCGCCCCCAGATTCGACCGCTCGCGCCCACAGATGGTGATGCCAATGAAAACAAAGAGTCCTGACCCTTTTGAGCCCTTCAACGCGACCCCGGGGAAGATCGCGACAAAACGAGTCCTGACACCTTTTCCTGTCCTCGAGTATCTACGCCAAAAGCAGATTGGAGTGTTTTTATTATGCGCCACTCTGTGGCTGTTGTGTATGTGGATTAGAAGTATGCATGTGACGGATAGAGTTCTTCTAGAAGCGTTGGGCGGCGACGAGCTGTGGTTTCTGCGCTCACGATCTACGCAAGTTGAAGTCGTTCATCGACTGCGTGAAGTAGAAGGTGGTCGTGAGGACGTCGAATTCTCGATTCCCTATGCAGCTATTGTGTGGCCGATGTCGCTGTTGTCGGGCGTATGTATCATCCGGCGGGAGAACAAAGGAAGGACCAAAGGTGCCCACCTTGACAGTTAAAGTTGCCGGAATAGGAAAAGGTGTCAGGACCCGTTTGTGTTGACATGGAGTAATAACGATGGATAGATACGACCGTGGTCGCAGATCGGAAGCCGTTCAGGTCTTGTTGGTAGAGCTTAATATATCGTTGCATCAATTCGCGTTGCTTTCAATGTCATCCTGTCAATTCGTTCGACCGAAGGAATTGATTGAATAGGAAAAGGTGTCAGGAACCGTTTGTGTTGACACGTGATTATTCCGCTGAAACCGCCAGTTTTTGTCCATAATCCGAACCGACCGGGGGGGCACTATGACGTTGCAGAGATTTCTATCAATGTCGCATGATAATGAGATTGTAAAGAGCATGAATGATGTGTTTTTCTGCGTATGTGCATGGACGTCTTTAATTGGCGTGCTTGCCGTGTTGTTGTCAGTCTACGTAGTCGACCTATCGCGTCCTGATAACGTTACTAATGTATTGCTAATGTCTATATTGGCAATGTGTTTGGTGCCACATTCCGTTGGCGCGCTTCTGTGTATTCGACTATTGAACACTCGTCCCGTAGGGGCCTCATTGTATTGGGCCATTTTTGTAATTGGTTTCCCTTTTGCACCAACAATATGCTATTTCACGGTGCTTCGAGGGCGAGGCCACCCTTAAGCGTTCACCGCGCCATCCTCTCCATAGCTGCGCCTTTTAGTCACGTTCGGTGGAACGGATCGTCGTTTGGGCCTCCGTTGATCTGCGGCGTCCTTGAGGGTCCAGCCGGCCCAATCCAGCTGGGTAGGAAAAGGCGGATAGGAAAAGCTGCCATGTGGGTTTGGCAATTCTACACCGAAATGCCGTTGGTACATACCGGTAGCGAGTCCGCCTTGAGCACGGAAAAAGAGGATGCTTGAACGCAAGGAAGCGAAAGCAGCGTGAGTGTCATCACTGTCGTATTTGCGAGTCTTGATCGCCAACCTGGTTTAAACGAGGCTCGAAGCCCCAAGCTGCCATATCCGGCGTTGGACTCACGACAGAACGCCATACTTTTGTTACGACCTTGACTGGCGAACCAGCACTGCGGCCATTGGGACGACGGCGTTATCGATCACCCACGCTGGCATCAGCCTCCGGAGCTTCGAGCTGTCGGTGGGCGCTTGAAACGAGACCAGTCATGGGCGCTTCAAACGATAACATTTTGAGTGGTTCTGTCTGAAG
>JAFEBS010000093.1 GCA_018242525.1 Planctomycetota bacterium | reverse complement strand
CAGCAGTTCCAGCGGGAAGCGATCCAGGCGCACATTCGGGCCATGGCGACCGAACAGCCTGAACAGAGTTATCCAGCGCAGGGTGTCGAACTGCAGACGGGAAAGAAGAGTTCGCAGGAGGACGCAGAGACAGGGAATCACGAGGCTGACACCCGTGCCTGCCTGGAACTGGTGGAGTAAGACGGCCACGGATGCAACACGGATAAACCAGGGATTCGTCGGGCGCGGTTGTGACAGCGGTGGACGGAAGGTAGCCCTGTCGCTCCGAGACAGGGAGCGAGAATGCAGAGAGACCCCTCAATCCAGTACTCGCGGATTCGCTTTCAACGCGTTTCTGCCCATCGCGCTACCTGTCTCGGAGCGACAGGGCGACCTTGCCAACGCCAACGAAACAGGCGGACCTGCCGCTTCCTTCGACAGTTTTTTAGGGCTTCCCGAACATCACTTGTGAATCTTGATCTTGCCTAAGTGGGGAAGGATGGGATAATTCAATTCCCAGACAGACATTGAGATCAGTGAGGCATCACCGACCTCGGGGCTGTCAGTATGGTTCGGCACACAACCTGCCGGACAGGAATGGACGGCCCGGGGACGGGCCATGATGTCGGCGATTGGGTTTTGGATGTTGATGTGTTCGCCGCCACGTATCGGGCGGTGCGAAACGATCTTTCCCACCTTTGATCCCTCGACCAGGACGGTTGACGGCTTTGCGCCGGGCAAGTCTGCGAAATCTCCTTGTACCGACGCGCGTGCGTGCGATCTGATGAAATGGAGTTTGCGGAATCGACGTGACGCCCGACCCGATTTCCGGGACGGGAGGTTTGTCGAATCGCTCACCGGAGCGGGGGTTACCGAACGAGGAACTTTCACATGAGCACAGGACGTGATCTCCTGAAACAGATCTCTTCCCGCCAAAGCGCCGAGGCGTTTCGGCAGGAGCATTGGCAGGGGTCGTTTGACGAGTACCTGGACATTGTTCGCAACAATCCCCCGGTGACGCGGACGGCTCACCAGCGCATCTACGACATGATCATGTCGTACGGTACGTACCCGATTGACGAGGGTCGGCGCGACGGCCAGATTCGCTACAAATTCTTTGATGATCCTGAAAACGGCGGCGAAGATGCGATTTACGGGCTGACCGAACCGCTGATGCAACTGGTCAACGTGTTTCGTTCCGCGGCCCTCAAGTACGGCAGCGAACGCCGGGTCCTGTTGCTGCATGGTCCGGTCGGCAGTTCGAAAAGCACCATCGCCCGCCTGCTCAAGCGGGGTGTCGAGCGGTATGCCCGCAAGCCGGAAGGCGCCTTGTACACGTTTGGGTGGAAAGAAGACGACGGCAGCATCACCTGGGATCCGATGCATGGCGAACCGCTGCTGCTGGTTCCCAACGCGTACCGCGACGAAGTCTGCCAAACCCTGAACAATGGTCGCGACCCGGACAAACAGTACTGCGTCGAGATCAACGGGGACATCTGCCCGCTGAGCCGGTTCTACTTCAAGGAACGACTGACCAAGTGCGACGGGGACTGGACCCGCGTGATGGAATCGGTCGTCGTCCGACGATTCTTCCTTTCGGAGCAGGATCGCATTGGCATCGGCACGTTCCAGCCCAAGGATGAAAAGAACCAGGACAGCACGGAACTGACCGGCGACATCAACTATCGCAAGATCGCCGAGTACGGCAGTGAATCGGATCCGCGCGCCTTCAACTTTGACGGCGAATTCAATGTCGCCAATCGCGGGATGATCGAATTCATCGAAGTGCTGAAGCTGGATGTCGCCTTCCTGTACGACCTGCTGGGAGCGTCGCAGGAACACAAGATCAAGCCGAAGAAATTCGCCCAGACCGACATCGACACCGTCATCGTCGGGCATACGAACGAACCGGAATACCGCAAGCTGCAATCCAACGAGTTCATGGAGGCTCTGCGCGATCGTACGGTGAAAATTGACGTCCCGTATGTCACCAAGCTCAGCCACGAACTGCACATTTATGAAAAGGATTACAACGAACGTCGGGTCCGGGGCAAGCACATCGCGCCGCACACTCTGGAAGTCGCGGCGACATGGGCTGTCCTGACGCGGTTGGAAGAACCGAAGCATCATGGGTTGACCCTGTTGCAGAAGCTGAAGCTGTACAACGGCAAAACCCTGCCGGGGTTCACCACGGAAAACATTGAACAGTTGCGAAAAGAGGCCAGGCACGAAGGGCTGCAGGGAATCTCGCCCCGCTATGTGCAGGACAAGATTTCCAACGCGCTGGTCAACAATGCCGACGCCACCTGCATCAACCCGTTCATGATCCTGAATGAACTGGAGAACGGGCTGAAACATCACTCGCTGATCCCCAACGAGGAAACGCGCGAGTCGTACCGCAGGTTGATCTCGGTCGTGAAGGACGAGTACACCGACATTGTCAAGAACGAAGTGCAACGGGCGATCGCGGCCGATGAAGAAGCTTTGACGCGCCTGTGCGGCAACTACATCGACAACGTCAAGGCGTACACGCAGCGGGAAAAGGTCCGCAACCGGTTCACCGGCCAGGACGAACAGCCGGACGAACGACTGATGCGGTCGATCGAAGAGCGGATCGACATTCCCGAAACCCGCAAGGACGATTTCCGCCGCGAGATCATGAACTACATTGGTGCCCTGTCGCTGGACGGCAAGAAGTTCGATTACAAGACCAACGAACGCCTGCACAAGGCGCTCGAAATGAAACTGTTCGAGGATCAGAAGGACACGATCAAGCTGACCAGCCTGGTTTCCAACGTCGTCGACAAGGACACCCAGGAAAAGATCGACGTGGTCAAGACCCGGCTGATCCGCAACTTTGGCTACAACGACGAATCGGCCACAGACGTCCTGCAGTATGTCGCCAGCATCTTCGCCCGGGGTGATGCGAAGCGAGATACGTGATGGAATAACAGACGCATGCGAGGGGTTGGCAAATTGGATGCGCATCGACCAATCCCTCGCTGGCGCGTCGGGCTCGTGTCTTAACATTCAATCAACGGGCAACTTCCCATGACCCGATCCATTGACCGTGACAACCAGCGATTCAAAGAGATTGTTCGGGGGAAGGTCCGCCAGGGGCTCAAGAAATACATCACTCATGGTGAAATCCTGGGTCGCAAGGGGCGCGAGACGGTCAGCATCCCGGTCCCCAGCATTGATATTCCGCACTTTCGCCATGGATCGAAAGGGTCCGGCGGCGTCGGACAGGGTGAGGGTGAACCCGGGCAACCGATCGGCAAAGGTCAGGGGGATGAGGACGGACATGGCGAAGCCGGAGATCAACCCGGTCAGCACATCCGCGAGGCCGAACTGACGATTGAAGAACTGGCTCAGATGCTGGGGGAGGAATTGCAGCTTCCCGCTATCCAGCCCAAGGGGCAGGATACGATCAAGGCGATCAAGACCCGCTACAACAGCGTCCGCCAGACCGGTCCCGACTCGCTGCGGCACTTCAAGCGAACGTACAAGCGAGCGCTGCGGCGGCTGATTGCCTCCAGCGAATACGATCCGCGCAAGCCGATGGTGGTGCCCACCCGCGAAGACGAGCGGTTTCGCTCGTGGACCGAGATTCCGCTGCCGCACGCCAATGCCGCCGTGATCTACATCATGGATGTGTCCGGTTCGATGACCGACGACCAGAAGGAGATCGTCCGGACCGAGGCGTTCTGGATCGACACCTGGCTCAGGAGCCAGTACGACGGCCTGCAGCAGCGGTATGTTGTTCACGACGCGGTGGCTCACGAGGTCGACGAAGACACGTTTTATCGCGTCCGGGAAAGCGGCGGAACCCGGATTTCCTCGGCATACGTCACCGCCAAGGCGATCATCGAACGGGATTTTCCGCCCGCCGACTGGAACATTTATCTCTTCCAGTTCTCGGACGGTGACAATTGGGGCGAGGACAACACTGCCTGCCTGAAGGTGATCCAGGAAGAGTTCCTGCCGATCTGCAACCTGTTCTGTTACGGCCAGGTCGAAAGCCCGTATGGTTCGGGCGACTACCTGAAGGAACTGCGTCGGATTACCAGCAAATTCGAGAACCTGATCCTGTCGGAGATCAAGGACAAGGACGGGATCTACGAATCGATCCGCACGTTTTTAGGGAAGGGAAAGTGAGCCCTGCAGGTTGATTTCGTGAGCGGCAAGGCGCTTAGCCCAATGGTACTTACTTTAGCCATGTCACTCGAAGCGTGAGCGAGGGCGGGCGGGAATTAACGCGATGCCTCGCAAACGCTTTGGGTTGCATTGTGAGCCGCACGGCGCTAGCCGCGGGTGCATTCTCACTCGTACCCGAAGAACCCGCGGCTAGCGCCGTGCGGCTCACAAAATAAGTGGCCTTGGGCTGATTGGCCGCGGTCCGCTCGCTGAATTCACCCGCCCGGGTTGGCTTCCTGTGCCTGCCGACTACGATGTAGGGATCATGACCACATTCCGCTTTTCCCGCTGGGACGGTTCGCAGCAGTTTTCTCCGCAATCGGCGGACAAGCTGTTTGATGAACTCAGTCAATACCTGACCGAGTATGGCGACGAGGTCCTGGAATCACTGCAGGACTGGGAGGAAACCAATCCTGAGATCCTGGACATGCTGATGAAGCAGGGGTACGTCGAAAAGGACGAAACGGGTCAGTATCGCGTGACTCCCAGGGGGCTGCGACGCGTGGAGAACAAGGCCCTGGAAGAGCTGTTCGACATCCGCCACAAGGATCATTTCGGCAAGCACGAACAGGAGCAGCGTGGGGCCGGCCAGACCATGCTCGACGAAACCAAGGCGTACGAGTATGGCGACCCGGTTTCCAACCTGAACCTGCACGAAACCCTGCGCAATGCGATTCAGCGCCAGCGGGGCGGACCGCCGATCCAGATTTCCGAGGACGACCTGGTCATCCAGGAAACCGAGTACCAGACCAGTTGCGCCACGGTTGTCCTGCTGGACATGTCGGGCAGCATGCGTCGGTTCGGCAAATATGGGGCGGCGAAGAAGGTGGCCCTGGCGATGCAGTCACTGGTTCGCGGCAAGTACCAGGGAGACTTCCTGCAGACCATTGGCTTCTACTCGTTCGCCTCGCCACTCTCGGAACGAGAGCTGTTGTACTCGGCTCCCAAGGAAGTGAGCATCTTTGATTCCCGGGTCCGGCTGCGGATCAGCCTGGACCAGCCGCCCGCGTTCGTCCCGCAGCATTTCACCAACATTCACGCCGGGTTACAGATGGCACGCCGAGTCCTGAAGCGGCAGTCCGCTCAGAACCGTCAGATCGTTCTGATTACCGACGGTGAACCCACCGCTCATGTCGAAGGCCGGGACGTGATGCTGATTTACCCGCCCTGTGAACAAACGGCGCTGGTCACACTCGCCGAAGCCAGACGGTGTGCTGCCGAGGGAATTCATGTCTCCAGCTTCGCGCTGATTGAGGACTATTTCTATCTGGAACTGGTGAACTTTGTGCAGCGTCTGGCCCAGGTTACGGGCGGAATTTCGGCCTACTGCAATGCCGGCGATCTCGGCAACCTGGTCATCGACAGCTTTGTCGGCGGTCGCCGATCCCGTCGCGCGCTCTGATGGGAATTGCAGCGTGGCGACGGACGCCGACAGAAATGCGGCTGGAATAGAGCCGCCGTTGGTCGAATTTCCGGCAGCCAATTTCAGCAGCGACTAAGATTCCCGGATTTCGCACTGTTTCGCCATTGAACAGGATTCGATCGGTCGGATAAGATCTTTCAATTGGTCGGCAACTGGGTCAAGGTCCTTTTGGGATTCTGAATCCAACTGCCGATCACTCCATTTCTGCACTTTTTCGCGGGTCATTTCTGTTTTGTTTCACCTGGGAGGATGCACGATGCGAAGGCGACAACGCTGGAGTGGTTTCACGTTGATTGAATTGCTGGTGGTGATCGCCATCATTGCCGTCTTGATTGCACTCTTGCTGCCGGCGGTCCAGCAGGCGCGCGAAGCGGCACGCCGCACTCAGTGCAAGAACAACATGAAACAGTACGGATTGGCGCTGGCCAACTATCATGACACGTATGGGATGTATCCGATTGGCGGAACCGGAGGTTGCTGTGCGGTTCGACCAGCCCTGGGCTTTCAAGCTCGATTGCTTCCCTACATTGACCAGGCACCACTGTTTAATCAGATCAACATGTCGGCGCCGGACGCGACGGCCCAGGTGCTGGCCACCGGACAACGGGTGGGTGCGATCGTCATTCCAGGAGCTGTCTGTCCGTCGGATGGCAGCAACCAGAATCCATTGAATGGCTGGGGTCAGGCGAATTATGACGGCTCGCTCGGCTCACAGGGGAATGTGTCCGTGAGCGGATCGTGCAATCCCTATCAAACGTTCGCCCAGTTTGTGAATCCGAACAATGGCGATACGCTGAACTCGGCACAGTTGTCTGGGATGGGAAGCCGGGATGGGCCGAGCATTCGCATCCGCGATGTCACCGACGGAACTTCGAATGTGATCCATATGGGTGAAGTCTTGCCGTCCTGCAACGATCATAGTTCCGGCGGGATGTGGCACTCCAACGGCATGGGAAATTACCATTCGTCGACGATTGTGCCGATTAATGATTACACAACCTGCAGTTGGGCGACGGGCAGTCTGATTCGAGTGGCTGGTTGTACAAATCCCAACAACTGGAACATCAGTTGGGGGTTCCGGTCTCGTCATACGGGCGGTGCTCACTTCCTGTTTGTCGATGGATCAGTGCATTTTCTCAGTCAAAACATCGACCATCAACAAACATTCCAGCGATTGGGTGGCCGTGCCGATGGCCAGGTTGTCGGTGAGTACTAATCACGAAAGATGCAGCCTGTGATGATTGATTCGCGAATTATACTGCCAGCGCTGGTTTGCGTTGTTCTGGGAGCGGGCTGTTCGTCGGAGCGCGGCCCGAAGTTGGCAGCAGTGGACGGGATTGTCAATTACCAGGGGCGGCCGATTGCTGGTGCAACAGTTGTCTTCGTACCGGAAAAGGGGCCCGTGGCCATGGGGGTCACCGATCACTCCGGCAAGTTTGTGCTTTCGACGGGCACGAGCAAAGGTGTCGTGATTGGCCCCGTCAAAGCCACGATCGTTGCCTCCGCCGGGGGACCTTCGGATGCGTTGGATGGTGTTGCCAGCCAGCCCAAATCCCAGGCTGAGGCGGACGCCTACATGAAGAAAGCGGCTGAGATGCAGCAATCCATCGCAGAAGGGCGCGGCAAGGATGTGCTCCCGATCTCGCTGATCCCCGAGAAATATGGCAAGACCGAGACCAGTGGTCTGTCGTATACGATCAAGGCCAATGGCGACAATCACTTCACCATCGAACTGTGATCGCCCATTTCACACGGCCAGCCACGCGACCGCGCGTGGCTGGCTTTTTAGACCCGGCACCAGCGTGTTCATCAGCGACCGGCGATCAGAGAACCCGCCTACCACGCTGCCCGAACCAGTCGAATATCGCACTCGCGGCGGACGTATTTCCACTCCTCGGACGCTCGCCAATCGGCCAGCAGGTCGTCGAACGCGGCGCTGTCGCGGGGTTCGTATTCGAACCAGGTGACGCCATCGAACTGCTCACTGAGATCCCATCGATATTGCCATCGACGAATCATTGCCGACAAAAATCGCAACCCATGCAGGGGGCTCTGAGCCTGCTGCAGTTCCTGGCGGGCGGCATGCCCCAATTCCCACCACTCGGGGCTGCGCAGCGTTGGAATCAAAGCGGCACAGGTGGGGGGGAATGGTCCTCTGGCACCGCGACCGACCGGACGACGCTCTTCACGCGTCACGTATCGAGTGTTTTGAACCAGGCCACTAAGCACCCACGATGTCCCCATCGGGATTCGATCCAGGTGCCCGTTGATGATCTCGACATGCGTCACAGCAGCCAGCGGTTCACCCCGCCCGGTTGTCAGCTGCGTGACTTCCCAGGCCCCCGATGAGCCCCCGACGTAATTGTAGAGGGATTCGGTCGGACGCTTCCGCGACAGTTCACGAGCACCGCGAAGCCGATTCGACCGGCAGGTGATGACGCTCATCATGCTGCTCCTGCATCGTCAACGACTCGATCGAATTATTCAATCGGCAGCGGCAGGCCGAAGTTGGCAAACACCTCGTACTGGGTTACCAGTCGTATCAATTCGGCGTGGGACTTGGCTCGAAGCTTTTTCATCAGGCTTGCCCGCCGCATTTCGACGGCTCGTTCTGTCACCGACAGGCGGAGCGCGATCGACTTGTTGGGCAGGCCCGTCAGGAGCAAATCGAGCACCGCCCGATCCTTGACCGTCAACACGCGGAACCGTTCCGCGATCTCGCGCCAGGCTGCCCGTCGACGCAATCGCTCGGCGTCAGCAGCAATGGCTCCATTGATCCTGGCATAGATTTCATCGGGCGGCACCGAAGCGTCAACGACTTCAATGCGTCCCATCGACAGGACTCGCAGCAACCGGATGACTTCCGGTGATGAGGTCAATACGAGCAGCGGCCTCTCGTCGGTTCGAGAAAGCCAGCGTGCACACGCATGCAGCCCGTTCAGTTCGTTCGTGGAACTGAGAACTAACAAAACGCAACTGGGCGAAGATCCTTCCTCGGGGATCTCGGCCGCAGTGCGGACAAGTCGAGACGCGTGATGATGGACGCGCAACTGGCTCTCCCATTGCCTGGCGATTTCGCCTTCGGCAACGAGAAATACGTCCGGTTCGTTCGACTGTGACATCGAATTCCATGCAATCGGCGGTGTGGATAGTGTGACCATGCCAGCTTGGGCTGCAACAGGCGTGCCGCGTCCAAATCCGGGCTTCAGAAAACTCCCGAGATTTGGAATTCCTTGAGACTATATGGTGATCAAGTCCCCGAAAAACCACCGGTTCGGCCCGAGAATCCCCGGGCTTGCCGTCTGTAATTCCCACAAAGGCGAGTGGAGGGCGCGGCGGGCAAACCGAAAGACGCTGCGACGAAATCGGGCAAACCTGCGCGCGTTTCAAGTCGTGGGATGACGATTGCGACAGGTTGTGAAGAGACCTTAATCGACTTCGGAATCGTCCTCATCCCACTGCTTCAAATACCGCGGCAACCACCAGCCCCAAACGACGTAATGTGTTGTCCCGAAAAGAATCATGCCACCAATCACCAGGACAATTCCCAGCAATGCCGGCAGCACCAGTGCGACCAGCAACAGCAACGCCAGTGAGCAAAAGACCAGCATTGCCAGTGCGATGAGCGTCCGCTGATCCGATTCCTTCTGCAGGCGTTCGTCGTCACTCATCCAAACACCTTCTGCAACGCCTTCGCCCGGTGGTCGAAGCCGTCCTCCAAAGCATCCTGGATTCGACTTGCATTGACGATCAGGCCCATCATGCCGCCTGGCGGTTCGAATTCGATCCGGTTGATCAGGATCACCCCCCCCTCGACAGGTTCCACGATGTAATCGTGCAACCACAGCTTCAGCGGGCCTTCCACCATTTTCTCCCGGTAGCGCACTGGGGAAACCAGTTCCACGATCTCGTACGATAACTGCTGGATCATGCCGTACGCAGAAACCTTGCAGGTCAACCGGCTGCCCAACTCAATCCGCGGTGGCGGCGAGACATAAACAAATTGAGTTTCCGGCGGTGCAATTGCCTGCAGGTTGGCGGGGTGCAGGATGTAATCGAAAACCTGCTCGGGCGAGGCACTCAGTGACGTACGACTTTCAAATTGGGGCATGCGCTTCCTTCAATCGTGTTTCGGTCCGTCGATCCGAACGAGATGGCGTTTCCCGGGAATTACCCGGTTGTTGGACAAAGTTCATTCCCCGCACTGTATTGGAACGACGAGAGGGGAACCAGTCATCCCGCCCTCACTGCCCCTCACTGCACACCGAAGCCGCGCCGTGGTGGACGCGACGAGCCTTTGGCGAAACTTGAAGGTAGAATCCTGCCAAACTGAACACCCGGATTTTCCACCGTGCATTTTCCTGCCGAATTACTCTCTCAGTGCTGGTTCTTGTGCGGCCCCACGGCCTGCGGCAAGACCGCCCTGTCGTTGTCGCTGGCGAACCGACTCAATGCCGAAATCGTGGCGCTCGACTCCATGACGCTTTATCGCGGCATGAACATCGGCACGGCCAAGCCGTCGATTCAGGAGCGATCGCAGGTTCCGCACCATCTGATCGATGTGCTTGATCCCCACGAAGAATGCAGTCTGGCCGACTACCTCGCGCTGGCCGAACGGGCGTGCCTCGAAATCGTGCAACGCGGAAGCCAGCCCCTGTTCGTGGGTGGAACCGGCTTGTACCTGCGATCCGTATTACGGGGCGTCTTCGCCGGTCCGGCTGCCAACTGGGGCCTGCGTCGCGAACTGGAGGCGCGGGTCGAGCGTGAAGGCCCGCTGGCGTTGCACGCGGAACTTCAACGGGTGGATCCACACACTGCCAACCGCCTGCACCCCAACGATGTGCGACGAGTGATCCGGGCCCTCGAAATCTTCCGGACCACAGGTCAGCCAATGTCATCTCAATTGGAACAGGGACCACGTCCGGCCAGCGAGCGAACGCCGCATGTCTACTGGTTGTCACCCGAACGAGACTGGCTCTACCAGCGCATCAACCAGCGCGTGATCCAGATGTTTGACCAGGGCCTGGTGTCCGAAGTCCGACGTTTGATCCAGTTGCCGCGACCACCCGGGCAGACAGCCAGGCAGGGACTGGGTTACAAGGAGGTGATCGAATGGCTTGAATCCTCGCCATCCGATGCCACCGCCATTCCATCGCCGGAATTGATTGACCTGATCCAGACCCGGACACGTCAGTTTGCCAAGCGGCAACACACGTGGTTTCGCAACCTGGAAGAAAGCATTCCCATCCCGATCACCGGCGCGGAATCGGTCTCTGAGCTGACCGAACGCATCGCGTCACGCGGCGCGTAGTGTGGACGCTACCTCAGCTCATCGAGTTCGCGAATAGGGGTACTGCTCGGGCTGATAAGACTGCGTCGAAGTGGCCGGTGCATACTGGGTCGGTTGCGGTCGACTGGCCGACTGGCCGTTGTTCCACATTGGAAGCGAATTGGGTGTGCCGCTGCTGCTTGATCCATTGGCGACCGGCTGTGAACCTGGTGGCCACGGACCGTTGAATGGGGCAGCGTTCAGGTTTGGCTTGTCGGCCCAGTTGCTGTTCGAGCTCGGAGAACCTCGATTCAGCGGGTCGTTAAATGCAGCAGTCGATGAAGTTGACGGTCCACCGGCAGGGACCACTTCGCGCGGATTGAAGTCGGCCCAACCGCTCGCCGGTGATGCGGGACCCAGGTTCTCGCCCGTATCCCACGACCCGCGTCCCGGTGGCTGCGAACTGGAGTCACCCCACGGAGAATTCAAACTGGATCCCTGTCGGGGATCACTCGGAGCCATTGAACCACGTGTCGGCTGGAACTGATTGTTCGGGTCCTGGTAGGACGGTGCCGAGGGAAATTCGAATCCCATGCGGCTGTTGGTACCTCCTTGCGGTCCGTTGAACTGGGAACCATTACCCTCCGCGGGTGCGACGGGAAACAGGCCGCCGGGCCCAACGTTCATCCCCAGTTGGGCGGCCATTTGGGCATTGGCATTGGAATCTGCAAACCGGGGGTCCCCACCATTCATCGACGGCTGACCCGGCATGGAACCGCGCGGATTCTGGACATCGTTCCCGTTGGGTTGTCCCTGCCAGCCGGCGGCAGTCCCAACGGGGTAGCGAACCCCCGCCCCGTCCCAGGTATCCATGGAGGGATTCGCCCCGCGCGGAGCACGCAATCCTTCTTCCAATTGTGCCGTCACGACACCACCCGGTTGCCCGTACGAATTCCCGCGATCAAATCCATTGTTGGCCAAGCCCTGGGAATTCCCCCCGTTCGGTGTGACCAATGGCAGATCATTGGCGGAAGGCTCCTGATTGCTCCGCGGACCAAGGACAATCGGCGCGTTCCCGGTCGGTTGTCGCACTTCGTTCTGCTGTTGTTGTTGCCACTGACGCTGGGACTGTTGGGCCTGTTGTTGAGTCTCATCGTTCGACCAGCCTTGTGGTCGTCGCATCTCCGCGTTCATCTGTTCCTGACGGCGGCGACGTTCTTCGTCGCGAACCTGATTTGCGTACGCCTTCACTTCTTCCGTGGTCATTTCTGCAAGTGGCTTGCTGGGCATCGGTGGTGCTGTACGTGAATTCGCCGTGCCGGGATTGATCGCTGGCTGATTCTGAGCATACGCCTCGACACCACTCGGCGTCCGCTGGGGGAACAATTGCGCCAGATATTGTTCGGCTTCAGCGGGGGAGGCCCCGCTGCGAAACATCGCAACCGCGTCCTCATAACGTCCCTGTTTCTGGAAGATCGCACCGAGGTTGGCCATCGCCCCCTTGTGCGACGGAGAAATCGCCAGCGCCTTGTTCAAAGTCGATTCAGCAAGTGCCTCTTCCCCGCGCAGGAAGTACGAATAGCCATAGTCGCTCAGCAGATTCGGATCGCGCGGGCGTTGCCTGAGTGCTGCTTCGTAATGGGTATCGGCCACGCCAAACAATTCCTTCTTGTCCGCCACAACCGCCAGGCGGTGATGACAGTCTGGATCATTGGGACGCAGTGCCAGCGCCTTCTCGAAATCCTTCTGGGCTTCATCCAGTCGATTGCCACGCAGGGCGTCATTGCCACGCTGCAGGTGCGATTCATACGTCGCCGGAGTGCTCTGCGACTTCGCCAGACGCGCCTTCAACTCGTCCATGCTGGGGGCCTTGGACTTGTCCTTCTGACCCCAATACTTCACGACTTCGCGATCATTGGGATTGGCAGGCGGTTTGGATTTCGCGGAAGCCCAACTGCCGGGGGTTTTCAACGATTGACAACCGCAGTGAGCCAGCACGATTACGAGAATCGCGCAACTGCACGCCATCCGTGGCAGCACGTGGTTGATCATTCAACCGATCCTTGGTTGAGAATTGTGACCGAACTGAAGTTACCGGACAATGTGAACGAGATGACTCGAAGACTGCGGATTGGATAAGTCGATACAATTCCGTCCATTCTCGTACCGACTCCCGAAAAATGTTAGAGTCTGTGTGAAAATGTGTCGAGACGAGCTTTGACGCCGCGGTCTTGCCCAGCCTACCAAACTTCCCTGTTTGCCGTGTCTCGGCTCCAAATCCGCGAGCCAGACCAAGATTAAGAATTCCAATGTTCGCCAAACGCATCATTCCATGCCTGGACGTTCACGCCGGACGTGTCGTCAAGGGGGTCAATTTTCTCAACCTTCAGGATGCCGGTGACCCCGTCGAAGTCGCCGCCCGCTACGAAGAAGACGGCGCCGATGAACTGGTGTTCCTGGATATCACCGCCAGCCATGAAGAACGGGCAATCCTGCTGGACGTGGTCCGCCGGACCTCGGAAGTCTGCTTCATGCCCCTGACCGTTGGCGGTGGAATCCGCACGATCGACGACATCCGCGCCCTGCTGAATGCCGGCTGCGACAAGGTTTCCATCAATTCCTCGGCCGTCAAGAACCCCCAGTTTGTCCGGGACGCCGCGTTGAAATTTGGCAGTCAATGCATCGTCGTGAACATCGATCCCAAGCGGGTCCAGCGGGATGGACGCGAAGTCTGGGAAGTTCACATCAATGGCGGACGCGTCACCACGGGATTGGAAGCAGTGGCGTGGGCCCGGGAAGTGGAACGGCTGGGAGCCGGGGAAATCGTCCTGACTTCGATGGATGCCGACGGCACCAAGGATGGATACGATCTGCCGATGACGCGAGCGGTGGCGGATGCCGTCAACATCCCCGTTGTGGCCAGTGGCGGAGCGGGGAATCCCGAACACCTGCGAACGATCCTGACCGAGGGCCATGCCAGTGCCGCCCTCGCCGCCAGCATTTTTCACTATGGGACTCATCCGATTGGAGAAACCAAGCGTTATCTGGCAGACCACGGTGTGCCGATACGGTTCAACACGCTGGGGTCATGAAAAAGCCCGGATTCGGGATGCCGTTCGAACTGGAAGACACGTCAAGGGCGAATGCCCGCAGAATTGGGGGATCGATGTCCCCGCTTCGAAGAGAGAGGCCCGTCCGTGACGGAACCAGTTCCACCATCCATTCCAACTCCACCGGCCGACTTGACTGGCGTCGCGCGGATGGTCCTGGAGGTGGAGCGCCAGTTTCATGAGCGGGATCCCGGTGCCTTTTTTGTTCTGCCCCGCGTGGTCCGCCGCGTCCTGCAGAATGAATTGAACATCACCACCAACTGGCTGCCCCCCCCGCATCGCAAATCCTGCGTCGTCGAGCGCGACCAGTTGCTGTGGCTGGTGGCCCGTGACGAACTGGGAGTCGATCCGGATGCCGCGCTGCCGCAACGATTGATCCTGATCGCCCGGCCCGAAGAAGATCGCCTGAACGGATATTCACGCGAAGACCTGCTGCGGTACTACTGGCGGTTGCTGTTTCACGCCCGGATCGACTTTGAATTGGACTTGAAAACCGCGTCGGGCCGCCTGTCAACGGCGGAACTGCGGCGACGGATCGACGCGCTGGGACAAACGCAGTTTGACGAGATCCGCTCGGTCCTGCGTGCCGAACTCATGCTGCGACGACCGGACGATTCCCGTCATGTCTATGCGGAATTCGTTGCTGTTTACCAGGAATTGAAGGCGTTCGCCCCCAACCTGGTCTCCGTCTACTTTCCTTCATTGGGAAGCGACGAAGAGGTTCTGCGGACCATCGGTCCCGATTGCGACGCCGCCACACTGTTGAAGGCAACCCGGCCCGGGGAGTTGTCGGTCACGACTCCCGTTCCAGTCGTCCCGCCGGCCCCCCCCGCTGTCGAAGTCCTGCTCGAAGCGACGAAGCTCAACCTGGCCTCCCGGTCGCCACATAAATATGCCGCGCTGGTTCGCCGGGCTCAGAGGTTTCGCGCGGCCGGAAACAATGTCCGCGCGGCCCTGGTCCGCCGACAAGCGTTCGATGTCGCCCCGCTGAATCAGATGTCGGATGCCCGGGACGAACTGATTCGTGAGATCGAGTTCCTGGTGTTGCGACTGCAGGCAGCACTGGAACTGACCGATGAGGAAGTTCGGCCGTGGCTGGCGATGTGCGAACGACTGCTGCCAGCCGCTCGACGCGGTTTCTGGAATACGAATGCTCGACTGCTGTACGACCTTCAGCAGGTCTGCCTGGATCATGAACAGGAAATCTACAAGGTCGATCTGATCGGCTGCGTGTTCAGTCGCGGCAAGACACCCCTCAAGCGTCCGTTGCCGAACCAGCGAATCGTGATGATGTCCAATCACCTGCGCAGTGCCTCGCTGCGAGTTCCCGCCGTGTTGATCGACGACGCAGGCCGGCAGGAACTGGGCGAACTGCTGCATGCCGCCGCTCACGCCGCAGAACTGATTCTACGCAAGCGATTCGAACCGATCGTCGCTCAGTCGCTGTCCGAAGTCGGATTTGTGCCGCAGGGGGTTGTCCAACGCGTCGCCTTTCGCAAGATGACCAACGAACTGCTGGACGGCATCGTGCAGCGGGGATTTCTGACCATCGGGGATCTGCGCGACGCGATTTCACGCAACCAGCTAAAGATGCCGGACCTGACCGGGGTTCAAGAGTTCTTCTCCGGGGATTCGTTGCTCCGCGCCGATCGAAGGTTTGCCGGCAGCCTGGACGGAGTCTACCAGCGCGGTCCATTTTATTTGAGGTGGCTGCAGCGTCTGAATGCCCTGACGTTTGGCATTCCCCAGGGACGAACTCTGACCAGGTACATTGCACTCCCGTTCGGCCTGGCGTTCCTGACACTGATGGCCCTGGAAGAAGTCGCACATCTGGTCACCAGTGTACTCCCCGGGATGCACGCGGTCGCTGAATCCTCCGAACCGATTGCGACCGCCGCGTCGGAGATCGCCGAGCATACGACGGCGGTGCGTCAGCATCTGATTTACAGTCGCCTGAACACCTTCTTGCTGGGCTGCGTGATCTTTGTCCTGATCCACGCCCCAAAGTTTCGTCGCCATGTCATCTGGCTGTTGAAACGAGGCTGGAAGTACACGCATATCGCACTGATCGTTGTGCCACGCCGACTGGCGTCACTGCCGCTGGTGGCCTGGTTGCTGAAATGTTTTCCATTCATGCTGTTCCGGCGGTTTGTCCTCGCTCCGTTACTGGCAACAGCCGTCCTCTGGCTGCTGCTGCCAGCGCTGGGAGTGTACGATCCACTGAGCCGCTGGTGGGGCCTGGCGATTTTTGCCGCCTCCGTCGCCGTGCTGAATTCTCGACTCGGCCGGGACACCGAAGAACTGACCCGGGAATTCCTGAGCCGATCGTGGTACCTGATCCGGGTCCATCTGCTGCTGGGCCTGTTCACGCTGATCGTCGACGCGTTCCAGTGGTTGATGGACAGCCTGGAACGAGTGCTGTATGCCGTGGATGAGGTGCTTCGATTCCGCAGTGGTGAATCGACGCTGATGCTGGGGTTGAAGTCCGTATTGGGGGTCGTCTGGACCGTTGTCCATGGAGTGGTGCGGTTCTGTGTGACGCTGCTGATTGAACCTCAGGCCAACCCGATCAAGCACTTTCCGGTCGTGACCGTCTCCCACAAACTGCTGCTGCCCCTGGCTTATACCAGCCATCCCCGAGTGATCCCCTCGACACTCGCCAGCATCCTGCTGAGTGTCACCCCGCTGTCGACGGAAACGGCCAATTTTGTGATGGCGACCGTGGTCTGGGGCATTCCCGGCATCTTCGGCTTTCTGGCGTGGGAACTGAAAGAGAACTGGAAACTGTATGCCGCCAATCGGGCCACCCATCTGCAGCCGGTCCTGATCGGTCATCACGGCGAAACCCTGCTGAGATTGCTCAGTCCCGGCTTTCATTCGGGGACGATTCCCCGTCTATTCGCCCGGCGGCGTCGAGCGGCCCGCAAGGCCACTCAGAATCTGCAGGTCAGCAAGGAAGCCCGATTCACAGAGAAGCTGAACCACGAAGCCGAAAGTCTGCAGCACTTCGTCGAACGGGAATTGATTGGACTGCTGCGCGAATCGCGTACGTTCCGCAATTGCCACCTGTCCGTCGGACGTGTCGAACTCGCCACGAATCGGATCCTGGTCTCGATTCGCAACTCCGAGCATCGCGATGAACCCCTGGAGATTCATTTTGAAGAACAGTCTGGATGGCTGATTGCAGGGATCGCCAGACAGGGGTGGCTGGGCGAATTGACAGACGAAGACCGGGCCGTCTTCCATACCGCGATCGCGGGCCTGTACTCCCTGGGCGCGGTGGATCTGGTCCGCGAACAAATCGAGAGCCAATTGATCGCGCCGCCATTGCCGATCGAAGATCCCCACGCGGCGGGCCAGATCTTGAACCGGTCCGAAAGCGGACTCTTGAGGACTCACCCGTACGACATTTCCACCGCGGGTCTGGTTGTCTGGCCGCATCGCCACTACGAAGCCGAGATCCAATACTCGCTGGGGGACGAAGGGACAATCGTCCCCCGCCCCCGCTCGCTGGCCCGCGCCGCCGGACTGACTCCGTTGCCCCGAGCCGCTTTGCTGTTCCGCGAACATCCGCTCAGCCAGGATGACTGGCAGGCGTACTGGGAAACCGAACAAAATCTGTCGGCCATCCCGGTGCGATTGTTGCCGGATGTGGAACTGTTGAAGCCTCGGCAATAAGAATCGTTCAGGATCCTGCTTTGACAGATGACGGTGACGATTGCGATGCGGATTTTGGTACGGTATCGTCCCCGAAATCCAACGCGTCAACAAACAGATTAACGTGAATTGCCGATGGCACTCGGTTTATCCGTGTGATATCCGCGTTTCATTCGTGGCTGTCAATGAACCATTCTGGCTAACGGGGAAGTCATGGCCGATCAATCCGAGGACGACGTCGAACGAAACCCATTTGCCGCTCCCGAGTCGGACTTGCAACCCGAGCAGTTTGACGATGAAGACAACGACCGGCGCAAACGCCGACACCGGATCATTGAAGCGGGTGACGTCGTTTCGACGAGTTGGGAGATCTTCAAGAACGAAATGGGGATTGTGATTGCCGGGTGGCTGGTGATCACCGCGCTGAACTACGCGACCAGCCTGCCGCAGACCATTCTCGATGTCGTGGCGACCGCCCTTCGAAGCCAGGGGGATGATGGCACGGCCGATCTCCTTCAAATCATCGGTTTTGCCTTTGTTTTCGTCGGTCTTGCCGCACAGGTCTTCTTTTCGGCCGGGATGAATCGATTCCTGCTCAATGTCACTCGTGGTGATGCCAGAAGTATTGGTGATCTGTTTTCAGGCGGCAAGTACTTCTGGCGGCTGCTGGGTGCCTCGATCGTTTACGGGTTGATGGTCATGGCAGGAACACTGGCCTGCATTGTGCCCGGTATTCTGTTGGCGCTGATGTTTTCGCCATTCGGCTTCCTGCTGGTCGACGAAGACTTGCCTGGCATCGAATGCATCGGCAAATCGCGCGACGTCACCAAGGACAACCTGGGGGCCCTGCTGCTGATTTTCCTGGCCGCATTCGGCATCAATATACTTGGTGTTCTGGCGTTGTGCGTCGGAGTCTTTTTCACCGCGCCATTGACGATGCTGTTCATGGCGGTTGCCTACTGCAGGATGACTGGACAACGAACGGCAGCCGATCGTCAACGCCGACGAGCCGAAGATTGAAGACCAGGGTGCCTGCGTTGGCGATTTCACCGAGAATGAACCGCAAACTTTGGCATGCCGGGCAGGAAGCCGCAACACACGATTGAAGTCGACTTCACGCTCGGCTGACTTCACGCGGAGCGATGAAGGCTACTTGGGAGATTCCCTCTCACGGTGCAGTAATCGAATAGTACAGCGTTTCTGGTTGAAGCAGGATCGAATCCCCGGTCGTCGTGCTGGCGGTCGGCTGACCGAATGGATCGAGGGCCGTGACCTTCAGTTTCGCGGCGTCGGCTCGGTGCAGGCGAACGGATCCAGCCAGCTTGCGCACCAGCCATGGATTCTGGCCGATCGAGCGAATGCGATGCCGTCGTTCCCCGGCCGGTTCCGTTTGAAATCCCGTCGCTTTCTCTTCGGTCATCACCTGCAACAGCATCTTCTTCGACGTCGCCAACGGCTGAGCATCCAGGCTGACGACCAGCACATGCGCCACGTCGCGCGGGATGTTCACAGTGAGCTCGGACAACTTGATCTCACCGGCAGCCTCCAGATCGCCACTGGCCCCCTGCGCCGCCGCCGCATTGATCGTCAGGATCCCCCGGCCCCAGTCGAGTTTCAATTCCCGAGTGCTGCTGGCCACGGTCTTGGCCTTGTGGTCGATGAACGGCGACAACGCCTGCAGCCGGGTTGTACTGCTCCCCTTTTTGCCCGAGGGAATGAACGTGACGTCGGTTTTGCCAACATAGTGGATCAGGGGATCGATCCGCTGACCCGGCTTTACAGTCGTACCACTTGGGACATCCTTCAATCGCAGTTCGTCGAAGGCGGCATCCTGGGGAAGCGATGTGCCCTGCAGCCTCAGCAGATCGTCAACGGCCAGCGTCAGATCCGCCATCACCTCGCCACTCTTCACCAGGCCCCGTCGATACAGCAGCGCGGCGGCGGGAAACTGCCCGAACTGAGTGGGGGCGGTCAGAGTCCATGGCTGCATGAAGTAGCCCGGCTTGACCGACCAGTCGACCCCGTCCTTGGCGAAATGTACGATGCTGTCACTGTCCTGCAGCGCCCCGTAGACCGCGAGGTAAAGAGGCGCTTCGCCGCGATGCCGATTCGGACGATTCCACGTGGTTTCCGAAATCATCGACGGTTTGTGGTCGTAATGAACGTCCATCGCGGGATGGACAAACGAAGCGGGTTTGCCGGGCTCTTCACTTTCAAACTTCAGGGCGCTGCGGTCGACATACGTCTGACCGGTGCGAATCGACCATTCGGCCGCTTCCCCTTCGTTCCGGCAGCCGAAGTAGCCGTGACGGTCAATGAAATCGCCGCCCGTGTACGTGTACTTTTCCAGCGGCCCCAGGACTTCGGGGCTTGCTGTCACCCAGTTCGAGTCGGTGATCTGGCCGCGGAATCCGAGGTCGCGCAGGAACTTCGTGGATTCGTCGTAGAATCGCTTTTGCGTCTCCGTCAGAAATCGCGCGGTGTCCTGATCGCGCAAGGTACGTTCGTTCGCAATGTTCCACAATGGTCGAAATCCAATGCGACCTTCATCCGGTTGATCGCGCGGGACCTTTTGCCCCTTCCAGGCCGCAAATGTCTTGTCGAACGAGCCATACTTCGACTTCAGCCAATCTCCGAACTGGTGTTCGATCTCCCTGAGTTGTCGGTCCGGAATCTGCTTGTCATTGAAGGTCCAGAAGAAGAACGAGTCCTCATTGATCAATTCCGCGCCAAACAATGCCGGCTCATCAATCAACCGTTTGCCGGTCGTCGGGCTGGGGGTTGTCAGCAGGGCCTTCCACCAGCCGCGATACTTCTCCTGAAACTTCTCGTTGAAGTAGAGTGAAGCGAATGAGTGTGTCTTGCCGTCATAGCCGGGGAGCCATTCCAGATCGGCCGGGGGATCGAACCAGAGCGGGAAGTAGATGGAGAAGTGAGTGTAGATCCCCTGCTCCTTCATGGTCTCCACAACATCAAACGCGTGCTGGACCCGCGCGGGATCCACTTCGCCCCGCTTGTCAAACATCGGTCCGTGCATCCGCACCAGGTTGACGCCGTACTTTGCCAGTTGCCTGGCTTCACGCTGCAATTCCTCCCGCGACTTCGAGAACGGTCCATTGATCGCCCAGAACCGCACCGGTTCCCCGGAGTTGCTGTGTACGAAGTGACCGCCCTTCGCGGTGATAAAGCCATGTTCACCCGCCTGCTGTTCGTTCAGGAACCGCAAATCGATGACCGACGATGGCTGAAACGAATCCGCCGACGGATCGAAGGCGAACCAGTCCGCTTCAGACGGCTCTCCCTTGGCGGCTTCGCCGGGCTTCAAGAGTCCCCGCGGTCGAAACGGCTCGGTCGACAGGACAAAGCAATCCAACCCGCCGTGGTTCGTGTTGTCGCTGGTCATGCGAAACCGCACAAGATTCGCTCCCCGTTTCAGGTCGACGGAGCCGATCTTGACCCAGGCGATGAATCGCAGATCAAACTTTCCATCAGCCGCGATGTTGGTGGGCTCACCCGCCGCCTTCTCGAAGTCGACCGGCGTCCATTCTCCATCGTTCAATCGATACGACAGCTTTGCCTGAATCGGATTGGCTCGAACCCAGAACTCAAACGTGCCGGGTTCCTTGGGCGTGACGGAGTACTCTGCTTCGCCCGTTTTCCTGGCTTCAAAGTTGCTGATCCAGTCGCCCCCGGACAGCAGATCCTTTTTGACCTGGTCATACCACCACGGGTGCCGGTTCATCGTGGACTTGGCCGGCTTTTCTCCTTCCACCCAAATCCATTCGGCCGAAGCGGCGGACGTGAGAAACAGCGAAACACCAAGCAGTGTGATCAAAGGTCTCATATCAGGGCTCACGTTCGTACACACGTTCGTACAGCAGGACCTTTCGGTACGCGATGCCACCGGCGACTCCATCCAGCATGACATAGCCGCTGGCGGGGACATCTTTGTCCAGAGTGCTCTTCAAGACTTCCTTGTCATTGATCCAGACCTGGACAGTGTCCCCTTGGGCCTGGATGCGCAGTGTGTTCCATTTTCCTTCTGGAAGGCTCGCGTTCAGGTCGGGGGAGGTTTTGGCAAACAGGGCTCCGGTTGCGAAGCGGTCCATTTTTCTGAGATCCGGGTCATTGGCCAGGTGGACTTTGACTCCGCTTTCCGACGGGTTTCCCTCGCCGGAATAGCGCAGGAAGACGCCTCCCATTGCGGCCGCGCCGTTGACTCGCCATTCGCAGGAAAGTTCAAAGTCGCCGTAGGACTGGTCGGACTTCAAGTACGAGCCGTTGGCGCGAGTGTTGTCGGCGATGAATTCTCCCTGTTCACCGTGGCCCCATTTGCGTGAGCCCACCGGCTTCCATTCGATCGCGTCATAGAGCGTGGCTCGCTTTTGAGCGGCCTGTTTGGCGGCGTTGGTATCGGGTCCGGCGATCGAGGCCACCGAATCCAGGAACGTGATGCCCGCTCCCACATTTCCGCGAGCCAGTTCGGCGTTGGCCTGATGCAGGACACGGGCCGCCAGTCGTTCGGGGAATTGAGTACCGTTTGCTTCGGCCTTCTTGAACCAACCTTCGGCGACCGAGTGCTGAAGCTTGCCCTGGAAATACAGATAGACGGCGAATCGGAACGCCTTGGCCGCATCGGTCTTCTCTTCGCCTTCCGCCAGAGAAATCCGTTCGCCGGGAGACAGGTCATTCAGCTTCTTGGTGATCTCCTTGTCCTTCAGTTTCAAGTGCAGGACTCCATCCTCGTAATGATCGAAATCGAACCGCGTACCACTGATGCGGATGGGTGCCCCGGGCTGAAGCGATTTAATTCCCTGCAGGACATCCTGATCAAACGCCGCCAGAGCCTCGGCCAATTGCAGGTCCCAGGTGAGAAGTTCCCGGTCGCCGGCAAGGCTCTTCTGCGCCTGCGATTTCTTGACCAGCGCGACCGCTTCGTCCCCCTTGCGGGCTTCCAGCAGTTTGACGAGTTCGGCCCAGTGAGTGGTGTACGGCAGCGGTTTGGAGCGATCATCCACGGGATCGGCAGGTGCCGGTTCCGGTTTCGGCCTGGTTTCGGGTTCGACTTTGGCGACGTTCACGGTGTCGGCCACCGATTTTCCCACGTAGGAACGGCCCCAGAGGGGACCGTCCGAGAGTCGGACCACGAACAGGTCGCCCGACGAGCGGGGGTTGTTGCAGTAGAACAACCATTGCTCGTCCTCCGTCACCCAGAACTGGCGGAATTGCGGGATCTCCTTGTATCCCTCGGGCTGAATCTCGACGACGACTTCCGCCTGTCCGAACGGCTGCCGGGTGGAACCTCGACGGCTGCGCTGCAGCGTTTCTCCATCGAACCGGTATTGCCGCAGTGCATCGGCGGAAAGGTGTGGATGCTGACCGGGCAGATCGAAGGACAGGGTCTTGCCGAACAGTTTGTGAATCTCGGTCCGGACAGCGGCGCGCGTGATCAGGCCGCTGTCAGCCTCTTCGGTCCAATACAATCGCAGTCCATCCCCGGACAGTTGCGCAGATCGCCACGGGCGCACTTCCTGTTCGTCGCTGCGGGTAATCTCCTTGTTGTCGAACTTCGCTTCGATGTCAGATCGAGTCAGTTGCCACAGCCGTGACTTTTCGGGGACGGCATAAACCAGCGTCAATCCATCGGCGGTGACCGACGGTGACATCGGCAGGTCCGCTCCGCTGGACGCCTGAATGATCTTCGGCTCTCCAAAATCGTGATAGGGTGACGGTCGGGATGCGGTATAGACGCCCCGGTTCCCATCCCGATCGCTGACGAAATAGATCGTCCGTCCATCAGGGCTCAGGAACGGATCCGACTCCTGATTCGGCGTATTCAGCGACGTGAGCGGGATGGCCCGGCCGATCGACGCCTCGAACAACGGCGCGTTCAAGATCGAGGGATCATCCAACTGACTGGGGGTGGAACTGACGTCGAATTCCAGCGTCTGGCTGTGATCAATCTCGCGTTGTTGAGAGTCGCGACGACCACCGGGGCGTTCGACCGAGATGACATGCGATCCACGGGGAATGGAGAATTCGCAGGGGGTCAGGCTGAGACCTTCGTTGTCGTTGCGGACGGGGACCATGTCCACAAGGACGATGCATCCGGCCGGTGTGGACTGGATTGTCAGCACAACGAGTTGGTCGTCCGCCAGCTTGACGTCGCGCGGATTGACGATGAGAGGCGCTGACTCGGCCGCACCGGCACCTTCGTCGCGCTCGTCCACGGCTGTCGTCGGCTTTGACGATCCGCAACCTGACAGCGACATCAACAGCAGCGTCATAGTGATCCGAAACAGTCGATTGCAGGAATTCAGAATTTGCATATTCGCATCAAGGGCAGGGAAGAGGGAATGGGACGAATACCGCACGCCGCGCTGACTGGTCGGGATCAATCTTGGGGAACAGGAATCTTGCCGGGTACCGCCAGATCCAACTGCCATTCCGGGAAGTTGATCAGGATGTGGCCGCTGTCGGGCATCGGTTCCATTGTCGGCGCAAAGATCGGCGTGGCCGACTCGTCCGTCCAATAGATCTGGCGGCCGTTTCGCTTGTCGATCACTTCGGCCGTCATTCGATACGGCGAATTGTAACCAAACGGCGTATTGGCCGGAGTTTCGCGGCGGCGTGAAGCCAACAGCAGAACCGGCAAACTTGCCGGCTGAGTCGGGTCGAATGCCACCCGTTCCACCTGCCTGGTCCACAACACCTGACCCTTGTCATGCGACACGGCACTCACATTGCCGTCAAAGGGGATCGGCACCTGGGTTCCCTCGGTCTCAAAGGCAATCACGCTATGGTCCCGGTGACGGTACGTTTCGCCACTCATGATCAAATCAAAATCCCCGTTCCGCTGAACGACCAGATTCGATTTTTCGCGCGACGGGAGCGTGATCGGAAGGGTGGCCTGATAGCGTTCGCGACCATCGCCCAGCCGCAGGACAACCAGTTGCCCCGTCGGTTCCAGGATCGCCACATCTTCGTCGTCGATGATCGTGGCCAGCGAATTCTTTGCACTGTCTCGGCTCCACGTCACCACGCCATGTTCATGGTCGCGCAGTTCAAAAGTCGTGGCATCTGCCTTCGAGACCAGTACGAACTGCTGTGAGCCGCGTGTCCACAGGAGCGTCCCTTTTTCCTGGGGCCGCCTGGAGACCACGGCCCCGTCCAGAGTTCTCAGGATCGTGGTGGACCCGTTCGCCTCAATCGCGACGATTCGATCGTCCGCTGAACCATTCAGGAAGGGCAGATCTTCACGTGACCAGACCAGGCGGCCCGTTTCCAGTTCGTTCGCCAGCAGTTTCGTCCCCACCGAATAGATCACCGTTTCGCGCGTCAGTGCGAGCACCCGGCCGGACTGGGGGTTCGTCCGAAGCCCCATGCGCATGCGCTGCAGCCGCGTCCAGTCGTCATTGGGAGTTCCAGGGATCCTCAGCGACTGTTGCCAGGCGACGCGGGGCGTCGTTGAGGACGCATCGACAACTGCAAAGTGTCCGTTATGAGTGACGGCCAGCCAGTTGTCGTAAATCTGAACCTGGCTGGAAACACCACTACGCCCACCGTTTTCGTGAAACTCGACATCGTTGGGAAGGGCCAGGTTCCAGCGGACAATTCCAAACGCATTCCGGGCGGTCAGAATATTCCCGCCCAGGTTGGTTTCAAACGACCAGCCCGCCATCGCCGAACCGAATCGCGAGAGGATTTCGGCCGGGATCTGACGTTGCCGCGGTCGCTGAGTTCGAGTGAATTCGATTTCGCCCGGTGCCCAGACGACGGGGGGCTTCAGCAGTGCCTGCAGTTCGTCGCGAACCGCCCATTCGTCGGCCAGGCTCTTACCAGTCTTTCCTTCCAGGCACTCCTGATCTGCGAATTGGGTGCGCAATCGCGTGATCAATCGGGCAGCCTCGGGCCAGAGGTTCGCCTGGATCACCTCACGACACCGCAACGACGTGGCTTGAGCAGCCACCTGCGGATCGCCGGATCGCATGAACGACCGCAGCAATTCCTGCCGCTCTGGTTCTTCAATCCCCTTCATTTCCATCGTCAGTTTCAACAGGACCGAATCGACCTTGGGGAGTCCGCTGAAGAAGCGCCAACAGCGCTGCAGTTGCTCGACGTGCGCCGGTTCCACCGCCGAAAGGATGTGCTGCTCCAGGATCTTGTCCAGTTCGGATCTGTCGCCGGAAGGAGTGGCCTGATAGGTCTCGATCAGACGGGACCGAATGGACCGGTCGGTTCGGGCGAAATACCGGGGCTCAATGGTTTCCAGCGTGTCCAGGAATTGAGAGTTCTCGGCCAGCCGAATCATCTGAGCGAATGCGGTCCGATGGTCACCGGCCGCTTCCAGCACCCTGGTATAGAGCAGCAGGAATTCGTTCTTCTGCTGAGGATCGTCTGTGATCAGTTCCAATTCGGCGACACGTTCACGGATGTTGGTACTGTCGCTTCTGAGGCTGGCCAGCAATGCGGCCGCCAGAACACTTTTGACATAGGGATCGGGACGGCCCTGCAACGATTCTCGCAAGTCTGCCAGGCCGGCGGCCTCTTCACCCCGGTGCAACCGCAATTCACCCCGCAGCGCCAGTGCCTGGGGATCATGCGGATCGATCTTCAATTGACTGGCAATCCGCAGTTCGATCGCCGGCAGCGGCGAGAACCCAACCACTTCATTGGCACTTTGCGAAACGATCGCCCCACCTCCGGCTGCCAGGTTGCCAGGCACCAGGCTGCCCATGAGCTTGGAACGCGCGATGATCTTCCCGGTTCGAAGATCGAGTGTGGCGATCTCGCCCGATGCTGTCGGCAGGTAATAGCTGTTTCCGTTGCGAACCCCGCGACCCGTCGGCTGAACCACCGTGCGATAGGAATCAACGTGTTCACCATCCGACATTTGAACAGCCCCAACACCGTGACGGCCGACCAGGATCGCGTTTCCGTCCACGATGCTGGCGACATACAACCAGTCTTCGCGCGGGATCTGCCAGAGTTCGTGACCATCCACCAGGTCCAGGCAAAACAGCCTGTCTGAGTCCCGGGGTGTGATCAGCACCCGACCGTCGGCGATCACGGGATTGCTGTCAATCCAGCGTGCCGACTTTTCTGTTTCCTCCAATTGCTGTTCCGACTGCACGGACGGATCCACCATGAAGTTGCCGCGTCGAGGTTCGACTTTCACCAGGGACGGGTATTGGAATCCCCACGCCAGCGCACGACGCGCCAGATCCATGGCCACCACAAATCCGGACGATGTTGGACAAATCAGCATTCCATCCGAATAGGACGGGGACAATCCCGATAACCGCCGCATCGGTTGCGCAGTGACACCGATGTCGGCGGGAATCAGCGTCTGAAGCCATTCCAGTTGCACCGCTTGCCGATCGGCATCCTGCTTCAGGACCAGCAGTTGAACGGCTCCATGTCCTTCGGATAGCACGTACAGTTTGTCGTCCAGAGGCAACGGAGGCCCCAGGAAGAATTGGGCCGACAGTTCCGGCGGCTTCGAGCCGCGCGGGCCGCCCACTTCCCACAGCATGCGGCCGCCCGCCAGGTCGTAAGCCACCAGCTTGTTGGAGGCGGATCCCACCAGGGCAAACGTATTGGGAATCGAGTCCAGATCTTCGAGAGCAAACACCGCGTGACCGTCGGAACTGAGTGTCCCCGCCGCCTGATCCCGATACGTACGCCGTTCCAGGTGACCCTCCAATGTGATCACCGGCTGAGGCATCCCGAACCGGGACATGCGCCCGCGCGCTTCCAGCACGCGGGTGTTCATCAATCGAACCAGCCCTTCATCCACCAGGGCCGACCGCCACAGCAACTCGCCCGTCCTCAGGCTGACCGCCGTGACATCGCCGAGTGTGCGGTAGACAACGGTGTCGCCGACCACCAGCGGTTGCGATGCCGGAATGGCAATCTGATTTTCTTCCTGCAGGCCGTGCGCAATCTTTTGCAGCACCTGTTGAAATCGAGCGCGGTGACCGCGGTCCTCGGCCTCGCGCCCGTCCAATGTCAGGTGCGCCAGAGTGGAAACCTGCCAGATATTCCCTCCCACCGGACTGGCGGAAATCGCGGAAGAATTCCGGGACGGTCCGCCTCCCGACATCGACCAGAACGGAACCTGGTTCGGCTGGGTCACGATCTGGACCGCGGACGCCTGGATCAGCTTCCGCGCGTCGTCGTCCGACAGGGGAAGCGCGACGTCCTCGCCGCCAATCCGGATTTTCCCGACCGATCCCGAGCGTTTGAGCTCCCGCAGCGCCGCGAACCCTCGCTCGGCCCGCCCAGCCCGAGTCCAGTAGACCGCCCGCATCACGGAAAGTTGCGGAGTTCGCCGGGAATGGCCGCGCAGCGAGTCCAGCAACAACGCCGCTTCCAGCGGCAGGCCCGCATCGAACGCGTGTGCCGCCAGCGAGATCGTCGCATCGTAGCCAGCGGACGTGGCCGCGAACCGTCGCACGACCTCGGCCATGGCCGCGAGATCACCGCTCTGTGCGGCGGCATCGAACAGGTTTCGTGCGGTGGCACCATATTCCAATTCGTAGGCCGCCTGACCGTCCGCGGGCATCGACATCAGTAATTGCAGAACCTGCCGACGAGTTCCACCCCGATTTCCCAGATCGTCCGAAAAACTCCTTTCGACAAAGAAGTCCTCAGGTTGGTCCAGCACTCCCTGCAACAACAGCACCGCCGAATGATATTGCTTTTTTCCGATCGCTTGTCGGGCTTCGACGAGAGCCTGAGCGACATCGCGGTCTGGCTCGATTAACAGCCGCGGACCGGTTGCGTCCTGCGCGGTTGCAGCAACGGCCAACAACAGCGCTCCCAGCGCCAGGCACAGTCCATGAAATCGTCGCATCCTATTCTCCGCCAAGGGAGTCTGTAACCATCGAACAGGATACTCGATTCGGGCTGCGGTTGTCAGCGCGGAGTCGCCTCTCCCACAGGCCATTGCCGTTTTTCAAATTGGGAATCGGGTGCCACGATTATGGAGTCCTCGACATGGCCGTGCCGATTGAGCACTCGCGCGGCCTTACCGAAGACGGTAAGACCGTGGCACCCCAATTTGAAAAAGT
>JAFEBS010000092.1 GCA_018242525.1 Planctomycetota bacterium | reverse complement strand
CGCCCGACCACCGATTCAAACGCAGTCCGCAGGAAATGGCGGGCCACGATGTACTTCGTTCCCAACGCCAGAAAGTGCCCGTGCGGTCTGGCTGCCGTTGCGTTTCCCACTTCCAGGCCAACCTTTCCCCGGACCTTCAGACCGACCCGCTTACGACTGCGACCGATCTCCAGGCCAATCTGCCCGGGAGACGCGGCTGTCGCGGCGTTGCCCAACACTGCAAGCCCGGCCCCGACCGCTGCACTGGCGATCGACGGTGCGCCACGCTGCAGTTTTTCGAGGTTCCGTAACAGTTCCTCCATCCCTTTGAGTCCGCTCATGCTGGCGGCTCCACTTCGACGCGCAGCTCAATCCCCTGCTGAAACACCCGTGGCCCGACGACCGTCGCGCGGTCGGTCTCTTCGTCTGGCTCGTCGCATTCCCAGACCGTCACCCGTTGATCCGCTGACTGAAACCCATAGACCCTTTCGTACAACTGCCGCAACAACAACCGCAGGGCGTCGATGGTTGTGGCGGAAGTGTTCGTCAGTTTCTGTTGCACGACGATTCTCACGTCGTGCGATGTGCGTTGCTGCAGGTCAAGAGATTCATTCAAGGTCCGCTCGCGATCGTGAACCACGATTACGCCGATGTTCGCGGTGTCCTTAATGTCTTCGTCCAGCACGTAGGTATAGGTTGCTGGCGTCGTCAGTGTGTATGCGATGCCAGAGCCTGAGTTGATCCGATCAACCAGTGCCTGGCAGGCCTCCGCAGATGGTGCGATGACTGACATCAGCGATTCAATACCTTTCCGTGCAGGACAAAGACCTCACCACCACGCCATCGGACAAAACACTTCTGGTTTGGTGGCGCTTGCAATTCGACCGTCAACGTTTGTCCCGCTTCGTCGTACGTAAACACGTCCCCGTCCTCGGGGTCGCTGGCCACGCCTCCCGTGGGCTTGTAGTCAGCGACTTCGATCAGGATGTCCTGCATGTCCGCAGACACGTAGGATTCCCGCGTCGTGAGCGTCGTGCTGTCCGTGGCCCCCAACACGATCGTGACGGGGACCGGATCCCCTTCGCCGCGCTGTACGGTCGCACTGATCCCGTTGGACCGCTTGAGGCGGCGGAAGTGCGACAGTACAGCGGTGGCAAGAGTCATCTGGATTGGCCCTTGTGGGTTGCTATCCCTGAACGTCCAGCAACAGTTCCACGTTGGTGATGTTGATGATCGTTCCCACGGCCCCGCCTGTGTCGTTGGTCACTGCCGTCAACTGGATGTCCAGCAGATCACCAGGAGCCAACCCGGCTGGCGTAATTACGAAATCCTTGTTGCCGAATTCCGTGGTCACGTCCTGTGCCGCCGTCGTACAAAGATCCGTGCCGATGCCCGCTTCTTTGTCCGACTTGTAGCACTCGCAATCGATCGACGTGGCGACCGTCGCCGCGCCCACAGTTTCCTTGCAGCGGATGCGGACCGTGACGGCACCCGCCGCCACATACTCGACCGGCAACGGAAACAGGAACCGACACTTGTCGGTCTTGCTGTTGTTGCTGGCCGCTTCCCCGATCAGCTTTGGACTGTTCGTGGCGAACGTGCCGACCGTCAGGCCCAACGCTCCGGCAGGCGTCCCCGCTGCAGTCCCCAGCGCGGCCCCCGTGCCAGTGACGCGCATTCGATCCAGCATCACAACGTACGACTTGGCCAGATCGATCACGAGCGCGGTCCGCAGGAACGAAATCCCGCTCGCGACGTTCGTCTTGAGTTTCTTGTACAGCGAATTCAGATTCATGGCTTCCCCTTGGAAGTGGAGTTGAGAGGAAACGCCCGGCAGCGCACTGACTGCCGGGCTATCGATACGCGGCTTCAAGGCCGCGATTGCATCAGGCGACCAGGGCTTCGGTTTTGGACAGTTGATCCGTGCAGATGATCGGAATTCCGTCATAATCCTTCGGCATCGGCGCTGTTGCCCCGGTTGCCGTCGTGGCGGTTCGCGATCGCTGCAACTGGCCACGAGAACGCCGATTCATGACGATCATCGTGGGCGGCTTGTCGGACGGGAAAAGCTCGACAAGTTGACTCAGCAGATCATCATCCAGGCCGTGACCATCTTCGGTGGTCAGGTTGACGATTCGTGCCATGTCGTACGCTGAACCAACCTGCAGACCCAACCAGCCTTCGATTGGCGTGAAGTAAGCCGGGTAAGACTTGCCCGCCCCGTCCTGCGCCTTGATCACCACGGAATCATCAATCTTGATCTGCCCATCCTGGCCTGTGACAACACAGACACCAGAATCATCGTCCGCAGTGTGCACTGCCCACACAGACGATGCTCCACCAACGGTCGCTCCACCGGCGTTGACAACATGGTCCGTATCGGCCAACGCATCGACCGTGGCGGCTTGCGCCATTCCGACAAACCCATCGGCATCGGCACCGGTGCCGTAGAACAACTGTGCTTCTGCCCCGGCGAACGCGGCTCGCAATGCCCGCCTCCCTCGCCGCGACAGATAGGCTGGTGCCCCGCCCTTGGCGTAGGCATCTGCCAGCGCCTTGTCGACCGTGAACGAAGCGTCAAGGATCTGCAAGGCGATTTCGACCTTCGTGTCTGTGTCGGTCGAATTGAACCGGCCAGCGTTCACCGCTCGGAAGCCAACCACGGGAGCGGCGGTTTCCTTCAGATACGAATGGTTCGTTCCATTCGAGGCGATGACCGCCGCCAGTGCCGCCAGAAATGGCGCACCCTGCAGCAGGTCTGTTACGTCGATGTCCGCCAGATTCTGATCATTCAGTTTGACCAGATCGGCGAGTGTTACAAATGAGTCCGCCATGTTGGCATTCCTTACCGAGTGAAAATTGATTCAACAGGTCCGCAACACGCGAACGGCTGTCAGCTTTTGACTTTGAACAGTGAAGAGAACGACGACCCCTTGTTTTCGCCGTCGCCCCCCTTCGGCGCTGGCGATGATTCCAACGCCGAAACACCGCTGTTGGCGATCGCTGCCAGCCGTGTTTCGGCGTCTGTCAGCTTGGCTTTCAGCGCTGTGATCTCTGCATCCTTCGCGGCCAGTTGCGACTGATAATGCTTGACCTGTGCGGCCTCGAAAGATTCCTTGCCGAAGAACCACTTGGAACCGTTCTCAGCGCCAAAGGCTTCGACGAACCGTTGATGCTGTGCGGCGTATTCGCTTGGCGTCGGTTCCTGGCTTGGCTGGCCGGTCGGTTCCTTCTGATCAGGGGCAAACACCGCCCCGCAGTCTGGACACGTCACAGCGCCGGTCGGTGGCGTGGCATCCGCCCCTTCCACTTTCGCGTTTGGGTCGACTGGCTCGGGGTCTGTCGCAGGATTTCCGCTGCTCAGTTTCCCCCGTTTGAAAATATTCGGCATGACATTCCCTTTCCTGGGCAATTGGAAACCGCGCTCGGCGGCGTAACGCTGAAAGAACAGTCGCGCCCTTTCGGGGTCGACATCAAACGCAATCCCGGTGGGCTTCCGGTCGGACAGGCCCAGCGCGAAATCGAGATAGCCTTGGGCGGCATCGATCGTTGAGAGATCGCGATGAAACATGCCGCTTGGATTCGCGGCCGGATCGTCAACGACATCGATCGCCAAGAATTCCAACAATCGAACGTGCGGCAGGTTGTCGACGTTCAACGGATCAGGCGACGTGAAGCCAACGATGATGTCATACGATTCCCACCCATCGTCAACGGTCTCCCAGTGGCCACCGTTGGCCAACATGAACTCATCTTCAGCCTGCCGATCTGACACAAACATGATCGACGTGCCGAAGTGCTGCGGATCTTCGCCCGCTCGTTCCATCACGTACCCGGCCAAGTCACCATCCGGCGACCTGTGAGCGCTGGCGTAGAAATGCAGGTCCGTCAAAACCTGATCTCCTTCCACTCGCCCCCCGATCGCCACGCCCAGAGCCTTGGCCAAACCGTCCGCCGACAACCCCGGATGCGTGAAACGCGACTTGCTGCCGTTCGTCGCCACCGCCAACGCGTTGGCCACCTGGCCAAGAAACACTTCATCGATCCAGAACCCATGGCCCAGCGCCTCACCCTTGGTGATTGCCGAGACATCCGCCAGCATCCCCGCGCCGAACTTGCCGTCAGTCGGCTTGGTCTGTACCGGCACCGATCCCACTGCCAGCGACTGCAGGCGGGACCGCGACGGCGATTTGTCGAGCTTCAGGCGCGTCATACTGCCATCCCTGAATTAGCGATTGGCAACCCATTGAGTGGGTTGTCTTGCTGTTGCTGCTGTCCAACCAGAAACGCGGCCATTGCCGGAGCTAGTGAGGGGTCGAGTGTGATTTCGTTATCAACCAGAAACTGCTGTTGCTCTTTCAGTCGCAGCATGTCCTCGAACCAATCCCGGCCCGTGGCTTCGAGATAGACATCCTCGTAATTGGCCAACCCGCCACGGATCGCCATTAACTGCGCCGTCACTTCCTGAACGGGGTTCCACCAGGGAATGCCAGCCGGTCTCCAGGCGAACGGCAGTTTGCCCAACGTTGTCGACGTGACTCCGGCAGGCAGCTTCAGTTTTCCACTTGCGACCCAGCAGGCCCGCAACCAATGCGTGAGCGGATGCAGGACATTGACCCGCAATCGCAAGCGTTTGGACTTGCACGACTCGATATAGAGGATGAACTGTGCCCGCTGCCCGAAAAAGTTCGTCAACGTTTCATCGTAAAAGCACAAAGGCAGATCCAGCGACTTCAACGCAAACCCGATGCACCCGCTGAAGAATCGCACCGTCTCACCAGCAGGCGTGTTACTCGACTTGAACTCGACTTCGTCACCTGGCTCAAGCTCCATCGAGAACGGACCACGACCCAACTTGACCGCGTACTTTCCGTTGCCCACCGGCGTGTAGTTTCCCAACGAACCTTCGCCCGACGTCGTGCGGAAGATCATCGCCAGCGCGGCACGGGCTTTTTCCGTCGCCTTGGCAATGTCAGCCCACTCGTACGCGTCGATGAAATCATTCACCCCCGCAGTGATCAGCCCAACGCCGCGTGTCTGGTCCGATCGCTCCGAAGGAAAGTAGGCGTGAAACAGACAATTCTCGGCCGACACTTCGCGCTGAAACTCGTAACCGCTCCCGTTGCGACCCCGCTTGTGGATCTGATAAGCCACCGTCGCACCAGGCCCATCCTGGCGGCAACCGTGCACGATCTTGTCATTCGGCCCGGCGTCGTGCGTTCGGAGTCGATCTGATTCGATCTGCTGCAACCGCTGGCCTTGCACCTTCACCAACAAATGGTCGCCGACAGTCACCGCCCTGGCCTCTGTCATTCGCAGGATGTCGTAAAACGAATGCTGCTTTCGCACGTCGCATCGTTTCGGATCTTCCATCCATTCATTCATCCGAGATTGAAACTCGTAGTCGAATGGGGTCTTGGTCTGACTGGCAAAGCTGAAACGTGACACGAAATCCAAATGCTTTCCAACCGCCCACCTGGCAATCGAAAAGTTCCTCAACAAATCGTTTGACTGCGCGACGAGTTGCTTTCGCTTTTGCGAAGTCAACTCGGCATCTTCACTACGCAAGTTCGTCGACGACTGGCGGCGCTTCGTCGGTTGTTCGACAGCGTCGTAGCCCAATGCGATTCTTGCGGCGTTCCATGCCCCCGCGAAGTTCATCAGCAATCCCCGTAGTAACTGCTGCGATTGCTGCCACCCATCAGCCCGCCAACGTCGATCGAAGAGATACGCGGCTTGCGTGACCCTTCGATGTCGTCGGTCCGCTCAAGGTCGCGGAGTTGCTGACGAATGACGTTCAAGTCAACCGTCGTTGTTGTCCCGCCGACACTCACCGTCGTAACGCCTTCCCGAAGGATGGCCCGAAGTCGTTCGATTTCTGCTGTGTTGTCTGCCATGGACGCACTTCACCAAACTTGAGTTCTGTTGTGGAGACCGTTCAATCGGAATGAAATCAAGAATTGATTTGTTTGGAGAAAAACAAATCAGTTCTCGATTTGTTCGCGATAAACATCGATCCTGACCTGTCGGCACTCCAGGCATCGGCACTTGCGCCAGACAACCCCATTGACCGGCCGACGTGGATTCGGGAAGTAGGGCGTTCGTTTTGTGGAACCGCACTTGCGACACGTCGTGACACTGGCTTCCACCATGTCGCACGGCTCGTTTTTCGACCCTGCTGGACGCCCCTTCGGCTTTTCTGTTTTTGCATCGTACGATGCAATTTGTGCGGGTTTCGGTTTACCAGGCTTCGCGGCGGTCTTTGTCTTCGTGTCAGACTTCGCTTTCGGCATTTAGTCGACTCCGTTCTTCGATCAGTAATACGTTGGTTCAATTGGCCCCTTGCGGGCTGGCTGCGTTGGGATCGGCGTTTCCCTCAATGTCACACCGAGTTCACTGGCGCCGACCGCACAATCAACGAGCGTGTCCAGCCAGTGATTTTCACGGCCCGGAATCAGAACGAACTGATCTACCGTGCGACCGTCTTCCGTCTTCGGCCGATGCCTTACCTCCGACGTCAGATGATCCGCAAGCAGCCTGTGTTCATGGGGCATCGCATGAAACAAGCTGATGCTGTGAGGCTCTTCGGGCTGCAACAACAGTCCGTTGTGGACGAACGTTTTCCAGAAGTTTGAATCCTTGACCAAGTACCGAATCGCTCGCTTGCCGACTCGCTTGAACCAATGAAACCCCGCCGTTTCTCCTGCCTGGGCTTTCCATTGGCTCATCGGTCGTTCCCGCACGCTGAAGCCTTTCCCGTGTGTCGGCCGCAGTAGCTGGGCAAACGGTGATTCGCGGCAGGCGTCGTAGACGTGATCAGTCGACTCGCCCCAGTTGGCATCGACGCATAACCGCTCAACTCGCATCGGCAGTTTGTCCGGCCGTACAAACACGCGGGACATCAGTCGGCTGATCAGAGTGTCCAACCCGGCCCGGACAGCGGCCATCTTTGCGGTGCGCTTCGTGGCATGCTGTAGCGTTGGATTGGCTTCACTCAGTGCGAAATAGTTTCGGCCCTGATCTGGGAATGCCCCATAGTCGAGAATCCCCCCGCCAAACCCACGCATCCACCAACATATTGTCCAGTACAGCAGTTCGCCCTGGACGTCGATTGCGGCGGTGATGTGTTCGGCCTTCAGCGGCACTTCGCCGCGTGGCAGTGAGTTGATCCGCGTCAACAGTTCTGTGGACGTGATCAGGCTGCTGGCGGCATCCGGCCGGACGGGCTCGTTCTGGCATTCCGCCGCGAATGCCGTCGCCCCCATGCGATGCCAGATGTGCATTGCGGTTTGAATGGCGGATACGTCCCCCGTTTCAATCCGACTCTTCCAGCCAACGACACACCCGGCGTCGAGTTCCTTCCGACGCTTGCGATAGAGGGCGTTGATTCGCTGGGGCTTCCCCTGGCTGATCGCTTCGTCAAAGTGATCGAAATACTCCTCCCATGCCTTCGTGTTTGTCGGCCACTCCACGATGACTTTGGTACGGCGACCGTGCCACTTGACCTCTTTGAGAATGCGGTCCGACATATCATCGGTCTTGATGACCGTACACAGGACGACGCAAGCGATTGGCGTGTCCGGCCCGGCCAACCCCAGCACATCGCCTTCGATGATCTCCAGCCTATCCTCTGTCTGCGTCCGGCTCTTTGCGGATTCCTTCGTCTGTGGATCGTCGACAATGACAAGATCCGGCCTGATGACCGCCCCGTCCGACAGCGTGTGAAACTGCCCGCGAACATTGCCCGTGATACTGCACGAACTGATGATTGCCCCGGCACACTTCGAGCCCGGAATCATCGGGAACACTATCTGATCCGCCGCCACGCCAATCTCCGTTGGCATGCCCACGCACAGTTGCCCACCCGCCAGCCTGTTTTGTCCTTTGAGTTGTTTGAATCCATGCAGTTCGGCCGGGAACAGCCCTTGGAGCTTCGCGCTGTAACACACGATCGTCCGAATTGATTTGATGATTTTCTTCGCGGCCTTCTCGGTCGCCGAGACGATACAAACGTATCGCCGCTTCCCGGTCAGAATGGCTTTCAAAGCCTGGCGAATCACTCGCTGTGTTTTGCCCGTGCCTCGTGGATCTGCGATCGCCTGCAGCCCCCCGCGTTCTGTGATTTCGTCCAACTGGAAGATGCCCTTCCGCTGGTCCGGGCTGAACTGCCATCGGAACAACTCTGGCCACAGCACCCGCAAGAATTCTTCCGGGCATGACTCCACTTTCTTACGGAGTCGTTTGTTTTCACATTCGGGGGGCGGCCCGATATCCCGTACCTTCGCCGATCGTTCCAACCCCCGGCGAAGGGCGCTGTCATTGTCGTCATCCTTGTTTTTGTATGGCATTTTTATACTCAGGGAGAAATCAAATTGTTTTTCCGACTGGGGCGTATGCAGTGTTCGACCCAAAAGCCAAAAAAGAACCTACGCGCGTCACCCGCCCGACTCGTCATCCACGCCCATGGCTTTTGCGGCGTTCTTTACCCGTGCGTCCGCGATCTTCTGGGCGTACGGCAGATACCTGGCAACCACGCGTTGGGCGACTATCCCGAGAATGGTGGCTGTCGGTACGGCCGACTCCATGCCGTTTGGTGTTCCCGTCCAGGCGGCGACGTATGGACAGATGAGCGGCGATATCACGGCCGACAGAATCAGGTTCACGAAGAACTGCCACGCAATGTCCGCCTGGGCGTGATCGCTTGGTGGCACTCGAAAGAAGTGGAGCGAACAGAACGCCCCGAGACACCCGCCGACGATGCACCAGGCCATCACGATCTGACGTGGCGTCAACCCGCTGGCCTCTCCCATCTGTGCAAGTGCTGTTGATCCAATCAGCACGATCAGGATTTCATTCACAACGATCATTGACCGCGTTGGCATTTGCCTCACTCCATAAACGACGAAAAGCCCGGCAACTCCCCCGCACTTGCGAAGGAACTACCGGGCTTAAGGACATCACCCACACAGATTGTTTGACGGCTTGCTATACGGGAAACCGATCCTCCCGCTTTTCTCCGATCTTCTTGCTTTTCTGCAGCTTCGTGTTTACTGCCGTGCAACTTCCGACAGCCAGCATGACGTCAAACGAGGCGATTCCCGTCTGCCTGGCTGATTTACAATCTAACAGTTGTGACCGAATGGTGTCTAGCACTTCCTCAATATCGCTGTTCGCTTCCCTCATTGGAGCAACTCCCTCTGCAGCTTCACGGCCGGTTCGTAATCCAGATCTCACCCATGACCGCGTTGGCCTGATTCCGTGCCTCGGCTTCGATAATCGTCCATCCCTGATACAGCGATCTGATGAGCGGATCGTCTCCGTATCTCACGACTACTGTCGTTTCGTGGAATCGCTGCAGGTAGAGCGCCAAATCGTGGTGATCGGTGTCGGCGAACTCATGCAAATAGTTTCTGCCTGGCCCTCGCCACGGAGGATCGGCGTAGATACCACACTCGGGATGTTCTGCGACTTTTGGGAGTTGCTCCCGGAAGTCGATCGACTCCCATTCACATCGTTCCAATTCTGTCGCCCATGCTGGCAGATCGTCTGCGGCCGCACGGACTCGACTGGCGTTTGTCCCGCCACTGGCAGTTCGGCGGATGGAAGGCAACCCGCCTTGATGCTTGGTCCCTCCCTTGCCCTTACGACCCAGCCAACACAGCGCCCAAAAGGCCCATGCGGCATCAATCCCGGCGTTGGAGACCTTCAGTATTTCGACTGCCCGCGACATTTCAGACGGATGCGACAGAGTTCGTTTGCACATCTCGACCAGTACCTCTCTGGCTTCATGCCCATGATGTCCAGCCGCTTGCCGATAGAAATTGATCGCGTGAGAATGCTTGTCGTTGGCGACGATCGCCCTCGCTTTCAGATATGGCAGGATTGCGAGCCCGCCACAGAATGGGATCGTGACGTGTTTGCAGTGATCCAGCATCGCGGCCAACTGTGGAGCTACTTCGCTGTCGCTCCCAAACCACGGCAAAGCCGATTGCGTTTTCATAGAGTTCCTTCTGGTTTCACGCCCGTCAGAAATCGTTGTTCGATCACCCTCAGGACGTTGTTGATTTTGCAGATCAGCGGCTTTTCTCCAGTTTCCTTTTCGATCCGCAGTACGGCTGATCGGCACGCGTACCATTCCTCGGTCTTTGTCTCTGTCGCCTCCGTGATATGGAACCCGCGCGGCAACACGAGCGGATCGACAAACACCAGATCTTGCGACAACCAACCCGCTCCCTTGACTCCGCCCCGCTTTCGGAATGGCTCAGGACCTGGCTTGACCGATTTTGCTTTCGTTGGTTCCTTCGGCTTCGATCCATCTTCGATTGCTGGCGTTGGCCGCTCGCTCGCCAGATACAGCATGTCCTCGCAGACATCGCGACCGCCTGCCCCGAAGACCAGCAGGCCATCGGCCACCCACTTTTCAACCGGCTTCAACAATGTGCGATCCCGGAACGCTGCCAGACACAGGACTCCCGCAACTTGCCCGCCCCGGAAATCCTCCAGCTTGAATTTGTGAACCTTTGGCCTCGCTGCCATCGCTCGCTCCCTTGGCCCGTTTTCCCCGGCCCCGTTCCAGATGATCGAGACGCATTTCGATTGCTTTCCGAATCCAGCTACTGACGTTGTCGGGCACGTCCTGAGTCACCTCGTTACGGCTCTCGATCGCGTCGATAATTCGCGATTCCAGATCAGGATCAACGCGAAACTTAATGATGGTATTGCCTTGCGACATCTGGCGTTTTCCTGTGCCACACCCCGGCGTCAAAACTTGTGTTACGACACGACCGGGAATTGACGGACTTTCAAGCCATCCTGATCGAACGGCCTTGGCCATTCGGACATATCCGCACCCTTGGAATGCTGGAGACCGAATCGAGCACTCGCGGCGCAGTCACCCCACCCAGCAACATCACCTTCGAACTCGTATTGATTGATGTTCGTCGTGACTGGGAATGCCCCCAATTGCTTATGAAATGCGGGGACTTCCGCACTGTCGCACTGCCGCAGGAGATCCCACGCGTGATCGACGTTGTACGGCCTGGCTCCGTGGCCCGATTCCCCGCCGATGATCACCCAATCAATGCACGAGATATCTCGCTTTGCACAGGCGAAATCCAAATCGATTGGACCCAACAGCGGCTCAACTGACAGGAACACGACCGGCGACAACTCCCGGCACTCGACGAGTTCCGGGATTTGCTTATCGGCGCTGGCCTGATCGCTGATCGATGTCCCGAGCCACACGTTGTCACGACGCGTGAACACAGGATCACCATTTGGCACGATCGCGTATTCTGGCCACATCCGGCGAATCTTCTCCGGCCTCTTCGTCAACAGCAGCCAATCGAGATACGGCGTGTCGTCGATCATCGCGAATAACCGTCGTCGTACACCATCCATCGTGAGTGGTCTGCACGCACCGTGGAGATAGCAATGGACCGGCACCTTTTGAACCTCTGGCAAGGCTCCCGATCGAATCACATCGCATTCTGGACACTGCCACAGGGAGACAGCGTCACTCGCGACAATCGGCCCCTGCCAGTCCTCGAACACATCCGCCAGTGACGCGCAAAACACCTTCGCCCGATACGGTCCGATGTTCCCGGCCTGATTGCACCGATCGCACGGAATGCGGTCTTGCTTAACCTTGACGAACGTTTTTCCGCTGCACTTCGGACAGATCCCGGCTTTGGCCATTTCGTTCCAGCGGCACGGCTTGGCCCAGTTTGATCTCGTAGTCAGAACACGCGTTCCGTTTGGCCCCCACACGGCCCGCTTATACCGCGTGGCAATCAGAGTCTCGGCATAACAGTGCGTGCAGCCCGCGTGGACCTTCGAGCAACCCACCCACGGGTTGAACGTGTGATCCGTCCATTCGATCTTGCTTGCTTCAGCCATCGCTATTT
>JAFEBS010000091.1 GCA_018242525.1 Planctomycetota bacterium | reverse complement strand
CGTCGAATGTCAGCGCCAGCCGCGGACGGTCTGTCGGTCCACACCGTGGACCGCGGACAAGCAACCGGTGCGAAGGCACGCATGCGGTCAGCAGTCGTTTGGTGATCTGTCGCAAAATGTTCATGGAGTCAGTTCCGGCATTTCACATTTTCGGAAGCACGAACTCTTCGCCCGTGCGTCCCAGTTCACTGGCGAAAAAGTTCGTGGATGGAAGGCACAGTTCTTCGTGCCAGTGAGCATCCGGAGCCTGCGTTTCCTCAGTCATCGACGTCACCGGCCGGGTGATCGCCGATGACGCCGCGGGGAGTGAGTTCTGAACACTGCAGGCCGATTCCACTGGAGTAGCTTCGGTGATCGATTCGGGCTTCGGCTGCCCGAAGGCATACCACTTCGATGAGCGGCGCTTCACAGTGCCGCGGACATCTTCGATGATCTGCGTCAATCGCCGTGCCGCGGCCTTCAGGGCCAATGGTTCAAACGCGCGCGGTGGCAGGTCGAATCGACGGACCTTCAATTGCCATTCGATCGCGTCTGCCAGGGCGACAGGGCTGGCCGGTGGAACCAGTCGATCGTGCCGCGAATCGGCGATCTCCTGGATACCGCCGACATCCGAAGCGACAAACGGTGTCCCGCAGGCGATTGATTCCAGCAGGACATTCGGTACCCCTTCGGAATTGCTGGGCAAAACCGTCACGTCCGCCGCTCGATACCATTCGGCCAGTTGATTCTGTGTCTGATTCCCCTTCAACTCGACCGATCCTTCCAGCCCCAATTGGGTGATTTGTCGTTGCAAATCGGCCTTCAACGGTCCATCGCCAATGATATAGCAACGAAATGGGACTCGACGGGCTGCCAGCAGCCGACAGGCCTGCAACAGGTGGCAGTGTCCCTTCACGGGGACCAGGCGACCCACTGAAACAAGCACGGTGGCGTTTTCGGGAATTTCCAGGCCGCGACGTGCGACCATTCGCTCACCCGGTGAAAAGATCGATCGGTCGACTCCGCGTCGTACAACTCGCACCTTCCGCGGATCAACCCCGTCGCGTGACAGCGTTGCCGCGATGTCTTCACTGACCGTGACCACGGCATCGGCGTTGTGCATGACGTTCAGGATCTTCTGTTGACGCTTTCCGTTTCGGCCGAGCACCAGGACGTCGCTGCCACCGGCCATGACGACAGCGGGCACTCCATGCCGGTGAGCCATTCGGACCGCCACTTCACCATCTGGATGAGCCCAGTACGACAGCACGACGTCCGGCTTGAACGACTTCATCGTCCGATTCAACCGGCGCGCGACGGACCACCACATCCAGCGTCCGTATTGAGATCGAAGAATCTTCGGCGTGTAGTAACTGGTCAGGTATTCCGCCGGCACATTCGGAACCGCAGAAAACTGAGGGTCGTTCAGGCCGCGTGGCAGTTTCCGCTTCAGGGCCGCCCCCCACGTTTCGACGAAGGAGACAGGCGACACGACACGGACTTCGTGCTCGGTCGACAGCCCCGCAATCATGGCCCGGTTGAATGTTCCCAACCCGGGATTCAACGCGTTCGGATATGCGTAGGAGTAAAACAGGATTTTCATCATCATTCCTCTCTGAACGGATTGGGGGGTAATCGCTATGGATTCGGGTTGGATGTCGCCTGGGCGACATCATTCGTGATTGGGATTGAATCTGCGGGATGGGCAGCGCCGCCTGCGCGGATCCATTGTCGGGCGCTCGTCCCCAGTCCAGATTTTTTGATCAGCCTCCGACAAACTGACCGCAGTTGACGGCAACTTTTCAAGTACGACAGTGAACAGCGAGCCCGCCAGGCGGGCGGGACCAGCCAGATTGTTCCACTGGTCGATGATCGATTGGCGAACTGCTGCTTGTACTCTGCATCCCCGCCGCCAAAATCCAGGATCTTCGGTGAATCGTGGCGCAACAGGTCTTCGACAATCTGCTGCAGCATCGTTCGGCCGGGGGAAAACTGCCCGAACTCGGAGCAGTACGCGATTTCTTCGTATCGGAAACAGCCTGCATGTTGATTGCAGACGGCAAACGCCGCCGGTTTGTCGTCGATCCACCACAGGTAACTACGCAGCATTCCGTGCTGGGCCAGAACGGAAAGCTGTCTCAGTTCCGCATCGTCGTTGCGAATCCGCAGCCCGTATTGACGCGACTGCCAGCTTTGCCGGGAGATCTCGTGGGCAGACTGCAGAAAGTCGGGAATCTGCTCGAGTTCCGTCACGCATTCCAATCGCGTCCGACCAAACTTTTTCAGATTCCGACGGAACTTGCTCAGGCTGCGACTGGAAAAGGTTGACCAATACTCCGCCTCGCTGGCAGGAAAGTCGACATAGCGTCTCGGCTGGAATTCATGCGTGGCGAACCGCTGACAGCCGTGCAATTCGCCGTTCTGGACTGCTGCGTACAAAGTTGTGGACTGATCCAAATCTTCGATCAACAGGAAGTCCGCGTTTGATTCGGCGACGTGCTGAGTCGCGCGTTTCAGCAGTCGTTCGACTTGCGCGGGTGACGAGTTGGTTGCCAGGAAACGGCCGCCAGCCAGGCGCAGTCCCTGCAACGTCCAACCCGGTCCAATCCCGCCGACCTGATTCGTGCGCACCGACTTCGGCACCAGGATGCCGACGGTGAACTGTCCGGGTTGGGATTCCTCGCGAACCAGCACCGGATTCAATCGCGCGGGGACTCGACTGGTCGCCAGCTCCGTCAGGACGTAATCCGGATGCTGCAATGGGTTCGACTGAGGATCACGATCGAATGCCACGCGCCAATCCCAGTACACCTGTGACAGGTGCTGGCTGACAGCGTCGTCGATCGGTACGACCACCGGTCCATTCGTTGCAGGCAACGTGGTTTCCGGCTGTCGTTGTTTGTCGAACAGGTCACTCATCATCGGCCCAGCATTCATAAATCGGCATCACAAACATGCAGTGCCATTACACGGCGTGTACGACAACCTTCAATTTGCCCGCATTCGTCAGTGGAATGTCATCCACCATTTGCAGTCGCACGTCGACCAGGGTTCCCGTACATTTGCGTACTTCGCTCAACATCTGCTCGCGTTCGGCCAGTGTCAGTCCGCCATCCACGACCAGTTTCAGCGTGATCACTTCCCGCGTTTCCTGAACCACCTGGAACCGGCGGACGGCCGGAAACTCCTTGATCAAATGAGGGAAGAATTCCCCCGGAATCTTGCGACCGTCTGGAGTGTCAAGCGTATCCAGTTGCCGGCCGACCACTTTTTTCAGCAGCGGCAGTCCTCGTCCGCAGGGGCACAGATCAAAGCCGGCCACCGCGCGATCACCATTCACATAGCGAATGAATGGCATGCCATAATTGAACAAGTCCGTGATCACGACATTGCCTTCCTGGCCGTGAGGCGTTGGCGATCCATCGTCGTTCAGGATCTCAACCAGCAGGTTTTCCATGCTCAGATGCAATCCCGAGTGGTGTTCGCATTCGGCTCCGATCAGCATGAATTCCCGCGAGCCGTACGTTTCGAAGATCCGGGCCCCGAAAACGTCTTCAATCAGTTCACGCTGAAAGTCGTGCAGTTTCTCGGCTCCCACCACGATTGAACGCGGCTTCACCGGAGTCAGGCCTTCCTGCTTCAGAAAGCGGGCAAATTCGTAAAGTGGATTGGTGTAAGCCACGATGACTTCGGCCCCGTAACGGTTCATGCGGTCGAAGTGCTGGCGCATCATCTGGGGAGTGAACTCGAAACAGCTCAGGATCAGATGCCGGTCAAACCGGTGGTGCAGTTCCATCTTAAGCCGCTTCCATCCCGGGACATTGCCGACCGCCGTGCCCCAGATGTACAACTGTTTGGTGCCCGGTGCCGCTCCGGCCCAACCGTAACCACGGTAGGTCATGGCGGTGCGGCGATCATTGCTGCCGCTGTCCAGATCGAACTGCAGTGGCTCACCACTGGAACCGCCGGTGGCCTTGGACATCCGCTTGACGGGAGCGGTTGTCCGCATCTTCAGACGTTGACGCCGAATGGTGTCTCGATTCAGCAGCGGCCAGGCAGTGAAGTCACCCGGGGACTGCAGTCGCGACGCGTCCAGACCACGACCATTCCATTCGTCCGAGTAATAGGGGCACGTGGCCTGGGCGTGCGCCACCACGGAGCGCAAAGCCTTGAACTGGAATTCCTCGAGTTGTTCGCGGGTCCACCACTGGCTTTGCTCGGCGTCGTGCCAATGGCTCATCGTACGCCGTCCCTTGACGACGCCATCGAACAAGGGCAACAGTAGATGTCGATACAATCGTCCGTACATGCGGCTTCATCCTGTTCAATGACCGACCTGCGCCACCCAGGTGCCAGACCTGATCAGACCTGCTTTGCCAGCAGATCCTGGTAAAGTTGCTCGTAGTCCGACACCATTCGTCGGACCTCAAAATGTTCTTCGACCCGCTCGCGTCCCGCTTGACCCAGATTCCGCCACGATTCCGGCCGCCTGCACATCGAGACCATCGCGGCGGCCAGTCCGGCAGCGTCACCCGGGTCCACAAGGCACCCCGTTTCCGGCATCCGAACAATCTCCGCATTGCCACCGACGCGGGTGGCAATGACGGGCAGACCGACCGCCATCGCTTCCAGCAGCGTCAGTGAAATCCCTTCTGTCAGTGACGCCGTCACAAAGAAGCCGGCCTGGGCCAGCAGTGCGGGGACGTCCTTGCGTTCGCCGAGAAACTCGACGTGCCGCGACAGGTTCATGTCTCGCGTCATGTCTTCCAGACGCTGGCGTTCAGGACCATCCCCAACCAGCTTCAGAACCAGGTCCGGAACATCTTGAATCGCGATCGCAACGGCTCGCAACAACGTGGGAAAATCCTTCTCGGCCGACAGTCGCGCCACCGAGATGGCCACGTTGGCAGTTGCCGGACCGGTAAACGTGAAGTCGTCGATATCGATGCCGTTCCAGATGCGGATCACTTTGCGACGGTTGACACCGTCGGCGGTGACACACAGTTGGGCGGCATCGTCGGAAACGGCCACGATCCGGTTGACCAGATGGCTGGCCCAGCGGAACTGCGTACGTGACTTCCAGCCATGGCCGGCACGTTGTCCGTGCCGCGTGTTGATGACCACAGGCACGCCTGCCAGCCTGGCAGCGACACTGCCGTAGATGTGCGGATACGTGTTATGCGTATGGACAACATCAAATTGCCGCTGGCGGAACAATCGAGTCATCTGCATGACCTGGCCGATCCGTCCACTGGCTGGCAGGGTGTGAACCGTGCATCCAGCGTCGCGAATCACATCGGCGAAGCGTCCCACATCGCTCAATGCCAGGAATTCCGGTTGGCACTTGGCGGCGTCGTAATGCCGGGCGATGTCCGCCAGCAACCGCTCCAGACCACCCGTCTTCAAGGTCAAGCTGACATGACAGACTCGCAGGGGACGATGATCCGTTGCCGGGCCGGTGATCATCGGCGCTTCGCGTTCAGCAATGCTCATGGTAATGACTCCTTTGTTTTCGGCAGCACGACTGCAGCGGTGTCGGATCCAGATGGCGTTCGATTGGCGCTTGCGTCTCGACGGATGCCGGCTGTCGCCTGCTTGATCCGGCGCAGCGTGTCGATCGCCGTGTTCTTGATGTTGGGGCGTCGCCAGGCGACCCAGGCCAGTTCGGCCTGGCTTGTGGACAAACGCCGCTTGTGGTCGGTCTCGCCTCCCAGAAAGTCCACCTCGTCGAATCCCCGGCGCAGGCATTCACAAATGCACGAGTAGTCCAGAATCAAACCGTGACTGACTCGCCCGGAACTGGGCACCCGCCCGCATTGATAGAAGTGAGTCCGATTGTTGTCCACGAGCAGTTGCGAACAGGCGAGCAGTCGACCACCGGCACTGACTCCGACCAGCGACATCAATCCCAATGGAAACAGTCGATGCAACAAGTCCAGGTGAAAGTCATGGAATCGTTCGCTGGAATACACACCTGGTAGTCCAATTGAGTTCCAGCGTGCCTGATGAAGTTCGACCAGTTGGTGAAACAGGAATTCGGCACGTTCAATCGTTTCGGCCCATTCCACTTGAACGCCACCCAGGTCTCGCTGCGTGCGCCGGATGTTGGCTCGAGTATGACTTCCCAGTCGCATGATCGGGTCTTCACCGGTCGCTCGAACCGATTCCAGGTCAAAATAGTATGCGACCCTGCGTTCGACGCGCGATTGCGGATATTGAGCCAGCAGTGGTGCGATGGATGTCGATTCAAATCCGTCCCAGCGGAATTCGTCGCAATTCGTTTCCTGTTGTGCCCAGTTCCACAGGGCCTGCCCGAAATCAATCCAGTCGTCAGGATGGCACAACACCGAATTGTATTGAACACAGACCGAAGTGGATTCCGGTTCGCCAGCGGTCCCGACATGCCAGGTCTTCAGGCGGAATGGCCCCGCCGACTGGCGGACTCCCTGGGTCAGTAATGCGATACCGACGATCGTTCCCTGACGCATTCCAATTACAAATTGGAATGGAACCAGCCCCCCGTAGTGATCCAGCCAGGTGTCTGTCCAGGCGGATGAGCAGGTTAGGCGCTGATTGCAAAGCTCGACTTCCAACGATTTCCAGAGCGTCATTGCCTCGATCCGCGACGATGCCGGCAGGAACCGCAGGCGCACCTTGCGACTGACATCCGACGAAGAGGCCGTCGACGTGACTGGTGTCGTCGTCAGTTCCAAAGTGCTCATTCGTTTCAAACCCTTCACAAAAGTCCGCTGACGCGAATCAGCGAGCCATGACTGCAGTAAAGACATACAGCCCGCAGAACATGAAGCTGCTTGCCACCGCCAGTCGAATGGCGTGTCCGCGGTTCCAGATGACCAATGGTTCTCCGGATGCCGTATGAATCCAGACCAGGTTCAAGTACGTGGCGCACGCGCCAATCAACAGGTAAGTCGGGACGACGTAACAGCGAGACAATGAAAAGATGGACATGCACCAGCCAGCGACCAGCGCACAGACAAAGGGATGCATTCGGACCAGTTCGTCGTTCAAAACGGGCTCCGGCAATCGGCTCATGCGATACAACTGCATCCCGATAAAGAAAAAGCAGCCAAAAAACATCGTGCCGCCGAAAAGACCCAGTTCCACATACGAATGCACAAACGAATTGTGGGCCACCAGGCCGGCGATGTCGGGGTATGATCCCTGCCCCGTCCCGAACAGGATGGCCGATGACTTCAACTCCTCCAGTCCATCCCGCCACAGCGTAATTCGCTCGTGACCGGTGCCCCCCTCCTCCAGGTCGATTTCTGCCTGGCGACCCGCCACCAGCGGCAGCAGGCAGGCGCCGCCAATGGCCGCAGCCATCGCGATTCGGCCCCCGTAACGAACGGCCAGCATGACCAGGCCGGCAACGCCGCAGGCCAGCAGTCCACCGCGCGATTTCGTCGACAACAATCCGATCAGCAGGAACACCATCGGCAACAGCCACAGCAGTCGCGCTTTTCCCCCGGCCGGATCGACCAGAAACAGGGTGCAGATGATTCCCGTGGCACAAATCACCATCGCCATGTCGTTGGGGTCCTGAAAGATCCCTGTCCCGCGCATGCGCTTCACGGTGATCACTTCGTCTTCATCCGTATATCCATCCACGTCATCCAGATGCTGAATGAATTCGAAGTCGTAAATCTCGTAATAGTCGAGGACGCACAGCGTCACCATCGTGGAAGCACAGACGGCGACGGTCAGCAGAAACGCCCTGAGGCGGCTGGGGGAGTTTACGGTGGTGATGAGCAACCCGTAATAGATCAGCGTTTTCAGGAACAGGGTTCCGGAATCCAGCACGCCGCCAACATAGATGTACTGCAGATGTGACAGTCCAATGGCGACAAACACCCCGACGACACACAGTGTCACCGGCTGACGCGACAACATGAACCAGCGGAAGTGTCCCGTGAATGATTGAAACGCCAGTGCAAACGTCGACAAAATCAGGATTTCGTAGATCGGCCAGTCTGCCATCCAGACGAACAGCTCTGCCGGACGCAGAAACAGCGTCGCAGTCGTCAGCAAAAACAGCCCGAACGCCAGTACGGCGATCGACTTGTCTCGCATGATGGCGGTCCGGAAAGGCGTGCCACGAGCACACGGATGGCGGTTTGCGCAAACACACTGTCTGCGATGTCAATGGGAAACATACGTCACGGTTTCATGTTGCATGGACGCAACCGGGTAGTCCGGCCGAGAAGACGGTTCCGGTTGTAGCGGCCATGACGACGGTAGTGCCGCAGCAGCCAGTCCGTCAGCAGCCGGTGTGAGGTTGGCAATTCCGTTTTGAGCGGCAGGGATCTGCTCTGATTTTTGCGAAGCTCGGTTTCAGCCCGAATGCCGGTCGCGACTGACTGTTGAAAATCGGCATCAGGTCGAACCCGTTACGATCCGAAAAACAGGTCGAATTCAATGCCAAGGTTTGATCGCGTCCGGCAGGTTGGCGGAATTCGTCGGAAATCTCGCTGTTGGCGACCTAGCTTTGGATGGGTTTGAGCGAACTCGGCCATTCGGAATACGATTGCCAATGTCTACAGGTCACTTCATTGATCCGAGCCTGATCACTGAACTTCACTCGTCGCGTGGAACCGAGATGCCCGACGGGGCTTCTGTGGATGCACGATTGCGGCGCGAATTCGTCGGTGCCATCGGCATTACTGCGGATTTGTTTACCAGCTTCGTCGGCGACCACGAACTGGATCTGTCTCTGGCATGGCAGGTTGTCACCCAACACCGACGACATTTGCTGGAGAACTTTTCGTCGGCCGTCGCGCAGGCGGTTCAACCCCTGAATGACAGCTACCCCGTCCGGCACAGTGTTCAGTCCTCGCTGCTGTCGATGGCGATGGGGTTTGATGCCGAGTTTTCAGACGAAGATCTGGCCTCGATCGGACTGGGAAGCCTTGTTCACGATGCAGGAATGCTGCTGGTTCCGGCCCGGTTGCTGGGAGTCGAGCTGATGACAGAGCGGGATCGACGCGACCTGATGCGCCATCCCCTGCATGCGGCCGTGGCACTCGACAACCAGCCCAACGTCTCGCCTTCGGCCCGCCTGGTCGCCGCTCAGATTCATGAGCGACTGGATGGCAGCGGCTATCCACACGGGCTGAAGGGATCTGCGATCAATCGACTGGCCCGCTATGCAGCGGTTGCCGATGCGTTCCTGGGGATGATTGCCCCTCGCCCTCATCGGCCGGCACATGAACCATATCGAGCCATGGAAGAAATCCTGTTCGCCGCACACCGTGGCCGCTTCGACGCGGCG
>JAFEBS010000090.1 GCA_018242525.1 Planctomycetota bacterium | reverse complement strand
TGATCTCGAACAGGTACTCGCCCGGCTGGCTGGAGCACGTGAATGAGCCGCAAACGGAAGCACAACTGGCCGCAATCCGCCGAAGCATTCTGCGCGGGTCGCCCTACGGCGATGAGGCCTGGTCAGACACGGTCACCGAAACCCTCGGCCTGGAAATCACAACGCGACCCCGGGGAAGACCGCAAAAAAACGGTTTCTGACACCTTGCCCTATGCTACGTGGTAGCTGGCCAGTCGTGCTTCCACCGACGCGGGGTCGGTGGAGAGCGGAACGATGGTCGGCTTGCACCGTGATAGCTTGCCAGTCGTGCTTCCACCGACGTGGGGTCGGTGGAGAGCGGAACGATGGTTGACTTGCACTGTGATAGCTGGCCAGTCGTGCTTCCACCGACGCGGGGTCGGTGGAGATCGGAACGATGGTCGACTTGCACTGTGATAGCTGGCCAGTTGTGCTTCCACCGACGCGGAGTCGGTGGAGAGCGGAACGGTGGTCGACTTGTACTGTGATAGCTGGCCAGTCGTGCTTCCACCGACTCGGGGTCGGTGGAGAGCGGAACGATGGTCGACTTGCACTGTGATAGCTGGCCAGTCGTGCTTCCACCGACACGGGGTCGGTGGAGAGCGGAACGATGGTCGGCTTGCACTGTGATAGCTGGCCAGTCGTGCTTCCACCGACGCGGGGTCGGTGGAGAGCGGAACGGTGGTCGACTTGTACTGTGATAGCTGGCCAGTCGTGCTTCCACCGACTCGGGGTCGGTGGAGAGCGGAACGACCGACGCGGGGTCGGTGGAGAGCGGAACGATGGTTGACTTGCACTGTGGTAGCTGGCCAGTCGTGCTTCCACCTTCGGCGGTCGTCTCGAGGGGCACTCGTGACGTCATGGCACTTAGGGGACTCACACCGCCAATTGAAATCCGGCCAGTGGTGGTGGCATAATCCCGGCATGGAGTCGCAATCGGCCGCCAGATTGGTGAAGACCCCTCAGATTCGCAGAACGGTCTGGGTGATGATGAGTGTTGCGCTGGTGGGCCTGGGGTTGGTGATCGTTTGCTGGCCTCGGACAATCGTGCTTCCCGCCGGGGTGACGCTGCAGGACCGCCAGTTCGCCGAACGACGATTTCGCGATTTGAATGGAATCGCCCCCAGTCGGGTGGATTTGTTATCGCTGGTGGGTGAACTGGCGGTGCATGATCATCGTCTGCAGACGGCGGCAGACTGTTTCCACGAGATCCCCAGTGATCACCCCCGGTATGGAAGTGCGGCCCGATTGCAGGAAGGCCAGATGTGGTTGCGACTGAACCAGGCCGACGGTGCGGAACAGAATTTCCGGGAGTTCCTGTCGCTGGCGAGTCATCCGAACCGGTCGACCACTCCCGACCAGTTGAGCGCGGCGCGGAAGTGGCTCAATTACATTCTGTCCGTGGAACTGCGATTTGAAGATCGCAAGCAGGTCCTGGCGGAAGCGCATGCGCAACACGCGGTGGATGTGTTTGATTCGAAGCAGTACTTCTTTCCCAACCTGTTGATCTGGAATTCGTCGGCAGGCCGTCGTCGCCTGTCCGAGTTCCTGGAACGCGATCCTCAAAACCGGCGACTGCGGCTTGCACATGGGCGATATCTGACCGTCGGCGGTGATTTGCCCGCCGCTCTGGCGGTGCTGCGGGAACTGCACCAACAGGATTTGCAGGATTCTGAGTGCGCGGCCGCAGTGCTCGAATGTCTGTTCGAGCAGGCGGACTGGGTGTCATTTGCCGACGTTGCGAATTCATTGCCCGAATACTCGGCAGGAGAATCGTGGCTGCTGACGAGGATGCGGGCCGAATGGGCGCTGCATGAACAGCGGTGGGACGACGCGCGACGTGACTTTGAACGATTGCAGTCGGTTGACCCGGCGAGTCCCTGGGCGCTGATGGGACTGGCCAAAGCGTTTGGTCAGTTGAAGCTTCCTGAACAACGGGAGCAGGCGCTGGCCCGATCACTGGTCCTGTCCCGGATTCGCGTCAGCCTGAGCACCGTGAATGAGGATGCTCCCGAGGCTTCTCAGAAGTTATCCGAGGAATGTCGTCAGATTGGATTGCAGGATGCCGCGGATGCATTTCAGTGGCATGCGGAACGAATTCGCCAGTCGCATTCCGGGCGGCCCGTGGACTGAACGGGAACTTCGTTGACACCGTACCTTCGGCAGGCGTTATAGTCCGGTCTTACCTCCGCTCCAGCTACGGACTCTTCAGTGCAGGGAATAACAGTGTCGATCAGCCTGAGGAAACCTGTGGGATGCCTGGTCATCGCCGTCGTCGCCTGCGGTTGTCAAGGGACCGCCATTCCCCCGGCGCCCGGCACTGTCAAATCCGCGACTGCGACCCCAACTGTTCCGGCAGCCGCAGTTTCAACTCCGCCCCCCCAGGGAACACTCCCGGCATTCCGCATGTTGGACCGTGCGTCTGGATTCGACTTTGAGCGCCAGGACGACATCCGGGGACTGCACCGGATCCTGGAGGCCAACGGTGGCGGCGTCGGGTTGTTTGACTTTGACCGCGACGGTTGGGTGGATGTCTTCATGACCAATGGTTGCCATCTGCCGCTGAAGGACGGTTTGGATTCGACTCGCGGGGCATTGTTTCGAAATCGCGGCCGCGACCGGTTTGAAAACGTGACGGATCCCAGCGGTCTGATTCAGTCGGGCTACACCCATGGCTGTGCCGTCGGGGACTATGACAACGACGGATTCGATGACCTGTACATCACGGCGTACGGCCGCAACGCCATGTGGCACAACAATGGTGATGGAACGTTTGAGGATCTGACGGATTCGACGGCGACAAACGTTTCCAGGTGGAGTTCCAGTGCTGCGTTTGCGGACCTGAACGGCGATGGTTGCCTGGACCTGTACGTCGCGAATTATCTCGACGAGTCCGATGAGTCCCCCAGGCTGTGTGCCAACGGCGCCAGTCCGGACGGGTACGAGCAATGTCCCCCGGCGATGTTCGAGGGAGTCGACGATGTTCTGTTTCTGTCCGACACGACGGGCCGGTTCGTGGACGCAACCGAGTTTTCCGGGCTGACCAACCGGCGCGGAAAGGGATTGGGAGTTGTTGTCAGTGATCTGGACGGGGATGGACGCCGGGAAATCTTTGTCGCCAACGACGGACAGGCGAATTTTCTGTTTGTGCCATCGGGAGAGTTATCCGATGTGCCGACGATCGGGGAACTCAAGGCCCCGGTTCAGGGGTACAAATACGACGAGCGGGCACTGCTGAGCAACTGTGCGCTCAGTGAGGCCGGATATGCTCAGGCAAACATGGGGATTGCTGCCGGGGACTATGACGGCAACGGAACCACCGACTTGCTCATCACTCATTTTTATGCGGATACAACGACGCTGTACGCCAATCGTGGTGGGTTGATGTTCGAGGACGTGACACGCTTGAGTCGGGTCGGCCCCCCCAGCCGGAACCGCCTCGGTTGGGGAACCGCTTTTTTCGATGCGGATAACGATGGCTGGCTGGACTTGATCGTGGCGAACGGCCACATCGATGACCGCACCTGGCTGAAGCAGGGCGAGCCGTACAAGATGGCTCCGCAAATCTTCCGCAATGAGCGCGACGGATCGTATAAAGATGTCTCGAAATGGAGTGGCGAATACTTTCAGAAAGAATGGCTGGGTCGCGGCCTCGCCGTTGCCGATTTGAACCGGGATGGAAAACTGGATTTTGTGGTCTCTCATCAACGGGGTCCCTCGGCAGTCCTGGTCAATGAAACCGACACGGTCAACCGTCTGTTGACCCTGAAGCTGATCGGAACGCGTTCCAGCAGAAACGGCTCCGGCGCGATTGTTGAGTTGATGGGAGAGTCGCGTGTGGCGCGCAGAGAACTCGTTGGCGGAGGGAGTTTTCAATCGGCGTCCGTTCATGAAATCCAATTGGGACTTGGGTCGGAAACGAACGGGACCGTCAGGGTTCGATGGCCGTCAGGAGTGTCTGATGTGTTCCAAAACCTTGCACCGGGAGAGTGGAATCTACTGGAAGGTGGGCGTTTTTCCGATTTGCGCCGGTGCGAATGAGATATTTCGCTTGATTTTTGTCAGTTACCTTAGTATTTGATGAAGATGCTGGCTTTTCTCTTCATTCGGTCCGTCTCTGTTGGATTTCATTTCTCTTAGATTCTGGAGGTTCTCATGTCCTGGCCGCGTCAATTGCGCCAACGTTTCGGTTTCACCCTGATCGAACTGCTGGTTGTCATTGCCATCATTGCCGTTTTAATTGCGTTGCTGCTGCCCGCTGTTCAACAGGCGCGCGAAGCAGCGCGACGAACACAGTGCAAGAACAACCTGAAGCAACTCGGATTGGCCCTGCACAACTACCATGACACCTACATCATGTTGCCACCTGGTGAAGGTCTGCCTGGTGGACCGGGTGGTCAGCGGCAAAGCGCCTACGTGGGCATGTTACCCTACTTTGATCAGGCGCCGCTGTATCAGCAAATCGCTGCCGTCAATTTCCAGCGAGTCCCCTGGGATGGTGGTTTTGCTCCCTTCACCACGAAGCTACCCGGGGTCCTGTGCCCATCAGACTATGGTCAGTCCACCAACGGGGGGAATATTGGCAAGGCGAACTATATGTTCAGCCGTGGTGACAGTCCCTGGGACCACAATGAGTGGACGGGTAACGGCGGACGCGGGCTACGCGGGATGTTCTCAGGCAATGTTCGTTGCCGTACGTTCGCGCAAGTCACAGACGGTTTGAGTAACTCCATTGCGATGTCGGAACGAACACTGGCGCAGGGAGGAAGCAATGTCCTGGATGGTGGTACTGCCATCAACCAGGGCGGGACGTTTGTTCACAACTCGCCGTCGCAGTGCTTGACCGTCATCACAGGCAAGGTCTATTCCAGCGGCAACCCCCAGCCTTGGGGGGGGACCCGTTGGCCGGATGGCGCACCCTCCTTTACGGGGGTGACCACGGTCCTTGGACCCAATAAAGGAAGTTGCACTCAAGGTGGCTGGGATGGCGAAGACGGGATTTACGAGCCACTGAGCCGTCATACAGGTGGGGTCCACTGTCTGTTCGGTGACGGAACCGTCAGATTCATCAACGAAAACATTGACACCGGCAATACCACCTGCCCTCCACCGGACGGATCTGCGGGTGGGGGTTCCCCGTGTACTTCATGGGGTGGTCCAAGTCCCTATGGCGTGTGGGGTGCGATGGGCTCGGTCCATGGGAATGACCAGGTCAACGGCGGCTTCTAAATCGTCGAGTCTGTCACGGCTTTGAATCGGAGTAGAGCAGCGGTCGCTTCGCGGTGACCGTTGTCTCTGCTGTTCGTGGCCGACATCATTTCGCCAGCGATCAACGTGCTTTTCATACAGGGGAATCTATGTCCAGAAATGTGGTCTGTTTGCTTTTGTGCGCAGGGTTATTGATCGGGTGTTCTTCCCAAAGCGGTCCCGGTCGGAAGCCCGTCTACAAGGTGACTGGAAAAGTCACGATGAGCGGTGGTCCGGTGGCCAACGCGATCGTGACATTTTCGCCGAAGGAACGACAACCGGTGGCCATCGGCAAGACTGACAACGACGGGAAATTCACAGTGACGACTTATGATCCGGGGGATGGTGCCGCGGAAGGCGATTTCGTTGTGTTGGTTACAAAGCAATCTGCCCCACAGGCAGCGACCGTCCCCGCTCATGATCCGTCCAAACCGTTTGACTCATCGGCGGCGCATTCTCAGTCGGCAGGCGCCAAGGCGGCCGCTGACGTCGGTTTGCCGGAAAAATACAGTCGAATTGACCAGACGGACCTGAAGGTCAACGTGAAGCAGTCCGGGAACGACTTTCCCCTGGAACTGAAGCCGTAACACGATGTCGCCGAGCCCGGTCGCACGATTTTCACGACGCTGGGGACTCATCTGTGGTGGAATTGCCCTTGCCACCGGGCTGCTGGCCTGGGCCTGGAATCAGGGGGCGTTCGCCACCGTCCCCGCTGGCAAATTGGTGACCGATGCCAGGCGGTCGCTGCAACGGGGACGGTACGACGAAGCTGAACGCCTGGCACGTCGGATTCCCAAGTCCGAAAAACTGTTCGGACAAGCGCAGTTGATTGCTGGTGAGGCAGCCATGCGTGCCGGCAGAACAGCGGATGCCCTGAAGTATTATGGGGCTGTGAATCGGGATGGTTCGATGACCGCCGTAACGGCGGCCTTTGCCATCGCCGAATTACTGCGAGACGCAGGGAAGTTGTCCGCTGCCGAACGCGAATACAAGTACGTGCTGAGGTTTCAACCAGACAATCTCGCCACGCACGAGCGGATGGCATTTCTACTGGGAGTTACAGGGCGGCGCTGGGAATCGCTGCCGCATTTCCTTTTTCTGGCGAAAAGCGGCAACAGCACTGTCGAAGAACTGGCGTTGCTCGGTGATCTCGACCGTCCCGTCGAACAGCCAGAATTCCTGCAAAAGTGCGCGCGTACCGAAGCGGATGACGTGCTCGTTCGACTGGGAATGGCCGCTCAAGCCGTGACCGATGGACGCACGGTGGATGCCGTCAGATTGCTGCGGTCGGTGATCGACCAATCCCCGGATCTGATCACCGCTCGGGTCATGCTGGGTGAATTGCAGATCGATGCGAACTCGCAGACGTTCGTCGACTGGAATTCCCACCTGCCACGTGCCGCCAATGATTTTGCCGAGACCTGGTTCGTGCGAGGTTTGTGGGCTCGTCACCAGGGGGACCTGCCGGTTGCCGCCCGGTGCTTCTGGGAAACGGTCCGTCGTGATCCGACGCACCGGCGTGGGAATTACCAATTGGGCCAGGTTCTGGTTTCACTCGGTGATCCGGCGGCCCCAGCGTTTGCCGAGCGAGCCAATCAGCTCTACGAGTTGACTCGCCAACTGGATCAGGTTCTGAAGTCTCAGGGACAGGATGAGCTGGCTTGCCAACGGGTGACTGAGATCCTGGAGAGCACCGGACGGATCTGGGAGGCGTGTTCCTGGGCTGATGCCGCGTTAAAGGCAAATCCGTCGGCGGACTGGGCACGATCCACCGCCAGAAAGCTGGCGGTCCAACTGAGTGACGATCTGCCGCGGACAATCAACTCGGCCAACCTGTCGATGACTTACAACTTATCCAGTTTTCCAGACCATCAGCGTCTGTTGCAGCAGGTTGGGGCGCGCGACTCGCATCTCCATCATCCGCGTAAATCACGGATTCGATTTGTAGAAGTCCAGGCGGTTGGTCTGGAGTTTGTTTACTACAATTCCCACGATCCCTCAAAAAGAGGGGCGCGGATGTTTGAGCAAACCGGTGGCGGTGTCGCCGCCGTTGACTTTGACGGGGATGGATTTCCGGATCTGTACTTCACCCAGGGGTGTCTCTGGAAGCTGGATTCAAAGTCACCCGAGCCACCCGGAGCCACGACCGACCGCCTGTTCCAAAACCGGGGAACAGCATTTGTCGACGTTACCAGGCAGGCCGGTTTCGTCGATGCCGGATTCGGACAGGGATGTGCCGCGGGGGATTTTGACAATGACGGATTCCCGGATCTCCTGGTCGCCAACATCGGGCGGAACCAGTTGTTCCGAAACAATGGGGATGGAACGTTTACTGATGTCACAGATGCCACGGGAATCGTGGAACTGGACTGGACGTCAAGCTGCGTGATCGTGGACCTGAACGCTGACGGATTTCCCGATCTGTTTGCTGTCAACTACCTGACAGGGCCCGATGTCTTTGAAGCGATTTGTCATCATCGAGCCTGTTCACCCAAGGGGTTCGAGGGTGTGCCCGATTGCCTGTACATCAACCGTGGTGATGGCACGTTTGAGAAAATGCCTGATGCCACTCCCAAGCTGGACTCCAAGGGACTGGGACTGGTCGCCTTTGATCAGCGGATTCATGGCCGACCGAATTTGTTTATTTCCAACGATCAGGTTCCCGACTTCTTTCTCAGGAATTCGCCGGCTTCCAATCCGTTCCGCATTCACCTGGAAAACGAAGGCTTTATCCGTGGTCTGGCATTCACACAGGACGGGTTGGCACTGGCCTCGATGGGAATTGCCGCCGATGATGTGAACGGTGATGGTCGTCTGGACTTCTATGTCACAACCTTCAAGAACGAGCCAAAACTGCTGTTTCTGCAGGATGCCAGCGGGAATTTTCTGGACTCCACCCGGCAGAGCGGCCTGGCAGCGCCGGGATTGGCTTTTGTTGGCTGGGGGGCACAGTTCCTGGATGCCGACCTGGACGGGGATCCCGATCTGGTCGTCACGAACGGACATGTCGACGACTATCGCGATGTGGGGGAGGGATATCACATGCGTCCCCAGCTCTTTCACAACAAAGGCGGGGGCCGATTTGAAGAGTTCCTGGCACCCGAAGCTGGAGATTATTTCTCGCGACAATTCCTGGGCCGCGGCCTGGCCCGGCTGGATTGGAATCAGGATGGACGAATGGATTTCGTGGTTTCCAACATTGGAACCCAGGCTTCGCTGGTCACCAACGACTCCGAGCAAACTGGCCGTTTCCTGAATGTCAAGCTGCATGCGACCACCACGGCTCGGGATGCCATCGGGGCAGTTGTCGAGGTTGTGACGCCCCGGCGGAGGCTCAGTCGACAACTGGTCGCGGGGGATGGTTACATGGCCAGCAATGAACGGTTCCTGCAATTTGGTCTCGACGACTGTGCGTCTGCAGAGACCGTTCGCGTGACCTGGCCATCCGGCGCAACAGCAACACTTGGCAATGTTCCGGCGGACTCCACCCTCATCTTGATCGAAGGACGTCGGCGCGGCATCCTGAGGCACGCCGGAGTTCCTGGTGAACTGGATGTCACACCGGGGCCGCCGGCGCAATGACGTACCTCGCACGCGGACCGTCAAGGGATCAACACACGTGACCGATGGCTCGACTGTCCAGCGCCTACCTCTCCGGCGATTGATGGGGTTGATGGTCCTCATCGCCCTAATCGGTGGACTGGGCGGGTGGCAGTTCTGGTGGCGTCCGGAATTGCGAGCCCAGCGCTGGTGTGCCCAGGCACGGGCATTTCGTTCGGCCCGGGATTATCCCCGCGCTGAACGGGCTTTCGCCACCGCATTTCAGTTGGATCCGTCATTGGGCGAGGCCGGATTGATGGCCGCCGAATGTGCCGCATCACGTCAGCAATTCCAGCAGGCCTCCGAGTATTTGCAAAGGATCTCCGGGGGAGATCAACGGGTCCGGCTGCGCAGGGCACTGCTGTTAGCCTCAATTAATCATCACCAGTTACACCGGTTGGACGATGCGGAACGGGCCTATCGCGCCGCCCTGGAACTGGCTCCGGAGAATGCCGAAGCGAACTCGGGCCTCGCGACGCTGCTGGGACTTTGCGGTCGCCTCAGTGAAGCCGTGCCCTGTGTGCTGCAACTGATCAAATCGGAAGTTGAGACCGACTTGCTGGTGTTGCTGGCCAGGGAGTCGGGTGTTGTTCACGATCTGCAAACCCTGCGATTGGCACAGCAGGCCAACCCCAATGACGTGAACACTCTGGTTGGTCTGGCGTGGCACGCCGACAACGACGGCCAGTCGGCAACGGCGATTTCGTTGTTGAAGACCGCACTCCGGGAACATCCAGAGTCGTCAGCGGCCCATCTGGCGCTGGGGCGGCAATGGCTCAAGACCCGGCAATTCGACGAGCTTGCAAAATGGGCTCAAGCCACGCCCCCCGCCGCCGAAGGGATGGCCGAGTTCTGGTTTGTCTGCGCGGCCATGTGTGAACACGCAGGCAACCTGCCGGGGGCAATCCGCTGCCATGCGGAAGGATTGCGACTGTCTCCGGAATCACGCGCGGCAAATTCTCAGATCGCCCGCCTCCTGGCGGAAACCGGTGCTCGCGAAGCGGCAGCCGCGTTTGCCGCACAACTGCGACGATTGCAGGACCTGGAGACGGTCCAGAACCGCGTGCTATTTGCCACCGATCACGATACGGTCGCGCCGCTGCTGGAGTTGTCGCGGCAGTACGAAGCCACCGGGCGGGTCTGGGAAGCGTATGGCTGGTCCCAGTTCGCGGTTCGCCTGGACCCCTCCGACACCGACGCACAGCGACTGCTGCAGGAACTGAGTGACCGGGTTCAGAATCTGCCGATGCGAAGGATGGTCGACTCCGCGAATGTCGCCCGTGCGCTCGATCTGTCAATCTATCCGCGCCCCGTATTTCCTGTGAAGTCGCCTGAATCTGACCACGGTAACGACGTCGCGCTATCGCCACTCGCGTTTCGCGACGACTCCGCTGCGGCAGGATTGGAGTTTCAGTACTTCAATGGTGTCGAACAGCCCACGCATCGGATGTTTGAGCTGACGGGTGGAGGACTCGGAGCTCTGGACTATGACGTGGATGGGTGCGTGGATCTGTTCTGCACGCAAGGCTGCCCATGGCCGCCGCGCACTGAATTGTCGCAGTATCGAGATTGTTTGTATCGAAACCGTGCCGGTCAGCACATGATCGACGTAGGTCGCGATGCCGGTATCACCGAAACGGGATTCGGGCAGGGGGTCGCCATCGGAGACTTTAATTCGGATGGTTTTCCCGACATCTACGTGGCCAACATTGGTGCGAACGTGTTGTGGATGAACAACGGCGACGGGACCTTCAGCGATGTCACGACGCTGGCCGGCGTCGCTGGCAGCGAATGGACGACCAGTTGCGTCCTGGCCGATTTGAACGGAGATGGCCTGCCGGATCTGTATGCAGTCAATTACGTGACAGACGACGATGTCTTCGACCGCGTCTGTCGCCATCGAGACGGCTCTGCCCGGTTGTGCATGCCGTTTGATTTTCACGGACAGCGGGACCGATTCTGGTTGAACGACGGCGATGATCACTTTACCGATGTCACCGCCACCGCGTTGTCGATCGAACCGGCGGGCATGGGGTTGGGCGTAGCGGTCTGGGATGGCGAAGGGCAGGGGGCGTTGAGTTTGCTGGTCGCCAATGATACGACCCCCAACTTCTTCTTCGTGAAACAGACGCCGGATGGAGGGGCGTTCCAGTTGCAGGAACGAGGCATTGAAGTGGGACTTGCCGTAAACGGCGACGGCAAGTCGACGGGGAGCATGGGGATCGGCCTGGCCGACATTAATGGCGATGGCCGGATGGACATCAACATCACGAATTTCCTGGGCGAATCCAATTCGCTGTATTTGAGTTCTGCGATCCCCGGTTTCTACGAGGACCAGACCCGCGACATGGGACTCACCGGACCCACGGCACGCGTGCTGGGGTTTGGAACCCAATTCCTGGATGCGGACCTGGACGGACAGATGGAATTGTTCATGACCAACGGTCACATCGACGACTTGAGAAGCATCGGTCGTCCGTACCGAATGCCGCCGCTGTTGTTTCAACGGCGTGGCGCGAAGTTTGTGGAAGCTTCGGCTGACACCGTGGGCCCCTACTTTCAGTCCAAATGGCTCGGTCGCTCCGCCGTCCGCCTGGATTGGAATGGCGATGGCCGGGATGATCTGGCTGTGGGACACCTGTTTGACAAAACCGTGCTGCTGACGAATACGACGCCAAATCCTGGTCACTTTCTGGCGATTCGGTTGATTGGCGTGCAATCGTGTCGAGACGCGATCGGTGCGATCCTGCGAGCCAGGACAGGCTCACGAACCCTGGTGCACCAACTGACGGCAGGCGATGGCTACCAGGCCAGCAACGAGAGGCGGATCGTTTTTGGCGTCGGATCGGCGTCGAAGATCGACGAACTTGAGATTCAATGGCCTTCCCGTCGGATTCAACGCTTTACCGATCTTCCCACGGGATGCGAAATCATCGTCCCCGAGGGGAGATCTCCCTATCAACTCACGTCCAGTGGCACCATCGAGTAGAATCAGCGAACTCGCACAGTGCGCAGGCACAGATGTTTCGCCAGGACGTACCCGACGCTGCCAGCGTCGGCGTATTTCTTTCCTCAATTTGTTGTCACTCGTATCTGTTGACCAGATCCTCGAAAGTCCAGTCATGATTCCCGACAAGGCACTGCACCGACCGACAAAGTCCACTTGGGCGATCGCCGTTGGTGCCGTGTTGCTCGCAGCAGGACTGGTCGGAGCCTGGTGCCGGTACGGGGCCAGAAACTCCGACATTCCTGCTGCAAAGCCGACGACACCAGATCCAATCTCGCCTTTGCCAACCGCATACGTTCCACCGTCGTCTGAGGGATACGTCGGCAGTCAGGCCTGCGCCGATTGTCATCGTGAGATCTTCGAGGCCTACCAATCGCATCCCATGGCCCGGTCCATCAGCCGGATCGATCCCGCGTCCGTTGAACTCACCCCGAAGGCAACAAATCGGATTGATGGCAAAACGAGATGCTATCAGGTGGAGTTGAACGATGGCCGGATGGTGCATCATGAACGCATGTACGACGAATCCGGAGCACTGATCTTTGATCAGGCCGTCCCGATGGACTATGTCGTCGGATCCGGAAAGCGAGCTCGTGCGTACTTGTTTCAGGAAGGTCAAGTCCTGTTCATGTCTCCCCTGAACTGGTATTCACAATCCGGACGCTGGGACCTTGCCCCCGGCTATCAGCCGGATGACAGCCGCCGGTTCGATCGACGGGCGACCGAAGAATGTCTCAGTTGCCATGCGGGCCGGGTCGCCGTCGCCGGTCGTGCGCTCAATGCCTACGAACACCCCCCGTTTCACGAAATGGCCATCGGTTGCGAAAGCTGCCACGGTCCCGGTGAACAGCATGTGACCGTACGGACGTCGGGAAAGCCCCTGGTCGGATCTGATCCGATCGTCAATCCGGCCCACCTGGATGTTTTACGGCGGGAAAGTGTCTGCAATCAATGTCATCTGCAGGCTGCGGTTCGCTTGCCGCGCAACGGTCGCTCTGACCTCGACTTTCGCCCGGGCCAGAACCTTGAGGAGATCTGGACGGTCCTGGACATCAAGCGCCCGATCACATCCGACGGTCGCACGCATTCGGTGAACCATGTGCAGCAGATGCGGGAAAGTCGCTGTTACAGTGCCAGTGAGGGACGCTTAGGCTGCACCTCCTGTCACGATCCCCATCGCGTTCCCAACGTCGCCACACGGGCCGAATTCTACCGTCAGAAGTGCCTGACTTGCCACACCGACGAGACCTGCACCGAATCAACGACAGCGCGCCAGGCAACTCGGGATGACTGCGCTTCGTGTCACATGCCCGCACGCCAGTCCAGCAACATTTCTCACGTGACCCAGACAGATCATCGCGTGATCCGGAATTCCCACCTGGCAACCGATCCGGTCGCAGTTGACGAGTCCGACACACTGACATTTTTCGACGACCAGAATCTTCGTCTCGATCCAGTCGAACGCGACCGGGCACTGGGACTGGCCGCCTGGGCCCGATTGACAAAGACGGGCCGCAAGCCGCCGCGTCAGTTGGGTCAGTTCCTGGGTGCGGTTCTGGAGAAAGATCCCATGGACGGTCTGTTGCTGACAGCCCTCGGCACGATGGCCAGCGAGGGACAGCGATTCGAGTTGGCCCTGGGATATTTCGAGAAGGCACTGCGGATTCCGGCTTCCGAAGAAGCCGCCACGGCCGGGTTGCTCGAGATTCATTACGCCAGATCGGACTGGGATCAGGCCCGACGCTGTGCGGAACGCTTGATCGAAATCAATCCTCGTGATGCCAAGTCCCACGCGATCCTGGCGGACGTCCTGGCCTTTCAAGGGAAGCCGGACGAAGGGATCCAGGCCGCCCGGCGGGCCCTCGAACTGAACCCCACGTTGCTGCCGGTACGGCAGTGGTTGGTGAAGGCGTATCGCCTGCAGGGCCAGGAGCAGGCGGCGATCGATCAGGAATCTGTCATTCGCCGCATGGAAACCGTGCGTCTGCCGGTTGTCCGCTAACAGCCCGTCCAGAGTAGCCTTCACGCTCCGCGTGAAGACAGCCGAGCGTGAAATCGGCTGACAGGAGTGTCGGTGTCCTTCCCATTGCTTCGAAGTGAGCGTTTCAATCTCTGCCGTTTTGCGAATGAATGTCCATCTGGCATTCGGCTGTCTTCACGCGGAGCGTGAAGGCAAGTGCGCCTTT
>JAFEBS010000008.1 GCA_018242525.1 Planctomycetota bacterium | reverse complement strand
ACAGATTTATCCAGCGCCCGGTGTCGAACAGCAGACGGGAAAGAAGAGTTCGCCGGAGGACGCACAGACAGGGAATCACGGGGCTGACACCCGTGCCTGTCTGGAGTTGGCGGAGTAAGACGGCCACGGATGCAACACGGATAAACCAGGGATTCGTCGGGCGCGGTTGTGACAGCGGTGGACGGAAGGTAGCCCTGTCGCTCCGAGACAGGGAGCGAGAATGCAGAGTGACCCTTCAAACCAGTTCCCGCGGATTCACTTTCAACGCGTTTCTGCCCATCGCGCTGCCTGTCTCGGAGCGACAGGGCTACCTTGGCTCCTCCTTCGAGATGCTTGTGGCCAACGCTCTGATCTGAATCGGACCGATCTTACCGGGCGATTGGACGGAGTGCCCTTTTGCCACGGGCGGCTGAGGTGGTGTTGGCTGTCCGATGATGTTCTTTGAAAACTCGGGATGAATGTGTGGAGACCGGTTTGCCCACCAGGCGGCCGGTGTCTTGAGCCGTTGGCACGGGGTTTAACGAAGAACGGTCGTTCAACCCCGGGCCTGCGGCGAAGCGTCGGGTGCGCAGGGTCTACAACGGTCTACAACCCGCCGAACTGGCGGACGGCTTCGTACACGACCGCGCAAACTGTGTTCGCCAGATTCAGACTGCGGACTTCGGAACGCATCGGGAACTGGATCGTCGTGGATCGCAGTTCGTCCACGATGGCGGGGGGCAGGCCCGTGGTTTCGCGGCCGAACAACAGGATGTCCCCGGGCGAAAAATCGGCTTCCCAGACGGTCCGGGTGGCGGGGTTTTCCACGCACCAGACTCGATGTCCGGGCAGCTTCTGCAGGACCTCGTGCCAGCTATCGACGATTTCATAATCCAGGAACGGCCAGTAATCGAGTCCTGCGCGGCGCAACTGGCTTTCGTCCAGGCTGAAGCCGAGCGGGCGGATCAGCCACAACTTGGCACCCACGGCCACGCAGGTACGCCCGATGTTCCCCGTGTTGGGGGGAATCTCGGGCTGGAACAAGACGATGTGCAGCAGCGGCATGAGAAGAACAGAATCTAATGTTGAATGAACAGGTCCGTGGCGAGATAACCGCCGAACGCGTGGCAGATTATTTCCGGGAGGTCCACATGTAGTACACCACGCCGGCGGCAATCAACCCCAGCACGCCGAGTGTCTCCTGCCATTGAGCCAGTAGCAGGCTGGTGAACGCACCTGCATACGCTGCGAGCAGGAGTGCAGGCGTCACCGGATAACCCCATGTCTTGTACGGCCGGGGCAAGTCTGGTTGGGTGATTCGTAACACGTACACCGCGCCCACAGCCAGGCTGTAGAAGATCAGGCCGGCGCAGATGACCGAGTCGGTCAGTCCGTCAAACGCATCCTTGGGTTTGTCTTTCCAGACATAGAAAATGACAATCAGCAGAGTCGTCCAGACCGCCTGAATCAGGATCGAATTGGAAGGCGTTTGCCGGGTCGGATGGATCTGCTGCACCCAGCGCGGGATCAGGCCGTCGCGGGCAATGGCGAAATAGATGCGAGGCCCGGTAATCATATTGGAATTCGTGGCTCCAAACGTGGAGCACATCACCCCCAGCGCCGCGATCTTGGCCCCGGTCGACCCGAACAACACCTTGAAGACATCGGCCGCCACCGTCGCACTTTCCGCCAGGTGGCTGGTGGTCAGCGTCAGGTGATAACTGAGAATCGCACCCACATAGACAACGATGACAATCCCCAGCCCCAGCGCCAGGGCGCGGGGGACATTTCGCTGGGGTTCGCGAATCTCTTCCGCCACGGGCCCCAGATTGATCCAGCCGTCGTACGGCCACAAGACGGCAATCATGGCGACGCCGATCGCCTTCCAGAACGTGATCGTCCCGTCTAGGCCTGACGGCGGCGGGGTCCAAACAGGTGTCAGATTCTGCGGCTCGATCCTGGACAACACGAACGGCAGCAGGATCAGGCCCCCCAGGAACACGACCTTGGCGACAGTTGCCAGATTCTGCACCGAGGCTCCCCACCGCGTGCTGATCATATTGATGGTCGACAACCCGACCACAATCGACACGGCCAGCGTGGCCTGGCCCCAGACCGGCAGCGGAACCAGTTCCGTGAAATAGATCACCGTGGCACAGGCCAGGGCTCCGATGGAACCGGTCCGCACCACCCAGAACTCGGTCCATCCCCACAGAAACGCGGGAAGCCGGCCATAGGCTTCACGCAGGTACAAGTAAGGACCGCCAGCGTGCGGGTACATGGCCCCCAGTTCCGCCAGGGCCAGAGATCCGCACAGCGTGACGAGACCGACGCCCACCCAGACACTTAAAATCGGCAGAAACCCGTACACCTGCAGGGCCCGATCCACATTGCCCACCTTCAGGAAGATCCCGGAACCAATAATCGAACCGACGACAATCATCGTCGCATCGAACAGCCCCAGGATCCGTGGCAGCGCCGGATGAGACGGAACTGGCGGAACAGGTTCGTCGGGCATGCTCACAATTCCAAATCAGGTACGAAGCCGGGAACTCTGCGGGTCGGGCAGCCAGACGGATGGACGCCTCGTCCGTATGAGCACTGTAACGACTGCGAGACAATTCGGCGCGTCTGCTGCGAGACTCGGCCAGAAGGCAGGCAGCAACGCTGTTTTGACCAGTTCCCTCCAGTTAGAATCGAATTCGCCAAGCACAGACTCAGGAGCCGAGCATGTCGAGGCAAAGGCAATACTGGTTGTGGGTACTGTTCTATCCGCCGTTTCTGGTCATCGCAGAGACCAGTTGTGTCTGGTCCGCCCCACGAATACTCGGTTGGCCGGCGCTCGCTCTGTTGAATGGATCGGTGATGACCACCCTCCTGATCCTGATTGCCCTCCCGGCCGCGCTTTTCTTCGGCGTCACAGCAATCACTCGCCGCAATCAGCCGGGCGAATTGACGGCGCGGGGATCTCAAGCGTTGGCGTGCCTCTGTTTTCTCGGCCTGTCGATCCCGGCCATCGGCGTGTCCCTCGCGGTCCGCAGTGACGCTTTTGAACGAGCCTCGTTGACGGGGGATCAGATCGTTCAAGCCCTTGCAAACTATAAGAATGATCTGGAGGAATACCCGGAATCCCTGGAAAGTCTTGTCCCAAAGTATCTTGCCGAGATTCCCTATACGGGGCTGATTGGATACCCGGAATTTGAATACCGGAAGGATTACCATGACATCGACCCATGTCCCGGGGAATACGAACTGCGAATCGATTGTCCTTCGGGCGGCATCAACTTTGACAGGTTTATCTATTGGCCGTCGGAAGTATATCCGCCCAGAATCCAGGGGAATGGAGTCCAGCGGATTCGGGGCTGGGCCTATGTTCACGAGTGAATGAGCGACCGGACGACCAGCAGATTCGATCGCGGAATGCGTCCTTTTCAAAAATCAGGCCCTTCACCGGACTTTGGCACAGAATGAGCTTCGCGCCGGGCGGGATTTCAGAATAATTCCCCGATGACCGCGGAATGGTCAGGGACGATCGTATCGGGGGGGAATTGGTCATGGATTCAGACCTGAAGCCGCACGATGGCGGCCGGATGTGGTGGCGCGAGCGCGAACTGTGGTTGTTGCTGATGCTGCTGGGCGGCATGTATCTGACCAACCTGGACGGGATTACCATCCGGGGCGAAGAGTCCCGCCGGGGGCGGATTGCATGGGAAATGCTCCAGAGCGGCAACTGGGTGGTCCCCACGATGCAGGACCGCCCCGTCTTCTACCGGCCTCCCCTGCAGAATGCCCTGATCGCCAGCGTGGCCGCGGTTCACGGGAAGGTCGATGCCTGGTCGTTGCGGTTACCGAGCGTCGCTGCCGTCCTGCTGACGGTGGTCATGATTTATGGTTACGGACGCAGTTTCCTGTCAAAGCTGGGTGCGTTCGCCGCCGCCCTCGGATTCGCCTCGATGGGACAGGTGCTGGAACTTGGTCGACTCGGTGAAACCGAAGCGGTGTTTACGCTGTTTGTCGCGGGAAGTCTGCTGAATTGGCGCTGGTGCCTGAATCGCCAGACGTCTCCTTGGCTGATGTGGACGAGCAGCTATGCACTGGCCGCCGCGGCGACATTGACCAAGGGACCGCAGGCCCCCATGTATTTTGTCGGTGGAGTCTGGTTGTTCCTGCTCGTCACGCGCCGTTGGCGAATGCTGTGCACGCTGCCGCACCTGGCGGGGATCGCGGTCGCGCTGTCGGTCCTGGCGGTCTGGCAGATCCCCTATGCCATGCAGATGGGGTTGGAACAGTCATTCAAGGTCTACGTGGGTGACGTTGCCTCGCGGTTTGGAGACATGCGGGCGATGACAGTGATCAAGCACTTGGTCTCGTTCCCGCTGGAAATCGTGTTTGGTTCGCTGCTGCCCTGGTCACTGCTACTGCTGTGCTATGCCAACCGACGCTTCCGACAAGACCTGGGCCGGCTGCGCGAAGACGTGTTGTTTCTGTTCGTCTGCATCGGGATCAGCTTTCCGTCGGTCTGGATTCCGGCAACGGCCAGCCTGCGGTATTACATGCCGATGTTCCCGATCTTCGCCTGCCTGGCAGGGATCGCCATCGAGCGAATTGCAGCCTACGCACCCGATTCCGCCTGGTCGACGCTGTTTGTGCGTTATCAGCGCACGCTGGCGTCGATCGCCCTGGGAACCGGAACGGTGATCCTGGTCGCGTCCATCGGCTGGCCGAATTTGACCATGTCACAATCGATTCCGTTCGCGGTGGGTTATTTCCTCGCCTGCCTGGCCCTGGCGGTCGTCGGCTGGTGGGCGGCTCGCAGGTTGTCGCCGCGTGGAATCATGATCGGCATGACGTCAACCGCCTGTTTTCTTGGCCTGACGTACAGTACCCAACTGGTCTACGTCCGGCAGAAGATCAGTGAAGATGCTCCAAATGCAATCGCCCGGTTGCGAGACCAGCTTCCTGACGAGAAACCGCTGGTCAGCGTCGGGCCAGCTCACCACTTGTTTCTGTTGTTGTACGGTGAACCGGTCGTGCAGTTGCCGGTCGATCGCCCCAATCTGGATCAGGTTGGGACAGACTATTTTTGTTTCTGGGTCTGGTCCGGTGGCGTGAAGCCCGCGGACATCCCGTTCGAGTGGGAACAGGTCGCGATGATCTCGTGCGATCGCAATCGCAGCCCCAGGCGAATCGACACCATGATCGTCGGCCGCCGGGTCCGCTCAACGCAAGTGGCCAATCGTCCCGAGTAACCTGGAGTGTCCACCAGCGAATCGGCGGACGAATGTCGAATGTCCCGGTCGGGACTCAATGGCGTTGCATGAACCTGAGAACATTAGCCCGACGCGCGAGCGAGGGATTCGTCGATGCGTGTCCAACTTTTTTCTCGTTCCCAAGCTCCCGCTTGGGGACGCCGGTCTTTGAAGCTCCGCTTCGCGGTCGGTATTCGGCAGGAGACCAAGACTTCGTGGGGATCCGTCCGTCGTGGCTCGGTCTCTCACTCGCGCGTCGGGCTGGTGTTTTGAGTGTCCAACTTGCTGATCCCTCGCTCGCGCGTCGGGCTAGTGTTTTGAGACTTCCACGCGTCACGTCACTTCACCATGAACTTCAGCAGACTTGTGGCCTGTTTGCCGCTCAACTCGTCGACGACAGTCAGCCGCAGCGTGTAGGGGCCCAGCGGCATTCGTTCCGGGATCGTGAACTGGTAATTGTGAAAATAGTCCCGACGGGGATTGCGGCAGACGTCTTCTGTCGCGGGAAAGCTGCGGCCCCAGCGAGGGCGGCCGTTGGCATCGATGATTTCAATCTGTGACTTCAGCAATGTCCGATATTCCCCGGATTCCGAGGGTTCGCTGCGAAAATTCTCGATCTCCGCGTACAGATTCACCACCTGGCCAGGCACGCATTCTTCGCGGGCGAAGCGTTTGTAGTTGCCGAAATAACTGATTTCCTCGCAAAAGGCCGTGTTCCGAATCGACAGATCGGCCTGCTCGCGCAGTCGCCGCAATGCCAGATTCACAGGAGGAATCGTTTGAGCGGCTCGCTCGCGGACGGACAACTCGTCAGAGTCCAGTGAATTCGTGATCGCCCAGACGATCTGCTGCCAGTACTCCTGGTCGGCAGGATCGGGGGTCGGGATCGCGGTCAACGCCTGCTCGGGACGTCTGGCAACCAGATACAACAACCGCAAATGGACCTGCAGACGGCGGTATTCCGCCGGATTCGCAGAGGGTGACATCGCCGCCAGTTCACGTTCGGCACGTTCGATCAGTCGTTCCAAATCCTCCTGCCAGGGCCCTTGTTGGCGGCCCTGAACACTCGCCGGAGTCACCAGCCGGTCGACGTCGAAGATGGAGGATTGAGCGACAGGCCGATTGTTCCAGGCATCGGGCTGCCCCGGTTCCTCGGATGGCGCGATTACTTGCAGTCCCTGCAATTGAACAGGATTGACAGACCCGTCCCGATCCGAACGATACAGCGCGTCAATCACCCCGGAATTCGTCGCGGGATCCGTGATTTCGCCACCTGTGTCATTCAATCGGTTGGGCGGTTCGTCATACCCGGCGGAAACCACTCGCGATTGTTCTTCACCCGGCCCATGCATTTCAGTGGAACCGGGCGACAAGATCTCGGCGGAATGCCCGATGAACGGCACGTCCGGTTGCGCCGGGGTCGCTTCTGGATCCCGCTTCGGGGGTCGAAAGGCGACGATTTCCTGAGAATCGGTGGGATCGACGTTCGCTTGGGTTTTTGAATCCGCGCCAGCAAACGGACGTCGTTCCGTCAGACTGATGCCACGCCCGATCCCAGCCGATGCGCAGCCGGAAGCCACGCACAGGCCAAGTCCGAGCAGCAACGGACTGACAGACCGAACCATCAGAAAACCTGGCAATTGGGGAAACATGGAATTCCGGTTGATCCCGGCAAAACACGACTTCGCGACGAAATCCATGTTTTCCGTCAACCAACAAATCGAAAAAAGGAGATGGGAGCGCGAAACGTAGTGAAAACTGCCGAAGTCAACAAGATCAGGTTCGGCGGGCTTGTGGACAAATGACGTAACCACTGGTGATTCAGTATGATTCCGCGGTCGGCGTTCTTCACGCAGGAGCGCGAAGGCGACTATCCCTTTCCGAGTCAATACCATGACCGAATGTCGGCATTGCCAACAGTCCGTGGGGATCATCCTGGTGGGCGTCATCCTCGCACTGTGGGCCGCGTCGGTGTTTGCGTCGGACCCGCCAGCCCAATCGAATGGTTCCTGGCAAGTTCATCCGTTGAAGTCCGAAACCCAGGCGGGACCAACTCAGATCCGGGTGCTGGTGCCCGATCGAGTCGAAGCCGGGAAGCGGATGCCGGTGCTCTACGTCCTGCCGGTCGAAGCCAATCTCGAAAGCCATTACGGGGACGGTCTGGCGGAAATTCAGCGTCAGGACATCCATAACAAATACGGATTGATTTGTGCCGCCCCGACGTTCGCTCACCTCCCCTGGTACGCCGACCATCCGACCGACAGATCGATTCGGCAGGAATCCTATTTTGTGCAGGAAGTCGTTCCACTGGTGGAACGATTGTACCCGGCCCAGGCAGATCGTGACGGACGCTGGTTGCTGGGTTTCAGCAAATCCGGGTGGGGTGCCTGGAGTTTGCTGGTGCGGCATCCGGATCTGTTCGGTCGCGCAGCGGCGTGGGATGCACCTCTCGATATGCCCCGGTTCGACCTGTACGGCGCCGGCCAGGTCTTTGGAACGCAGGCTCAGTTTGAAACCTACCGAATTCTGCCCGCCCTGCAGAAGTCCGAGGCCTTGTTGCAGTCACCGACACGTCTGGTCCTGACGGGTTACGACAACTTTCGCATTCAGCACGAGACCGCTCATCGGCAATTGGAGGAATGGAAAATCCCTCACGTTTACCGCGATGGTCCCAAACGCAAGCATGTCTGGGACAGCGGGTGGGTCCCCGAAGCCGTTGAACTCCTCGCCGGACTGAAGCCGACAAACAAGTAGAACAGGCGACCGCCGATGAGTTCTGAACCGTTGCCTGCGGCAACCGAAGCGATCCTGATCCTGGGAGGCGGAATCCATGGCGCGGCACTCGCGCGTGAACTCGTCTTGAATGGCGTCCCTGTCGTCCTGGCAGATGCGGGCGATCTGGCGGGCGGTGCCACTTCTAAATCCTCCCGGCTGATTCACGGCGGTTTGCGATATCTGGAATTCGGCGATGTTGGACTGGTCCGCGAATCACTGATTGAACGTGGACGTCTGTTAAAGCTGGCTCCGCAGTTTGTTCGTCCGCTGCGCCTGTTCGTCCCCACGGAGCATCGCTGGTCCGGGTTGCTGCGATCAGCACTGGGATTTTTCAAACTGGCCCGGACTCGGTTTGGCCGTCGGTTGATGGGTCGGGCCGAGCGACGAGCCCCGCGTGGCTACTGGCCCATACGCATGGGTCTGTGGATGTATGACCTGTTTTCCTGGGGAGATGGACTGCCCAAGAGTCGCGGGATGAGACTTGAGAGCACGTCCAGTGAGACACCCCGCCCGAATCTGGATTCGTCACGCTACCGCTGGTTGTGTGCCTATTCCGATGCCCAGATGCTGTATCCCGAACGGTGCGTTGTCGCACTGCTGGATGATGCCGCTCAAGTCTCCCATGATTCCGGCGTTCCGTTGCACATCGTTCCGTATGCCACGGTTGGCTGGCAGGGGACGACGATCCAGGTGAAGGGGGTCGGGAATTCCGCAGATCTTTCTCTGGCTCCTCCGATGGTCATCAATTGCAGCGGTGCCTGGGGAGACCTCACGTTGCGGGAGATTGATGCCGGAACCACGCCGTTGTTCGCCGGGACCAAGGGGAGTCACTTTGTCACACGACATCCGGGTCTCAAAGCGGCCCTGGGGAGTCAGGGGGTGTATGCAGAGACCGGGGATCGTCGACTGGCTTTCATCCTGCCGTACGCCGATGCAATCCTGGTCGGTACGACGGACGAAGAATGGTCCGGGCCTCCCGATGAAGCGGTGGCCAGCGACGAGGAATTGCAGTACCTGCTGGGCGTCGTTGACGGCACGTTCGGACTGAAGCTGACTCGCGCCGACATTGAATCCCACTACAGCGGAGTCCGCCCCCTGCCCCGAACCACCGACACCAGCAATGCCGCGATTTCACGCGATCACACGATTGTCGAACACAACCTTCATGGGGTCCCCGTGCTGACACTGGTCGGTGGAAAACTGACGACGTTTCGGTCGGTCGCACGGCAAATCGCCGATCGTGTCCTGGCAAAGCTGTCGCGACGCCGAACGTCCACGACCGATGATCGAGTTCTGCCGGGTGGCGAGGGCTTTCCCGTGGACGCCGCAGGTTGGCCCGGACTCTGGCAAAGTTGGGCGGGCGAATTCAACGTCTCGGTCGAAGAAGCGGCAGCCCTCTGGCCGCTGTTTGGCATGCGGACGCGTGAGATCCTGGCGCAGTCAACAGTCCCTCGGCGATTGATCGCTGACTCAGTACTTTCGCGATCCACAGTCTGCTGGGTGATTGAGAACGAATGGGTCACGACCCTGGATGACCTGATCGAACGCCGCCTGATGCTGATTTTTGCCGCGCAGCTTTCCATCGCCATGATCGAGGATCTGGCCGAGTGCCTGGTTCAAACGGACCGATTATCGCAGGAGCAGATTCCGGCCACTGTGGAAGCCACAGTCGCCCGTCTGCAGCGGCACTACGGAAGAACTATTCCCGCCGTTATCAGCAACCCGGCGTAATCGGCCGGCCTTTGCGCCACGGAAGATTGCCCGTGGTGTCGAACTACGGCAACTCAGGCATTCCCTCCCACAGGGTATTGCCGTCCAGGGAGATCACCTTGAGATTTCGAAACCGAAATGCCGACTTGAAGACACGCAGTGCCACCCGTCCCGATGACAGGCGATCGTCCGTGAATTCGGAGACGAGAGATTCATCATCCCCATCTTTCAGGAAGCATTGAACGGTGTTTCCTTCCACGCGGACCCGGACAGTGTACCAGACATGGTTGTATGTCTGATGAAAGGAATTGGCGATCGTGAACCACTGTTGCCCTTCGTGAAGTTCCGTGCTGCACTGATTTCCACTGCGGGTTGTTCCGATCCCAAACATGTAAAAGCCGGCCGAACTGACGCGGAATCCGACGGCTCCCTGATCCCGCCCTTCGACGCGCATCATGTCGACCGAGAATTCATAGTCGGTCCAGGACGGATCGCCGAAAATAAGGATCGGAAAACTCTCGTTCGTATCGGTCTGCAGTAACTCATTCGCTTCGACACGCCATTGACCGGCGACCACTCGGAACTGGGTTCGATCGATCTTGTTGACCGGTTCAGAGGGCTCGGTTGGTTCGGGCTCAGGAAGCAGTTGGCCATCAGGCGGCGGGACGATCGGTGCGGAGACGGGAACAATCGCAGCAACAGACGTCGGATTTGGTTGGCGTTGGAACGGCACCAGTGCCAGCGCCAGGCAGAAGACTCCCACGCCCCCCCATGCGCATCTGCGGACGACGGATTGCTGCCACCATTTCGGAACCACCTCCGAACCAACCTCGGGGCTGGCCGCAACCTCAATGGATTTGCTGGACTTCTTGAGCCAGGCAGGCCGTTCGACTCCTTCGATGGATTCTGCGACGTTCAGGTCCACAGTCGACAGCGCGGTGATCGCGTCGCGGCACGACGCATATCGATCTTCCTTCTGGCGCGCGATCATGCGACTGCAGGCGGCGGCCAGTTCCAGGGGCAGGGTCGGATCCAGGTCCAGTGGCGACGGTGGATCCTGAATGCATTTCTTCCCCATGACTTCAATCGCGGTCCCGGCGAATGGCCATTCGCCGGTCAACATCTCGAACAGCATGACTCCCAGGGCGTACAAATCGCTGCGATGGTCGATTCCTTCCGCTTTACCGACGGCTTGTTCAGGGGACATATAGGCTGCCGTACCAACGATCATCCCCTGGGTCAGGCCGGCATCCGTCGAGGCCATCATGCGACGCGCCAGGCCGAAATCCATGATCACCGGTTCGCCGCCCGGAGTCAGCATGACGTTTTCGGGCTTCAGATCACGATGGATCACCCCCTTGTCGTGCGCCGCCTGGACCGCTTCGGCCATTTGCTGGATCAGGCGAACCGCTTCCGCCGGTTCACGACGCCGCCCCAGGCGCTTCGAGTTCGATTTGATGTCCTCGCCTTCGATGTGCTGCAATGCGATGAATCGAATGCCATCGATTTCACCGAAGTCGAAGACCTTGCAGATTCGCGGATGATCGATCGTCGCCGCCGCCTTGGCCTCGGTCTCCATGCGCCTGATCAATTTGGCCGAGCCCGAGGCGGAAACGCGAGCCACCTTCAAAGCGACGCGCCGTTCCAGTTGAATGTCGTCCGCCAGGTAGACGGCCCCCATGGCGCCCTGGCCCAGGAGTTTCTCGATCCTGTAGCGCCCGAACTGCACTGGCAGCGTCGCAAAGGGCCCGGTCGCAAGGGGGACGGAATCCGCCGCTCGTACTGTTTCTGCGACCCGGCGCGCCGGTCTCGCAATGCGGGAAGCATCCGTTCGTGACTGATCGGCGGGACGTTTTGAGGACTCAGTCATGGTTCGCTTTTCATGAGCAATCCGGACTGGAGTACATGCGAAAAGACTGGACGTACCCGACATGCATCCGGGAAAAGCACTGGCAATTCTCCAGAGTTGGCGAATTATGCCACGATTCGAATCGACTTCAATTCCAAAACCGCGGGTCGAGGGTCCGGCGTTCGCCGCCCGGGACGACAAACGGCTTCCTGGTCCCGACAACAGACGACATGCGTCGAGCGAAGCCGGTCGTGCCACGCCACGATGCGTTCAACGACCGTCGCCAATTCGCGACTTTCGATGCAACCGAAACTGCGATTTCTGCCGAACCTTACGAAATGTCGACTTTTAACGCTGGTGTTGCAGCGGTACACGGCCGCGACCACAACGACGCAACATGTTTTTTACGTGAACCTTATGTCACGGGACAACCATTGAACTCGCCACCGAGCCATCTGGACGAAGATTACGCCTTCTGACAGACTTTCGGTGCCATTTCTCATTCCAACCGCTGATCCGTTCACGGAAGCTGACATGAGCGTGTCTGTTGTTGTCCCGATCTACAATGAATACGAAAACATTCCGTTGTTGCATACCGCGGTCACGCAGGTCATGCAGCGGATCGGGCTGCCCTACGAAATGATCCTGGTCAACGATGGATCCCGCGACGGATCCACGGCGGCCCTGGATCGGTTGGCGGCGGTCGACGTCAACGTGAAAGTGATCGAGTTTCGCAAGAACTACGGTCAGACAGCAGCGATGCAGGCCGGAATGCAGGCGGCCAGCATGGACATCATCGTGCTGCTGGATGGTGATTTGCAGAATGATCCCAACGACATCCCAATGCTGCTCGATAAACTGAACGAAGGTTATGATCTGGTGCATGGTTGGCGGAAGAATCGACAGGACACTTTCATCAACCGCAAGCTACCGTCCAGGATCGCCAACTGGCTGATTTCAACGGTCACTTCGTTTCCCGTTCACGATCTCGGCTGCACGCTGAAAGCTGTCCGAACCGAGATCGCCCAGGAACTGCATCTGTACGGAGAAATGCATCGCTTCATCCCGATCCTGGCCCAATGGCGGGGGGCGCGATGTGCCGAGGTCGTGACGAATCACCACCCGCGCCGGTTCGGCCAATCGAAATATGGGATCTCACGGACCACCCGGGTGATTCTGGACCTGCTGACAGTCAAGTACTTCATTCAGTACGTCGTCAGCCCGATGAAGCTGTTTGGATCGATCGGACTGCTCGCCCTGGTGGCCGGTTTCATTTCCGGGATTGCCACCTGCTGGATGAAAGTCTCCGACGGCGTCGACATGACTGGCAATCCATTGCTGCTGCTGACCGTGATGTCGCTGATGATGGGAGTCCAGTTCCTGTTCTTCGGGATGCTGGGCGAATTGTGCTCGCGCATCTACTTCGCCTCCTTGAATCAGACCAGCTATACCATTCGCCGGACGCTCAACTTCGATCAACCGGCGATCGCGATGCAGGAACGCCGGGCCGCCTGAATTCGGGATCCCGTGGCTATTCCGACTTCGCCCCCTCGGCGGCTTCAGCCTGCTGCGGGCGGATCGATTCGAAGTACTTGCGAATGGTCTGACGATGCCCCAGCGGAATCTGTTCGTTGTCCAGCACGGCGTCACTCATCTTCTTGTACTTCTGATAGACCTCCTTGTAGCCGCGTTGAGCTTCCTGGCGACCCTCCGACGAGGAACTGGTCTCAAATTCGGAATCCCCTTCGCCAGACGTCCCGGTGATCTGTTCACGGTTCGCGCCGGAATTGAGGTTGGTTGAGTTGCCGTCGATGTTGCCACTTTCGGACATTCCCCAGTTCTGACTGGGATTGTTCGATTTCTGCTTCTTCTTCCCGGCGACAGTGCTGTTCTTCTTGCAGTTGGCTTTGCATTCACACAACTGCGCCAACTCGCCATTCAACAGGTCGTTGATCTTCTTCTTGCGAGCCTGCTTGCCAACACAATCGCACAGCTTTTTCGCTCCACTTTTGGTCGCGTCCGAATCATCGTTTTCAATTCCTTCGGCAATCTCCCTGGCCGCGTTGCTGATCGAACCGTCACCGGAACCGCCGGAATTCTTCGCGGCTTTTTTCAGTTTTTCAGCCGTGTTCCGGGCCTCCTTGCGATCGAATTCGGCGTCATCCAGCTCTGCCAGTTCCTTCATCGCCTTGTCATATTTCCCTTCGGCCAGCGCCTGACCAGCTCCCTCGAGAGCCTTGGCGGATGCCATCGCCTCGCCAATTTCCTGCAGTTGCTGATCAACCTGTTCCAGGCTCGCCTGACTTTGAGCCGACTGAATCGCGGCCTGCATTTCTGAAATCTTCGCCAGAGCTTCTTTCACATCGACGCCGGGTTCCTTCAATTCTTCCGTCTTCTGTTTCAGTTCCTTGAGCAGTGCCTCCAGCTCCGGATCAGCTTCCTTCTGGAATTCCTCTTCCAGTTCCTTCAATCGCTCGCTGATTTCTTCCGCCTGGTCGACGATTTGTTGTTCTGGGGCCAGCGGTGCCGCAGCAACTTCCGGCGGTTTCAGGGGCAGCAGTGCGAACAGGACAGCGGCGGCTGTGGCAATCAAGGCACTGGACAGCAGACGTGGAGCTTTCAAAGGGGCAACCGCTTCGGGGACAACCTGCGTCAAGTGAGCGATCGCGTCCGCCAATTGCAGTTCTGCAAAGGACTGCTTGTCAGCGGCAATCGTGCGCTGAGAAAAATCGAGAGCCGATGCCGTGCGATCCTTCAGTTGATAGTGCTGATCGACAGCGCGTGCGGCTGCAATCCAGTTGGGGCGCGGCCACAGCCACGCTACCCCCGCCAATCCTGCCACGACCGGGCCCGTGGCCAGACACGCGAGGGCGATCCTGCCCCCTTCGACCCATTCCCCCCAGAAGCGGGCCGCCCCGCAACCGATCGCGACGACCGCACCGAGCAACAATCCACAGACGATCCACCCCGAAATGGACTGAAACAACTGGCGCCGTTGAACGGGATGCAATTTGGAACGGAGGGCTTCAGTCATGAACGAACTCCTGCAGACGGCCGGTCCGCATTTCCTCAGTTTTGAATCAGACAATGCGTCTCAGAGAATATCGCCACATTTTCCGGGGATCAAGCACATTTTTTGAAGTTACATTTTGTCACGAGAAGATCCCGCATCACCGTTGAGACGCGGCTCACCGGCGGAACTCGCGAATCTCGGTCAGCGCAGCGTCCCAATTGCCCTGAAAGCGGACGGCCCGGTCGTCGACATAGACCAGTGCCGGTGGTTTGTGTTCGCAGACGTCATCCACCACGATGTCGTGCTTCTGCAACCACAATTGCACAGCCGTACGCCCGCCTTCCGTGTGACAGCGGGCCGAATGGATGACGACGCGGTACTGCTGTCTCAGCCGGGCCACCGCCTCGCGAGTCCCATGAATCGGAGGATCCGGGATCACTTCCGCGCCGCACCATCCCGATCGGTACGAATGCAGGACTCCATCGAAATCCAGGCAGACAGTCCGCTGCGCCCTCACGATCCCCAGTCCTTCCAGCAATTCCACCGGAGCCGGCCGGGTCGCGAGGATCCGCTGAATGGCCTCGTGTCCATCGAGCCATTGAGTGTCCGCGAACGGTTCGTCGTTCCAGACACGGCTGAAATGAGGACGCGAATGATGATGGCCCGGCAGACGCAATCAGTCGCCATAGCGATCCCAGGCTGGCTTACCGGGAATGATTTCGGGACATTGATCCAGGCCGCGACGATCAAAGTCAGCAACCAGCCGAGCCCCGAATTCATGGACGCTGGCGGTACTCATCGGCTCGGCGAAGACCACCAGCAAATGAAACCCGCCTGCTCCATTGGAATCGATCAGCAGCGGGTCCAATTCCAGTTCCACCAGCCGTTGATACCATCCCCGCGCGGCAAACAGATTCCCTTCACGCGTGGCGGTCCCTTCCTCCAGGTCGTGAAGATCAATGTCGATCGCCAGCCACCGAGACGTCAAGTCACTGCTGGCACTGTGCAACCCCAATTGTCCGGACGGCCGACGAGTCCGAAAATGCTTCCGGAGCGAATCCAGATCGAGAAATGTCTTACCCCGCTCGTCTCGAAACGGCGCGGTAATCGCAAACGTTTCGTCATGTCCCTTGCGGCGATGATACCGGCCCCAGACATCCGTCCGGTTCACCATGTGCGTCATCACCCAGGCGGCCAGTTCGGACGCCTCGTCACGCCATTCACGACCGATTCGTTCCAGATAATCCATCGATCGGGTCCGTACCCGACGCGGCCAGCGTCGGCATGGCGCACGCGGCTGGCGCGGCGAACAACCAAATCCAAGCCAAATCAGGGTGCCACCTGCAGGTCATTCCAGCATGCCCATATTCCGACATCGGAGTCAACGCGCATGGGCCATTCGAAGTGACCTGATCCCGATTCGGGACCGGCCAGCCTTTCACCTTGCAAACCGTCCAGATTGACTGGATTTTATTCGGAATCTCCCAACGTGCGTCGCTACAGTAGTACTGACCCTTTGACGGGACTCCACGGATCGGGGCCTGTGAAACCTCACTGCCCGGCCCACGGATTGGCCGGATGCAGTCCAGCCGTGGAACCTTCGTCATGCGCCGAATGATGATTCTCGCCCTGGTATTCGCCTGCTCGACACCCACTCTGGCTGCCGACCCCGAGACGGTGTCGCAGATCCGGCAACAAATCAATGCGCTGCAGCAGCAGTTGGAAGCGCTGGAGAACGCACCGGCGGCGAAGCGGAACGTGACTCAGATTGGAGCCTCACGCGGGCGCAATCGGACCACCACCGGGATGGTCGTTCGCATCTACGACCTGGGCGACTTGTTCGCGGTCGCGCCCCCCTACCCTGCCAGGACGAAAAGTGACCTGGAACTCAGCCCGGCACAGGCCATTTTCCCCACCGCCATTGAAGAGACCCAGGGAAAGGGTATGGGCGGCATGGGGGGCATGGGCGGCGGCATGTTCAGCATTCCTCCGACCGGAACACTTTCTCTGGGAGCTGCCGCGGCACGACAGGTCAGTGGCGACATGGACTCGATCGAAACTTCGCAAGCCGAAATGATCAGGGTGATTCGCGAAACCATTTCACCCGACCTGTGGAGCGAAGGCGGCAAAATCACCAAGCTTGGAAACGCCTTCATCATCTCCGCCGACGAGGACACCCATCAGCAGATTGAAGCGTTGCTGAACCTGTTTCGCTCGCGCTGGGGAACGCTGCGAACCGTTTCCGTTCGCGCGTGGTGGATCTCGCTGGCACCTGCGGACATCCAGAGCTTGCTGGACACACCGACCGAATCTGCGGTCCCCGATGGGCCACCGGTGTTTGGCGTCGTCGGAGACGATGCCTGGAAACAGATCTTGAACATCTGGCGACAGCCGCCGGCCGAAGAAGCTCACCGTCTGCGATACCAGGCCACGCTGACGTGTTACAACGGGCAGACGGTCAGTACGATGTCAGGCTCACAAAGCCTGGCAGTCGGAGCCATGAGAGCCATCGCCACACGCGCCGAAAATGGCGGCCAACTGGGTTATCAACCGGAAGTGGTAGCGATTCAGGAAGGACTGGCATTCCAGGTGACACCGATCACCAACATCAGCGGCAAGACGGTTCTGCTGGACATCCACAGCCGCTTGACGCTTCCCATGGTTGACGGCAAGGCGACCAAGGCCGAGCCCAACGCCTCCAAGATCACCCCTGCTGATGTGGCCCAGCCAATCAGTCGCCGCCGGCTGAACATTCACCGACTGTCGACGACGGCACGCGTCCCCGTCGACCGCCCCTATCTGATCGGCGGCATGTCCCTGCCGGACGCGGAGACCGAGGGACTGCAACTGTACCTGTTCGTGAAAATCAGTGTTCAGGAATTGCGCAACGACCAGGACCAGCACCCGATTGACCCCGCTGCCCCCGTGGACGCCACGACCGTTAAGGAAGAAAAGCCAGCCGAGGAGCCCAAGTAGGATGGACGCCTCGTCCATCGTGCGGATGCAATCGCGAATCCGAAGGACCTGCCGTACCCCGATATCATTTCCAACGCGTCGGCCACCACAGGCTGAAGTCGATTCGTCGCAGGGCGACGTCCAGCACGAACAGAAGTAAGGCCGCGGTCACGAGGTACGGCCATAAGGGAGTGGTCCGCTGGACCGTGCGGGCGACAGAATCAGCGGGTGATCCAGCACTGTCAGATTTGCCAATGTTGCCGGTCGAAAACAGGTCTTCCGGACGGGGATCGAAACGGCCACCCGTGGAAGTCGCGAGAGCCTGCAGCAGTTCGGTGTTGGTCGGACGCAGTCGAAGTTCGTCGGGGTATCCCACGATCAGGCCCCGCGTCTGTTGATGCAACAGCGTTCCGCCAGCCGTTTTTTGAGTCAGGTTCAGGTGATATGCCCCGGATGCCGGGGTGTCAAATTCGGCCACGTAACGGCCGGGGGCGGTTTGCTTCAATTCCAGTTTGCGCTGGCTCAGTTGCGGGTCGATGATCGTGGCTTCGGTAATCGCCTGATTCAGGAACTTGCCGGTTGGATCGATCGCATCCAACGTCACAGTCGCCTTGCGACGCTCCTGCTTGACCTCCACGATCACCCCCTTCACGTCGTTCTTGCGCATCGAATGACGGATCACTTGTGCCCAGAACTTGCTGTATCCGGGCCACGTCAGCCATTCCGCTCCCCAGCGACTTTTGGCATCCGATGTGAACGCCACGGTCGTCCCCAATCCGTAGCGCCACCACGCGAGCAAGGGGTCGCCGGATTCTGTCGCCAGGATGAATTCGCAGGTCGCCTTGGGACGGGTTACCACGTAACCGAGCAGGAACGGAGCGGTTTCGAAATCAATATCAGCCAGCGTCTGAGTCGGCCGTACGACCTGGGGGACGAACGGTTGTTCATTGATCGCCGACTTGCTGGCGGTCATCGTTTCCTTGGCGAAGATCTGCGGCAGAGAACTGGCTTCCATCGCTTCAAAATGCCGTCCTTGCCCGATCCGGGCGATCTCCTCCAGCAGTTTGTTGTCACTCCCCTCACCCACTCCCACGGTCGAGCAGGTGATGCGGGAAGTCGCCATGTTCTGTGCGATCCCCTCGAAGTCCCCCGGGGACGAAATTCCATCGGTCAGCACGATCACATGTTTCAACTTCGCCGTCGCTCCGACCAGGGAGTTGTAAGCCTCCTCCATGGCCGGAGCCATCGTCGTTCCGCCTCCGGCTTCGATGCGACTGATGTCATCAATGATGCGCGCCTTGTTGGCGGCCGACTGCAGTTCGCTGACCCAGTAAAAATTGCCGTCGAACGCGATCACTCCCAGTTGATCCCGTGGCCCCAGCAGTTCCGCGGCACTCTTGGCCGCCTCCTTCGCCATTTCGATTTTTTCGCCGCCCATCGACCCCGATTTGTCGATGACCAGCACCATCCCCAGCGACGGCTTTTCCTTCTCCTTCTCGAAGTCCGACCGGACCGGCAGGATTTCTTCCAGAACGGTCTTGTAATAGCCCCCGAGGCCGAAGGACTGGTCGCCACCCAGCATCAGGAATCCTCCGCCCAGATCCTGGACATAGGTTCGGGCCAGTTCCATCTGTCGTTGCGACAGGCTGGTCGCGGGAACATTCGACAAGGCCAGCAATTCATAGTTCTGCAGATCAGCCAGCGAATCGGGCATCCCCTCAATCGGACGCACGTCGACTTCGATCTCTTCCTGCTGCAGGGCCCAGACCAGTTGCTGGGCGAGTTTCGGGTCGCTTTCAATCAGCAGGACACGCGGCTTACCGGTCGTGAAGACGAGTCCGGATTCGGTGTTATTGTCCAGCAGAGTGTCTGTTTTCAGGCCGCTGATGCGGGCGGAGTACTGAGCGAGGCGTTCACCGGTAATGGACTGCTGGAAGCGAAACCGGTTCTCGCCTGCTTTCAGCGTGCGCGATTCGCTGAGCACCTTGTGAGCGCCGCGAAAAACCTCCACCAGTCCCTCGTCATCGTGATTCGAGTTGATCACGACTTCGACATAAAACGGCTCCCCTTCGCGAACCTGAGCGGGAACGTCGACGGCAGCCACCTGAACTTCCGGATTGTCGCGCACTTTCAGCGGGATCGTGTCAATCGGGATCAAGGACTTGCCGACCGACAAGACCGATTCCCCGCCACGACCGGGTTCGCTGCTGCGTTTCGATCTGACAGCCGATGCTGTCCCCAGAGCCGCCTGCATTACGTCGCCAATCGTCTGGTTGCCATCCGTCAGCAGGACGATGCTGGGAACATAGTCCGGCGGCATCGCTCCGGCCGCAGACCGGATCGCCGCCGCCAGGTCCGTCGCGTTGCGATCCAGTTCGGCAGTGGTCGACTTTTTGTCGGCAGTTCCATCGATGGCAGGATCGATCTGTGGGCGGACTTGGGACACAGTTCCAGCTTGGGTGGCGAACGGCAGAAAGACCACCTTGTGATCACCAATGCGGGAATCCGTCAGGGCTTTGTCCAGGAATTCGTCGACTTGGGACTTGCGCGGCTCACCGCTTTCCCCGCTTTCCCCGGATGTCGAATCTTGTTCCGGTTCAGCGACGCTCAGGCTTTGATCGATGGCGACAATGACGAACTGCTGCGTTGTCGGTTTCAGCAATGTCAGGCCGCTCAGTGCCAGCACCAGCAGGCCGGTGACCAGACAGCGTGTCAGAAGGGAAACGACCAGTTGCCGTGGCGGAAAGTCGGAAAGCGATCGCCAGAAGTACCAGCCGAGCAGTGGCAGCACGAGGAACAGTGCCGCCATCCACCAGGGATGGGTCAGTTCAAGTGAGATGCGATCGAGCATGAAGCGGTCTCGGTATGGCAACGATGTCTGGCAGCCCGTCGAAAAACGGGTCTGCTAGCTGATGACTCGACGCTGGTACATGGCCCATTCCACGGTAGTCAGGATCAGTCCCAGCAGCAGCAGCCAGAACCACAGGGGGCGGGACCCCAGACCCGCCATGATAGGCGAGACATTGGTCTTGACCTCCAGCAACTCTTCCGGGGGACGCACATCGGTTTCCGTGGCACTCGCCAGATTGCAGGCAATCTCCAGCAGTGGAATGGCCGTCTCCGATTTCAATTCTGGCGAGGTCAATTCCGCGGGACTGTTGCCCGCCGATTCTTCCAGGATGGTCCAGAGACCGCATTGGTCGAGCGGTCCGATGGTCATTCGATCCGAACTGGCGGGAAGCGGCATCAATTCTCCCGCAGGGCTGCGCAGTACCAGCGTCTGACCTTTTGCCGGCCGAACGAAATCATTGCTGGTCACCGTCGCCAGTGATCCCGCCGCCAGCGATTCCCGCAGATCTCCCTTGTTCCCGGCAAACCAGTGCAGCGCATTCGCCACGGTAATGGGAAACGCCGTTCTGAGCGGCAGATCACCCTTGTCCAGATTCACGGTCAGGACGAGAACGCGACCTTCGGGACGGTTCACCGCAAAGAAGAGTGGCTCTTTCGTCACCGCCTCTGCCAGAACCTGGGTCTGGTCGAGGAACGTGGGAGTCAGCTGGCGCGCTTCCGGCATCAGGACGTTGTCCAGTCGCACATGCGACATCAGCGGGCTGTCCTTGTCCTGCCTGGTGACGATGGGATTGGCAATCGGCTCACCAACCTCAAACAGATCCGACGTATTGGCGGGGTCGATCACGAACGCCAGACCGGGCGGAATCTTTTCGGGTGTCACGCGGTGATAAACGACGACGGTACCCGCAGGGATGGTCGCCGGAGCTTCCGCGACGACGGTCAACTTCACCAACGGATTGACTTCAAACACTTTTTGCAGGAACAGATTTCCCGATGTGACCAGCACGACCGGTTGTACTTCGCGCCTGGGAAGCACCGCCGAAGCTGTGTTGTCCGCCACCAAAGTATCTTCGTAATTCAAGCGGGCAAACAGGTGTCCCCCGCTGGCAGATGTCTTTTCGAAGACCTGGCTCCATTTCCCCGCCGCGTCCAGTTTCAACGGGACAACATCAATCGCTTCGCCATTCAGTTCGACCTCCAGTCGGCATTCCACCGCCTGATCGGACGCATTCGTGACTTCCGCCAGGATTTCATAGCCCAGTGGATCAACCAGGCTGCGACGGACCTGAAACTGAGTGATCCCCAGATTCGCCGTCCGGGTACCAATGATCTGCAATTTGACGGGGGCCTGCGCCAGGGCCTCGCCCGACGCCGGCGCCTCTGCGTCGTTCGCCACAGGGACGGGACTCGACAGATTCTCAACGCCGTCAAATCGCCCGTCGGTAAAAACAATCACTTCCTGTTGCTTGCCATCCTGACGCTCACCCAGCAATCGACGTCCCAACGCCACGGCTTCGGAAACGTGCGACGGTCCGTCCGTCGCCGACATGAACTGGACGGCGTTACGAACGGTTTTTTGTCGGGAGGTGAACCCGACAATCACCTGAGGCTGTGTGCCTGCGGCCACCAGGGCGATTTCGTCGCGGTGCCGCATTCCCGCGATCAACTGCTCAGCCTGTCGTTTCGCATCCGCCAGCCGACTCGGCTTGACATCGGTCGAATTCATGCTGGCCGAGTTGTCGATGACCGCGACGATCCGGCGAGCCGAACGAACTTCCCACGAGAAGAATGGATCGGCCAATGCCAGAGCCAGGAACAACAACATCGCCAATTGAAGCAACAACGAAACCAGGTGCCGCAGTCGCTGCCAGATTGAGCGCGGGTTCTGTTCGTCCAGGACCTGCGTCCAGAACATCACCGTTGAAACCGGCTGGCGTCGCAACCGGATCTTCAGGATGTAGAAAACAACAATCGGCACGGCGAGTGCCAGCCAGCCTAGTGATGATGGTGAGTCAAATTGCATAGTGTCAGTTCACCGCCCCGGCCGCGCGCATCATGCGCAGGACCAGATCTTCAAAATTCACATCGTTGGTCGTCTGGGTACAACCCAGGCCGTACTTCTTGCCGTAGCCGGCGACACCCGCCTGAAACTGGTCGAACACCCGGCGGTACTCCCGCAAGGCTCGTTCGGTAATGGTCACCTTGCGGACAGAATCGGTTTCCACATCGACCAGTTCGATTTCACCCAGCATTTGAGGACGCGCTTCGGCGGGATCATGAATCTGGATCAGATGGGGCTCGTACGTCCGATGACGAAGCAGATCGAGACCCCGTTCGTAGCCGTTCGGATCAAACAAGTCGCTGACGACGACCGCCAGGCCCCGCCGCTGCGGCCGCAGGACGAAACTGCTGACGATGCGCCCCAGATTCGTATCGCTTCCCTGCAGTTCCAATCGCTCCAGGAAACGCAACAGAGACAGAATCCGATCCTTGCCACGGGTCAACGGGAAGTCGGCGATGATTTCCTGCGAATACGCGATCACTCCCACGCGATCGAGATCCGCCAGCGCGATATAGGCCAATGCCGCCGTGACCTGTCGGGCCAGATCAAACTTGGCGGGGTTGCCGAATCCCATGCTGCGAGAACAGTCGAGCAAAAAGTAGACGTGCAGATCTTCCTCCTCCTGAAACCGTTTCAGCAGCAGATCCCCGTGCCGGGCATAGATGTTCCAGTCCATATGGCGGAAGTCGTCGCCGGGCGTGTACTCGCGATGATCGGCAAATTCAATTCCGCCCCCCATCTGTTTCGTACGACGCTGTGCCAGCACGGATCCACGAAAGACCCGTCGCGAGATCAGCGACAGGTATTCGAGTTTCTTCAGGAAATCGCCATCAAACAGCATGCGGTGACTCCAGGGCACTTTGACCGGTGAATCATTTCACGGGATTCGTGGATGAACTGAGAATCACGGTGACGCGTTCCGTCTTCCCACTCGTCAACTGGATCGAAAAGAGCGATTCCTGACTGTCCGCATGGACAAATCGCCCCGGCGCTTCGACATTCAGTGAACGAATTCGTGCAGGAAGGTTCTGAATCATTGCTTCGCCGGAGCGATTCGAAGTTGCTTCAAACCGCCGTGTCATTTCTTGATATTTTTCGATGTCGCTCCAGGGATCCTGCAACCACTCACCAGTTCCACGCTGATTCTGATATGTCGCCATTTCCGATTGGCCAATCCCGCCGATCCCCAGATTCGCGCGAATCTTGACACCACTCACCGCGGCCCCTTGTTCATCGACGAAGGTCCACACGCAACTGGCCGCGGGCTCCATCGGAATCACCGGCTTCAATGTCTGAGTGCGCAGTCGAAAGAGCTGCGGGTAATTCAGCGATTCATCGATTTGAGGTTCGGCTCCGTACCGGCCCGCCGCAATCAAATACTGATCCGAATCAACCGGGACCGAGACGAATCCATCGCAGTAGGCAAGCAGTTCCAGGTCGGCGAATCGAGGCAATGATGGAAACTCGAACGTTCCATCGGAACGAATATTCGTCCACTCCTCCCAGCAGAGCTGGCTGAATTCGGGACGGTCACTCTCCTTATCTGGTGGTACTCGCACACTCGCCAATACCCGTCCATTTACCACGGGACGCGGAATGGAATCGTCCAGCGTGCCTGCGACGCGAACCCCCGGCGAGACCTTCGTGACAAGTTCGACGGGATCATCACCGTCGTGATGCTCGGGAAGTGCGAGTGGCAGGCTGAACTGAGCAGGACCATTCTCGGGTAACTGCACAATCCAGCAGCGGCGAGACCCGGGATAGAAACCGGTCGATTGAAACAAGCCGTCGGGCGACTTTTTCCAACCGACATTCGCCAGCGGAAAATTCACAACGGCAAACACACGATCCAATAATATCGACGGATCGTCGGCGTACGCCCCCACTCGAATCTTGCGGGCTCGATAGAGCCAGGCACTCCCATCAAACTCTTTTCCCCCGAATCGCAGTCCACACGCGAAATTATCCGTCGCGAAGTCGGCGTGATCGCAGCGGAAAATGAAACCGGCAATTTCCTGGTGGGGCATCCCGGAACATCCGGCCAGGTATCGGGGCATTTCCACCAGGGCAACGCCGTCCTTGTTGGTGACGGACCGCGGCATCGGCCCCCAGGCGTCTCGTGACCATTCGGCAATATTGGTGGGTCCGGCGACTCGCAATCCCTGTGGCCGGATCACAACGTCCGCAATCGGATGGTGGTCCGTATTATCCACAACCTTGATCCGCCAGATTCGACGTTCAATGTTCGTCGGCCGTAGCGCATCCGCAGGTTCATCGCCACCGTAGACGCGGACCGTGCCAGCTCCAATCGAGACGATCATCCACCCCACGAAGAGAATTCGTTTCAGCACGGATTCAGAAGTGTTTGGAATCGGACTCATGCGACTGCCTTTTCACGCCGGAGCGCTGCCGAGCACCTAGCCCTGCACGACCTTCAAGATCCCCTCGACGACGGTATCCGTCGAAACACCTTCCGCCTGGCCCTCAAAATTCAGGATGATGCGATGCCGCAGGACACCCATCGCGACCGCTTTCAGATCGTCCCGCGCCACGTGATAGCGTCCATCCAGGATCGCCAGGATTTTGGCCGCGAGAATCATCGCCTGAGCACCGCGGGGACTGCTGCCGTACCGGACAAACCGTTTGGTAATCTCGGGAGCTGTGGCGTGATCCGGATGCGTGGCCAGGATCAATGAAATCCCGTAACGACGCACGTCATCGGCGATCGGAATCTGCCGGGCGAGTTGCGACATGGCCAATGCCCGTTCTCCGGTCAGCACTGGCTCGGCGCGGGGTGTCGTGGACTCGGTGGTCCGGTCCATGATCACTTCCAGTTGTTCCAGCGTCGGGAACTGAACGATCAGCTTGTTGAAGAATCGATCCAGTTGCGCTTCGGGAAGTGGATACGTTCCTTCCATTTCCAGCGGGTTCTGAGTGGCCAGGACAAAAAACGGTTCCGGCAGCTTATAAGTCTGCCCGGCAATGGTCACGGTGTGTTCCTGCATCGCCTCCAGCAACGCCGACTGGGTCTTGGGGGTCGCCCGGTTGATTTCGTCAGCCAGCAGAATGTTGGTGAAGATGGGTCCCTGCTGGAACTCGAATTTCTTCTGCTTGTCGGGCGTTTCCAGGACAACATTGGTCCCCAGCAAGTCCGCGGGCATCAGGTCGGGCGTGAACTGCACCCGGTTGAATTTCAGATGCAGAGCGTCGGCAAGTGTCCGAACGAGCATGGTCTTGCCCAACCCGGGAACCCCTTCCAGCAACACGTGACCGCCACCGATCAAACAGGTCAGCGTCCCCTGCACGATTTCATCATTGCCAACAATGACTTTTCCAATTTCGTCCCGGAGAGTTTTAAAATCTGACCGGAACTGGTCGCACAGTTGCTGCGTCTCTGCTGTCGTCGACATGCGGTGAAACTCCGGTGAAGTGGTGAAATACCCCACATGAACAGTTGATGATCGGATCGGATTCGGTTTTTCGATTGTCCAAGTCGGGTTGGCGAGATTCTGTCGGTGAAGGCTTCCCAACGCAAGCCGATCAAGACAGAATGCCTGCCGCACATCGGTGCCAACAATTCAGGTCGCCGCCGATTGAAGGCGGGCTCATCGCGAATGAACAGGAGTTCCTCCATGGTGCTCTCTTCCGTCTCTCCACGATGCCGTGGAAACTCGTCTGCGGCTTCCACACTCGTCAACGAGGGCCACTTTGCGGATTCCTCGACGTTCAACAACCCGGGCGAATGGAAAAAGGTTCGTCCAAAACTGTGGTACGAACTGCTCCTCCTGGTACCTCTGACGATCACCGTCGTCGTATCGGCTCTGGCATTCGCCCAGGAACCCGACCCCGAGGAAACTCGCGAGGCGGGGATCGTCGCGCGGTTTGTGACCGTCCTGGAAAAGAATCCACGTCGCGGAACGGCCCTGGACAAGGTCTACGGATTCCATGTCGAACGCGGCACACTCGACACGTTGATCGCGACCTACCGTGAAACGGCAGAAGCCGCCAAAGGAGCGGCCGCAGGTCCTGGGTGGATGATCGTCGGTCTGTTGGAATCACTCCGCGGCCAGGACGCGGAATCCGTGGCTGCTTTCGCAAAGGCGGAACAGTTGGCCCCCGCGAATTACCTGGCATCGTACTACCTCGGTCAGGCGCTCGTACTGGTCGGACAACCGGACAAGGCGGCGGAAGCTCTGGAACGCGCGGCACAGCGCAAACCTGCTCCTGCGGATCAACTGGAAATCTTCCAGGCACTCGGTCGCGTCTATCAGCGTGCCCAGAAAAATGACAAGGCCCTGGAAGTCTGGAATCGACTGGAACAGCAGTTTCCAAACGACGCCCGCGTTCAGGAGCAGATCGCCTCGACTCTGCTGGAAGAGGGGGAATTCGCCGCCGCATTGCCGCGATTCGAACAACTGGCAAAGTCCAGCAAGGACAAGTACCGCCAATCCCTGTTCCAGATGGAAGCCGCGGAAATCAAGGTTCGACTTGGCCAGAACGATGCGGCAATCCACGAATTTGAAAAGCTGCTGAGTCAGTTGAATCCTGACAACTGGCTGTTTCGCGAAGTCCGTCGCCGGATCGAGAACGTCTACCTGCGAACCGATGATCAGGCGGGCTTGATCGCCTACTACGAAGCGTGGACGAAGAAAAATGCCGAAGACCTGGAAGTCGTTTCGCGGCTGGCACGCCTGCTGTCGGGGTTGGGCCGCGGGGCGGAAGCACAGGCCTGGCTCGAAAAGGGCCTGAAGGTCGCTCCGACCCGAAAGGAACTTCGCAATGCCCTGATCGCTCAACTGGTCTACGAACAGAAGTATCCCGAAGCCATCGCCCAGTACGAACTACTCGACAAATATGAACCCAACAACCCGGACACCCTGCGTGACTGGGGTCGGTTAATCCTGAAAGACACCACGCGGGATGAAGCCATTCGCATGCAGGATGCGGCCCGGGTCTGGCGACGCCTGACAACCGCCAAACCGAAGGATCCGCTGATCGCCTCGCAGGTGGCGGAATTGTTCCGCTACGCGGAAATGACCGACGAGGCCCTGGCGTTGTACCGACGAAGCATCGAACTGGCACCCGAGGCCGCGCAATATAAGGAGTACCTGGGAGAATACTTCCATTCCCTGGAACGCAAGGAAGAAGCCCTCGCCACCTGGCGGACGATGGTCGACGGAAAGGCCCGGACCGCCGCCAACGTCGCCCGCCTGGCAGAAGTTCTGGCCGGGTTTGGATACCTGAGCGAAGCGGTCGAAACGAACGCCGAAGCTTGTAAACTCGACCCGAAAGAAATCAACTTGCAGATCAAGCAGGTGGATCTGTTATCGCAGGCCGAACAGCATGAGGAGGCCCTGAAACAATTGGCCGTCGTTCAGAAACTGGCCGCGAACGACGAAGAGCGTGAAGCCTGGCTGCAGCGGGAACTGAAGGAACTGCAGGCCCTGAATCAACTCAAGGGACGAATCGCGGCCGCCACACAGGAATTGCAGGATCTGCCCGCACCGAACACCGACAGCGAGAAACTGTCCCTGGCGGACAAGTGGTTCTGGCTGGCCCGGGCCAACGAAGCCGAACGCCAACTGAAGAGTGCGGCCGAAGCCGTCACCCGAGCCAGTGAACTGGCACCGCAATCAATCCCGATTCTGATGTCATCGGCCCGGATCCTGGAATCTCAAAGCAACCTGCTGGGAGCCGTGGAAACAAACACGCGGCTGGCGGCGATCGACCGGCGATATCGCACCGAATACCTGAAAAAAATTGCGCAACTGGAAGTTCAACTGGGCCGACGAGACAAGGCACTGCAGGCCGGCAAAGACCTGCTGGCGGCAGCGCCGGGGAATCCCGAACTGTACGAGTTTTTTTCCCAATTGTGTTTTCAATTGGGGGAAAACGACGAAGGATTGCAGGCACTGCGCCGCTCCGTGCGAGTGAATCCGACGGACCCCAAGGGGTTGCTGCTGCTCGCATCCGCGCTCAGCGAACAGTTTCGGACGAGTGAAGCGATCGAACTGTACTGGCGTGCGTTTGAAAAGGCGGGAAACCTGGATGATCGCCTGACCGTGGTCCCACGGCTCACCGAACTGTACTTGCAGACCAACCAGTTCGACCGACTTCTGGAACGTCTGGAACGATTGCGCCGTGAACCGAACCAGCAACGCGAATTGACGATTTGCCTGGCCCAGGCCTATCAGTCCGCAGGCGACGACGGAAACGCGCGGCAGGAACTGGAGAAACTGCTGACCGAAGAGACTCGCGACACACAGCTACTCCAGCAACTGGTCCGGCTCTGCGAACAGGATGGCGACCTGGATTCGGCCGTCCGGTTCCAACAGCAGTTGAACCGAGTGGCCGCTGGCAAAGAGGGACTGTTGCGGCTGGCACAACTCCTGGCCAAAGCTGGCGAAGAGGACGACGCCAATGCGCTGATGACCCAGATCAGCGTTGAAGAGAAGGATCCCGAACAGCAACTTCGATCACTGGATGCGTTATTGACACAGAAGAACTATGACCAGGCCACCCCCATTACTGCACGGCTGGTCCGTGACCAGCCGAAGAACTGGGAACTGCTGTACCGGGACGGTGTCGCGCTGGCCGAGAAGAAACCGGAAGAAGCGACACGGCGGTTTGAAGCACTTCTCGCACTGAACTTGAACGACAACGAGCAGTCGCTCGCCGCCAAAAGCCAGGCCAAAAAGAACAAAGGCCGCACCCAGCCGAGTATTGACACCGTCCAGATCAAGTCGTTTGTCGATCGTGCGGGGTATACCCATCAGATCCAGCAGGCCATCGGCGGGGGCCAGGAGCAGTTCGGTCACTACCCCGGCTATTATCCCGGCCAGCAACAGTCCCAACCGTTCTGGGGGCCGACGGACTTTGGTCTGGCACGCATGGCCAGCCTGGGCTGGTTGCAACATCTGGCTCAAAACTCTGGCCAGGTAGACCAGTTTCTCACAAAACGTCGTGAGCTGGCCGCGGAATCGACGGACTTCAGGGTGACGACCGACTGGTTCTACCTGATGTCGGTGCGCAACGACTCCAAAGAACTTTATGCCATCATGAAGAAACTGTCTTTCGAGCCCGATGCCACTTTGGAAATCAAGGCGAATTACCTGGGGTATCTCAGCATGCGGGGCACGTCGCAGGAGCCGGGCGAAGAAATGGAAGTCATGTCCCTTGACCCCGACGACACAGATCCCGATGACGAAGAAGCCATGATGCAGGCACAACTGGCCCGGCTGACTCCATTGGACAACGACGAACTGGAGCATGTCCTGAAGTGTTACCGGGACATCAACGCCGCCCGGTCTGGCGATGGGATCGACGATCTGGGTGAAAACTATCTGGATCTGATCGTTGCCGAACTGAAACGGGCGGGACGAACCGAAGACGCGGCCAAATTGCAGGCGGATGCGATCGAATCGGCCAGGACAGCCGAGCAAATCGCCGGCGTGCTCAGCGGAGTGATCGCTCGCAAGGATTATCCCACGGCATCAATGCTGCTGGACCGATTGACGGCCCTGAAACCCACGACGACGACGACGACCTCGCCAAACACTTTTAACTATCAGCAATACCTGCAATCCCCGGAATACCAGGCCGAATTGGTGGCAACGCTGATGGCGGGCCGCGCCAAAAAGAAGGAGATGAACGAAGTCCTGGCTCTGTGGGATCGATTCCTGAAAATGGCTGTCGCCCGCTATGACGCGGAACAGGCGGCACCAAACAGTCAGAAGCGGGCCAATCAACAACAACAGTACCAGCAAATGCTGCAGTATGGCGGTCAGATGCACTATCAGATCTGGCGCGGCAACAGCCAGGACGGCGAATCACTGGCATTTCCGACGCCCAACGACTTTTACAACCATTCCGCGATCCAGATGCTGCTGCAGACATTCACCATCTATCAGGACGCAGACGCCGTTCCCGAATTGCTCGCGCATTTCCAGGAGCAATTGAAGGACGACAAATCCTCCGACAGCACGAAACTGTTCCTGAAGCTGGGGCTCGGCTATCTGCACTGGATGAATGACGACAAGGACGAGGCGCTGTCGCTGCTGACGCAGGTCGCCGCAACACAGCCGGGCAATCAGGAGATGATCTTTGAACTGGCGCGGATGCACGAAGTTCGTGGCGATCCGGAACGCGCCCTGGAATTGATTGAAAGCCTGCAGGCCACCGATCAGCAGTCCATGCAGCGTCGGGAAATCTCGGCACTTCGATTGAGCGTAAACAGCGGAAACATCGATCGAGCCCGGCTGTCTGCCGGACGATTGTTCGGACTGCGGTTGGATACAAACCTGCAGTTGCAACTGGCCCGGCAGATGCACCAGTTGGGAATGCACGAACAGGCGGAAGCAGTCCTGGCTCGCGCCGGACGCCAGGCCGGAAACAAGACGGATGTCCTGATGACCCTGATGCAACAATACCAGGCCCAGGGAAAAAATGATGTTGCCACCCAGATCGCCTTCCAGTTGCTGCGGCGATCAACGGGGAATTCGTCGCAGCGGCAGTTCTCGGGGATCTCCACGATGGGCTTCGTCACGATGCACCATTTCGAATCTGGCGAAAACGCTGCCCGACAACAGGCGCTGCAGGTACTGAAGCGATCCGGCAAGCTGCCGGAAATGATCCAGAAGGTCGAAGATCAACTGGCGCATTCTCCCAAGTCCAGGAAGCTGCTCGAAACGTTGATCGAATACTGCACGGCAGACGGGAACGAAAAACGAGTCAAGGAATTGGCCCTGAAGTACACCGAAACCAAGTCGGATGATCCTCAATTTCAATATCAACTGGCCATGCAATTGATGAACTCGGGCAAGCTGGACGAATCGCTGGACCACTTCCGGGTGGTCCTGCAGAAACAGCCGCGGTTGATCCGCAACAACATCTGGGAGATCCAGAATGCGTTTGAATCGGCCGACAAGCTGACAGAGTATGCGTCGCTCTACGATGCCATCGATTTCAAAACCTTTCGCCAGAATCCCTACGAACTGACCAACCTGATTGAAAACATGTCCCATCGGGAAAAGACAAAAAACCAGGCGATTCTGTTGTTCAAAAAGGCCTGGGAAGCCCTGCCTGATCAGCGGGCGAATCTGCTGTCGAGTCTGGATGGCGAGATCTTCTGGACGCTGCCCGAAATCTATGATTACGCCCGACAGGGGATCATTCCCACCGAGTCATCCCTGAAGGCCGGCGGTGCCTGGGCCGGCTTCGGCCGGATTCAACACTGGACCAGCGAGGGCAGAATCGCAACGGTCATGACCCGTTTCCTGACCGTCGCTACGCAAGCCAAAAAGCTCGATGAACTGGCGACCGAAGTCGAACAGGCGCAAGAGAAATTCAAGAACTGGCAGGCAGGGACTCCGTTGCTCGCTTTGATCGACCTGCATCGCGACCGGGTCCCCGCAGCCAGGGCAGCGCTGGAAAAGTTGCTGACAACCATGAAGGGACCCCAGATCGTTGGAGAATACACGCACTGGGAAATCGCGCAGGAACTCCTGAAGCACGAAAGTTGCATTAACCTGGCGATTCAGTATCTGGAAGCCGCGGTCAAAAACCGCGATCTCATGCGCAACAACGATTTCGACAACAGTCCGGCGAAATTGCTGGTGGCCACCTATAAGAATCATGGGCGCAGGGAAGACGGACGGAAACTACTGCATCAGATCGCCAATCAAAAAGATTCGCGAAGTCGATATGACCAGCAATACGAATCCTATCGACGGATCCGCAGCACGATCTCGATGGGAAATGAATTCCGCGCACTCGGTTATCCGGTGGACGCAGTCCGTCTGTATCAACGTGCCATGACCAATCCGCAGGACGTGACCAACGCCCAGCGTTGGGACAGCGACATCAAGAAGGAAATGCAGACCGGGTTCCAGGCAGCGCTGACAGCACTGAAGCCCGAGTCGATCTCGGAAATACTGACAGGGACCGTCGAGACCACAGATGGAGTGCAGTCCGTTCCCGTCGACTTGATCCTGATGCTTGAATCACACGATCTCAGTACCACCACGATGAACAGTGTCATCGTGAAGCTGATGACCGACCTGGTCACGCGCCCGGGGATGATCCAGAAGACGAAACAGGCACTGGCGGAAATCCGTACGAAACGCCCTGATGACATGGCTGCACTGATCCTGGCCGCACAAGCCTCTCTGGCGGCCGGGGACACGAATGCGGTCACCGCCACGGTGTCTCATCTGGTCGAGTTGGTGGATCGGGCTCCCCTGGAACCGGCCCCTGCCCAGGGTGGATTCACTTCCAAACAGCGCGAAATCGCCGGCCAGCAAGCCGCTCTCTGGCTGGTGGCACGGGATTGCCTGAAGCAGGATACGCTTCGACCGCAGGGGGAAAAACTGGCCCAGCGGGCCCTGGAGGCATCACGCCGCAATCCAGATCCAGGTTTCACACTGGCCATCTTGCGAGAATGGGGCCAGATCGCACTCACCAACGGTGACCGCGAAACGGCCGAACGTCTGTGGACCGAGATGCTGCAAATCGTACTCCCCAAGCCGACAGAGAAATCCCGGAAGCCCGAGGAACGAAAGACCACGTTGCACAGCGCACCGGAGTGGATCGAGCAAACCGGTCAATCCGTCGACGCGATTCTCGTGACATCGATGACACCGGTACGGCCATTGTCACGCTGGGAACAGATGATTGCCCCGATGATTGTGGGGCAATTCGCCGTTCCTACTCCGTTCGCTCCCGCAGCCACCCCCAGTGCGAATCCGGTTCGATTACGGGGAAATGTGGTCACCCTGCCCCAGTTTCAGCAGGCGGCGCAAATCGCCCGGATGGCCTCCGAAAACGGGTTTGCAGATCTGTCGATCAAGGCCGTCGCACAATCGCTGCACTCCGGACCTCCCATCGAATCGATACAGGACCAGAATATCGGCCCAGGCGGCTTTCCAGTCATCGCTCAACAGGAATCGAGCGAGCATTGCGCGGTGATCCAGGCCGTTGTCGAGCAACTGATCGGGATCGAATACAGTTGGCGCACGAAGAAACTGGATGACGAGACAATCTATCAAACGTTGAAGCACGTCGTCCTGCCCGACAATCGACCGCTGGAAGTGTTTCTGTATCCCCGTCCGCTGTCGCAACGACCGGAGCAATCCCCACAAAGCGTGGGCCTGCTGCTGGTGCAGGCGGCGGCCCGTGCCAACAAGCTTGCTGATCTGAAAGCGGAAATCGAACCACGGTTGCAGCAGCCTTTGGGCGAACTCCCTGCCCGCATTCTGTACACACAGATCGCCCTCGCGGCGAAGGACAATGACACGGCCCGGGCTCAACTCGAGGCGCTTGCGGAACGGTTGAAGCAGGACTCCCTGCAGTACTCCAGTGAACTCGCCTGTCACGTCGCCGTTCCGGCAATGAGTCTGCCGGACCTGCCGCCCACGGCCGTGGAACTTCTGGAACGCGCCGTGGAACACTTCGCTCAAAACGTTCACAACAACCATTATTCCCTGAACGAAGAGCCGATGCGGACCTTCCGTTTCTCACTCGCTCGGTTTCACTTTAAGAATGGAACTCCCGAAGCGGGCAAGAAGCATCTGGAAGATTACCTGGCGTACCTGGTGCCGCTCTACCGCCGCTACGGAGGAGATTACGGTGTGTATCGGCGGCGCCTGGAATTGATCAAGATCGCGGCTGAGTATTCCCGGGCCAATCAACAGTCGGAAGCCCTCGACTGCCTGGGTCAACATGCGGACCTGGTCGTTTCCCGTAATTACGGCGATGACGGGCCGGGACGGGCGGGAGCCATGGTTCTGAGCATGCTGGCAAAACTTCCCGCCGAGGAGCAGTATGCCCTTCTGAAAGCGTGGTCGTTGCCGGTCGAGCAACGCAAATCCGTCCGGGTGATCACGGCTCTGGTGCCCGAAGATCATGCGCCCGGACCGTTCGATCGTCTGCGAGGTTCCATTCCCCGCGGCCCCTTTGAAACTCAATTGTTCAGCACCGCGGAACTGCTTGTCAATTCGGCTCGGGAGGTGGGAAAGCTGGAAGAACTTCGCAGCGAACTTCAGCCCCATGCCGCGGAGAATGTGGAAAACGCCCCATTCCTGCTGCTGCTGACCCGGATTGTTCAGGGGGACGCCGCAGTGGCCGTCGATCTGAACGCACATCTGGAAATCCGGCAGAAGGCGCTGTCAGAACCCCAACCGCGACAGCAGGCGTTGTCGAATCTGGATGCCATCCTGGCACGATCCGCCCAGCGGCAACCCAGCTTAGTAGGCGTCGGCAGACAACTGGTCATCAACCACTTCCAGCATTTGGCGCGGGTGCAAAATCACTTGATGATGGCCCTGATGCGACACGAGTATAATGCCAGTGTGCTGGGCCACGAACTTGCGTCGCGACTGGATCGGGAGCCTGCCAACACCGGATTTAAATACTGGACCGCGGGAGCCACCGCCTCAGCACGGACCCTGTCCGCCGGGGCACTGCCCATGTGGTGGATCAGTCACGAAGGGTTGATCAGTCACATCTGCGGCCCCGATCAGAGCCATCTGTATTTCATATACCCGCTGACGGGTTCCTTTGAACTGTCTTGTGACGCCTGGCTGGGTTCGTGGGCGGAAGCCAATCATGGTTACGGCGGGCTCAGTTTCGAGGGTTTGAACCTGGGGAACGAAGCGACCATTTATCCTGTCGGAAACCGGGCGGATGTGATCTCGAAAGCCAACCCCCAGGAACAACAGGACCGGTTCAACCGGATCCGCCTGAAGGTTCAGCCTGATGGCATCAGCTATTTTGTCAATGGACAGTTGATTCATACTGAGCCCTGCACGACCGCCACGTCGCCGTGGTTCTTTCTGCAGTGCGACAAAGTCTGGCAGTCGTGCTTCCGCGACATTCGAATCACCGGCAACCCGGTCGTTCCCAGGCAGGTCCAGCTTTCCCAGGGAGATTCACTGCTGGGCTGGTGTACGGACTTCTACGATGAAAAACGCCCGACGCGGGATGGAAAGCCCACTGCGGTCCTCACGGATGAAGACGACCAACTCGGATCAACGACTGGCATGCTTGCCGACGAAGATTCGCCCGGGATCACCGAATTTGACTGGTGGTCCAAAGACGGAGTGATTCAAGGACGGATCGTGCCGACCAACGGGTTCGGTCAACCCACCGTTCAACAAAGCCGCCTTTACTACAATCGGCCCCTCCTGAACGGCGAGCAGATCCGTTATGAATTCTGGTACGAAGCGGGCGTCACAGCCCACCATGTCCACCCGGCATTTGATCGGCTGGTATTCCTGCTGGATCCAGACGGCGTGAAGACTCACTGGATGACAGACGGCAGCGGGATGGACGATGTTTACGGCGGACTGCTTCCCGAGAATGTCCTCGAAGACAAATCGGTTCAACGAGGCAAAGTGACACTGAAGGATCAGGATTGGAATGCCGTTGAAATCGCGGTCCACAACAACATCGTCACGATCTTCTTGAATGACTCGGTCATCTGCGAGCGTCCGCTGGAATTCGACAACAACCGGCAATTCGGGTTCTACCACGACAAGCATGCCACGGCAGTCAAGGTCCGCAACGTGGTCATGACGGGTGACTGGCCCAGGTCGCTGACACCGGACATGTTGGAGAACTTGACAGCCCCCACGCGGGTACCGACTGCGGCGGAACGCCAGGCTCTGGGTGTGGCGATCGAAGAAAAGTTCCACGGCAGCGACCTGGACAGCTTTCTTCTGCAGACTCGGAAAATGGCGCCGCAGGCACGCTATCAGGCCCTGCAAACCTGGATTTTCCCCGGTGAAGATCACTCGGCCATGCGCCTGTACGGCACGACAGCCCCCTGCGATCCACTGCCTGTCATGCCAATCCTGCTCGCTCCCGTGAACCTTCCGGGGGATGCACCCGCCGCGCGGGCGGTACGGCGACGGCAGCGGTCCGGAGGCGAATTGATCGCCCCGGTCCTGGATCTGGTGGCCGTCGCCCGTGATCTGGGGAAACTGGCGGAACTGGCGGAGACTGTGGCGAAGATTCCCGATACGTCTCCGCAGATCAAGCGATCGCGACTGGCGATACAGGTGCTGATCGCCATCGCGTCACACGATCTTCCGCAGGCGCAATCGACCCTGAAGGAATTGACGCCGGCCCGAAGTCCCGGACTTCCCGACACCTTGTCGCAACTGGAACGCTGGCCGGAACTGATCGTCGCCACTGAAGCATCCCGTATTCCGGAATTGCGGAAGGCCGCCATCGCTCTGTTTGATGTCATCGTGGATTCTGCCAATCGCAAGGGCATTGGTACGGCCTGGGATGTCAAAGTCCGATCCGCCCGACAACACGCCCTGCTGTCGAACGAACAGGGACTCGAACTGCCTGTCGGACAGGTGACATCCCCACGCGGTCAGTGGTCGCAATCCACTCAAATCAAGGCCGCGACCCGCGCCCAGGGGATCATTCCCAGTTGGCGTTTTTCCGGTACGGATTCGGTGCATCTTGGTGGCGACGGGAATGACCTGCTCTACTTCCAGTCGCCCCTGCGAGGAACATTTACCATTGAAGGAGACGTCGCCACGTTCGGCTGGCGTGAAACCAGCCTCATGTACGGTACCGAGTGGGCCGGTCCGAACTACACTTTGCAGTCTGTGGATCTTGGCAATCTGTATACCAGTTGGAACCGCAAACAGCCGCCGATCAAGTTCGATCCCCTGGGAGACTGGTTCCGGTTAAAGGTGGAAGTCACCCCTCAACGGATCGTCTATTCCGCCAATGGCAAGGTGTTTCAGGAATCGCCGGTCACCGCGACCACGGATCCGTGGCTGGCGATCCGGTCAACCGGCCAGTACGCCGCGTCCACCCGATCATTGCGGATTACCGGACAGCCTGAAATTCCCGCCGAACTGCACCTCTCGAAACGGGACGACCTGCACGGCTGGTGGGCCGATACCTACAGCGATCCCATGAACGGGAACAATCCGTCGTGGAAAAAGGTGGGTGAAGAAATCATCGGGCGAAAAACCGTCAACTGGGCGGGACGCCAGCGAGAGAGCCTGCTGCAATACCACCGACCGATGCTGGAAGATGGCGAAATCACCTACGACTTCTTCTACATCCCCAACCCGGCGCAAGCCCACCAGGTTCATCCCGCGCTGGGACAGATGGTGATGCTGCTGGACCCGGCAGGTGTCAAGATTCACTGGCTGACCGCTGCGCAGTTCGAGCGGGGTGGACTGGCGCACGACAACAGTTTTGACGAACCCGAACATCGTCGCGGCCCCCAGAAACTTCCGCTGAAAAACGGTTCCTGGAACAAGCTGGCCTTGAATCTGAAAGAAGACGTGGTCTCGCTCACTCTGAATGACACGCTGATCTTTGAACGCCCACTCGATCCTGGCAATTCCAGAACCTTCGGCCTGTTTCATACGGCCGGTGAAACGCGGGCCCGGATCAAGAATGTCATCTACCGGGGAAATTGGCCCAAGTCACTACCGCCTGTAAACGAGCAGGAACTGGCACGCAACGATCTGGTCCAGGCGACGCTGACCGATGAACAACTTCCGGCCCGGATCTCGGTGAACTTTGAAACGGACCTGGTCACACACCTGGTTCCAACCGCCGACCTGCCGACGACTCGGCGATCCCAGGTGGATGGCGGTGTGCTGATCATCCGCAGCCCCAATACCAATATTGCGTCTCAGTCCGCGGGATACCAATCGTCTCAGGTGACCATCGGCGGTGATTTTGAGGTGACGTTGGGATATCGCAATTTCCAATCCACGACCCAAAACTCAAACCATCAGGTCCCACGAGTCGAAATCATCCTGGCACAAGGGGGCGGTTTTGGCGCGCCGCAGCACTCAGGCACGCTGGCATTGACCCATCGTCGACACCAGGACCAGTCGATGACTTTGACATCGATTCTGGGAGTCCGCCGGAAACCTCCGGACGAGGACTGGCAAACATCCGATCAACCGGCGACTGGTACAACAGGAAAGCTTCGAATCGTTCGCCGCGACGGAACGGTTTATTACCTCTATTCCACCGGGGATTCCGCGGATTGGCAGATCCTGGAATCACGAGCCGCCTCGACGGCGGACATCAAGGATGTCGTGATCGGATTGCGCAGCGAAGATCTCGCCGCCACGGCCTCGGTCGTCCTGACGGATTTTTCCATTCGTGCCACGCGGCTGATCCACCCTCCAGCCCCGTTCGCTGAGAATGATCTTCCGGCAAAGCTAAGCTGGAATTTTCAGGGACCGCGCCCCGCGTTCCTGAGGGACTGGGCCACCTACACGTTGAACTCGGCAACGCAGGTTCCCGAGGGAATCAAGATCACCCGCCCGGCCAAGGTTGCCAACGCGGAACAGGGAGTTGGCTATGCCCTGGTTGGCGGTCTTGCGGGCGACTTCGAAGTCACCTTGGACTATCGCGCTTTTCAATCAACGCGGGTTTTGACCGACTGGCGAGTTCCCCGCATGGACATCAGCGCCAGTCTGCACTCGGCCACGAATCCCCAGCAGTCGATGGAATCTGCCGCCATCGCCCATCGGCGCAACCATTCCGGCGATCTCAAGCTGCTGGCGGTCCATGGAAAACGGGGCCCCGATGGCAAGTTCGCCTACAAGACCACCGAATCACCCACTGATCAGGACGGACTTCGCCTGCGCCTGGTCCGACAAGGTTCATCCGTGTTCTATCAGGCCGCACGGAACGGCACCCAGGACTGGACAACCATCGACCGCACCTCAATCGACCTCGGCCCGGTCAAATACCTGTCCCTCGGCCTGCGCGCGGAAGATCTGGACGCCTCCGCTGAAGCAATCTTGACGAATGTCACAATCCGGGCGAAAGAATTGTTGAAGTGATTGGAAAGACCGAACCGCTTGGATTTTTGGATTTACTTGCCGAGAGAATACGCGGACAGTCGATCAAGGACGAAACGGTATTGGCCGTAGCCGACTTGCTTTTCAATGTCGCAAACAAGCTGATGCCGAAACGATTCAAAGCGTCCGGGGAGCGCGTGCCGTGATCTACAAGGTTATGTTTCACGAAGGCAAGAATGTCAGCCTCGCAACGAAGGTCCGAGTCGGGCGTTTAACGCTGCTGGACGGGCGATTGTCAATCGAAGGCGATGCACATATCTCCGTCCCGCATGAATCGCTCCGGTCCGTCGAACTTTTCAGGCTGCACAATACTGGGAGAATGCTGAAGATTGAGCATGATGGCGGCACACTATTTGTGAGCGTCATCCGCTTCATCATGTTCAGCCACTTCGCCGTTGGCAATTTCTTCGGTACCGGAAAACTAAAGAAGGAATTGCAGAAAATCATCGCAGACCGACCATCGATTTAGCCGTCGCCGTCAACCTTATTCGATGATCGAATAGCGAGGATCGCGCGAGTTCGCGGAACGCTGTCGCGCAACACGAGGCGCGGGAACCTTTGGCTTATGCGCTTTGGGACGCGACGACTGCGGCAACCAGTTTTCCAGAACTTCGAGAACGATCGCTTGCACCGACACGACGCGTGCAGAAGCCGCATCCGTCAGAGGTGCCGATTGCTTCACAACTCATTAACACACAATGGACTTGGATAGCGCGTCATGTCTATCCCAAGGTGCTCCCCCGCCAGTCGAGAGAGTCCCGCGTAGGGAACAGCTGCGCGAGGTAACACACCTTATTGCCAGAACGGTTTCCGTAAACTCAGATTTCCCATCGAAATCGCTCGAACTTAGCAAGTCGCCCTAACGGAAACCCGAAAATGAGGCTGCAAACCGTTCGGCATCTCAAAAGGAGACAACAATGGGAACAAGTGACGTTCTCGCAAGTATCGCTTACAATGGCTTTCCGAAGAATTCCCCCGACACCCGATCAAAGCCCGAGCCTGTGAAACGCCCTATTTCAAGCCCTGAAATGACCAACGGCCAAGACACAGTTCGAAAGCTCCTCGTCGCCCATTTTCAGGGAGACGAAGCCGCATTTCGCTCTGCCGCTTGGGAGGTCGTAAAGCATGAACGTCGGTTGAACCACGGTGTGCTCGCGAATGACCTGGAACGAATCCTCAATGAAGCGAACGGCACCGAGGGAACTGCGAAGAAGTTCTTTTCTGCATTCAGCGCCACGAACGGTAATCTTCCGAAGGACAAGGAAAAGAACGCCTGGACTACGCGTTGTTTCGCGGAAAGACCGTCGACGAAATCGTGGACGCTTATCGTCAACAAACAACGGATGAAAGAGCGTGGGAGCGGGAGCATCCAGAGTTCGCTCAAGGCGCATTCCAATCGCCGTTCAAGTGCCCACTCGTGCCAGGGTCAACCGAACTTCAGTCGAGTACTCTGCAACGATCGGAATGGACGTTTAATCGCGATGACTACGGGGATACCTGGTACCTCGTAGTCCGCGCTCAACGCCGCTGGGCACCAGCGGAATTCACAGAGCAACGTTTTGCCGTCACCGTGACGCTTCAAGCGAATGAACCGCGTCTCTACGCATTGATCCGAAATCGAATCCAAATCCGCCAACAACAGCGTGTCACGCGTTAAGTTACACTCGGATGTCGCGTACTCGCCACCCACACCGCGAATGACGAGCGAACACAGGTATGATATGTTCATCGGCGCGGATTCAATCTGCGCGAGTGATGGACTGCGCCAATCCTCCGGTCTCGCGTTGCCCGAAGCCTGTCGACCGAAAGCTTACCATGCCATTTCGCCCCGGCCGTATCACCCTGTTCCTGCTGATGCTCAGTTGCCACACTGCCGCGTTCGCTCAGAAAGAATCCCTGTACGACAGCATCGAACGGCGGGGGGATGCGACCTGGCAGATTGCCAGCCAGATCTGGAAGTTTGCGGAACCCGGATACCAGGAAACTCAGTCTGCCAAACTGCTCGCCGATTCACTCGAACAGGCAGGCTTCAAACTGGAGCGGGGAGTTGCCGAGATTCCAACGGCGTTCACGGCGACGTTTGGCTCGGGAAAACCGGTCATTGGCATCATGGGGGAATACGATGCGCTCCCCGGATTGTCGCAGCAGGCGACGCCGGAACAACTGCCGCGCGAAGGAGCCACCTATGGACATGGTTGCGGTCACCATTTGTTTGGCGCGGCATCAATGTCGGCCGCGATGGCGATTGCCGAGCAGATCAAGGCCGGACAGATTCAGGGGACGGTGCGATTTTATGGCTGTCCGGCGGAAGAAGGGGGCAGCGGAAAGACATTCATGGTCCGGGCCGGATTGTTTGATGACTGCGATGCCGCCCTGCACTGGCATCCATCCTCCCGGAATTCGGCGGGTGACGGATCGTGCCTGGCACGCGCCGCGGTCAAATTCCGGTTTCGCGGGAAGAGTGCACATGCGGCCGGCGCGCCCGATCAGGGGCGATCCGCTCTGGATGCCGTGGAACTGACCTGTCATGCCGCCGAACTGATGCGCGAGCACTCTCCAGACTTCACGCGGATTCACCATGTCATCACGGCCGGTGGCGGCGCCCCCAATGTCGTGCCAGACTTCTCCGAAGTCTTCTTCTATATCCGTCACCCGAAGGCAGAAGTCGTTAAAGAGTTGTATCCCCGACTGGTCAAGTGCGCGCAAGGGGCGGCCCTCGCCACGGAAACCAGGCTGGATGAGGTTTACCTGGGTGGCACCATGGAAATCCTGCCGAACGATGCGCTGGCTCAGGTCGCTCTGACCAACCTGCGGCAGTTGAATGATCTGAAGTATTCTTCCGAGGAGCTTCAGTTTGCCACGCGTTTGCAGACAACGCTCACGAAACCGCAACCACTCGATTCTCTCAGCCAGGTCATCGATGTCAGCAACGACATCGGCAAGGGATCGACAGACGTCGGCGACGTCTCCTGGGTCGTACCAACGGCAGGATTTACGACGGCCTGTTACGTGCCGGGGACCGGGGCTCATTCCTGGCAGGCTGTGGCGGCGGGTGGAACCTCCATCGGACGCAAGGGGATGCAATTAGCCGCACGCACGATGGCCGCCTGCGCGTGGGACCTCTATCAAAAACCAGAGATCCTCGTGGCGGCCAGGGCGGAATTCACCCGGCAATTGGCGGGACGGAAGTATGACCCGTTGCTGCTTCCCGGCCAGAAGCCGCCACTGGACTATCGAAACTCGCCGTTTGCCCCCTGATCGCACGTGATTTCTCGAACGATTCGAGTACTCAATCTCAACAGTTGCCCTTGTGCGTTATTGCTTCGCAGCACAGAATAGCACAAGCAGTCGTCGATTCGTTGAGGTGTCTCTTTTACGCCGCAATACTCGTCCCTGTCCTATTTTATACTATTCTGTCTTGCCTGAGCACATACGGGAGGGGACTGATTATGGTAAAGCGTATTCGTGGGTTCACGTTGATCGAATTGCTGGTGGTGATTGCCATTATCGCAGTCTTGATCGCACTGTTGCTGCCCGCTGTGCAGCAGGCTCGGGAGGCGGCTCGACGGTCCCAGTGCGCGAACAACCTGCATCAGTTGGTCACGGCGATGCATAATTATGAGTCCAGTTACACCTGCTTCCCACCTGGGAGCATTGGCCCGATGAACGGCAACTCCAGTTTCAGCGCTCCGTGGGCGGATCCCAGCGTCGGCGGTTGCTGTCCGTGGGGCCATTTCAGCTGGTCCGCCATCATCCTGCCTCAAGTGGACGGCAGCAATGTCTACAACAGTATTGACTTCACGGTCCCAGCCTATACCTTTTCGATTATTGAAAACGGTGCCCAACGGGGCCCCGCTGGTGACGTCAAAAACAAACCCGCGGCCACATCGATGCCGCCCGTATTCGTCTGTCCTTCCGCGCCGCGCGTTCAGCCAGCCAATCAGCACAAGGACTATGGCATCAACGGCGGCACAGGCACATGCTGTCCCGAGCGATCGCAGGCGGGAATGACCGGGATTGCCTTCGTCAATAGCCGCATTCGGATCGGCGACATCTCCGATGGAACGAGCAATACGATCATGTTTGCGGAATTGGCGCACACTACGAACCACAGTTGGATCGACCGCAACACCGGTGCCAATCCGTTCCTGTGGGTCCATCACCCCTCACAAGGATACGTCGACGCCACTCCCCAGGATCTTCCCGACAATCACTCCTACAACAACCGAGCAGCCGAATCGCATCATGTCGGCGGTGTCCAGGTGATCTTTTCGGACGGTCATTTGAAGTTCATCACGGACAGCATTGACCTCAACGTTTACACCGCCTTGTACAGCCGAAATGGTGGCGAAGTCATTGGCGACTTCTAACAACACCGATTCCGAAGTACTCGTTGAGCAATGTACCAGCAGTGGTGGTGTCTCGATCCGTCGGAGAGGACTCATGCAATACTGTGAACCTCGATCACAGTTGACGATACCAGCCATCGTCTGCTGCCTGTTTCTGGCGGCCTGTTCAAGTGGTCAGAAGCCGATCGAGCTACGTGCGGTAAAAGGAACTCTAAAGCTGCAGGGAGAACCGGTGCCAAATATCATCCTCCACTTTGCTCCCGCCAGCGGACGCCCCAGCACCGGGCTGACAGATTCCAACGGCGCGTTCGAACTCCGTTACGAAAAGGACCGCCGTGGCGCAGTGCCTGGCGTTCACAAAGTCTGGATTGAATACCGTCCTTCATCACCTGGCGAAGAAATTGCCCTGCGGGAGGGAAAGAGTCCGTTGTCGACGGGAGTTCAGAACATGCTGCAGAAATATGGCAAAGTCGAAACGACCACTTGCCAGGTGAACATCGACCAGGACCAGAAGAACCTGGAAGTCAACCTGGAGTAATCTTGGGATCGATCACAGGATGATCTGATCTGGGGGTTCTGATTCCCGACGGAACTGTGAAGTCGCGGTGACCGTTGCTTTCAGACGAGATGCAGCGTCAACCACGATCCAGGTTGAGGAAGACCGAAACCGGACCTGCAACAAAAGTTTTTCCCTCGCGAATTCCTCAAGTCTCGGTTACGATTCTGTCGAATCGACCGAGGCTTATGGGTTTAGGTGGAGACTCGCGGATGAATCGATCGCATGACAAACTCCATTCGGCGGGGCTACCTCTCTCCTTGTTGACTGCGGGTGCGACCGCGCCCAGTGTGACGGTTGGATCACGACGCTGGTTCCTGCAAGCGGGACTCGCCGGTTGCAGCGCTCTGGCCGCAGCGAATGGCCTGAGAACCGCTCATGCGAACCCGGGTCCCCTGCCCGGCTCGAACCGGAAATCGGTCATCTTGTTCTGGCTGTCGGGTGGGCCCAGTCACATTGACATGTGGGACCCCAAGCCGGACGCTCCCGCCGAAATCCGCGGTCCATTTTCGACCATCAGCACCAGACTGCCCGGGGTTTCATTCTGTGAGCACCTGCCGCTGCAGGCGTCGATCGCTGACAAGCTCTCCATCATTCGGTCGGTCGATTGCACCGCCAGCAACCATACCCCGATCACGATGCAGGCAGGCAATCCGCTCGCGCGTCGAACGGACAATGGTCGGGATGGCGACGGGTACCCGTCGATGGGTTCGGTGGTGGCCAAGTTTCGCGGCCCCAATGATCCCGAATTGCCAGCATTCGTTGGACTCGCTCCCTCGTGGAAGGCCGATGTGTGGGAATCCGGCCAGATGGGCATGAATCACGCCCCCGTGAACGGACTGGAACTGGCCGGCAAGTTCGCTTTACCGGCCGGCATCCAACTGGACCGCCTGTCCAATCGCGAGCAGTTGCGACAGGAATTCGACCGCTTGCGACGCGACATCGACCTCACAGAAACACTCGACCGAGCCACGCGGTATCAGCGTCAGGCATTCGAAATGACTGTGTCCGGGAAGGTCGAAAAGGCGTTCAACCTGAACGATGAACCGGCGGCGCTGCGCGATGCCTATGGCCGCGAGAGCATCGGCGAGAAGGGACTGCTCGCTCGTCGGTTGGTCGAAGCCGGGGTGACGTTTGTCCTGGTCAGCGGACGCTGGGGCTACTTTGATCATCACGGCGACAACGTCCCACCCTGGGGCGGCATCGAAAAGGGACTGAAACCGATTCTGCCCACGGTCGACAAGGTTCTGCACACACTGATCCGGGACCTTGAGGAACGCGGGCTCCTCGACAGTACGCTGATTCTGATGCTGGGTGAGTTTGGTCGCTCGCCAGTCATGACGGCCGATGCCGGTCGCAACCACTGGACCAACGTCATGTCGATGATCGCGGCTGGGGGCGGGTTAAAACACGGTCAGGTCGTTGGCAGCACCGATGCTCGGGGCTACGGAGTGAAAGATGGTTTAGTCCGCCCGCAGGATCTGGCAGCGACCGTCTTCCGCACACTGGACATCGACCTGAACAGCCACTGGATCAACCCGCAGGGTCGCCCGACACCCATTGTCACCGAGGGCGGACGACCGATCCCCGAACTGGTTTAGATCGATGAAACGAGAAACCGAGCTTCCCGGCCCAGTGCTGGATTGATCGCTATCCGACCATCCCAGGCGCCGCTTCCAGCTTCTCACGGTTCTCCTCCAGGTAGGCCGCAGCAGCGTCTTCAGTATCGAACACTTGTCCCAGAACTGCTTGCGGAACCCAGCGACCACGGTCTGACCAGCAGACCGTGAATGTATCGCGAGTGCGCGCCGCGCCGTGTGTCCGCGAGCCCGCGAACCCATTGTTGCCGATGGTGACGACGCCTGACGCCAGGATCCATTTCTTGTTCCAGCGAAACGGTTGAATCATGGTGCTTCCGGTGTCATGAAGGAGTGGAGCTGTGTGGTCCGCCGGGGACTCTCGAATTGTACTAAGTCTGCGAGGATTTGGCTGCCATTTGGTTCCACCCCAAGGTCATCGCCTTTTTCAAATTGGGCGGCACGAACGGCAGGTGACGGTTTTTGTCGAGAGACTGTGACATGGGTATTCGCTCCCGGAGGCAGAACCCTTTCAGGGTAAGAATCATGATGCGTTCAGACCCCAGCGTAGCCGCGAGGCGCGGCAACGCTGGGCTATAAGACGAAACTCCTTTGGAGTAACGGATATGACGACTGTGTCTTAACGCTTGGGATGTTCGTGACATCAATCGTTACCCACGATTGGTGCCGCGGTCTTATCGCTTCGGGACCGCCGTGCGAGTGCTCAATCGGCACGGCCACGTCGAGGACGCCATAACCGTGGCACCCGATTCCCAATTTGAAAAAGGCGATGGCCCAGCCGGTTACTGTTCCTCGCCGGTCTTCATCGTTCCAATTCCTGATCCACGAATTGCGCCCTCCATTCCTTCAGATTCACCTTCCGGCGAATCGGGTCATCGGCTACATTCCGGACCACTCTGTGGGACTGCCGGGACGGGCATTTCCCGCCTCAGGAACTTCCGGGAAAGGATGCCCGATGCGCAGCATTTGTGTGATGAATCAGAAGGGTGGCGTCGGCAAGACGACCACCAGCGTGAACCTGGCTGCGGGACTGGCCAAGCAAGGTCGATCGGTCTGCCTGATCGACCTGGATCCCCAGGGACATGCCTCGCTGCATCTGGGCGTGGACGCATTCGGTCAGACTCCGACGGTCTACGACGTGTTTTCCGGCAAGAAGACTCTGTCCGAGACAAAGCAACTGGCCGTGGACAATTTGTGGGTCGTTCCGTCGGATCTGGACCTCGCCGCCACCGAAATCGAGCTGGCGGATACCCCGGGCCGCGAATTGATCCTGCGGACAGCCATTGAAAAGCTGTATCAGCAGCAGCCGTTTGACTACATCATCATGGACTGCCCGCCGTCACTGGGGGTATTGACCGTGAATGCGCTGACGGCCGCCAAGGAAGTCTTTATTCCATTGCAGCCGCACTTCCTGGCACTGCAGGGACTGTCGAAATTGTTTGAGACAACAGCGCTGGTGAAGCGGCGATTGAACCGCGAACTGAAGGTCAGCGGCATCATTCTGTGCCTGTATGAGACCGCCACCCGACTGGCGGCCGACATCACGGATGACCTGATGCGGTTCCTGGAACAGAGCGATCCGCAGGCTCCCTGGTTCAAGGCGCGCATCTTCGACAGTCGCATTCGCCGCAACATTAAACTGGCAGAGGCTCCCAGCTTTGGACAGTCGATCTTTGACTATGCCAGCAAGAGTTCCGGTGCACTCGATTACGGGGCACTGGTGACGGAAGTGATCGCGGCCGAAATCGCCAAGGTTCAGCCAAACGCCGCGTAAAAGATCGATGACACATGGAATCGACGCTGCACCGCCAACTGAAGGCCCTGTACGGCGGTCGCGCCAAAGACCTGGAGGTTCAGGTCGATGGGTACCGTATTGACGCGGTGGTCCGTGGGCGGCTGATTGAGATCCAGCAGGCGTCGCTGTCGGCGCTGCGCGACAAGGTCCGCCAGTTGCTGGAACGGCATCGAGTGGTGGTCGTGAAGCCGCTGGTCAGTCGCAAATACCTGATTCGTCGTGATCGACCCGGTGGTGAGATTGTTTCGGCACGGTACAGCCCGATTCGCGAAACCGTGTTGAACCTGTTTCAGGATCTGGTTCACTTCGTCAATGTCTTTCCGCACCCGCGCCTGACGTTGGAGGTGGTCCTGACCGAGCAGGAGGAGCACCGGATTACGCGACCCTGCCGACGACGTCGCGGACCCGACTTTCGAGTGGAAGACCGACTGCTGACGGACGTCGTTTCCCGGAAGAAACTGAAGACAGCAGCCGACCTGCGCAAGCTGCTACCGGTCACGCTACCCGCCGTATTCACCACGGGCGAACTGGCGACACACGCGGCGATCCCGCGCTGGCTGGCTCAGAAGATGGCGTATTGCCTGAAGAAAACGGGGGCGATTGAAGTCGTCGGAAAGCAGGGGAATTCGTGGCAATACGCGATTCTTCGCCAGTCGCGTCGGGTGGCATGACTCAAGAATTCTTGTAGCTGAAGTCGTGAGACTTCGGATCCTCATTCAATGAAACCCAGGCGACATTGTCCCTGATCGACCGTCAAGTACGTTCAGGTACGCCTCAGGTTGACTGTTTCGAACTCACAGGCCCGGTGTCCCCCTTGCTGTACTCTCACTTTCCGCGGAGAATGCCAGATCAGCTTCGGTTGCATTCTGAAACACCGTAGACAAGACCAATCCACCCATGGACATCGCCCAGACGCTCATCCGATACGGACTGGTTTCCCGGGAGCAAGTTGATACGACCCTTCCGAACACTGCGGGGCGGCGCCTGGACCGTGTGCTTGTAGAGATGGGTTACTGCTCGGAAGACGATGTTCTGAAAGCGTTTGCCGACGAACTGGGGATGCCGTTTGTCGATGTCAAAAAGGAATTGATCGACCGCGAACTGCTGATGCAGTTTCCCACGACGGCCGTCTTTCGCCATTCGCTGCTGCCCATCACCCGAAAGAACGGCAGCGTCGTCGTCGCCACGTCGGACCCCTTCAATTTGGAAGCGCTGGAAGAACTGGAATCGGTCAGCGGATTCCACCTGGTCCCCGTGCTGGCCCGTCGCCTGGACGTGGTGGACCTGATCAAGGAACATCTGGGGGTTGGCGGCGACACCCTGAACGAATTGGTCGCTCAGCGTTCGGCGGACGGCGTCGAACTGATCAGCGATGCTTCGGCCGACGATGGCGACCTGGCTCAACAGGCCGAAAACGCGTCAGTGATCAAGCTGGTGAACGAACTGCTGATGGAAGCCCTGGACCAGCAGGCCAGTGACGTTCACATCGAGCCCCAGGAAAACGGACTGATCATCCGTTACCGCGTCGACGGTCTGCTGCGGGTGCAGCCCGTTCCGGAGTCGATCATGCACTTCTATGCGGCGATCGTGACCCGCTTGAAGATCATGTCGAAGTTGAACATCGCGGAAAAGCGGATTCCCCAGGACGGCCGCATCAAGTTGAAGATCTCGGGTCGCGAAATCGACGTTCGCGTGTCGATCATCCCCATGATCTACGGGGAAGGGGTGGTGCTGCGACTGCTCGACAAGAGCCGCATGGTGTTCAATTTGAAGAACGTCGGCATGCCCGATGGGATGGCAAAAACATTCCACGATCTGATCGCCATGCCACACGGGATCGTTCTGGTCACTGGTCCGACCGGAAGCGGGAAAACGTCCACCCTGTATAGCGCACTCAACGAAATCAAGGATCCGTCGATCAAGATCATCACTGTCGAAGATCCTGTCGAATACCAGAACCCGGGAATCAGCCAGATCCAGGTACACAGTAAGGTCGGTCTGACGTTTGCCGCCGGTCTGCGAAGTATTCTGCGTCACGACCCGGACGTGATCCTGATCGGGGAAATCCGCGACGGCGAAACTGCCGAAGCCGCCATTCAGGCGTCTCTGACGGGTCACCTGGTGTTCAGCACGCTGCACACGAACGACGCCCCCAGCGCCTTTGCCCGTTTGATCGACATGGGTGTGGAACCATACCTGGTCGCCAGCACCGTGGAAGGAGTACTGGCCCAACGCCTGGTGCGGGTGTTGTGCAAGCACTGCAAGGTCGCCTACACGCCCGATGCCGACGAGATTCCCGAGGATTTCCCCCGTCCCATTCCCACCAACTTCTGGAAGCCGGCGGGGTGTCGTGAATGTCGCGGGACCGGGTTTGCGGGACGGCGGGCCATCTTTGAACTATTGCGAACGGATCCGGAAATTGGTCGACTGTGCGTTGCCCGCGCCAGTTCGGCCACGATTCGTGACCATGCCTTGAAGAATGGAATGGTGACGTTGCGACTGAATGGTTATCAACGAGTCATCGATGGGACCACCACACTCGAAGAAGTTCTGAGAATCACCAAGGGCGACTTCAGCTGATTTCGACGTCGTCGATCGGGAATCGTCCCATGCGCGCCCTCTCGCCACTCGAAACTGTCACCGTGATCCTGATCCTGCTGGTGTTCCTGGTACTGGCCGGTCCGGCCATCCTGCAACAGCGCGAACAGGCCCGGGATTCGCAGAGGCGTGCCAACCTGCAGCGGTTGGGACTGTCCCTGAACACCTACCACGACACGTTTCAAGCGTTCCCCGCTGGTTCGCCCCCGCCCCCGCGGCCACAGCCGACGACACAGTCGCCGGATCTGCCGGGAGAATTGATTTCTCCGTATTGAAGACCCTGGACGATTGACTCGCGGGTTCACGCGACTTCGCGAAAAACGGGTGGACCAGCACCGTGTCGTGTTCTACACCGAAGACACATTCGTTAACCTGTCGGATTCGTACGCATCCCCTGGTCCATCTTTCTGCCGGATCGATTCATGCCTGGAGCCACCCTTGCTGCTGATCTGTGGATCAGTGAATACCTGACCCCCCACGATGTCTGGCAGCATGGTATTGCGAGAATCCTGGCTCATCGTCAGACCCCGTTCCAGGATTTGACCATCGTGGAAAGCGGGGCGTATGGCAACGCATTGGTGCTGGACGGCAAATGGCAGACCTGCACCGGCGACGAATTCCTGTACCACGAGCCGCTGGTTCATGTCCCGTGCGTCCTGCATGGTAAACCCCGCCGAGTCCTGATCGCGGGTGGAGCCGATGGCGGGACGGCGCGCGAAGCCTTGAAGTGGAACTGCGTCGAAGAAGTGGTTGTCGCCGACATCGATGGCGACGCCGTCGCCGCCTGTCGGGAGTGGCTGCCCGAAATTCATCAGGGAGCGTTTGAAGATCCCCGCGTTCGACTCGAAATCGGCGACGCCTACGAAATCATTGCCCGTTCCAGCGGCTGGGATGTGATCATTGCCGACCTGACCGATCCCATTGAAGAGGGACCGGCGTACAAACTGTTCACTCGCGAGTTCTTTCAACTCTGCAAGCAGGCCCTGGCACCGGGCGGCGTTTTTATCAACCAGGCCGGTTCGATGTCGCCACCCCTCTTGAGTCTGCTGGCGCGGACCGTCAAGACGATCGAATCGGTCTTCCAGCACACCTGCGTGATCCAGGCCAATGTCCCCACTTACGGATCTCCGTGGGGACTGGCGGTCGCCAGCCAGCAGCCGATCAACACTCAACCGGCCCCGGTTGCCACGGACGCATTGCTGTCCAGTGAGACCACCGGCGTCTTCCGCATGTTTGACGGCCAGACCATGCTGGGCCTGCTGCAATGCCCCAAGTATGTTCGCGACCGGATCGCCGTGGAAACGACGATTTATTCGCTGGACCATCCACCAAAGTTTTTTGGCCGTTCGTAGGTGCGCCGAGGAATTAGCGATGAAAGGACTGGCATTCTGCAACACCAGTCCGACGTGCGAGTTTTGGAGGTGCGCGTTTTCATCGTTCCCAAGCGGGAGCTTGGGAACGAGAAAAAATCGAGATTACTTTTCGACCCCGGCGTCCTTCAGTGCCTTGGCCTGCTGCTGCCTGGAAACTTCGGGGTTCGGAGTGGCGTCGCCAGCGACTTCGCCACGGATCCAGCGGATGGCGGCTTCGGTCGAATCCAGGAATCGCGGGTCCGTCCACGTCGATTCGTTGTGTCCAAGATTGTTGAAGAAGATCTTGCCGTCACCCCAGGTACGGCACCACGAGACCGGGACATGCTCGGCGTGCAAACCGTCATTGGTCTTCTGGCCCTTGGTCGGGCACTTGGCGATGTTCAGGCTCATCAGAACGTGAACGTTTTCCGGCACCCAGTGGTCGTACCAGTAGATTTCGTCCTTGATCTGAAACTCGTCGCCGAACGGTTTCATGGCAGGATGCTTGGTGTCGTGAACGCTGATCGTCACCAGCTCACCAGCGTTCCACGGATGTCCCTTGAAGGTCCCGCCACACAGATCCCAATACCACTTGTGGGCCGGATTGTTCGTGCGATACGTGTCGGCCGCCGAATGGAACCCAATCCAGCCGTGCCCCTTTTGCTTCAGCCACTCGTTCATGAAGTAGTCACGATCGGCAGCGGCAATCGGAAGTTCACCGGTCGTGTAGAACATGACAATGTCGTAGTTTTTCAGGTTTTCCTTCGTAAAGTCGGCCGCGGCATCCTGAGTGCAGTGAATGTCAAACAGGCCGGTTTTCTGGCCCAATTGCGTCATGGCGACTTCGGCCACCGCCAGATCTCGCTTGTCCCGATTCACGGAACCGTGCTTGAAGCCCTGGCTTTGCGTTAGAAACAGAACTTTGGACTTGTCGGCGGCGGCCGCAACCCCAGACACCAGCAGGCAGCCCACGGCGGCAATCATCAATCGACGAGACAGTTTCACGGTGAGGAACTCCTTGAGATGTAAAGCATCAAACCGATTCGGCAGATTGATGATACCCGCCCGGGTATCGGGATGCATCTGAGAAGTTCCATTCGACGACCTGGCAGTCGCCTGAGGAGCAAGCGGGAGATTGGAGAATTGAATACGCACCGATCAATCCCTCGCGCGCAGGGCTAGCAGTCTGTGGCAAAAGGTGTCTGACCCTTTGGAGGGCACTGAATTCACCTTGAAAATCGCGTGCCCGGAGAGGGTCAGACACCTTTTGCCACAGGCTGCTAGTGTTGAAGTGCCAGCAATTCGACGCGCGAGCGGACCAGGTGCAGGTGCAGACGGAGATTGTAGTATTCTTCCATGTAGCTCAGAGGAACTCCGACACCGGCGATCTGCTGTTCGAGCACCTTCAACCCATCCAGGGACTTTTGAGCATCGACTGTGGACATGCCGTGAATCGCCCGTTGGTCAATCTCCCGCAGTGTCACGTACCACAGGTAGATCTTGCGACGATGGCGCCAGCGAACCAACGGAGGTGTCACCCGGAACAGGGGCATCAGCAGGACCAGCAGCGGAATGATCATCAGTTTCGTCCGGTCGATCAGCGATGCCAGCCAGAACGGCAGGAATCTCTGCAGGACGGGTGGGCCATAACGAAAGTAATGTTCGGCCTCTTCGCTGACCGGCAGGTCCGTATAGGCTGCCGTCGGAAACTCACCGCTGTCTGTCAGCAGATCGCCGGTTCTATGAACCTTGGATGCCGCCTTCAGGATCAGCGGAATCAAAGCCGGGTGAAGCGATTCATGGGCCACCAGCGTGGCCGCCGGAGCAAGCAGTACGGTGTCGGAAGCGGGTAGATTGTTCTGCAGATCGAGCAATCCCGCGTGAACCGTGACGGTCGAAAGAAACCGGAACCGACGCAAATAGGCTTCGGTCTGAGTCAGTTCCATCAGGTGGATCTCAGGATCCTTGATCAGGCGCTGAATATACAACGCCTCGATGCTGGCCACGAAGAACGCCGCCTCGATCTCTCCCCTCTCCAGAGCCTCTGCGGCTTCCCCGCCGGACAAGGGAAGAAGTTCCACATTCTGCTCGTTCATCTCATTGGCCTGCAGCAGTTGCAGCGTGATGGCCCGTGTACCACTGCCGTCAGGACCGATGGCAATCCGTTTGGCTTTCAATTGCGATATCCGGTCGAGTTGCTTTTCGCCTCGATAAAAGATCCACAGGGGCTCACGGTACAGGCTGCACAACGCCTGCAGCTTTCCACACTTGGCTGGATCGGCGATGCCGCTCTGGACGAACGCGAGATAGACGTCCGAGTCTTCATCCAGCAGCAGTTGCACGTTTTCGACGGACCCCTTGGTCACGCGGACGGTCGCCGCGATGCCGTCCTGCTTCAGCAACTCAGCGTAGCGTACAGCGAACCGATGGTAGGCGCCATCCTTGCTGCCGGCGGCAATGACCAGTGTCCGCGGCGGAGGTGCTTCGACCAGGACCACATAGCCTGCAACAAGGCTGGCCACAGTACACGTGGCAACCACCAACCAATTCCAGGCTCCCGAAGCTCTGCTTGCTGGCTGCACCCAATTCCTCCTTGAAAACCTGATTGGCACCGGCCACCGGGTCTGTCCGCATTCCCGGCAGACGTTTCCAGAGTGTAACCAGAACAGGCGACGGTCGAAACCGGTCTATCTGGCGATCAGTTTCTGAAGTCTGGTTCCATCGACTTCGGCGACCAATAACGCTCCGGAGGGATCGAAGCAGAGCATGTGCGGGAAATTAAACTCACCGGCGGCAACCCCCTTCCGGCCCCAGCGGCGGGCGATTTTTCCCATGCTGTCCAGGCACAAAACATCATGCTCGCGGCCAGTGGCGACAAACAAGGTTCCGTCTGCGCGAAATGCCAGTCCATAGGGAGCGAACCCGTCCCAGGTCGCCAGCCAGGTACCTTCCCGGTCGAAGACCTGAATGCGGTTGTTTTCCCGGTCGCCGACGAGAACTCGATTCTGGCGATCGACGACGATGGCATGTGGCAGGTTGAATTCTCCCGCCCCCTTCCCCGGCGTACCCCAGGATTTCAACAGTTTTCCGGCGGCGGAATACTTCATCACCCGGCTGTTGCCGTAACCGTCGGTGATGAAGAACTCGCCGTCGGGGCCGAATGCGACATCGGTCGGTCTGTCGAACTGATCGAGGTCTTTTCCCGCCTTCCCCGTCCCCAGTGCCAGCAGCAGTTTGCCCGTCGAATCGAATTTGTAGACGCGATGATTGCCGATGTCCGTGACCCAGACATGGTGATCACGATCAACCCGCAACCCATGCGCTGTCTTGATCAGGTCGTCGCCCCACGATCGCTGGAATTTTCCGGTCCGGTCAAAACAAAGGATCGGATGCTTGCCACGATGAAAGACGTAAATCTCTCCTGTGGGGCTCGCGCCAACCGCCGAACAGGCTCCTAGAGTCCAACCCGCGGGCAACTGCAGGAAATCCGGCACCGGCTGATAATCCCCGGGGTCGGCTGCGAACAGCCATCCATTCCCCAGTGCGATCAGCAGAGTCCAGAAAAAGCAGATGCCCGGGAATCGCATGGCCTTCGCTCCGCTACTCTTCCGTTTCCCGCAGTTTGGCAAGCACCGTGTAGTCTTCCAGCGTCGTCGTATCCCCGGCGGATTCACGACCAGCGGCGATGTCGCGCAGCAGGCGTCGCATGATCTTGCCGCTGCGGGTCTTCGGCAGAGCCGCACTGAACTTGATCTTGTCCGGAGTCGCCAGGGCACCGATGTGCTTGCGGACGTGAGCAATCAAGTCCCGTTCCAGTTGCTCGCTCCCCTCGCCGTTCTTCAAGGAGACGAAGCAGCAGATTCCTTCCCCCTTGATGTCATGCGGGAACCCGACAACCGCGGCTTCGGCGACAAGTGGGTGAGCGACCAATGCCGATTCGACTTCCATCGTCGACAGGCGATGCCCGGCGACGTTTAGCACGTCGTCAACGCGTCCCATGACCCAGATATACCCGTCCTCGTCCTTCCGGGCGCCGTCGCCCGCGAAATAGCAGCCTGGGATCGAACTGAAGTACGTATCCTTGAACCGCTGATGATCGCCGTACAGTGTTCTCAGCATGGACGGCCAGGGCTGACGCATGACCAGCAATCCCCCGCTGTTGACCGGGATGCTCTCGCCATCCTTGTTGACGATGTCGGGTACCACGCCTGGCAGAGGCTTGGTACAGCTTCCCGGTTTCGTGGCGGTCACTCCCGGCAATGGTGACAGCATGATCGCGCCGGTTTCGGTCTGCCACCAGGTATCTACGATCGGGCAGCGTTCGCCGCCGATCACGCGGTGGTACCACATCCAGGCTTCCGGGTTGATCGGTTCACCCACGGAACCCAGCAGCCGCAGGCTCGACAGGTCATATTTCTGCGGCCATTGATCGCCCCACTTGATAAACGCCCGAATGGCCGTCGGAGCCGTGTAGAAAATGTTGACGCCGTATTTCTCGATGATTTCCCAGAACCGCCCGTCGTGCGGCCAGTTCGGAGCACCTTCATACATGACCGTCGTCGCACCGTTGGCCAGCGGCCCGTAAACGATGTAGCTGTGTCCCGTGACCCAGCCGATGTCGGCCGTACACCAGTAGGTGTCTTCTTCCTTCAGGTCGAACACCCATTTCGACGTCATCATCGTCCCGAGCGTGTAGCCGCCGGTCGTGTGCAGCACCCCCTTGGGCTTTCCGGTGCTGCCCGAGGTGTACAGGATGAACAGCGGATGCTCGGCATCCAGTTCCACCGCGTCGCAGTCAGCGTCCACATCGGACATCAGGTCGTGCCACCAGTAGTCCCGGTCGGGGACCATGTGAACCGGCATTCCGGTGCGTCGCACGACGACAACTCGCTGGACGGTAGGGGACTTTTCCAGACTTTCGTCCACCGCCTGCTTCAGCAGGACTTCCTTGCCGCGGCGCCAGCCCCCGTCAGCGGTGACGATCAGCTTGGCCTGGGCATCGTTGTTTCGGTCAGCCACGGCGTCGGCACTGAAGCCGCCGAAAATGATCGAATGCGTGGCGCCTATGCGGGCGCACGCCAGCATCGCGATCGCCAGTTCGGGAATCATCGGCATGTACAGCGTCACCCGATCACCGGTCGTGACACCCAGCTTCTTCAGCACATTCGCGAACTTGCAGACTTCGCGGTGCAGATCCTGGTACGTCAGAACGCGACTGTCGCCAGGTTCCCCTTCCCAGATGATCGCGGCCTTGTTTTTGCGCCAGGTTGTGAGGTGCCGGTCCAGGCAGTTGTAGCTGGCATTGATCTTGCCACCGACAAACCACTTGGTGTCCGGCATTTGACCCTGAATGACATGGTCCCACTTCTTGAACCAGTGCAGGTTCTGCTGAGCGAGATCGCCCCAGAAGCCAGCGGGGTCATCCTTGGCCTGGTTCCACATCTGCTGATATTGAGCTTCGCTGCTGATATTCGCCAGCTTCGTGAAGTCAGCCGGCGGAGGAAAACTGCGGGTTTCATTTAGGACGCTCTGAATGTCGCCAGACATCGGGAGGGTCTCCTGAGGCATGAGAGTACGGGATGATGCAGAACCAGTTGGAACCCGAATTAAACACGGAATTCAATTGGAATGCCATGTCGCCGAGTTGTGGTGGTTGGGGATCCTGGACGCATGTGCCAACCCTCGCCGGATGGGCGGCCGGGCCGCTCCATGGAAATCCAAATCCCTCGGCCGCAACACGGGGGGTGTTGGCGGCGGTAAACTCCACCCAACCGGCAAACCGCGCAATCCCAATTGACGAATTGGGACGGTTGGCGTATACCCCGCTGCTGTCGGGCGGAAATTCGGGCCTGGAAAAGAGCGTGTCACGTGAGCGAACCATTCCGGAAGCCATTGAAGGCGGAGGAAATTGAGGTGTTGCTGCGCTCGGCCCGCGACCTGGAAGCCGGCCGGTCTGACGTCGTTTCCGGAGAACCGCTGGGCCCCGGGGATGTTCAGCATCTGCGAAATACCGGGCTGGATGACGATTTATTGTCGGATTCCGGCTGGCCTTACGACATCACCTCGGCCGACGACTTGCTGCATCAGGCAGAGCATCATCTGGCAGAAGCGATGTCGCGCGATGCGACCGCATCCGCCGACGAACCTGTTTCGCAGGTTTTCCCATTCTCGCCATTGCCCGCGGCGAAACCGGCCGACGAGAATTCCGCCGGCTTGCCTCTGGCAGTCATTGGCGACATCGAACTGGACGTGACACTGGAATTCGGTCGTGCCGAATTGATGATTGAAGACCTGCTGGCCCTTCGTGAAGGCTCGGTCGTCACTCTGGACAAGTCGGCGGGTGAGCCGATCGACCTGCTGGCCAACGGAAAACTGATCGCCCGCGGGGAAGTGACTGTTGTTGAAGGCAAGTTCTGCGTCCGGATCTGCGAAGTGATCGGCCGCTAGCCGCCCGTGGAAAAAGGTGTCTGAACCTCTCCGGGCATGGTCTTTTCAAGGTGAATCCATTGCCCTCCAAAGGGTCAGACACCTTTTTCCACGGGCGGCCGGATTTCGCCCTCTTTCAGTGTTCATCTGTCGAACACCCGGAACACTCGGTAACCGTGCCAGGCATTGATACGATGAATCGTATGATTTGCATCCTTCATTCGGACGGTTTTCCAGGGAACACGCCATGCATGAGTCGATGGGTTTGACACGACGGGACCTTTTGAAGGCAGGAACCATGGTTGTCGGAGCGGTTGTATTGTCGAACACAGCCCAGGCACAGGAAGAAACTCCCTGGATCGACGCCCATTCGCACATCTGGCCGCCCGAAACCGACAAGTTCCCACTGGTCAGCGGCCAGACCAAACAGGATCTGAAGCCCCCCAGTTTCACCGATGACGAGTTGATGGCGATCGCCCGCCCGGAAGGGGTGGGCCGGGTCGTGCTGATTCAACATTCAGTCTATCACCTGTTCGACAATTCCTACCTGGTGGATGCCGTTCGCCGACATCCCAGGATGTTCCGAATCGTGGGAATGGTCGATGACCATCAAGCCGATGCTGGAGCGGCCATGAAAAAGCTGCTGCCGCAGGGCGTGACCGGATTCCGAATCACTCCCTTCATCCGCAAAGAACAGCCTGAAAAGTGGCTGCAAACGGCCGGAATGCAGGACATGTGGAAGACAGGCAGTGAGACTCGCCAGGCCATGTGTTGCCTGATCAACCCCGAGCAACTGCCGGGTGTCGATGCGATGTGCGAGCGATACCCGGACACTCCCGTGGTGATTGACCACTTCGCCCGGATCGGCGTGGACGGACAGATGCGAGATGCTGACATCAAACTGCTGACGCGCCTGGCCCGGCACAAGCAGACCAGCGTCAAGATTTCTGCATTTTATGCGCTGGGTGACAAGAAGCCGCCGCACCTGGAACTGATCCCGATGATCAAGCAGCTGTATGACGCGTTCGGTCCGCAGCGACTGATGTGGGCCAGCGATTCACCGTATCAGATCCAGGGGGTCAACAACTACAAAGCGTCGATCAGCCTGGTCCGCGACAAGCTGGATTTCGCCAGCGCCGAAGATCGACAGTGGCTGCTGCGCAAGACCGCCGAGAAGGTTTTCTTCTACCAATAGATCTTCATGGAAGCGCCAAGTGGCCGGGGACCGGGGCTTTGCGATGACGCTCAGCCCCGGCGACCCTGGTTGGCCAGTCGATTCGACGTGTCCAATTCACCCGCTACGCCGCTGCGCGGTTGGGGAACTGAATGATCTGCGGGGTGGAACTTCCGCAGGCGACCATGAAGTCCTGGAAGATCTGCATGTCCAGAGCCGATGCGGTATCGTCTTCGGGATGCCACTGGACTCCCACGCAGTACCAGTTCTCTTCGGTGGATTCGTAGCATTCAATCACGCCGTCTGAGGCATGAGCCGAGGCTCGGAAGAGCGGTGCCAGTTGGTTGATCCCCATGTGGTGATCGCTGTTGACGCGAATTTCGCCCGGACCGTAGATGTCCCAGCAACGGGTTCCTTCGACAATGTTGATGATGTGACGATTGTGGCGTTCCACGGGATCGCGGTGATGAAGTGCCTTTTGCACATCTTCAGGAACGTGCTGGAACAGTGTTCCGCCACAGATGACGTTGACGGTCTGCATGCCCGAGCCAATCGCCAGGATTGGCAGACGCATTTCCACGGCCATGCGTGCCAGCCGACGGTCGAAATCTTCGCGGCGTTGTGGCATCGGCCGCGTGTGGGGATGAGGTTCCAATCCCAGACGCGATGGATCCAGGTCCATGGTGCATCCGGCCAGCAGCAAACCATCCAGGTTGCGCAGAGCCTGTTTCAGATCATCATCGGAGGAATACGGAGGCAGCAGGAACGGAATCCCGCCCGCGGCCGTTAGTGAGTCGTAGTAGCCTGAGTTGTACCAGCTCAGCGCAACCGAGTCTTTGCGACCTGGCCGAAAATCCCCATTGACGCCAATGATTGGTTTCTTCTGCATTCTATTCCTTTCGAATCATGGCACATCCCTGTGCGCAGACGCAGACGCAAAATCCCGTCGTGATCGCCCGGGCGCAACGCGCCCCCCTGTTTAAGCGACGTGATGGGAACCATCCCTACAGAGCAACTCGCCAAAAAATCGGACGAGTGAACGGTCTTGAGAGTGACCAGGAGCTGCGAGAAACTTGAATACGAAGTTGGGCTGCCATCCAGAATCCATTCTGTTCCCTCCACCCGATCCTTCAGGTGAGTACCGCGATGATCTATGATCATCACGCCGTTCGTCATTTGATGTTCCAGCGACGCAAGTCATCCTGCCGGGTCGCTGGGTCTCGCAAAGCCGGGGGGACTCTACTGACGCCCCAACGGGATGTAAAGCAAACGGCCTATTTTGAGCTTTTGGTTCGGATTGACCACAAGATACAGTGATCGTCGTGAGAAGATCTTGTATGGGAACATTCCCCGATGGTGGTCTCAATTCCTGGAAGTGGACGGGCATGACCGTGTCTGACAATGCTAAGCCAAAGCTGCAAGTGCTGACAGATTCAGAAGAAGCAACAAATCGCCTGGGACTGAAGCTGGCCGCCGTTGTGCGGCCGGGAACTGTGATCGCGCTCGTGGGTGACTTGGGGGCCGGCAAAACGCGCCTCGTCCAGGCGATTGCCGCAGGCTTGGAAGTCGCGCAGGACATGGTCAACAGCCCGACGTTTACCCTGGTCCAGGAATACCCTGGCCGAATTCCCCTGCGACACTGTGACACCTACCGTTTGCGTGACCCGGACGAATTCCTGGACCTGGGGCTGGATGAGTTGCTGGCCCCCGACGGAATCGCACTGATTGAATGGGCCGACCGAGTCTTCCACCTGCTGCCTCGTGACACTCTGCGCATCGACATTCGGATCCTGAGTCCGACTGCCCGCGAATTTGTAATTGCCGCGACAGGCAGAACCGCGGGGACAATTCTCGCCGAGTTGGCAGGAGTCCTGGCAATGGACCGCTGACTTGAGGTGTCGCCGCCGATCCGGGCGTTGACGTTGTCATTTGCCCATCGTGCGGCAGTGATCTGAGCGAAGTCGACCAAATCCAACGGGTGTGACTCATTGTCACAATTCATTGCCGATCATTTCAAGATCTGCGTCGCCACTTTCCCGTCGGCCTTGAACTCGACACCCAGCAGTTTCGCAATGGTTGGCGAGACGTCGATGTTCTCGATCACGTCAATGGTGACTCCCGGTCGAATCCCGGAACCCGAGGCAATAAACGTCGCATTCATCAAAGGGTTTGTGGAGAGAAATCCATGTGTCCCGGTCGTTGACTCGCTCTTCACCACGTAGTCATCCCCCGTTGCCGTCGCTGCGATTCCATATCCGTCTTTGGCCACCAGGATCAGGTCGGCCATCTGGGGATACTCATCGGGATGCGGCAGGCCGTAATTGGAGAATTCGTCAGGCGTCAGAATGGCGGCGATCCCCTCGCGATCATGAAACAGTTCCTGGACTTTTTTCCGGTCTGCTTCGCGCTCGCCGGGTACCGTCAGATAGAGCATGCCGATCCCACCTTCGGGGATCAGATGCGCCCGGGCCGTGGAAACCTGAGTCCCTTCCGTCTTCAGCAACCCCGCCTGACGGAGCAGGACGTTTGGATTCAGCGTCTTCGGAATCCCCATGAATCCATGATCAGAAACGATCAGAAAGGTGGTTTGATCGCGAATTCCAGCGTCGTTGACGGCATTGACAACCTCGCGCACCAGTGTGTCCGCGAGCGCGACCGCCGTATACCCGGCGGGGGTTTTGGGGCCGTATTTGTGATGAACCGAGTCGACATTCAGTGGATGAAACAAGACCAGATGCGGCTTGTGCTGACGAATGCAGTGACAAACCGCCTGTGTCCAAATTCGGTCGCGGGCAATCACACCCAGCTTGGGAAACGCCTGAACATCGCTTTCCGTCAGCACACCAGCCTGCTTCAACTCATTGATCAGTTCCGGTGTCGTGTGATCCAGTGATTCGGGAACATCCGGGAAGTTGTGCAGCAGGCTGGTCGAATTGCGTGTACACGGCCAATTGATCGCCGATGTCTTCAAGCCAGATTGATGCAGAACATCATAAATCGTCACCGCATGCATCAGGTCGGCCTTGTCCCTGCGTGGATTCACCTTCACGGGCAACCCCGGCCCCGGGCGTTCCAGCACACCGTTAAACAACACTCCGTGCTTCTCTGGCCGAACTCCCGTCGTCATGGAAGTGTGATTGGGCCACGTCACGGACGGATTGGAGACGGTCATCCCTGTAGCCCGCGCTCCCCCGGCCGCCAGTTCGCGAATCGTAGGCATGCACGCCTGGGGATCATCGAACAGATACGCTGGCAGGCCATCAATGCAGATCACAACCACATGCCGGTCTTGTGCAGGCTGAGCCAATGCATCTGCGGTCCCGATTGCCACCAACCCGGAAGCAAGCAGAATGACGAGGCGCGAAATCATTTTCATCTCCGCAGGCAGTTTCAATCGCATGACCCTGTGTCGAATTTCAGGAAGCCAAGCTGCTGATTCTACGACGCATTCGCGGTGGTTGCCATTCTTCGCCAGAAGTTCGTTGCCACGCAACTTGGAGCCAGACGGTCGACGTCTATTCCCGGGCCGTTCGGGTGTCAGTCCTCAAGGCGGGCTTTCCCAAATCCATCTGTTTTCGATTCCTGTCGATACTCCGCCACAAGATTTGTATCCATCTTCTGTCGAACCGTACGCCAGTCGATTTTGAGTCGGTCCGCGGCGCTGACGTAGCTTCCTTCCATCGCAAACGCCATTGATGTGTAGTGGCGAATCAAGTCATCCAGGTTGAGCACTCCGCCAGCCACCAGTGACGCCAATCGCTGGCGACCACTCAGTTCGGCAGATGGACTCGAACGGCGTGATGGTTCGTAGGATCCGCGAATCATGATATTGCGGACACATTGTTCGAGTTCACGAATGTTGCCCGGCCACAGGTAATCGTCACCGACATGAGTATTGATCCAGGCGACCACTTCATCTGCCAGCGATGCTGCTTCGGAAGGGGCGCCCGGGATGATTCGCTGAGTGAGAAAAGCGACCAGAGTCAACAGGTCAGCGGACGAATCCGACAACTGCTCCCGCAGCGTCGGTGTTTGGACGATGTCCGCGCAAAGTCGGAAATAGAGATCTTCGCGAAACCGCCGCTGTGCGATGTCGCTGGCCAGATCGCGGTTCGTGGCAGCGACAATCTTTCCCAGAAAGGTGCGATCCGTCGTTTCGCCAACTCGCTGGAACACCCGGGATTGCAGCACACGCAACAACTTGACCTGGATCCCCCCTTCCAGATCGCCGATTTCATCCAGGAAAACCGTTCCGGCCGGGCCACACGATTCCAGCCACCCGGATCGATCGCCAGCAGCACCCGAGTACGCGCCGCGACGATGGCCAAACAGTTCCGATTCGATCAGCGTCGGTGCGAGTGCGGACAGGTTCAACGGGTGAAAATCATCGAATTCATCTTCCGCAAAGCTTTCGGTGGCGACATCAAATCGCACGTACCTCGAATGACCAATGGCCCGCGCGACCAGTTCTTTCCCCGAACCGGAAGGACCCAGGATCAAGGTAGGAACGTCGCCCAGGCAGCGGTATAGGACTCGCGAGTAACGTCGCATATCGTGCGAAAAGATCGATTGCCAGACCGACGCCCGCAATCGGGCAATGGGCATTGAGCCACCGATGATGTACTCGTAAATGCTCAGAAACGCCCGATGGATTTGCACCAGGACTGCGAATGCGTGTCCGGAATCATGCTGCGACGGGAGTCTGCCGCCGGGAAGACTCATGTAGTGATTGAAGTCGCCTGCAAAATGTTGCCATGCTCGTCGCACCGCCGCCTTGCGTCCCAGTCCGTGGGCGGGCAACAAGCACTCGTTCAGCGCGGGCAGGTGTCGTGCATACAGCAAATACAGGACAATGTCCTCGTACATCCGCAACTCACGCTCGGGATGGTCAACATCTGAAAGGAGTTGCTGGCGTGCTGCATCAGCAATCTGTTCGGCCCGATCCCGCAACCGCGGGAAGTTCGGATAGCTCTCGTCCGTTGCCGACGGTTGCCAATGCACGATCGCGTGACTCGGCAAAAACTCCGTCCCCAGCGCCCGCCGCTCCAGAGTCACTCGTTCGGGCAGGAATGGATTGCAATAGCCGATGCCGGCGAGTGCTTCCGCCGCCTCGAGATCGCGAGCTTCAAAGAGCGACATCCGGCAAGCCTCTGCTGAACAGACATTTTACGTAGGTTGGCAGACATGAATTGTCGTTTTAGTATCACGCAATTGCAAGAGGTATAGCCGCCTGCATTTCGTAATGCGTTGCAATAAAATACTTTGCGATTAACAACGATGATTGGTCCTGAATTCGCTAATGGATGGCTGCGTCTCATCAATCCCACACTTTTCGGAGTCGCAGAACATGTTGCCGCATTCCGTTCCATCAACAGTTGCTCACGGAACCGCCCCGAGCGCGATGCAGGACATCCTGCGCCGCAGGATGGAAAAGCCACAGCGGCACCGGCTGTTACACAGCTTTCCATTGGCCGCCGCCATGTCACCCGCCCAACCCGATGACGTCCAACGCGGCTTTCGCGCATTCCCGGTGGACTCGATTGCTGGACGGAAACTACTGGTGGGAGTGTTGCCGCACCCCTTCTGCAATCCGACTGTTCGCGGTTGTGGGTTCTGCACGTTTCCGCACGAACAGTTCAGCTCGGTCAAGGCGGCTGCCGTCGCCACTCGCATTGTCCGTGAACTGGATCAACGCATGGAGGCTCAACCGGACCTGAACGGACGACAAATCGCTGGTCTCTACTTTGGTGGCGGGACCGCCAACTTGACTCCTGCAGAGTCGTTTCGAACCCTCTGCCGGACGCTGCACAGTTCCTTTGACCTGTCCCAGGCCGAAGTCACGCTGGAGGGAGTCCCGGGATACTTCATTCGGCGTCATCCGCTGTTGCTGGACATCCTTGACGAAGAACTGGCACCCCGGCATCGTCGTATCAGCATGGGCATCCAATCGTTTGACGAACAGCGTCTGAGATCGATGGGTCGCCTGGGATATGGGACCGGACTGGTCTTTGCCGAGGTCGTGCGGGAGGCTCATCGTCGCGGCATGACTGCGTCTGGCGATTTGCTGTTCAACCTTCCCAATCAGTCATTGGCGGAAATGAGGTCTGACGTCCAGCAGGCCTGCGACCTTGGACTCGACCACCTTGGACTCTATCACCTGGTCGCATTCCGTGGGTTGAAGACAGCCTGGTCGCAGAGCCCCGAAGTCCTCGCGGCCCAGCCCCGGCAGGCAGAATCCGTCGAAAACTGGTTGTCGTTAAGGGAGCAATTGTTGGACGAAGGCTTCGTCCAGACGTCCCTGACCAATTTTGAACGTAACAACTTCTGCGGGCAGCCAGCGCGATTTCAGTATGAGGAAAGCAGTTTCCAACCCGACCAGTACGAGATGCTGGGACTGGGCCCAGCGGCGATTTCGTGTGCTGGTAACGAGACCTTCACCTCCTCCTGGAAGACGATCAATCCCGATGCCTCCGTCGATTACATTGCCGCAGTGGATTCCGCGGCGCTGGTTCCGGACCGGGTGTTTCGTTACGACCAGGACGATCTGAAGGCGTTCTACCTGACACGCCGTCTCTCCGCATTGACGATCGATGTGGCCCGTTATCAAGACCTGTTTGGATCCGAACCAACCGACGATTTCCTGGAGGAGTTTTCCGCCTGCCTGAACGAAGGTTTGCTGGAACATTCTGGATCCATGATCCGACCGACTCCGCGTGGAATGTTCTTTTCCGACTCGATCTCAGCACTCCTGGCAGCGCCAAGGCTGCGAGCGCACCGCCGACGGGATTTGGCACATGGGGCTTCGAGCAGTTCGGGACTGCATACCAGAAACGACAATGGCTTCGGACACATGTAATGGCACCCTGCTGATACGAGGGATTGACCACAAGTGGCACGCTACAGACTAACTGCGCTTGTGACCGGAGCGGGAGCCGTCCTGCCCCCGGAATGGAGTTCGGCCTTCTGCCGGAGTATTATTTGGGTGGATTCCACCCGGTCCATGCCGGGACGACGGTTTCCATCCAGAGAGTGCTTCGGTGAAGGGACAAACGATGACTGTGCAGCCGGTGTTGATCGATGGTCAGTGGACGATTTCTGCAGGTACATCGACGTTTCAGGCTGTCAATCCCCGCACCCGGGAACCGCTTCCCGGGCGTTATCCCATTAGCCCCTGGGCGGAAGTCGTGCGTGCGATTGACGCCGCATCACGTGCCGCGGCCATCGTCCGGGACTGGAGTGGTGACCGGTTCGCAGCGTTTCTGGAAAAGTTCGCGGATCGGATTGACGCCCGGGCGGCGGAACTGGTCGAGATTGCCAATCTGGAAACGGCGTTGCCTGTTCAACCGCGTCTGAAAGATGCAGAACTGCCGCGGACGTCGAATCAACTGCGCCAGGCAGCACAGGCGGCACGCGATGGTTCCTGGTCCGTCCCCACGATCGACACGGCCCCCAATATTCGCTCGATGCTGCGCCCCATCGGCCCGGTTGTTGTGTTCGGTCCCAATAATTTTCCGTTCGCCTTCAACAGCGCGGCTGGTGGAGACTTCGCCGCGGCCGTGGCGGCGGGAAACCCGGTGATTGCCAAGGGGCACTCGTCGCACCCGTCCACGACTCGATTGCTCGCTGAAGAAGCTCAATTGGCCGCGAATGAAACCGGCATGCCCGCCGGGTTCATTCAACTGATTTATCGCACCAGTCACGACGACGGAAAGCGACTGGTCTCGCATCCTGCGATCGGGGCGTCGGGATATACCGGTTCCCGATCCGCAGGGAGCCAATTGAAGGAAGCGGCTGATCGGGTTGGCAAGCCGATCTACCTGGAACTTTCCAGCATCAATCCGATTTATTTCCTGCCCGGGGCGATCCGCGAAAAGGGCAGTGCCCTGGCGGAACAGTTTGCCAGCAGTTGCCTGATGGGCGTCGGGCAATTCTGCACGAATCCCGGCCTGGTGATCCTGAAGTCGGGAACCGAGTCCGAAGACTGGATTCGGCAGGTGGCCGAGCGATTCAGTGCCGCTCCCGTGGGGACTTTGCTGGGTTCCAGCGTGCAGACACACCTGGAATCTGGAATTCAAACGCTGGTGTCTCACGGTGCCACCGTCGTCACCGGCGGAGCCAGTGGTGGCGGGGCAGGATTTTGCTGCCAGAATACATTGCTGCGAGTTACCGGAGCCAAATTCATCGCGTCGTCAGCGGCGCTGCAGACGGAAGCGTTCGGGAACGCGTCCTTGATTGTCGTGGTCGACAGTGACGCCGAGTTTGTGGCAGTGACGCAGGCCCTGGAAGGGAATCTGACAGGCTGCCTGTACTCGGCCACCAATGGATCGGATGACGCACTGTACGACATGATCGTTCCGATTCTGCGACAGAAAGTCGGACGCTTGTTGAATGACAAGATGCCCACCGGAGTCGCGGTGGTGGCCGCCATGAATCACGGGGGCCCGTTCCCCGCGACGGGTCATCCGGGCTTTACTGCCGTCGGCATTCCTGCGTCATTGAAACGGTTCGCAATGCTCCAGTGCTACGACGCTGTCCGCCCGCACCGTTTGCCTGCCGCCCTCTCGGATCAGTCGCCCAACAGCTCAATCTGGCGACTGATTGACGGACAATGGATGCAGGGGGATGTTCCCGGCAAATAGTTCGCGGCAGCCTTCGAAGCGATTTCTGGGAAGTCTGTTCCCATGGCCACACGTTTCGGCGGATGCGGCGGTCAACGTCGCATCTCCGTGCTGTTATTTCCTTTTTGCGCTCCGGAGTTGGGCACCGCCACTTGCCATTCCCCAAGCTGCAGAAAGCTCCTATATTCCCGCCAACGTTTCTGGGTCGGAACGAAGGGGACATTGATGAGGATTCGTAGCCGCTGGCTGACATGGACTGCTGCCACCATCGTCGTTGGAATTGGCAAGCTTTTGTTTGCCACTTGCCGCAAGGTCTACATTGGCACCAATGAGAAGACGAAGCTGAATTACATCCCTGGTCCGGATGACGGGGATCGTTACGTGTTGTGCGTCTGGCACGATGCGTTGTTGGTTCCAACGTTTGCTGCGCCCCGCGGTCTGCGTCAGAAAACCTGTTGCCTGGTCAGTCAGCACCAGGACGGCTCGTACCTGGCCAATGCGATGGCCCTGCTGGGATACAGCACCGTACGTGGATCCAGCCGCCGGGGTGGAGCCCAGGCCGTTCGTCAACTGTTGGATGACACGGCGGGATTGCACATTGTCATTACGCCCGATGGCCCAGGCGGTCCACGACAGAAACTGAAAGCCGGAGCGATTTTCGTGGCGTCACAGTTGGGCCGAAGAATTGTTCCCAGTGCCTACAGCGCCACGCGGTACTGGCGAAAACAGGGAAGCTGGACCGACATGCTGATTCCCAAACCGTTCAGCACCGTGTACGTGGCGATGGGAACCCCGATCGATATTCCGCTGAACCTTCCGCGGGATCAAATGGACCACTATATCGATCTGGTTCAGCACGCGATGGATCGGCTGACCGCCGAGATGGAAGCGGTGGCGCGCGGCGAGTCACCGTTGGTCGAACCACCGTCTCAGTTGCGGTCTGCCGCGTAGCCCCTGGCAAAAGGGGGCTTTCATCGTTCCCGCTTGGGAACGCCAGTCTTTGAAGCTCCGCTTCACGGTCCCAGGCACACCCGTACATCCAGTCCGTCACCACGTCAACCGGTCCATGTCCGACAGGATATTCACCACGAAGGTCACGAAGATTCACGAAGGGAAGAAAGGACGTTCTCTTTGTATTCCTCGTGGATCTTCGTGACCTTCGTGGTAAATATCTACCGATCTCAACAGCCGAACTGGTTTTCGTAGCGCAACTTCAAAACTCGCGCGTCGGGCTATGTCTCAAGTTCATGCAACGTTAATTAGTCCAGTCAGGGGCGGGCCTGCATCGCTTCGGTCAGCTCGAGAGCCCCGTCCTTATTCAAATCAAGTTTGTCGAACAGATCCAGTTCCCCCAGGAATTCGCGGCGTGAGATTTCGCCGTCGCTGTTGCGATCCATTTTGCGAAACCAGATAGGGCCGGACGATTGTGTACCCACGGGGGCCCGCGGGTTTCCCCCAGCCACACTGGCTCCGAAAGCCACGAAATTCGGCAGTGCTCCCGCTGCCGCGATCGCCCGGAATTGCAGGGGGATCTCGGATTCGGACAATTGACCGTCGCCGTCTTTGTCCCACATGGACAGTTTGTCCGCGACGCTGCGGACTTCTCGATGTGCCAATCGGCCATCCCGGTCGGTATCCAGGATGTCAAACAACGTCCGCCCCTGTTCGGTGATTGTCAGTTCCACACGATGTCGTGCCGCATTCATGCGAGGCTTCATGTAGTCGACGATCTCTTCCAGGTACAGTTTTCCGTTTCGGTCGGCATCCAGATCGGCAAACGTTGCGCCGGAAAGTGCGGCGTCCGGGGCTTCCATCGGTTCCAGGTAACCGTTGGCGTTGGCATCAACCGCAGTGAACAGCGGCTTGACCAGTGTCTCGACGTCCAATGCTCCTGCTGGCGGAGTGGCCGAGACACTGATCAGTGATGGGCCAAACTGCAGATGGACGGAACCGTCGGCCGTGGACCGCATTGTCTCAGTCGCTTCACCGCTCAATTCGGCCTTGCCTGCGGTGACATTGATCAACAGATGCAGAGTCGGTTCCAGCGAAGTGACAAAGGGTCGCAATTCGGTGAAATCCAGTTGCCCGTCGCCGTCCACGTCAAATCGGGAAAACTCGTGTCCGGCCAAGCCCACTTCCATCGCACTGAGCTTTTGATTCTTTGCGGACAGTGACGGGACACCCGACTTCGCTGCATCCGCACTGTCATACTTGTCGACAAGCCGGCGAATCAGCTTCGGGATCGATTCTCCACTGGCCACGCTGACAAACGGATTCGGCGGGACGGCGGCATTGGTCATTCTGGTTCGCGGGATCGCTTGCGGTGCCGCCGCCAGCGGTTGCAATTCCGCGATACTGATGGTCTCGTCATCATCACGGTCCAGCTTGCGCAAGACTTCCAACGCGTTTTTTAACTCTTCGACCGACAACTTGTTGTCGGCATTGACATCCAGTCGCTGGAACAATGGGGTATCGGTGGACGCACCTGCCATGCCGAGATTATCCGCTCCACCGTCCATTCCCTGCGACGTCCGAGGTTGGAACCTGACCGAAAAAGGCAGCAATCCGATCCGTTTGAAGTGAGCGAGTATTTCCGGCCGTGAAATCTTGCCGTCTTTGGGGCTGAGATCGGCAGACGTGTCCGGCGACGCTGTAGCCGGCAGCCCCAGTTGAACCTGAACCTCCCGCGCCGTCACGAGCCGGCCGCGTGCTTCCTCGACCGTCACGACGCCATCGCTGTTCTTGTCGAGATCCTTCATCAGTGCATCGACGTATTTTTCAAAACTGGCTTCGGGACCTGCATCATCGATCACGACCGACAATTGCAACGCTGTGATCCCCGAATCCGCCAGGTACAGCAGGTTGTAGGATTCTGTCGGAGTTGGCTGTCCCGCACAAACGGTGGTTGCCAGCATCAACAAAACGGCGAGCGGTTTCATGGGAATTGTCCGGGCTGCCACAATCAGAGTCCTGTCATTGATCACGCAATTCAGCCGGCTCTACAGGATTTCTGAAATCGGTTTGGAACCTGGATCAGCCAGGCGGATCGGACGTCCGACGTTGGACAGGTTTTGTTTCATCGGGTCCAGTCCCACGGCATGGCAGATCGTACAGAACAGGTCCTGCACCGAAACAGGCCGATCATCAACCTTCATGCCATCCCCGCTGGTCTTGCCGACCACCTGCCCTCCCTTGATGCCTCCGCCCGCCAGGACTGTCGTCCACGCGGCGGGAAAGTGATCCCGCCCTGTCTGTGGGTTGATCTTGGGGGTGCGGCCGAACTCACCCATCCACACGATCAGTGTCGAATCCAGCAAGCCGCGGTCCTTCAGATCGCTCATTAGGGCTGCCCAGGCCGGGTCGAGGACGCCAAGCAGCCCCTTCACCGCGGTAAAGTTCTGCTGATGTGTATCCCAGGCGAATGTCTGGTTATTGGCGACGCCATTCAGCGAAACTTCCACAAACGGAACACCACGTTCGACCAATCGCCGGGCCAGCAGGCAGGCCTGACCGAATTGATTGCGGCCATAAGCATCACGCAGTTTGTCGGACTCGCTGTCCAACTGAAACGCCTTGACGGCCTCGGACCGCATCATTCTCACGGCGGCGGCGTAGGCTTCGCGATGGCTGTCGGCAACCAATCCCGGCCGCTGGCTGACGAAATCCGATTCCAGATCGCCCAGCAGCGAAAGTCGGGCATCCGCGCGATAGGTGTTGATCCCTGCGGTCAGTTCCAGATTCTTCACACCCAGTGATTGATCATAATTCATGTTGCCTGCACCGGGGCCGATCCGGTTGCCATCTCCCACGACCAGCGGCGCATACTTGGGACCAAGAAAGCCGGGACCATAGGCTCCCGGACTGAATTGAGTGTAGGGGGCCACCGCAACAAAATTCGGCAGATCAGCAGTTTCCGCCCCCAGTTCTTTACTGATCAAGGATCCCATGGTGGGATAGTGGATCGGACCGGTGGGCAGATTCCCCGTCCTCATCAGATAGGTACCGCGGGTGTGATCCCCTTCCTTGGTGCTCATGGAACGGATCGGAACGCAATGTTCCATCAGCTTCGCGACTTTGGGAAGGTGTTCGCAAACCTGGATCCCGGAAACCGATGTATCAATCGGTTTGAACTGTCCACCATTTTCGTGGCCAGGTTTCATGTCGAAAGTATCAGTCTGAGGAGGCCCCCCAGTCATCCAGAGCAGGATGACAGATTTTCGCCGCGCGGGCGATGTGGCCGCGTCGGCGGCGAACGCGGGAAGCCAGCGCGACATGGATGCTCCGAACGCGCCACAGGCGGACAGTCTGAGCAGATCACGACGAGAATAGGCGTTCGTCATCAGGATTCTCCGAAGTCAAACAGTGATCCGAATGAGGACCACAACGCAGAATTGCGGTCAGTGATTGAACAGGAATTCGGAACTATTGAGTAATGCCCAGAACAGATCTGCCAGTGCGGCCTTTTGATTCCGGGAAGGCCCGCCTGATTCGACATACTTGCTGAGTCGCTCTAATTCATCAGGACGCGGCTTTCGAGTCAGGGCCGCCAGATACAGAGCTTCGATCCGTTCAGAATCCTTCATCAACGGGAATTCGGTGATCGCCGCCAGCGTGGAGCTTCGTTCCAGGCTGGTGGCATTGGATGTGAATTCTCCGTTCATCAAGGCCAGGGCCTGCAGAATACTCGTCTGTCGTTCGGTGACGGCGTCGTTGTCGGTGGCAAACAACTCCAGGAAATCGGTGCGCGGTCCCATCTGTCCGAACGCGAAGGCGTTTTGTTGCCGGGCTTGCTCGAAATAACCGACGGCGGTGGCCAGGCTGTCGAACAGTTGCTCGCCCGTCAGACCCTGAACCGTCATGCGGGCGAACTGCTGGGGTTGGTCCTGGCTGGGGTCGGATCGACGGCTGGACAATTGATACGCTCTGGTCAAAGTGATCGCCCGGATCAGGTACTTCAGGTCGAACTCGTGTTTGGCAAAATCGGCGGCGATGTCGTCCAGCAGTTCGGGGTGACTGGGCCTGTTGGTACCGCTGAAGTCATCCACGGGATCAACAAAACCGACGCCGAAGAAGTGAGCCCACAACCGGTTGACTGTCGTCCGCGCGAAGAATGGATTCTTTTTCGCAGTGATCCAGTCTGCCAGTTCACGCCGGGACGAAACACGAGTGCGCCATTGCGGGGACGAGCCATCCAGAAAGGTTGCCTGGACCACTCGATCGCCCTCCAGGTCCGGAATCTTCAATTCCCGTCGATCAAAGACCTCCTTGACGCGCCCGACAAACTCTTCATTGCGATCCACCCGTTCGATTCCTGCGAAGAACGCGGCGTATTCCCAGAACTGCTGACGCTTCCAGACATCCTGCGGGTGGTCGTGGCATTGGGCGCATTCAATGCGCAACCCCAGAAACATTCGAGATGTTGCCGCCGCGAGGTTTTCGGGCTTGACCTGCTTCGACTGGAAAAAGCCCAGCGGCGTGGCCGTCCCCATGCCATCGAGCGGCGAATTCATGGCCCGGCCGGTGTCCAGGGGAGTGGTCAGCAGTTCCCGCACGATCGCATCGTAGTGGGTGTTTTTGGCCAGGTTCTGCCGCAACCACGCCTCGAACCCGGGAAGTTGCGCTCGCGCCTGCAGGTCTGTGTTCCCCTCGGGCATCATGACCTGTCGCCAGAAATTGCTGAAGTTTGTCAGGTACTGCGGGCTTTCCAGCAACTCTGAAATCAAGGTTGCACGTTTGTCAGCGGAATCGTCTCGCAAGAACCGGCGTGATTCTGACACCGTGGGAATTGTGCCGCCGATATGCAGGGAGATTCGCCGCAGGAACTCTCCGTCATCGGCGGCGTCGGCCGGCTTGATTCCGTCCGATGCCCAGCGCGATTCCAGATGGTGATCGATCCGCTTCGCCAGATCGACCGCATCGTCCGCCAAACCAATGGGGCCGGCTCCGACGACGCAAATGATCGCGAGGCAGTAGCGTGAAAACGCTGACGATGAAAACATGATGACTCCCGACATGCGAGTGATCGTGACAAACACCATTAGAGGCATATTGTCTAATGAGTCAAGCATGTTGTTCAAGAAGTCGGAATGTTCTGGAGTTTTGGTGGGGGCGGATCCCGGGGCCATCCAACGAAAATGGCAGGCTGAAACTGAATTCAGCCCGCCATTGTTCGGCAGAGAACCTCGTTTTTTTATTGGCCGCGGTTACCTCGTCCGCCGCCACCGGTGTTTGATCGGCCCCCACCCGTGTTTGACCGACCACCGCCGCCAAAGTTCTGGCGACTCGTACCGCCATCAAAGTTTCCACGACCGCCGCCGGGCTGCCCACCCTGTCCGGAAAATCCGCCCTGTCCGGGCAGACCACCCGGGAAGTTTCCGCGGCCGCTGCGCTGAAACGTGGCCGGGTTGGGTTGTTGTGCACCGCCAGGTTGTCCAGCTTGGGGCTGTTGATCCCCTGGTTGATTACGGCGGCTTCCCGGTCTGGTCGCCGTAACAGTCACCTTGGGAATCAGGGATGTCAGCGTCGAGGAGACAAGTTCGGGATCGGCGGTTGCCAGGCGCATGATCTGCACCGTCTGCCGGGCATCGCGGGCTCGTTCATCCATCGACTTGACGACGCTCTCAATCTGTCGAAACAGATTCTCGTTGCAGACAACAATCAAGTTGCTGGTGCGACGATCGACACCGATCGTCAACTGGACCCCCTGTTCCTTGCGCCCCCCCTGTGCACCACCGCCACCCATCAGCATGGCAAAGGGATTCATTCGCTGGGCATTCGCTGCCTGAGCTGCGGCTGGGTCTGCTGTGATGGAATCCTTGAAGGCGCTTTCGAGCATCTCGGCGACATCGTCGACTTCCGCGTATTCCACCGGAATGGTCCGTGGAATTCGATCCCGCAACGATTCGGGCAATTGCGAGGAATCGAGCAATTCCAGCATCGCTTCAACCTCTTCGATCTGATCCTCGGGGCCGGTCACGAAGAGTGCGTTGGCGCGGATGTCGGTGATGATCCGCAGATCATTGGCGGCACCCAGAGTCTGGTTCAATCCGGTGGCGTTCATCATGCCCCGTCCCAGGGTCGACAGGCCACCGGTCAAACTCCCGAACATGCCCGTGTTGGACGTGGTCGAAGCCGTCACACTGCTTTGCGGAAACAATCGTTCCAGCATTTGAGCGGTTTCAGTGGCATCGGCGGATCGCAGATAGAAAATCGTCCAACGAGTCCGTGCCGGCAATGCGGCCAGCAACGTGTTGAACATGTCTTCGAACTGATCCAGAGCTTCCTTGTCAGCCGAAGTGACAATGACGTCGCCTCCGACGATTGACAGGCTGATCGGCGACTGGCTGGCAGGGACCTGTGGAGCATTCTCTTCGGCGGGTTTGGTAGCCGCAGCCGGTGGATCGGCTTCTGGTTCATTGCCATCTCGTGGTTCATTGTCATCTCGACCACTGGTCCCCAAAGTCCGGGCCGGGATACCTTCGCGTGCCTCACCCGACTGACTGACTTGCAGGATGGAACGGCGTGGGATCTGAGCCGAAGGCTTGGACTGATCGCCGGTCGGAGCACGACGGCTGGCCGGTCGAACGCCGTCACCGGATCGGCCTTCGGAATTGTTCGTTTCCGAAGGCTCGTAATCCTGAGGCCGGGCGCTGGGTGTGCGGCGATCACGAATGGGGTTCGCCTGGGAAGGGACGACTTTACGAATCGGATTCCGATCCGCAGCTTCCCACATCTTCTGGATCAACGGCAGGACATCCTGCGGGTTTCGGCCATTGAGATTCATCGTACGAACCGGTCCCCGGTCGATTTTCTCGTCGCCGGGATTCGATCCCATTTCCCCCAGGCTTTGCAGCAGCGAGCGGACCTGAACCAGTTGTTCTGCGGAACCGCGCACCAGCAGCCGCCGGCCCAGGGCATCGGCTTCGATCATTGGAGCGTTAGTATCGTTGGTAAACAGATTCCGCAGCGTGTTCGTCACTTGAATCGGGTCTGTTCGCGTCAGGTTGATCACCGCGACCGAATCACTGGGCCCGGCCGCCAGTGTTTGAATCAGGCGTTCGATTTCCGCGTGCTCTTCGCGGGTGGCCTGGACATGAATCTTGCCCGCTTTCGTATCTTCACCCACCACCAGACCCGGCATGATCGAATTCAGCGTACGAGAGACTTGAGTGACGTCTCCTCCGCCAACGGCATACGCCTTCAAAAAGGCGGGGCCACTGCTGGAGTCGTTGACGATTTTTTCGCCAGACGAATTCGTATCGACATCGATCGACTTCACGGCGTCTTCGACCACTTTCACCAGTGTCGCTGACGCGGCGATCAGCAGGTGATTTGTCCGCGAATCGGCGGTCACCTGGATCTTGCCCAGGTAGGATGACGGAGTCGAGGGTGCGGCGACCGTCTGCGGTTGTTGCTGCGGCTGACGCATCTGGGAGAAGTCGGGGCGGCCACCGCGGCCACCGAATTGGAAGCCGTTCTGGAACGGCGAGAATCCAAACTGTTGCTGCTGAGTGGCCGTCGTGACGGGCGGGTTCAAGCCGAACAAGCGTCGAATGGTCCGCTCGGCATCCACCGCAGTAATGTACTTGAGTGGCACCGCGCGAAACGCATTCTCCGGGCTGCCGACTGGCGCACCAGCCTTCAACAACCGGATGATCCGGATGATATTGCTGGAGGTGTCCATGATATTCAGTGAATTGGTGCCCTTCAGCGCGGCCACCGTTCCCCAGGGACTCACCAGTTGCTTGACTTCGGTGGCGATCTTTTCCGCCTCAAAGCCGTCCACGGAAACATCGACGATCACCAACTCGTTCGCACCACGTTTCGAAAGTTCCTCGACAGCAATCGTGGGAACCATCGTGGGTGGGATCCCATTATCGATGTTCAGCGAAACCAGGAACTGATCGCGGCGGATCAGGACGTAGCCTTTTGGCAGCAGGTAGCCATTCAGTACGTCCAGGGCTTCCGTGACGGTGTACGACTTTGAGTCGTAGTAGTTAAACGTTCCCGGAGGAACGTCGTTCAGGTCGAGAGTCAGGTTGGCCGCTTCAGCAAACAGCTTCAGCACATCGGCCCACGGGGCGTACCGGAAGTTGAATGACAGCGTCGCTTCCCCATCTTTGGCCGGTGCGGCGGCGTCAGCGGTTGTCGCGACCCCTCCACCTCCACCGCCACCACCGACGATACCGGCAGGAATGGATCGCGAAAACGACGCTGTCGGGGCGACCCCCTCAGGGGGTTTCTCGTCCAGAAAGACCGTCCGGCGCGGTGCTGTTTGCGGGATCGTCACAGCTGGTGTGGATGCAGGGGTGTCAGAGCGCGTTCGCCCAGCATCCCGCGCCGCCTGCTCCGCCTTCAGCTCGGTCTTGCGTTCTTCCCAGATTGCTTTTTGTTCCGCCGTCAGGATCGCGACCCGCTTGGCCTCGATCTCCTTCAACTTGGCTTCAAACTCGGCACGCCGCTTTTCCGCTTCCTCGGGCGTTCCGCCGCCACCCCCGCCCCCGCCGCGGCCCATCCCCCGGAACATCTCGAAGGTTTCCATATCGATTTCTTTGAGCAGTTCCTTTTGCTCCTCGCTCAAATTCAGCTTCTCAGCGAAAGTCTCGTTGCGCATCTCGCGGCCCAGGGTTGGTTCGCCACCAAACCCAAAACCACCAAAACCACGCTGGCGACCGCCACCTCCTTGAAAACCGCTACGGTCGGGTCGGCCTTCGCCGCCAGGAGGTTGAGCCATGACCATATCTGCGGCGAGCAACAAGCCCACGCACAGCACGCCACCGTTGCGCAGGAGCTTCAACAGATATCTGAATCGCCGCATGGTTGTCTCCAGAAAATGAGCTGTGCCGTTCGGAACGACGCCACGTTCCGACATCGCACTACGAGACTAAAACGGCCATTGCAGCCGAAAACATCGGAATCACCCGAGTTGGCGACAAAACTTATGCTATCGGTCCCGTCACACAGTCACAAGATGAACGGTTCTTCCGTTCAAAACAGGGCTTTCCGAATTCTTCGATATTCCCAAACGACACTCGGCAATTCGCGTCAAGTTCATCGAATCAGAAGTGTGACCGATCCGACAATGTTCACACAACAGGATTCAGGAAAACTTCAGGCGCAAGGTGTTATGATCAAAGGAGAATTCATGGTTTAGGGGCGTGACCTCGTTCGACCGGCAATCGATCACGGCGATTTGTAATCCGCAGAATTGGAGTCAAAATGAAGAGTCAGGAGTTCATCACGTGCCTGGCGTTTGCCGCACTTGCGAGTCCGCTGATGGGGCAGGAATCGCCATCCGACGAAGCGAATCGTAGCAAGTATGCTCTGCAGTTTGATCAATTGGACATGAACGACGACGGGAATCTGGACGAAACGGAACGGCAAAACTTGTCCGCGGCGGAATTGGAGGCGTTTCAATCTCGCGGAATTCCAGAACGTGGTCTAGTTTCCAGGGATGCGTTCATCACGGCGGGTGTCGCCACTCCCGTGACTCCTCCGGACTCCGCGAAGATGGAGGATGCCAAACCAGTCCCGGGGACGGTGCCTTCATTGGGATTCGCTCCCGGAGTCATCGTCCGGAATTCATTCCGGCGAGGGACTTATGTCCCCGGACTTCCGGCCGAATATAGTTCCCGTGACAAGAACGGGGATGGACAGATCGCCCTCTATGAATGGGATCGGAAGAAGCTGTCTGAGTTCACCAAACTCGACAAGAACGGGGATGGGTTCCTCACCCCTCGTGAGTTGCTCCCCAAAGAAACTCTCCAGGCGCTCTATTCAAGGAGTACTCGACCAGTTGCTTCCGTCACGCCGTCAGCGTTCCAGGCACCGGGTTTGACCGGAGTTCTGCCGGCGACCGCCATGGCCGACTCGGATGCGATCAGCAAGGAAGCGATTGAAAAGTTCAACGACCTGGACAGCAGCAAGGACGGACAAATCGATGAAAAGGAATGGGGCAACAGTCGTCGGACGCGTGGACTGATTGAATCCACTGGCGTGAAAGTCACATTTCCACTGAATCCGGAAACGTTTGCCAGCCATTACCGTCTGGCCAGGGCATCGCAGCAGCGTTAGACAATTCGCAGAACTCCAATGAATTCTGGAAACGCCAGCAAGGATGACCTTTGCTGGCGTTTCTGGTTTCCGGGTCTTTGCATTTCGTCCGGCTTTAACCCGTTCTGAGAATCTTCTCGCGCCGGACTCGAAATCTGGCGATTCGGGACGTCGTGGCAATCGCTACACGCAGTCCCGTGAGCTGACGGAACTGAAATCTGGGGCCGTGCCTGCGTCCGGAGACGGCGCAGGCATGAGTTGAACACCTTGAGACCAGGTAGAATTGGTAAAGTTTGCCGGAGGAAATGGCCTTCGAGGGGTGGCTCACACCGGATTCCTCAACTTCATGAATTCGCTCTTGACAAAGATTCTCAAGGTTTACGTCGACCTGCGACGATTCTACTACGCAGACGATTCTCAGTGGTGATGACGGGCACTCAACGGATGGCGATTGATCCGATGGGGCCTGAAATGACTGCGGGAATTGTCTGGGGGGCAGGACAACTTGGATTCCTCTCAACACAGAGCGCGGACGCTTTGCGAGGGGCACCCACCGGTCCAGCCACCCACGGGTCCGTTGACCAGGGATCAGGTTAACGATGCCCGCCGAGAACCCAAACGTGACGACAATGCCCGCCAACTGAAAACGTGGTTTTCGGGGAATCGGGCAATCCAGTTCCAGACTGACTTGTCAGTCGGGGACGCGCCTGACAACCCAGAAGGCACGGATAGCCGCGTTGAAACGTTCAAGGGTGAAGATCCGGAGGGTCGCGACGCCCTTCTGTGTGTGAATAATCTAGGTGATTGGAGAGCCCGCGATGAGAACGATCTTCACTACTGGTCAGGTAGCAAAGATCTGCAAGGTTGCGCCCCGCACTGTCAGCAAATGGTTTGATTCCGGCCGTCTGCGCGGTTACCGCATTCCCGGATCTCAAGACCGTCGTATTCCCCGTGAGCACCTCATTCGGTTCCTCAAGGAACATGGGATGCCTCTCGGAGAACTCGAAGACGAGGCGATGGGGAAGCTGCTGCTCGTTGGCATTGATGCCACCGTCCGCGGCCACCTCATGGACCTGCTGCCCACCGATGACTACAAGATTGAGTCAGCGGCGAGCGGCTTCGAGGCAGGGATTCAAGCTGAATCTTTGCATCCCGACTGCATCGTGATCGACTTCGGCATGGGCCGTCACGAAGCTACGCTGATTGCGCAAAACTTGCGGAAGAACAATGATTATGCCGACGCCGTGTTGGTGGCGCTCCTGAGCGACGACGACACAGCCAGCGGTTTCGACCGCACTCCGTTTAACGAAACGTTCCGGAAGCCATTCGACAGCGCTCTGCTGGCCGAACGAATCCGCACGCTCGTCGGCCGGAAAAAGCAGCTCGCTTGAAAACACCCGGGACCACACGCCTTCACGAAGGAGGGTCAGAAGTCCCGGTTTGACCGGTCCCCACGGACCGATCCCCACCGTCGCACTCCAGGAGGGAAGCGCGGCGGTTTTGGTTGTCAATGCGAAATGAAAGAGGCGTCACTTTTTTGACGCCTCTTTTTTGTTTACTCGGCCAGTTCCTGTCCGAACGCCAGCCGCATCTGCAGGTCCTTCTGCGGTTGCTGCAACTCCTTGAAGAGCAGACTGGGCTGGATGTCCTGATTGTTCTGGTATTTGTCGCTGCTGCGATATTCGCTGACGGCTCCCTGGACACCCATGTAAAGAATCTGGCAGATGGGCAGACCCGGGTAAATGCGGATTGGATGGACAGCGACCAGTTCCAGAGTCCAGTAACCGCAGAATCCCACGTCGCCGATACCTGCCGACGCGTTGACGAAGAGTCCAAGTCGGGCAATCGAAGAACGGCCTTCAATCATCGGGACGAAACTGTGGGTTTCCGTGCGCTCAACCGTTCTGCCCAGGTACAATTTGTGCGGCTGCAGAACGAATCCCTCGGGGGGGATGATGTGCCGACGGTAGCGGTTGGGCCGACGCACATCCAACACAATCTCTTCGTACACGATCAGTTCGTCGTGCAAGCGCAGATTGTAACTGTTGGGATTGAGCTGCTTCTCATCGTACGGTTCGATAAGAATGTTCTTGCCCAACTGTAACTTGATTTCTTCGCCGGTGAGAATCATCGGTGCGACGTCGTGGCCGAGAGGAAATGGAGCACGGGCTGAGGCGACCGACACCTTACGGGGCGGAAAGCCGGGATGCAACCGAGCAACGAATGAACCGGATGCCAGATCCGACTTCCTGTCGGTCGAGGACGGAGGGCGAACCTCCCACTCGAAGTTGGCTAGAATGAGACCAACCCCTGTGGTCGAGACTTATCCAATCGGCATCCAATGCTACCGATTTCGCGGTTTGAATTGCCTTCATGTACCAGCCTGCAGTCCCAAGATTTGTGAGGGTCGGACGTTACGGCCTTCCGCGGATTGCAGTGGAAAACCGGCTTCTGGCAGAAACTGCCTGACCATCGATTTCCACAAAATGGCTAGTCTTTACCTATTCCGAGCCGTGTCGAGTTCTTGGGCAATGGGCTGGGGAATCCCGAATTGCAAATTGAGATCGCTGACGCATCTCGACGACAACTTCCATGTGACTTCAGTTAAGACGCAATGTCGAAACTTTGTCGGTCTCAGGTCAGTTTTTGCTTGCAAATGCTCAAACACTCGGTGAGAGTGTTCGACCGTCGATGTTCCTCTCCGCCAGTCCCCGATTCAGGACGACACCATGTTTCTCAACGCGATTTCGTCGATGCATCGCCTTGCCACCGCGGCAGGGCGGCACATTCCACACCACATGGCGAACCGAGTCGGTGTTTGCGGTTTGATGCTCGTGACGCTGGTCGCGCTAGCGACTCCAGGGCTGGCGGGAACGACAACCGGAACCTGGTCTCAACTCAATAATTACAACCCTGAGTACCTGAGCGGCACGATGCTGCTGCTGACGGATGGAACCGTCATGGTCCAGTCGAATTATGACAACCAGACCTGGACCCGGTTGACACCCGATGCGACAGGCAGTTATGTCAATGGAACCTGGACAACATTGGCGAAGATGTCCATCCCCCGCTTGTACTTTGCCTCGCATGTCCTGCCAGACGGGCGGGTCTGGGTACTGGGCGGCGAATACAGTGGATACAACCTGAACCAGAACTGGACGAACACGGGGGAGATCTACGACCCCGTTACCAACAAGTGGAAGGCGATCGCCAAGCATCCGGATCCCCTTTTCGGCGATGTACCCACCACTCTACTGAGGTATGGATACATTCTTGCGGGAAGCCTGGAAACCGAGAATACCTATCTGTATTACCCACCCGGTGATTTCTGGTTCTCCAACATTCTCACCAAACTTCGCAGCGATCGAAGCGATGAAGAAACCTGGATCACCCTGCCTGATGGGAGCGTGTTGTCTTACGACATTTTTGCCAGCGACACATCTGGCACCGGCAGTGCCCAGCGATTCAGCCTCAACTCATTCGCGTGGGTCGATTCCGGCACAGTTCCCGTCCTGTTGTCTGGCCCGGTTCAAGGTTACGAACTTGGCCCCGGCTCGGTACTGCCAAACGGTAATGTGATCGTGATTGGTGCGAATGAGAACTCGGCGATCTATACCCCTCCCGTGTCGAGCAACCTGCCGGGGTCCTGGGTCGCCGGTCCGACGTTGCCAGCCGGAATGGGGGCTGATGACGCACCCGGAGCCATGTTGCCAGATGGTCACTTTATCTTCCTGGCGGACTTTTATCAGTTCACCTCACCCACTTCCATGTTTGATTACGATTACAACACCGGCACGCTGACTGACATCACCTCCACCCTGCCGCCTCAGTTGCAGGACGAATTATTCTACGGCTCGGCATACGTCTGCCGAATGCTGGTGATTCCCGACGGTGGGATCCTGCTGACGACCAACAATTTCTTCAGCCTGTGGCATTACCTGCCGTCGGGAACGCCACAGGACTCGTGGCGACCGACAATTGCGAGTGCCACCAAGGTCAGTTCGCATCAGTACACCATTACCGGAACTCGTGTGACGGGGATTTCCGAAGGTGCCTCGTATGGGGATGATGCGGAAATGTCCACCAACTATCCGATCGTTCGCCTTGTCAATAATGGCGTTGTGACATACGGTAAGACGACCAATTGGACACCGGGGATTTCTGCCGTCGGATCAAACTCAAGCGGTACTTTCACGCTGGACCTTCCCACCACGCTGGCACCCGGAACTTACCAGGCGACTGTGATTGCGAACGGAATCCCGTCTGCAACAAGCGTCAACATTACGTATACGCAACCGGGTGTGGTCGCGACCTACAATCCGACCAACTTGACAATGACCATCACAGGGGATGCCGAGGCCAACGCCATCAACGTGGTTTACGCGCAGGTTAAGAAATCCAGAGTTGTGATTGGAGGCACGGTGACCATCACTTCGACCGACGGCTTTACCACAATCAATGGACAGCCAGGACCGGTCGTCATCAATGTGGGACCGAAGCGGATGAATCTCACCGCCAACATGGGTGACGGGGACGATTCGATCACAATCAATACTTTGTTCGGTGCCACCGTGAATCTCAACTTGGGGAACGGCAACGATTCGGCGAAGATTCTATACAGCTCGATCTACACGCTGTTGAAAGTCGATGGCGGCACCGGAACAGATACGCTGACACTGACCGGTGACGCGATCATCAAGAAGACCATTACCAGTGTTCCATAGTCGATAGGAACACAAAACCGAAAAAACTCGGAAGCCGCCGTCCGTTCGCCTAGCGACGTACGGTGGCTTCCTTGTTTTCGGCGTGGCGCAGAAATTTCGGTGGCGGTGGCGTGTCGCTGGAATCCATCGTCGGAACCGATTGCTCGTCCACGGACAATTGCAGACTCTGCGGCATGTTGTCCGGATCATCGGGTACACGGCGAATATCCGCGCCGACCGAGTTCAACTTTCGTTCCAGGCGCTCGTAACCGCGATCCAGGTGATAGACGCGGCGGATGACGGATTCGCCGTCGGACGCCAGTGCCGCCAGCAGTAATGCCGCACTGGCCCGCAGGTCCGAAGCCATGACACAGGCGCCACTCATGCGTGGCGTGCCGTTGATGATCGCACTGGCCCCTTCCCGTCGAATACTGGCACCCAACCGCATCAGTTCGGGGATGTGCATGAACCGGTCAGGGAACACCTTGTCGGTGACGACGCTGATCCCATCCGCCAGCGCCAGCAATGCCGTCAGTTGGGCTTGGACATCCGTGGGGACCCCTGGGTACGGAAGAGCGGTCACATCGACCGGGCGTGGTGCTCCGGTCATTCGCACGTGTGCCGTCGAACCATGGAATTCCACGCGAGTCCCCGCGACTCGCAGGACATCCGTGACGGCTGCCAGGTGCGCGGGCCGGACATTTTCGATCGTGAGTTCGCCACGAGTCATGGCGGCGGCGACCATCAGCGTCGCCGCTTCAATCCGATCGGGGATCACGGTGTGCTCGACGGCGTTGAGTGCCTCCACCCCGTCGATGCGCAACAACGGTGTCCCCAATCCTTCAATTCGGGCTCCCATCGCGATCAGCATGTTTCCCAGGTCCACAACTTCGGGCTCACACGCTGCGGCTGAAATGGTCGTTGTCCCTTCCGCCAGAACTGCCGCCGACAATACGTTGCACGTCCCAGTGACGGTGCTTCCGAACGAGCCGCCCAGGTAAACATCGGCCCCCACCAGTCGATCTGCGCGTGCAAACACATAGCCACGTTCGATGGTGATCTCAGCACCGAGTGCCCTCAACCCCTTCAAATGCAGATCGATTGGCCGGTGGCCGATATTACAACCGCCGGGCAGCGATACGCAGGCCCGGTGACGGCGGCCCAGCAATGGTCCCAGCACGCAAACACTGGCGCGCATGCGACGGACAAGTTCGTAGTCTGCCAGGCAGGGCTGCTGATCGACGACGCGGATCTCCAGCGCTCCATCCGCACGTCGCTCGGCGGATGCTCCCAGCGACCGCAACACATGGGACAGCGTTGTCACGTCGACCAGTTCCGGGACGCCATGCAGGACAGTCGTCCCTTCAGCCACAAGCGCTGCAGCCATAATTGGCAGCGCTGCATTCTTCGCACCGCCAACCGTGACAGTCCCGCGCAGAGGATGACCACCTCGCACCACCAGCATGTCCATCCATGGACTCCTTGATGTACTTCCAATCGTTCAACGTTGTCGCAGGCGCTCCGTGCGTGGTCCGCTCATCCATGGCCCCGGTACACGGTCGCCGTTGTCGGCGAGGGGGGTATTGAACCATCGCATGGGAAACCACACAAGGCGAGGTTTCGAACTGGCACCATTACTTGCGACGCAACAGGCCCGGATCCGCAGCAAACTGGATCGAACGAAATCGCACGGCGCGACAGACGTCGTAGACGCTGAGAGCATCTCCCAGCGGCACTTCCCCGTTAATTTCCAGGATGACGGGGATCTCGATTGCTGTTTCTGCCAGGGCACGCAAGATTTCTTCGAGGGGTTCGAGTTCAAGAAATTCCAGTCCCTCGACCTGAAAAACGGTTGTGTCCAACTCCCGGCGCAGCTTGACCCGGACTTCACCGAGCGGTTTCTCGATCTGGCGTGGGGCCTTTTCACCGATCGCGCCGGCCGCAAAGTCTGTTGGCAAAAGCAGTTCCCTCAAATGGCCTGTTGAGGCACAGATGAAGAAAATCAGCAAAAGAAAGACCACATCGATCAGCGGCGTCATTGCTCCCTGAAAGTCGAGTTGCGTTCGACGAGAATGTGCGGAAGGGATGCGCATCCAAATACCGTCTGAAGGACGTTGCCATGGGACCACTGCGATGAATGATAGTCCAGATGGCAGAATAATGGGATGGCGGATCAGGGATCGGCAAGATCTCTGATTCCATTTGATCCCGATCCCAGGCTTCGCATCCAGTCATCAACAGCATCGGCCAGCGACGCGAAGGCACCTCGAAATCGCACTGATTCGCCCTCAAAATCGAGGGAAACGGATGCGCCGTATCCGGTTCGGACGAGTGCCGACTGGCAGCCCGCATTGGCACCCGCCTGCAGGTCACCGAATCGATCACCGATCATCAGCGAACGCGACAGGTCGATTCCCAGTTCCTCAGCCGCGCGGGTCAGCATGCCGGGTTTTGGCTTGCGGCAGTTGCAATCGATCCGGTATTTCCCCTGTCCCTCCGTGGCATGATGGGGGCAGTAGTCATAACGATCGATTTTCGCTCCAAATGGTGCCAGCAAATCATCCAACCTGGCATGAACTTCGGCGACGAGCGTTTCGGGAAAGTAGCCGCGGGCGATCCCCGCCTGGTTGGTCACCACCGCGACGGCAATCCCCAGTGAATTCAATCGCGCTATGGTGTCCGCGGCTGTCGGCAGGAGCACCACGTCCTCAGGTCGGGACAGGTAGTGCTTTTCCTCGATAATGGTTCCATCGCGATCCAGGAAGACTCCGGGGCGACTGATTCGTGACGCGAACTCGTTCCCAGTCGATTCCGTCATGCCAGCACATCCCGCAGATTGTCCTGCGGATCAAACGCCATATCGGCGGGATCGGACAACTGTTCCAGGTCCTGTCGATCAGCGAATTGCGGCAGGTATGCCTCGCTGACCAGAACTTCCGCCAGGTGCAGCGTGTCGGGAATCTGGATCACTCTGGAATCGGGAGGCTCGACCAGTCCGCAGGTGTGCAGCGCATTTGAGATTGATTCGCGGTCCGTCTCAAACGCGATCGGAATCATGGCCGCAGTGGGATGCAGGCCCGTAATGCAATTGATGGCAGTGATCTTGCGATCAATGGCATCGGCCGTGCGCTGGTTGGTGAACTCGGCCAGGCCAATCCCCGTCGCGTTTCCATGCGTTTCCTCGGTCAATCCGCGTACAAAAATCCGTTTGCAGCGGACACTGTCGCGATCCGTCGCCGCGTGGTCGTTGTACTTGCGGCCCACGACGTTGGTATCCAGTCCGGTCCCACTGATGTTCTTTCCGATCCGGTCGATGATCAGCAGATCGCAATACGGAAATGGCAACCGTGGCAGCCAGCGAATGGCCAGTTTCAGCAGTTCAGTTTCCCGTTCCAGGAATTTTTCTGGGGGAACGGCTTCAATCAACGCTGTCTCATCATAAGCGTTTTCAACGATACCAATCCCGCCCACCACACGGCATTTCTGAATCACGGATGCCCCCACGGCCATGATGATCTCCATGAAGCTGTAGTCCGCGATGGCCCGGTGGTAGATCTTGGCTCCTTCGTGTTTTCCCAAGCCGATCAGCATCATCTTGTGCAGACCCGATTCCACGTCTCCCACAAACCCCGTATGGGGCTTGATGCGGCCGACGATCAACACGTGATCCGCCTGCGAAGCATGCTTGTCGAAGTGCACCGGTATCCCCTGCGGCGTGCGATCGACGATTACGGTTTCCATGGAGGCACGCAGTTCACAACCCATCTTTTCCGGGGTGATCCCATAGTGTTGCAGAATCTGGGTCTGTCCGGCGGCAGTCCCGCCACCGTGACTGCCCATGGCAGGGACGATGAACGGAATCGCTCCCAGGCTCTTCACGTGATCGACAGCGGCGCGGACAATCTGGTCGATATGAGCAATTCCGCGGCTGCCCGCCGTAATCGCCACCGTCTGACCGGCCCGGACTTTCTGTCCCAGATGGAGTGCTGACAGTTGGGTTTGGACTTCACCCGGAACATCGGAAACCTGGCGAGCATCAAACTTCTGGCGAACTCGGATCATGCGTGGAAACGACATGGCGGCCTCTGCGATACGGGCGTGTCAGCGAATCTGAATGAAAACACGGGAATTCGCGGCGAGAACGAACAATCGTGGATCGCAACACCGGGAACATCCGAATACGATAGGGGCAGTCTATGCCGTTCGACGATTCCCTTCCACTGCGCGAACCTGAATTGGAATCCCGTGTCGAATCTGCATCCTGTTATTGGAACCCACTGCGGATCGAGGCCATGTTTCCCGGCGACACCGAGATTTTGGAAGTCACACCGCGGATTTGCATTTCATGCAGCGAATTCGACTGGGGGGTCGCGCGCAGTTCCGGGCCTGGCGGGCAGAACGTCAACAAGGTGAACTCCAAGGTCATGTTACGCTGGCCGCTGCTCACCTCCGCCGGGTTGCCCGCCGATGTGCGCGAGCGTTTTGTGACCGCCTACAAGCAGAGAATGACAACCGGAGGGGAACTGGTGTTGACCAGTGAACGGTTTCGCGACCAGCCGAAAAATGTCAGTGATTGCCTGGAAAAGCTGCGGGAATTGATTCAATCCGTGGCTATGGCCCCCAAGACCCGGCGTGCTTCCAAACCGTCCAAAGCCTCCAAGCGTCGTCGCGTGGAATCCAAGCGACAACGTACGGAAGTGAAGCAGCGCCGACAGCGACCAGTCCTGGACGATCGATAGCGATCGCACCGCCCTCCATTTTCAAATCAGAGAACTGAACTCGGATCACTGCTAATTCTGTGATCTGACAGGTATACTCCGCCGTTCACTCGAAGCCTGTCGTGCGTCGCGCGGCGGGCCAACTTGTTTCGGCGGAAGGGTTTCGCATGTTTGTCTGGGCGGCATTTCTGCTGCTGGTATTGTTCATCCTCGCCTTCGATCTCGGCGTTTTCAGCCGGGAATCGAAGGCCCTCAGTGCTCGTGCAGCCCTGATCCGGACGACAGTGTACTTCGTTCTGGCACTGTGGTTTACGGTCTTCGTCTACTTTGCGTACGAGCATCACCTGGGCGGATTGGGAATCTATCCCGAACCGGCAAATACACAGGGGCATGCGCTGGAAGCAGGGGCACATCCGACCTCCGACTTGCCGGAGAATGGCTGGGAGGCCGCGGCTCAGTTCTTCATGGGCTACATCCTGGAACAGTCGCTGAGCATCGACAACATTTTTGTCATCGCGCTGATTCTCGCCTATTTTCAAGTTCCCGCTGCATTTCAACATCGAGTGTTGCTGTGGGGGATCTTGGGAGCACTGGTGATGCGCGGGGTGATGATTTACCTCGGCATCGAACTGGTCAAGCATGCGGCCGTGACGATGTATTTCTTCGGAGCCTTGCTGCTATTTACCGCCTTCAAAATGCTGTTCGCCGATGAAGGGGAAGTCGACTTCGAGAAAAGCCGAATCATCCGACTGGCTCGCAGGTGCTTCCGCCTGCACCCATCGTTTGTCGAAGATCACTTTTTCACAAAAATCGACGGCAAGTGGGCCATGACTCCCATGTTCCTGGCGCTGGTGATTGTGGAAACGACGGACTTGGTGTTTGCAGTCGATTCCATCCCCGCCGTCATCGGGTTGACCCAGGATCCGTTCCTGGTATTTACATCGAACGTCTTTGCAATTCTGGGGTTGCGTAGCCTGTATTTCGCCTTGGCAGATCTGCTGGGCCGCTTTCATTACCTGAAATACTCGCTGGTGGCGATCCTGGCGTTTGTAGGCATCAAAATGCTGGCTCACGATTTCCTGCCACATAATCAACAGGGGTTGATCACGCTGATCTCGCTGGGAATTATTGCGATATCGCTGGGAATCGGCATTGGAGCCTCGTTGTTGATCCCGGAGACTCACGATTCAGCCCAGGGGGACATCCCTTCGTAAATCTCAGCGTGGAAAGGGAGTTCAGATGGCTTTGCCCAACAAATGGTCTGACCCCATTTTATGGGCAAAGCCAATTCAGGCTTTCATGGAGTTTGCAGAATGCCAACACCTGCCACGCTTTCCACGACGAATGCCTTGGCCGCGCTGACGGCGTACACCTGGTCACCGCAGCCCGCGCCCGCCAGATTCGTGCAACGGATTCTGTCGGATCTGGTCGAGCGATCCCCATTTGCCGCAGAGTTGTCGCAGCGGATGTTGACCGAAACCGGCACGCGATTGGTTGACTGGCTGGATCACATTGGGTTGCCGATCGATGATCCCGCCTTGCGAGAGTTGCCTGAAGTGGGATATGTCCGTAGCCATTCCCTGGACGGATGGGAGCATCGGCAGGGGCTGTTTCCGCGGATCCGCGAAGTCCATGAGACCTCCCGGAAACTGGCGATCAAGGTCGAATCTGTCGTCGATTTTCTGGCGGCGCACGGATTGACCGGCGTGACGGTTGAAGGAGCGCCTTTGGGCCGTGTTCGCGCGGCAACCGTCGCCCGTGAAAACAATGTCGAAGTGCTGGCGATCGAGCGACGAGGCTCGCTGGCATTTGATCCTGATCCCGTCGAACAGGTACCGCTGGCGGCCATCCTGCATCATGGCGAAGCACTCAGGCTGCGGCGACGGGATTTCGCCAATGACGACGATGGTTTTATTCACGCGATTCGACTCATCGAATCTGCCATTGTCGATTTGGGACGGGATCGGGCGTGTGACCTGTTTTTTACCGCCGAACGGGAATACTGGCTGCGTCGCAACACGGCTGGACGGATTCAAAAGCAGCGTCAGGATGCACTGGGTCTGGGCTGGGCCAATCATGATCATCATACCTATCGGTCCAGTCGGCAGAATTTCGCCTTGCTGATTGCGTTTCTGGAACGCCTGGGCTTTCAGTGCCGTGAACGATTCTATGCGGGGAAGGAGGCCGGATGGGGTGCCCAAGTCATCGAACATCACGTCACCGGGATCACCATCTTTGCGGATGTCGACCTGTCCCCCGACGAAGTCGCACAGGATTTCTCGCACGAGACACTTCCCCCGCGCGATCAACTGGGCACGGTGGGGTTGTGGTGTGCCCTGCACGGTGAAGCATTTCTGCAGGCGGGGATGCACCACCTGGAATGCCAATTTGACTTCGCAGCGACACGCGACCAACTGAAGCAGGCTGGGATCGATACCATGCCGCCTTTTACGGATCTTCCGTATTTGCGGCAGGCGTTTACGCGCGGCGAGCAATGGCCCGTTGATCCAGTTCGTGTCGAGGGTCTGCGCAAATCAGGATTGATCACAGACCAACAGGCGCGCCAATTTCTGACCAGCGGTGCCTTGGGTTCGCATCTGGAAATCCTGCAACGCGACGAGGGGTACAAAGGGTTTAATCAACACGGGATCAGCGAAATCATTTCGGCCACGGATCCGCGGCATGCCGTTCGCTCATCGAATGATGGGGCTTGATGGAGACATCCGGAAAAGAGCCGAATCAGCATGCGAGCAGCCAAGATCCGAAGCGTCGGCCTGTCCACGATTCTTCCACAAAACACAGGAAGAATTCAGGTAACTCCGCAGAAACTTTCGATTTTCCTCGGGGTTTAATCGTGTGATGCACCGTCAGATCATGAATCTGCCAACTCCTTCAAAAAAGTTGCCAAACTTCACGGTCACTTAAGGAGCAGCGGCCTATGCTTGGTGAAGACAGGCCGTAAGATTTAAAGTGGGTGGGTGAGGAGTTTGATGATGACAGCAGTGGTGGCATATCTCGATCCGGGAAGCGGCAGCCTGATTCTACAGGCGCTGGTGGGTGGATTCAGCGGACTCGTCGTACTTGGGCGGTATCTATGGACTCATTGGATGACGCACAAGGCGATTCAACCGAGAACGGAGTTGTCGGCAGAGATGCCCGTCGTCACTCACCTGCACTAACGAACTCGCCGGCTTCCACGCCGCTGACATTTGAGCCCGGATCGTTCCGCGATCGGGCGTCGCGCGTGTTGATTTGGCAGAGTAAAGTGTACCGAGCACTTTCCTCGCAAGCGGTGACGGATTGGAAGAGGGTCTGCCGTCAGCCGTTCTTTTTGCGGTTGTCCACACAGGGCTCCATCATCCAGACCGACGAACTGGCGGGTGACCGTGTTCGCGAACTGGGGATTCCTGGCACGTGGTCGGGGGTGCTGCAGCACGTACGAATCCCATTTGTTTCTTATCCTTACGAATGGTCGTTTTCGATGCTTCGCGCTGCGGCGCTGCTGCATTTGGAAATCCTGACGGAGGCCATTCAGGCAGGGACGATCCTCAAGGATGCGTCCCCGTACAACGTACAGTTCCACGGTGCGCGCCCGGTCTTCATCGACATCGGCTCGTTTGTGGCGCTGACACCGGGTGAGCCCTGGATCGGGTACCGGCAGTTCTGTGAAATGATGCTGTTTCCACTGTTGTTGCAGGCCTATCGCAGAATTGACATTCAGCCTGTTTTACGAGCGAATCTGGATGGAATCTCGGCACGCGAATTCCTGCGATCACTCTCCTGGCGGGACATGTTGCGACCGGGGGTCTTCACACATGGGTGGGTACAATCCGTGCTGGAGCGCACATCCGGCGATTCTCACGAGAATACCGCCGAAGCGCTCAAGTCCAGTGGTTTCGGTCGCCAGTTGATTCTGAACAATCTGGCCCGGCTGACAACGTTGATTCGACGCCTGAACTGGAAGCCTCCCCAGACACAATGGACCGATTACCGCCACGAATTGCCCCACGTCGTCGCCGACGCCGCCGCCAAGTCTGGATTTGTCCAGAGCGTGTGCCTGACAGGGCGCCGCCAACTGGTGTGGGACCTGGGCTGCAATGATGGTCATTTTTCGCGGATTGCCGCGTGCAATGCCGAATACGTTGTCGCCATGGATCAGGATCACGGGTGCGTGGAACGCCTGTATCGCCAACTGGCCTCCGAGGGCTCAACCAACATCCTGCCACTGTGCATCGACTTGCTGAATCCTTCGCCTGCCCAAGGTTGGCGCGGGCGCGAACGCGTCCGGTTGGAGGAGCGTGGTCAGCCGAATCTCGTGCTGTGCCTGGGTCTGATCCACCACCTGGTGATTGCGGGGAACATCCCCCTGCCGGAAGTCGTGGACTGGCTGGCCAGTCTCAATGCCGAGGTCGTGCTTGAGTTTCCCAGCAAGCTGGATCCCATGGTGCAGGGATTGCTGCGGAATAAGCGCGACCAGTACGAGGATTATTCGTTGCCATTCCTGGAAGCAACGCTGTTGAAGGCGGGGTTCCAGATTCGTGAGCGGACAGACCTGCCGTCCGGCGAACGAACGCTACTGTACCTGATCCCGCAATAGTTGGCCGAACGCCTCATGACAATGCTGAACGAATCCCTGCGGAAAACCTTCTCGGCAGAGCGCGCCCTGCACATTGCCGTGCTGTGTGCCTTTGCATTCAGCCAGCCACTGTATGCCGTGCTGACTCAGCAGTTCGTTTACCTGCACGACCTGGACGCCGGCCTGGTGGAAGTCGGGTTCGTCGTCTTATTACTGACGATTCTGCTTCCGCTGGCATGGATTGCACTCGATCTGCTGACAATGTGCGTTGCCATGCACTGGAATCGTCAGTTCCGAAACCTGGTGCCAACGATCCTGCTGACTCTGGCATGGTTGTCGATCCTGCGTCCATTCATTGGATTTCAATTCCTGACGTTTCAATCGATCGTCTGGATCGCCAGCCTGGCCCTGGCAATTCCGGCCGCAGTCCTTTGCATGCTGCTGTACGAACGCACCACCTGGATACGCAGTTGGGTATCGGTAGCCGCAGTGAGTCTGGTTTGTTTTCCGGGAATGTTCCTCTACCAGTTTTTCAGCCTGAGTCGTCCGCGGGTGGCAACGCCGGAGCATTCACAGCATCCCGTGCCGGTGATCATGATTGTCTTTGACGAGTTCAGTGGTCTTTCATTGATGAACCGGGACCTGCAGATCGATGCGGGACATTTCCCTCAATTTGATCGCCTCGGAAAGCTGTCCACCTGGTACCGACAAGCGTCAACGGTCCACATCCGCACGGACGTGGCTGTCCCCGCCATTCTTTCCGGTCAGTTTCCCACGGTGCCACGTCCACCCCTGGAATCCGAATACCCGGGAAACCTGTTCCAGATCATCCACGGGACCGATGACTTCGATATGACCGTCTTTGAACCAGTCACCCGGTTGTGCCCAAAATCACTGCAGACTCGGGAACGGAGCCGGCGGTCCACACAGGAAAAGATTCGCTCCCTGGTTGCAACGTTGCTGGCTGTTTACCCGCGACTGGTCCTGCCCAATGACACTCCACTGGAGTTTCCGCCGATTTCACGGCTGTGGTTCGGATTGCCGGAACAGATCGACTGGCATCCCTCGGTCTACATCGGGCTGCAGCGATTCGACCCGTTTATTCAGCGTCGCGAGCAAGCACAGAATTTCATCCAAAGCCTGCGAAACACGGAAAAGCCGCTGTTTAACTTTCTGCATATCGAAATACCGCATATTCCTTCATGCCTGCTGCCATCAGGACATGAGTACAATTATGACGAAATGGCGACGTTTCATCCGGCTGGAGCCTGGGGAGACATTGGTGAGAACTGGGCCAATGATCCGGGTATCGTGGCTCGGAACGAACATCGGTACCTGTTGCAGTTGCAGTTCGTCGACCGGTTCATCGGCCAGCTTCTGGACCGCCTGCAGGAAATCGACGAACTGGATCGCTGCCTGTTGATCGTGACTGCCGATCATGGCGTTTCCTACCGCCCCGGGCATTCGCGCCGCATCCCGGATGCCGAAACACTGCCAGATTTGCTCAGCATTCCACTGTTCGTGAAATTGCCGGGACAGGCACAGGGCGAAATCAGCGACAGCAATGTGGAATCGGTCGATCTGCTCCCGACGATCGCCGAAGTGCTGGGGATGCCACTGGCTGGCCCGGTCGATGGAGTGTCAGTCCTCAGTCGCGATCGCCGACCACGCAAGACGCTCTACCATAAAGAGGGAATGACGACGAAAGAGGGACTGACTGTCCTGGAACCATCAATCCCGCGGATGACCGCAGCCGTCGACCGTCGTTGGCAGATTTTTGGAGCAGGCTCGTGGGAACGCCCCCCAGAAATGGCCTGCAGTCATCCCGATTGGCGGGGCCGCCCAACGTCTGCGTTCGAGATTGAGGACGCCCCCTTGAACAGCCTGAATCTAATGGCGCAATACCGCCTCCCCGACGCATCAAATCTCGATTATCGTCCCTGTCTTGTGGCTGGATCAATGGACGCCGGTGACTTGGGAATCACAACCGCCGACCTAGTCCTCGTTGTGGATGGAATCGTCCAGGATTCACAGTTCTCGTTTCACAAAAGCCGTAACCAGCAGGGATTCGAATTCCTGTTGCCCGAATCTGTCGTCAAACTACCTGGACAGGTTGAATTGTTTCACGCGGACCGCCTGACAGACCCGCGACCGCGACTTCGACGGCTGGGAAAATGGCCCCTGTTTGACGTCAGGTAACTTTGGATGGTCACGGTAACAAGTACCGCCGAATCACCAGTGCCGCTACCAGCGGCACTGCCCCAGACGCCACAATGGCGATTGGAAACGCGTTCGAATCGCGAAAATACGCTCCGCACGCAGAATACGTCAGGGCCAGCAGTGCGTTGCTGAAGAGCATTGAAACCAGGAATTTGCGCCAGCTCAATCGCCCCGCGCCGAGCATGAAGATGCAGGCTTCGGCCAGGATCGGTAATGCCCGAGTCAGGACCAATGCTGTCGCACCGTGGCGACCTGCAAAGTCGCTCATCCGTGTCACGTCTGCCGATTCACTGAACCGCCGGACCAGTGGCTCACCAAAGCCCCGAGCCAATGCAAACCCGCCGACAGCCCCCAACGACAACCCCAGCCACGACACGATCGTTCCCCAGAATACCCCCAGCACACCGCCGGCATATGTCACCACAGCGCTGGACGGAACCGGCAGAAACATGTCGGACGCCAACAGGCCAGCCACCCAGACGCTGACCGTCAGCGGCGACTGTGGCTGGTGCAATGCGTCCAGCAGACTTTGTTCGAACGATTCTCCCAGCCACAGGAATGGAATGACGGGAATCGCAAACAGGATCAGCAGAAACAGGGCGGCTTTGACAGCAGATTTCATGTGGGAATGGTGGCGGGTTCCGGGCTGCGGAGCAAGGGCTGAACGGCGGCGGGCGGCGGCGGGCAGGCCGAGACCGGCAGGATCGGCCGGTCGCTGTTGCCGCTGGATCGGGAGATTCTCTGTTCCAATCCAACTGACTCTGACCTTCTGCCGCATTCCCGGGGCCATCGCCTGTTTCAAATTGGGGTGCCNNTTCGGGAAGGCCGTGCGAGTGCTCAATCAGCACGGCCACGTCGACGACACCATAACCGCCATTACCACCATAACCGTGGCACCCGATTCCCGATTTGAGAAAGGCGATGCTCCTGACCGTGTTCCATCACCCCTTCGCGCAGCGATCAATTTGGATTAGAACCCGGCGTCCCCCGTCCGCGGAGTATCGTCCATGTCGAGCTCGCCGATCCCCTACAGTATTCGCGTCAGTGCTCGTGCGCGGTATCTGCGGTTTCGAGTGACGGTCGACAAGGGCCTGGAGGTGGTTGTCCCCCGCGGGTACGACCAGCGGCGCATCCCCGACGTCCTGACGACGAATCAACACTGGGTTCAGACCGCCATGCAGCGTGTCGAGGAAGTGCGTCGGCGACAGTCCGCCGAGGCAACTCAGGCGATTCCGACCACGATCACGTTTCCGAGTGTTGGCCGTGTCTGGCATGTGGAAGCCGTGGCAACGCGGGCACGCACTGTGACAATCGAAGAACCCACCCGGGACCGACTGATCGTTCGGGGACGGATCGAAGACACCGAGTTGTGTGAAGCGGCCTTGCAACGCTGGGTGATGCGCCAGGCTCACGACATCCTGATCCCCTGGCTCGGCCAGATCAGCCGTGAGATCGGCATCCCCTTCACGAAGACGGCGATTCGCAAGCAGAAGAGCCGCTGGGGAAGTTGCAGCCGCATTGGAACCATCAGCCTGAATTCCAAGCTACTGTTCATCGAACCGGATCTAGTCCGCTACATCCTGATCCACGAACTGTGCCACATCCGTGAAATGAACCATTCGCCACGATTCTGGAAACTGGTCTCGAACTACTACCGGCCATACAAGCAGGCCCACCCCCGCCTGACCGTCGCCTGGCGAACCATGCCCCGCTGGGTCGGCTGATGGCCGCAGTCACCCTGGCCACCGACGGTCGAAGTCTCACGACTTCGGCAACAAAATGACTGCCCTCAGTTTCGTGACATTCGATTCTGTTGCTGCAATGATGTTACGGTTCACAAACATTGTTGCCGAGGAGACGTGTCATGAAGTCCGCGTGTTTCACAGTCATTGTTCTGGCAATGTCGCTGGCACTGCCGCGACTCTCAAAGGCTGCGGACGCTGCCCCCGAATGGAAGGTCGGGGTGGCCACGGTGGCCATTACTCCCGGGCAGCCGATGTGGATGGCGGGATATGCCTCACGCACCAAACCTTCCGACGGAGTCCTGTCCGAACTGCACGCCAAGGCACTGGTTATAGAAGATTCGGCGGGAACGCGAGCCGTTATTGTAACCACCGACTTGATCGGGATTCCTCGACCGCTGCGTTTGCAGGTCGCCCGAGCCGCAGAGGACCAGTACAACGTGAATCCGGCCGGGCTGCTGTTGAATTGTTCGCATACGCACTGCAGCCCCGTCGTACGCGATGATCTGGAAATGTCGGTGATGTATCCCCTGGACGCAGAACAGCGACGCCGGGTGGAATCCTATTTTGTCGAACTGCGGGACAAGTTGATCGGGGTCATCGGGCTGGCGGTCGAAGACTTGAAGCCGGCCCGCATCTCCTACAGCCACGCACGCAGCAGCGTGGCAATGAACCGGCGATTGCCGACCAAGGACGGCTACCAGAACAGCCCCTATCCGGACGGTCCGGTCGATCATGACGTCCCCGTCCTGCGCGTGGAATCTCCAGACGGCAAGCTGAGAGCCATCGCCTTTGGATATGCGTGCCACAACACCACGACCGGCGTCCTGCAGTTCAACGCGGACTACGCCGGATATGCGCAAACCGAATTGGAAAAAGCTCATCCCGGTGCAACCGCGCTGTTCGTGATGGGCTGCGGTGGAGATCAGAACCCGTATCCTCGCGGCCAGATCGAATGGGCCATGACACACGGGAAAAACCTGGCAACCGCCGTGGAGGCCGCGTTGCTGCCGCAGCCATTGCCACTGCATGGACCGTTGAAGTTTGAGTTGAAGGAAATTGATCTGCCATTTGAACCGGTCACTCGCGAAGAATTAGTGGCGAAGCAGGAATCGAAGGACATCTTTGAAAAGCGTCGCGTGGAAGCCTTGCTCGCCGAGTACTCAAAGAACGGTCAGGTTCGAGCGAGTTATCCATACCCTGTTCAGACCCTGCAGTTCGGTGGCGACCTGACGCTGATCACCCTCGGTGGCGAAGTGGTCATTGACTATGCGCTCCGTTTGAAACGCGAGTTCGGCTCTTCCGCAGTCTGGGTGGCCGGATACAGCAACGATGTCATGGCCTACATCCCCTCGGAACGGATCTTGAAAGAGGGTGGCTATGAAGGGGGCGGAGCGATGCGGTACACCAACTTGCCCGGACCCTGGCGGCCCGGTGTTGAGGATCTGATCGTCGACACAGTTCGCGACCAGGTGACTCGATTGCGACAGCGATGATTCTACCGCTCGACGACGTGAGCCGCAGGCGGTTCGGTGCTATTTCGCCGGTGCAGCCGCAGGATTCAGCGGAATCTCAATCCGTTCCTTCTGATACAGAGGCAGGTGGCGGTAATAGACCTCCAGCGTCAACAATGCCAGGGTGGTCATGTACAGTCGACCGCCCATGTTGCCGTGTCGGTCGGCCACGTCCCAACTGCCAAGGGCGTGGCCGCCGGTGATCTGGGTTCGGATCAAGTGATCTCGCATGATGGGGTTCCAGCGATCCCATTCCTCGTGTCCCCAGTGATGCATGACCTGGGTCGCATAATAGTTGAAGTACATGTCGTCGCGGTCAGGACCGTGCTCGTCGAGAAATCGGATTCCCGCCCGCATCGGGACGCTGGATTCATTCCAGTCGAGATACATGCGGCAGAGCAGGCCGGCTGCGGTCATGGACGGGGTCGGCGAGTTCTGGCGTTCGGGAGTATAGGAATACTGCGAACCCCGCAACGACGACACGCTCGCCAGAAACCGTTCAATTCCCTGAAACACCTTCGGTGGGACCGTCACGCGGGAGAATTGAGCGCTTTTCAGCGCCATCAATTCCCAGGCAACGACGGAGGTGTCTCCGGGCTGGCCGGGGAAGTACCGCCAGCCCCCTTGTTGATGCTGCGTCGCCGCCAGGAATTCGATGGCACCGGTCAACGGCGGACGCAGATCGGGATCGTGCGTCATCGCATACGCTTCGCTCAGCGCGATCGTGGACAGACCGTGAGTATAGAATGTCGGCGGCCCCTGCAGTTGTCCGTAAAAGCAGATTCCCTTACCCGCCGGAGTTCCGCCGGCGACGAGAAACGCGAGACCTCGCTGGACTTCTTCCTGGTAATCGCCCTCTTCGTGTGTCTGTCCCGCTCCCAGAAATGCCAGTAGTGCCATGGCTGTGGCACCATTGGGATTATTTATTAATCGTCCCGGCATCGTGCAGTCACAGCGCGGAATCAGTGTATGGTTGAAATTCCAGGAACCGTCGGGCAACTGATGGTATTTCAACCACAGCAGCCCCTTCGCCACCGCCGCTTCGCTCGCATCCGTCCCACCCATGCGTTTCAGCAAGGCCGACTTCGCAGCCGCAGTGCGGCCGACAAAATGATCAACGTGGGCCTCAACATCCGTTGACTTGGCCCCCTTCTTCGCAGTCTCTTTCCTCGTGACGTTTTTGGGCTGTGTGACAACTTTCAAGACGGTCACATCGGATTTGGGGATGGGTTCGCCACCAGCCTCGTGGACTGGCCGCTTCAAAGGGATTTCCACGTCGGGGAGAACAACGGCCAATTCGTCACGGAGTTGTTCCGGTGGGCTGTCAGCATGAGGCGAGTCGGCATGCTCGTCTGATTCCGAGGGCAGATCGATTTCCAGATCCTCTCCACTCGATTGTTCTGACGCGATCACGAGCGTCAGCATTGAATCCAGCAGCTCTCGCATCGGCAAATTGAAATAGATCATGCTCAACAGGATCAGCAGGACCGAATGCAGGAACAGGCTGACTGTCACGGCAGCACAATTTGCACGCCAGGACGCCGGCCGTCGGGGCCGCATCCCGGGTTCGGCTTCAAATCGAAAATCACCGCGAATCGTCGAACGGGATTGCGTGGATGCAACCGCTGCGTCGAATCGCCTGGGTCCTGCCGACATGATCTGGCCAATCTACCAATCCATACCCTGATGTCTGCCAATCCTGGTGGCTCATGAAGTACACAGAATTGGCATCGCAGATGGAATGTTATGAAAAGTCTCCAAGGACTCTTACGAGGAATGGGTGTTCGATTCAACACCATGGTACCGCGGCCGGGGCCGGGATTTCCGAAGAATCCCCCATCGAATCGATCCGTGGCAAACATTACGGATTGTTCAGAGATTCCGCGTGGTTGGATCGCGACCAAATCAGACCTTCCGCCCCGACTGACGAGCCTGTTCGACGTGGCGATAGTTTCCCCCCGGCGACTTGGACTTTGGAATCTGCAACAGGCTCTGCACGAATTCCATCATTCGGCGATGCCCCGCGGCCGACAGATGGATCCCGTCGACCGTGGATCCAGAGGATGTCAGCACATGCAGGAAGTGGCGTCGCGGGATTAACAGGACTTGATGTTGCTGTGCCAGGGATCTTTGAATGGACGCATAACGGATCGCCAGGGGAGGGAACGGCAATTCAAACATGATGACAAGGCGCTGGGGGGCCTGACAGTCACCCAGCAGTTGATCCAGGTCGCGTTCGAACTCTTCTGGTGGCAGTCCTTCCAGCAGGTCATTTCCGCCGACTTCGAGCAGCAGCAGTTCACCCGGCAACGTCTTCAGCAGTGCGACCTGTTTGAGTGCGGATTTCAGCGTGGCCCCGGGTTGCGAGGCATCCAGGATTTGAATGTCGACCTGCCGCGCCAATTGTTGCGGCCATGTGTCGTCCCCGTCATTCAAACCAGCGGTGACAGAATCTCCCACGATGCACAGCGCTGTGAGTGAAACATCTGGAATATGAATGAACTGGCGGGAAAGTTCCACGGCAATTCCCAGCATGGCAACCGCCGCCAGGCCGGATCGAAAGAGGCGTTCGCGCGTCGCGATCTGTTCAGTCACGGGCGATTTCCGGTTTCGCCATTGGCTGATCATCCAGCTCAACAGTAGTACCGTAAAACCACCTGCCAGCAGCCAGGGAACCGGAGGCAGCACTGCCAAGGACCAGATCAACGCAACCCGGTTGCCAACGATCAACCATCGCCGTCGACGCGGGCCGCGAACAATCTGCAACGCGACCTGACAAACCACGAAGATCAGCAATCCGCTCAGGTACGAATCGCCACTGGCAAAGTGGGACATGGCCCAGCGGATCACGAGATTTGGTTCGTCCATCGGCGACTTCCATCAGGAGACGTCTACCAGCTTTCCATCCTGGTGTGCCGAAGCCAGCGTCGCCTCCATCACGCGCTGGGTCTGCAGCGCGATCTGGCCCCATGAATCGTCGGGCTTTCCGGACAGGGCCAGTTGGGAGAAGTTGCGGAACAGGTTGGTTTCCTGGGCATTCGGAGCGCTGTTGCCATATTCGGCAATTGACACTCGACGCGTGTGTTCTTCCATGTTGAAGTCACATCCGCGAGTGACAAACTTGGTATTGTTGACGTCAAACGAGACTTCGCTGCCGTAGTAGGGACAAACGAAACTGGGGACGTGTACAAATCCCTTCGTGCCGCTCAGGTTGACCCACTGCTGGTTTTCATTCAGGAACGAGCAATAGAAGCTGGCGGAAACGCCCTCCTTGAAAAACAGTTCGCCCGAGAACTCCATCGGAACAGGAGCACCTCCATCGGCACGGCCGGCCTGCGTCAAGATGCGTCCGCTGACCTTGTGCGGTGTCTGGTATTTCATTGCCCACAGCGTGAAGCGGATGTTGTACCAGCCGAGATCGCCCAGGCAGCCAAGCGGTTCCAGGTTGCCGCTGACTCGAATGTTGCTGGAAACGAATTCCTCAGAGGCGGCAAAGCTGAAACTCGAGCAGATCCGACGCAACTTGCCGACGCTTTCGCCATCGTCCAGCACTTCCCGCAACTTCGGCAACCGTTGACTGTGCATGAACATCACACCGTCCATGAACTGGACATTGTGCTGCTTGCAGGCGGCCAGCATCTCTTCAACGTCCGCAGGTTTCACGCCGACCGGCTTTTCGCACAAGACGTGCTTCCCGGCCGCAGCGGCGCGAATCACCCATTCCTTGCGGATCCCGGTTGGCAACGGAATGTAGATCGCATCCACGTCGTCCCGCTGCAGCAACTCGTCATAGCTGCCGCACGCTTGTGGCACCTTGGCGAAGGGACTTGAGGCTTGGCATTCGTCAATGAACTGCTGGCACTTGGTGACATCCCGGCTGCCCACCACCGTGATGATGGCATTGCCTGTATTGCGAATGGCGAGCCAGTTCTTGCGGGCGATGTTGGCGGTCGACAGGATTCCCCAGCGGCAGATACGGTTGCTCATCAGTGATCATTCCCAGGTGCAGGTTTTGGGTGGCAAAGTGGTGATGTCAATTCGGGGGGGACAGAATAACAAATCCGATTTCAATTGGCTGCTCACCGATTCGCGCCAATCGTCCCTATCCGACCCGCCAACTGGACTACAGATCTCCGGGTCGCCAGAGTAAACTACGTTCATTGGCAAACTTTGATGTGGCAGTGCATTTCGCTGGTAGTCCGTGGTAAAAAGGGGGCGGCCAGCCAGGGCATTTGGCCTCGGGAATCGGTATGAATCCAAGTGATTTTGATGAGTTTCACGAAGTCTTGGGACGGTTGCTGGCCGCGATGGTGCTGGGGGCCATCATCGGCATTGACCGAGACTTGCATCACAAGCCGGCTGGACTGCGAGTGCTGGCGATGGTCAGTGTCGGTGCCGCTCTGGCGACGATGGTGACGCTGACAGCCACTGCCCGGCAACAGGTCGTTACTTATGACGGACTGTCACGCGTCATTCAGGGAGTCCTGCAGGGAATCGGTTTCCTGGGGGCCGGTGTCATCATGCACGCCCAGGGAAAGGATGAAGTTCACGGCCTGACGACGGCCTCCGCGATCTGGCTGACATCCGTGATCGGCGTCACCTGTGGAACTGGCCAATGGCATCTGGCACTGGCTACGATGGTTGTGGCGATCCTGATTCTCAGTCTGGGCAATCGCCTGGAGAAACTGATCATCCGCATGACACCGTTGCCTCAAACACCAAACCCCGCTGAAATCCCACCACGAACCCCGTAATCGACCGCTGTCCCACCCGCCCAGTCATCCTCATGGAATCCACCCAAAGGACACCGCCATGACCCGCCTGAACCTTTCCCACTTCCGTTTCTTTTGTATTGTCCTGGCTTCAGCAGGCCTCTGCCTGAGTATTTCCTCCCTGGTCAATGCTCAGACATCGTACCCGATGTTGATGAGTTTGAAGCCGGTCGCCGTGCAGGTGGGAACGACCGCGGAATGCGAAGTTCAATCCCGGTATTCGATGCTCGGTGCCTACCAGGTTTCGGTCAGCGGATCCGGTGTGACTGCAGAAGTCATTGAGCCGGAACCTCCCAAGGATCCACCGAAGCCGGGTGACAAGCCCAGGGATCTGACGAAGCTAAAGCTGAAATTCACCGTAACTGCCGAGGCCTTGCCGGGGGTGCGTGAGTTCCGCCTGGCGACGCCGCATGGAGCCAGTACGATTGGCCAGGTCGTTGTGGTGCGCGATCCGGTCATCGTCGAATCGGCGGATAACAACACGGCGGACAAAGCCCAGGTGGTCACGCTACCGGCAACGTTGTGTGGTGCCATCGAAAAGGTCGAAGACTTCGATTTCTACAAGTTCACCGCGACCGCCGGACAATCTATTTCGTTTCATGTTCGCTGCCAGCGACTGCAGGACAAGATCCACGACCTGCAGGCTCACGCCGATCCGATCTTGTTCCTGCGGGATACGAACGGGGGCGTGCTTGCCATGTCAGACAACACATTTTTCGCCGATCCCTTTCTGACTCACACTTTCGATCAGGCCGGTGACTATCTTCTCGAAATCCGCGACGTCCGGTACCACGGCAATGTCTACTGGGAATACTGCATCGAAGCCAATTCCCGTCCGTACGTGACGGGAGCGTTTCCCACCGCAATCCGGGCAGGCGTACAGACGGCCATCGAATTGAGTGGCGTATTTCTGCCTGCGGAAGCCAGGAGCAGCATTACGATTCCTGAAGGAACAGCGGTCGGAATTCATTTCATACCGCTCAATCTGGGCGATCAGCAGACGAACCCCGTTCCCTTTTATGTGACCGATCTGCCGACATTCGCGGAAACAGCGGCGGACAACAATTCACCGATGTCGGCTCCCGTGATCGAAGTCCCCCAAGTCATCAGCGGCCGGATCGAAACCGAAGCCGACCTGGACTGCTATTCTTTTGTGGCGAAGAAGGGGGAGAAATTCAGCTTCGAAGTCCGGGCGCGTCGCCAGATGTCAAACCTGGATTCCTTCATCCGGATCCTGAACGACAAGGGTCAGTCGCTGCGCGAAGACGATGACGGCCGGTTCGGACGGCTGACCTTCGCTGACACCTTCCTGGAAGGCTGGGAAGCCCCGGCCGACGGCACTTTCACAGTCGAAGTCCGGGATGTGCATCTTCGCGGAGGTCCGGGGTTTGAATATGTCCTGCAGATCACACGAACGATGCCGTACTTCGAACTACAATTGGATACCGACAAGACGCTGCTGACCCCGGGAATGAGTGGTGCGATCTTCGCCCGCGTGGTTCGCAAGCATGGCTTCACGGGTGAAGTCCAACTGCACGTCAATGGATTGCCGCCCGGTGTCACCGCGACGTGCGGCCGCATCCTGGCGGGTAAGGGCCAGGACGGATGTATTGTGCTGACCGCAGCCAGTGACGCTGCCATGGTCTCGTCGGAACTGCTGGTTCACGGCACCGCGACGCATCCCCAGGGGGACGGGCAACCTTCCCTGGCGTTGACGGCCGTGGCGACGCCGTACCAGGAGTATTACTCGCCGGGCGGTGGTCGCGGCCATTACCCGGTCGAATCGCATATGGTGAGCGTCGGTCCTCCGGCAGACATCCTGTCAATTCAATTGAGCGACACCGACATCGTGCTGAAACCGGGGCAGTCGAAGAAAATCCTGGTCAAGCTGGAACGAAACAAGGACGTCAACCAGAACGTGACACTGGATATGCTGTACAAGCACCTGGACTCGGTCTTTGCCAACAGTCTGCCCGAGGGAGTGACCATCGATGGCAATCAGAGCAAGACGTTGTTGACCGGCACCACCAGCGAAGGCGAAATCACACTCAAGGCCGACGCGAAGGCTCCGCCGGTCGACAAGCAGGTGGGCGTGGTCATGGCCAACTTCGCGATCAATTTCGTCATGAAAGCCACGTACTGCAGCCCGCCAGTGTTTGTGACGGTGGAGAAGACTGAATAGCTTCGCTACTTCGGGCCGATGCTCTTCGTTCCCTTGGCGCTGCGGGCCTTCAGATCAAACAGGCCGAAGATTTCGGAGGCATTCAGGCTGAGAGACGAATTGCAGTCGTCGCCTTCACCCAGGATCCGGGCAAACAGTTCGCGTTTTTCGGTCAGAACCTTGTCGATTCGCTCTTCGATCGTGTCCTTGGAAATGAAACGTGTCACGATCACCTGGCTCTTGCAGCCGATCCGGTGAGCTCGATTGATGGCCTGGTCTTCAATGGCCGGATTCCACCAGCGATCGAACAGGAATACGTAACCCGCAAACTGCAGGTTCAGCCCCACCGCCCCCGTGCCGTAACTCATCAGGATGATGTGAGAATCCGGATCTTCCTTGAATTGCTTCAGGATCGGTTCCCGCTGCTTCGTGGGAACTCCGCCGTGATAGAGCAGCGCGCCATACTTGGACATTGGCTTGGCGAGCCAGTCCAGGACCTTTGTCCACTGACTGAACAGGATCGCCTTGCCACCGCTGGCGGCGATTTCTTCCATGTCCGCTTCCAGACGATCCAGTTTGGCGCTCTCGCCCGTCAACGGATCAAAGTTGGTGATCTGCTTCAAACGCAGAACCAGCTCGAAAACGTGTTGCACTGAAATCGAATCGCCCAGTTCATTCAGGTGAATCACACCCTCTTTTTCCGCCTTTTCATAGGCGTACTTCTGCGCGGGCAGCAGTTCCAGGTACTCGTCGCGATCCAGTCGCGGCGGCATGTCCTTCATCACCAGGTTCTTGGTGCGTCGCAGGATGAATTGCTTGGACAGGTACTGCAATTGCCGCAGGTCGGGTGTCGCATTGGGAGGAACGACTTCCAGGAATTCGTAGAGTGCCCCCAGTTCTTCGGGCCGGTTTTCGATGGGAGTTCCTGTCAGCGCCCAACTGCGCCTTCGTGGCAGAGCGCGTGCCGTTTCAGCCGTCCGCGATGTCCGATTCTTGATCCGCTGGGCTTCATCCAGCACCACCAGATCGAACTTGGGAAACTCGCCTTCGCCAAATGCCGCGAAGTCGCGGACGAGCGATTCGTAGTTGGCGATCAACACGGGAACGCCCGGCATCGTCCATGTCAGTCGCCGACGCTCGCCATCGCCTTCCACCACGACAAACGGCAACTCTTCGGCCCAAGTCCGAAATTCCCGCTGCCAGTTGGGAAGCAGTGGCTTGGGGCAGACCAGTAGAACTCGTCGAACCTGACCGCTGCGGACAAGCAGGCGGATCGCGGTAATCGTCTGCATGGTCTTGCCGAGTCCCATTTCGTCCGCCAGCAAGGCCGACGACTTTGAAAACAGCCAGCCAATTCCCTCGTATTGATACGGGAATGGCTCGAACGGCATGATCAATTCCTGGCCCGCCAGCCAGGATTGCAACGGCGGCTGCAGCAGGTAAAACAGCCGGTCTTCAATCGAGAGGGCGTCTTCCGGGGGCTTCAGTCGCGTCAGCTTTTTCTTGGCTTCCGCCAGCGCCTCATCGTCCATCAACGACACGGGCTTTGGCGGCTCGATGGAAACCAGTTCCTCTTCAGTGTTCTTTTCGGCCCCCTCGCTCTCGCGTGATGGCTTCGGGGTCAGGAACGCTTCCCCTTCCGGAAACGTGATTCCAAACGTCACCACCTTTTGACGATGTGGCTTCCAGGGTGGCAGCAATGCCGGTGGACGCGGTGCGACGATGGATTCCACTTCGACCACCGGCCAGCGCTGCAAGGCGACGTTCAGTCCCGACGAAAAGACCTGCGAGGGGAGCCCGAGCGAAACCTGTTTACAAGGAACTTCTGACAGCAGTTCGTCGAGTGAGTTGCCGCTGTTTTCCAGGTTCCAATGAGGAGCGGGAATGCCCATCTCGGCCTGCTGTGCAGCACGACGGGCGATCATTTCATCCAGCATACGGAGCGAACCATCCGTCATTGGGTTCGTCCTCTCGATCAAGCGGTACGGGCAGAACCCAGTCGAACAGTTTCCGCCAACGCTTCCCGCACCCGCTCAAACGGCTCGCGCAGGTCGGCATCGGCAGGAATTGCCTTTGCATGGCGAACGAGATCCGTGCGGTCCGACAGATGGTCCGGGTGAAAGCCGATTCCGTGCTTTCCCAGCGCCAACTGCGTGGTGTCGTCGGTCACCTTGTCCAACAGGCAGCCGACGGCCATCGGAACGTGCAATCGCAGGTCCAGAATCTCTTCGGATTCGATTAGCACCAGGTGGGGCTTGACGCCAACCTTTTCAATCAGCGTCCGTCCCAGCAATTCACCCAGCACGAACGGACGCAGGGTTGGGCCATACAGGATCTGCTGCGCCCGATTCGGCTTAACAGGAGCGGTACATTGAAATTCGAGGGGTCGACCAAACCGGTTTGTAACCAGCAGTCCCCCCACGAAACCACGTTCCGCGTCCTCTACAGCCGTCAGAAATCCCATTCGAAACGGGTCTTGGTTCCCGTGTGACATCCAGCGTTCCTTGCCGTCCGTCCCATGCCGTCAGCTCACAAATCGTCCATTGTGCAGCCGGCACATCCGTGTCTGCCCTGACTCTTGATCGGTGAGCGAGCGAGCAGGACTTGAGGGGGACCGGCCCGATGGGCGAATCTTCCGTCTGCGAAGCCTGGGAAGATTAGGTGGACTTGGCGAAGCGGCCCATTCACAGGACACGGCATTGAATGACAGGTCAGACCCCTGCCCGTTGTAGCTTGATTCAACGACTGACCACATTGGATTCTAGTTCGGCGATGTCCGCCGTCTGATTTTGCCGTCGTGCCCCTGCCATCAGCGAATGGCCCGTCCGTCGTCAATTCCTCAGGTTGCCCGGAAGACTCAACTTTCCGGCAACATCTGTCCGACAACACCTCCGTCCAGATCTCACCCCGTGGTGGTATCCTTCGTGATCGTTCGAAATCTGACAGACTGATCTAATCGACCTGCCGCAGCTGGCGAATCAGATGCGGCAAATCATCGGCGATCAGGTCGGGTGGCGGGCTGGCGTGTTCGAATTCGGCCCGGGTACTGATCCCGGTCAGCACTCCGGCGGTCCAGAGCCCCAGCGGGATCGCTCCGGAAATGTCGGTGTCGTATCGGTCGCCAACCATCAATACCTCACCAGCGGTCAGATTCAGTCGAGCCAGCGCCTGTTCATACATGCCGCGGTTCGGCTTGCCGATCACCAGTGGTTGCTGACCACTGGCCGCTGTCAGCAGAGCCAGGATACTGCCGGCTCCCGGCAGGGGGCCACGTTCACTGGGATAGGTCAGATCTGAGTTCGTGCCGATGTACTTCGCCCCGTGGCGGATGGCCAGCGTCACGTCTGCCAGTTCCTCATACGTCAGCTTGAAATTGATCCCTGCGACGGCATAGGTGGCGGCGTGAGGATCGGTTGTCAATTCGAACCCGTTGTTCTGCAGAGCCACCTTCAAACCGTCCTGCCCCATGACGATGACGGGCCCCTTCACCCAGCCATGCTGCGCGACCTGCTCAGCCAGCCAGCACGCGGTCGCCTCGGCGCTCCCCAACACCTGTTCGGGTTGCACGTGGATGTCCATCTCGGCCAGCCGTTCGACGAATTGTGCCGGAGTCTTGCTGGCGTTGTTGGTGACAAACAGGAACGTGCGACCGGTGGACGCCAGATAATCGAGCGCCTCGCGCACCCCCGGCAGGGGACGGGTACCGACATAGATCACTCCGTCCATGTCAAACAGCACACCGCGAACAGCGTGCAGACCGGCAACTTCACGACTCACGCAGCACGTTCCTTGACAGAGTCTTCTTTGATGGCCCTTCGAGCCGGAACCGGTGGCTCATGCCCAATGGCACTCACTTTGTGACCCGCACGGCGCTAGCCGTGGGTTGTTCGGGGTCGAGTGAGAATGCACCCGCGGCTAGCGCCGTGCGGCTCACAATGCAACCCAAAGCGTCTGCGAGGCATCGCGTTAATCCCGCCCTCCCTCGCTGACGCTTCGGATTACATGCCTAAAGTAAGTGCCATTCGGGTGTATTCTCAATCGTACGCTCGTGAACAAACGAGCCGGGGGACGGAAGTCCCCCGTTCGGAAGGACCGGTGACCAACTACTTGGTTTCACCCATCATGCGGGCGACGTGTGCTTCAATGGAATCGGCCCACGTCTTGTACGATGCGGTGTTCAAATGGAGCAGGTCAGGCATGACCTCCCTGCTCAACACACCCTTGTCATCCAGGAACTTGGGGCCAATGTCCAGGTATTCGATCATCTTTCCGTCCGCGAGTTTTGCAACAATGGCATTGGCACCGGCATTCACCTTGCGCTTGGCGTCGTTGTCATCGGTTCCGCGAGGAAAAATCCCCAGCAGCAGGATCCTGGTTTCGGGAAGCTTGTCGCGCAGCTTCTTGACGATCACTGTGATCCCTTCCGCAATCTGCTCGCTGGTGTTGGACCCGGAATTGTTCGTGCCGATCATGATGACCGCCAGCTTCGGTTTGATTCCATCGATGTTCCCATTGTCCAGTCGCCACAGAACGTGCTGAGTCCTGTCGCCGCCAATCCCCAGGTTGACGGCATTGCGCTTGGCATAGGACTCGGCCCAGACCGCTTTGCCTGCTCCCTCCCATCCCTGCGTAATGGAGTCACCAATGAAGATCAGATCGACGTTACCCTGCTTGACTCGTTCGTTGAACGATTCATGACGCTTCATCCAGCCACCTTCACGTGGCACCGGCTTGACCGCATCGTTGTCCTGCGCCAGAACGGTTTGGACAACACACATCACAGTCAACACGGCAGACCAGACAGCAACTCGCATGGTGTTCGGCTCCAGTAGAAAGATGTCGTGAACCCGATTCAGCCCGGACATGGCTGAGACGACATTGTTCTACCACAGTGGAACCGTGCCTGCACGCGGGCGGGTGACCGCGAGGCACCGTGTGCCTGAGATCAGGTTTGAATTCCGAGACCAAAATCGGAAATCAGTTCAAACCACCAGCGCCTTCAGCGCAGCGGTCAATTCACGTTCGCCAGCGAGAACTGTGGTCAGGACGCGGATCGCTTCCGCATCGTCAACACAGGTGTGAACCGCCTCGTCCAACTCGGCGATGATCGCATCCTGATTTTCGATGATGCGTGGCAGCATTGCCTTCAGCGACAGGAAGTGCAGGTCGGTGAAGTTGGCGGGATAGACGCCAAATTCCACGGGGTAGCGGCGGTCCGTCAACAGCTCCACCAGCTGCTCGGTGTGGTGCTGCTGCTGTTGCAGCAGGCGCGTCAGGGTTTCCCGCGCGGCGGTTGCGTGCGCGGGGGTCCAGGGACTGACTTCACCGACGAATTGCAGCAGACTGCAGCCCAGGTCGATTACCAGGTGATTCAATTGCGTGTTGTGCTGAATGCAGGCCATGGGCGATCCGAAAGAGCGAAGGACGTTTGGCGGAGTCTCAAGCGCGGGCACGTTGCATTCCACGTTTCTAGAAGAAGGCCGCCGCTGCATGATGGGCGACCCGACTGAGCGGTTCGACGATCACACCCAGCAACAATACCATCGCGGACAGCAGCAACACATACATTCCCGACGGAGAACCCGACGTGATCGTGACAGGCCGAGCACCAGCGGGACGGGCATCAATACACATGACCTTGGCGACCCGCAGGTAATAGAACAGGCTCAGGACCGTGTTCAAGCCACCCGCTGCCAGCACCACCCACATAAACCAGTGGATTCGAGTGGCATCGAAGACTGCTGCGAAGATGAAAAACTTCCCGTAAAAGCCACCCAGCGGCGGCAATCCCACCAGGCTGAACAAACAGATCGCCATGCAGATGGCCAGCAAGGGCGCCTGCTGGACCAATCCCTTGTAATCGTCGATTTCTTCGCTGAACAACTGATTGCGAATCAAGGCCACGATTGTGAAAGCACCCAGGTTCATGAACATGTACACGGCCAGGTAATACAGCAAGCCTTCAATGGCCCGCATCATTTCATCGCTGGTGGGAGCGGTCGGCGTCCCGACGGTCGATCGCAAAACCAGCAATGCCGCAACGGCCATCAACATGTAACCCGCGTGGGCGATCGTTGAGTAAGCCAGCAGCCGCTTGGCGTTCGATTGCGAGTAGGCCGCCAGATTCCCGAATGTGGACGTGATGATGGCCAGCGTCCCCAGGCCCAGACCCAACGCCAGCGACAGGCCGCTGATGACTCCGGCGGAGCAGCCGGTGACAGCCATCGAGAAGCGAACCAGCAATGCGAACGCTGCGGCCTTCGACGCGATCGACAGGAAACCGGCCACTTCGGCCGACGCACCTTGAAACGCATCCGGACACCAGAAATGGAACGGCACCAGTGACAGCTTGAAGGCGAACCCAACGGTGATCAGTAACATCCCAAGCAGGACAATCGGGGCCGCCTTGTGTGTCAGGCCGAATCCGGAGGCGAAAATGGAATGCAGTCGAGAACCCAGTTCTCCGAATTCCGCGGTCCCGGTGATCCCCGCCAGCAGGCTGATTCCGAACAGCATGACACCGGCCGCACCGGCACCATAGACCACGAACTTCAAGGCTGCTTCGCTGCTTTGACGGCGTCCTTTCAGGAATCCGGTCATGGCGTAGCTGGGAACGCTCGCCATTTCGACCCCCAGGAACATCATCAGCAGATGGTTGGCGCTGCTCATCACCATCATCCCCACGACGGCACCGCACAGCAGCGTGTAGAAATCGGGGGCATCGTCCTGATCCGGAATCCCGCTCAGCACAGTCAAGGCGACCACGAACACCAGGAAGAACAACAGGAACCCACGGAAATAGACGGAAAAATCGTCGTGAACGGCCAGTCCGGTGAACATCGTTTGACGCGGGTCACGCGTATGGACCTGCAACCCCAGATTCCCGGTTTCCTTGACGACTCCGGACAGTACGACCTGATGCTGGTGCGTGTGAACCGCCAGCAGATTCTGGGTGACGATGCGGTACCAGGTCCGCTGCTGCAGTTCCTGCTTCGATTCGGTACCCGATTTCTTCTTCTTGATCGTCAGCGTGAATTCATCGTTCGCCTTGAGTCCATTGAACAACGCTTGCAGCGCGTCTGGACTATTGACTGATTGCCCGTTCAGTTTCAGCACCAGATCCCCGGCGGACACCGTGACGGGGTCCCCTTCGGAATTCGATATTGCCGCTTCCGCTGAAGTTCCCGCAACCACCTTGTCGACCGCCACACCCGGATTCAGCAGATTCCAGAAGTGTCCCAGCATGACCACAAACGCCGTCAGGCTTCCCAGCAGGGCGATCCAGTGTGTCGGGATGACCTTGTCGATCGAAGTCAGACGTGCCAGCAACATCAGGACGATGGTCGCGCAGACGATCAGTTCGGGCAGGAACAACCACAACGAACCGTAGGTGGACGCTTGAAGCGGCGCACTCACGCTGCCGTTGAGGAATTCAATAAACGTGTCATCAAAATTCATGACGTTCCCAACCGTATCCGATGGCCGACATCCGGCCCCTGGCAACTCACCACAACCCCGCGGAGACGATGTCTCGCTTATCGAACCTGCGTCGTCTGGACCGTTGCACCCGCACCGTGATGGGTGTCGTAGGTCCGGGACATGCTCTGCACCAGCTTGGTGACCGAGTTGTCCATCCGACTGAACAGCAGATTCGGGAACACTCCCAACAAGACCGCAAACACCACCAGCGTGTAGGCAACTGACTTTTCACGTGCGGTAAACGGTGTAATGGCTTCCGGATGTGGCCCCTTGTACTCGGGCCCCAAATAAACCCGCTGCATAGTCCACAGGATGTAACCCGCTGTCAGGATCACTCCCGCTGCCGCGATAATGGCCAACAGGGGACTGAAATTCCAACAGGCGAGAACCGTGAAGATTTCGCCGATGAATCCGCACAGACCGGGCAGACCCAGACCGGCGAAGAAGATCACGGCCGCCAGACCCGAGTATTCGGGCATCAACTGGGCAATCCCACCGAACTTGTTCAGGTCACGATGATGGACCCGGTCGTACAGGACACCGACCATAAAGAACATGCCCGTCGAAGAGATCCCGTGAGCGATCATCTGGAACATGGCGGCACTGATCCCCATGTTCCAGTATTCACCGCCGGTGGTCTTGCCATCGGTGATTTTCCAGACGGCCAGACCCAGCAGGACATAGCCCATGTGACTGACCGAACTGTATGCCACAAGTCGCTTGAAGTCGGTTTGTGCCATGGCCGCAAACGCACCGTAAATGATGCTGAACACACCCAGCGCCACCATGAAATAGGCGGCATACTGAGCACCGTACGGACACAGCGGCATTGCGATCCGGATAATGCCGTATCCCCCCATCTTCAGCAGCACACCGGCCAGGATCATCGAGATGGGGGTTGGTGCTTCGACATGTGCATCGGGCAACCATGTGTGGAAGGGAAATGAAGGCAGCTTAATTGCGAAGCCAATAAATAGCATGATGAATGCCGTCAACTGCATCGTTTCGCTGAAACGGGCGGTCGAACTCTGGCCCGCGGCGATCCGGGCCAGTTCCTGCAGGTCAAATGTTTTGCCGCCGTAGAAGTAGAACATCAACATGGCGATCAACATCAGCACGCCGCCCGCCAGGGTGTACAGAAAGAACTTGATGGCGGCGTATTCGCGGCGGGGACCACCCCAGATGCCGATCAGGAAGTACATCGGCAGCAACATCACTTCCCAGAACACGTAGAACAGGAAGAAGTCAAGCGACAGGAAAACACCCATCATCCCGGTTTCCAGCAGCAGGAAGAGCATCATGTAGCCCTTCACGTGCTTGTCGATGCTCCACGAAGCCAGGGCCGCCAGCACTGTCACCAGGCCAGTGAGCACCACCAGCGGCAGGCTGATCCCGTCAACACCCAGCGCGTAATTGACATTCCAGCCGGGGATCCACGGCTTGCTGAAGCTATGCTGCATCCCACCCTGCGCCAGATCGAAGCTGGCCCACAATTGCAGGGTCAGCACAAATGTCAGGGAGGTACCGAGCACCGTCCAGTAACGCATGCTGTCCTTGTTTTGCCCGTCGAACCAGATCAGGGGGATGGCCCACAGCGCTGGCAGGAAGACGATTGCGCCCAGCAGGAATTCCGAACTAAACATGATATTCTCAATCTCTCGAAACGCTGACCGAACAGTCGGTCTAACGGAAAACCCTTTGACCCGATTATCGCGGCATTGATGTAAACAGCACGCCGAACAAGACCACGACGCCGACCGCAATCCACATCACGTATTGACGCAGGCGACCTGTCTGGACCACCCGCAGCGAATACCCGATCGAACGGGTGACGTTACCAACCATGTTCACCAATCCATCCACCATGTTTTCGTCGAACAGCCGATCCCACCGGGACACAACCATGGTGATCGACGCCGAAGCATGCAGGATGCCGTCCAGGACCTTCTTGTCAAAACCCGCGCACCAGGCGGAAACAATATGGACCGGCCGGACAAACATCGCGTCGTACAGGACGTCGAATCGCCACTTGTCAACCAGGAAGTCATAGGTCCCGGGGAACTGGCGCCGAATGTCCGCGGGATTGATAATCCTGACACCGTACATCAGGTACGCGAACACGGAACCTGCGACGGCAGCGAGCAATGCCAACACGCCAGCTTGACCATGCACGTCATGAACATCGTGATGACTTGGCAGCGTGACATGTGCCGGCCCCACGGACGTGATCGCCGCATCGGCAGGAACGGTTGCACTGAAGGAGATCAGCCTGTACAGCGGACCCTCTTCGCCACTGCCGCTTGTCAGACACCAACTCCAGGCACACGTTGCAGCCAGGACCGACAGTGCCATCAGCGGACCGGTCATCACCAGCGGTGATTCGTGGCAGTGATCGTAAACATGCTGATCGCGCGGTTCGCCGTAGAATGTCAGGAACCACAGGCGGAACATGTAGAAGGCGGTAATCCCGGCAGTGACCAGCGGCGTCACGAACAGCAGCATGTGCACGGAATTGGCGTTCGAGTACGCCAGGGCCGATGCAACAATGGCATCCTTGGAGTAGAAACCTGAGAAGCCGATATTGACGATCGGCAGTGCCAAGCCCGAGATCGCAATCACACCCACCAGCATCGTGTACGCGGTGATTGGCATCTTCCGACGCAGACCGCCCATCTGCGGCATTTCCTGTACGTGATGGCAACCGGCAATGACGCTGCCGGAACAGAGGAACATCAGGGATTTGAAGAAGGCATGAGTGACCAGATGAAAGAGCCCCGCTCCCCAGCCAGCCACGCCAATCGCCAGCATCATGTAACCAAGCTGGCTGATCGTCGAGTACGCCAGCACCCGCTTGATATCGGTCGCCACCAGGGCGATTGTCGCCGCCACGAACAAAGTGATACAACCGATATAGGCGATGACCAGCAGGACCTCCGGAGTGAAGACCGGGTAGAAACGTGCCGCCAGGTAAACCCCGGCCGCGACCATCGTGGCCGAGTGAACCAGTGCCGAAACCGGGGTCGGACCTTCCATCGCGTCAGGCAACCATGTCTGCAACGGGAACTGGGCACTCTTGCCGATACAGCCGGCAAAGATCCCGCAACCCGCCGCAATCAGCAGCAGGTAGCCAATCGACGATGGTTTGCCATCTGTCTCCAGGCGATGTCCATGGGTGTCATGCAGGAACACCTGTTGGCCATCTTCAGAGACGTCCATGACGCCGTTCCCATTATCTCCACGAATCATTGTGAACAGACCCGGTTCCGCTCCGACATCGGCAAACTGGAACGTACCGCACCACGTCCACAGGATCATCAGTCCGATCAGGAAGCCAAAGTCACCCACCCGGTTCATAATGAACGCCTTGTTGGCGGCCGTACTGGCCGACTTGCGTTCGATGTAGAATCCGATCAGCAGGTAGGAGGAAATCCCCACCAGTTCCCAGAAGATGAACACCTGGAAGATGTTCCCGGCCAGGACCAGTCCGAGCATCGAGAAGCAGAACAGCGAGAGATATGCGAAGAAACGATGGAACCGGCCGGGACGTGTAAAATGCCCGTGGCTGGTGTGGACCTGATGGTCTTCGTATTCTTCGGTTAGCTCGTCCTTCATGTACCCGATGGCGAACAGGTGAATGCAGGTCGCAATGAATGTGACCATGGTAAACATCACCAGCGTCAGACTGTCGATGTACCAGTCGAGCGAGACGATCAAGCTGCCGAACTGAGCCAGCTTGTAGAATGATCCGGAGTAGAACTTCGGGGCGACGGCGTGGTTCCCCTCGTGCGGGTGCTCTTCGCCCACCGCCGCCTGCTGATGTTCGTGCTTGTCAACGGCATGAGCAGCTGCCTCCGCCTTCGCAGCATCCGCGGGCTGATGAAGCTCGGCGTGCTCGTGTTCGGCATGCTCGTGTTCGGCATGCTCTCCATGTTCTCCATGCTCAGTCGCCTGCAGCGCCTGCCAGTTTGTCTGAACGCCCCAGTAGACCAGTGCCGAAGCACTGCACAGGAATCCAATGCCGATACAGGCCACAGCACTGTACGCCGCTGATTTGCTCAGGCGGTGTGACCAGCGGAGCCAGTAGATTTCGGCGACGAACCCGCACAGCGGCAACAACCAGGCCACCGTCAACAGGGTTCTCAGCACTTCGCCGGTTGATTGAGGGTCCATAATGCTTCGTTGAACGACTGAGAAAAGGTCAAAATCCATGACTTGAACGAGCGGAAACAGCCCGCATCAGCCCTGCAGTTCGTTGCCGCGATCCACATCGATTGTCAGGTGATTGTTGTAATAGTTCAGAGCGATCGCCAGTGCGACGGCCGCTTCGGCTGCTGCCAGAACCACCACAAACAGCGCCGTGGCCTGACCATCCAGACCAAGCGGCGTAAAACGCGAAAAGGCAACGAAGTTGATATTGGCGCCATTCAGCACCAGCTCGACCCCCATCAAGACTCCGATGCCGTTGCGCTTGGTTGCCATGCAGACGACGCCGCAGACAAACAAGACAGCACCGACAAACAAGTAGGCTTCCAGGCCAACTTCACCCATCACCACACCCCTGCTTCCGCCGTCAGGCCGGAACGGAAATCACAGATCCGTTCCTGAACCGGGAGTCACCCGACGTTTGGCCCGCGCCAGGTACGCCGCACCAATCAACACCACCAACAAATGGACCGAGATAATCTCGAACGGCAGCAGATACCCGGGGGCCGATGCCGCGTTCGCGGATGAATTCATGTGATCTGGCCGCAGCCCGTAAAAGCTCAACCCCAGTTGACGGATCGTGCGACCGGCCTGGCGACGTGCCTCAACTGCCGCCAGTGCCTTCTCCGCGGTCGCTTTGGCTTCTGGAGTCGTCGCCACCGAAAGGGACTCGGCCAGGCTGGCATCTTCACGTGCATCAACGATGGCAGGTGAGTCACCGGCTGCCGGGATTTGCTGCGAGATGTCGGCCCAGTTGACGGTGCTGATTGCAAAGATCAGGACACACAACAGGAGCAAGCCAACTCCGCCACCCAGCAACGTTTCGGCGGGCGACGTCTGAACTTTGATCGTATGACCGCTGGCGGTCAGCATCACCCCGAAGACCAGCAGCACCACGGTCCCGCCCACGTAAATCAGCAGCTGGGCAGCCCCTAGGAAGTCGGCATGCATCAGGAAAAACAGGGCGGCGACAGAACCCAGTGAAACAACCAGCCAGAAGGCCATTCGCACAATGTTTTGCGTTGCCACAACAGCAACGGCACCAACGCAGGACAGAATGGCGAAGACCCAGAACAGCAAACCGTCTGTTCCACCAATCCCATTCGCCGCCTGTTCCAGTAAATAGGTCATCGCACCACCTCCAGACCGCCGTGAGCGATGGTGGACGATTCCGTACCCACCGGGGGACCAGACAACGGCGAAATCACCGAAGTCACCGACTTCGCCGGAGGCCCATAAATCACCGGCCGATGCGCCTCTGTTGTCGACGCCAGGATCAGCGGCCAGAACACGGCCCCCAGGAACAGGAAGCAGCTGATCGGCACCAGATACTTCAGGCAGGTTGTCATCACCTGATCGATTCGCAGTCGTGGCAGAGTCCAACGCACCCAGATCTGCAAGGTCACCAGCAGCGATGCCTTGATCACAAACACGTGGCCCCCCACCAGATTTGCAATGTAGGCCCCCAAGTCAAACCTCTGGCCAGTCACAAACGGTAGATTGATTTCCCAGCCACGCAGCGACCCCGCGATCGATTCGGGAATCACCATTCCTGTCTCCCAACCGCCCAGGAACAACAGAACCGCGATACCGCTGACCGCGAACATGCTGGCATATTCCGCCAGGAAGAAGATCGACCAGCGGAAACCGCTGTATTCCGTATGAAATCCTGCCACCAGTTCGCTCTCTGCTTCCGCGAGGTCGAACGGAGCCCGCTTCACGCTGGCGGTTGCAACCGTGAAGTAACAGAAAAATGCCAGGAACGCGAACGGATCGTGGAAAATGAACCAGTTCCAGACCCCGCCCGTCTGCATTTTGCCGACAACCTGCAGGTTCAATGAACCTGCAATCAGCAGGGGAATCAGGGCACAGATCGCCATTGGAATTTCATAGCTGACCATCTGGGCCGCTTCACGCATGGCCCCGAACAACGCCCATTTTGACCCGCTGGAATAACCCGCCAGAATGATTCCGAGGACTTCCAGCGACATCAGCGCCAGGATCAGGAACGCCCCGCACTCGGCGACGACTCCGATCCAGCCGTCCGAGACGGGCAGCACCATAAACGCCGCAAACGATGCGATGCCAGCCAGATACGGTGCCATCCGAAAGACCAGACTGTCGGCGTCCTTGGGAACCAGATCTTCCTTCTGGATCAGCTTGATCCCGTCCGCAATCGTCTGCAACCAGCCGAATTTTCCGCCGACGCGGGTGGGACCCAGGCGATCTTGAATGCGACCTGCGACCTTTCGCTCCAGCCAGATATAGAAGACGGGTAGTCCGCCAAACAAGCTCAAATACAGGGCGGCATGGATCAGTGCGGCCGTCAAAAATGCGATCAACCCCAGGGTGGCTGAATCGGCACGCGACTTCAGACAATCGATGAGGTAGTTTTCCAGCGTCAATACGGCAAGGGGGCCGTTCATTCGGTCACTCGTGAAGGCGTTAAAAACAGCGCGCAGCGCAGGCGTCCAGCCACCATCGGCGACGAACTATGCCAGATGAGTTTCGACGATTCAAGCGACCGCCGACCAAAACCCCTGCTATTCTCAGTCTCGCGAATTTGTAATTCACCGTGGAGCCGTCAGGGTTTCCGGGAATTGCCGAGTCGGTCCGACCGGATACGTCAGCCGACAGATGACAAAAAATCAACGCAAAGTCGCGAAGATGCAAAGACGCGAAGAACTTAGGCGTGAATTCGCTGCGGCTTCGCGCCTTTGCACCTTTGCGTTAGTCTGGAATCTGGGAAAGCAGACGTGATCGAAAACGACGTCTGTCGTCTAAAATGGAACTCGTCGGCCCCGTCCCACGCGGTCCTGGAGGATTGCCCATGTTGCAGGTTCTCGGTGGTACCAAGCGACTGTGTTCAGGCATCACTCGTCGTGACATGCTCTCGGCCGGTGGTTTGAGCCTGCTTGGCGTTGGACTTCCGTCACTTTCGCAGGTTGTCCATGCCGAACTTTCGGCGGAATCGTCGGCCGAAACCACATTGCCAGGATTTGGCCGTGCTAAAAACGTCATCCTTCTGTATCTGTTTGGTGGTCCCAGTCATCTGGAAACCTTCGACGTGAAGCCGCAGGCCCCGGTCGAGATCCGTGGACAATTGCAGGCGATCGAGTCCACGATGCCTGGCCTGCACCTGTGTGAGCATCTGCCGAACATGGCCCAGGTGATGGATCGCGTGACGGTCGTCCGATCACTGAACCATCCGTGGAATTTTCACGGAATGCAATACGCGACAACGGGGGCTCCCGAGGGAAGTGTTCCGCTCGAAGAAACGTTGACGCATCCGATGCACCAGCCGTTTTTCGGCTCGGTCGTCAGCTATTACGATCATCTGCGACGCGGTCCGAAGCCGCACAATTCCGTCCCGGACAACATCATGCTGCCGTTCCTGCTCAGCACCCGGCGGCCGGCAGCGCGGTACACGCCTCCGTTTGCATCCTATCTGGGAAGCCAGTTCGATCCGATCTGGACGGAATTTCGCGGCGAGGCAACTCGCAGCGTCGTTCGACGTTCATTTGGTCCCGCCACCGAGTTTCGCGATCCATATCTGGGATTGGAACGAGACTGCCGGTTCCTGATCGCCGCCGAGGCCGATATGCCGGGTGATGTCACCATCGACCGGTTGAACCGTCGTCGATCGTTGCTGGAACAGATTGAAACGTTGCGTCGCAGCGCCGGAAGTCAGGCAACAAACGGTGTGGTGGACCAGAAGCGGGACCTGGCCTTCTCATTACTCGATTCCCCGGCCATTCGTACGGCGTTTGATCTGGAGCAGGAATCGGCCAACGTGCGGGATGCCTACGGAATGACCCTGTTTGGCCAATCCACCCTGCAGGCGCGCCGACTGGTGGAAGCGGGTTGCCGCTTTGTCACCGTCGTCTGGGACGAATTTGGCCAGTTGAATGCAGGCTGGGACACTCACGTCGACCATTACAATCGATTGAAGGGCGAACTACTCCCCGGTCTGGACCTGGCATTTTCCGCCCTGATTCGCGACCTGGAAAACCGCGGGTTGCTGGATGACACCCTGGTCCTGGTCATGAACGAAATGGGGCGGACGCCACGATTTGAAGGGGAAGGTCGCGGCCACTGGGGACGAGCCTACTCCAACGTCCTGGTGGGGGCTGGAATCAAGCGTGGAAACGTAATCGGCAAGACGGACCCGATCGGGGCCACCATCGCGGATCGGCCTCTGACAGCCAAAGACATCCTGGCCACGATCTATCACCTGATCGGCATCAACCCCTATTCAACACTCCCCGACCGCCTGAACCGACCGGTCCCGCTGGTTCATGATGGCCGCATCGTGCCCGAGTTGCTCGCATAGTCTATTTTGTGAAATGGTGCAGGAAGATTCCGGCGGCGACGGAAACGTTTAACGAGTCGGTGCCGAGTCGCATGGGGATCGTTAACCGGCGATTGCACAGCGACTGCCAGCGTACGTCCAGGCCGTCGGCTTCGTTGCCGAAAAGGATCCCCACGCGGGGACTGGTCGCGGCTTCAGCGAGTGAGCCTGCGGTTTCGTCCAGAACTGTGGCGATCAACTCCAGTTGCCATTCGTCGCGCAACCGGATCAGATCCAGTTCCAGGTCCGGCGATTCCACGATCGGCAACCGAAATGCCGTCCCCATCGAGACTCGCAGGACGCGGCGGGAAAACGGATCGCAGCAACCGCGGCCCAGGAGCAGTGCGTCGATCCCGAAGGCGCTGCCAATGCGGATGATGGCCCCCAGGTTTTCCGGGTTGTCGCAATTCGGACAGATCACGACGGTCTGACGAACCGCATTGCTTGCCAGGACTTCGTCGATGGTACGCGTTGGTTTACGGACGCCGCAGGCCAGTACACCGACGTGAAAGTTGAATCCGGTCAACTGTTCACCCACCTGTTGCGGGATCACATAGAGCGGGATGTCGGCGGGAATCTTCGATCCCCATTCCTCTTCGCGACGTTCGGCAATCAGGACGGATTCGGTCTGGTAGTCGCTCGCCAGCAACCGCTCGACCAGTTTCGTTCCCTCGGCAATGAACAATCTCCCGTCGCGCAGCAGGTTGCTCGACTTCAGATGCCGATACATCTGGACGCGGGGATCATCCAGGGAATCAACGGCGATTCGTGGCATCTTCGCCTGGCCTCTCTGCCACTTCGTGAATCTCTTCTTCACGAGTATAGACGATGACGCGTCCGCCGCCATGAACCGAGGCAAACGCGCTGTCGTACATGGACGACGCCTGAATGGGCGGCCATTCGAAATCCCCAGGCGTGGTGACGCGCACGGCGTAGCGGAAGGATTGGTCATTCCCGGTGACCGACGAAAACAGCACCGCCCGATCATCCAGGAATTCAACGTGGTCCGGTTCCGCACTGACCACGTTGTTCGTCGTGGCTGATGTCGCCAGGCGCGGGTTTTCGATCTCAACTCCGCCGGGCAGTGCATCGACGATGGCGACATTTGGAATCGCTTCCTGGAAACCCGGCGCTGAAACGCGAATTCGCACGTACACCAGATCACCCACTCGCAGTTTCGTCGGATCGACGGGGCGGTCTTCGCGATCCAGCCATTCGCGTCGAACCTTCAACTGGCGGTCATACGGCATCGTCAGAGCCTGTTCACGCAATCCTTCGGTCGTGCGGACAATGAAGAATTCGCCCTTCCCCTGCGACGCGATTGTCATCGGTCCGGGGCGAGCGGTGGCCCGTTCGTGCAATGGATTCAGGTGACTGAACGATTTCTGGAGCTCTCCTTGCTGCAACGTGCCCGTGAAGTCGCTTTCCACGGAGCCGGCCGATCGGTATCGGGCCAGCGCCGAAATGGCGGCTGCGTTTTCCAGGGTACTCATCCAGACTTGTTTCTTGCGGCTGGACTGCAATCGGTCCACCAGGGGCGGGATCGCCGGATGCTTGGGATCCAGTTCCAGCATGACCTTCAGCAGGACGGCATCCTGTCGCACGCGCGACGTCAAGCGGCCAGACGCGGCAGTGGTTGCCGTCAGCCGGAACGTGTCGTCCGGCAAGACACTGACAGCACGGTCCTTGCGCCCCAGGTGCATCCACGCCGACGCCAGATGGGCTCGTCCTTCTGCATCCAGCGCATCCAGGTTGTCTGACAGACGTGACATCCAGCCCTGCTTGGGTTTGTTGAGGGCCGCCAGGATGTCACAGATGAAGGCACGCGTATTGTCGTCCAGGCTGGCAGGACCATCCAGGACGCTCTCCAGGTATTTCGCCAGATCCGCCACGAAGGCGGCATCCACGGGCCGACCGGCATCTCGCGCCGCGATGATCGCTCCCGCTGCGTACGTCGAGACCCACGGATGGCTGGCGGCGTGGTCCCAGTATCCGATTCCACCACCGCGGTTCTGCATCGACCACAGGCGAACGATCCCCGCATCAATCAACTGATTCACAAACTGTTGTCGGGACACATCGACGTCAGGCGACGTGTTTGATGCCAGCCAGTTTTGTGCCGCAACCAAGGCGTACAACCGACTGGATGTCTGTTCTCCGCATCCATATGGATAGTCAATCAAGGCGTCGAGAGCGGGATTCAATTCGGCTGACGGCAGACTGCTGATGGCGAGCGAAGTTCGGGTTGTGCCGGGGATGAATCCCACGGGCGGCGGCAGATTGACCACCTCACCAACCGGATGGCGGGTGAATGTGGTTTCACTGTCGAGCGGTGTCGCAGATCGAACGGCCAGACCATGTTCCGTAAACGCGCGCAGGGACACTCCATCGGTTCCCTTCGCCTGTGCGTCAATTCGAATCGTGGCCGCCCCCAATCCCTTGCCAGTGACATCCAGCCACTGCAGAAACGGCTTGCCGGGTTCGACAGTGACCGTCGTGCCGAGTCCCACATTGACGCCCGGTTCCACGCCCGTCAGTTGTATGGTGACACCGTGCGGTTTGACGACGACCGGCCCAGAGACGTCCGTCGAGACCAACACTTCCAGCGGAGCGGACGTCGTGTTGAACAGTTTGACGGGGACGCGGAACTTGTCATTTGGAGCCGCGGTGCGCGGCCACGAACTTTCCACCAATAGCGGAGATGTCACGAGAACAGGCTGCTCGGTCGATCCATAGCGGTCTCCGTCAACCGCCACGGCCATCAGCCGCAGCGTTCCCGTCAACTGCGGAACGGCGAAGTCCAGGGTCAGCGAACCGTCAGCACCGACGGGCTGGACAGAGTGCCAGACGACTGCCGGAGTTCTGCGCGGAGACTCGACCGGACTGCGTCGCGAATTGTCGACATCGAAATCGGCAGCGTCGCCTCTGTCCGCACCGATCCGGGTCATCCCCACCGGCCGCAGGTAATCCGGTAACAGGCTGCTGTAGATATCCGCGGAAGACACACCCGGCTTGCGGGGCTTGTGGAAGAAGTTCAATGGATTTGGTGTGGTGTATCGAGTCGTCAACAGGATCCCTTCGTCGACGGCCCAGATGTGAATGACGGGAACAGGCTTCGGCGGAAGTTCCGCGATCTGTTTCGCGCCCTCGCTGGCATCGGCGGCCCATGCCAGCTGTGCCCGAACTTTCAATACGGACCCGGGAAGCGCTGTGGATGCTGCCTTCAGTTCGACGGGCAGCTCCCGCAGGGATGGATCCATCACCAGGCGAGCGACTCCACAGGCACGATGCGGCAGCCAATCCGTGAGTTGGTGATCAATCGCCCGAATCACGGTCGCGGTCACGTACGCACCGCCGCGCAGATCCGCTGGCAATGGCACTTCGATCAATTGCGAATTGGTTTCCAGGGTGACGATGCGGTGCTCATGGACGCGATCTCCTTCGATGGTCAGCAACATCTGACCAGGGAAGGGGGATCGCACCAGAACACGCGCAGTGTCACCGGGACGGTATTTCGATTGATCGAGAACCAGTTCCAACTGCTCAGGCTGCTGCAGAGGAACATCGACGCGATCCGACCGATGCGTTGATGCGTAGAATTCCGTTTGTGTCGCCGCTCCAGATTGGGGATCGCTCAACCGCAACCGGTATCGCCCCGCCGTGTCGCACGTCAGATTCAGTGAACCGTGATTGGCGGGATCATCGCTGCTGATCAACCGGGACTTCGATTCGATCAAGCGCTCGATCGATCTCCAGACCGGTCGGCCATTGACCTGAACCACGGTCGTATCGTAGTCGACGCGAACCAGGTTCACCTTGATCGGATGGGGTTCGGCAAGCACTCCCTGGTCATCCAGCAGAACCCAGTCGAACTGGCTCGGTTCACCAACAACGACAACCTTTCGTTCAGGAGCTTTCACCCCGATGTGCAGCCCGCAGGTATCGACTTCAACCCGACACGTGGTCGACACCGATCGTCCACCGGCTTCAGTCACTGACGTCGTGACGTTCGACATCCAGATTCCTGGACGATCGTCCTGCGGAAGCGCAAGCGACATCTGGCATTCGCCGTTCGCGTCCAGTGTTCGGCTCACTTCCGGAAGTTGCTGCTGATTGCGACCGCTGAAGTCACCGAACTGATGATCCGGATATTCCTTCGCTGTGAATGGGATCCGCTGCCACATTCCCAGCACAGTGACATTCAAATCGGCGGCCGGTTGACCGAACAGGTATTTCGCCGCGGCACGGATTTCCGGGGGGGCTTTCACATGTCGAGGTTTTGTCGACTCGGCTTGAACGGCGATCCGGATCGGGACGAATGCCTCGATCTGGGCGCTGACCGATCCCAATAATTCGGTGGAACCCGGAATCGCCACGTCGAACCGATAGGTTCCGGTCTGGCTGGCTTCGCTCGATGGGTAGTCGACTTGAAACATCCCCTGTTGGTCGGGGCGGGACATGCAATTCAATTGGCTCACAACGCGTCCGTCGGGGCGGGTGACCTTCACACTTAAGGGGAACGCTGGAGGACGATGTCCCAGGCGATCGCGCAGGATTCCTGTCAGACGGACGGTGTCACCGGGACGATAGACACCACGCTCGGTGTACACCATCGCCTCGTAGTTTTGCGGCCAGGGACGTCCCGATTGATCCACATTGTCGACCACCCACGAGTGACGATCGGGAATCAGATAGTTCAGATCGCCGTTCTGTTCCGCCGTCAGCAGCCAGACAGTGCCGTCGGGATGGTTTTCCGGAATGTTCAGCGATGCAATGCCTGTGGCATCGGTGGTCGACTGGGCCAGGACCTGATTGTTGAAGGAACGGGCAGTGATGATGACTCCCGATTGAGGTTGCGCACTGCGAAGCGACAGTGCCCAGACCAGCCATCCGTCACGGCCGCGTTTGGCGGTCAGGCCCAGATCGGTGATCGCGACTGTGGCCATGTCACGATTCCAGTACTCATTCGCATCCGCGATGGCGATTCGATAGATCCCTGTCAAAGGCACTGTTCCGGCCTTTCCGTCGGGACGCGCCGCGTTCTCCGTGCTGAGCAATTGCTTCAGGTCGAGAGCGATGGTTTGAGGGGTATCTTGGGGAAGTTCCACGCTGCGCATCCGCTCCTGGACAATGCTGCGCATCGTGGCGGTGTCATTACGTCCCTGCAGAAACGCCGACAGGTTGTTGGCATGCAACCGCGAGGCACTCAAGCGGACTCCACTGATGTTCACGCACTTGACGTCCAGTGTCAGGTTTCCATCCGGGATCAGGATTCCCTGCGTGGCGCTGATACTCAGATCCGCCGGGCGATGCGGGGTTTCAAAGATGATCGGGGATGTATCTCCCAGTGTCTGGCCATCCTGCGACAGCAGTGTTTTCGGCAACATTACCGAGTAACGCTGGCCACACTGAAACTTGCCGCGCAGCACCAGTCCGGCGTAATACGTACCGGGTCCCGGCGTGAATTCCAGGAACATGTCCGGAACAGCGGGCGTGACCTTCACCGTGGGCTTTTCCTGGTCGGCCGACAGCCCGTTGGAAAAATACAGACGGACTGTTGATTCCTCGTCCAGGGATGCCGATTGCAAATCGCTGCGAACGAACGCGAACGTTGTGGGGATCGGCAGTTCGCGGTCCGGGACCAATCCGAGCTTCAAATCGGCACCGGCCCCGGTCAACGTTGAGGCCAGGTGAATTCGCAAGGTTGCGCCGAGGGCTTTGGTTGTGACCACAAGCTTTGAACTGGCTTCTTTCGTCAACACGGTGGCATCCATCACGTGACGGGCGGCTTTGTCGATAGGGTCTTCCCCCGATTCGGTCATTGCCCGCAACAGGTCGGCTGGAGAAACGGGCTGGTTGAACGCCATCTCAAATGTCACGGAGTTGCGAGTCCGGTTGAGCAATGTCATTCCGAGCCATTCCAGGCGACGACTTTGAAACAGGAATCGCCGCGAAGCGGGTGCCAGTTCGAAGTGCATCAGTTCGGTGAAGTCGACGGCCGCATCCAGTTCGAATTTGCGTCCGGGCGGTAGTGGATGATCCAGGACAAATGCCAGCCGGTTCAGCGACGTCCAGCGCCAATGTCCTGGCACGGATGGTGACAATTGAAACGGTGCGTGCTCCAGGGGACGATTGAGATCCGCTTCTTCCACGATCGGTCGATCAAAGACCGCCAGTATCCGCTCCGCTGAATCGAACTGGTCTTCGTCGTCGGTTGCCGCAGGGACGACGTTCTCGGGAATGACGGCGCTAGCCGCATTGGAAACGGGCAACCACGCCAGAATCTTCGCCGGTTCGATGACCTTGGGAACCGCCGGTTTGGGAACGACAATTGCCGTCGGCTCGATCACAGACGATTCATCGTCAGTACCTGGTTCCGGTTGCGTCGGCACCAGTCCAGGCTGGGACGGTGCGGGAGTGACGTCCAGTGTCACCAGTTGCACCGGCTGTTGGTGGCGACGCGGTGCCCAGGCGTGCCGAATCCAAATCAACCCAACGGTATTGAGCGACAAAAACAAACCGACAACCAGCCAGAATCGGCTGGAACTTTGCTGCGACATGAGGGCCTCCCTGTTGTTGTGATCCGGCATTTGCCGGTCACGTCGAAGGCGTCCTGTAGCAGAATCTGCCGATTCCCGGAACAGGAATTCGAGAGTCAAACTGCACATCGAACCGGGATGGACTGCGATTCAGAGACAGGAAACCCAACCACCACCAGATCAGGATTGGGGCATCACCATCGAAATCGCGTCGCTTGACATTCGGGTTCGGAGAAGCCTACGGTGGTCGTTTGCCATCGTCTTGTCGTGAGCAATTGTGAAGGTATTCTATGTCTCGAAAACACTCACGTGCCTTTACACTGATTGAATTGCTCGTCGTGATTGCCATTATTGCAGTTTTGATTGCCCTGTTGCTTCCCGCAGTTCAGCAAGCGCGCGAAGCAGCCCGTCGGACGCAATGTCGAAACAACCTCAAGCAATGGGGACTCGGCATGCATAATTATCACGACAATCAAGGTTCTTTTCCATTTGGTTCCACGACGAATCAAAGGCATACGTGGGTGGCATCGATCTGGCCATACATTGATCAGGCCCCGCTCTACAATGCCTACAATTTCTCGTTGCCCTTCTATCTTCCGCCAAACTGCGTCCAGAATTCCATGAGTGGTTTGATTACGACTCAGGTTCCGATCTACTTCTGTCCGACCAACCCTGGCCTGCGGGTCTGGCAGGCGGATACCTATTGGCGATCCCGCGGTCATTACGTGGTCAATTGGGGAAATGGTGATACTGGTTCCCCTCAGGCAACGACCCAGGCACCCTTCGGTTGGGTCAATGCCAACCCGAGTCTCCCTTACTGTTCCAAACTCAGCGGTTTCATGGACGGTTCGAGCAACACTCTGCTGATGGCAGAGACGCGTACTCCCATCTCCAATTCGTACTGGGACGGTCGCGGCGAAGTTTTTAACGACGACGCCAATGCATTGGGGTTCGCCTTTTCGACGGTGAATACTCCCAACACAACCGCGGCCGATATCACATTCTGTTCTGCTCCCCCGGGTGTGATTCTCAACGCTCCCTGCACCGCGGCAGGGAACAAGCGAATTGCTGCGCGCAGCGATCACACGGGTGGAGTACAGGTGCTGATGGCAGATGGGGCGGTGCGGTTTGTCAGTAACTACATTGACTTGAACACCTGGCGAGCATTGGGATCGATGCAGGGTGGCGAGGTTCTTGGTGAGTTCTAGAAATCGAGAGTTCATGCGAATTCGAAGCGTAATTGGCGTTTTTTTCACGATGATCCTGATCGGTCTGACCGGCTGTGGCTCCCGTGGCAGGTCACCGGAAATGTTCCGTGTCTCCGGAGTGATCAAGCTCGACGGAAGCCCCCTGAAAACGGGGACGATCAACTTCACACCGACCGACGGAAAGAATCAGGTTGCGGGCGGCACGGTGACGAATGGCAATTACAGCGTCCAGGTTCCTCCCGGTCCGGCGAAGATCTCGATCTCCTCCCCGAAAGTAGTCGGAACTCAGAAGGCTTATGACACTCCCGACAGCCCAACGATGGACATTATCGAAGAGGCGATTCCTGCCGCCTACAATGTCGACACGACTCTGGAACACAATGCGACAGAGGCCAAGCGTGACTTGAACTTCGAGCTGAAAAGCTCTCCATGATTCCGCAGAAACCTGGCGCTTCCACCTTGGCAGAAGCAGGTCAGCGAATCAATCTTCACGCGGCACGGCGAACGGGGACCGCATGGGATTCGGGCAACATCCACCAGACACGGTCGGGTTCTTCCCACGGCAGCGACGCAACATCGGGACGTGGCCAGTCTGCCAGAGGGCTTGCGTCGAATTCTGCTGAGATGTACGGCGAACTGGCACGGCTGGCGATTTCCTGGGCCAGGATCGGGGCCAGGACCAGTTTTGTCGGCCATCCGGTCGTCACATTGCCGGCACACAGCACCTGGATGGAATCTGGACGAGTTCCCGAGTTGGTTGCCCCTTCGGCGCGGTCCACGCGATACGTGGACCACTCCACATGCGTCAGATTCAGGCCGGGCAAAACATCCTGCAATTCCTGTCGAGCCCGTTCGGCGAGTTGCAGCGGTTCCAGCGACGTTCCCTCTTCCGCGATCTGGCCACCAATCTGGTAGACGGTTCGGCCGTCGCAATCGATGTCCGACGTGATCGTGACCCGCGTCCGGGCTCCATCCACGCAATGCCCGTTCAGTTCCGGCAGGTTGCCGCGAGCGAGCACCATGTGCAGCGGTCGGCGCTGCATGACATCGGCACTCAAGCCCACCATTTCGCGCAAACGGGCATTGCCCGCTCCCGCCGTGAAGACAACCTGACCTGGACGCAGGACCAGTTGCCTTCCGTCTGTGGGCGAGGTCAATGTCAGTGACTCAACTTCCCCTGGACTTCCCAGGTTGAACTGCAGTCCGTTTTTCGCATCGATCTTCAGAATTCGGTCGCTGTACTGGTCCGCCAGATCGGCCAAAAAGCTGGCAGGACAGATGACCTGTTCCGGCAGTCGGGCCACGGTTCCATAGACATTGGCCAGCGCCGCGGGGCGCTCGTCGACCTCCAGAGATTCGGATTTCACCTGCAACCCGATTCGGGCGCCGATCATGCCGACCCGGGAACTGAAGGAATCGGTTTGCCACAGATAGCAGCAATCGGATCTCAGTCGAGTTCGGGTCAGATTGGGCGTGGTGCGTCCCAGCAGTGCGTCGCGCCACAGCATCGGCATTTCACGAATACTGATCGCCGAGCGTGTGAGCAGGCCACTGAGCGTGTATTTCAGCCCCCCGTGAATGATTCCCTGGGACGCCACGGTCTGGCCCGCACCCAAGTCATTGGTCTCGAGCAGCACCACGTGATGTCCCTCACGAGAGAACCGATCCAGCAGCCACAAACCGGCGGCGCCACCCCCGAAAATCACTGAATCCAACCGCATCGCAAACTCCCGAAGAACGTTCGCATTCAGGACATACGAACATTCAAAATCCTGCGGAAGCGCACACGAGTCGCCGGCGCGGCTTCCCAATCCCGCAAACGGGGCGGGACTTGTATCAAAAATTGTCAACTGTGCAAAGACGAACAAATTCCCTGACTGCGTTCTACCTGGGAAGCTTAATTCCCGTAGGAAGGCTGTGACGCGGGGGCCCAATGGGTGTGGTGGTCAATCGGCCACGCGAAACGGGGCAGGTGGCGGTGGCAACCACTCGGTTTCCTTGCTTGATCGTCACCGTCAATTGCCACCTCCTTCCAGCCAGACCCGCCAGCCCGCTGGTCGGGGCCTGGTACTGGTGCTGTACCTGCGGAGTCACCGTGGACGTTTCCGTGCCGTCGCCGAAGTTCCACACAAATGTGGCATTGGATGGCATCCCTTCCATTTCAACCACAAAGTTATTCGTACTAGGTTCTCGCACCGTCGCTGTCCCGCCCCCGGAGTTGGGGGTGGGGCGCGGCGTTGTGGTCGCGATTGTGTTCGGGGGCGCGACAGGCGGTGGCTTGACCTCGGTTGGCTTGCTTTCGAGGAACGCGGCCAGATCGCGCAGCTTTCGTTCTGCGGTCTTTAATGCCTCGTTCGCGGCGATGGCCGCCGGACTCAAGTCCTGAAGTACTTGTCGCACGGGGTCCACGTACTTCACCAAATCACCAAGCTCGGGAAGCGCCGGGCACTTGGTGTCCGCCAGTGCCTGCCACTCATCCGAGTTTCGTTCGCTCATGGCCTTGACCGACCGGGCCTTCGATTGCGGTGCTGGCACCAACTCACATTTGGACAGTTGTTGACGCAGCTCGGAAGCAACCGTCGACTCACCTTGATCCAACGCCTGGCTGAGCAACTCGCCGAGGATCGAATCCAGTTGCGGTTTCAGGATGGCAAAATCCCGCTCGGCGCTGGTTAGCTGATCCAGACGGTTGCCCAGGTCAACCGTCGTAGAACGTGCATCTGCCGCACTGGTCTCGGCCTGACGGATTCCCTCGGTGATTCTCAGTCGAGCCCAGATGCACTCGTCGGTCGTGAGATTCAACGTGCCGAGTGCCAGCAGCATCGCATATTTCTCGCTCGCTGGTTTGAACCGCGAGGTGGCGTCGTTGTAACGCTGCAAAAGCTGGTAGTACAGTTCCCGCAGGGCCGTCAGCCCGATCCGGCCCGACTTGAAGTTCGCGATCCCCGTGTCGACGGTGGTCGAGATGTCTTCGGCCTGCGACTGTACGGTTCTAAATGTGTCCATCAGGTCCACAATATTGGACGCTTGGAGGATTCCTCCCTTGATGCCGGTTCGGAGCAGGTCCGCACGTGTGGCGGTCTTCTCAAGGAAAACAGTATCGTCCGTCAACTGCTGACGAAGGATCGCGAGCGATTGTGCATCGGCTTCAACGGCATCGGCCATCTTCTGAAACTCGGCCTCGGCGTCACGAGAAGCGCGGGCCATCTGGTTGAGCCGTTTCAGCAGGGCCAACGCGTGGTGAAGAGCATCCCAGTTCGACCTGGCCTTGCGGATTCGATCGAGTACGACGGCCGTCGAATCTGTCGATGGTCGCAGGAATTGTACCAGATCAAGTTCATCCCCCGATTCCCCTTCAAGCTCTTCTTTCAGACGGCGTTCGGCGTCGAGCCGGGCCTGTTTGAGTTCGTCTCGGTGGCGGGCGGATGCTTTCCAGAGTTGCAGCAGGTAATTGCGCAGCAGGTCTTCCTGTGCATTACGATCCCCGGGTTTGAAGTTGTACTTCTCGAAATCCAATAAATACGTCAAGTCGATGTACTTGCGAATGGCGATCGCGGCTTCGTTTTCGGTCGGATACCTGACTGCAAAATCCTCGAACGTGAGCGGTCCGTCGTCATTGCGGCGAAAGAACCCTTTTTCTCCATATTTGTTGGTCTTTGGATCGAACGAATAATCACGCGCGGCCTGCAGGCGGCGGCTGACTTCAAAGTCCGCACGGACCTGCCGATAGAACGCGGCTTCGATTTCCGTCTTCCCCAAATACTCTCCATGGACAGTCATCCATTGTCCGTACCATTTGCGGCTGGCCTTCAGTGCGTCTTCTTCCGAAGAGTAAAGGCGTGTCAGTTCACCGCGTGAGAGGCCGAAATGAGCCAGGAATCCATTCTCTCCCGAGTATGCCGATTCAATCACCTTTTCCTTGATCGGACCGACAATGGCAAAATCGACTCCCAGTTTTTCCAGGTCAATCAACAACCGGACAACGGCATAGTGCGGTGAAACGGCCATCAATCTCCAATCGGCCGCTGCATTGACCGCGGCCAAGGCACCTTCCTGTGGTCCCTTTTCCCCTGCGATGGTGGCAACCCTCTGGATTTCGTGGACCGCCGTCAGGACGATCAAGCCACTGGCGACCGGGCGTGCCCTCAATGTTTCAGTGATCTTTGCGATCAGCGTTTTGCCTTCCGGCAGACGTGCGATGCCAGTCAGTTGCGCCCGTGCTGCAGCCTGTTCGGAAGCAGGGAGCTTCCTGATCAAGGCTTCGGCCAGGTTGCGGGTCTCTTGCGCCGCGCGGTCCGCTTCGCGGGCCATCATGATTCGTCGGGCCGAGGCCTCATTGGCGATCGTTTCGACATTCTCAGCAGAGATCCCCAGTCCCTTCAGCATTTGCCGGGCATCGGCATCTTTCATGACAGCCAGCGCCTGCTTGACCTTCCTGAACGACTCTTTGGCCTCGGTCAACGCCTCCCCTCCCTGCGCCACCTTGTCCCGCAGCAGTTCAAAATGGTTGCGCAACAAATTACGAGTGACCTGCTTCTGAAGCTTGTCCGCCTCAGCCAGGTGTTCTGCAATCGCAACCTCGACATTCCCACCGTTCCTGGCAATTCGTTCGGAAAGGGCCGAATTGACACTCTTGGACCCGACGATGCCCTGTAACTCTTTGCGCAGTTCCTCGGTTCCGGGAGGCAGTTCGACACCGGCAATGTCCACCGCGTGGTTCAATGTTCGCACGTGGTACTTGGCATCGTGGATCGCCTTTTCGACGCCGACAAGACCATTGCGCGGGTCAAGAAACTTGCCTTCAGAGACCGCCGCCCCGAAGGCTTCCAATGGAGTTGGCGCCGGCGGCGGTGTCCAGCCGTTCTGAGCGTACACTTCACGAAGCGGCAACCTGCGGACCTCGCCATTCTCCCAGACCAGTGTCATTCCGTTTTGATAGTTTTGAAATTCCAGGATCATGGTTCGTTCACGCAGCGGATACTTCTCAGGGTCCGCCAGTGCCACGGCCAGCGATCGTTCGTCCGCGGTCACCGGCGTCAGTGCATTGACTCCGATCTGCTGAGGATTCACTCCCCATTCGCGAATCAGTTGCTGACGGAATTCCGCCGCCGCCGCCTCGGCGGCTTCGGGCGTGGTCGCGTGCGGGATGAAATCCAGGTCGCTCTTGCCAAAAATGTACGAGTTACCCACTTCGCCTCGCCGACCACCGGAGCCGACCAAATCGACTCGCACCAGTTCGGGGTTCTTTCGCTGAACTTCGTTCCAGGCGCGCATCGCGGTGTCCCAGATCTGGTTGTCCAGAACTTCAACACTGGCTTTCGGCACTCGTCCCTCCGCGACCAGATCGCGGTAGCGGGACATGTTCCTGACGACCTGCCGCAACGCATTCTTGTCCGATTGATCCCGGGCGACCTTCTCGACCAGGTTCAGCAGTTGACGATCATCGATCGGCGATTGTGCGGCGACGGAATTCGCCTGGATCAACAGCGCCAGGCATGCCATCGCAATCAACACCGATTGCAACTTCGATTCAGTTTGCTGGCGGAACAAGGACTGGTTCATGATGCTGTATCTTCGGAATAGATTGTCCGTCAATTTGTCAGATTGCGATCGGAGTTCAGGCTGTTGTTACGATCCGGGTCCGGACAGAATCCGGGTTGTGTTGCCGTCCTGATCGATCAGACGGCGGGCGGATTCCCGCAGTTTTCCGACCACCCATTCGCAGACGGTGGCATCACTCGCTCCCATCGCCAGTTGCAGTTTGACTTCACTCCGAATGTCGCTCAGCCATTCTGCCGAAACGGTTGCGTCCACGGGCTGACGTCGCTGGTCAGCGACAAGTACCTCCGCCAGGGCAAGTAAGGCGTGTGTCCTGGGGGAGTACCTGGTCGACGGCCTCTTTGCGGCCGGGGAGATAGATTTGTGGAGCGAGGCGGCCAGATCCTCACTGCGCAGCCACAGATCGAGCGCCACGACACGATCCTGCCAGACCGGGCCACCGGGACGAATGAATCCCGTGAGGGGTTCCATCTTGAACATGACGAGCATCTGGCTGCCCCCGATATAGGACTCGGACCGGTGCGTCGTTGACACAGATCGAAGCAGGAAGGCGAGCACGACTCGCAACTCATGCAGTTGCCGCTCGCGCCGCTGGACATATCCCTGGAAATCTCGCAGCGCACTCTGAGCACCGGCCTCGGCGGGAGTGGAATGGGCAGTCTCAACCCGGTGAGCCAATGCGCCGATCTGGTCAGCGAGCAGTTGTTGCTCAGACGAGTGATCTGCCAGCATCCTGTCCATGACGTCCGATACGCACTGGGCCGCCTGGAGAGAGTCACACGAGTCAAGGTCTTGAATGGCGTCCTGAATCGCTCGCCAGAAACAGAGAGTGGCAATCGACTGCCAGCTCTGGACCCGGGAAAAACCACCTTCCAGTGAATCAGGAGCTTCCGAACGAAGGAGCGAGATTTCATCGTTCAGCATCTGGCTGTCGATTCCCAGGCTCAGTTTTGGGGCATCGTGGCGCACCTGCTGTTCTGTAAGATCGACCAACGCCAGGCAACGGATCAGTTCACGGATCGTGTCGCCAGGCGGCCGACCATCATCACTCGAATCTCGAAACGTTGCCACGACACCGGCCGTGATCTTTTCAACATGCTGTTGTGTCGCCACCAGTCTCATCCAGGGGTCGTATGGCGTTTTCTCAGGCTGGCGCCTGGAGTTGTCCGGCAGGTTTGCAGTTTCGTCGCGGGACGCGGACTTCAGTTGTGACAAGACCGCAGCGTAGGAACTGGCGAGAGGTTGATGCAACGCGCGCTGGGCGTTGTCTGCACTGTCGTAATCATTCGAGGCGATTGCGATCAGTGCCATCTGGAACGGGGTTGTCAGGGAATCTGAAGTTCGACGGGTAACCACGTCGCGTGCGGCACCGTAGTTGTTCAGGGAAATGTACGCATCGACCAATCGGGCCAGAATGGTTTCATCGTCGGGTAGGTCGGTGAGAACCTCCTCATACAATTCACACGCAAGCGCAACGGCGAACGGATTTCCAGACAAGGCACAGGCGTCAGCCAGATCGATCTTGTAGTCCACGTTTGACGGGTCGTTGGCGACCGCGACCTCAAGCAGGTCGTAGGCACGATCGAGATTCAGCGGATTGCCACGCGATGTGAGAAAGACTGCGACGCCCCGCGCGTGGCAATATTCGGCAAGTTCCTCAGGGCGATCCCCCATGAGATGTTCTTCCTCAACTTCCACCAGTGGTTCTGGTCGCGGAAGCTTTGAAGGGTCTCCAGGCACAATGCCTGATGGCTCTGACGCAAAAACTTTCACCCGGCCTGCGAACTGTTCCGTGACTGCCTGATTTGTCACCGCGGTGTCAAAAAAGTTCAAATCCTTCAGCCGTCTCAGCGGGGCCAGATGCTTCAGCCCGGCGTTGGTCAACCTTGTCCGGCAAACGGACAATGATTCCAGACCGGTCAGCGCCCCCAGGGATTTGAGGCCTGCATCCGTGATCTGAGTGCCGTTGAGGGACAGTTCCCGCAGCGACTTCAAGCGACCGACGATGAGCAGGTGATCGTCAGTGATGGGAAGGTCATTCAGATTCAATACCTCAAGTTTCGGCAGCAGCTTCAGCAACTCCAGAACTTCTCCGTCAAGCTCGCCTGGAGACAAGTCCACCATCCAGACCGGCTCATCCGGATGCTCGCCATCAATGCGGACCTCGCCCTTCAGTCCCTCGATATGCTCAATCACCTGAGCTTTCGTCGGCTGTTCCAAATCTCTGGCGGTGGCCTTTCGCGCGGGAGCCTGCCAGGCTGCGACGAAGACTGCACAAACCAGCCCCAGGCAGACGATCGTCGGACCAAATACCGGGATTTGTCGAACGCAACGCATAACGCTCATATTCCTTCGCTGTGGGAGTCATCGACACCTGCTCGCGGGGCGATTTTCAGGGACGCTTGTCGGGCGGCGATACGGCCCCGTCCGCACGATCCCATTCGGCCTCGGCCAGCAATGCATCAATCGACTGTTGCAGGGCCCAGAGCTTGATGGGCCCCAAATCACCGTAGTTCTTCACGAGCTTGCGCTTCGTGTCGACGATGGCCATGGTATAGGTGGTTGGAAAATCCGCGACTTCCGGCAGGTCGTACGTTGCATCGAGACTCATATATCCGGATTCAATCAGGTATTCGGCCAATCGGTTGAATTGATCGGGCGAGACGCGTCCCGTGTGCTTGCCCTTTCGCGTGACATGATCCTCGCCGACGTAACGAAAGGTCCCGTCCGCCTTGAACACAACGGTATAGATCGGACAGGTGCCGTGACAGGCGGTCCGTTCCAGTCCGATCTCGGTGACACCGTGCGTCGGATTACCAAGAGCCCCGAAATGTGCCTTCTGTTTATTGGAATCCACCGCTTTTGGCCGGACCCACTTCTGATGCAGATCGGCAATTTCTCCGCCATCTGCCTGAAATCCGCCACTGGCGAACAGGAGATTGACCGCCACAACCCACAACCAAACTCGATACCGGGAGACGCTCTGTAGCACTGTCACAACAGAATTCCTTTTATTCAAAGCAACTTACAGCGAATCACCTTCGCTCCGCGGGACCATCCGCCGCGAACAACGCCTTGTCCAGGTGGCGCATTGGTGGTGATCTGCGGCAGTCCGCCTGGGTTACTCAACACTATGGCATCTTACGCGCCAAACTGTCGTGACAACTCGCCCCATCTTCAGAACTCCAGTTGGAGTGCCGAAATCCGAATCAAGAATTCGCATTCATCGGTTCTGTTTGTCGGCCCATTCTCTGGAGGCAGTGACGAATTTCGTGAGGCGGCTGTGGATGGCGTTGTAGCGTTGGAAGGGGGTGATCTCGGGGAATCTCGAGGCGAAGAAGGCCGGGGTTTGGCAGCGCACTTCATAAGTCTTGTTCAGGATTCCAATCCGAATAATCGAAGTCGGCATGTCGGTGATCTGGGGGACTGCACCTTGAGCCCGGATCTGCTTGATCAGATTCTCCAGTCCCTCTGTGCTCAAGTCGTAATAGTGCTGCTCGTTCACGGCAAAATCCAGGAACTGCTTCACGTTCTCGCCGGTCAGATGGCGAGTCACTTTCGGAAGCCTGCCAAACGGATCTGTGATCACAGCCCGACCGTCGGCGTATATCACCAACTCTGGTTCCTTGCTCTTGCGTTCCAGCGTATAGCCACCCACGGAATCGAGTACCACGATGCTGATATCGGGATCGGCGGGGAGTTCGATAGGGATTCGCTTCCCAAGATTCTCACCCGACTTGCCAGTTTCCCCATTCAGAGGGGTCGGTGCCACAACGATTCCCGGTATCGCATCCGTTTTCGGGTTGTCGGTTGCGACAGAAACATTCGGGGGGCTCACGATGATTCGACCTAAACCAGCTTGCTCCCAAGTTGAATTCTCATGCGATAAATCAATGGATTCAAACAGATCAAACCCTTCTTCATCCCCTTCCACGCGAATTCCGGCATGGACCGTGATTCCTTGTTTGAATTCCTTTCGCAATGTTGCCTTTGCGACACCGTCCATGTTCCAGATCGTCGTCCGGTCGTTTGCCCGTTCAATTCCCACGTGCTGACCACGGAACTCGGTGAAGAATTCCGGTGTGATCAGCAAGTGCGGAGTTTCCCCTTGAGAACAACTTAGCTTTAAGCTCCCTCGCTCCAGAAAAATTCCGTTTTCACGCAGAACAACCTCCGACTCGCGATCCAGGAAAACAACGTCCTGGGCAGAAAGCTGCAACTTGACCGAACTTTCGTCTCCCGTCTGAATTCGCGTTCCGACAAGAAGCTGGTCTCCAGCGGAAACGGCTTTCCAGTCAGAGTCTCCCGGGGCGCGCGTCTGGACGACACCGCGAACAGGATCCATAGCCACTCCAGCGACGCCCTTGTCCGGAGAATCCGATTCAGGATTTGAGGATTGCGATGAGGGAACTGCCGCAGTGAACTCTCCTCGTAAATTGACCTCGCGCGCACCGAGTACCGTCTCTGCCTTCGCAATAATCACGAACCCCGCCTTCTTCGCATCGCGTGGAACAGCGAGTTTCAATTCATATCTCTGCGGCGAGTTCAACCTGGTGTTGAGATCTGCCGAAGAATATGTGGTCCCCTGTTTCTGGTCATCGACCCAGATCTCGACGCGAAGCTCTGTTTTCTCAGGATCGCGACAGACGAACTCGCCGATAATCCGAAGTTCCTCTCCCTGCAGGTGACCGGTCAACGTCCGAAGTCGAGTAAAATCCTGCGAATCTTTTGATTCCGTGACTTCGGCTCCTGATACCGTATAAGTGAGCTGCATTCCCGAATAGGGGACAATCGGAAACTGCTCCTGGCCGAAACCGGATTGTTGAGACCAGATCAGGAACGTTCCAGCAAGCAGCAGCCGCACCAGATATCTGCGACAGTAAACCATGGTGGCCTCTCACTTTTTCTTTCCGGGCTTGGGGGTGCTTCCCGAAGGGGAGGATTTCGGTGGCGCGGGCCTTGATTTTAGCGTCGCTTGCCATTTTCCTGCGGCATGAACAAAGGCATTTTCTGTTTCTCCCTCTTTGGCACTCGGAACCTCGGCTGCGATATAAAGCTTCCACGTTCCTCGAACGGAATCAGCCTCAGTGAGGTGACCAGTAGCACTCATCTCCAGTTTCTTGATGCCCGGTCGCAAGAAGTCGTAGCGATCAACGGTATTGAGCGAGGCTTCGTTCTTCTCAGCACGGAACTGCCCGCTGAGTTTGACAGTGGGGGCCCCTTCATCGGTCTTTGGCCCGGTCAAGGTCAACGTCACTTTCTCTCCCTGGATGGCCAATTGCAATTTGACTTGACCGGGTTCAATCTTCGTGACATCAAGACTTGTCGACGCCCCCTTGTCGTCGACGAGTCGAATTGAATCAAACTCAAGTGTCCCTTCATAGATTCCATCCGCTTCGCGCCCTTCGACAACGACGTCGATGCTCTGAGTCACTGCCGTGCGGCTGTCACGCAGCGATGTCGATCCCTTGGAACCATGGATGCGGGAAACCAGACGTCGCGTCACTTCGACCGTGTAAAAGCCCGGCGCGTCATACTCATAGAACGTCTGCTCCTGGCGATTTGTCGCTTTGGCGCCTGTGGACCACGAGTAAAAATAATCGAGGGAGGGAAACTCGCCAGTCAACTCGATGGCAATCTTTTTCAGGCGAACCATTTTCGAGGAGACCTCTTTGGGTTCCGTCACGAAGACTCGGGCCGTTGCCTTGCTTGTCTTGGGATCAACTTTGAGCGGCGTGGGGGAGTAACTCAGAATCAGTGGTGCGTTGGCGACTTCATCCAGAAGGGACTGGTATTCTGCTTCAAGCTTCCCTCGCCGAGCGTTCCAGGCACCGGCAATGCATGGGTAGCATTTGTCGAACTTGGCTTGAGCAATCTGGTTGTCGACATCTTCTGTCTTCCCTCCCAACTCCCGCGCAGCAGCTTCCTTTGCCCGGGCCATGACGAAACTCCGAATGTTCTCCTCTGATTTGAACCGCTGAAACAACTGGTCCTGGGTGTACGATCGTCCCTCGGCCTCGAACGCTCCGCCGGTGAAGATGCCGGCCATGAGATCCTCGCAGTCCTGCCGGTTGCCGACAAACGAAGCCCCGGCATCCTTGGCCGCTTCGAGTGACTGGTGTGTAATCTGGGCGAGGATACCAATGACAAACGGGTCCAGACCCAGGCCAAGACCGGCAATCGCTCGACCATAGTCCTGTTCGCCAAGTGCAGCCCCAAGTTCCTTCGCGGCGATGGCGGCAGCGATGGCTTCGATCAACTTGTCGACGGGAATCTTTGCTCCCAGTTCGAGTATTTTTCTGCCGAGTTCATCCCCTCCCTGGATTGCCCCGAGAAGAGCCTGCAGGACGGCCCGCTGGGCCTTGGAAGAACCTTCGATCCGGGCAAGGATCGCCGACTCGACAGATGCACGCTGCAGAAGTTGTGCGACACGACCTTCCACGAATGTCAAAGACGCGGGATTCCCTTTGAGCTGCGATGCCAGAGAACGCATCTCTGTCTGCCAGGCCTCATCGACGCCAACTCCGACCAGAGCCTTCGATTTATTGAGATCACGCTCGATGCGTTCCAGGTACTTTCCAACCGCCTTGCCATCTCCCGAATCGATGCACTCGGCCGCATGCTCGACCCATTGACGAGCGGTGTTGGCAGCACCCGTCGAAGTAAGCTTCGATTGACCTTCCAAGGTGTGCAGGTATTGAGTCCCACTCGTAAAGACGTTTCCCTTGACATTGTAAAATCGCATGCCGGCGTTCTGTTCGTATGCCTGCGTCCATGCTTTGGCACCGTCGCCGTAAAGCCCTTCCGTGAATTTTGGTGGAATATCCGCGGTGACTTGCTTCGAGTATCCGAGATTCGGGACTTGATTGTGCCGGACGAAAAGTCGCGTCGCATCTTCGGCATCCTCGACTGCGGACAAAAGCTGGCTGGGCGGGTAGAGATTCGTCTTGCCCAGGACGACCTTGGCATCGCCCTTGAATTCCTCGTTGATCAGGCGAATCAGCTGCTGGCGACTCTTGCTCCATTGCGCTGCGGCTTCGTCCGCAGTGACATTTTGCGGGAGCACAATTCGAAGATCGTGGTCGGACGCCTTGGCAGCATTTTCTACGGACAGAACATCCCGATATTGCCCGCCGCGAATCCACGAGCCGAGGCCAACGACGTCAGTCCCGGTCTGTTGGACAAATCTGCGAACGACATTCTGCATGCGCGCCGCCGTCGACTGCGACTGGGCGAGGCTGGTGTGAAGAGGAAATGTGGTCCACCCGATCAGCAGAACGATGAGAGCTCTCAGAGTACGATTCGACACGTGAGTTCCTTGGCAGAAACGACCCCAATTGGCACACGAAAATAAAGGAAACGCAAGATTCGTGCCATCAACGGCGGATTCGACCGAGTAGGCCTGAAGTCGCCTGTGCTGTTGCCCACATCAGGGTATTCCGGCATTTCTGCTGAGAACGAATCGTCCAAGCGGCCGAATTCTGACCGCATTTTCAATCCCCTCCGCCAGCGTCAATCGTAGACACTTCTTGCCGAAACGCGTGTCTCTGGCGCCCGGCGCTTGCACGGCTGAGGCAATTGATCGCCCATACTGCGCCAGGGATCCGAACAGGACTCATTCCCTGGGCCATCCCTTCGCTTCCTTTGCAGTCAGTCGGCGCGCTCGTATGATGAACCAAGACATTCACACTAAAGTCGAACCTGAAACGGCTTTGCCCAACAAATGGGGCCTGACCACCTCGCAATGTGATTCCTATTCAAATCAGATGCCTGTGGCAGGGGGCTGACCCCATTTGTTGGGCAAAGCTACCTGAAACCGGACGAGACGACGGGAGCAGACTTGGAGACCGCAACTGTTGAAATCGACAATGTCACCAAACGCTTCGATGACCTGATCGCCGTTGACCGGATCAGCTTGTGCATCGACCGGGGACAAACCCTGGGACTGATTGGCCCCAACGGTGCCGGAAAGACGACTTTGTTGCGGATCATTGCGTCGCTGGCTGTGCCGGATCGTGGGGATGTCCGTATTCAGGGACAGTCGGTTCGCACGAATCCGCGGGCCGTCCGCAAGATCCTGGGTTTTATGCCCGCAGAATTTGGCTGCCCGCGGAATCTGACGATTGGCGAATACCTGGAATACTTTGGCTGCCTGTACGCCATCCCCAAGCTGGACCGGCGACAGCGGATCCAGGAAGTCTGTCAATTGACAGATCTGTCCGGTCGCGAGCGGGTCCTGGTGAAGGGTTTGTCCACCGGGAATCGACAGCGATTGCTGCTCGCCAAGACCCTGCTGCACGACCCTCAGGTCCTGGTCCTGGACGAACCTGCCAGTGGACTGGATCCCCGGGCCCGGACGGAATTGCGGGGGATCGTGCGCGAACTGGCCGCCATGGGCAAGACGATCATTATCAGCTCACATATCCTGCCGGACATCGAGGATATCAGCGATCGGATTGGGATCATCGAGGCGGGTCGACTGGTCCTGGACGGAAACCTCGACGCACTGCGTGCGCATCACCGGACATCGTCGCGACAGGTCAAGCTGCGCGTCGGGTCCGAGGATGCCACGCGGGCGCGAAACCTGCTGGCTGCGCTGTCCGTGGTGACGTCCTGCGAACTGCAGGAACCATTCCTGATCATCGGCAGCGACGAACCAAACCGCAATTTTGTCCTGGCAGAGATGCTGAAACACGACATCCGCGTGCTTCAATTCCAGGAAGACGAACCAAGTCTGGAAGAGATCTTCATGCAATCCACGGCTGGCAAGGTCACATGAATCCCGTACATCGAATCCTGGAATTTGTGCAGGACAGTCCCACGTTTGGCCGGGATCGCGCCACGCTGGTGTCGGGCGTCAACATCGGCACCATCGGCCTGCTGCTGAACTGTGCGGTGCTGATGCTGGTCCTGCCGTTGCTGCTGGCCGCGGACGACCGGGTCGTTCGCAACTTTACGGACAATGTCGAGTTTGGACAGTTGCTCGCGATGATTCTGCTGGGAGGATCGGCAGCGTTGGCCACGCTGCTGATACCACTGCGACTGGTCACCGTGTTCTGGGAACCCAGAATCAGCCGCTACTTCGACCAGATTGTCCTCAGCGGAATCTCACCGCTGCGATTCGTCATCGGCAAGGCGACTTCGCAGAACCTGTTTCTGGCCCTGATCCTGTTTCTGCTGCTCCCTTACCTGGTGATGAGTTTTACGCTGGGGGGAGTCAATTTGAGTTACTTTGCGGCCGGCCTGTTCCTGGTCTGGTTGTACTGCATGACGCTTGCTCTGGTCACGTTGTGGGTGTCGCTGTACCTCAACGAACTGCTGGCGGCGATGGTGGTCATTTTCGCCGCCACCAGTATTTCAATTCTGGGTTGCTACCCGATGCGGATTCAGCCGTTTGTTGTGACACCGTTTCCTGCCCTGATCCATCCTCTGCTGACGTCGATTCCCGGAGCACAATGGACTGTCGGTCAGGATTTCCTCCGGGTGTTCCTGTCGTGTGTCTGTGGTATGACGGTGCTGAGTTGCCTGTCGCTGGCCGCAGTTTACCTGGGCCCCCTGTACGGCATCATTCGGGAAAACAGCACGTTTGGCGAAGTGATCCGCGAAGGTGATACGCGACGCAAACGCTGGTTCCGGGTTCGGCAGCATATCCAGCGTTCCTCGGAAGTCGCGTTTTTCTATCAGAACCGCGGCCGTTTTCTGTTGCGCCATGAAGGATTGTTGCGATGGGGGCTGGCCTTCGGCGTGTTGATGGTGTCCGAGGGCGCGGGTCATTTTGTTGTTGCGAGCAGCACAGCATTTCAAATGCCTCGCAGTCAATACGCGATCCCCTGGTGGGCACTGCAACATCACGCCAGCTTTCTGCTGGTCCATGGAGTCAGCCTGATCCTGGCGGCTCTCCTGTTTTCTCATGGGAAGAACACGACTTATCAGCGGCTGTCGTTCTGGCGTGGCCGAACTGTCGCAGTCTCCACGCTGGACTCAGTGGCGTTCCTGCTGTTTGTGTTCATTTCGACGGGTGCCTCCATGGCAATGCCGTTTCTTTACGAGCAGCACTTTGCCGGCAGCGGCGAACATTCCATCTTTCCCGAACTTGATTCCATCACTCTGCAGGGCCGACAGATCGACTTTTATCGAATCCCCCTGGAAGGAAGCATTGTTGTGTCGATCGTGGGAATCGTGATTTATGCACTTCAACGCCGGTGGTGTCTGCTGACCTGGATCCGCAGCACAACCTTCTTCGGAGTCGGCTTCATGTATTACGTTTTCATTTGCGGGATGCCGGTCCTGATCGCAGTGATTGCGATGGAAACGCACGAAATCCGCTCCCTTCACCTGGTCCCGGAAGTCGCCCCCAGCATCGGCATGATCTCACCAATCATGGTCGCAGTGGTCTTGTTTAATGGTGAACTTGGCCGGCCGTTTCCCAGCAATGTGTCAACGCTGCCGTTTTACATCGTTCACGCGGTCCTGCTGGGCCTGACGCTGATCCGAATGCGTCGCAGCGGTTCCGATTTGCGCGAGATGTATCTGCCCGATCCGCCTCAGGAGGCTGCCCATGCATGATCCAATGGACACCTGCCCGGCAGTCGATGCGCGATCAATCGGCAGCCTGCTCCTGCGGGCGGGGTTGCTGATCGTCATTCTTTCAACAACCGCGACGGCACAAAACTACCGATCGATCGGGGATATTGATTCGGCGGGATTGACGGTTGAGGCCACGGCGGGCTGGGGCGGGATTGTCGATAGTTCTGCTCCTGTACCGATCTCACTGCTGCTTCAAAACAGTTCTGACCGCAACATCGAGGGCGTCCTCAAATTGACCGATCAGATGCGAGGATTCGAGGTGACCGTCGGCGATCTGTTCATTTCGCCGGGTGCCTCACGGCGTGTCACGTCCATTCAATCGTTGTCGAACTGGTACGAATGTACTGCCACACTCGAGCAGGGCGGAAAGATCTTATGGAGTCGCGAACTGAACATCGCGGCCGGACAGTTTTTCGATCGAAATATCAATGTCGCGCTGTTTATTGACGAGGGTGGCAGAAACCTGCAACTGCCAGGCGCAATGTCCGTCACGAACAAGACGTCCAATCTGGATGTCACGGTGGCGGGACTGACGGGGCACCCGGTTCGCTGCGTGACGGCCAAGCCCTGGCAGGTTCCGAATCATCCCGGTCCGCTCGTGATTGTTCGAGCCATGGTGTTTCCGGACGGAGCGGAAGAAAAGGACTTGAATCGCACGCAGTGGCTGTCCGTCGCCGAATGGGTGTGCCAGGGAGGAACCGTCTTCGTGGAGAACGAATCACGGCAGATCGTTGATCGACTCGTCGAATCCGCCCCCCTGCAAGCGGAGATCCCCACGCAGTCAGGCCCATTCACCGTTCACCGAGTTGGATTGGGATCGATCCAGATCTACTCGGGGTCACTACTCAGTTCTGAAAGCACCGAGTTGCGACAGAACATTGCCGTGACATCGGCATTCCTTGCCCGAAATCAAATCAACACCTTTGCGGATGCGGGATACCTCACGCAGTCGCGGCAAGGACGCACCTTGCGGAACCGGGTCCTGGTCTTCGCCCTGTTTGCGCTCTACACGCTGCTGGTCGCCGTGGCCCTGGCCCTGTTTCGTTTCAGCCAGCGACAGGTTGCCGGATACACGATCGTCGTTGTGGTCGGCGCATCGATCCTGTCCGGCCTGCTGGGTGGATATCTGCGGTTGAGCAAGGGAGATCTGGTCTGGACGACGGTGACTCAGCCCGGCATTGGCGGATTGATCCAGGTCGGGAGTCTGGAGGTGCAGTCCGCGGGAAGCCGCAACACCCGGGTGGCCGTCACGGGCAGACATGCAGACCTGCAATTCATCGGCAGCGGACTCACCCAGAATCGCTACGTCTATGGATATGGTTACTCGCCTCCATCGAGTGGGTACTCCCCGTTCACCTGGCAGCAGAATCAGGGACCAGTTGCCGAAGATGCCTGTCAGATCCATGTTCCAATGACCCTCTGGGGACACGGGCGCTGTCATGCCGTGGCATACCGGAGTGAGTTGCAACGACTGGACTTCGAATTGGATTTCCAGCCACGAACGAACCCCGACAACAAACCGGATGCAACGAAGCCGCCGCAACCCCTCTCGGGACTGTTGACGGTCAAGTTGCGTAACCACCTTCCCTTTGACCTGACGAACTGCTGGCTGGTGGTCGGCACGTCTCAGGCAGCCTCACCCGCGGAGTCCATTTCTGCCGGGCGAACGCAGTACTATGGAGGTTACCTGCAGCGACAACCGAATCCGGTGGATGGGCTGATCGATGTGTACTCGATGCAACAAGTAAAGAATCTGCCGTCTGGCGTCGATCACGAACAGGAATTCTCAACCACATTTCATAACAACCATCAACTGCGGACCGTGGCGACGGGATGGCCCTTCGGGTCGCGGATTCCCCCCACGATTTCGCAAATGGGCACCCCGACGGCGTGGATCATTGGAACCCTCGAAAAATCGCCGATCCTGGCAATCGACGAATCCAACAGCGATTTCTCGGAACTAGAGGGAACTCATCTGTTCATTCAGGAAATCCTCCCCGAAGATGTTCCGGCAACTCTGCGGCGTTAGTCACAAGAGGATTGCCGTATACTCCGAGGAACGGAAAGCGGACTACGACAAGTTCGTCCGTCAATCATTCGCCCTGGGACGGTTGGATGAACCAGAAAATGTCGCCCTTGAATCCTCGTCCTTGAGTTCGTGCCAACAGCATCGGCTTGCCATGAATCAGCGACATCTGTGGTCTTGTCATTTTCTCCGAAAGGCTTGGTCGATCAACGACGTTTGAATAGGATTGGTCGCAAGAGGTCGGTGAGTATCGCATGAATCGATGCGAGGATCGAACAGATGGCTGGACACCGAAAACGAGTTCGACATGACCATGGACTTGGCGATCTGCATGAATTGACATTCTCCTGGTACACGTCAGACTCAAAACTCGTCGACCTGGATCGTCCCACGATCCACGGTCTTCCCTGAAAACCGGCACTTCAACGCTGCCAGAAGGAAAGAAGATGAGAAAGTTAGTCACGATTGCGGTACTGTGCCTGGTCATCGCGTGGCCCGCAGTGGCTCCGGCGCAGAAGCTGGACTACGCGACTGAGGAGGCGACGCGGAAGCTGTTCGACGTTCAGGCGATCGGAATCGAGCTGAAGTTGCAGGGGGAATACGTTGGCAAGGACGGCGAGAAGTCGGTCGGTGTACAGGTCGTGACACGCGGCGAGAAATCGTTTCATGCTCTGGTCCTCGAAGGCGGATTACCGGGTGATGGTTGGGACGGGGGGCGTTATGGACTATTGGAGAGCGCCCCGATGTCTCAAGGGCGGGCAGAGTTTCGTTCGCTGACGGATGAGGGAGTCAGTTCGGTTCTGGATGAGAACGGCCTGATGCTGAAACGCGGTGAGCGACAGACACTGTTGAAGCGAGTGGAACGCAAGAGTACGACGCTCGGTCAGCAGCCTCCTGCGGGAGCGTTTGTGCTGTTTGGTGGTGCGACGCCCAACATGGACGCGTTCGAGGAGCGCAAGGACATCGAAGGCCTGACCGCGCCGATGATGTTTGAAGGACACATGCTCGCCGGGGCCGTCACGAAGCGGCGGTTCCGAGACTACCAGTTGCACGTAGAGTTCATGACCGGGTGGGAGCCGCAGAACATTCCGTGGCGACGAGCCGATGCGGGCATCTACATGCTCTCACGCTACGAAGTCGCCATCGGTGACAGCTTTGGCTTCGACTTTGATCTGTCTGGCGCGACGAGTCCACATCGCGGCAAGCTGCTCGATGAGAACAGCACGTCGTCGAAGTTTCCGGTGGCGAAGAACAACAACGCGCCGCGTGTCTGCGGAACTGTTTTTACCTATCCGAGCAACGTCCCGAATTCGTGCCTGCCGCCGCTGGTTTGGCAGACACTCGACATCGACTTCACGGCACCTCGATTCGACAGTGAAGGAAAGAAGACCTCGAAGGCAGTGATCTCAACGAAGTTGAATGGGCATCCGACAGTCGACAAGCAGGAAGTCAACGGCCCGACGCCGCACGGCTTCAAAGGACCGGAGACTGCCGATGGCCCGATCTGGTTTGAAGCCTTCGGACGCCGCGTGCTGTACCGCAACATCTGGGTTGCTGAACGTCGTTAGCGACGTCGAGCGACTACTTTGCAACGGCAACACCGGGGGTCTTGGTATGCGCGTGCTGCGGGAAGTCGAAGGTCAACACGAGCGGTTCTGTTCCCGTGTTCTCGATTTCCACACCGCCGTTCGCCAGCGCCGCCTGAGTGATGAAGCCGATCTCGGGATAGATCTCGCCGAGAATCATATTCTGGTGATAGCGCACTTCGAGCTTTCCAACGCGGCCGCTTCCGCCGTTCGTGTGGAAGAGCGCGGGACACTCGGGGTGGAAACTCGTCTTGGCGCCAGGCTGCACGGTGAGCCGGAGTATTGAGCACTTCTGGTCGCCGAGGAAATCACCGTAAACGATCCACTTTGCGTCGACCCCGTCGCCTTGAAATTCTTCGGCCGGGATTGCCGGACGAGAATTCTTCAGGACGAAGTTCGGGTCCTGGTTGGCTGCGAAGTCGAGCTTTTCAACCAGGTAATCCCAGTCCTGATGCCGGGCCTTGGGATAGTCGACTTCCCGGCAAGCGTAAAATGCATCGGCTGCGCCGATTCGTCCGTCAAGCGTCAAGTCCTCAGCCAGGAAGTGCTCATCCATCGTGACATGCAGCTCGTGCGTGCAAAGGTTCGTCGGTGAGTGCAGCACGCCATTCGGCATCACGAAGCCGTTATCAATATGCATCATCACGTGCGGTGCCAGGTGCCGGATCCCATTATACTCGCCCTTTCCCCAGCGTTTCATGCAGGCGAGGAACTGCTCCTTCGTCACGAACGAGTACAGCCCCATCGCCGTGGTGTGATAATGCGACGCACTGACTCCGGGATTGTCAAAAGAATTGATGTCATACACTTCCCACTTTGACCAGTGAAGGTGATCTGGAATCGGATTCAGATTGTCGAATTTCTTTGACACAATCGGCCAGGTCGGCTTGCCGAACAGCTCGTTCGAAAACGCCGTAATCTTGTCTCCGATCACAGCCTTCGGATTGGCGGCGATCAAATCCTGCAGCGAGATGACTTGCCCGTTCGAAGTGAGGGCATGCGCTTCTCCTTCGCGAAACGGTGCCTTTTTCGTGCGCGTATCGATGACGCCCGTCACGATGGGAACGGTGCAACACATCCAGAGTTCATCGAGACCGGTACCGTTCATGTAGTCTGGATAATACGATCGCGCTTCAAGACGAAGGCGTTTGCCCGGGGTACAGAATGTCCGGCCGGCGTAGCGGTGCAGAAGCTGCAAAACCCCGCCGTGCTTGTTCAGGCAGTCATCGAGAATCGAAGACGTTCCACCGCCGGTTCCGTCGATCACAGCTTGCTGGGGGTACTCGTGCAGTTTATCCGCGAGAACTGAAGTCGAAGAAACCATGCGTATTGCTCCTCAATGAGCGAAAAAAGAGCGTGTCGGCTCCCAAACATCTTGGAGCGACGAAAGTTATTTCCATTTTGCTAAAACACAACGAGGCGGGCGCAGCACCGAGTATTCCGAGGTCGTCGCGCCGCGAGGAGTGTAATGAAAACAGTGGCGGGAAGGAATGCACGGCTTGCGAATGCACACGTCAATCGTCCCCAAAGCGTTCGATCACAGAATCGCGTCCGAAAGCGGCGGTTTTCGAAATGCGAGAGTCGTCGTTTCCATCGAATGGAGTGCGGTGTCGAGCCGCAGCACTCCAGGGTTAGAAGTTGACACGCAGTCGGTGTCGAGCGGAACGGCGCTCGACTCGCATCGCGGTAGCTGGCCAGTGTCACCGGTACCCCGCCGTCCTCTGGTTTGCCTGCCCGCCGCCCTGGATTGCCGTGGCTGGTCGGCCTGATCCTGCCGATGGGATTCCAGACCGCGTTACTTGCCGGAGTTTCCTATCTTTGAGTCGGTTTGGCGGACGTTTGGCGGACCAGACACCATTGCGCACCGGACACGACAATACCTGGCATTTCATTTATCGGACGGGTCGAAGTCGTCCATCTCCAGATGGACGTCGGTGTTCGGAAAGGTCTCGGCCAAGAGATCCACATCGAAATTCGGAATCGTTGGTTTCTTTTGCGGAATCAACATGGGGGGATTGTCAAAGAGCCGGCGAGAGGCGGGGATGACCGAATAATGGCTGACTTCTATAACACCGCCGGAATAGGGAATAACCCGCAAATGGAGCGTCTCCAGCTTCGGCGACTTCGCGAGTTGTTTGACGCCGTCCTGTGTGAAGCGGTTTTTGTTCCAACTGACATTGAGCTTCGTTAGCGACTTCAGTTCCGCCAACTGAGCGAACGACTTGTCTGTCAAACCATGCGTCTCCAAGCAGATTTCCGATAACTTCGGACAGTCCTTCAGCGGAGACAGCCCGGCATCGGAGATGTCTCGCGAACGAAGCGTCAGACGGGTCAATCCTGCATGTGCCGCAAAAGGTTCCAATGCATCGTCAGCGACTTTCAAGAAGTGAAGATTGAGAAACTCCAGTTCCTGACATGCGGCCATGCGAGTTGTGAGCGATTTTTCCAGCAACGGCCCGCTGATGTCCAACCATTTCAACCTGGGAAACGTCAACATCTGCGGAAGAATCAAATGACCGGAAACGTGCAAATGCTCTAATTCTTGCAGGCTGGACAGCGATTCGAGAGCCTCCTCTGAGAATCGCATCCGTCCCAACTCTGTGCCGACGTGGCTGGTGAGTTCGAGCGACTTGAGACGCTTCAGCTTTGCGATCGACGCCAGCGATGCGTCTGTCAGCCGGCCTTCCTGGTAGATTCTCAATGACGTGAGTTGCGGCAACTTTTCGAGTTGCTGCATTCCGGCGTCCGTGACGCCGGTTTCGTTCAATCGAATCTCTCGCAATGACTTCAGGCGGGCCACGTTGTTCAAGATCGCATCGGCCAGACCGTCCCTCGTTTGCGAACCGAAATACAACGCTAACAATTCCAGGCGGTTCAACCCGGCCAGGGGAGCCGTTCCCGCGGGGGTGCAGGCCACTTTACCGTGAATTTCAAAATGCCGGAGATGGGCCAGCGTGCCGATGTTGGCCAGCAGTTCGTCTGTCAGAATGCCCGTGACCGACAGAGATCTGACCTGATCATCATCGTCTACGCTGGCGGTGACCTTGTGGTTGTCATAGACGGTCCGCAACCATTCCGGCAAAGCCTGCCGCGTCTGTTGTCGGTCCGCCGCATACGAGGTAACGGTGAGAACTCCGCGTCGAAAGCGTTCCGAGACCTTCTGCCAGCCAGGCGCTTGATTCCACCGCACCAGTTTGCGAATGGCGTCGTGAAATGTCTCCTGCTCGATGATCAGCGTTACCGGCTGTTCGACATCAAAGTTCATCTGCTTTAAGGCGTCGAGGTCCCATTCGACTTTCACGTGGGCCTGCTGGGCGATGTCCTCAATGGCGGAGTTCAACGGCAGGCCCTTGGCCGATAAAGACACCGTTTGCCGCCAGAAGTCTCCGCGATAGGGCTTGGCCGACTCATCAGCCAACAGAGGCGTCGAAAACTGCCCAGCCAGAATGATCAGACAAAGAATCGAATGCGACCAGTGCATCATGAAGTTCCTCTTCGATCAAAACACCAGATTCGTCGACGTTTGCACTGCCATCGGACGCAAAAAGCCCCTGAGAGATCCGAACACAAGTCGGCGGACACGGCCACGTCGAAGACTCCGAGTCCGTGGCACCCAGGAAACCCGCGATGCTCCTCAGTCAGGGTACCAACCGTCGCGAGGCGACTGGATCCCGGTCAGCGCGTGTCACACCTTATTTCGTGGCGGTCGATGCCGGCGGTGAGGCGATGGATGGTGGCACTTGGAATGAAGCAGACGCGGGGGCTTTCTTCAGGAACTTTTTGAGCGGAATGTCGTAATACCTCGCCCCGGCGGTTGGACCCGCCGTTTGCGACCGGCCGTCAACCGTCTCGGTGAAGATTCGAATCACAGCACGGCTGGCAAATTCCTTCCCGATCTGAACGTGACCGTTGAGTTTTCCGTCCGTGGTCGGCTTCATGTCGATGGGCGTCTTCACGAGGTACGTGCGGCTGCCTCTACTATCTGGATTGCTGAAAGCCATCACGAAGACGGAATGAATGGGTTTGAGTCGCCCTTGATCAGCAATTGTGAACTGGACGGTCAGCTTGTCGCCTGGGGCGGCTTCCAATTCCCCGTCGTACTTCAACCCCCACTCGTCTTTCGACGGACCAAGCTCATACCAGTGCGCCCGGCAGTGGTTCGTCAGCAAGACAACAGCGGTGACGGCAAGCAGCCTGCAGAAAAAGGTGTCTGACCCTTTGGAGGGCAATCGATTCGCCTTGAAAACCGCATGCCCGGAGAGGGTCAGACACCTTTTCCCGCGGGCTGCCAGCACACCAATCGCGAGGCGTAAAAATCGAAATCGCATGTCAGGCACACCTCATGAAATTGCGGTCACGGATTCACACATCGGAAGGTCAACTGTGCAAATCGCGTAGAATTGAAGCAGTCCGCGTCGATTCGGGCAATATCAATCTGCGTGTTGACATACCGATCGAGACCGACAATTCCTCGGCTGGGTGGCACTCTCCGCGGGTAACGATTGTTGTCGCGACTTTTCGAAGGGTTAGGACGCGGTAGTCATATCTTTCACTCTGGAGGAGTTTCGTCTTAGAGCCCAGGGTTGCCGCGCCCCGCGGCTACCCTGGGGTCTGAACGCATCATGATTTCTACCCTGAAAGGGTTCTGCCTCCAGGAGCGAATACCCATGCCACAGTCTCTCGCCATTTCGCTCACGTAACTGTCCAAACTGTGAAAGTGGTCTTTCCAAGAATTGAGCAATTTTCTACGACTGTGGCATGGACGCCAAAGAGAAGATGAAACAGGAATTGCGGGAAGGTCGCCTGGATCCAGAGCGATTGGTCAGAAGCGGATTGTGGAGTTGGAGCGGAAGCTGAAGGGCTTTGCCAAGGCGGAGACCACTGAGTCGTATTCAATGCGCACGGAAGAGAAACGGCAGAAGCAGCGTCGTGCATTTACGCCATCGGACGGTATCATTCCAGTCGATTGAACTTTGTGAGGCGAGTAGTTGTGAGTTCCCAAGGCTTCAGAGCATACGCTTTTGCGAGAGACTGACACCAAGCCCTTCCCGCGGTTTGCGATTTGACCTTAATGGTAAGTTCGGCACGTCAACGGAGATGTCGATTGTGCAAGTGATCTCGGTTATCCAGATCGGCGACATCCACTTTCCTGAGGCGGAGTTGGATGTCATCGGAGATTTCAAAGATCTATCGCTGTCTGATGGGTTCGGAGAAGCAATCGGTATCGGAAAGAAGCTAAGGCAAGTCATCCAGAAGGTCGACCAGGTCAAGAGCGAGCTCGGCGTGTGTGGGCTTCTGATTTGTGGCGATCTGACCACAAGGGGAGCGATCGGCAAATACAGGGAGTGCATTGAATACCTCAACTCGAACATGCGTTTGGATGATGCAGAATCGGTTTTGCCCGATCATTGGCACGTCGTTCCGGGAAACCACGATGTCGCAAGGACGTCGCTGCAACCAAACGCAAGACCGTTTCCAGACCTCTTTCGCCCACTCGAAGCGGAGTGGAACAAACACTTCCCACGGGGAACCCTGACCGTAGAACGACTTCGGGCCAGCCAATTATCCCACGCCAACTGTTCAATCGATCTTTTTTCATTGAACTCTTGCATCGGCTGTGGAGAGTGGAGGCGTGTTCCTGCGAAGATTTTGGAGTCCATTGCGGATGAAGTCGGTCGACTGCTTGAATCAGAGGAGACGCCAGAAGACAAATTCAAAGCAATCGCAGAACAACTTGATGCCCCCGCGTTCCATCAAGAACACGTCACTGCGCTATGCGATGCCATCAAGAAGCTCGAACGAAAGTCTGTCCCAATTGTTCTGGCGCACCACAACCTGCTACCCCAGGCAACACCACGTCTTGACGTCTACACCGAATTGCTCAACAGCGGCATGTTACGGTCGCGACTCGCCAAGTTGGATCGCCCGATCGTTTACTGTCATGGACACATTCACGATGATCCCGTTGAGGTAGTTGCGAATCCGCAACATACCTCTGGCCGACTCGTCATCGTCTCAGCGCCGGAAGTGGTCAAGGGATTCAATGTTCTCAAGATGGCTTTCGGAAGAGACCACAATCCATTGGGGTTGGAGATCGTTCGATACCGATTGAGGAACGACGGTGACGTTTCTGCAGAACAGCCACTTCGAATTTCATTTTGCCACCAACCTGGAATGGCATTCGAAATCAGCAACGATATCCAATGTGCAGTCCGGGTGAGTAGATCGGAGCCGGAGCCGTTGACGGTGATCCGTGACCGTTTCATTACAGAATCGAATCAGCAACCACAGTTTGAAACGGTCCGGGACTGGTTAGTCGAAGCAGAGTGGCATGGACTGGTAGAACTCCACCACCGTGACGCAAGCCCAAGAGACCTTCGAGTCAGAAAGGTCGTGCCATGAGTTCACCATTCGCGCGAGGGAAATATGAAGAGTCAACGAAGCACACCTATTTTCTACCGCACCACATCTCCCAGCTTGAGAATGCCCGCCCCACGGTGCTGTTCGGTTCCCGGGGAAGCGGGAAAACCACTCTTCTCAGATCGCTCGATTGGCAAGAACGATTCGAAAACCCCACGCTCCGTCACCAGCTTGGTAACGATCCATTCCGAGGGCGATTCATTGGGGTATACACCAAACTTTCAGGACACGCGTGTAAGAGCGTGGACTTCCTGCACGCGTCTCAAACGCCACTCGAAGGAATGATTTTCGGATTTTATCTTGACTTGCTTTCAATTGAACTGATCGCTGCGGCGGTTTCCGGATTGATCAGCGATGGAATACTGACCGGTCAGACGGGGCGCATGGAACAGAGTGTTGCCGACCATTTTGTGTCGAACTGGGGTGACCTCCTTGAATGGTCCAATTTGCCGCCTTGTCGAACTGTGCTAGATGTTGGAGAGGCGTCCTCGCAAATTCGGAAAAAGATCGAACGATCTGCTCAACAGTCAATCGACCCGAAGGAACTCGCAGATCAGATTCGTATCCCCGCGTTTGGGGAATTTGCGAAGTCTGTTTCAGTCCAATTGGGCGAAGCATGCAACAGCTGTGGATTCGGTACGAATGGAACGGAGAATTCATGGCACTTCAAGATCTGCCTCGACGAGGCTGAGGTGCTCTCTGACCGCCAACAACTTGTCGTCAACACCCTCATTCGTATGGCATCCAATCCTTTGTTCCCAGTGGTGTCGTACGTAAGTCGGCCAACCGACTTAAGCCAGACGCTCATTCCCCGTCTGACGTTGCAAAAGGCGGATCTTCAACAGATTTCGTTGGATGACCAAACCCTTTCAGGGTTCGCGGAGTTGGCAGAGGGGGTTGCTACCGTGCGCTGCCAACAGGAATTGGACGATGAGTCAGTTCGTTTTACCCTGAATGCCAGCCTTGGCAAATTGAATTTGAATCGATTGGTTGGTGATCTCCTTCGCAATTCGGAGAATCCTGCCGCGTCTGAATTGCAACTACTTGCCGAGAAATTCTCTGTCGAGTGGGGTATCGGAGACGATGAGGAAGAATCTCCGCCGTATTACGAAGCATTCATTGCCGACCGCCTAAAACTGTCGCCTCCAAATCCGTCGGAATTCAAGAGCAAGCGTAGGCAGGAGAGCGCGGAATTCCGCAAGAAGATGGTCGTGGCGTACTTGGCCATTTGCAAGCACTTGTTAAAACGGAACGTGAGGTTTGCGTTCGCGGAAATGGTGCTGGGAGTCAGTGACGGGTGCATCCGGGACTTTCTGTCCCAACTCCATCAAATCTTCATAGAAAAGTTTCCATCCGCATCGAGAACGGATCTGCGACAGTTTCTCTGCACTTCGGTCAGCCCCACCGATCAGGACAAAGCAATTCGGCGTGCAAGCGAACAGAAGCGCGACTCGATCCCGCGTTCCGGTGTGTTGCGTCCAGTTCAGGTCGGACGGTTGATTCGCGGACTGGCTGAGGTAACAGCGATGTTGCAAAACCGGATTCCGACTGAACATCGGGGTGGATTCATCGAATACGGGATCTTCCAACTCCGTGGCGGAACCCAAAATGAACGTCGCGAAGCAACGCGGCTGGTGCGAGATGCCGCGGAGGCTGGTTTTCTCAGGCTTACAGGAGCCGACGATCACGCTGACCCGCTGGAGGGATTCCGTGTGCATTCGTCCCTTGCGCCTGCGTTCGGGTTTTCTTATCGCGGTGCCTATTACTCGACGCCGCTTGACATCGCAACATTCCATCAAATTCTTCAAAGCCGCGATGATTCGGAGTTGGCCGAAATCGCGAAACGGCTTGCATCTGGAAGATCACAGCAAGATGACCCGCAGCGCTTGTTGTTTCCCGTCGAAGAGGAGATTGAAGGGAGTGAGCCGTGACAATCAATGAGACGGAGTTTCGAGATGCATCTTTCCGAGCGATCTCGACGCGAAGCACCGCGCCATCTGATGCAACCCTTGGAACGTGCGATGTGCTCGTCTTGGTCCCGAGTCCGCAGGAACGTGGTTGCAAGATCGCGGAATCGGGTTCATCTGCAACCGAAAAGGTGGTCATGCTTGGCAGTGTGGACACAGTTTCAGCGCTGGACTCCAATGCATCGGAATGCAGTGATGAGAGTCGCTTGTCTGAGTTCTCACGTTCCGCGAAACATGTCGAGAATCTGTCTGCAAGCGGCAGGGCTGATTCAAGCACTCTCGAAGCCTTGAAGCGGGCGATCGTGGAATTGTTCGGAGGACTTCGCCGCCCCTTGCATGTTGGCATCGACCTGACGTGCTGTCCCATCTACTACTGCCTTGGGTTGATGGCGTTCCTTTTCAACAATGGAATTGCGCGAAGGCTGAGCTTGTTCTACGCTGAGGGAGAATATCCAGAAGTGAATGGCCACGAAGAATGTCACGAGTTGTTCACCGCGGGCGAGTGGGAAGCTGTCGCCATTCCCGGGCTTCAGAACCCGTGGATACCAAGACGATCGCGTCTGTATCTCGTTTCCGTCGGTTTTGAAGGGTACAAGACTCTGCGGCTGTTTGAGAGACGAGAACCAGATCGAATTGTTGTTCTTTTCCCCGACCCCGGTGTTCTACCCGACTACGTTGACAGGACGTATAAACAAAACAAACTCTTGCTCGACAGATTCTCCATCAATGAAGGCAGCATCATTCGCGCAAATGCAGCCGACGCAGTAGCTGCGTGGAAGGCGCTGACGGAACGAAATGCTGAGAACTTCATCGACAACACCGTTGAGTACCTATGTTGTGGCACGAAACCTCACTCGTTGGCAATCGGGCTGAGATCACTTTGCACTAAGCACGGTGTCGTGTCCGACATTGTCGCCGAGGAACAGTTGTCGCCCAACGTCAAAGCCTCGGGCGTCTATTGGCGGTATGACATTGTTGATTTGTCGGCAATCTAGCCCCTGTGGAAGCACCACGACTGAAATGCCCGTCAGCGGAATCGAACCATTCTTGAAGTGGCCCGGCGGAAAGCGATGGCTTTCTTCGGTGCTGAGCGCCGTTCTGCAAGCGGAACTCAGTGGTACTTATTTTGAACCGTTTCTTGGTGCCGGCGCTCTTTTTCTCGCGATGCGGCCGAAAAAGGCGGTTCTTTCGGACGTTAACGCAGACTTGATCGAGTTCCTGAAGACGGTAAAACGCTATCCGGAACTGGTTGTGGAGTCCGTTTGGCGATTGTCGAACAGTGAGGAATGTTACTACCGAGTAAGAGGAAGTGTCCCACGCACACGAATCGGACGAGCCGCCAGATTTCTCTACCTGAACAGAACTTGCTGGGGCGGCGTTTACCGCCTGAACAAGGAAGGTCGATTCAATGTTCCATTCGGCAATTCGGGCCGGATAATTTGTAATCGAGATGACGTTGTACTTGCCTCAACAGCATTCCGCACCGCCAAGCTCAGTGCGGCTGATTTCGAAAAAACAATGGCTCAGGCGGGGACTGGAGATGTCATCTATGCTGACCCACCGTATACCACGCGGGGTGCGGGCAACGGATTTATCCGATACAATGAATCTCTGTTTCGTTGGGAGGACCAACTGCGACTCGCAAAGGTTGCCCGCGAAGCTGCGGAACGCCAAGCATTTGTTGCGGTCAGCGGGTTGAATCATTTTGAATTCATCGATCTTTACCCCGGTTGGTGGGTAGCCGAATTTGAGCGGGCTTCCAATGTCGGCCGCGATTTGCAGAGTCGCGTGCGAATCTGCGAAGTGGTCGTGTTTTCGCGACGCCCAAATGCAGATTCCATTGTCACTGTCCAAATTGGCCGATGATGAATGTTCTCACAAATAAAAGTCAGCTGCGCCGAACAAATGCTTAGATCACTTTCAGTCGCGGCTGTGATGTACAGCCCAGGACTGACCCGATTCTCGGTGCAGTTTCCTGACAGTTTCCTCGCCGCTCTGCCACGGTTATCTGGATTGCTGAGAGCCATCACGAAGACTGAATGAATGGGTTTGAGTCTCCCTTGATAAGCAATTGTGAACTGGACGGTCAGCTTGTCGCCTGGGGCGGCTTCCAATTCCCCGTCGTACTTCAACCCCCACTCGTCTTTCGACGGACCAAGCTCATACCAGTGCGCCCAGCAGCGGTTCGTCAACAAGACACCTGCGGTAACGGCTAGCTAGTAGCACACCAATCGCGAGGGGAAAAAATCGAAATCGCATGTCAGGCACACCTCATGAAAACAATTCCTCGCACTCGGAAACCAAGGCAGGGTGAAGGTGACGGCAATTCACGCCACCGTGATTCACCCTGGCTTATCGGTCCTGAGACTGAGCGTGCATCGCCAAAACGATACTCGCCCTGCCAATCGGGTTCACTCGCTTGCGACTCAGTGGGTGGCCAGAACAGAATGGGTGTTTCGTTCTCTGGCGATTTCGCCGGGACGTTTTCGTGAACGTCGACGCATTGGCAACACCGTCTGGCAGGGCGGCAGATGCCACAACTCGGAGTGACATTGTGATTTGTGGTCGAAGTTGCGGTCGGGTCGTCTGGCTTGCCGGGATGATTCTCACTCAATTCGCCGGATTGGCATCCGGTGCCGAACGGTTCGAGTTGAAGGACAAGGATCGGGTCGTGCTGCTGGGGGCGACCTTTATCGAACGGGAAGGCCAGTTTGGCTACATCGAAACGGCGCTGACCATGGCTTGGCCGGATCGCAAGGTCATGTTTCGCAATCTTGGCTGGAGCGGTGATACCGTCTGGGCGGACTCGCGAGGCATCTTCGACCCTCCGCAGGTTGGTTATCAGCGCATGATGGATCTGGTGAAGGAACTGAAGCCGACGGTCATCCTGCTCGGATACGGTCAGAACGAATCCTATGCGGGGGATGCCGGTCTGGAACCGTTCATCAGGCAATACGAAAAGCTGTGCGACGATCTCCAGCCCACCGGTGCCCGACTGGTGTTTCTCACACCGACGCGCCTCGAAAAACCGGCACCGCCATTGCCCGATGCCAGTCGTCAAAATGCGATGCTGGCCAGGTATGTCGAGGCGATCCGGCAACTTGCCGCGCGTCGTCAGGCTCCGATCATCGACCTGTTCGCCATTCCGCCGGCGGCCAAAAACCTGACCGAGAATGGGATGCACTTCGGCCCCGGCGGTTATGCGGCCGTGGCCCAGGCGATTCGGTCGCAACAGAAACTGCCAACCCGCGGATTCACGTCGGCACAGGAAGAACAGATTCGGCATCTGATCGTGGAAAAGAACAGGCTGTTCTTCTATCGCTGGCGACCCCAGAACATCACCTATCTGACGGGGTTCCGCAAACACGAACAGGGGAACAACGCGGTGGAAATCGCCCAGTTCGATCCTCTGGTCGAACAGATCGAATTGAGAATTGACGAACTGAAAAAGCAGTAACTCTTTAGCACCGTCATTTTCTGCAATCTGACGTTAAACCGCCATTTGGAATTTGTTGTCATGAATCGCGTTGGTCCGTTTTGCAATTCGATCTGCCTGCTGCTGCTGATCGCTCAGAATCTGTTCGCTCAACGGGAATTGAAAGACATTCCCATTCCCGACCCGGAAGAGGAGCGCAAGTCGTTCGTTGTGGCGGACGGATTTGAAGTCAACCTGTTTGCCGCGGATCCCAAGCTGCACAAGCCGATCCAGATCAACTTTGATCCCCAGGGTCGATTGTGGGTGGCGGCGTCCGAGGTTTATCCGCAGATTGCTCCGGGTCAGAAGGCCAACGACAAGATCCTGGTCCTGGAAGATACCGATGGAGACGGCACGGCGGACAAGACGACGGTATTTGCCGACGGACTGCTGATTCCCACCGCCGTCGAGCCAGGTGATGGCGGTGCCTATGTCGCCAACAGCACGGAAGTCGTTCATTTCCAGGACACGGATGGGGACGGCAAGGCGGATCAGTCGCGGATTGTTCTGAGCGGCTTCGGCACGGAAGACACGCACCATATCCTGCACACATTTCGCTGGGGCATGGACGGGATGCTGTACATGAACCAGTCGATCTACATCCACAGCCATGTGGAAACACCGTATGGCGTCCGCCGGTTGAATGCGGGAGGGATCTGGCAGTTTCGTCCCGAAACCATGCGGCTGGAAGTCTTCGCGCGGGGTTGGGTCAACACCTGGGGCCACGTCTTCGATCGCTGGGGGCAATCGTTCGCCACGGATGGTGCTGGTGGCGAAGGGATCAACTACGTCGTGCCCGGCGCTGCGTATCCGGCCGTCTACGGTGTCCCGCGGATTCTGCACGGACTGAATCCGGGCAGCCCGAAGTATTGCGGCCTGGAAATGGTGGATGGCCGCCATCTTCCCGATAACTGGCAGGGAAACCTGATCACTCACGACTTCCGCGGTCACCGGGTCTGCCGGTTTGTGTTGAGCGAAGATGGATCGGGCTTCGCCGCGCGCCAGCAGCAGGACCTGATCAGTACGCAGCATGTGGCCTTCCGGCCAATCGATGTGAAACAGGGACCGGACGGAGCGATCTATATCGCTGACTGGTACAACCCGATCATTCAGCACGGTGAAGTCGACTTCCGCGATCCTCGTCGAGACCACACTCACGGACGCATCTGGCGAGTCACCGCCAAGGGACGCAAGACCGTTCCTCGACCAAAACTGGTCGGCAGCAATGCGGCAACTCTGCTGAATTCACTCAAGTCGCCGGAGACGTATGAACGCCAGCACGCCAAACGCGTCCTGAAGGAAATGGGGGCCGACACGGTTTTGCCCGCACTGGACGCCTGGATCCGGAACCTGGATCAACGCGACCCGCAATTCGAACACCACCGGTTGGAAGGGCTGTGGACCTATCAATCCATCGACGTCCCCAATCCCGCTCTGCTGGAAGCGGTTTTGAAATCGAAGACACCGCAGGCGCGGGCCGCCGCTGTTCGTGTGGTGCCTCATTGGAAAGCTCAGCTTCCCGCGGCGTTGGACTGGCTGGAAGTCGCCATCGCGGACAAGCATCCCCGAGTGCAGTTGGAAGCAATCCGGGCCCTGTCCGAATTCCGGGAACTGCGGGCCGCCAAACTCGCCTTGCGGGCAGCCGATCGCCGGCTGGATCAATTTGCTGACTACGCCTTGTGGCAGACCAGTCGCGAACTGGCCCCGGTCTGGCTGCCGGCCGTGGTCGAGGGCAGCTTTGATTTCGAAGGCCATGTTCATCGGCTTTTGATTGCAGTGAAGTCCGCGGAAGCCGGAGCAGCAATTCCCCCATTGTTGCTGAAGCTGAAGGAAGGAAAGATTCCCGCGGAGTTGCAGGAGCCGCTGCTGGAGTCTGTGGCTGCGCTGGGGAACGGCGATCAATTGAAGCTGGTCTTCGATCTGGCTCAGGCCGCGGAGACTCCGGCTGACAACGCGGCCACGTTGTTGCAAACGCTGGCGAATGCCAAGCGGTTCCGCAATGTACAGCCTGCGGGCGATCTCGGTGCGCTGGCGAATTCGATGAAGTCTGGCAATACCGCTCTGCGCATGGCGGCCGTCGAATGTGCCGGAGCCTGGAAGCTGGAATCTTTGCGTGGTCCCGTGACAGCGAATGCTCAAGACCGGCAACTGGATGCCGGAGCACGCATGACCGCCCTGCAGGCCGTTGCCCAGTTGGGCGGTGCCGCCAGCAAGGAACTCCTGACGTCGATCTGCACGTCCGAGGCCGAACCGGAATCGATCCGGGCCAATGCCCTGGCGCTGCTGGTTCCGCTGGATACCCCCAGCGCGGCCAGGCTGTCGATTGCCTGGTTCAACGGTTCCCTCGACTCCGGAGCCCAGGCTCACGTGACCAACGCTTTTCTGCAGCATAAAGGTGGACCTGATGTCCTGGCGGCTGCACTCGTCGATCAAAAACTGTCGGAAGACGCCGCCAAGATCGCTTTGCGAACGGTCACGGGATCCGGTCGGCAGGAAGTCAAATTGACCGAAGCGATCAGCAAAGCCGGCAACATTGTCAGTATGGCCAAGATGCTCACCCCAGACGAGATGTCGGCACTCGTCGCGTTGATCAAGGAGACCGGCAGTGCGGCCCATGGGGAAGAGATCTTCCGCCGTAGCGAATTGAACTGTTTGAAATGTCACGCCGTCGGCGGTGCGGGAGGTCGAGTCGGTCCGGATCTGGTCAGTATCGGGTCCAGCGCGCAGATCGATTACCTGGTCGATTCGATCCTGCAGCCAAACAAGGCGGTCAAGGAAGGGTATCACTCGGTCGTCGTCCAGACAGATGACGGCAAGGTCATCACAGGGGTCAAGGTCCGCCAGACGGACACCGACCTGCTGGTGCGTGATGTCGAGGATCGCGAGATCATGATCCCGTTGTCGAAGATCGACGAGCAGTCTCCCGGAACGTCACTGATGCCGGTCGGCCTGGTGGACAAGTTGACGCGGGCCGAGTTGATTGATCTGGTCCGGTTCCTGTCCGAACTGGGCAAGCCCGGCCCGTACGCAGCCGTAACCGCGCGCGTCGTCCGGCGCTGGGAAACGTTGCAACCGACCAACGACACCTATACACGTCTGTATCGGACCAGTGATACTCAGGTGATCTCCGATGACCGGGGCCTGGTCTGGGTTCCCGCTTACAGTTCGGTCGCCGGAGCGATGCCGGTCCGTGATATCCTCGACTTCACATTGAAGGAACGGCTGGGCGAGGCGGCTCGCAAGGTCGGATTCCTGCGCTGTCGAATGAACGTCACGACAGCAGGCTCCGTGGGGTTGGCCGTGACGGACCTGACCGGCTTGCAACTCTGGATTGATGGGAAGCCCGTGGATCTGCGTGATCGACTGGAATTACCGGTGACCGTCGGTGAACATGTCGTGACGCTGTCGGTCAATCTGCTGACACGCCAGAATCCTGTGCGGCTGGAATTGCTGGACGTCGCAGGTTCGGGGGCTCAGGTTCAGTTTGCATCTGGAAAATAGAACTGCGAGAACAGATCCCGGCCTTCTGGAGACAGCGGATGCGATCTCTCACGTCTTTGACTCCGATGGTGCTCGCGATCGTGCTCGCTTCGGTTCCTGGCATCACGAGCGCCGCAGATCCGGTATCTCCCAAGTTTCTGTTGGAATGGGGCAAGAAGGGAGATGCTCCCGGTGAGTTCTATTCGCCAATCGGACTCGCGTTCAATTCGAAAGACGAGTTATTCGTTACGGACCTGAATAATGCGCGCGTGCAGAAGTTTTCGACCGACGGCAAGCACCTGGGCGGCTTCGACCTGCCGCGCGACAAGCCCGAACGGAAAAGTACGATCATCGGTGGGATCGCCATCGACGATGCGGATCTGATCTACTTGACCTATATGAACCAGAATCGGGTCGTCGTCTATCGAGACTCCGGTGAGGTCGTGCGTGAGTGGGGAACCAAAGGGGCCGGTGACGGCGAATTCAGCCAGCCTGGCGGAATCCTCTTTCCCCGGAAGGGGATCCTTCTGATCTGCGATCAATGCAATCACCGCGTGCAGAAGTTTACGAGCGACGGAAAATATCTCGGTCAATGGGGCGGATACAGAGCCGAAGCCGGCCAGTTCGATGGCCTGGGTGCCAAGGGTTCCCGCTTCGGTGGACCGCATTTCCTGGCCCAGGACAGTCAGGGACGGCTGTACACCACGGAAGGGATTCAGGGCCGCGTGCAGCAGTTCACCGCCGACGGAATGTTCCTCGCCAAATGGGGCGACAAGGGAGATGAGCCGGGTGGATTCGGTGCATATCAGTTCAGTAACTTCCCGCAGTCGTTCGGCCCGATTGGAATCGCGATCGATTCACAGGATCGAGTGCTCGTCAGCAGCCTGAACGATCGCGTTCAATTCTTCGAGACATCCGGCAAATACCTGTTCGGAATCACCGGCACCGGACTCGAAGGAGGCGATCTGCTGCATCCGCACGGCATGGCATTCGACCGGAACGGTCATCTGTACATCTGCGACGCCGGGAATCAACGGATCGTGAAGTTCAAGATCCCGTGAACCGCGGCGGGTTCGCGAACGACCAGCCTCAGTCCCGATGTTTCTTGACCAGTCGACCATGGATGACCAGCGCGAGCAGCAGCACGATCCCCAGCAGGAACGGACGCAACAGATCGAACGAGGTCACCCAGCTTTGCTGCAACCAGGCATCCTTCCAGGCCTTGGGAAGGACAGACGAGAACTTGATCAATCGTTCGGGGTTCACCGCATCCAGGCCGACTCGTAAGACGGTGAATGTCAGGACCCCGATCAGCGTGCGGCCGATGCCCCCTTCTCCGCCGAACAGACTCGTGCCACCCAGGACCACACAGGCCACGGCATCCAGCAGCAGATCGGCATTCTGGTCCAGGCTGACTCCTTCCAGACGGCCCGCGTTCACGAGGCCTCCGCAGGCGGCACACCAGGCACAGATCACCAGGCACGCCACAACTATCTGTTCGGTCCGAACCCCTGCCAGTCGAGCGGCCTGACGATTCCCCCCGGTCATGTACACGTAACGGCCAAACCGCGTGTGCTGCAGGACCAGGTGAGCGACCAGCATCACCACCGCTGCCAACGCGGCACTCTGCGGGATTTTCAAAGTTCCGAATTCCATCAGAGCGGAATTCCCCAGCCGCTTCAGCATGGGCGGAACATTGTATTTCTGACTGAGCGTCAGGAACTTCGCCAGGCCGACGGCAATGTTCATCATGGCCAGCGTAATGATGAAACTCGGCAGTCCCGATGACACGGTCAGGCCGCCGGACAGCAAACCCAGAACCAGGGCAATCAGGAACGGGATCGCCACCACAATGCAGACATCCAGATCACTCCCTTCCCCCAATCCCTTCGGGCCTGCGGCAAACGGCTGTTCCCAGAGGACTCCGCAGATACACGCGGACAAGAGCGCCAGCGTTCCCACTGACAAATCGATTTCGGCACACAGCAGCACGAACGTCAGTCCTGTAGCGACGATCGCCAGCACGGCCCCCCGTTTCAGGATCAGGGTCATGGTCCCCAGGCTGATGAAGTCTTCGGCCATCACCGCAAAGACGAGCGTGACGGCGGCCAGCGTGAGCAGTGGTGCAAAGTCGGCAAGTGAAAGCCGGCGTGCACTGGTATTCGCATCTTTGGTCAATGTCGGTGAATTCATGAATCTTCTGGATCACAGTGGAAGGGAGGTCATGAACAGACGGGCGTCCTGGACAACCGGCCGGTGCTGGCAGTCCGTGGTCAAAGGGGTCTGCTATCCGGTGCCGTCGTCCTCGGCATGGTGCATCAAATCTTGTTTTGTCACTCGCTGTCCCGAAAACTGCCGCGTCATCCGGCCCCGGGCGAAGGTTGCGATTCGGTCGGAGTGGGCCAGGATTAATTCCGGTTCCGTCGAAGCCAGAATGACGGCGGCACCGGCCCGCTTCTGTTGGGCGACCAGTTCCATGACTTCCGCTTTGGCGTGGACATCCATTCCACGGGTCGGTTCTTCCAGCAACAGAACCTTGATCGGTCCGAGGAGCCACTTCGCCAGGACCACCTTTTGCTGGTTGCCACCCGATAGAGATCCGGCACGCAGCGAGGGATTGGGAGGCCGACAGCCGACTCGTTCAAGCAACGGCTGGCAGACGTGATATTCCCGGTTCCAGACGATCCAGCCCCCCAGGGCCCGCTTCAAATGGGCCAGAGTGACATTGTGTGCGATCGGAGCCCGCCGCGCCAGCGTCTGGGCTCGATCCGCCGCGACAAATACGACTCCCTGACGCACGGCACTGGGGACATCCCCGAGGCGCAGAGCGTGACCATCCAAAGTCACGTCGCCACGATCTGGCTTGATCGCGCCGGCCAGAGCATGCATCAATTCCTGGTGCCCGGCACCGACGAACCCATACAGTCCGAGACATTCACCCGGCTTGACATCCAGTGTCACGTCGGCGAATTGACCTGCGTGTTGCAGGCCACGCATGGCGAGACGCGGCGCACCGGTTGCCGCAGGGGGGAGCGTGATTTCGGTTTTTTCATCGGCCGCGGACTCGCGTTCTTCGCCAACCATCTGATGCAGGATGGTGGCTCGGTCCAGTTCTTGAGCGGGCCGCGTCTGCAGCAATCGCCCATCGCGCAGGATGGTGACTCGATCACAGATGGCGAGTACGTCTTCCAGGAAGTGACTGATGAAGACCATCGCGACACCGCGTGTTTTCAGCTTGCCGATCAGTTCAAACAGTCGGAGAGCTTCCGGCAGACTGAGAGCGCTGGTCGGTTCATCCAGGATCAGGACGCGCGCCCCGCTATGCAATCCACGGGCGATTTCGACCATCTGGCGGATGACGAGTGGATAACTGTCCAGGCGCCGACGGACATCAATCTGGATGTCCAATTCAGCGAGTGAAGCCGCGGCCTCGCGGTTCATCCGGCTCCAGTCAATTCGCCCGAACGAGGTCGGCTGTCGACCCAGACACAGGTTTTCGGCAACCGAGAGTGCTCCGATTCCGGAGAGTTCCTGATAGACCATCGCGATCTTTTGAGCGAGGGCTTCCCGGGGCGAGTGCAGTCGAACCGGTTTTCCATCAATCTGGATTTCGCCGGTGTACTCGGGAACAACCCCGGCGAGGACTTTCATTAATGTGCTCTTGCCGGCGCCGTTGCATCCGACCAGTCCATGCACCTCGCCCGGCCGGATGTCAAAATCAACGCCCTGCAGCGCCACGACGCCACCAAACCGCACCCCGATCTGGCGACAATCAAGCAATGGTGGTGACGCGGCGGATTCGGGCATGGAAACGATTTCGGCGACGGTCAATCAGGTGTGCGACAGAGATACAGTCAGATCCATGAAACGGTGTGGCCGCAGTGTATCATCCGGCCAGACCGTTGACACGCGCACGAAAAACCGGCGGGAATCTTCGGACAGGGTTGAAATCAACGGGGTGCTGCGTGCCCAGCGGCACTGACTTTGTGAGCCGCACGNNAGCCGCGGGTTCTTCGGGTACGAGTAAGAATGCACCCGTGGCTAGCGCCGTGCGGCTCACAGACCAAGAGACCGAGGCCTGACGGCACTCGGCTCACCTGTTTGTGGTATTGGCCACTGCGATGAGGGATTGCCGGGCATTTGACCGTGGGAATCGCTCCTGAAACTCAGTCAATTCGTTTGTTGTCGGCGTGCCGAAACGGCATACTCCTACGCGATTGGTTTGACGTCGACCGGCTGCTCTTCGACCTTCTGTGAGATTCCCCCATGTCCCGAACTGTTTCCATCGCTTTGTGGACCTGTGTTGTCCTGGCGTGTGCCCCTCAGCTTCAAGCTGAAGATCTGGTGGTTCATACCTTCCAGCGGCAACAGTTGACCGACGAATACTTGTCGGAAGGGGCGAACTTTGGAGATTTGAACCGCGACGGCAAGCCGGACGTGGTTCACGGTCCCTACTGGTGGGAAGGTCCCGCATTCACGGTGCGTCACGAAATCTATCCGCCGGTTCCCCAGAACCGGAAGGGATACTCCAACAACTTCTTTACGTGGGTTCACGACTTCGATGGCGATGGCTGGAACGATCTGGTCAGTGTCGGCCTGCCTGGTTCGCCGGCCGTGCTGTACATCAATCCCGGCAAGGAAAAGATCGCCGAGGCGGCACATCACTGGGCGGCTCACAAAGTCCTGGATGGGATTGGCAACGAATCACCTCAATTCATCGACCTGGTCGGGGACAACAAGCCCGAACTGGTTTGTAATCACCTCGGGAAATTCGGGTACGTCACATACGATCCCAGGCAGGCCACATCCGCCTGGACGTGGCATCCCATTTCCGGCGACGTCGGGCAGTATCCGTTTGGGCATGGTCTTGGTGTCGGAGACATCAACGGGGACAAGCGGCTGGACGTGATCTATAAGGACGGCTGGTTTGAGCAGCCAGCTTCGACGGATGGCGACCCGGAATGGGTCTTTCACAAATATGTCTTTACCGGCCCCGGCGGCGCGGACATGTTTGCCTACGACATTGATGGCGATGGAGACAACGATGTCATCACCAGCCTGCAGGCGCATGCGTTTGGTCTTGCCTGGTTTGAACAGGTGAAGGGGGCGGACGGAATCGATTTCCAGAAGCATCTGATCATGGGGGAAAAAGCGGAAGAAAACCCCTATGGCATCCTGTTCACGGAACCTCACACGGTCGCTCTGCATGACATCGACGGAGACGGCTTGAAGGACATCATCACCGGCAAGACCTACTGGTCGCACCACGATCGCAGCCCGATGTGGGATACCGGTGCCGTGGTCTACTGGTTCAAGCTGGTCCGTGGGAAGGGCGGCGTGGAATGGCTGCCGTTTCAGGCGGACGGGGAGTCGGGAGTCGGCCGCGAACTGATGATCGGCGACATCGACGGAGACAAGCTGCCCGACATGGTCATGGGCGGGATGAAGGGGGCTCACGTCCTGCGTCACAAGGTGGCGAAAGTGACTGAGCAGGAGTTCAAGGCGGCCCAGCCGAAAAAGGCGGTCGCGATGAGCGACGGATTGTCACCCACAGAAGCGGCGGCGGCGATGACGGTTCCTGCGGGGTTCCAGGTCGGTCTGGCCGCGGGCGAACCGCTCGTTCATCAGCCGATCGCCTTTACCACGGATCCCCGCGGTCGGTTGTGGGTCGCGGAAGCGTACACGTACCCCAATCGTGCCAGGGATGGAGAAGGAAAAGACAAGATCATCATCCTGGAAGACACCGACCAGGATGGAACGTTTGAATCCCGCAAGGTCTTCATCGAAGGCTTGAACCTGGTCAGCGGGCTGGAGATCGGGTTTGGCGGGGTGTGGGTCGGAGCGGCCCCGTACCTGATGTTTATTCCCGATCGAAATGGCGATGACATTCCCGACGGCCCGGCCGCTGGACAGTTGGCTCAGGCGGGATTGGCCTTCCCCAAGGATGTTCCCGCCGGCGCGACTGTTCTACTGGACGGATTCGGCTGGCAGGATACTCATGAAACCCTGAACGCGTTTATCTGGGGACCGGATGGTTGGCTGTACGGTTGCCATGGCGTGTTCACGCATTCAAAGGTCGGCAAGCCGGGAACATCGGATGCAGATCGACAGGGACTGAATGCCGGGGTCTGGCGGTATCACCCGACCCGGCACGAATTCGAGGTCTTTTCGAACGGGACCAGCAACCCGTGGGGAGTCGATTTTGATGATCACGGCCAGGCATTCATCACGGCCTGCGTGATCCCTCACCTGTGGCACATGATCCAGGGAGGCCGCTATCACCGGCAGGGGGGCCAGCACTTCAATCCCTACACCTTCGATGACATCAAGACGATTGCCGACCACCTGCACTATGTCGGCAAGATTCAGGATCACGCATGGTGGGGACATGAACCGCATGCTCCGTCCGACACGCTGGCGGCCGGGGGTGGGCATGCTCACTGCGGTGCGATGATCTACCTGGGTGACAACTTCCCCGACCAGTACCGCAACCAGATCTTCATGGACAACGTGCATGGCAACCGGATCAATGTCTGCCGGTTCGATCAGGCGGGGTCTGGCTTCATCGGTCGGCGTGCCCCGGATTTCCTGATCGCCAATGACCGCTGGTTCCGCGGAATCAACCTGAAGTATGGCCCCGACGGGTCGGTCTACCTGATCGACTGGTACGACAAGAACGCCTGCCATCGTACAAACCCCGAGATCTGGGATCGGACGAACGGGCGAATCTATAACGTCAAATACAACTCGGCCACCGCCGTCAAACCGGTTGCGGTCAACCTGTCAAAGCAGACGGACGACCAGTTGGTGGCCAATCATCTGGAAAAGAATGACTGGTATGTCCGCACGTCCCGACGACTGCTGCAGGAACGTGCAGCCGCCGGAACGCTCGGCGCAAAGGTCGCTGAGGGTCTCTGGAAGATCTACGAATCGACGCCTGATGTCGGTCGCAAGCTGCGAGTCCTGTGGACGCTGCATGCCATTGGCGCGCTGAAGGAATCGCAGATCGCTCAGGCGATGACCACGACCAACGACGATCCGGCAACTCCATTCCTGCGCAGTTGGGCGATCCAGTTGGAATTGGAAGACAGAACCGTGTCCAAACCGACGCTGAACAAACTGGTCGCGATGGCGAAGTCCGATCCTTCGCCGATCGTTCGGTTGTATCTGGCATCGGCATTGCAACGCTTGCCGGTGGATCAGCGGTGGGAACTGGCCGGGGCGCTGTTGTCTCATGGGGAAGATGCCGAAGATCACAATCTGCCGCTGGTGATCTGGTACGGAGTGGAACCGCTGGTGATCGCCGATCCCGCGCGTGCGATCGCCCTGGCCAGGACGTCGCAGATCGAAAGAGTTTCTCGATTCATCGTCCGTCGTGCGGCCTCCACAAACGAATCGACGAACGCGGCGGTGGAATGGCTGGCCTCGGCGAGTGACGCTGGTCAGCAGCAACTGCTGCTGGACGAACTGCGCCAGGCGTTTGAAGGACGCGTCAATATTCCTCAGCCGGGAGCCTGGGGGCCCGCGTATGAGAAGTTGCTGAAGAGCGACGATGGGGCGGTGCGCAGCAAGGCGGATCAGATCGCCGTGGCACTGGGGGACACGCGAATCCTGCCGCGGATGCGTGAGATCCTGGCCGATGCCAAACAGTCGCTGGAACAGCGTCAACGGGCCATGGATCTGCTGATCAAGGGGCGGGATCCCGCGGCAGGTCCGGCGTTTCGAGTGGCCCTGAACGACGCAGGGTTGCGTGCGCCTGCCATTCGAGCCCTGGCGGCATTCGACGATCCGGCCACATCGCCTGCAATCCTGGCCCTGTATGCCAAGCTGACGGACGCGGAAAAGCGGGATGCGATCAATACCCTGGTTTCGCGTCCAGGTTCGGCTGCGAAACTGTTTGACTCGATCGAACGGGGGGATGTGCCACGCACTGATGTCCATGCGTATCACGTGCAGCAACTGCTCGGATTCAAGGATGCCGCGCTGGCCAAACGGATCACCTCGGTCTGGGGAGAAATTCGGGCGACGGCCAAAGACAAGCAGGAACTCATCACCAAACACAAGTCGGAACTGACCGCGGCCCGATTGAAGACGGCCGATCTGAGCAACGGACGCCGCCTGTTCGCCAAGACCTGCTCGGCCTGCCATGTCCTGTTTGGCGAAGGGGGCAAGATCGGCCCGGACATTACGGGCTCCAATCGGGCGAACCTTGACTATCTGCTGGAAAACATCCTGGATCCGTCGGCCATCGTCGGCAAGGATTATCGGATGACAATCCTGGCATTGAACGATGGCCGCGTTGTTTCAGGACTGATCCAGAAAGAAACCGACAGCGCCGTGACTGTGCGGACGATCAACGACACGGTCGTGGTAGCCAAGAGCGACATTGATGATCGGAAGTTGTCGGACCTGTCCCTGATGCCCGAAGGTCAGTTGAATCAGCTGACTCCCGACGAGCAGCGCGATTTGCTGGCGTACCTGGGGACGCCAGCCCAGGTTGCCTTGAAGGGGCCGAAGTCACCAATCGATGCCAAAACTGGCCGGGTTCCCAATGCCATCGAAGGCGAAGCGATGAAGATCGTTGGGAAAACCGGCGGCAACGCGGCCAGCCAGGGAATGGGCGGATTCACCAAGGACCGCTGGTCGGGCAACGATCATCTCTGGTGGACCGGTGCCGGTCCGGGAGCCCGCCTGGAACTGGAACTTCCTGTTGCGGCGGACGGGACATTCAACCTGGAACTCGTGCTGGGAATGGCCGTGGATTACGGGATTGTCCAGGTCATGCTTGATGACGAACCGCTCGGCGGCCCCGTCGACTGTTTCAATGCACCGGACGTGATCACGACGGGCGTGCTGACGTTTGGACCGCAAAAGCTCACGAAGGGGAATCACAAACTTGGATTCCAGATCGTGGGCGCGAACCCGAAGGCGGCCAAGGCGTACATGGTCGGGATCGACTACGTCCGCCTGGTCGCGCCATCGACGAAGTAGGAGTAATGAACTAGCAGCCCGTGGAACTGGGCCAGGACTCTTTGTTTCAATTGCTGAACTGGACGGCTCTCGATCTTCCGTCGGAATCGCATTAGAATCAGGGCCGAACCAGGCAGTCAAGCTGACAATTTGTTGGATGACGCGCCAACAGAATGCACCTTGCCCTGGTTGTTGGTCAACAACGGCTCAAGTGTGCGGACTGTGGCAAGACGGTCATTGGCCGGCGTGCCCTGATTGGATGCGGTCTTTCCCCACCCACGGTCGCAGGACTTCCGGAACGAGAATGCTGCCATCCGCCTGCTGATAGTTCTCCAGGATCGCGATGATGGCGCGAGTAACCGCGATGGCGGTTCCGTTCAACGTGTGGACGAACTTCGTCCCCTTCCAATCGGGGGACTTGCAGCGAATGCTCAATCGGCGCGCCTGGAAATCCGTGCAGTTCGACGCCGATGTGATTTCGCCCCATTCTCCGGCTTCGCCGCGACCGGGCATCCAGGCTTCCAGGTCAAACTTGCGGAAGGCGGGCCCGCCCAGGTCGCCTGACGCGATGTCGAGCACCCGATAGGGAATCCCCAGGCCCTGAAAGATCTCTTCTTCGATGGCGACAATTTCCGCGTGCAACGCGTCTGATGCGGCGACATCGGGGGCCGTAAACCCGAACATTTCGATTTTCGTGAACTGGTGGACCCGGTAGATTCCGCGCGTCGCCTTGCCGTGGGCCCCCGCCTCGGTGCGGAAGCAGTGCGAAATCCCCGCCATCTTGATCGGCAACTTCGTGGAGTCGAGGATCTGATCTTTCAGTGTCCCGCCCAGCGTGATCTCCGCCGTCGCCACCAGGCACAGGTCCGTACCGGTGATCGAATAGATCTGGGTTTCGTTTCCACGCGGCTGGTATCCCGTCCCTTCCAGGATTTCCATCTTCGCCATGTCGGGGGTCGTATGCAGCGTGAAACCGTGCTGGATCAGCTTTTGAACCGCATACTGCGTCAAAGCGAGTTCCAGCAGGACCGCTTCGTTCTTTAGAAAATAGAATCCATGCCCGGTGACCCGGGCTCCGGCTTCCAAATCGATCAGGTCGTGCTTTTCAGACAGGGCGACGTGATCCAGCGGCTTGAAGTCAAACTTCGGGGGCGTACCCCAGGTGCGCACGGTCTTCGAATCCGCTTCCTCGCCAATGGGAGCGTCCGGGTGCGTCAGATTCGGGATCGTCATCAGGGCCGCGCGAACATCGTGTTCCACATTTGCCAGCTCTGCTTCCAACTGGCTGACTCGCTCCCGCAGTGCCCGGCCCTTTTCGACGAGCGATTGCTTGTCCGCGGGGGCGGCCTTGGGGATCAGGGCCGAGGTTTCCTTCTGCTCATGTCGAGTCTGATCGGTTTGCGCGATCAGCGTGGACCGTCGGTCGCGGAGCGACAGGATGTGGTGCAGATCAGCCTGCACATGCCGATGGTGACAGTTGGTCCGGACAAGTTCGATGTTGTCACATACAAATTGAAGATCGAGCATTTCGTCCCTGTGTTCTCTGTGCGTGATGCCAACACCCGCTGAGGGTAGTTCGGGCGACAGTTGTCGTCGTGGACGTGATAAAACTCACGATTTCATCGCCGCCAGTTTCGCCCACAGTCGGGAACTGGCTTCGATGCCACGGTGAAAATCCGCCACCGTAAAATGTTCGTTCGGACTGTGCAGGTTGTCCGTGTTCAGGCCCCAGCCGAGCAGAAGTGTATCGACGCCCAGCACATCCTTGAAGGTCTGCACAACCGGGATGGAGCCCCCCTCGCGAATCAACCGCACCCGATCCACACCCCATGCTTCCCGCACGGCCTCGGAGGCGGCTTCGATATAGGGGCTGTTCGGATCAAATACAAATGCCGGACAGCCGTGGTAATCGGTGAATTCAAACGCCAAGGACCGTGGGCACTGCGCCTTCAAATACTGATGCAGCGCCGCCGTCAGGGCGTGTGGATCCTGATCGGGAACCAGCCGACAGGTGATTTTCACCGTCGCCTTCGACGGAACAATCGTCTTGGGACCAACCCCTGTGTAGCCACTGACCAGACCGTTCACTTCACAGGTCGGGCGAGCCCAGCGCCGCTCAATCGTCGAATACCCCGCCTCGCCCGCCACTTCCGTAATCCCCAACTCTGCCTTGAAGGCCGCTTCGTCAAATCCCAGGTCCCGGAATTGCTGTCGTTCAGCGGCAGTCAATTCCACGACCTGATCGTAAAACCCAGGAATCTGAATGCGCCCCTGGTCATCGTGCAACGATGCGATCAGTCGGGCGATTCCCGTGGCGGGATTCGCCACGGCACCACCAAAAATTCCAGAATGCAAATCTTTTTTCGGTCCGGTCAACGTGACTTCGACGGCGAGGATTCCTCGCAACCCATACGTGATTGCGGGCTGGCCCGGCGCGTACTGGCTGGTGTCGCTGACAACGGCGACGTCACACTTCAAACGATCCTTGTTCGCTTCCAGAAAATCTTCCAGATTGCGACTGCCGACTTCCTCTTCTCCTTCGATGACATACTTCAGATTCACTGGAAGACTACCTACGGATCGCAACCAGGCCTCCGCGGACTTGATGTGAGTGAACATCTGTCCCTTGTCGTCAGTCGCACCCCGGGCGAACAGCAGTCCGTCACGAATCGTCGGCTCGAATGGCGGAGTGGTCCACAGGTCCAGCGGATCAGCGGGCTGGACATCGTAATGGCCATAGACCATCACCGTCGGAGCGCCAGGGGCTTTCAGCCATTCGGCATACACGATTGGATGCCCGGCCGTCGGAACGATTTCTGCCTGGAACCCCAAATCGGCCAATTGGCGATGAATAAACTCTGCCCCGCGCCGCATATGCGGCTTGCATGCCGGATCGGCACTGACCGTCGGTATCCGCAGCAGTTCCTTCAACTCTTCCAGGAACCGGTCGGAATTTTGCTTGAGATAATTGGCAACACTGGCATGCATGCGGACAATCCTCCCTGACGGTGATGATCCCTGATGACGAAGAACGATCGGCTCTGGATTTACGGAATTCTTTCAGGAAGCACGCAGGCCCCCCCCACGGAGGATACTCGCCGGGCACCCGAGACGGAAGCCGCCTCGGCTCATCGCAGCTCATCGCAATTCCGGAAGATTCGAACGGGAACTTTCTTACAGACAAAACGTCAAACGGTGGTGTGCCGCTGACAACTTCGAGATTCCGCCGGACGGGAGAATCGCCATGAAACGCATTCTGGGATTGATGTTAGGGCTGGCTTTTGGGCTCTCAAGTGCGGTTGCATCTGCCCAAGGGGTGCTGATTATCACCAACCATCCCGGACCGTTGCCACGTCCGTGGCCCCATCCGACCCCCATTCACGTTCGCCCACCTTCCCCACCCTCCGTATCTTACAAGATCAAAGAACTGTCGGTGCAGGCTCGCATTACCGATCAGGTCGGTCGCGTTCAGGTCTCGCAGTCGTTTGTGAACACGGGCAGTACGCAGATGGAAGTCCAGTTCCTGTTTCCACTGCCCTACGACGGAGCGGTCGACAAGCTGACGTTGCTGGTGGACGGCAAAGAATTCCCCGGCAAGCTGATGCCCGCCAAGGAAGCTCGATCGATTTATGAGGCAATCGTCCGGTCCAATAAGGATCCGGCTCTCTTGGAATGGATGGGGAGCGGGTTGTTTCAGACCAGCGTCTTCCCGGTTCCACCAGGCGCCGAGCGGAAGGTGACGCTCAATTACAATCAGTTGCTTCGGAAGGATCGGGGATTGACTGATTTCCTGTTCCCGTTGAGCACCGCCCGCTACACGTCGCACGCTGTCGAAAATGTCGAATTCCATGTCGCCATTGAATCGGCCATCGACATCAAAAACGTGTACTCGCCGACGCACACCGTCGACATCAAGCGTCCCGACGCCCGGCATGCGGTCGTGTCGTATTCGCGGGCGAATGAAGTCCCATCCAGTGACTTTCGATTGCTGTTCGATGTCGACAAGGGGCAGGTGGGGGCGAGTGTCATCGCGTATCGGCCAAAAGAGAGTGAAGACGGATTCTTCCTGCTGCTGGCCAGTCCGCAGGTCAAAGCGGCGGACGCGGAACGTCCCAAGAAGACCGTGGTCTTCGTTCTGGACCGATCAGGCAGTATGAGCGGCAAGAAGATCGAACAGGCCAAGTCCGCCGTGAAGTTCGTCCTGAACAACCTGCGGGAAGGAGACATGTTCAACATCGTGGCCTACGACGGCGCTGTTGAGTCCTATCGGCCTGAGTTGGAGCGGTATACAGACGAAACCCGCAAGGCCGCACTGGGATATGTGGAAGGGTTGTATCCCGGCGGTGGAACAAACATCGCGGGCGCGTTGAGCACGGCGTTGGGGCACCTGAAGGACAACAGCCGACCCAACTATGTCCTGTTTCTGACGGACGGATTGCCCACGATTGGCGAGACCAACGAATCCAAAATCTGCGCCACCGCCAAAGACGCCAACAAAGTTCGCGCGCGGGTGTTGTCGTTTGGTGTGGGTTACGACGTCAATTCGCGACTGCTGGACCGAGTTTCGCGCGACGGATTTGGCCTGTCGGAATATGTGCGTCCCGATGAAGACATCGAAGCACATGTCAGCACCGTCTACAGCAACATCAGTTCGCCTGTGTTGACCGATGTGGCCGTCAACTTTGAACTCGACGGCATCAGGGCCGAAGACGGGCCACCGGTCAATCGAGTTTATCCCAAGGGGAATTTCGACCTGTTTGAAGGGCAGCAACTGGTCGTCGTTGGCCGCTATCGCAAGCCTGGTGCCGCCAAAGTGGTGATCAAGGGACACGTCAGCGGCCAGGAGCAGAAGTTTGACTTCCCGGCCACCCTGATCGAAAAGAGCGGCGATGAAAGCTACGCCTTCGTCGAAAAACTGTGGGCCATGCGGCGGATTGGCGAAATCATCGATCAACTCGATCTGGTCGGCAAGAACGAGGAACTCGTCAAGGAACTGGTGGACCTGTCCACGAAGCACGGCATCCTGACGCCTTATACCTCCTTCCTGGCCGACGACACCTTGCGACCGCTGGCGGATGCCGGCGCGATTCGACGAGCCGGCGAGAGTCTGCGGGAACTGGATCAGGCATCGGGACTGGGTGGAGTCGCTCAGCGAGCCGAAAAGGGGCGGTTTCAAAACGCCACGACGGCGGTCCCTGAGTCGAGAGCCCTTCCGGCATTTTCAGGGGGGGCCGGCGGGGCCCTCGGTGGCCCGGGCGCCAGCTTCACTGGCAACTCCTTCCGAGACTTGAAGACCGACAAGGAGGTCGCGGCGGATTCTGTGCGTCAATATGGGAACCAGGCAGTCTATGCCCGCAAGCGAGTGGCGGCGGATCCCGGCAAGACTGAATGCGAAATCGTCGTGACCCCGGAAACGGCGGGCCTGGATCTGGTGAAGGATCGGGATCAGATTGAAATCGTGGATCGATTCACCGATGCGTACTTCGCGCTCGTCAAAGCCAACTCGGTCGCCGAAAATCAGATGCTGAGCCAGCAGCGAGACGGCGAGCAATTGCTGATCAAATTACGCGGCAAGAATTACCTGGTTCGCTGATTGACGTCGCCGGTGCTGCCGACGTGATTCCTTTGGTTTCTCGTTCCCAAGCTCCCGCTTGGGAACGCCGGTCTTTGAAGCTCCGATTCACGGCCGGTATTCGGCAGGAGACCACTCGATGACGCTCCAGAGCGACGAAAGGATGTGGGAGTCACTGGAATTACTCACAACAATCCGGTTGCACGCAGCTATGTCGACGATCCAGAGCATTGGAGAATACTCCAGCGCCCAAAACTGCGCTCGCTAACCTGGACTGGTCGATCTTGAGACTGACTGGATGTACGGGGGTGATTGGGACCGTGAAGCGGAGCGTCAAAGACGAGCGTTCCCAAGCGGGAGCTTGGGAACGAGGAAAAGCGATGGCGAGGGCTTCGGCGCGGCCTGGGGTGGAATCGTTGTGAACAACCACCGCCGGTCGAACGAACAGATCAATGTACGTTATTTCCAGAATTCAAAAAAAGGATCCAGAAACGACCGACTTGGCCAACGGTCCGGAATCGCGCAAAATGGAGGTGCGGGATGTCTGGGCTGCGAGCCCGCTCCCTTTCCGACTCAGCGGTGACCGTCCAACGCCTCTATGAGTCTCACTGTTTTTTGAATGCGCGGAATGCAAAGAACCCTGCTGAAGTCCAAGATTCATCGTGCCACAGTCACCGACGCCCAACTGCACTATGAAGGGAGCGTCACCATCGATCACGACCTGATGCTGGCGGCGGATATTGTCGAGCATGAACAGGTCCAGATTTATGATGTTGACAACGGCAATCGTCTGACCACGTATGCCATCTCTGGCCCGGCTGGAACCGGAGTGATCTGCATCAACGGAGCTGCAGCACATCTGGTTTCTCCCGGGCACCTGATCATCATCTGCAGTTACGCCCAATTCGAAGAACCGGAATTGACAACCCACCGACCTCGAGTCGTTCATGTCGATACGAAGAACCGGATGGCCGCCCAGTAACTGCGGCAGCGGGAGATTATCGGTTTCCGACCTCATTGATGACGCGTTTACCCGGGGTTCCAGGTGAAATAATCTGAGTTTGACGTCATAATGCGGCAGTCACCTCTTTGGTCTACGGTGCTCGGTTGACATTCATTTCTTGCCGTTCATAATGTTTTCGCGTGCGGTGGCACACAAGACATTCTCACTTCATTCGCAACTCCTGTATTTTAAAGGGCTTTTCCAAAATGGGGCGTCCCGTCACCCTGTTCACTGGCCAATGGGCCGACCTCAAGCTGGAAGAGCTGTGCAAAAAAGCCAGGGAGTTTGGCTACGACGGTCTGGAACTGGCCTGCTGGGGCGACCATTTTGAAGTCGACAAGGCACTTTCAGACGATACATATTGTGCTCGCAAACGCGAGTTGCTGGAGAAGTACGACCTGCAGGTGTTTGCGATCTCGAATCACCTGGTCGGCCAGGCGGTTCTCGACAATATCGATGCCCGTCACAAGAGCATTCTGCCTCCCTATGTCTGGGGCGATGGTCGCCCCGAAGGTGTGACACAGCGTGCCATCGAAGAAATGAAGAACACTGCCCGTGCCGCTCAAAAGCTGGGCGTGAGCGTGGTCAACGGTTTCACCGGTTCCAGCGTCTGGCACCTGATTTACGATTTCCCGCCGACCCCGAAGTCCATGTATGACGATGGCTTCAAGTTGCTGGCCGAACGCTGGAATCCGATCCTGGACGTGTTCCAGGAATGCGGTGTGAAGTTCGCCCTGGAAGTTCACCCCACGGAAATTGCCTTCGACATCTACACCGCCGAGCGAGCTCTGGCGGCCCTGGGTGGTCGTGAAGAGTTTGGTTTCAACTTTGATCCCAGCCATCTGATTTGGCAGGGTGTGGATCCCGCCGAATTCATTCGCTATTTCCCGAATCGCATCTACCACGTCCACATGAAGGACGCGAAGGTGACGCTGAACGGTCGTTCCGGGATTCTGGCCAGCCATCTGTCGTTCGGCGATCCGCGCCGGGGTTGGGATTTCCGCAGCATGGGACGTGGCGGAGTAAACTTTGAAGAAGTCATCCGGGCACTGAATGCTGCAAAGTATGCGGGGCCGTTGTCGGTCGAATGGGAAGACAGCGGAATGGATCGCGAGCATGGTGCGCGCGAATCCTGCCAGTACGTCAAGAACATCGATTTCGAGCCGTCCGCGCGAGCGTTCGACGCGGCGTTTGCCGAATAGGTTGACCGGTATTCTGAATCCATGATGGCGGAGCGCTCCCCTGTCACGGTACCGAAAGCAGCCGACAGACTCAGGTTTGTCGGCTGCTTTTATTTCCAGCCGACGCGGACGGTGACGCTTTCCCGCGGTCCTTCGCTGTCCACGTGAATCGGGATCTCCAGGAACGCCTGCAGGACGTCGATCTGCGTCTGTGAATGCTGCGTCAGGGGCATGGTTCGAAATGTGCCGCATTGACGACTGGTCTCACGTGACTGCCACGCCGACACCCCCAGTGGCAGCAGCAATTGGTCGGCCAGATAAGGCCCAACGGGAACGTCTGCCACCAGATAATCACGCAGATCATCAATGGCACGCTTGGCAACCGTTTCCGCCTTCACACCGTGCTCACCGAAACCGACAAAGACTTCCGTCACGTCGGCGGTTTCGAGTTCCACCAGCACGACATTCCCCGGCCCGTGAGCGTTGGTGCTTTCGCGCACCAATGTTCCGTCCGCCCATTGAGCCAACCGGGTCAGTTCCTCCATTTCTCGGTCGGCAATATGCCCTGGCAGGTTCGACAGCAGGACTCGACCACGGCGTGATCGGATGTCCCCTCGCTCCAACAGATCGAAACTGACCAGTCCGGACGGTGGCGCCGGTTCGATTTCCACGACAAACCGGCCACCGCCCGCCGGATAAAAGCCAGGCCGTTCCAGGGTGGCGGTCACGGTGGGCCCCATCCGATTGAGCAATGGCAGATATGACCTTTGCAGAAATTCAAATGGCGGTGCCCACGGGTTGTGAGTCCCGCCTTCCAGGATCAGGCGCGACGGTTCGCTGGCAATCAACAGCGGCGGCAGTACCGTTTGCAGAACCAGCGTCGCACTTCCCGCCGTGCCCACCGAGAACTGATAGCTGCCAGGCACAACCTGACCCGGTTGAAAGACCAGCGTCGGGGATCCGATGGAATCTCCGGCGACTTCGGCACCGCAGAGTTGCTGTGCCGCCTTGAGAGACGTCAGATGCTGACGCATCAACCCGGGCTTCTCACGACCCGCGCGAACGCGCTCAATCGACACCGATTGACCGGTCACCATCGACAGTGCCAGCGATGTACGGACAATTTGTCCACCGCCTTCGCCCTGCGATCCGTCGATGTGAATCATGACCTTGGTCCGTCGTTCGCGGAATTTGGAGAACCGATTCCTGCTCCATACATTATAGGCACGCGACGGGCGCACGCGCGATGAACCAGGCGAAAGGTCTCCCGCGCGGAACCATCGATTGGGATGTTGCGGACGGACGAGACGTCCTTCCCACGAGGCTTAGCTAGTGTCTCAGTCGAAGACGATCTGATCCGCAGGAAAGACCGGTCCTTCCACGCAGACACGGCGATAGTCCCACGTTCCATCGTCCTGGCGGATCTTGGTGACACAACTGAAGCAGGCACCAAATCCGCACGCCATCGGTGTTTCCAGAGACAACCAGCACGGCAATCCGGCCGTTGTCGTCACCTGGCTGACCGCGTGCATCATTGGTTCCGGCCCACAGCAATAGACAGCGGCGGGCGGAACAGGTTCGGCAATGATTTCCTTCAACAGGTCCGTCACGAATCCACGATGTCCGACAGAACCATCATCCGTCGCGATGCGAATGTCGATCCCCTCCTGCTCAAACTCCGCAACCCCCGCAAGATATTCCTGGGATCGAACTCCATAGCACAGCGTGATCCTGGAGGGAACCTGGGTGATTTGTCGCGCTGGTGTACCGTAGGCGCGCCGCCTCAAGGCTTCGCGAATCACCGCCAGAAAGGGAGTCTGACCAATACCTCCGGCGACGATGACCAAGTGCCCCGCTGGCGGTAGCGGAAAACCGTTGCCGAGCGGGCCCCACAGTTCCACTTCATCGCCCGGTTTCAGGGATTCGAAGAGCGACGTCATTTTGCCGACGACGACATACCCGAACTCGATTCCGGCCGGCTGACCGGAATTGTCGCAATAAATATCATAGAGCGCAAACGGACGCCCCAGCAGCGGGTCGCTGCGATCAGGGAACCGAATCATGAAGAACTGGCCGGGCAGAATCGTCCGGGCCATCTGGGGCGCCTGCAAACGCATGCGCCAGGTATTTCGCGCCATCAACTCATGCTCGACAACTGTCGCACGGGATTGAGTGGCGGTTCGAACCAACCCCGGCAGGCACAACTCGGGCATCACGGCAGTCATCGAGCTTTCTCGTCGTCAGTCAAGGTTGGTGATCGCGGCTGACTCATTGGATCCGCGCAGCGCGGGCCGCCGATTCCAGGCTATCGTTCCCCACGTCTGGGTCGCTTGATCGTCTTCGACCCGCCCGTCGGTCGCGACGATCTGCGGGTGGGGCGTTTGGTATTCTTTGCGGGTGGTCGTCCGCCCCGGCCGGTGACGGGGCGTTTTGTCGGGGCTCGGCGGGCGGGATCGGTCGTGGCGAACTGCTGCAGCAGCTTCAATTCGACGGTCGTCAGCGGACGATACGCGCCTGTGACCAGTTCACCCAGTCGCAGCGGCCCAAAGGAAATGCGTTTCAGTTTCATCACCTTGTGGCCGACGCGGGCCAGCATGCGTCGGATTTCACGGTTCTGCCCCTCGGTCAGCACAAGTTCCAGAATCGTCGATTTCAGGCTGCTCTTGATCCGCCGGACATCCCGAACGCGAAATTTTCCTTCGGTGAAGTACAGACCCTGCCGAAGCTGGTTCAGGACGTCATCCGTCGGCACACCGGCCACCAAGGCCCGGTAAACTCGCTCGACCTGAAACTTCGGATGAGCCAGTCGGTGAGCCAGATCGCCATCGTTGGTGACCAGCAGCAACCCTTCGGATCCTTCGTCCAGTCGACCGACTGTGAACAATCTCCCCTTCCACGGGGGCAGCAGGTCGATGACGCGGGGGCGTCCGTTGGGGTCGGCATTGGTACTGATGACGCCCGTCGGCTTGTTGACGAGGAAATACTGTCGCTTTTCGAGCTTGATCCGCTCGCCGTCGACACAGACCTTTTGTGTTTCGAGATCGACTTTGATTCCCAGCGCCGTGATGACTTTGCCGTCGATGGTGACTCGGCCATCCAGGATATATTCCTCGCAATGACGACGCGACGCAAGCCCAGCCGCAGCAAGGACTTTCTGCAATCGCTCGCGCGACGTATCGGCTTCGTCCAGATCTTCCTTCGGTACCGCAGGCGGTTTGCGACGGCGTGGCGATCGGGCGTTCCTGGCGACCGCGCGATCTCGAGGTCTTACAGGAGCGGCGGTGTCCAGATCGTCTTCGTTCAGTTCTTCCGCATCATTCATCGGCAGGTCGGCAGTCATGGGCAGTTACACAATTCCGTCGAAGGTTTCCAAACCGTCATAGTGTAACGCGGGAAAATCCGTGGAGAAAGGGGCTTTGCCTAACAAAGGTCAGACCCCTGCTCGTTGGAGCTTGATTCAACGACTGACCACACTGGGGGGGCAAACCCCTTTGCCGGGCAAAGCCGGAGAAAGGACAGAGTCAACGCGTCCAGCGATAATTTGTCCGATCGACGTAATTACGAAGTGCAGACCAATCCTGCTCGTGACGTTTGATGGAAGGATGCCGACCACAAGCTTACCATGCGACCTGATCCGCGAAATCCTTCCAAGCGAGCCCATGGATGTCCGCAGTGACCGAATCACCTGTCGATCCTCGTCCATCCTCGGTGCCACTTACCGTTCAACTGGTGGCGTGGGTGGTCGCACTTGGCGCCTGCGTGTTGGGAATGCTGGATTTGGTGGCTGAGTGGGCGCCAGGACTGGCCACCGTGCAGTTGTTGGTTCTCGATTTGGCACCGATCATTTACATGCTGCCGAGGGGGCGGCCAGTGCCACCGGTTGTTGACGAGTTGACCGCACATCCGCTGGACTGGTTTAGTTGCCTGCTGGTCGGCGCCCTGTCGTTTGGAATCTGTTGGGGGATTGGCCAGCAGATCGGGAATGCTCCACCGGCCTACCACGATGAATTCAGCTATCTCTTTCAGGCACAGACGTTTCTCAGCGGCCGTCTTTCGTTTCCCAGTCATCCGGTCCATCCGGAACTGTTCGATCAGATGCACGTCCTGAATGAAGGGCGCATGGCTTGTCGGTATTTTCCCGGCACCGGTCTGTGGCTGGCCCCGTTTGTGGCGATCGGGAATCCGTTCCTGGCGTCGTGGGTGGCGAGTGCGCTGGCGACGATGGCAATCTTCTGGACGGGGCGGGAGATCGGCGGTCGCCTGACGGGGATCGTGGCGGGACTGGCGATGGCTCTGTCTCCCGGGATCGCACTCTTTGGAAATACCCTGCTGGCCCACCAGCCGACGTTGATGTCCAGTGCGTTTTTTCTATTGGGGGTCTCCCGCTGGGGTCGGACTCGTGCGCCGCGGGATGCCTTGCTGGCCGGGACGGGATTGAGTTTCGCGATGCTCTGTCGCCCGATGACTGCCGCCGCGATTGGCCTGCCGTTCGGAATCGACGTCTTCTGCTGGTTGCTCTGGCCACGTCGGCCGTTGATGCCGCCGGCCACCGGGTCGGCAAAGTCCCGTTTGCAGTATTGGGGAACGTGGCTGGGGTTCGGACTGCCACTGGTGGCGGGCTGGGTATTGATGCTCACCTACAACCAGGCGATCACCGGCGACTGGCGGAAGTCGCCTTATGGGTTGTACACCGAGATCTACACCCCCCGGCACGTCTATGGCTTCAACAATGTCAAAAGGGGGGAACAGCATCTGGGGCCCAAGGTTGTCCAGGCTTATGATCAATGGGCCGAAAACCTGACACCATCACTGGCAGCGCAAAACGTCTTGACCCGCTGGGTCTCCAGCTGGCTGTGGACGTTTGATGGAATTCCGCTGTTCATTAGCGCGCTGATCCTGTTCGCACGGCTGCCGTACCTGAATCGACGCTGGTTCCTGGTGGTTGCAGCGATCGTCAGCGTGCACCTGCTGCACCTGCCTTATTGGTACGTGGGGATCATGGGCTGGCACTATGTCTTCGAATCGTCGCAGTTGTGGTGCCTTGTCCTGGCGGGGGCCACCGGTTTGTTATTCACCGATTGGAAGCGGCGCGGACTGCGGGGCATGAGGACCTGGTGGTGCGTCCTGCTGGCGACCAGCCTGGCGGGGATCTACCTGTCACCGGATCGCCTGTGGAAGGGGCGACTGCAGCGTGGAGTCAACTCGTTGCAATACCCGCGGCAGAAGCACGCCGAATTGCGGCAGTGGCTGGAACGTCAGATCGATCATCGACCGGCGCTGGTTCTGCTGGATCAGGAAGAGATGGCGGCATCCCATCTGGATCTGGTCGTCAATACCCCGGGACTGACGGCGGATCTGCTGATTGGCAGATATCGACCGGGAGTGACCGATCCGCAGCAGATTCATCGAGATTTTCCCGACCGACAGGTCTACGTGGCGAATCCGGAACAGCGAACGATTCATCGGATTCAGTAACCAGGCCGGAACAACGGATGGGAGGACGTAGAACGGAACTTGTACCGTTCGAGCCGACCGTAAAGCCATCACCATTCGAACGTCAAACGGGCCTGCTCCGAAATTCAGAGCAAGCCCGTTTCATGAAAGAATCACGTGGAGCCATCCGTCCGAAAACGGGCAGCATCCGAGCGTGACAAAATCACGCCTTTGGCGTTTCGACTGGTGGCGGAGGAGCGTCCTTCGGAGCGGCTGCAGGAGCAGCAGCAGGAGTGGCGCTGCAACCGGTGGTGCAACCAGTGGCGCAAGGAGCTGCGGTCTGGCAGCAGGTCTTCGGAGCATGGCAGCAGCGGGTCCGGACTGGCTTGCAGCAACGAACCTTGGCTGGACGGCAGCAGCTACGAGCTTCGGCCGAAGCACCAACACTCAACACGACCGCCACTGCAGCAGCAGCGGCAAAACCAAACATACGAGTCATTCTCATCCCCTCAAAATCTTAGACAGAGACACCAAACTGGCTACCGACCCTCGGTGTGCCAACCTCCCGCAGCAGCCCTGTCCCTAGTCGTTCTGCGTGAGGAATACATTGGAAGACTGGGAGAACTGCTCCAAGTTTCCCATCCACGAGGTTGCAGAATATCGGCGGGATTCTGCTTGTCAAACGAGTCGGGCAAGTTTTCCTATCTGTGAGGATTGGGAGAATTGATCCGAAAATCGGTTTTTTGCCGCCAATCACTTGACGTATTGTCGTTGAGTCAATCTCAAAGTCGACGAGTTCCCCGATGATTTGTCTCCGTTGTCGCCTCAGAAAGCCCGCGCATGAATGCCACTGCTCTTCCCCGGATCTGGGCATTTGAGGATTTCCGCAATGCCCCCGGCCCCCGACCCCTGCTGATGGGAATCGTGAATGTCACTCCCGACAGCTTCTCTGACGGAGGTCTTTTTCTAACGGCGGATGCCGCCGTCGACCAGGCGCTTAAGCTGATCGAAGAAGGGGCCGACATCCTCGACATCGGGGGCGAATCGACTCGACCGGGCTCGGCACCGGTCCCCGATGACGACGAACTGCGCCGGGTTGTCCCGGTCATCGAACGACTGGCCGCGCTGACACGGATTCCGATTTCAATCGACACCTCAAAGCCCGCTGTCGCGCGGGCCGCCCTGCAGGCGGGCGCGCGCATCGTGAACGACATCGCCGGATTGCGTGATCCAAACATGATCGACGTTTGCTGTCAGTTTCCGTGCGGGATAGTCTGCATGCACATGCAGGGGACACCTCAAACCATGCAGTTGAACCCCCAGTACGCGCATGTGGTCAGCGAGATTCGCGATTTTTTTGAGGAACGACTGCAGACCCTGGCCGGGGCCGGCATTCGCCCCGACAGAATCGTCTTTGACCCCGGCGTCGGTTTTGGCAAGACGGCTCGGCACAACATCGAAATCCTGAACGCCGTTTCACAGTTTCAAACACTCGGCCGCCCGATCCTGATCGGTCATTCCCGCAAGCGGTTCCTGCAGAAAGTGATCGGCCGTGCCGTGGACGAGCGATTGTTCGGAACCGTGGGGGTTTCGGTGGCACTGGCTCACCAGGGGGTGGATATTCTTCGAGTGCATGACGTCGCCGCCAACCGCGACGCGATTAACGCGTTCCTTGCCGCGGCCCGCGGCCACGACCCGCGGGCACATGGTTCGTGAGCCGCAAGGCGCTAGCCGCGGGTGTATTCTGCACGGCACCGGCTGCGGGCGTTTTCTTGATTCGGGACCCGCGAATGTAAATTCAATCGCATCCAATGATGCCGGTGCCTCGGTCTCGTCACAGATTCCCATCCGACCGTGAAGACCACCACGGCAAACTGACGCCGCCATCGACGGTGATCGTGCTGCCGGTCATGTAGTCCGCGTCGTCACTCAGGATGAACGTGACACTTTTGCCAATCTCGTCCGGGCGTCCCAGTCGTTTCCAGGGCAGTTTCGAGCCACCGACGGCCAGTTGTTCTTCCGTGAAGAATTTTCGTTCGCCGGGGGTGTCGATCCAGCCAGGGTGGACGATGTTGACGCGGATTCGATGCTCGGCCAGTTCGATGGCTGCGGTGCGGGCCATGTGATCGATCGCCGCCTTGGCCATGTTATAGGCCATGGCCGTGGGGATCGGAATCACCGCGTGCGGCGAACTGATGATGACAATCGAACCGCCGTGCCCCTGTTTCACCATCTGCATTGCGGCGGCGCGCAACCCGTAAAACGCGCCCCACATGCCGACATCGATCGTTCGACGGAAGCCATCCAGATCCGCTTCCAGCATCAACTGGCGGTCGCTGAAAACGGCGTTGGAAACGAACAGATCCAGGCTGCCGAATTCGGCCGCGGTTTCGGCCACCATTTCTTCGATTCGCTGTTGGCTGGAGACATCCCCCTGCAGTACCAGGGCCCGGCTGCCAAGGCTGCGAATCTCGGTGGCGACCGCTTCCCCCTCGGCGGCGTGCGAAAAGTAATTGACGGCAACGTTCGCTCCCGCCCGTGCCATTTCGATCGCGCAACCCTTGCCAATCCCGCGGGAAGACCCCGTCACCAGCGCGTTCCGCCCCTTCAAATTCATCGTTCGCCCTTCTTCTGGCTGTTCGCCCACGAATAAGAAAACCCGGCTTGGATTCAAGCCGGGTTGATGGATCAGTTCAGGATGGACATCCCGAGGCTCACACAATTATGCCGAGAAACTGCTACCGCAGCCGCACGATTGCACCACGTTTGGATTGTTGAACTTGAATCCGCGATGATTCAATTCGTCCAGGAAGTCGAGCGTCGTGCCGTCGAGGTACAGGGAACTCTTCTTGTCGACGGCGACCTTGATCCCGTGTTGCTCGATCACCTGATCCTTGGTTTCGTCCGTCGCGTTGTCGAAACCCAGGATGTACTCGAAGCCACGGCAACCGCCCGCCGCGACGCCAATCCGCAGGACGGATTCCTCGGACATCTTCTGCTCGGTCATGACTCGCTTGATTTCGCCGGCAGCCTTTTCAGTCAACGTGATCACAGACATTTCTATATCTCCTGATTGGAAGGTCGCATGGAAGGCTGCGCACCTAATCACGCAGTCGCGGCAATTATACGCGAATTTTCCAGAAAACAACAACGCGCACCCGCCAGCGACTGGAGATTGGATATTCACCGAGGAAAACAGCGGCGAAACAGGACTGTCCCAGATCCGCCAGCTCGTTCACAAGGAACCTGAGCGAGTTGTGCTTCCGCAACACAGACGTTGTGGATCGGCAACACCCCCTTCAGCCCGGTGAACACCGCTCAAGCCGCAGAACCCGCAAATCCCAACCCGCAATGTGCCGTAACCATTGTTTCTTCAATCAGTTGCGAAGATTCTCCACGCGTCGCTGCCGATTTGCGAAGCGCGTACTCCTTGAAACATGCCTCACGACAGAGTGCTAAGATTCGTGAGCGCGCCGGGTGTCGTCAATCGGCCTCCGCGGCAATCTTCTCGAAGGTCAAGTTCGTCGCAAGTCCCGTCCTGGCCGAGGTTCCTTGAGCCTCATAGAGCCCTCGTCACCTGCCAGCACGCCAGTGCTTCTGACTTCGGCACATGCGCTGCGTAACGATCTTCCGTCAACCTGTTGGTGCGAACTGCATGCTTGGACTGGCCAGTCAAAGGCGTCCGGCCCGAATGAACCGGGGCGGAACCATTCGCATCCGACGTTGATGGTCGCGACCTGATTTCGGGTCAGCGCGATCTGCGATGGATCGACGGACGAACTTGGTTTTCCGTTTGGCGACGGATCCAGACTTCAACAGCACGGCGGCTGAGAACACCCGAATTCACGTTCACACATTGAATTCAGTTAAAACTTGGAACTCAGGAGCATTGCACATGTTGAAGAATTTCTGGCATGACGAAGCTGGCGTGATCATCTCGGCGGAACTGGTCCTGGTCCTGACAATCGCCGTTCTGGCGATGGTTGTCGGACTGAGCGAGGTCTCCGTGGCCATCAATACCGAACTGAACGACGTCTCGAACGCCTTCGGTTCCATCAATCAGTCGTTCTGCTACACGGGCTTCAATTCGGTTTGCAACGGCAAGCAGAAGGGATCCATCGCTGGCAGTTGCTTCGTCGATTCCGTCGATGACTGCGACACGAACACCACCTGCGACCTGGTCAGTGGTTACAGCGGTGGTGGCGAAGGCGGCAACGGCGGCGGTAACCACCACGGCAAGTGGTAAACCATTAGGTGGCACATCAGAATTCGAATGACTTCGACGCAACGACCGCGGTTCAACTGCGCGTTGCGTCGTGTCTTTTCTTCGGCGGATTCTAAACCGCGTTGCATAAACCTGGGACAATAGCCCGACGCGCGATCGAGGGACCCTCAAGTTGGACACGCATCGACGAATCCCTCGCTCGCGCGTCGGGCTATAGTTTTAAGGCTACCGCGATTTAGCCGATGCGGCCCGCTGGGTACCACGAGACGCCGGTTACTTATGGTAACCCAGTTCGGTAAGGACGCCGTACAATTCTTCAAATGTGATGAACCGGCGGTGATGTTTCAGTTTGTACTGATCCACCGCTTCCGACAGTTCCGCAACTTCAGGGCGAGTGGTGTTGACCGAGGCGCTGAACTGACGTCGCTCGGGCACTCCATCGCGAATGGCCCCCGGACTCCGACGGTCCACGAAGGGACGCGAATTCTGTTGTTCGGTGACAGTTTGCATTACCATGCTCCAATGAGGAATCGACCAGCAGAAATCTAGGTTGGATTCCGGGGAGCGGCAAACGGATTTCGACAATTCTGGTTTCACGGACCCAATCAAGCCTGCGAACTCGTTGCAATCCGCCCCGGCACCTGGATTCCGCCAACTTGACGGACGAATCATGACCACAAAAGTCACATTTCTGGGCGGCGGAGCCATGGCCACCGCCTGCTCGATCCTTGTGGCGGATCACGCAGATCAGGAAGTCTCGATCTGGGCTCGCAACCCCGAGTATGCCGGGCAGATGCAGAATGATCGCGAAAACCGGCGACTGCTGCCTGGTGTTCACTTGCCGGACAATGTGACTGTGACAGCGAATCTTGAGCAGGCGCTCCAGGGTGCCGATTTCGTCGTCGCGGCCGTTCCCACTCAGTTCCTGCGGTCGGCGCTGGTCGGTGCGAAGCCTCATATTGCCCCACTAACGCCGATCATCAGCGTCATCAAGGGGATCGAAAACTCCACCTTTCAACGCCCGAGCGAGATCATCCTGGATGTCTTGGGGAACCGCGGAGTGGTGGCGCTGAGTGGCCCCAGTCATGCGGAAGAGATTGCCCGGCAATTACCGGCCACCGTGGTCGCCGCCAGCGGAGACCTGGGTCTGGCACGCCAGGTCCAGCGGATGTTCAACACTCAGCGATTCCGCGTCTATACAAACCTGGACCTGATCGGCGTGGAAATGGCCGGTGCCTTGAAGAACGTCATCGCCATCGCTGCCGGGATCGGAGACGGACTGGGGTACGGAGACAACGCCAAATCCTCGCTGATGACACGCGGCCTGGTCGAAATGACCCGGTTTGGCGTGCGCTTCGGTGCGGAACCCGCCACGTTTTCCGGGCTGGCTGGAATCGGGGATTTGATCACGACCTGTGTCAGCAGGTATGGTCGCAACCGCCGCGTCGGCGAGGAACTGGGACGCGGAAAGACGCTCGCCCAGATCCTGGCCGGCATGGAATCGGTCGCAGAAGGGGTCGCCACCGCCAAAAGTGTGTTTGAAATCTCTGAGCAAGAGGGGATCGAGACCCCGATCATGAGTGAAGTCTATCGTGTCCTGTTCGAGAACAAGGGAGCGGCCGACGCTACCAACTCGTTGATGCTGCGCCCTTTACGGTCTGAGTAGGAGCGGTTTCGTGAGTAAAACTCAGTACCATTCCGATTCTGTGATCCGACGCGACCTGCTTTTCGTTGACTGTGGCAAATCGAAAGAAACACGACCTTTCCAGGAAAGGGGCCACCGTGACATCCATCTTCACCGCATGTGCCTTGTTTGGGGGGACTCTGCTGATCTGTCAGACGATCATGACCCTGGTCGGTCTGTCCGGCGATCATGATTTTGGTGGCGATACAGACGCTGATCTGGACGACCTTGATGGTGCCGATGGCGACCACAGCCTGGAGACTCACGATCACGGAGCCCACCATCACAGTTCCACGTGGTTCTTCGGAATTGTGACGTTTCGGACGATCGTGGCTGCCACGACCTTTTTCGGCCTGGCGGGAATGGCCTCACTTTCCAATCAGATCTCCGAGGGACCTTCGCTGCTGATTGCTTCGCTGGCCGGACTGGCCGCGATGTACATCGTCCATTGGCTGATGCAGCAACTGCGTCGGCTGCGTGCCGACGGGAGTGTCCGCATCGAACGCGCGGTGGGGCTGACGGGCAATGTTTATCTAAGAGTTCCCGGTGCCCATCAAGGGGCCGGCAAAATCGTCCTCAATCTCCAGAACCGTACAGTGGAATTGACGGCTTGGACGGATCAGTCCGAATTGCCCACCGGATCCACAATCGTGGTGACCAGGGTGATCGGTCCGGATTCTGTCGAGGTTTCGGCAGCGTCTGCCAAAGTCTGAAGCAGACCCGCGAGGGATTGGTCTGCCGTTGTCCAACGGGAAATCCCTCGCTGGCACATCCGGTTTCTCCGAGTCCAGATCGAATTCCCATTTCCTTGTGGCGTGTGGTCCCCCACGCTCACCACACTGATTCAAACCGAAAACGAGACGTTTCACCTCTTTTCCAACGGGAAAGGTACGTACCATGACCACGCTGCTGCTCGCCGCCAACGACGACCTGCTCAAGAATCCGGTCTTCTGGCAGGCCGCGATTTATGTGTTTGTCGGGATCATGCTCTTCAGCTTCCTGATGTTGCTGGCCAAGCGTTTCAAGCGGTGTCCCAGCAATCGAATCCTGGTCATCTACGGGATGGCGGGAAAAGGAAACGCGGTGAAGTGCGTTCACGGCGGAGCCACGTTTGTGATTCCGCTGATCCAGGACTATGACTATCTGAACCTGGAACCGATTCAGATCGAGATTCCGCTGCGTGGTGCGTTGTCGACGGAAAACATCCGCGTGAATGTCCCCAGTGTGTTCACGGTCGCCATCGGCACGACGCCCGAATTCATGAACAATGCCGCCATCCGCCTGTTGGGGTTGCCGCGGAAGGAAGTGGAAAAACAGGCCCAGGAAATCATCTTTGGACAACTGCGTCAGGTAATTGCCTCGATGAGAATCGAGGACATCAACAAGGACCGCGACACGTTCCTGTCGCACATCCAGAATTCCCTGGAACCGGAACTGAAAAAGATCGGGCTGGTGCTGATCAACGTCAACATCACCGATATCACGGACGAATCCGGCTATATCGATGCCATCGGCCAGAAGGCCGCCTCGCAGGCCATTCAACAGGCACGCGGTGACGTCGCCGATCAGGAACGGATGGGGGAAACTCGCGTCGCCGAAGCGAACCGTGACAAGCAGATTCAGATCAGCAACGCCACGAAAGAACGGGACATTGGCGTCCGTGGCGCCGAACGCGAGCAGGCCATTCGGCTGGCGGAATTGGAAAAAGAACGCGAAATCGGAATACGGACGGCCGCTCGTGATCAGGCGATCCGGCTGGCGGAAATGGACAAGGAACGGCAGATCGGCGAACAGACCGCGGTGTTTGAACGCGAATCGCAGGTCAAGGCCGCCGAACGCGAAATGCGAATCAAGACCGCGGAAGCGAATGCGACGGCGATCGAAGGGGAAAACCTTGCACAAGCCAAGATCGCGGCGTCCAAGGCCGAGTTGGGAGTGAAGAACGCCGAAGCCTACCAGATTTCGGAAACACGCAAGCGCGAGGCGGAAGCGGCCGTCCAGGAAGCCCAGAACAGGGCCATGGCCAAGGCGGCCATCGCCGACGCCGAACGTGTCGAGGCGGAAAAGCGGGCGGAACTGGAAGCCGTCGCCAAAGCTCAGAAGGCCAAGGTCCTGGTCGAAGCGTCCGCCGCCGCCGAACGTCAAACGATTGAAGCCGAAGGGGAAGCCCGCGCAATCTTCGCCAAGCTGGAAGCGGAAGCCCGCGGCCAGTACGAGATCCTGGCGAAGAAGGGGGAAGGTCTGCAGCGGATCATCGATGCCTGCGGCGGTGCCCAACCCGCCTTCCAGTTGATGATGTTGGAACACCTGGACAAGTTGACTGAAGCCTCGGCCCGCGCCATCTCGAACATCAAGTTCGACAAGATCGTCGTCTGGGAAGGTGGCGGTGCCAACGGTACCAGCAGCACGGCCAACTTCCTGCAAAACATGTCCCGGTCGCTCCCCCCGATGATGCAGGTCCTGAAAGACGTCGCCGGGATCGAGATGCCGGACACGCTGATGAAGGTGGTACCTGACTCGCTGAATCCGATCAGCAGTACCAACGAGCCTGCCGCAGCAACAACGTGACACGCGGAATTCAAAAAACCTCGTGAATCGGCGCTGAATCTGGTAGACTGACCCCTCCCATTTTCCAGGAGGGGTCATGTCATTCACCGTCTTGATGACCGCGATGCTGATTGGTCCCGTTACACCATCGTCGACGGACGACTGGATCGAGGAATACCGGGCCACGATGGTGGCGACGACGGAGCGGGCCAAGGCCAGCCCCGACGAGGCGGTTCCCCGGCTGATTGCCGTGTATACTCAACTGGAAGATCGAACGGATCTGCCATCGCCGGAACGCCGCCGCATGCGACGATCCCTTGAAGGTCGGCTGGTAAAGCAGTTGGAGCATCTTGTCCGGGAAAAACGCCAATCGGATCGAGCGTCGCGGTTATCACTGGATGGCGGAGGCCCGAACGCCGTCGCCGCTCAGCAGTTCATTGACTTAATCGTGAATACGATCGCCCCGGATTCCTGGCGTCAAAATGGCGGCGCGGGCTCGATCTCGTATTACCCCAACAATCCTGCGCTCGTGATCCGTCAATCCCAGAACGTTCATGAACAGGTTGCGGAATTACTGCAGGCACTGCGATAGAACGGTTTGACGGATCGATTCCAGGGTTTAGAATCGTGGTATGACGACCCGATTGCACTACTTCAAACGCTACCGGATGGAAATTGATCTGGCGACAACGCCGGTCCCGGCTGCGGTCTTGCCGGAAGGTTACGACTGGGGCGACTGGGACGAACGGGATGTCGAACGACACGCCCTGGTCAAACACCGCAGTTTTCGCGATGAAGTCGATTCCGACGTCTTCCCAAGCTTGGGTGAGTATTTCGGGTGCGTGCGCCTGATGCACGAAATCAGCCAACAGGACAGCTTCCTGGGCCCGGCGACCTGGTTGATTGTCTGCCGCACTTCCGGCGGAATCCCGGAAGACTGCGGGACCATTCAGGGGTTGGGCCCCACCATGCTGGCTGGGTCCATCCAGAATGTCGGGGTCGTTCCCGAACATCGCGGCCTGGGACTCGGCCGGGCCCTGGTCCTGAAGTCGCTCCACGGCTTCGCCCTGGCGGGCCGACAACGTGTGGTCCTGGAAGTGACCGCCAAAAACCGACCGGCCGTGGATCTTTACCACAGCATCGGCTTCAAAACGGTCCGCACGATGTACCGGACGACCGTACTGGACGAGCGACTGGTGTAATCCCCGAACGAGGCGATGGTGGGCCGGGACGGGACCTGGCCATCCGACCAGGCGTCTTCGCGTCGATCACAGCATCCGCCCAAAGCCACCTGACAGGGGCGAGCTGAATCGCTATCCTGTCTGGTACGCTCCCGCCATGTTTCCCGCCCGGCCTTGCCCCAGAATCGCCTTCCATGCCTGAATACGTGCGTCCGATCCAACTTGAACAGCCTCTTCGCGTTGCGGTGCTGGATTTCGACGGAACACTCAGCCTGATCCGGTCGGGCTGGGTCGAAATCATGGTCGACCTGATGATGGAGGTCCTGTTACCGCTGCCGGGAACGGTCGAATCCGAGGCGGAACTGGCGGCGTACGTCACGAACTTTGTCCTCAATCTGAATGGCCGGCCCACGATTTATCAGATGGACTATTTTGTCCAGGAGGCTCTGGAACGGGGAGGCGATCCACTGCCAGCCTCGTACTACACCCAGCAGTTTCTGAACACCTTGCTGGAGAAGGCTGACCGGCGTATGCAGGCTTTGCATCAGGGTGAGGTCACCACCGACGATCTGCTGGTTCCCGGTGCCCGGGAGATGCTGGATGATCTCGTCGCACGCGGACTGCAATTGACCCTGGCCAGCGGGACCGCCGTCAACAACGTCCGGCACGAGGCGGCTTTGCTGGAGATCAATCACTATTTCGAGGATCGGATTTTCGGTCCGGGTGACGATCCGCGTCTCTTTTCCAAGCTGGAAGTCATGCAGCAGACCCTGGCGGCATCGAACGTCGCGGGGACACAACTGCTGGGATTCGGAGACGGATTCGTCGAGATCGAGAACGTCAAGCAATTGGGCGGAATCGCGGTCGGCTGTGCGACCGACGAAGAACACCGCAGCGGTCGGGTCGAAGACTGGAAGCGAACGCGTCTGATCCAGGCCGGTGCCGATGTGATTGTCCCGGACTACCGCAACTGGCCCTCGCTGGCCGACCAGTTGTTTTCGATCTGACGTCTGGCGAAACAGGTGAGCCCTCAGTACGCTGGAAAGCGCATCCTCAGATCATCCGGCGGGGCCACGGATCGTTGATCGCCCTGCATTTTGAAATCCCGTTCAAGGATATCCCATGCGACGACTACTCACCGTGATTCTGATGCTGTCTGCTGGTGGATGTGGGATGAAGTCGATCGAGGACCAAACGAAGAAATCACCCAACAGCATCATTGGCAAGAAGACGCAAGATATTGGTGGCTTTGATCCCAATGCCGGCGCAAAGGTCAGCGATTCGAGGATTCACGCCACCGACCCAATCACCGCTCCGACATCCGCCTATGGCCCGATGCTGGAACAGATTTCCAAGTCCCATATCGAACACGCCGTCAACCTGTATGAAGCCACCGAAGGTCACTACCCGAAGGACCTGGATGAGTTCATGGAAAAGATCATCAAGGCGAACAACATTCAACTGCCGGTTCTGCCTGGTGGGAAGAAGTATCAGTACGACGTGGAGAATCACAAACTGGTTGTTGTCGACGCCCCGGACGCACCCAGACCCTGAATCCAGCGGTCCAGCACGCTCGTCAGGACGGAGTTTTGTATGGTCAAGTTGTCTCGCATCGGCCAGATTGCCGTCAATGTGCGTGACGCCAAGCGGGCCATCGCGTTTTATCGCGATGTCCTGGGGATGGAATACCTGTTCGAAGTCCCTCGCATGGGATTCTTCAACTGTGATGGCATCCGGGTGATGCTGGCTGAGTCAGAGTCTCCGGATTTCAATCATCGCTCTTCCATCATTTACTATGGCGTCGATGACATTCAAAGTGTGTTTGAGACGCTGTCTCAGGCCGGGGTCGAATTTCCCTCGCCCCCCCGCAAGATTGCCACCGTCGGCGAACACGACCTGTGGATGGCGTTTTTCAAAGACCTGGACAACAACGTGTTGGGACTGATGAGCGAAGTCCCGACCGCAAAGTCACCTGCCGACTGAACGACCGGGGTAGTCCTGTCGCTCCGAGACAGGAGACGAGATCGCGAGTCGGCGTGAATCTTGTACTCAACGCAGTTTCCCGATGGATCGTCACTTGTGGATCGCGCTCCCTGTCTCAGAGCGACAGGGCTACCTCACCGAGACTCCGTTTCAATCGGCGGAAAATCCGCGGGGTGAGTCCAGACTTCATGGAAGTCACGCGCCGGCCCTTCTACAATTCGGCCCTCCACAATTCACTATTCTCAGAAAGCGAGATTTCCCATGCAAGGCAAGCAAGCTGTCATCGACGTTCTGAACGCCGGTCTGACCATCGAACTGACCGCCATCAACCAGTACTTCGTGCAGTCCAAGATGTGTCGCAACTGGGGGTTGAACAAGCTGGCCGACAAGCATTACCACGAATCGATCGGCGAAATGCGGCATGCCGAAAAGCTGATTGATCGGATCATCTTCCTGGAAGGGGTCCCCGAAATCGCCCGCTATGACGTCATTCGTGTCGGTGCCACGGTCGAAGAACAGTTGCAAAACGACCTGGTCCTGGAATCCAAGGGAGTTCACGCCTACAACGCCGCCATCCAAGTCTGTCTGCACGAAGTCGACGGAGGCAGCCGCGAACTGCTCGAAAAAATCCTGGTGGAATCGGAAGAGCATGTCGACTGGCTGGAATCGCAACTGGATCTGATCTCCAAGATCGGAATCCAGCTCTACCTGTCCCAGCAGATCGGCGAAGACGCCGAAGGACACTGAGCCAGTGATGTTTCGACATTGACGTCGCAGATTTCCGTTCAACGCTGAGACAGCGGGGACGGGGCTTTCTAACGGACTGCAAAGCTGTTGCCATACGCAGACGCGGGCGGCTCGACTATAATTGCGAGTCGCCCGGTTTCCGTTTTGCATGAAGGTTCACTGATGCCTCGCGTAGGTTTATTCGTTCCATGCTACGTCGACCAGTTGTATCCGCAGGTTGGCATGGCGACGCTGGAACTGCTGGAACGATACGGTTGCGAAGTCGATTTTCCGCCAGATCAAACGTGCTGTGGTCAGCCGATGGCCAACACCGGTTGTACCGATGACGCCAAGCCGCTGGCCGAGAAATTCCTGGCCATCTTCAAGGATTACGAATACGTCGTCTGTCCGTCCGGCAGTTGCACCGCCATGGTGACTCACCATTACGAAGAACTGCTGCATGGCCAGCCTGGGTTCGAGGAACTCCGGAAGAAGACGTTTGAACTGTGCGAATTCCTGGTGGATGTCCTGAAGGTGAAGACGGTCGAAGGTCGCTTTCCCTACAAGGTCGGCCTGCACAACAGTTGCCATGGATTGCGCGAGCTGAGGCTCGGATCTTCCAGCGAAATGATGGTCGACCGGTTCAACAAGGCTGGTCAGTTGCTTGCGGGACTGGATGGGATTGAACTGGTCACGCTGAAACGCCCTGATGAATGTTGTGGTTTCGGCGGGACATTCGCCGTCGCTGAAGAAGCGGTGTCGTGCATGATGGGACTGGACCGCATTCACGACCACGAAACGGCCGGCGCCGACGTGATGACGGCCGGGGACATGTCCTGCCTGATGCACATGTACGGCCTGATCACACGTCAGAAGAAACCGATCCAGGTGATGCACGTGGCCGAAATCCTGGCCGGCCGCCAGCCCGCCCGGGCGATTGTGCCCAACTAACGAACCTCAAGGACTCTTGACTGTGTCTGACACGCTGACGGTTCATCACGAACATCCTGCCAACGCGTCCGAGTTTGTTGCCAATGATTCCCGGGCACATTGGCACGATCAGTCGCTGTGGTTCGTTCGTTCCAAACGGGACAAGGCCGCCGGAACCCTGCCCGAATGGGAAGAACTGCGTGCCCGCGCGTCGGGAATCAAGCAGCACGCGATGTCCCGCCTGGCGGACTACCTGGAACAGTTTGAACGCAACGCACAGAAACTGGGCGCGGTCGTTCATTGGGCCCGCACCCCCGCCGAACATAATCAGATCGTCCTGCAGATCCTGCAGAAGCACGGTGCGAAAAAGGTCGTGAAGAGCAAGTCGATGCTCACCGAAGAATGCCACCTGAACCCGTTCCTGGAACGAGCGGGCGTCGAAGTGGTCGACACCGACCTGGGCGAATGGATCGTCCAGTTGCGCCAGGAACCGCCGTCTCACATCGTGATGCCCGCCATCCATATCAAGCGCGAAGAGATCGGTGAACTGTTTCATCAGCACCTGGGAACGGATGCCGGCGCGACCGATCCCCCGTATCTGGTCAACGCCGCCCGCGATGAACTGCGACGCAAGTTCTTGAATGCGGACGTGGGGATCACCGGGGTCAATTTCGCCATCGCCGAAACGGGCGGATTCGTCGTCTGTACGAATGAAGGGAATGCCGACCTGGGAGTTTCCCTGCCGAAGGTACATATTGCCTGCATGGGGATCGAAAAGATCATTCCGCGCGCCGCTGACCTGGGAGTTTTCCTGAGACTCCTGGCCCGGTCTGCCACGGGTCAGCCAATCACGACGTATTCGTCACATTTCCACGGTCCGATTGCCGGTGGCGAAATGCACATCGTGCTGGTGGACAACGGCCGCAGCGACATCCTGGGTTCCGCCGACTTCCGCCGTTCCTTGAACTGCATCCGCTGCGGAGCCTGCATGAACACCTGCCCCGTCTACCGGCGCAGCGGGGGCCACAGCTACGAAGCCACCATTCCCGGCCCGATTGGTTCCATCCTGGCACCGTCACGCGACGCCAAGACTCACAAAAGCCTCCCGTTCGCCTGCAGCTTGTGCGGTTCCTGCAGCGATGTCTGCCCGGTCAAGATTGACCTGCACACTCAGTTGCTGACCTGGCGCAAGCAGATCTCCGTTCGTGGTCTGCTGCCATGGACAAAACGCCTGAGCATGAAGTTCGCCCGAGTCCTGCTGGGCAGCACCTGGCTCTTCACGACCGCCGGCCGCATCGGCCGCTGGACGCTCCCCAAGCTCCCCCGCTTCATGGTCTACAACGGCCTGAACCCCTGGGGCAAGCAACGCGAACTGCCGCCAATGCCCAGGCAGAGCTTCCGGGAACTGTATCGAAAACGAAAATCGAAATAGCGGTCTACGCCGACAGTGCAAGCGCCCAATGGCATTGCTTTGTGAGCCGCAAGGCGCTAGCCGCGGGTGTCTTCTCAATCGACCCGCGCAGAACCCGGTGCTGGCCGGAAACTTTGGAATGCAAATCAACGTATTGCCAACCGCTCCGGTTGACCGCCTTGTTCGCCAATCGATTCGATGTGCCACGCTTCCGGAAAAGCTGTGTTTGGGAATATGGCACGCGCCTCTGCAAGCATCTCGCTCCATTCCTTGGAAGTATACCGATCTGAAAGATGGAACAGCACAAGGCGATTAATGTCTGACTGTCTGGCCAACTCGGCCACTGGCCCCGTTGTCATGTGAAAGTTTCTCAAAGCCAATTCGCGATCGGCATTCCGATACTGTGCTTCGCAGACGACCGTGCCGCAATTTTGCAAAGTCTTGGAAAGGTAAGAAACAGCCGCCTCGTCCAGAATGAAATCGGTCAGGTAGGCAATCGAATCACCAGGTGTTTCAGTGACCAGTGATTCACGCAAAGTTGCCATTGAGTGCGGCACGCCATCAATGACAACGTCATCAGACCTGTCAGCGTTGTCTTTCAGTTGTTTCAGCCATGGACCAGGACGCAGGCCCAATACCGCAAGTTGGCTAGTATCGACATTCGACCTTGCCTTCTCACGCACGACGTAGGCCAGCGATGGCGTTCCATGATTCATCACGTGGACGTCGACGGTGCATGTTCCCAGATCGACAAGCTGCGCGTTTCTTTCTGATGTTCCTTCGTCGTGTTTGATGGCGAATGCTTCGCAGAGTTCGAATCGTGATGTTGAGACGTCGGTGTGACTTACGTCATGGACCAGCCATGTGCCTGACATGCCCGCATGGAGATTCCATAAAAAGCCCTGGAATCGATGATGGATTATTTCTGTCGTCCCGATCGGCCCCCAGATGTGATTTGGTCTGGTATCGCGATTAAATAAACACCGAAAGAGATAGTCGAATCCGCCGACATGATCCATATGCAGGTGGGAGAGAAAGAGATGGTCGGTCGCGAGTATTTCGGCGAAAGAAACCGTATTCAAGCATCCGTCACCGCAATCAAACAGCAAGCGAGTGACCGACTGGCCGGAATCGACACGCACGAGTAATGCATTGTCGCGACCAGGTGAACCCAGAATCTCGAATGTGATGCTCATTCTCAGAATTTGACACTTTCTTTCCAGCGGCAGGTATCCAGCACGACCCACTTGCCGTTGACTTGATGCAACCACACCGCGATGTGATATCGCGACCGGTGCCACTGCAATTCCTTGATGTGCGTCTCTGCGGCCTTCACGCTCCGCGTGAAAAACGCCGACCGTAAAGGCGGTGGGAATGTGTTACTGTCTCTTACCCGGCATTTAAAACCGCCTACCTTATCTTATGCCAGATCGCCAACGAAAGTCGATCGAACAATCGGCGATCCACCTGCGTTCAGTTGAAACCGCACCGGGCACGTCGGCCGTTGCGAGCCAATCCCAAGCAAGCGCCAGGCATGCATCTGGATTTCGTCAGCCGGCTTTTTCACGTCTCAGACCACGACGCAGTTCAATGACGACCTGCAGGCATTAGCCTTCATCGCCCACAATCATCCGCAGATAGCTTTCATACCGGGTCGGTGAAATCAGATCATGCTTCAGGGCCAGGCGAACGGCGCAGCCGTCTTCGTGCAGGTGCAGACAGTCCGGGAACTTGCAGCGGGGGACGAACGGGCGAAATTCGACGAAGAAGCCCTCGACTTCGACCGGTTGTACGTCCCAAAGTTCCAACTGCCGAATGCCGGGCGTGTCGACAACCCACCCACCGGTTTTCAGTTCGAGCAGTTCGGAATAGCGAGTTGTATGTCGGCCCTTTTGCGTGACATGGCTGACATCGCCCACCCGCAGCGTCAGGCCGGGCTGAATGCTGTTGAGCAATGACGACTTGCCGACACCGCTCTGGCCGGTGAAGACGGTCTGGTGCTCTTTCATCTGGCGACGCAGGCGGGCAATTCCCAGGCCGGTGGTGACGCTGGTGGGAATGACCGGATAGCCCAGCCGGGCATACATTCCGATCAGGGGCTGCAGATCCGCCAGGTCGACCAGGTCGCACTTGTTCAGGACAATCAAGGCGGCGACGCCCCCCTTGGCCGCGCTGACAATGAAGCGATCGATCAGGGCCGGCTTCAAGGGAGGATCGTTGGCGGACGCGATAATTGCGACCTGGGTCACGTTCGCCACCAGAATGTGCTGCTTGTATTGGTGTCCGCGTGCCAGCACTCCCTGTCGCGGTTCCACCCGTTCGATCACGCCGAATTCGTCGTCGGCGGGCTGGAACAGGACATGATCACCGGCGACAACGGCATTCCTGGATTCACGGGCGACGGTGCGAACGACGCGGCGGACGGTGCATTCGTAACGTCGCCCGGCGTTGGGCTGGCCGGGATCTTCCTGGACGGTGCATTGTGTCGAACCGATTGCCGCGATGACCCGGCCACGCCGGCACAACGACTCGTCCACATCAATGACGATCTCATCCCCTTCCAGGTGAGCTCCGACGATGGTCCGCTTGCGGGTCTGGTCCCCTTTGCCGGAAACCCGCTGGCTGCGATCCAGGTTGTCGACATCGACCCCCTCGGATTCGACCGCGCGCGTGATGTCGTTGTGCCGCGCGGTGTTGTTCCGGTTCTTGCGAAAGTCGACTCGCAGCTTCTTCTTCGCCTGTTTCTTCGGCACGTTCCGATTGCACTCCGCAGTTCACCCACCTGATTCGTCAGTTCGCCAGGCCACGACACGCATCATACCGACTTTCGCGGTAACTGTCGTTTCCCCGCAGGCTGGACGCAGACGGCCACGGATGAAACACGGATCTCACACGGATAAACTGAGTGACAGCGGCAATTCATGCCCCATCAGTGCGTCGAAAGCGATGCTACTCAGCACCGTTACTCTGGCTCTGGTGTTTTGATCCGTGAAAATCCGTGGCCATCCGTGGCGAAACATCCGGTGTAGAGTTACAAGACTTGCCGCATCAACATCGATCTGTCATGTCTCTCTGACTTCGCAAGGCGCTCCATGAACAGCTATGCCCTGTCCGCCCTGTTGGCATTGGTGCTGGGTCAACCTCTGGAACCGATTCCGGATCGGCTGGTCGTGTTGACGTTTGATGATGCCAGCAAGTCCCATTTCACGGTCGCGCGGCAGATCTTGAAGAAGCACAAGTTCGGTGCGACCTTCTTCGTGACGGAAGGCTGGGACTTTGCGATCAACAAGCGCGACTATTTGTCCTGGGACGAAATCGCTCAACTGCATGAGGACGGGTTTGAGATTGGCAATCACACGATTGATCACGGGGCCGTGACCTCCAAGTCGCCGGCCGAACTGGCCCAGGCCATTCAGGCCATCAATGAGCGTTGCCGGGAACACGGGATTCCTCAACCCGTCAGCTTTGCCTACCCGGGCAACGCGTTTTCGATCGCTCAATTGCCGACTCTGAAAGCACTCGGAATCCGTTTCGCCCGCCGTGGCGGAAGTCCTGAAGTTCCGTATGAAATCGGCGGAGGTTTCGCGTACGAACCGGGACTCGATCATCCGTTGCTCGTCCCGACCGCCGGTGACGCCCGGCCGAAGTGGACCTTGGACAATCTAAAAACGGCCGTCTCCCAGGCCCGCCACGGTCGGATCGCCGTGCTGCAGTTTCATGGTGTTCCCGATACAGCACACGACTGGGTCAGCGTCCCGCCGAAAGACTTTGAAATCTACATGAAGTACCTGGCCGACGAGAAATACACGGTGATTGCGATGAAGGATCTGGCCCGGTACGTCAATCCGGACATCGCCCCCAGCGATCCCAACGGGGTGATCGAAGACCGGAAGAAACGGATTGCGGCTCAGCAGGACGGTGATAATTGTCGCCCGGCAAAGAACGATCAGGAACTGCGGTCCTGGTTGACCAATGCATTGGTTCATCACCGCTGGACGCATGCCGAAGCGGGAGCCAGTCTGGGAATGTCGGCCGATGACGTCCAACTGGCGGTCGAGCGACTGAAGGTCGACCTGTCGCAGCGTCCGGTGCATCAGCCCGGCGATGCACTCACTGTTCTGCCGTATCCGGGCGGAAGGCATCCGCGAATCGGTTTTCGTGACGGAGCGATTCGGCCACAGCGGGAAACCAAGGTGAGTGTCTTCGCCCCGTGGAAGGACGGCGGTTACGCAGTCGCGGATGTGCCCGAAGCGGTCTGGTTTGAGTCAGCTCCCGGGAAGCCGGAACTGTTGTACCTGGCCCATACGCATGTCCCCACAATTTGGGATCGGCAGAAACTGTCGCTGCCGCACTTGGAATGGCGACAAACCGCGCAGGGTCTGATTGTGGCTCGGGAGTTACCCAACAAGGTGACGCTGACATCGAGCGTTGTGCCTGGACCCGACGGTGTCCGGATGGAGTTCCGCGTCACGAACGGGTCTGAACAGACACTGACCGGTTTGCGGATTCAGATGTGCGTCATGCTGGCTGGGCTGTCCGGGTTTGAGCAACTGACCAATGACAACAAGACGTTCGCAACTCCATTTGCCGCCTGTCGAGACACCACGGGCCAGCGCTGGATTATCACCGGGTGGGAACGCTGTGGTCGCGCCTGGGGCAACCCGCCGTGCCCGTGTCTGCACGCCGATCCGGTGGTGGAAGACTGTCCTCGCGGGGAAACGCGCAGCGTTCGCGGCTGGCTGTCATTTTACGAAGGGGACGATCTCAAACGGGAAATCGAACGGCTGGGTCCGGTCGCGTTCCCCCCCGAAACCGGGGCCGTAAACAATCGCAAATGATCGGGCGCGGCCCTCAGATCCGGAGAATCGCTACAATCGGCGCGGTTTATCATGGCCGACACGCCCGCGCCGGGATCGGATACGGCCCAGATGCACGCCAAGCCGATCTTGCTTCCGCCTGGTAGAGAGAATTACGATGGCGTTGCGGCACTTCTTTCGCTGCGGACGAGATGAGGGGAATTGAGTCGTGGGACAAACGCAACGCGCATTGACGTCGATGGTAGCCGCTATTCCAGCGGGGCTGCTGGCCTATCTTCTCGTCATGGTTTTTCTCACCAAAGCCGACGGACTGCCGACGATCCTGCAGATTCTGGCCGGCCTGACCCTGGCGTGTGCGGCTCTCATTGCGCTGATGCCGATTGGCCTGCTGATCTTCGGCGGCAAGAGGGCCCCGAAAGATGCCGCCGATAAGCCTTCGGCCAAGGCAGGCAAAGCGGCCCCGGCTGACGACGAAGAAGAAATCGAAGCCGTTGAAGATCTCGAAGAAGCGAGCGAGATTGACGACGACGCGTCCGCCTTCGACGTGGACGAGTCTGACGCCGACATCATGGCCGACAGTGACGACGAAATCACCAGCAACGATTCGTCGCTCGACGAAATCGAATCGGTCGACTTCGATGACGACGATGACGAACCCGCTCCCAAGAAGCGGAAGAAGTAGGCTTGGCCTACTTCTTCAAGTAGTCTTCGCGAATGGACTGCAACTGCTTCCAGATCGCCGCATCCCGGGGCTTTGGTGACACGCACGCGAACAGGAACTTGCGGTTGGTTCCGTTCCATGTCCGGATGTCCAAGTTCAATGTTTGTGGCTTGCGAGTGGCAAACGGTTCCACCCAGTCTAATGTCCCCGTGTAGACGATCGGCGAGTCGATCCCCTTGCCGTCGGCATCGGATTTCGCGCGTTTCAATTCCAACTGGAATTTCGCGGGATCGACATCCGGAAGTTTTCCATTGAGGACCACTTTGCACAGGCCGCGGTAGTATTTCAGGAATTCCTCTTTGACGACCGCTTCCGTCAGTTCCGGCTTCGATTCCAGTTCGAACACGAAGGCATAACTGAAAAAGGTTTCCGAAGCGGGCTTCATCATTCCCGGTGCAAACCGGATATGTTCAGAACCCTTCAGCGTCATGTCCGGCGCAAATCCCGGCGGCAGCGCGATTGTTTCTCCTCCCCATCCGGCGGGAGCGGCGAGCTGATACGATACGGGCTCATCGGCGGCCAGCAAGGCTCCCGACACCAGCAGACTGACAGCAACCAGGCGCAGCATCCGAATCTCCTGCCGACGACATCAAACGTGATTCACAGCCGTAACATAAACGGCCGCCAATGATGTGTCACGCAATCGTGGCGGATTCTTCCCCCACTCGCCAGCCGACGGTCGCGTTGTTAATCTTGCTGCCATGAAACTGAAAACTCTCCCTGATGACTTCGAAGTCGAAGAACTGAGCGACTTTTCCCTGGGAAATGGTCCGTTTGCCGTCTACTTGCTGACCAAGCGTTCGCTGGGGACGCCCGAAGCCATTACGGCGATCGCCGATCGCTGGAATCTTTCACGCCGACAAATCAGCTACGGGGGACTGAAGGACAAGCACGCGGTCACCCGGCAATGGGTGACGATCCATCACGGTCCGCGACGCGACATGAAGCAGGACCATTTCTCGCTCGTCTACCAGGGTCAATCGGGTCGTGAGTTCGGGCCGCATGATATTTCGGCCAACCGGTTTCGAGTGGTAATGCGAAATCTGACCAGGCCCGAAGCCGAACGAATCGTCGAGTTGCAGGCGAACCTGGCACGCGACGGGGTCCCCAACTACTTCGATGATCAACGGTTCGGCTCGTTGGGAGAATCCGGCGAATTCATCGCCAAGCCGTGGTGCCTGGGAGATTATGAACGGGCGCTCTGGCTGGCACTCGCCGAGCCGAATCCCCACGACCGCCCGAACGACCGTGACGAAAAACAGACGATCCGGGACTACTGGGGCCGTTGGATCGAATGCAAGGCGGCCCTGCCGAAGTCGTCGCGACGCAGCATCGTCACCTATCTGTGTGACCATCCCACCCGCTTCCGCGATGCCTTCGCCCTGTTCCGGCAGGACATGCGCAGCCTGTGGCTGGCCGCCTTTCAGAGCGACCTGTGGAACCTGATGCTGTCGGCCTGGTTGCAGGAACACGTTGATCCGTCCCGCCTGTTCAAAGTGGGACTGGCCACTGCGAATGTCCCGTTTCACACGGAACTGACCGACGCCGAGCGGACCGCGCTGCTGGAAACCGCGCTGCCGCTGCCTTCGGCCAGATTGCATCTGGAACCCGGTCCCATCCTGACACTGTATGAAACAGTCTTGGCGGACGAGGGCCTGTCTCTGCGGGAACTGCGGGTCAAGTACCCCCGTGACAGCTTCTTTTCCAAGGGAGAACGATCGACGATCGTCATTCCTCGCGATTTGAAAATGCACGCGGACGACGATGATCTGAACGTGGGTCGACACCGAGTCACGCTGCAGTTCGTCCTGCCACGCGGAACCTATGCCACGATCTTCGTCAAACGACTGACAGAGTTGGCTGGTGAATCGGCCAGCGATTCGTAGCCCTGTTTGAACATCACGGGTTGGCTTTCAACACTGGCCCAGCATCCCGATATGCTGGTTCCACGGTGTACGCGTCTTGTAAGGCTTGCAAAGCGAAGATCAAGGTCTGGCGTCGGATTTGTATTTCTTGCTCGGCCTTGGCCCGAATGGCCGCCGCTTCGGCATCAAAGACGTCCAGCAGCGCTTTTGCATCCGCCGGAACTGGCTCCGGCGTCTGAACGACCCCCGGCTGAACGACGATCGCACCACTCATGATCCCCGAACGACCCGGTTGATTTCTGATGCCCGGCATTCCGCGCAGCGGAGCGGGGCTGAGACTCCCTGGTCCATAACCGACCTGGGCCTGCGCCGTCGATCCCAGGCAGCCGACCAGCAGCAGCGTGAAGAACAGGTTGCCAAGTCGCATTGAATTCTCCTTAACTCATGAAATGGACGGAGAGTATATCGAATTGTGGCAATTCGATCTGTCAGCACCAAGATCAATCCTTTCCCTACAGACGAATTGCCAGACCGGGAAGTTCCCGCCGTTCGCGCGGCTCGCATCGGCTCGACCTGAAACCTCTCCCTCAATCTTTACTTGATCCGGTCTGTCGGCGCGACCGAGCGCAGTTCGCCAATCGGGCGGTTCGACATGACAACGCGGATTCGAGACGCGGATGACCGGAACGCCTCAGGGTTCGGCAGAAATCGCCGGTTAGAATTGTCGTGATGAACCCGTTTTTCAGATCCCGTCAGGAAACACAGCTCGCGGAGGGGAAGTGGCACCATGTGTGCTGCTTCTGCGAGCTGTGTGATGGCGACGGGAAGTCGCCTCGAAATCGTGCCACGACGGTACGGCACGCGGGATTGCCCGCGCCGCCAGTGAAGCTCAGTGCCCGCCCACCCCTCAGCGAGCATCGGGCTTTGACTGCCTGCGATGGGTCCGACGTGTTTGTAGTCCACCCCGTGGAGACGAGGTTGTCATGCCAATCCAATTGATGAAACGTAGCACGATCCTGTCACTGGCCCTGATCGGGCTGCTGGGGAGCGAATTCACGCACCTGCTGGCCGCCGAACCGGCCGCCGCAGCGACGCCGCCGACCGAAGAACAGCGACGCTCGGCGGCGGTCGCCTTGAACTACAGTCGCGCGGCCCTGCACCGCATCCGCAAGTATCCATCGACACGCGTCATGGTCGAGGAACGCGACAAGATCCTGAACCACCTGAATCTGAATGGCATCGCCGATGAAGAAGTGATGAAGCTGTATTCGGGCGTGCTCGACGAGATCTCACACGTGCAGATGGCCGACCGGGAAAAGGAGGCCCTGCAGGAACAATACGTCCGCAGCCTGCACCGCGATCTGGGACTGACCGCCTTTCAACTCGCTGCTGAGGTTGCCACTACGCAGTACTTCTCCGCTGTCAAGACCGGTGCCAACAGTTGGTGGGATACCCGCAACAAATCGATCGCCAAGGAACTGGACCACTGGCAGGTCGAAAAGAAGCTGATGACCAGCGTGGTCGACAAGTCGACCCAGTTCCTGGACACCTCGTGGAAGATGGCACGCTCCAAGCAGATCCCCGATCGCTGGCTGGTCCGCAACGATGACCTCGACAAGCTTGAAGTTGCCTGGCGTGAAAACGATCCCACCGTCCGACTGCGTGTACTGAAACGGATGGAATCGTTCCTGGAATGCTATCCCCCCTATTGGTATTACGTTGCCCGGACGCAACAGTCGCTCGGTCAGTTTGTCGCGGCGACCGAAACGTACGAGAAGCTGGCCTCGCTGAGCACCGGCCATTTTCGCAAGGATGAAATGCTGGCGGCCGGCCTGGCCAACCGCGCTTATATTCAGTCGTACCTGAATCAACCCGGCGCGGCGGACACCGCTCTCAAGGCCCTGGACTATTCGACCGAAGCCTGGGAAGCCAACCTGATCTGCGCCGCAGTACTGCAGAAGTACGGCAAGAACCAGGACGCGGAAGACGCAATCCTGCGCAACATCGATGTGAACCTGGAACGAACTCAAAGTCGGATTGCGCTGCTGGGCCTGTACTATCACACCGACAACCGTCCGGAACTGGCCGCTCGTCTGACCGACCCCGAATGGGTTCGCGATCTGCCCATCCCGCAACTGATCATGTGCGCTGCCAGGTTGTCTCCCGCAACTCCCCAACCGGTCGTGGACCAGATCCAGTTGACGATGCAGGGAACCCCTCGCATGAACTTCGGACGTGATGACTTCCTGCTGACGGCCAGCCCCGCCTGGCAGTTGCAGAATGCCAATGTGGCTTTGCACCTGGGTGGCAAGACATTCACGAATCCCAGGTTCACTCCGGGCCGTGATTCGATGCTGGTCAGCTTTGATGGAGTCGCGGAATTCGGCGGACCGATCTCGGCCGCCCACGAAGACCGGGACGTCGCGATCACGATCAAGTACCCCCATTCGGCTCCCGTCCGCCTGAACCTGAGATCCGGGGGATCCCCACTTGCTCCGAACGACGGACTGAATTCGATCCCGCTGGCCGGTCGCTCTCATCCGGTTTACCGGGCGACATCGCTGGAGCAGAATGATCTGCGGCTGTCGCTGCGCACGGGACCATCCGCTGAGATCACGGACATCATGGTCCCGGTCTCGCGAACCACGGCGAAACCCGACCTCGACGAGGCCTCCGATTCCGGAGATTCGGGCGGCAACGAACTGGAAACTCCGCTGCTGAAACTCCCGAACAACAACCGGTAGTTTGAGAGCAGTTTGTTTGTGAGCCGCAAAGCGCTGGCAGCACGTGGTAAATGGGGTCTGCCCCTTTGGAGTGCAATCGATTCAGCTTGAAAATCGCATGCCCGGAGAGGGCCAGACCAATTCCAAGGATTCTTTGCGGTAAGCAAAGCAAACGAATGCAGGATACGCACCACGAAGGGCCCGAAGGCTCACGAAGGAATACAAAGAAACCGTCCCTTCTTCCCTTCGTGGTGAGTTTCTACGACTCTCAACAGCCGAAATGGTTTTCGTAGCGCAACTTCAAAACTCGCGAGTCGGGCTAGTGTCCGTGGTTCGTGCAATTCTGGGGCCTCAATAGGCCGCCTTCAGGATTTCCAGCAGATCCTCTTCCGTGGGCTGGCGTGCATTCAGCAACATCAGTCGCTTGATGGCGAACGATTTCCGGGCGAACGTCGGCAGCTGATCCAATGTTCCTCCGAGGTCTCGAATCCGTTCGGGAATGCCGATGTCGCGTCGCAGGCGTTCGACCGCCGTGACGGCTTTGCCGGCAGCGGCGTCTTCGGAAAGTCCGCTCGTGTCTTCGCCCAGCAACCGAGCGATGCGGGCGAATTCGGGGATTCGCAGAGACATGTTGTAACGCATCACATACGGCAGCAGCAGGCCGTTACCGGCTCCGTGTGAACAGTGCAGGGCACCGCCGAGTGGATATTCCAGGGCGTGGACGACCGCCACCGCACTGTTGGAAAACGCCAGACCCGCCAGAGTGGCGGCGAGTGCCATTCCTTCCCGCGCCGCCAGGTTGCCTGGTTCCCGCACCGCCGTCACCAGATGACGGCCGATCAATTCGATGGCCCGTTCCGCAACACAGTCCGCGATCGGCTGCTTTCCGTCGTACGGGAAGGGTTCGTCGGCCGGGACATCCAACTCGTTATAACGGGTCGCCGTCATCCCTTCGATGGCGTGAGTCAGGGCATCAATCCCGCTGTCGGCAGTCGGTCGCGGCGGACACGTCAACGTCAACTCGGCATCCACCAGGGCCAGGGCAGGGCGCAGGTAGTGGCTGAGGATACTGAGCTTCATTTCGTTTTCGGTGTCGGTCAGCACGGCTGCATGCGAGACCTCGCTGCCCGTCCCAGACGTGGTGGGAATGCACACCAGCGGCATCAGCGGGCCGGGAACGTTGCCGAACCCGGTGAAGTCGCGGCAGTTTCCTCCATGAGTCAGCACCGTTGCTACGACCTTGGCCAGGTCCATGTTGCTGCCGCCCCCCACCCCCAGCAGAACATCCGGCCGACTTTGTCGGGCGAATTCAATGGCCTGTTCCGCGATAGCAAATGACGGTTCAGGTTCGCCTCCATCAAAGATGTCGACAGCCAGTCCGGCGGCCTGCAGCGGTGCCGTCACACTCGCGACCACGCCAGCCTTCACGAGCGCTTTGTCGGTGACAATCAAAGCCCGCTTCGCGTGCCAGGGTTGCAGAAACTGACCCAGCCGCTTGATGGATCCGGAGCCAAACACGATCCGACCTGCGGAAAAGAAGCTCCAGTAATCCCGTGGTGGTGTCATCATGAACGCGCCGTCCCCAATTTCGTCAATTCGAGTTCTCAGGCAAAGAGTGCCGGCAACAAGTAGAACACAATCACCAGAAGGCCGACAACTGTCCCGGTCATCAGGATCATTCCGGCCGTTCGCGCAGGTTTGGATTCCCCGTTCCTGCGAGCCCGGCGAGACATCCACCAGCCCACCAGCATCAGGATCGTCGAGACGCCGCCCACCACGGAAATCACAATGATGTTGAACAATTGGGCGAAGAACCTTGCCAACTGTTCGCCCTGATCGCACGCGTCCAGGAACGGGACCAGGCCAATCCAGCCGAGACATCCAAGCGTCGAGCAGATCACCGCCGCCCGGCCGGTCGCTGACGTTGGCCGAAACGGTTGGGCATCGATCCCGGTGTGCAGATGCGATTGAGTGTCGTCCAACTTATACTTCCTTGCGCTTCTTTTTCGGCCTGGCCACAGTCATCAGACTTTTCAGCACGCGCAGATTCATGGCATCCAGATCCTCGCCATCCTTTTCCCCCTTCTCGGTTTCCAGGTACATCGGGATCTCGGCAAAGCGCGGATCATTCAGGATATGGCGGAACGGTTCCAGGCTCAGGCATCCCTGGCCGATATGTTCGTGCCGGTCGACACGGCTGCCGAGTGGTTTCTTGCTGTCATTCAGATGCCAGGCCCGAATCCGATCCACGCCAATCGTCCGATCAAACTCAGCCATCGTCGCGGCATACTCGGCAGGAGTCTGCAGCGGATACCCGGCCGCGAAGATATGGCACGAATCGACGCAGACCCCCAGCCGATCACTGTCCTTGACCGTTTCCAGCAACGTTTCAATGTGTTCGAATCGATGCCCCAGGTTGGTTCCCTGCCCGGCCGTAGTTTCCAGCCACAACTGGCAGCGAAACTTTTTCGTCAGCTTATGCACGTCATCAATTGCACTCGCAATCCGCTGCAACCCTTCCTCTGCGGTCGAGCTGACAAAACTGCCGGGGTGCATGACAACGCCGTCGAGTCCCAGTCGTTCGGCCCGTCGCAATTCGTCTACGAGAGCCGCCAGCGACTTCTGCCGCAAGGCCTCATCCGGACTGGCCAGGTTGATCAGATAGCTGTTATGAGCACATGGCTTCCGAATCCCCGCCCGCTCGATTGCCTCCCGAAACCGTTTGACATCGTCATCCGTGAACACCTTACCCTGCCACTGGGTGGTGTCCGTGATCGCGAACTGACCCGATTTAGAATCGGCCTTTCCAGGCGGGTGAACGGGTTTGACGGCCCATTGAGATGGGGAATGGGTGAAGATCTGGACGGTATCCATGCCAAGGGCCGATGCAGCTTCAACCGCTTTATGCATACCGCCAGCAATGGACAAGTGAGAGCCGAAGAGTGGCATTTTGGATTCCAATTCCTGCCGGACCAGAATACTTGCCACGGTGGATTTTTGCGGCAGTGGATATTACGTCTGGCAAGTTGCAGTGTCCATGGGTGCAAATGTCCGTGATTCAGGGCAACCGCATCGGCACTGGAGATCTAAAACCATCGCCTGTTCCCTGCGAAAACCTGCCACTTCACGTCGAATTGGCTGTAATAACCGTCCGAATCGTCAGCCGCTCCATTGGGGTTAACAATGTCTGGGATCTGCCCAAAATCACTCATCGACGCCCAAAGGTCGATGCGGTTCAAACATGCTTAACGCCGCCTGATTTGCATCCTTGATCCATTCCGCGGCCCGCAGGTAGAGCATTTCCTGGCTGCGAGCCACTGTGCCGCTCGTACCCGGCTTGACCGGTTCGTATCGTCCGTCCGGCAAAAGTCGTCTGGATTTGGCTGTGTCCTGAAAATGCGTTTTCAGAATCCCCATCAATTTGGACCGGGCTGCCGAATCTTCCACAGGAACCAGCAGTTCCACCCGGCGGTCCAGGTTGCGTGGCATCCAGTCTGCACTGGAAATGAACAATCGCTCGTCACCACCGTGATAGAAGTACAGGATGCGGCTGTGTTCCAGGAACCGGTCAATCACACCCGTCACCGTGATGTTTTCCGACAGGCCGGGAACGCCGGGACGCAGGCAGCAGACGCCGCGAATATTCAGCCGGATCTTCACACCTGCCTGCGAGGCCGCATACAGCGCCTCGATCATCTGTTCGTCGACGAGCGCATTCAGCTTGGCCTGGATGATTGCCTTCTGGCCGTGTCGCTTGCGTTCGATCTCGGCCTCGATCATCTCCAGCAGCTTGTCCCGCAGACCGATGGGAGCCATTTCCAGTTGACGAAACCGCTGGGGCTGTGAATATCCGGTCACCGTATTGAAGAACGCGGTCGCGTCCGCTCCCAGGTCTTCGTTGCAGGTCATCAGGGACGCGTCGCTGTAGATGCGCGACGTGATCTCGTTGTAGTTTCCTGTTCCGAAGTGCATATACCGCTGAATTCCCTGCGGTTCGCGGCGCACGACCAGGCAGATCTTGGCGTGAGTCTTCAGTCCTTTCACACCGTAGATCACCTGCACATCGGCCCGTTCCAAGTCGCGCGCCCATTCGATGTTGCGTTGCTCATCGAACCGGGCCTTCAATTCCACGATGACCGTGACGTACTTCCCTTTTTGCGCCGCCCGTTTCAACGCAGCAACAATCGGGCTTTTCGCACTGGTGCGATACAGAGTCTGCTTGATCGCCAGCACGTCGGGGTCATCGGCGGCCGAGTCGACGAAACGGACGACCGGATCGAAGCTTTCGTACGGGTGATACAGCAGGATGTCCCGACGTGCGATTGAGGTGAAGATGTTCTCGGCGGGATCGAGTTGAGCCGACGGCTTTGGTGGCCAGGGCTCGTAGCGCAGGGCGTCGAATCCCTGCGAATCGGTCAATCGAAAAAAGGCGGACAGATCGAGCGGTCCGGGGATTGGAAACACCCATTCATCCGCGACATCAACCGCCGTCTGCAGGAACTCACGGACCTGGGGACTGCCGTGATCGGCCACTTCCAGTCGGACACACGCGCTTTGCCGGCGTGCGTTCACGATTTCCTGCATTTCAGACAGCAGATCCGACGCCTGGTCTTCCTGCAATTCCATATCGGCATTGCGAGTGATCCGGAACGGAACGCACTCTTCGATCGTTTCGCCGGGAAACAACAGCGACAGAAATCGACCGACAACTTCTTCCAGCAGGATAAAGCTGAAACCGCTCTCTGAGGGGAGCGTGATGAATCGCTGTCGGTTACGGCCAAACGGAACAATCGCGAACCGCGGCAGATCTGACCCCTTCGAGGGAGCCAGGCGCACGCACAGGTTCAGGGACTGGTTGATCAGCAGCGGAAACGACGGGACATCCGAGTCCGGAAAGAAAACCGGCATTTCGGTGATTCCAGGCGTGGCCGATTCCGTCGCCGCTGCTGAGGCCGACTTCTTCCGTGCCGATTTCTTGCGTGCGGGACGCTTGTCCTCGTCTGCGATGCTGGAAACGGCGATCGCCAGTGGCGTCAGGACGGGGAAAATCTCCTGCTCGAACAATTGGTGAACATGTTGGGATTGCCTGTCATTCAATTCGTTCGGCCGCACCCGACGCAAGCCAGCCTGGGCCAATGCTGGTTCCAGATCTGCCAGGTAGCATTGGTACTGACCAGCAGTGAAGGCCCGCATTCGTTCACCGATGGCGTGCAACTGCTCGGCAGGGGGCAATCCCGTCGGATCGGGCCGCGAATCCCCTTCAGCCAGCACCAGCTGCAGGCTCCCCACCCGCACCATGGTGAATTCATCCAGGTTAGATGCGGTGATGGCCAAAAACTTCAGGCGTTCGAGTAATGGAATGGAAGGGTTACGAGCTTCTTCCAGAACACGCTGGTTGAATTCCAGCCAACTCAATTCGCGGTTGAAGTAGCGGGATTCAGCGGCCATGCCAGAGTGATTTCCTGAGATTGAGTGCTGCGGACGAGAATTCTTCCGCATCAGCGACGATTTCGGTCAGTATACGACGGTGACCAGACATTGCTCAACAAAGCCGGTCTGGAACTTGCAGACATCAGTCTGGCGACGTTCCAGTCGTCATCGCAAGCGAAGTCGTCATATTCGACAGAACTTATGAATCAGAAACAGCTTTTGTGGATTCCCCATGCTGTTGACTTGGGACTGCGACCGACGAAAGATGTCGGCAGAATCTGCCGGAGATCGGCCGCCGCTCATGTTGCGCGAACAACTGCGCTTTTGGAGAGAAAGTATCGTGACATTCCCTCGGCATTGCCGCCGCATTCCCCTGTTCGCCGCCGCCCTGACTGTCCTGTGCCTGGGGCTATCGACCGCGTCTGCCCAGCAGGTGACCGGAAAGTTCGTCGATCAGACGTTTAACGACGGAACCGTGGAGCATAAGTATGTGGTCTTCGTTCCGGCGGGATATCGTTCCGACCAGCCTGCGCCCGCAATCCTGTTCCTGCATGGTGCCGGTGAACGAGGGAAAGACAATCATCTGCAATTGACGGCGGGCTTGGCTCCCTTTGTCCAGGCCCGGGCGGCGACCTTCCCCTTTGTGGTTGTCTTCCCCCAATGCGAGTCGTCCGAAGCCCGCATCCTGGAAGCATGGCAGGCCGGCAGTCCAGACGGCGCCCGAGCATTGCTGGCGCTGGACGACGCTGAGAAGAAATACACCATTGACCGCAAGCGGGTGGTTCTGTCCGGGTGGTCGATGGGCGGATACGGTGCCTGGAGCCTGGCGATGTCCGAGCCTGCACGCTGGTCGGCCGTCGTACCGTTGGCCGGTGGGGGAGACGTCAGCAAAGTCGCCGCGGCGAAGGATGTTCCCGTCTGGGCCTTTCACGGCAGCGATGACCGTCTGGTGAAAGCGGCGGACGGTCGCAAGATTGTTGAAGCGCTGCAGGCGGCCGGCGGCACCGCAACTTTTACTGAACTGCCCGGTGTTGGACACTACCTGTGTGATAACGTGTTTGGCAGCGATGCCGTCTTCAAGTGGATGCTGGATCCCAGGAATTCACCGACGGAACTGGGAACCGGCGAACTGGTGAAACCGGTGAATCCAATCACCGTTCCGTTTGTTCCCGCCGTTGAGATTCCGCAAGCGGTGGGTCTGCGACTGGGCAATGACGCCCTGTCCGCTCTGTCGTATTCGGTTCCTCAAGCGGTCCCCAAGGAAATGCTGACGGGACGCTTGAATGACATGTTCGACAGTACTGTCGCGCAGGGGCGGTCGTTTGGGATTCGATTTTCCGGGATTTCGTATGCCGGGCAGTTGGAACGAGTCCTGACAAAAGGGATCGGCAAGGATCGGGTCCAGGTGGATCTGGGAATTCGCAACGTTGTGTTGAACATCGCCGGGACGTCGATATCCGGCGAGCGGCATTCGGCTCAGGCAGGGCCAATTAACATCGTGATCGGGACCCGCGCACCGGCGTGGCTGACGCTGGAATTGTCGCCATACATCGAAAGTCGAGCCATTCGCCTGAAACTGTTGAAATCCAGTTTTCAAATCGCGGATGACAACTGGTACGTAACAGCGCCGGCTGGTGTCTCGGTACAAGGCTTCGGGATGACCGAAGAGGCCGTTGTCAGCGGGTTGACCAGCGGTCTGTATGGTGCCAAGGGACGGATTGAAAACGAGGTGCTGGCCGTCGTACCCGGTGTTGTCAAGCAGGTCGAGAAGAATCTGGTGCTGCCCGACACGGGATCTCCCGTGTCTCAATCTGGAGCGGCAATCGCGAAGCTGTGGCCGTTGCCGATCTATCCTCCACGCCTGCGAATCTGGCCGGAACAGATTGCCACCGACGAAAACGGGATTTCGCTGATCGTCGGGCTGACCGCCGCCAGCCTGGATCCATACGGACCTGTCAAACCGTTGAAGCGTGTTGACGGCGTCGGTGCAACCCTGGACCGACTGCCGACCGATACGGCGCTGCATGCCATGGTCGCCCCGCAGATCCTGACACCGCTGACCGAGATGGCCGTTGAAGCCGATCAACTGAAGCTGGACCTGCTCGATATCCCCAATCCAATGTTCACGAAAATGGCCGACCGCGCCACTCTGCAGGAGTTTATTCCAGACTTGAAACAGTATGGCGATGACCTGCAGGTCCGATCGTCGCTCAGGGTTCTTCGCCCCCTGCACGCCGGGAATCCAGCAGAGGCAACGGCCGATGAGGCGAACAAGCCGTTCGAGTTTCAGCTCAAAGGAATCGAAATCACCGTGGCGATCAAGACGGACGCCAAAGCCGAGTGGAAGCCGTGTGCTGTGTTCGAGCTGAACATTTCTGAACAAGTCAAAGCCACGTTGGAAAAGCCCGCCTACGATCAGCGCGTCGTTGAATTGCAATGGCAGCCTGTTTCGAACGTGACGGGGACAGGAAAGTTTGCGGAAGGGTATATCCCAACCAACAAGGAACTGAATGCGGACGGCTACGTCGAGCAGTTCAGGACGGCCTGGCAGACATTTACCAAGGGCCAATCGGTCTCCTCCATGGAAGTTCCCGACCTGGCGATTGGCGCTTCCCGGTTGCGACTGAATGACATCAACTGGAAGGCACCCCTGATCGAAGTCACGTACAACCTGGCCCGCATCAAGATCAGCAACTTGAGCAACGAGACATTTACGTATCAAACCAAATCGCCAACCAGCCCGTTCAGCCAGCCGTACAGCCTGAAGCCCGGCGATTCCCACGAATTTGAAATCCCCTACCCGCTAACCTACCGTCGAGTCACTGACAAGGGTGAGGAGATCTATACACTGCTCGTGGGATCTCACTCCGAATTCCGTGTGCCGCTGGCAGGAGGAGCACCCCGGCTGTTTGCTGCCAATCGTCCAGCCCCCGCACCTGCGCCCGCACCTGCCGAAAAGCCCTGATTCAGTTATCCACCGGAATTGTCTTGCCGTGCGGGTCCGTGGTTGGCTGATCCAGTTCGGCAGCCAACTCCGCCTGCAGCTCGGGCCCGAGAAAGTGTTCCACCTGTTCGGCCGTGGCGTGCAGGTGGTCGTCGGGCAATTCGAAGTGGCGGGCCATGTACAATTCCCACAGCCGGTGGGATCGCACGAGAGTTCGAGCGGCTGCAGCACCTGACTCGGTCAGGATATCTCCCTGGGATCCAGTTTGGATGAGTTGCTGACGAATCAAGCTGTTTCGAGCAAACCATGCGAACCAGCCAACCCCATTCCCGTTCGAGTAAGTCTGCGCCAATGTCCCGGTAGCGGCGGTTTCGTCGCGACGGTAGAGCTTTCCCAACAAGTCTTCACGGGCGATGCGCAGGCTGAGACGTGCGCGGTCCATCCAGCTTCGAATGATCCCATGCCGGGGACTCACCAGCGCCGCCAGCAGGAAGCCGCCGAACGATGTCACTGCCATCATCCCCGCGGTACTGGCATCCTTGACCTGGGGGAACCCGATTCGCGAACAGATCATCTCCGGCAAGGTCAACGCGAAGACGTGTCCCATGACCGCCCCCGCAGCGGCAATGACCAGGCTCAGGACCAGCATGGTCCCCAGGCGATCAGAACACAGTCGAGCGGTGGCGCCCGGAACAATCAACATGGCGATGACCAGGATCGCCCCGACGGACTCGAACGCAGCAACCACAGTCGCCGCCGTAATCGACATCAGCACGAGGGACACCCAATTGGGACGGAGTCCCTGTGCGGCACCAAGCTCGGGGTCGAAAGTATTCAGTTTCAATTCCTTGTAGAACACAGTGATCAACAGGCCATTGATCAGGACCATGACACCGTTGACAATCGCGGCTCGCGGGATTTCCGTCCCGGCCAGCGTATCGAATCCCGTGGTTTCCAGGTTTCCGTATAAGACGCACCCCGGGTCCAGGTGTGCCCGATCCGCAAACAGGCGGATCAGCAGCAGCCCCAGTGCAAACATCGAAGTAAACACCACTCCCAGGGCCGCGCTGCGCTCCACTCGACCCCAGCGTTGAATGAACTCGGACAATAACGCGGCAATGACACCGGAGAGCGCTGCACCGACGAACAACACGATCTGGCGCCGGGCCACCAGCGACATTCCCTCGGCCACCCGGCCCAGTCCCGCATCTGCGACCGGTGCCGCCAGCCACCCGACATCCTCCATCCAGGACATTCCCAGGTAGGCAATCACAATGCCAGGCAACACGGCGTGACTGAGGGCATCCCCCAGCAGGCTCTGCCGGCGCAACAACAGCCACGTTCCCGGCAGAGCGCAGGCCATCGCCGCCAGGGCACCCGTCACCGAGATCCAGGTATCGATGCTGCTCCAGGCAGAAGGCTGCGTTAAGAACTCCGATGACATCAATTACCCCGTAGGACAAGCTTCAGCTTGTCTGACAAACTTTATTCGACACCCGTTGGATCGGTCGGGTTGTCGTTTTCATCCGTGTGGATTCACAGGCACCCGCGCCCGGACCCGATCCTGTTCCAGTAACGACTCCAGTTGTTCCACCAGTTCCGGTTCCAGAACATGTTCAATTTCGTCGGCTTCCCGGTCGACGCGACTGGGGGCCGTATGAGCAAAGTGAATCAGATACATCTCCCACAGTCGGTGATTTCGAGTGGCACGCCGTGCCAATCGCATTCCTTCCACAGTCAGGCGATAGTGACCATCGGCGTCTTGTCGAATTGAGCCATCCCGCTGCGCCGCCAACAAGACCTCGCGCAGCCGCACGTCGGACCATGATCGGGCATCGCGCAACTGATCATAGGAAACCGGGATCGCCGTCAAATCCCGTTCATGTGCGGCCGGGTGGTGATGGTCCGGGTCGAAGATACCGTCGTGCTCCACGGTTCCTTCCAGGATCTCGAAACAGGCCCGCATCAAATCCAGTTGGCCGATGTGATGTCGTGACTGTCGATGACGCATCCACCGCCAGATCACACCGCGTCGACTGCCACACAGCATGCTCACGATAAAGATCCCCGCCCCCGCCAGCACAATCACGGCTCCGGCCGCCAGCCGCGGGACCAGGGCACTCACCAGGATCCCGATGGCACTGCTCAATCCGCCCAGCGCACCGGAAATAATGGTGAGTGGACCGTGACGATCGGTCCAGAATCGCGCGGACGTTGGTGGAATCACCAGTTGCGCCACCACCAGCAGCAACCCAACGCTGGGCATCCCGATCACAGTGACGGCGACAACCAGTGATGTCAGCAGCAGGTCCAGGCACCGAGTGGGCCAGCCGAGAGCGGCCGCATACGACTCGTCAAAACAGAGCAGCGACAATTCCTTGAACAACAGTCCGCAGATCAGCAGGATCAGCATACTGGCGATGGCGATCGACAGGACATCTGCCGCGGTCAGTGCCGCCGCCTTGCCGAATATGAACTCACTCAAACCCGCCGAACTCCCGGTCGGCAGACTTTGGATCACGCTGAGCAGAACGATCCCCATCCCGAAGAAAACACTCAGTACAATCCCCAGGGCTGCGTCTTCTTTGATCAAGCGGATCCGCTGGATCAACCCGGCGCAAACCAGTCCACCTGCCGAACCGGCCGCCGCCCCCACCAGCAACCAGACGGGCGTCTTGCCGCTTCCGGGGGCAATGGCTTCCAGGATCAGATAGGCCAGCCCGATCCCCGGCAACGCGGCATGGCTGGCGACATCCCCGACGAGCGATTTTTTACGGAGTAACATGAACGCGCCGACGACGCCACCGCAGGCACCAAACAACAACGTCCCGCACAACACCAGGCGAGTGTTGTAGTCCTGCAGCGTGAGAACTCGAATCAGTTCGGCAGCGGTCATGTGTTGGGAATCGAAAACGGGAAGCTATTTGTTGCTCATGCGATATCCGACCAGATCCAGCAGCGCCAGCTTGCCACCGTAGGTCCGTCGCAGGTTCTCGGTGGTGAAGACCTGATCCACCGGGCCGCTGGCGATCAACCGCATGTTCAGGAGCATGACATCATCAAAGTATTCAGACACGGTCTGCAGATCGTGATGGACCACCAGCGCGGTCTTGCCCGCCGCTCGCAATTCGCGAAGCAGTTCCACAATGGCCCGTTCCGTCGCGGCATCAACCCCCGCAAACGGTTCGTCCATCAGGTACAGGTCTGCATCCTGCACCAGGGCTCGCGCCAGGAAGACGCGCTGTTGCTGTCCGCCCGAAAGTTGACTGATCTGCCGCGAGGCAAACTCCGCCAGGCCGACTCGCTCCAAAGCCGCCAGCGCCTGCTGGCGGTACGGGCGAGTCACCGGGCGAAACCAGCCAATCTTGCGATACAGGCCCATGGCGACCACCCCCAGGGCATCAATCGGAAAATCCCAATCGACGCTGGTCCGTTGGGGGACATAGCCAATCCGCCCGGCCTGCTCGCGGTAGGGCTTCCCGAAAAACGCGACGTCACCGGACGCGGTGGGGATCAATTCCAGGACGGCCTTGATCAGGGTGCTCTTGCCGGCACCATTCGGACCGACGATGGCGATCAGCTTGCCGGGCGGAGCTGAATAGTCAACGTCCCAGAGAACTGGACGGCGCTGGTAAGCGACCGTCATGTCGTGGATCGACAACGGTGAGGACTCCAGATGATTGCTCATCAACGACATCCTCCGCACACGCTTGCGGCATCCGTCATTTCCGCTCCTCAAGACCGAGTTTGCCATTCATCCCCTTGTCCTTCACTTCGCCACCCAGAGCCTTGGTAATCAAGGTCGCGTTATGATCGATCATGCCGATGTAGGTTCCTTCGTAGCTCCCTTCGACTCCCATCGCATCCGAGAAAAGCTGTCCGCCAATGTTCACGGTGACTCCGCGCGATTTCGCTCCTTCGATCACCGCCTCAATGTTCTTCTGATTGACGCTCGATTCCACGAAAATCGCGGGCAACTTTCGTTCGACCAGGAAATCGACCAGTCGATTGACGTCCTGCACACCCGCTTCAGATTCGGTGGTGACACCCTGCACCGACTTCACCTCGATGTCATACGCGCGTGAGAAGTACTCGAACGCATCGTGTGCGGTCACCAGGACGCGCTGCGATTCGGGGATCGAACGAATGGAGGTCTTCACATATTCGTGCAGAATGGCCAGTTCCTTTTGATAGGCATCGGCATTGACGCGGTATTCGGCAGCATGGGCTTCGTCAACCTTCGACATGGACTCGGCCACATGCTCGACGCACTTGCTCCAGGCTTTCACGTCCATCCAGACATGCGGGTCATAGTGTCCGGCAAAGTCGGGGGGCGATTGCAGGTACTCCTTGTCGAGTGATTCGGTGACGGCGAAGACCGGTTTGCCAGACCGCTGCAATTGAGTGAACGTTTCGCCCATCCGCCCTTCCAGCATCAGGCCCGAATAGAAAACCACGTCTGCCTCGGACAACTGTTTGACGTGGCTGACCTTGGGCTTGAAGATGTGCGGATCGCCTCCTGCCTCAATCAATCCGGTCACTTCGGCGTGCGAACCGACGACCTGCCGCACGATGTCGGTCACCATCCCGGTCGTCGTGACAATCTTGATGGTCCGGTTCTTCTGAGACGGATTTGGACCAGGAGATGCGGGGTTGCAGCCAAGGGTCAGTCCTGTGGCCAACAGGCAGGCAACGAACCAGCCAATTCGGTGAGTCGTAGGCATAGTGAAAGTCGATGGGCAGGTGTTTCAGGCAGGATAACGAGACTCAAAAAACAAGTTTTTGAGAACTCAAAATAATAGCTGCAACACCGGCTTTCGTCAACTTCGAGCGGCCACCCAAGGTGAGGACGTTTTCCATAACCGTCTCAAATTACGAGAGTTGCCTCTTTTCAAGGCCGTTCATTTAACTCGATGGAAGGCGACCCTTTACCGCACCACAACGATTCCCGTTCCTTGTGCGAGCTTGGATCGCACTTCGGGCGGGAAGGAATTCGGATCGAATGTTTGCAACGCCAAGTCACGGCAACGTAAAAGTTCTGTGCATCGTGAAATTCCAGCGGTCCGGGCGAACGCGGGGATCATCGCTGCCAAGCTAATGGTGCTTATGTCCGACCGTCAACCGCGAACAGGATTGGAATGATGACGCCGCGACTGAACGAATTCGGTCAACCGATTGGTTTCCCCCTGCCGGGATGGTCTCCGCCGCCATGGCCTGCGAAGGAACCGATCCAGGGCCGGTACTGCCAGCTCGAGCCGATTGATCCCGATCGGCACGCAGCAGCATTGTTTGCAGTCATCTCAGATGAAGCCGATGCCAGTTCCTGGACCTACATGCCGTATGGCCCGTTCGAGACACTGGACAGCTATCTCGAATGGATGCGCATAAAATGTCTGGGCAACGACCCAATCTTCTACGTCATTGTGGACTTGAAGACCTCACATCCAGTAGGCGTGGCCAGTTACCTGCGCATCACTCCGGCCAGCGGTTTCATAGAAGTCGGGCATCTGCATTTTTCGGCGAAACTTCGGCGGACTCCGGTGGCGACCGAGGCGATGTTCCTGATGATGCGGTACGCGTTTGAACTGGGCTACCGGCGTTATGAATGGAAGTGCGACTCCCTGAATGCACCCTCGCGCGCCGCCGCTCAACGCCTGGGTTTGTCATTTGAAGGGATCTTTCGGCAGGCAACCGTCTACAAGCAGCGCAGCCGCGATACCGCCTGGTTCGCCGCCATTGATGCGGATTGGCCGGATCTCAAAATCGCCTTTGAGACGTGGTTACACCCGGACAATTTTGATGCTGACGGACAACAGCGGATCTCGCTATCGGAGTTGACCAGGCCACTGCTCAAGAACCGCGGATGAACTTACGCTTCTTCTCGTTCCCAAGCTCCCGCTTGGGAACGCCCGTCTTTGAAGCTCCGCTTCACATTCCCAAGCACACACGCATCCAGACAGTCACCTCGACAAGCCTTTGTCGAGGACGCGACGCAGACAGTTTTCGCACATGCATTTCGCGTCGGAGCGAACTGGCAGAATTGCCGGCAGCTTCAGACACCAGCAATCGTCGCAGCCCTGTGCCCGATCACAGACGAAAATGTTCCCACACCCGGGACACGGCTGGCCGGCCGCCTGATTCTGTCGTTCGCCATCGTCCGACGCATCATTCGTTTCAGGCATTGTTGGAGCCTCATAGTCGTTCAAGGATCACCTGACCGGCCGAACATGCCGAATGTATCGATGGCAAGGTGAACTCGGATTGTTCTTTTTTGCCGTTACCCGGCGATCCGATATTTTCCGCAGCGGCAGAAACTGCAATTCCTTTGGCACGGCGGCCACTCGTGGGGACGGAATCAGGAGACTTCCGGATTGCTCCTGTCTTGGAACCCGTGTCATGGCTATTCGCAATCTTAAGCTGGTAACGGTCCGCTTTGTAGTGGCGGGAGCGATCGCGATTGCCGCCTGCGCGGGAGTGGCGATCGGTCAGTCCAATCTGCAAACCGGCGTCCCCGTCCGCACTCCCAGGGTACCTGTGCGTACCACTTTGTTCCGTCAGCCACGCCCTGCATCCGCGCCAACGGGGTCGGATGGTCATGCTGTGGTGCTGAAGGGAACGATTGAGCCCTGCCAGCCTCGACCGACGAACGCTCCGCCACGGCGACTGGACGCGATTTCGGCGATGCTTGCAGAATAATCAATTATTATCGCAACGGGCGTCCTTCGGTGGGCTTGCCGTTGGTATCCAGGATCTGAAAGTGATGAATGCCGGCCTTTCGCTGATCGGTGTACGTCCAGACGATCTGCTTGTCCCGGGTCACTTCGAACAGTTTGGTCTTGCCGGATGACGCATGATACGCGGTAATGACCGTATTGCCGTTTGGCAGGCGCTGTCCTCCACATGCATCGTCAAAAGGCTTCGACGGAAAATCATCGTTGGAAATCTTCCAGACTGTTTCACCCTGCTTGTCGACTTCAATCGTCAGGTTGCCGATCGTGCAGTTGATCAGGGTGTTTCCGTTGTCCAATCGAATCGCGGTGAACGGCCAGTTCGGTGTGGCCACTTCCCAGACGATTTTTCCGTCCGGCTGATACTCGCGCACTACTTTGTCGAGCAACTGGGGAACCAGGTAATCTCCGTTGGCCAACTTGCGGGCCATGCGAGTTTGCAGGTGGTGGTCTTTCGTTTGAGCCTGCAACGGAACCTCAACGGCGATCTTTCCGTCCCGGCTCACTTCCAGCAACCGTGGCTTGTCTCCAGCTTCGGTCAACATGATGTTGCCGTTTTCCAGGGCTTGAGCCGTGTTGACCTCCGACTGAGTCCCCTTGAATTCGAAGACGACCTTCCCTTCCCGGGTGACTTCCACCACGGATCCGCCATCGTTCGCTCTGGACAGCGTCAGCAGGATGTTTCCATTCGGCAGCACCCAACCGTCTCGAGTCGACTTGGGATAGGACCACGTGGTCTTTCCTTCACCATCGACGATGAATGTTTCGCCCCCGGTCACCAGGAACGAGTGGGTGATCCGGGCCGGTTCGTCGGCCGGTGCAGAACCGGTAAGCGAGGTCAGGACCGTTGCGACACAGATCATCCAGCCAAAAACAAAGCGTCGTGTGGGCATGTGGAGTCCTGACATGGTGAGCGCGATGGTTGAGACTCTTCGTCGGCAAATGCATCAATCAGGCCTTGAAGCCCGACAGATACGGCAGGGCGGTGGCGGCCTTGCGGACGGCATCGGCTCCTTCCAGAAGCTGGCCCAGGAAGTCCCATTTGCCCGTCGTCAGGGCCATGCGAGCACTTTCCAGGATCGTTACCGGCACAGCCAGATTCCCGGCCCGAACTTGTTTTGAAGCCAAATCGACCGTGATGGACAGCGAGGGGTCCGCCTTGACCAGATTCGTCAGTTGTTCCAGGTCGGCACGTGCTGCACAGACACAGGGGACTCCCAGCGTCGTGCAGTTCCCAAAGAAGATCTCTGCGAACGATTCGGCGATGACGGCTTTGATTCCCCAGCGCATGAGTGCCTGCGGCGCGTGTTCGCGCGAGGATCCACAACCAAAGTTGCGTCCGCCGATCAGGACCGAGGCTCCCTTGTACCGGGGGTCGTCAAAGGGATGACTGCGATCCTGTTGACGGTCGTCTTCGAAGGCGTGTTCGCCCAGTCCGTCAAACGTCACGCAGCGTAAGAAACGTGCGGGGATGATGCGGTCGGTATCGATGTCGTCGATCAACAAGGGGATACCGGTGCCAGTGACTTCGGTGATTTGCAACATTGGAATCTCTCAAGGAATTCGGCCCTGCGGGACCGCTTGTTCTGTAGACGGCAAGTGATGCTTCAGCATAACGGCAAGCGTGCGACCAACGGACAACTACCCCTGCAACATGGTCCGTACATCGCTGACACACCCATTGATGGCAGCGGCGGCGACCATGGCAGGGCTCATCAGCAATGTACGGCCGGTTGGGCTGCCCTGTCGGCCCTTGAAATTGCGGTTGCTGGACGAGGCACAGACTTCGCGGCCCTTCAACTTGTCTGGATTCATGGCCAGGCACATCGAACACCCCGCCTCTCGCCATTCAAACCCGGCCGCTTCGAAGACCTTATCCAACCCTTCGGCCATCGCCTGTTGTCGAACCAGCTGCGAACCCGGCACAACCAACGCTTTCACCCCGGGCGAAACCTTGCGTCCGCGCGCGATGGCTGCGGCTTCTCGCAGGTCCGAGATCCGTCCGTTTGTACAGGATCCGATGAAGGCCACATCGATTTTCACGCCTTGAATCGGCTGGTTCTCGTGCAAATCCATGTACGCAAAGGCGTCGTTAATTCCCTTCTGGTCATCGATGGAAAACGACGATAACGCTGGCAGCTTCTCGGTGACACCCACAGACTGTTCAGGGTTAATTCCCCACGTCACTGTCGGTTCAATCTCGCTCCCGTCAAAGGTGACGCGATCATCGAATTCGGCGTCCGGGGGTGACGCGAGGCTCAACCACCAGGCAGCGGCCCGGTCAAATTCCGCGGCCGTCGGTGCGAACGGACGACCCCTGATGTAATCGACGGTCGTTTGATCCGGATTGATATAGCCGCACCGGGCTCCCCCCTCGATGCTCATGTTGCAGACGGTCATTCGTTCTTCCATGCTCATCCGATCGAAGACTTCGCCTGCGTATTCGTAGGCATAGCCAACGCCGCCCTGGACGCCCAGTTTGCGGATGATGTGCAGGATGACGTCCTTGGCGAAGACACCGGGTCGCAGCTTGCCTGTGACTTCGATCCGGCGAACTTTCGGACGACTGAGGGCCAGTGTCTGAGTCGCCAGAACATCCGCCACCTGGCTGGTTCCAATCCCGAAGGCGATCGAACCAAACGCTCCGTGAGTGCTGGTGTGACTGTCCCCACAGGCGATGGTCATACCGGGTTGGGTCAAACCCTGTTCAGGGCCGACAATGTGGACCACTCCCTGACGGTTGTCCTTCAAATCGAACAGACGGATGCCGAAGTCGCGACAGTTCTTTTCAATGGCCGACATCATTTCTTCCGCCAGTCCGTCCGCAAACGGCCGCAACTGGTTGTCGGTGGGGACAATGTGATCGACAGTCGCCAGGGTTCGGTCCGGAAACATCACGGTCAGGTTGCGGTCGCGCAGGATCGAAAACGCCTGCGGGCTGGTCACTTCGTGAATCAGGTGCAGACCAATGAAGAGTTGGGTTTGTCCGGACGAGATGGTACGGACGGAGTGAAGATCCCAAACTTTGTTGAACAGATTGCGCCGGTCGGTCATGTCAAAACCCAAGTGAAAAAGAATGCGAGACACGGTGGTTGCCATTGTACCAACCGCAGCCGTCCGGGCGAATCGAGCCGCCCGGATTTGGTGCCGACAATTCCCAGCTTCATGAACGGACAAATGTTACGACGCGAATTCACGGGGCGAGACTGGCAGACACCTGGTATTCACTTCAATCCATTCGCAGCAGTACGAACTTCAGGTAGCGAAATTCCGGCAGTGCCAGTGGAGTTGGATGGTCAGGCGGTTGCCCCTGGATGGCCAGGACCGTTCCGCGTCGACGTGCTTCCGACACCCCTTCTTCACACAGACTGAGAAATAAGGGCAAATCGATATGACTGGAGCAGGAGGCTGCGGCCAGTAATCCTCCGCGTGAGGTCACTCGTGCCCCTGCAGCGATCAGCGACTGATAGGCCGAACTCGCTTTGGGGACGGATTCCTGATTGGGGGCAAATGACGGAGGATCAACAATCGTGATGTCCCAACGCTGACGCCGCGCAGCCGCATCGGTCAGAAACTGAAACGCGTCCGTCGCCATTGCTTCGTGGCCAGTATCCGATAGCTGATTCTGCAGCCAATGCGTACACGACGCTTCGATCGCCGGTTGAGCCAGGTCGACAGTGGTGACGTGAGTCGCACCGCCCACGCCTGCTGCCACAGAGAATCCCCCCGTATACGCAAACACGTTCAGCACCGTCCGTCCCCGCGCCAGGTTGCGAATCGACAGGCGATTGTCACGCTGATCAAGAAAGAACCCGGTCTTCTGGCCGCGGATTACATCGGCCGTGAACTGGAGTCCGTTTTCCAGGAACGAAACTGGCTGGCTTGGCTCATCACCAACCAGTACCCGCCCTTCCCGTCCCCGTTCCTTACGACGTTCGTAAACACATTTCACCGCCAGCGTGTCCGCGATCCATTCGGCGATTCCGGGAGCATCCCAGAACCCAATCGGTCCGGCCCCGTCGAGTTTTAAAACGGCCGTTTCGCCGTACACGTCAACCACCAGACCGGGAGTCGAGTCCCCTTCACCATTCAGCAACCGGTATCCCGTTGTGTCCTGATCGAAGAGCGACTTTCGCCAGGTCACTGCGGCGCGCAGTCGCTGTTCGGCCCACCGTTGGTCCAGCTTTGCCAATCCGTCAGTATCGCAAACCCGGAAGGCCAACGGTGAATCAGGATCATAGAATCCGATCGCGACCGGTTGCCCCTTGCGATTGTCGAGCAGCACGGCCGGAGTGCCAGCGGGAGCACGCGGCAGATCTCGCAGGGCGTCTGCATAGACCCAGGGGTGGCCGCGCTTGATTGTGCGAGCCAGATCACGGTTCAGACGCAGGGGCAAAATCGACGCGTGGGAACGAACCAATGACATGATTTCAACCAGCCTGCTGCCGCGTCCACTCGGCCAGTGCGTCGCAGACTTGTGCCGGTGATGCGGTCCCCGTCGTCCCCAGTTGGCGGACGGTCGTGGAAGCGACCAAATTTGCCACCAGGGCCGCTTCTGCCGGCGTGGCGCCGCTGGCCAGCGACAGGACCGCTCCTGCAGTGGCACTGTCACCCGCCCCCGTCGGATCGATCGGGCCCGTGACCTTGACCCCGGCGACCAGGGTCACTTCCGGGTCGCTCGTCAGAATTCCCCGTTCCGCACACGTCACAAAGACCGTGGCAGCCATCTCCGATCGAAGTTGCGGGACAACTTCGCGCAATTCTTCCAGTGACACTTCTTCACCGACCGCGGGGTTCAGCCGATGCACAGCCTCGAACTGATTGGCCTTGATCATCACATTGCGATACAGGCGAATGAAGCGCCGGCTGTCCGCCCAAAACAGGACTTTTGGGTACTTCAACGCCAGTTCAGCCAGTCGATTCCGCACGGCAGCGGTCACCACACCACAGTCGGGCAATTCCACCTGATCCATCACGATCAATGCATCGACCTTGGGAAGAATCTGTTCAAGTTCGTCGCAAATCCTTTCCACAATAGCCGTTGGAGTGGGGCGACGGTTTTTTGTATCGTACCGCGAATGCTCCCCCGCCAGGCCAACGACATTGGCATCGCACGGCTTCAAATAGGTCGGCGTGAGCAATTCCGGACAACGGAGCAGACTGTCGGTCGAACATCCGAGTCGATTCAGTCCCTGGCACAGATCGAACGCTTCGCCGTCATCGCCCACGGCACCCACCGCATGCAATTGCCCGGTTCCCAACGCGGCCAGATTGTTGACAACCGTCCCGGCGGCACCCGGGCTGCGTCGGACACCGATCACCTGGTGAGCGACGCGTCCGGTTTCCAGGCTGGGTTCCGCCAATGCAGGATCGATTTCCAGGTATTTGTCCAGGAAAAAATCCCCCAGAACTGCAATCCGCTGACGGGGAAACTGGTTGAGAATGGATTTTAATCGATCGAGTTGCATGTCGAGGGACACCGACGGAATGGTGAGCAGTCTTACCTGAAGCGTCCCATGCTTTTAGCTGGTTTACACTCATCTGTCACTCGACTGTGGCCCCTGGCGTCCGTTTCCAGACGACAAGCTGTTCTTCCAGACCAGATTCCGACGGGTCACCGCGATGCACGCGCAGGACGATCGAATCGCGCTCTGAATTGGCGTCCAGCGCTCTGTCCAGATCATCCAGATTGGCAACCGGGGTTCGACCGACGGCTTCAATGACGTCGTACGGATGCAGTCGTTTCCCCAGTGGACTGTTCTTATCGACGCTTAGAATCAACAGGCCGTGCGTGGTCCGGTCGTGGCCCAATTGATCCGCCAGATCGTTGTCCAGAGGATGCACGGTCAGGCCCATGGTTCGGACGGGAATACCGATTTCTGGAGGGGGGCCTTCGCTGTTGGGGGGCAACTCGCTCCGATCTGCCAGCACGATGAAGAGATTGATCTTTTTGCCGCCCCGCCAAACGATCATCTGGATCCGCTTGCCAATGGGTGAGAGGCTGACCAGATTGATCAAATGGTCATGGTCCTGCACTTCGGTGGTATCAAACGTCAAGATGACATCGTCGTACTGCAACCCGGATCGGGCCGCCGGAGAATTCGGGAAGACCTCACTGACACGGGTTCCAAGGACGCGGTCCAACCTTAATCTGGCGGCGACTTTGCCGTCGAACTTGTCGTCAAGTTTGACCCCGATCCAGGCGCGCGAAACCACTCCATGTTCCAGCAATTGCTCCATCACGCGTTGAACCAGATGGCTGGGAATGCTGAATCCGATCCCTTCATTGCCACCGCTGGAGGAAGCGATCGCGGTGTTGATTCCGACCACACGACCCTGCATATCGATCAATGGTCCACCGCTGTTCCCGGGATTGATCGCAGCATCGGTCTGCAGGAAATCCTGATTGAGAACCTCGGAGGACTGTCCAAGTTTCAGTTGCCGGCGCCCTTTCGCACTGATGATCCCAAATGTGACGGAACGGCTTAGTCCAAAAGGACTTCCCATCGCCAGAACCATATGGCCGATGTCCAACTTCTGGCTGTCACCCCATCTGGCAGCGGAAAGATTCGGCGCGTTGATTTTCAACACGGCGACATCGGTTTGCGGATCCGCCCAGACCCTTTCCGGTTGCAGCAGACGACCGTCGTTCAAATGGATCGAAATCGACTCAAGTGATGTCTTGTCAACAACATGTGCGTTCGTGACTACGTAAAAACCGGGGACTTTGACGCTATTCATAATGACGCCTGATCCCGTCTCCTCTTCGCGTCCTCGGCCCGGAATTCTTCGTTCGCTCTGGATGTGAACCACGGCAGGCGTACTGACAGCAGCGATTTTTGCCAGCAGGTTACTGCCATCCTGGAAGGCGGACGTGTCCTGCAACTCCCGGTAAAGTCGTTCACTGGTCGCGGAATCCAGAGGTTGCGCCTGGACGGCCCCAGTCCAGGTGGGTGATCCAAGGCCAGCGCCCAGAATGAGTCCGGCGACGAGTGCCCCTCCGCAAAGCAGGAACGTTGTTGAATGACGCATGGGAATTGCCTTGAGATGGCGGGAGAAAACTGTCGTAGCGCCTCCCTGCCCAGTCCAATTCGGTCGAATCTCCGACTCAACCGTGACATCCGCTGGCGGATCAAACGCCGGACAATGCCGTCATTCTATCGGCTTTCGTTTCAACTCGGCATCTGATCGCATACAGACGACATTTTCCTTAACAAATCCAATCGCAACGCTCAGGACGATCGCGAAACCCAAGCAGCGTCTACGGTTGAGAACGGCTTTGCCCAACAAATGGGGTCTGCCCCCTACCACAGGTATCCGAAATGCGAGGAAACCACAGCGGGGGGGCAGACCCCATTTGTTGGGCAAAGCCGTTCCGAGGACATTCTCAGGAAAAACCGTGACCTGACTAGATCGATTTGAGGCTGTCATTTTCGCGAGGATCCAAAACGGCCTGTTTTGGAAAGTATCCATCCACCCTCCCCGTATTGCATCAGGCATGGCAATTGGGTCGCGCCAGCAATTCCGGAATTCGGTCCAGCTGGGATGTTGCTCACACCGACTTTGGTTACAATCATGACTTCCGCCCACGGTGGGTTGGGGAGAATTGTGTACTGGAATCGATGACGCTCGTTTCATAGTAGAAGCAGTTCAGCGATTCGATTTTGAGTTGGAACTATGTCGAAGTCCGTCGAAAAGAAGATTCAGACCAAGCTTGAGCTGTCGAAGAAGTATGAGCGACTGGCAGGCCTCGCCGGCAGCAAGCCCAAGCAGAACACATTCCTGTGGCATGCCCGCCACTTTCGCGCTCAGGCCGATGTGATGCAGAAGCGATTGGATCACGAGAATTCGCTGTCCAAGTGACTTGTGGTCGGACATCTCGGCGAGTCCAACGCCGGTTGCGACCGCAAATTCAGTTCAGAAAATGATTGATCGTGGGCAATCGACCAACTGGCAGTCGATTGCTCTCAATTTCACATGGATGTGGGATCGCGTTTTTCAATGCTCCTGGTCGACGAATGATGGATCGTTCTCGACACACCACCACCCGGATTGTCGCGAACCGCGTTTATTGCGGCGTCGTCTGGTTTATTGTGGGGTGTTATCGGCGACGACGTGTCTTGACGGCAACGGCATTGCTGTTCGTCTTGGCATCTGTGGCCGTCTTTTCCGCCTGCTGGTTCGCGTTTCCGTTTCCGTGGGACAAGCTGGATCACGGCAACAGGAGCACGCTGGTACTGGATCGATCAGGACGAACCCTGCTGGAATTGGTCGGGAAAGACGACCAGCGTCGCCAGCCGATACCACTCAGTGAAATGTCCCCGTGGATCATCAAAGCAGTCGTGGCTGTTGAAGACGAGCGATTTGCGGAGCATTTCGGTGTCGATCCCGTCGCTGTGACACGCGCGGTCGGTCAGAACTTGGCGGCTCGCCGAACCGTTTCTGGTGCCAGTACAATCTCCATGCAACTTTGCAAGATGATCGACGAGCGACCCAGAACCTGGCACGCCAAAATCATTGAATCGTTTCGAGCATTGCAGCTGGAAAGTCGTTGGAGCAAGGACCGGATTCTGGAGGAATACCTGAACCAGATTCCGTGCGGTGGAAATCTGCGCGGCGTGGAGGCGGCATCACAGGCTTACTTCGGCAAGCGCGCTGCCCGTGTGTCGTTGGGCGAAGCCGCGTTGCTGGTGGGACTGCCGCAGTCACCCAATCGATATGCTCCCGACCGCCATCCTGAAGCGGCGACTCGCAGACGCGAAACCGTCTTGCGTCGAATGGTGGAGCTGGGACAAATCACCTCAGCGCAACAGGCCGATGCCTTGCTGGAACCGGTCACGGTGGGAACCAGAGCCGTCCACAGACCCGTTGCCTGTCACGCTGCGTGGATGGCGCTGGCTCAAAACCCGTCAGGCGGTCGAACCACCATTGACCTGGATTTGCAGCAAGATGTCGAATCTCGCGTCCGTGAATACTCAGCCCGGCTTCCGGCCGGAGCCGACGTCGCGATCGTGGTGCTGGATGTCGCCGCGAATGAACTGATTGCCCTGGTCGGATCGGCCAACGAGCACGATCCACGAGATGGTCAAATCAATGGAGTCCTGGCCCTGCGCAGCCCCGGTTCCGCGTTGAAACCATTCCTGTATGCCGCGGCCTTCGAATCTCGACGATTGCTGCCTGAATCGCCAATGGACGACATCCCGATTGAACGAGCGGGATGGACTCCAGAGAACTTTGATCGCACTCACCGGGGATCCATCACGGCCGCCGAAGCGTTGCGAATGTCATTAAATGTTCCGGCCATTACCATTACCGAAGGCCTCGGATTGCCCCGTTGCCTGGGACTTCTGGAATCCGTTGGTGTGCGACTTCCGATCGACGCCGAGGCCCGTGGTGGACTGGCGGTCGCCACCGGAGGCCTGGAAGTCACCCTGCTCGATCTCACCAACGGGTACGCGACCCTCGCTCGCGACGGGATCCACCGCGCCCCAAAGTTGCTGGCCGATGGCCGAGCAGATCCTGGGACTCGGGTGCTGGATCCGAATGTCTCCCGAGCCATTTCCAGCATTCTGTCGACCGAGCATCGGTGTCCGCACGGGCTCGATGCTATCCCAGTCGATAGTCGTCCGATCTTCTGCTGGAAGACAGGAACCAGTTCCGGTCACCGGGATGCCTGGGCTGTTGGGCATAATGGTCGCTACGCAATCGGTGTCTGGGTCGGATTCTTTCATGGAGCAGGCCATCAGGAATTCGTGGGCCGCGATACTGCGGAACCATTGCTGGGCCAGTTGTTCAGCATCAACTCTGTACGTACTGGAACCTTCACAGGATCGTATCAGTCGTGGAGCGTTGAACGTCCAATGCCACGCCCCCGCGAAACGACGGGCGAACTGACGATCCTGTCACCCCGTAACGACTCTGCATTCCTCGCGTGGAACGGTGCCGCCATCGTTCATCCACGAGTGAACAGTCGCGATCCGATCACGTGGTTTCATAATGGTCGGGTGCTGGGGGCCGATGATGCATCGCGGCTGGAGATTCCGCGAGGAACTCATGAACTACGAGCCGTCTCAGTCACGGGACAGTCCGCGGCCGTCCGGTTCACGGTGAAATGAAGAGCAGGGAGTGAATCACCCCTGCACACTGATCGAAGCACCAACGCTGGCACCCACAGCTGCGGACATGACGGCACCCATCGCCATGCCAGCCATTTGCATGGAATTTGCCAATCCGAAGGCTGCCGTGGCAAACGATGTCGCGTGGTGGGTCGCATGGTGTTGTGCGGCAGGTTGTGGCTGAGCCATCATCAGTGCCATCAGCACTTCCGAGCTGCTGAATCCCTGGATCATTTGAACCAATTGGTCCATCCGTCCCATCGCCGCCGGGGGCAGTCCCGAATTGGGAAGAGACGTCGCATCGCCCGCGACTGCTGTCAGTGGATTGGTCATTGTGAAGCCGATGTTGTTGATGCTGCTGATGTCCATGATTGACTCCGGCGATTCAGGTGAGCGTTGATGCGAATCCTGTATCGCAAACCGCGGGCCAATCATTTTTGATTGAACGTAACAACCTGTAATCAAAATGTTTGCAGCTTTTACCACTTGTAGATGGTGTCGAATCATGTTGCCCGGGAGCGACACGAAACTTCAGTCACGTAGTGGTTTGGCAACGTCACCTCAACGCCGTCGTTGCATCGCGAAGACGGCCTGCCAACGTACAGCCTGCCTTACGCACTACAACGGGAACAAATCGTGACGGCCGGACAATCGTTAAATGTGAATGTTTCAAATCCAGATTCTCCATTCTCCGACGGCGAGCCCTCAGATTCCCTGATTCCGCCGGGTCCAAGCCAGCCGATGGAGATTGATACGCTGCCGTGTGGCAATTGCTGCTTTGGTGGTCAGGCATCCTTGGAGCCTCTGCGTGAAGACCGCATTCCGCCGTTGCTTTGTACCGGCGATTCAGTTTTTGAATCGATACACCTTTCCCCGCAAGTTTGCGATTGCCGGGACGCTGGTTGTATTGCCACTGATATTTGTGACCAGCCAGTATGTGAATACGCTGAATGAACGCGTCGAGACTTCCCGGCAGGAATTGGCGGGAAATCAAACCATTCGCCTGCTGATTCCCTTGTGGCGAACACTGCGGGAAAGTCGACTGGCAGCGATCGTTGCTGCGACCGGTCATGAGCCACAATCGGTGATTTCGGGCGAATCTCGCGAGCGAATGCAGCATCTGTTGGACATCATTGCTGCCGACGTCGAACACAGTCAAATTCTGGAGGATTCGGCGCGTTGGAGTTCCTTTCGGGCCAAGATTCGAATTATGCTGGCCAGCGGAGCTGCGGATCGCGCCGACCTGCCGGAATCGGAGTTGTTGGGTGAGCTGATTGAGGATCTGCATACGATCCTGCGACACCTGGCCGATTTGTCGCGATTGTCAGTCGATCAGCATCTGGACAGCCAGAACCTGGCCGTCAGTATCACCACGCTGATCCCGGATTTGATGGATATGGAGGACAGGGTGCGTGATCGGATTGCCTATTCCCGCAATTCGGATCAGCCGATTCGTCTGGATCTGGAACTGGCGGAATTCAATGGCGGCCTGAATGTACTTTTCGGCCGGGTGCAACAACATCTGAATCTGTCGATGCAGCGCAATCCCGAAGTTGGCGGCCGCGTTCGGGGGCTGTTGTCCGTTGGTCAGGCCTCTGTCCGCCGGATTGAAACTGGAATTCGCAGGCGACATTTACATTCAGAGGATGCTCCGTCGCTGGGCGAAATCGACTCGCAAACGGCGGCGGCGATCCGCGAAACTGTGGCACTGCTCAATGCCTGTCAGGATGCGTTTGATGAGGTCGTTGAACAGCGCACCAGTCAAGCACAGGCCTGGCGACTGTACCTGCTGATGGCGGCTTTGATGCCAATGACACTGGCCGGATATCTGGTGATCGGTTTGTGTATGGCGATTATTCAGACTGCGGACCAGATGCGCGATGTGACCGAGCGCATCCTGACAGAGGATGATTGTCAGCCGGTGAAACTGACGATCGAGGCACAGGACGAACTGGGACGAATGATCGAGCACTTCGGTCAACTGGCCGTTCGCCTGCGCGAGGAATGGGTGCTGGCGCATGCCGAGGCAGCGCGCGCGTCGTCCGCCGAAGAATCGCTGCGAATCAACCAGGAGCGTTTTAACCTGGTATTGCAGGGTGCCAACGACGGAATCTGGGACTGGGACCTGCGAACGGACCGGGTGTTCTACTCAGATCGATTCAAGGAATTGCTGGGGTACGACAAGGGTGAATTCGACGTCTGGCTGTCGGCACTGGCTGACGTGCTTCACCCCGACGATTTCGACATGACCTGGCAGGCGGTGGAACGGCACTTCCAGGATCGCGAGCCGTATCACATCGAACATCGATTGCGCACCCGGGACGGCGAATATCGCTGGTTTCTGGAACGTGGTCAGGCGGTCTGGGACGCGAGCGGGGTTCCCTTCCGCATGGCAGGTTCCATCAAGGACATCACTGTTCGCAAGGCGACTGAATCGCGAGATCGAGTCCGAAACCGCGTCCTGGAACTGCTCGCCAGCGGCGCCAGTTTGACCGAGGTTCTGGATCCGCTGGTCCAAAGTATCGAATCGGAAAGCCCCCGCCTGCGATGCTCCATCCTGTTCCTGGACAAAGGGGGGACGCGGTTGCTGACCGGTGCCGCTCCCAGCCTGCCCGCAGAATACGCGGAAGCCATCAATGGCATTGAAATTGGCATGGGGGTCGGATCGTGCGGCACGGCCGCATTTCTTGGCGAACGGGTCGTCGTCGAAGATATCGCCACGCATCCCTATTGGAACGGGTATCGGGATCTGGCACTTGATGCCGGGCTGGTATCATGCTGGTCGGAACCAATCCGGGGAAAGTCGGGGGCGGTGCTTGGAACGTTTGCCATTTACGGGACCGAAAAGTGTGCTCCGACGGAATCTGAAATCCGTTTGATCGAGGTGGCCTCGAATCTGGCCGGGATCGCGATCGAACGCAAACAGGTGGACGCCGCCCTGCTGGAAAGCGAAGAACGCTGGAAATTTGCCCTGGAAGGGGCTGGCGATGGCGTCTGGGATTGGAACATTCAGACCGGGGAAGTCGTCTTCTCACGTCGCTGGTGCGAAATGCTGGGCTTTGCCGAGCACGAACTGGAGCACAGCCTGGATGGCTGGAAAAGTCGCATTCATCCAGACGACCTGCCAATCGTCATGACCAGCCTGCAGGACTACCTCGGAGGCAAATCGGTCTCGTACATGAACGAACACCGGATGCTTTGCCAGGACGGGTCCGTGAGGTGGATTCTGAGTCGCGGGATCATCGTCAGCTGCGATCCGGCCGGAGCCGCGCTGCGCATGATTGGCACTCATTCGGACATCACCGATCGAAAGCGGATGGAAGAAGACTCCAGCCGGTATCTGAAGCAGGTCGAAGCATCACGTGACCGAATTACCGAACAGTCCATTCAATTGATTCGCCAGTCCGAAGAATTGGCGCGAGCGCGTGATCAGGCCGAGGCGGCGGCGCGGGCCAAGAGCGAGTTTCTGGCGAACATGAGTCATGAACTGCGAACTCCGCTGACGGCCATCCTGGGTTACGCAGATCTGCTCTACGATGAAGATGACTCCACACCCGCAGTCCCGCATCGCGAGACGATTGACATCATCCGCAGTAATGGCCGTCACCTGCAGGAACTGATCGACGACATCCTGGACCTGTCCAAGATCGAAGCCGACCGAATGACACTCGAACCAGCCCAGGTCTCCCCGCGGGAACTGGTGCAAGACGTCCTGCGCCTGATGCAGTTGCGCGCCGCGGAAAAGGGACTGCAATTGCAGACCGAATTCTGCTTCCCGATGCCCGAACGAATCACGACAGACGCGTTGCGCGTCCGCCAGATCCTGGTCAATCTGGTCGGCAATGCGATCAAGTTCACCCAGCGCGGAATCGTGAAGGTGATTGTTCGCTATGAAACGGGAACTCAGCGTCAGTTCTTCACCGTTTCCGACAGCGGCATCGGGATCAAGGAAGAACAACTGCATCGTCTGTTCACTCCGTTCTCCCAGGCCGATGCGTCGATGTCGCGACGGTTTGGCGGGACCGGATTGGGGCTGTCGATTTCCAAACGGCTGGCGAACATGCTGGGGGGAGACATTACCGCAAGCAGTGAATTTGGCAGCGGAAGCAGATTCACCTTGGAAATCAAAGCAGAACCGTGTGCCGGCACGGAGCTATTGACGTGCGCTCCGCCAATCAATTCCAGCGTGGTCGCAATCACCGCAAACAGCGCCGTCTTGCGGCTGTCCGGCCGGATCCTGCTCGCCGAGGATGTTCTTGCCAACCAGAAGTTGATTGCCTTTCTGCTGCAGAAGTGGGGCGCAGATGTTCAGGTCGTCGACAACGGTCTTCTGGCAGTGGATGCGGTGCTCAAGTCGGCCTCCAATGCGACTTCCTTTGACTTGATCCTGATGGACATCCAGATGCCTGAAATGGATGGCTACACGGCCACCGCGCTGCTGCGCAGCAAGGGGTATTCCGGACAGATCATTGCTCTGACAGCGCATGCGTCTGATGAGGATCGTGATCGATGCCTGGATTCCGGATTCGACGGATTCGCCGTCAAACCGATCCAGAAAGATCAGCTCTTTTCCGTCTGCGAGCGGCATCTCGCGCTGGCGCAGAACCCCAAACGGGTCGTGACGTAACCGCCAGGAACAGGGCACCACTTAGTAGGGGAACACTCTTGAAACAGGTGAGCCGGGTGCCGTCAGGCGGCTAGCGCCCAATGGCACTTACTTTGTGAGCCGCACGGCGCTAGCCGCGGGTTCTTCGGGTTCGAGTGAGAATGCACCCGCGGCTAGCGCCGTGCGGCTCACAATGCAACCCAAAGCGTCAGCGAGGCATCGCGTTAATTCCCGACCTCCCTCGCTCACGCTTCGGATTACATGCCTAAAGTAAGTGCCATTGGCCGTCAGGCCCCGGACGCTTTTTCGCGCACAATACCGCTCGTCCGGGGTCTGACGGCACCCGGCTCACCTGGACTTGTTCCAGGATTTCTGGAAAGAGTTACTAAGCAGTTCGTGGTCAATCCATGGCCCAGGCCGGACGGTTGCCTTCAAACGTCAGGCGTTGCCGTGACAGGGGATGCGTGATCGTGATGCGGTGCGCGAACAAACAGAGTGGCGGGGCGTTGACCGGATGAGTCTGAGTTTCTCCCAGTGTGCGGCCGGGCAGGTACGCCTGATCGCCGCAGATGGGCCAACCCAGGTGCCACAGGTGAACGCGGATCTGGTTGGTGCGACCGGTCCGTGGAATCACCTCCAATAGCGCCGTCTGGTCCGGGAATCGTTCCAGGACCCGAAACAGAGTCACAGCCGGCAGACCTCCTTCCGTAACGGTCTCGCGGGAACCGAGGTCGCCGGAACAGTCACTGATCGCGGCCCGGCATTCGAACTGATCGTCGGGAGGATGGCCCTGGACGCGGGCCAGATACATTTTTTCCACCTCGCCCCGTTCAAACTGGGGCTGCAGCAGACTGGCCACGTGCCTGGTGCGTGACAGGACCACGACCCCGCTGGTGTTTGCATCCAGGCGATGTGCCGGCCGGGGGGACTGCGGCTTGTAGACTTCGCCCAGGATATATTGCAGCGTGTTGCGATTGAATCGGCCGCAGGGATGCATCGGCAGGGGCGCGGGCTTGTTCAATACCAGGATCGCTTCGTCCTCATGCAGGATCTGGATGTTGACGTTCACGTCCGGTTCAACAGTCTCCGGTTTTCGCTGCAGATAACGTTCGCCAACCTGAACGACGTGATCGGCTCCCACCGGTTCCCCTGTCGGACTCAACATCCGCCCTGCCTCGCAGTGCCTCCGCCAGTCTTCAATGGGAACATGACCGAACAGCCCGCTCAGACATTCCAGCAACGTGCGGCCGTCAAACGACGCCGGCACCTTGACCGGCCGGAAGTTGTCATACGGCTGACTTCCCGGCAATGGCGTGGTCACGCGCCGGATGGCCTCCTGACGCCGCTGGATCTCTTCCGCCCGCTGCAATTCCGTGCTGCGGTGGCAATACGGACACGATTTCCCGGCGACGTAACGCGGATCCTGTTGATCGTCGACACTTAACGGAGTCTGGCAGGCGTGGCATTGCGTCGAATCGGTTTCGTGCAGACTCGGATCGACGCCGACCCGCTGATCGAACACAAAGCATTCCCCGTCGTAATGGGCGCTGCCGCATTCCTCAAAGTATTTCAGGATGCCGCCGTCCAGTTGAAAGATCTTCTCAAATCCTTCGCGCAGCATGAAGGGAGCGGCCTTCTCGCAACGGATGCCTCCCGTGCAGAAGGTGACGATCGGTTGCCTTTTCAGTTCCGCCGGCAGCTTGCGGACTGCGTCTGGGAAGTTGCGAAAATGTTGCACGCCGATCGGTACCGCGTTGTGAAACGTCCCCAGTTTGACTTCGTAATCATTCCGCGTGTCCAGCAACGTGACCGGGCGGCCCTCGTCCAGCCACTGCTTCAGTTCCCGGGCCGACACACGGGGAGCGGGCTGGTGCGCCGGATCGATTCCCTCCACGCCAAATGCGATGATTTCCTTCTTGATTTTCACCAGCATCCGGTGAAACGGCTGGTGATCGCTGTCGCTGACCTTGACTTCTAATCCGGCCAGTCCCGGGACGGCACGCAATTCCCCCAGCAGGCGATCGATCGGTGCCCTCAAGCCCGCCACGAACAGGTTGATCCCTTCCGGACTGAGCAGGATCGTTCCCCGCAGCCCCCAAGCCTTGCACTGTTGAATCAATCGCTCACGCAGCGGCTTCAGATCCTGCAGCGGCGCGAATTTGTAGGCAGCAATATTTGTGATGGTCGGCATTCGAATTCAATGTTCGAGGTCATTGCAATGGCAGTTCGTCCCACAAGATAACCGTTTACGCGGACTGTTGCATGTGTCCGGTTTAGCCAGATGCCGTGCAAAGTTTCCCGTAGCTGAATTCGTACTACTAACGTTTGATTTCTTTGCTTGCCGCCAAGAAGCCGTTGGCTTGGAATTTCCAGTCGGACATGGCAAGACTTTCTGCAAAAAAAGATTGGGACACGGAAAACGCGGACGACACGGAGAGATTTCAAAACGACGTGAGAAATCGCTTCGGCAAGCCACCGGTTCGGGCAGGTTGCAAGCAATAACATATCACGCCTTCAGCAAGCGGCGTTGTTACGCCCCCCCCAACAATTCTTCTTCGTCTTCCATGCCTTCTCCGTGTCTTACGCGTCGTCCGTGTCCAATTAAACCCGACTGTGGCGTCGTCCCCAGCAGAAGACCGTCATCCGGACTGAGTGGCTGCAGCGCTCGGAGTTGGCAGCTTTGATTGTTTCGCTCCAGATTCCAGATCGCTTCAAGACTGAAGATTTGAAGTGGAAGTTGTCGAGTTTTGTATTAGTTTATTGGCCTTACGCTTGCCCGGCCAGAGAATCAAGTAGGCGGAGAGGAGTGTCAGGGGGCTGACGATTGACCAGTAGGGGATGATCCAAAACTTCAAAAGATCCCGCATCGTTTTGTGTCGGACTTCGCCGACGCCGAAACCACACCACTGCCAATACCATTCGACACCTGACTCGTTGTCAAAAAAGCTGACAAAGGTTGTACCCAAAGGGCTATTCGCGCAGACGGGAAGTTTTATCGTCGATTTGAAACGCTCGTCATGGTGCCTCCCCCATAAGAGGCTACGATCAAACGAAATCAAACTGACCGTTTCAAAATCGGCGTAGGGAAATATAACCTGGTCCCTGATGCTGCCGCTCCTGATCCATCCGCTCATGACCGCCAGGGCCATCACCAGCGTTCCACACCCCGCCTTCCGTCGCCAGCCGTGGAAGACCGCGTACATCACATCACCTCCGTTTCTCTGCCTTTGCTCGGGCGATCGGAACAGGCGAAAACAGACGGTTAATGGTATTGTCTGATTCCGGTTTCGGTCTCTCTGGCAGTGGATTGAGTTCCCTTTATAGCACGACGCGTTGGAGATTTCGCGAGACAGAAAGTCGAGGACCCATGTTTGCCGGTGTGCTGGCCCTGTTGAGTCGTTCGCTGCGAATGGACGTGCGGTCCCGCGGCATGCACGTGGCCCGGCTGGGTTTGCTGGTGCTGATTTATCTTTCGATCGTTCAAGTCCATGTTCTGTCGATCGGGATGAGTGCGCCCGGATTGAGTCTGTTCAAGTCGATCCTGTTTCTGAACCTGGTGTTTCTGACACTGCTGGGTATCGGCAGCTTTTCCAGTGCGATTACTGAGGAGAAGGAAGAGGATTCGCTGGGCCTGCTGCAAATGGCGGGTGTCAATTCGGTGGGGCTGATTCTTGGGAAAGTTGGGGGACGACTGGTCCAGGTGCTGACGTTGCTGATTGTGGAATACCCATTTGCCCTTCTGTCGATCACGCTGGGGGGAGTCAGCGGAGCCCAGATCAGCGCTGCCTACATTTCCATGGCGGCATACGCAATCCTGCTGGCGGCGATCGGAGTCTTCTGGTCAACCGTTTGTCAGAACAGCCGCGGTTCATCTCGAGCGACACTGATCACCCTGATCCTGTACTGGTTGATTCCGTTGTATTGCGGGTGGTGGGTCGATTCCACCGTGGCTTCCGGGATTTCAAACGGATTCCTGCCGGTGTTGTCCGTGATTGCCAAATCCTGCATTTTCCTGCAAACGAGTGAGATTCTGACGACGGGGTATTCGTCTCCGTTCGGGAACGTGCAGGTCGTTTCCAATCTGCTGGGGGGCGTCGCGGCTTTTGGATTGGCGTGGCTGGTCTTCGATGTCTGCAGCCGACAGCCGAAGTCCGAACCGATGTCGAGGGGACTCGTTTCACGGAGCACGGGCCGGTGGAAACTGTTCAAACCGGGACGGGTGACATTGGACGCACTGGTCTGGAAGGACTACCACTTCGTTGCGGGGGGAGTTTCCGGACTGCTGGTGCGAACGGGTTTCTATCTGGCGTTTTTCGGCCTTGTCTACTATTTGAATTCTCCGAACGACATCAGTGAATCCTGCGTCATCTTTCTGATGAGTGAATTTGCCATCCTGCCAATCGATGCCAGCTTGTTGATCTCGCGTGCGATGCAGGATGAAGTGCGGGGACAGACGATTTCCTCGCTGGTGATGCTGCCGCGATCCGTTCCGAAGATTGTTTACCCGAAGCTGGCTGGTGCGTTGCTCGGCCTGGTTCCCGGCGTCACGTTTGGACTTGTCGCCTTCGCATGCTCGGGGTTGGTGCAGACCTGGCTGAGGTCAAGCGATTGGGAAGTTGGCTATGTCGTCTTCTTTTTCATCCCGCATTTGCTGTTGCTTCCGCATTTGACGGCCGTCATCGCCCTGGTCGTTCGCTGGGGGGCCACACCACTGGCCATTGGTGCCATGTACGCGATTCAAATGGTGGAATCCATGGTGCTCGCTGTCCTGTTCGTTGTCCTCGGAGCCCTGAGCGGCGGTGGAGGCGGTGCAGAAATGGCGTACGGAATTCTGCTGCTCATGGTGGTCGTGAACATCGCACTCTGCGTGGGTTGCCACTTCGAAGTCTTACGCCGATTCCGGAAGCTTTCCGAAAAATGATCAGTGGTTGCCCGGTCAGGCGGTCGCTGCGGTCGGTCCGCTGCCTGGCGAAGGAAGGTCGATCGGCTGCAGATTTGGAATGATCTCCCGCGCCAGTTGCACCATATGGGGATGACAGGTGAAAAACAGGATCTGGACCGACTGAGCCACATCCGCCAGCGTCGCCAGTGTCTGGCAGACTCGGCCATCGTCGAAATTCACCAGGACATCGTCCATCACGATCGGCAACGGTTCGTTCTGACGGCAGTAGTGCAGGACGTACGCCAGGCGGATCGCCAGGTACAACTGTTCCCGGGTGCCCGAGCTGAGCTGATCCGGCGTCCGTTCGACTCCATCGTATCTGCGGACCAGGATCCCCTGAGTACTGCCCGTGGTGCGGTCGAATTCGGTGTATTTGCCCGCCGTCATCTGGCCGATCAGTCGTGACACGGTGGCAATCATCTCGGGCTGATTTTCACGTTCGAATCGACGCACGGCCTCACTCAAGAGATGTCGTGCAAATACCAGGGGAATGTACCGGTCCACTTCGGCCGCCAGATGCGACCGTCGCCGGGACAACTCATCAGTCAAAACGGCGGCGTCACCCGAACCATCCAGCCGTGCCAGTTCGCTCTTGGCCACGGCGGCGGCGCCGTCCGCTTCCCGCTTCTGTTGTTCCGCCAGATGCAGTTGATCGGCCAGATCGCGACGTTGTCCGTCCAGGATCGAAGGTTCCAGTTCCAGTAATGCCCGCTCGAATTCCTCACGGTCTTCGCCCGCGCGAATCAGGTCGATTTCGTGTTTCGTCTGCTCCAGTTCCGCATCGAGCAGTCGAATCTTTTCGCTCCTGGCAACGATCTCGAAGAACTCTGCTTCAGAAGTGACTTCGGCCGCCGCAAACAAATCGGTCCGTTCGGCCACGAGCTTGTCGCGGCGGCTTTCCACCAGTTGGCGGGCGTCGATCGCGGCGTCCCGCTCCCGGCACAACTGGTCATACTGTTTCTGGGCCTCAGCGGCGCGTTCAAGTTGATCCGACAGTTTTTCGACTGCCAGCTCCGGAGTATCGCGAGTCAGTTCCGGGGCGAGTGCTTCGCACAGCGGACGAACTCGCGCGGCGAACTCGTCCAGTCGCGCCTGCATCGCTGCCAGCCGCTCCTCTTCCTGGGGCAGGCTGTCCAGCTTGACCCGGGTGGACTGCAGTCGTTCGATGACAGTTCGCGTCAGCTCGGTATCCAGATCCGCCGGGAGACGCAGTTGACTGAGGACCGCTTTCCACTGATCGTGCCAGTCCGATTCGCGACCACACAGGGCCTGCAGGTCGGCATCGCATTCGGCCAGTTGTGGTTCCAGCCGCTTGATGTCGCGATTCAGTTCCCGGCTGCGACGTTGCTGTTCCTTCGCATCGTCGACGGCGTCGCGGGCAATGACCAGCAGGACCGGGATCTGATCCGTATTCGCGGCACAGGCCGACCGCAACCGCGTTTCAAAGGCCGCGACCTGTTGCCGCAGGATTTCTGATTCGGCCTGGATTTCCTCACGCTTGGCGATGGTTTCGCAGGCCGCTTCGTGGTCGCTGACCCAGGAACGCATGGCGTCGGGAGCCAAGGGTTCGAATCCGCACGATTGCCAGGTTGCAACCCAGCGCATTTGCAAATCCGACTCCTGCTGCTGCAGAACCTCAACGCGTTCCCGCTTCTGAGCAATTCGGGCAACCAGGACATCGCGCTGTCGACCGAGTTCCTCGCGTCGCACGACCGCGTCGGCGTTGGCATAGATCCGATCCGCGATGCCATCCGCGTCGCGGACAGCCTGCTCGTACGAATTGCCCAGTGCCTGCGGGTCAATGCCAAACCACGACGTTTCATGGTCATCGATCAATCGGCGGCGGATCGTGGTCCAACTACTGTCACGCCGTTGTCGGGCGGCGTCCCGTTCACTCAAGCTGGGGACGACGCCTCGCGCAGTCAGTTCGTCCAGCTTGCCTTGAACGTCCCCCAATTCGGTCTCGTCCTGCCGCAATGAGTCCAGGGTGGCACGCAACTGCTCGCGCAGGTCGGTAAAGTCGGCCTCGAACTGCTTAATCGTGCCGATTCGGGGTACGGGCAATTCCTGCGGTGCCGCGTTTCCGGCTGGTAGCGGTGGAGTCAGCTTTTTCAACTGCGTTGCCAATTGCCGTTCAATCCGTGTCGCCTCGATCGACCGCTTTTCCAAGACCTTGCGATCACTGCTGTACGAGGATTCGTCGGCCAGGACCGCGACCAATGAGGCGACATCCCGCAATTCTCCGAGCGATGCCAGGTCCGCCCGATCTTGTCGCAGTTGTGCAGAGAGTTGCTCGCGTTTGGCCCGCAGTTCCGCCTGGGTCGTTTCGCGCAGCCGATCCGCGTCGATCAACCGATCGATTTCTGCACGGGTGGCGACATCAACGGAGAACGAACGCAGATCTTCATGAGTCCAGCCGGGACGCAATTCGTTCAACTCACGGTCAATCTGCTGCCGGGCCGCGGCGTGTTCCGCCTTCAACTTCGGAAGGTCGGCTTTGGCTTCCAGGAACGATTGCTTCAATTCCAGGCACGCCCGAATTTCTGCCCGATAGGAAACGGCACCGGGATCCAGGTTCAAGGCGGACAAATCGCGTTCCAGCCCGGTGACGACATTGGACAACCGTGCGGCTTCGTCATCACCACTCTGGATCTTTTCGGAAAGTGACGCGTACCGGATTCCAGCATCCGCCGGCAATGTCGGCGGGACGGACAACGGTGCCCTGTCGCTGCGGCATTGCTGCAGGACCGTCCACTTCTGGTGGGCGCGACAGAGTTTTTCCAGTCGCGAATGTTCACGCCGCAAGCGATCCACGGACAGATTGAATTCCGCCGCGCGGGTTTCAGCTTCTGCGACCGCTTGCTGCCGCTTCAGATAGTCATCGGAACGCAGGCTCTTTTCTTTGATCTGCACCTGCAGAACCTTCAGGTCTGCCAGTGTGATGTTGATCGCTGGCTTCTTGGCATTGGGGCTGAACAGGTCCCCCGCCTGCCGATCCAGTTCCTGCAGGATTTTTTCCGGGCTGGCGGCGCTCCCCAACCCGCCGCCAAACAGCGCGGACTGCAGACTTTCGTGTTTCAAGCTCTCCTCGCCCTGACTCAATTGATCCAGTCCGAACGCGAAGATTGACTCAAACAGACTGCGGTTGGCGTGCCCGATCAGGCGTTGAAAGCCGATTTCGTCCAGGCCGGACTCCTGGCCATCGATTTTCACGCTGACTTTGTTCTTGGTCCCCTTGCGCCGACGAAGTTCCACAATACGTCCGTCGCTCAGTGTCAGGGTGCCGACCCCGGCGATCTCGGAGCCGGCCTTGAAGTCGTACGGCGTCCTGGCCGGAAAGTCGAACAGCCAGCCACGCAAAAACTGCAGTAGTGTCGTCTTGCCCGCTTCGTTGGGGCCATAAACCACCTGCAGACCATCCGCAGGTAATGTCAAAACACAATCGGTAAAGTGTCCAAACTGATTGATGTGGACCTGTCGCAGCTTCACGTCGACTCCTCCGCCAGGTGACTGAGGAGCAGTTCTTCAGCGTCGCGCAGCCAGCCCGCAAGCAGTTCGGGGTCGTCGAACTGGATCATTTCGGAGTTATCCTCGCGCGGAGCCAGATCGGCACCGGCCCGAGCGGCAAGTGGTTTCAGCAAATCCGACATCGCCAGCAGGCGCGCAGGATCCTGGGCGATGGAAGCAATGTCGCGCAACAGGTCGCCGACCAGGTCCTGACGCATGCGCATGGCGTCCAGGCTGAGGGGCGACTGGGTGCGAAACTGAATGCGCTCAATCCACACATCGTCACCGAAGTCCCCGGCCAGCCCTCGCAGATTGGCAATGATCTGCTGCCGTGAAGCGTCGCGACACAGTTGCTGATGAACGGCACAGCGTCCTTCAAACAGCAGTCGGACGGCCGCCAGTCGACCATCGGCGGCCTGAGTCACCTGTCGCAGGACCTGCCGGGTTCGTTCCAGCAACAAGTCCTCGTCGTCGTCCGCCTGCAACGTGACGGTTTCGCGATACCAGCGCATCACGTCGGTTTCGCGAAACTCCAGCGAGACTTCGTGGCTATTGTCAACGTGAACCAGCAGGCAACCCTTCAATCCCACTTCTTTGGCGTGTCGCCCCTGGGTTGTTCCGGAATAGACGACCCACGGCCGCTCATGCAAAACGGCGTAATCATGCACATGGCCCAGCGCCCAGTAGTGGTATCCCTTGGTGGACAACTCCTCGACTGACGATGGCGCGTAGGCATCATGCAGCGGGTTTCCCCCCGCGTTCGTATGCAGCAGACCGATGTTGAAGCAATCGGGAATCGGAGCCGGATATTCAGGGACTAGGTTTTCCGTCACTTCGCGTCTGGGATAGCTCATCCCGTGGATGGCCACCGGCAGCGAAGGATGTCGCACCGTATGCGGTTGCTTGTGATCAAATAATGTGACATTGGCCGGCCAGGGCACTTGCCGGGCCATTTCATCGCGCGAATCGTGATTGCCGAGAATCAAATAAACCGGAATGCCTGCCCGGTTCAGCTTCTGCATCTGGGCGGCTGCGGACAGGGCCGAATTGAAGTCCCGACAGGCGGTGTCGAACAGATCCCCGGCGATGACCAGGAAGTCGACCTGTTCCGTCAGGCAGAGATGCACAACGTTGTCCATGGCGGTGCGGGTCGCCAGGCGTAACCGCTTGATCGGGGCACCCGCGTACTCTTCCAGCCCGCGCATGGGACTGTCGAGATGGACATCGGCAGCGTGTATGAACTTCATGGGTGGATCAGTGAATCCATGCAAATGTTGCGGGTACGTCCTGTACGTCCAACGGTCCCACCGGAATCATCTCCTGGCGAACGGTATTGGATCGCAACCGACCCGAACATGTTACGGATTCGATGCCGTGCGGTACAGTATTCACCGTCCATGGAATTCGGATAGCATGAAGCGACCAGGACGACGTTTGACGGTTTGGGAACTGGTCGCGAATGCGTATCGTGTTGCTGGCGAGTTCTACGAGACGCGGGTGGCATCCCAGGGCCATCACCATTTTCAAATTGGGGCGCTACGGGTAGGCCGTGCAAGTGCTCAATCGGCACGGCCATGTCGCGGACTCCATAACCGTGGTGCCCGATTCCCAATTTGAAAAAGGCGATGGCCCTGGGTGACATCGTCGGAGTCGTTACTTCAGTGATTCCTGGTCTGTTCAAGTTGTGTTTCACACGGTCGAAGGCGCTGTAGGAGATTCGTGACGATGTCCAGGATCAAGATCGGCCAGATTGGGACGGGGCATGGACATGCGTCCGGCAAGATGGACGTCTATCGGAAGTCCGACGACTATGAAGTGGTCGGAATCGCCGAACCCGATGACACGTTGCGGCGCGTCGCGGAACGGCACGCGTCGTACAAGGATCTGCCGTGGATGACCGTGGATCAATTGTTGAACGTTCCCGGCCTGCAGGCGGTGGCGGTTGAGACGGAGCCTCGCCATCTGCTGGCAAACGCCGAAAAGTGCGTGGATGCGGGGAAGCACATTCACCTGGACAAACCGGCCGGGGAATCCCTGTTACAGTTCCGCCGCATCCTGGACATCGCGGCCCGGCAGCACCTTTGCCTGCAGATGGGTTACATGTATCGCTACAATCCGGCGGTCCTGTTGATGAAGGATCTGCTACGGAAGGGGTTTCTGGGGGATCCGTTCGAAATCCATTGCGTGATGAGCAAGGTGGTCGATCCGGCCAACCGGTTGAAACATGGCGAATATGCCGGTGGCATGATGTTTGAACTTGCCTGCCACATGATCGACATCGTCGTGGATGTCCTGGGGGCTCCGGATGACGTCGCCCCCTTTCATCAGCATGCCGGTCGGCAGGATGACACGCTGCAGGACAACATGCTGGCCGTGTTCACTTATCCGCGGGCGCTGGCCACGGTGAAATCGTCCGCCCTGGAGGTGGACGGCTTTTCGCGCCGGCATTTCGTCCTGTGCGGGACCGAGGGGACGATCCAGATTGAACCGATGGACTCGCCCAAGCTGGTGCGTCTGGCGTTATCGCAGGTGCGCGGGAAATATCGGAAGGGTTACCAGGACGTGCCAATCGCCGTCCCGTTTGAACGATATATCGGAGATGCCGCCGATTTCGCCAGAATCATCCGCGGTGAAAAAATGAGCGACTGGTCCCCGATGCATGATCTGGCAGTACAGGAAACGGTCTTGAAGGCGAGCGGGTGCCCGACAGATCGCTAATTAATTGGACTGCTTCAGGAGCAGGATCCGCGGCCTTGGCGGCGGCAGTTCGGTGGGCGGGACGACGCGACCAGACTCTGGCAGCCTCTGGGGAGTCCACTGGTAGGCGGGAACGATGGCCTGGGCGGTTCGGGTCGATTGTTCTTCGAGAACCGCGATCCGCTTCTCAAGTTTCTCAATCCGTTCGAGCAATTGGGCAACCTGATCCACAGGTGCAGCCCCGGCGGCTTCCAAAGCCGAAACAGCGGGCTGTTCACCGGCGCGCGACGCGGTCAGCCAGACGGTTGAGAGACCGGCCAGGCAGGCTGCCACAATCCAACCATGAAAACGTGCCATCGGAAGAGTCCTTTCAAAATGGGCGCGATCCGTCACCGATCCATCGGCAATGCATGACACCGGACGAGGGACGTGAACTAAATAGCGTTGCATGAACCTGGGACAGTAGCCCGACGCGCGAGCGAGGGATTCGTCGATGCGTGTCCAACTTGCCGATCCCTCGCTCGCGCGTCGGGCTAGTGTTTTGAAGCTTCCGCGATTCCTCAGCAATGCTTTTCAGCTGCGCAGGTCTTCGAACAGCAGTGTCGACAAATAACGTTCACCACTGTCCGGCAGAATCGTCACGATGGTTTTTCCAGCCGATTCGGGGCGGGCGGCGACCTGCAGGGCGGCGGCCATGGCGGCACCGCAACTGATCCCGCAGGTGATCCCTTCTTCCATCATCAGCCGCTTTGCCATTGCGAAGGATTCGTCATCGGTCACTTGCACGACTTCGTCGATCACGCTTCGATCAAGAATGTCGGGGACGAAGCCTGCCCCAATCCCCTGGATCTTGTGCTTGCCCGGGGCACCACCCGACAGAACCGGGCTGGCGGTTGGTTCCACGGCGATACATTTGACCGGCAGTTTCTGTTCGTTCTTCAGGTATCGGGACACACCGGTAATTGTCCCTCCCGTGCCAACACCGGCGACGAAAATATCGACCTTCCCTTCGGTGTCATGGAAAATCTCGGGGCCGGTCGTCTTGAAGTGAATTGCAGGATTGGCGGGATTCTTGAATTGTTGTGGCATGAAATAGCCTGGCTGCACAGCCAGTTCTTCGGCCTTGGCAATCGCACCCTTCATTCCGTCGGCACCTGGCGTCAGGATCAGGTGAGCTCCGAACCCCTTCAGCATCAGCCGACGTTCGATGGACATGGTTTCCGGCATTGTCAACGTCAGTTGATAGCCGCGCGCTGCGCAGACATATGCCAGTGCGATCCCGGTGTTACCACTGGTGGGTTCGACGACATGCATCCCTTCCTTCAGCTTGCCAGTCGCTTCCGCGTCCCAGATCATCGCGGCACCAATTCGACATTTCACGCTGTAGGCGGGGTTACGACCTTCAATCTTGGCCAGCACAGTCGCATTCAACCCCTTTGTCAGGCGGTTGATTTTGACCAGCGGTGTCCGACCAATGGACTCCGAATTATCCTTGAAGACCGTCATTCTGGATCCCTCCTGAACCAAACTTGTCACTGAAGTCTCGATTGTCGCTGATATTATCCAAATGGCACGTTCGACGGGAAGTCGAACTCGACATTCGGTCTCCTGAAAAACCGAATTCCGTTACTTGTTCAGCGGGCGGACGTACTTCTTCATTTCGGCCGATGTCGGGGATCCCCGCTTCGTGGATTTCCTGTCTGCCAGGCCTGACACATCGTCCACGGTTTCGTGCAGCAAATCCGCAACCAATCGCTCGGTGGCCTGGTGGATGATCACGATGCGACTGGGTTTGCCGGGAGTGCGAACAATGCAGACAATTTCGGCTCCGACCAGATCCTGACTCTCGACCGCACTTGCGGATTCGTGCCGTTCCCCTGCCAGCAGGCGGGAAATGTCAGCTTCAGCGTCTGAAATCCGAGTTTCCTCAGTTGGAGCGGCAGGATCGGGGTTAATATCAGCGAATTCCTCAGGCTCATGGTCTGGCACCGTCTTCAATGGCCTTGGTATCAGATGTCCCAGGTTGGCTTTGCCCAGCAAAGTCTTGATCGGTTCCAGACTGGTATAGATCCCGCGCGAATCCTTGGGATCTGCAGCAATGCAGACTCCAACCAGTTCATTGCCACGGAACAATCCTCCGCCCGACCGTCCCTTTTGAGGTCGATTGGTGCATTCCAGGTTCTCGGGACCGTCGTACTTGTTGATCCCGGTCAATTGAAGCTCTTCACGCGAAGGATGATCTCCGCCGCTGCAGCCAAAACTGCACAGGCGTTCCTGCTTGACCAGCGGAGCACCGGACAGGCCCAGCGCGACAAACGGCAGCCATTTCGATGACTTGATCACCACCAACCCCAGGTCTGCATCCAGATCCACGTCGAGAATCTGACCGGTCACCATTTCGGGTTTGGCAACTTTCGCGTTCGGATACAGATCGACTTCAATGACCGCCGACTTGGACAATTTGCGGAAGATGTGCCCACACGTCAGGATTGTGGCATGTCCCGTTTGATATTCGATGATGGTTCCAGAACCGTAGTTGATCGCCGACCCGTCCTTCACCCGAATTCGAACGCTGGCTCGCAAGGGATCGACTTCATCGACTGGTTGTCCTCGGAAAACCTCCTCATCCTGGTCCCGATCGAATCGGTTTTTGACTCCGGGTGATGGTGTGATCGGCACGGGGCGACCCAATAAAGGATCGCCGGGATTCCCGCGATCCTCGGAATTTCGTGCTGCCGGCTTGGGCAGACGATTAAGCATCCCTTTCAACTGTTGTTCGGACGTCACTCCACTGACGCGATCGATTTCCTGTCCGCCCGCGACCAGGACGAAGCAAGGAATGGACTGGACTCCGAATCGCGAAGCCAATTCGCGTTCCGCATCCACATCGACCTTGCGAATTGCAAACCCCTGCCGCTGCAGTCGAGAGACGATGGGACTCATTTGCTGACACGGCTGACACCATGTGGCGGTGAAGTCGAGCAGCACATTGTCGACTTCGGTGGCGGAGACGGAACCCCGACCTGCCAGTACGCAAACGATGGCGATGAGGAATGTCCACCGGGTGAGGGGACGAGTGGCCACCGCGCAGATTTGCGAGCGAGAAACGGTTCGCTGCATGAATTCGGCCTCCGTGCCTTTGTAGAATTTTCCAATTCCGCCGCGTTCCCGCAGCACATTTTACAATGACCCGTCTACCGCCATCCTGGCATCGAGAATGGGTCACCGGACCTGGCACCATCGCCGTCGATGGTGGATTTGGCTCGTGAATTTGAGGGAACTGAGTTTGTGCGACGGATCCGGTCACCGAATCCGTCGCACACCCTCAAACTCACGTGTCTGGCCAGCCGAATGAAGATGCACGTGCCATGCCGTCGGTCTGCAAAAACAAACTCTGGACACGTTTGGCCGTCGCTGCTACTTTTCGGACCTCCCGGTTGGAGTCCCTGAAAACTTTAATGAGATCTGGTCCGGTCCCCATTTTTCGGGCGATTTGACAATTGGTGTCCTCGCCAGCATCGAAGCGTCCATGACGGAATCATCGATCCTGGTCGCGATTTCGGCGAAGTTCAAATACCGATGGACCGTTGGCCGGACGATTTTACATTCGCCACCCAAGGATGGAGACAGTCGTGCGAATCTCGAAACAATTGACACTCGGAATCGTCGGGGCGATCTGCCTGCTGGCAGTCGCTCCGGTTCAGGCCATTGAGAATGTGAAGGGGAAGGAATATCACCTGACCCCCGCACATGGCCCGTGGATGATCATGGTCACCAGCTTTCGAAATGTGCGCGATCCAGAGCTGAAGAAGGAAGGCATGACGGCCGAACAGGCGGCCGCAGAACTGGTGTTTGAATTGCGTGAAAAGGGGATTCCCGCCTACACGTATGCGCAGGATGCCGTTCGCGGCGAACTGGACACCCACAACCGCCTGGGTCGTGAAGACCACCGCATTTATGCCGCTCAACGGGACATGATCTGCGTTCTGGCGGGAAACTATGGATCGATCGAAGACGGTGTCGGGCAAAAGACGCTGGCGCGCATCAAGAAATTCCATCCCAAGTTTCTGCAGGATTCCAAGAGTGGTGCGATCCTGCGTCCAGACGCCGCACAGCGCGGTCCGCTGGCGGGCGCGTTCATGACAATCAACCCGCTGCGCAATCCTGCCGATGTCGTCCAGAAGACCATCGACAAGGAGACCAAGTACCTGAATACCGGAATCAATTACCCGCTGGTCAAAAATCCCCACAAGTACACTGTGCTGGTGGCCCGGTTCGAGGGAAAGTCGGCTACGCCGCTCGGCAACAGCACATTTCGCACGATCGCCAACAAGTTTGACGTCAAGCTGCAGGAAAGCCAGTCGGGATTCAACATCCTGCGGGCGGGTGAAGATGCGGAACAACTCGCCGCGTTCCTGAGAAGCAAGAAGTCCAGAAACGGCATTACTCAGGTCAGTCACACGAACGATGGCGGCTTGGACGAAGCCTATGTTTACCACGACAAGTTTCAGTCGATCGTCACCGTCGGCGGATTTGATTCACCCGATGACCCGCGCGTCCGCTTGATCACCCAATACTACGGCCAGAAGCTGATCCCTGACCTGCAACTGCTGCCAGCCTCGAAGCGAGCACGTGATAATACAGTGACGGACGAGGACATTGCCAAGCTTCCCAAAGTCCTGACAACGCATACCGAGTCCCTGTACCCGAAAGACGCGGGGCCAGACACGATGCCACTGCAGGTCTGGAGTTTTGAGCCGGAGCCAAAGGTGATTCCCGTACCACGCTTGAAGTGAGCGCACTGCTTGCGGGGTCGGAAACCTGACAGGGGGACACATCAGTGTCCCCCTGTTGTATTGGGTGTGTAAGACAAGACCGCCAGGGCGGGATGGATCGAGTTCGACACGCTTCGACGAATTCTCGCTCGCGCGTTTTGAACTTGCGTCTTTTTCTTGCGAGTTCAAACGATCAGGTCACTTGGCTGCGATGAACGTGTATTCCTTCGTGGATCTTCGTACCCTTCGTGGTGAATCTCTACCACTCTCAACAGCCGAACGGGCTTTCGTAGCGCAACTTCAAAACGCGCGCGTCGGGCGAATGCCCCAAGTTCAGCCAACGCGATTCAGGCGGCGATGGAATCACCCTTGGGTGTAGCCTGCAGCAACCGCTGAATGATCACTTCGGCCGTCCGTTTCGTGGCGCCCGTCACGTAAATCCGATCTCGGATCTGTTCCAGTTCCTGCCGGGCAGCGGCCAGTGTCTGATCGTCGCTCAGCCAGCGATCGACCTGGGACACCAGGGCGTCTGTGACAGGGTTCGGGCTGCCGACGCTCAGGAATTCCGGCATCACCTTGCGGCCTGCAATCAGGTTTGGCAACGACATGTACTTGCAGGTGACCAGCAACTTGCCGATGAAATAGGTCGGCCAGATTGTGCGATACAGGACGACCGCCGGGGTCCGTCGGGCCAGCATTTCCAGGCTCACTGAACCGGAAACCATCATCGCGCAATCGGCCAGTTCAATGATCTCGGAAGTTTTGCCGACAAAGAACGACAGCGGCAGGTTTTCCTGCAGCTTTTCATACTGGTCAACACAAAACTGCCGCTGGCTTTCCTTGTAGTTCGCCACGAGAAAGTTGACGTTGGGATGCCTGGCGTGCAACTGACGGGCGGCATCCAGCAGCAACGGCCAACTGCGGGTAACCTCCTGACCACGCGAGCCAGGCAGCAGCGCCACTGTACGCGACGAATCGGAGGTCCATTCGCGGCAAAACGACTCGTCCAATTGATGCTCGGCGACTTCGTCGAAGAAGGGGTGGCCAACATACAGGACGGGAATTCCACGTTCGGCATACCAGTCTGTTTCAAACGTCAGGCCTGACAGCACCAGATTCACATTCTTGCGCACCCGCTGGATGCGCCAGGGAGCCCATGCCCAAAGTTGCGGAGGCAGGTAATACACGACAGGAATCCCGGCCTTTTTCGCCTTGCGGGCGATCCACCAGTTGAAGCCGGGAAAATCGACAAGTACCACGAGATCTGGCTTGTTTCGCTGGAAATAGTCGTCGGCCATCTTCACCAGGCCGTAGAACTTGAAGATGAGAGGCAGGACCTGAAAGATCCCCATGACAGCCATCGTCGTCAATTGAAACAGGTTCTGGCACCCCGCCCGCTCCATCATTGGGCCGCCAAACCCGGCCACTCGCAGGTTCGGCAGTCGGCTCCTGAGTTCGCCGATCAGATGCGCCGCGTGCTGGTCGCCGCTGGGTTCACCCACGGAAAAGAAGACAAGCATGGCAGCATCCAATCCTTTCGCCCGCGAAACCAACACTCCTTGGGGATTTCCCCAGTAAAGGGTTCCCAGAAAACCGTCCGATCGTCAAGCCTGAAGTTGGAATGCTTAAGGTAAAGCGGCGGAAGAAGTAACTCGCTCTTCAACTCTCGCCAAGGCTCTCAACCAGCCGCCACCGTAACTTCCACCTGTTGAATGTTATTCCGCCCCGACTTGGCGAATGGACGAGGCATCGGTTGAGCCACGCCGTTGGAGTCGATCGTACGACACCTCAAATGGTATTTGCCCGCCAGTGGCGCTGGAATCAGCACCGCCCAATGGGCCTGGGAATACCGCATCGGCCAGGATTTCGGCTGCTCGTTCACGGGATCAAAACCCAGCGTTCCCGCAGGTAACTTTCCATCGGCCAGACCGCCGCCCCAAGATTGCGGTGCAGGCAGGATTTCGGCGTCGTGCCAGGTCGCCTGAGTGAAGTACGGGTCTTCCGGCTGCAGGGGCTGATCCACGGGTTGCAGCGAGTACTGAACTTTCTTCAGGCCCGAAATTCCCACCTGAGCCAGTCCTGTGATCGGGATCGGCTGACCGATCTTGACGGTGGACGGATGCGAAACGAAGCGGGCAAACGTTTTCATCCAACTGTCAACGTCGTTGTTCCCGTTGGCGTACGTATCATTGGCATACGGGGCATTTGTCAAGACCACGCGCTGCAGCCATTTCACGGATTTGAAGCCATACGCTTCCGGGACGATCATGCGGACGGGGCCGCCGCGCTTGCCCGACAGGAATTCGCCATTCAGCTTGTAACAGACGATCACCGGATACTCGCCAGGCGGATCTTCCAGGATGCGGCCCACCGGCAGCGAACTTTGAAACCGTTGCTTCGGATCATCGTTGTGATAGCCGTAGTAGAACACCCGGCGCAGATCGCTGTCGGGTTTGGTCTGCCACAGGATTGTCCGCAGCGGGACGCCTTCCCACAGGCCCATTCCCAGCGGACTGCCACCATTGTTGCAGGTCATAATCTTCAGGAATTTGACAGCGTGCGTGTCAGCCAGCTTCATCAATCCCTGCCAGTCGAGTGCGGTCCCTGCGTCTCGTGACATTGGCGCACCGATCTTCGCCGGGGCATCCGGATCCGAAACGACTTCCAGCTTCCAGGTTTCACGCATCAAGCCGATTTCTCGCAGTTTTTCGGGGGAATGCGTATAGGGGAGCGGAGTGCCACGTTCCACGGTTCCGAAGGATTCGGGCTTTGTCAGAAACTCCAGTTTGCGAATGGCATCCGCCAGTTCTGGCGCCGTGGCGTCAGCAGCCGACGTGGTCCACGGAAGCAGCGGCAACGCGGCGGCACCAACTGTTCCGAATCGCAAGAAGTAGCGACGCGTCAGACGAGCGTGATTCGTAGCGAGGTCCGGATTCATGGCGAATTCTTCCCAGGGTGCGTGAAGGCTTCGGAACGAGCAGTCTTAAGAGTTTGTGCATCCTGATCAACCCCTGAAGTCATCCGACGTGACGAATCCCTCCGGTCGAAACGGTCTGAAAGTCCGATGTCTGTTGTCGCGATCAGCCGCTCGTTGACGTATAACTTGGGTGAGACAGTGGAATGATGACAGGAATTGTGCTTGTGGAATACGCGGAAGCGAGTGACGAAGCGAATCGAGACAGTCGGCCGACACGCCAGGACCATCGTGACTGGCACCGCGCGGTATTGCTGGTCGCGGCCGTCATCATCGGACTATCGCTGGTGCTGTCCGTCCGTGACGACGGCAAGGTTGCGTTGATCGGACTTTCAAACTGGCCGCTGCCGGAAACCTGTGGTCTGCGAAGTACGCTCGGGATCAATTGCCCCGGCTGTGGATTGACCCGCAGTTTCGTTTACCTGGCGCATGGCGAATGGCAACGATCACTGGCGATTCACCGGATCGGCTGGCTTGTGGCGGTGTTCTTTGTGCTGCAGATTCCGTATCGCTGGCTGGCTCTTCGCCAGCCGCAATGGACGCTGAGTTCGGCGTGGGCTGTCGGCGTGGTCACGTTTTTCTCGGTGGCGCTCTTTGGGAATTGGATCTACAATCTGCTGAATGTGATGCCTTCGACGTTTGGGTTCACAAACTGACGGTTTGAACACAGGCAATGCTCCTAAACAGCGTTGCAGAACCTGGGACATTAGCCCGAAGCGCGAGCGAGGAATCCGTCGATGCGTGTCCAACTTCCTGATCCCTCGCTCGCGCGTCGGGCTGTTGTTTTGAAGCTTTCGCGATTCCGTCCCAACATTCTGCAAGGCAATTCAGTAGCCTGATTGTTCTCGACGGACAATTACTCAGCCTGGAAATGGCCGCTCTTTCCTCCGGATTTTTCGAGCAGGCGGGTGGGACCGAGTGTCATCCCGCGGTCAACCGACTTGCACATGTCATAAATCGTCAGCGCAGCCACAGTGACTGCCATCAACGCCTCCATCTCGACTCCCGTCCGTCCTTGAACTCGCACAGTCGCTTCGATTCGAATCGTTGTTGAATCGATCGGTCGCAGTTCCAGGTTGACGCCGTCGATCCCCAGGGGATGGCAGAGCGGGATCAGATCGGCAGTCCGCTTGGTTGCCATGATGCCGGCCAGCCGGGCGACTTCGAGCACGTCTCCCTTGGCCATCTGTCGGTCGACGATTCGTTGTAGAGTCTCGGGCCGCATCGCCACGAACGTTTCCGCGCGGGCCATGCGATGCGTGATCTGCTTCGCGCCCACGTCGACCATGCGACTGGCACCGTGTTCATCGAAATGAGTCAGTTCCGACATCGAATGCCAGGTCTTCCCGAGTGAGAGGAGGGTTGTCAGACGTCCTTCAATGCCGCGGTCAGGACCAATTCGACAAGGTAACCCGGCGCCAGTCCCGCCTGGACGCAGGCCCGCGACGGTGCATGTCCCGCCGGGACCCAGGCATCCCACAATTCGTTGAGCACCGGACCGTCCGCCAGGTCTGACAGAAAGATTTGCACCTGCAGCAGTCGAGTCCGATCACTGCCAATCGCTGCCAGTCGGGCATCGATCTGGCTCAGGACTTGTGACACCTGGCCTCGAATCGGCTGCTGGGGATCGTCTGCCACTTCCACAAAATACGCCGTGTGGCCATGCAGTACTGCATCTGACCAGCGCTTTGTCACACCGATTCGCTGAATTTCCGAAGTCATTCACAGTCCTGTTCATCAACCGAGGTTATTCGTCGTCTTCCGACTTCTTCGAGGAATCCTGCGGCTTGTCAGGTTTCATGGCGAGCAGCTTTTTGAATTCGGAATCGTCCGAAATCGCCTTGAAGTCGGGATCCTTGGACATCCAGTCAAAATCAGCGAACCCCAGCTTGATCGACAACTCCAGTTCTGCCAGCGCCTTCTTGCGATAGTCTTCCATCTTCTTCGCGGCATCGGGGAGTTCTTTGTGTTCCTGCAGATACTGCAGGGAACGGCTGTAGACACAAGCCGCATTGTATTGGAACAATCCTGCGGATCCCCTTCGCTTTTCCGCGTCGGACTCCTTGAACTTGTCGCGATGATCTTCGACAAGTTTAATGGCGGCATCCAACTTCCCATCCACCACCCTGGCCAGGGCGAGACCCGTGATGACTTCACCGTCTTCGGGTTCCAGATTCAGTTCGATCGCCTTTTCGAAATCCCGGCCGGCTTCCGCCATCTTTTCCTGCCGCAGATACAGCTTCCCACGGGCCGCATAGGTCTCGGGAATCTTGGGATCCATCTGCAGGGACAGGTCGAAGAATTCGAGAGCTTCTTTTTCCTGTGTCTTTTTGGCGTCCTTATCCGCGGGATCGATTTTCACCATCAGGCGCTGCATCCCCTGCGAAAAGTACTGGAATCCGGGGGACCGCTGGCGGATCTGATTCAACCCGTTGACCGCGGCGTTGCGCTTGTTCTGATCCTTCGATTCCTTGGCCTTCTGCAAAGCGGCACGAGCTTCCGGAGTTCCATAGTTGGCCAGCGCGCTGGCAATTGAATAGAGCAGGTTCGTGGCCTGCTGCTTTTCCATGGCCACGATCAGCAGTTTTTCCCCTTCGGAATGGCCTTCCTGCATCAGGGTGTTGGCCGCGGTGGCGACCAGGCTGTTGTCGTTGGTCAGCAGTGCCGCCCCCGCCAGTTCGCGGAACTTTGGATGTCGGAACTGACGCAGCCCGTTCAGCACCTGTGATTTCTCACCCGGTTGCAGCGACGGATACTTCTGAACCAGCTTTTCGGCGACCGATTGATCCCCCATTTGGACCAGCAGATTGATGATTGTGGATCGATCGTTGCCCTTGTCGAGAAGGTCCATCAACAGCGGCAATGCGCGGGGGTCCTTGGTTCGCGACAGCACCTGGATCATGTGCTGATCGGGCGTTGATTCCTGAATGTGAGCCAGGGTGTAATTGATTGCCAGCTTTTCGCTTCGTTCATCCATCCGTCCGGCGAGTGTCTGGAAGCAGAGATCCTTCAACGGTTTGTCTGTACCTTTCAACCCGGATTCCAGGATGTCCACCAGTTTGGGGTGTCCCACCTGGACCAGAGCCTTGACCGCGTCCAGGTTCAAGCCCGCACGCGGATCCGAGACAAACTCGTACAGTGTTTCGGACCAGACCGGCCGAGGATACCTGGCCAGGACCTGCACGATTCGCTTCTTCGACTCGGGAGGCTCATTCTTCAGCAGTTCCAGCAATGCTTCGTGCGCCGTGCCGAAACGCGAACCCGCCAGGCTTTCGATCGCGGTACTGGAAAGTGGTTCGACATTGCGTTTGACATAGAACACCAGCTTTTCGACCGCCTCCGGTTCCCCGAAGTGGCTGAGAGTCTGCAGTGCGGCACGCTGAACTTCGGCGTCCTTGTCGCCGACCCACTGGAAGATCAGGGGCAGGTGCTCGGAATCCAGGCGGGCACCACCAAATGCCAGGGCGGCGGCGCGCGTCAACGGATGTCCTTCGCGGATCTCCTGCAGCAATTCGTCACGTGGCAACGCGACGTAGGCGGTCTTCAGGGCCGCTCCCACCGCGTCGGCCGCGTTGGCATGAACGCGGCTGGGACCGTTGTTGTTGCCGCGATAGCCAGAGTTGACGTTGTGGTCGTTCTCCGAGAATTTCACCAGATGGAATTCGCGCAGGCCCCCCGGGATGGAGGGAAACATTTCATTGGCATTGCGGACCTGGCCGGTGGCTGTCGAATTCTGCAGCCACATCAGGATTGGACCTTCCGGGCTGGGAGCTTCAGGACTCCAACGCAGGACAACACGAGCGACCTTCTGGGCGACCAGATTGTCCAGTTCATCCACCAGTGCCTGCGTGTTAAACATGGTCATTGTGCCGGTGATCGTGATCAGCGCCAGACAGTTGCGCGGGCCGATTCGCTCGGTCTGCAGCGCCAGCATGGCCCGCTGCAACGCGTTCACGTCGACCTCTTTCCGGACGTCCCCCAGCGAAATCTTCAACTTGCACTTGGGAACCGAGTTGGCAAACGGCAGCTTGGGAAACACCAGCCAGAACGAAATCTGGCCTCCCGCAGGGACCGTTCGACTCTTTTCAGGCTGCATGGATTGCAGGTTGTAAGACTGGTTTTTATATGCGAATCCGTGATTTGCCATTTCGGGAGGGATTGCTTCCAGCTTGCGAACTTCGCCGTCGATTTCGGCCGTAATCTGATCCTGGGCCAGGGTGACTGCCTTGTCCGTCGTATTCGCCACGATCAGGTGCAACGCAATGAACCGTGATTGACCGTTGACGTACATGACTCCAATGTGCGCCATGTCGATCAGGGTCAACACGTCGCCGCCAATCGCAGCTTTCGGCTGTCCGGCCGGGGTGTTCTTCAATCGCTCAACCTCGGCCTCCAGCTTGTTGATCCGCTCCAGCAGCTTCTGGAGTGCCTGGGGATCCGTGGCGGACTTGCTCGTTTCGTCCGTCGGCTTCGCGGTGTCGTTCTGCAGACAAAGGGCGGCCATGAGTGAACAGGTCGATCCGCAGAATGCCGTGGATGGCACGAGGACGATCGCGATCAGCAATGTCACATATGGAACCAACTTGGACATGGGAGCCTCTCCATCGACGATTTTTCAACTTCTGCAATGACGGCTTTCCGCTGCGTATTCACGTTCGCAATTCACCACCAGAGTCTCGTGCTGTCGTGAGGCCTCAGAAATCTCCGAACTCTCACGAGTTCATCTACTTCAATTCCAATCTCTGTCAAAGCATCAGGCCAGCACCCGACCCGCGGTGATATCAATCCAGGTATGAAACTCGCTTCCCGGTCCCAGAGTTCGCCAACCGCATTCGATCCCGCGCGCGGTCAGGTTGATGGCATCCGTGGGACAGGTATAAGGTTCGATACAGATCGCTGCCCGATTGGGCGGAGTGAACATCACGATTTCGCGAAAGATGGGGGGGCAGGTCTGGGTCACCTGCAATCCCGCCCGTTCGTCCATAATCACCGAATCAAATTGGGGACCCGCGCACGCAACGTCCGTATAGACATCATCCAGGTTCAGGACCGACACATAGGCCCCGTCCTGAAGGTCGCAGGTTTCGTCCAACTCCAGCAGCCTCCCCGTCGGAAGGCAGTCGTGCAATTCCCACCGCCGCGCCGCGGGGACATCCACCAGGCAATCAGCCACCTGGCTGTTGGTTCCCAAGGGCAGTTTAAAATAGGGGTGAGTTCCCAGTCCCCAGGGAAGCGGTCGATTGGACGGGTTCCCAATCCGGAAATTGGCCCGCAGTCGGTTGTGGACGATTTCATAATCGACTTCGATGATAAAGTCCGTCGGCCATAGATGCAGTCGATCAGGGGCATCAATGCTCAACTGAAACTGCCCCGTCACCAGATCATCCTTGTGTTCTATGACGCGCCACGCCCGATCCAGGCACAGCCCATGAATCGCGTTGCCGAATTTGTCCGTCGTTGGCAGCGCGTAGTCATTGCCGGCCCATTGAAACTTGCCGGCTTTGATCCGGTTGGGGAATGGGAACAGAATGGGAATTCCGCTTCCACTGGCTTTTTGACCACCTTCTGCAAACCCCGGGACGGAATCCAGGACATCGATGGGACGACCATCAACCATCACTCGAAATTCAAAACAGTTAAACCCCAGTTCCGGTGCGATCCGCGCGGTGGAGCCGGAATGAGGATCGGTAATCGTCAACACAGGCATGGTTTCAGTCCAGAGGGCTGTGCGAGGCAAAAACCGCCTTCGCATCGTCGCCATGGACTATACCATATGCATCGACTCGGACGCCAATCGAGCGGGATTCGGCATCAGTGCCCCGGATTCTCCAAGTTCGCCGCTTTTCGAACGCCTTTTGACAAGAGTGTGCTGATGGCTTACCTTGGAAACTTGGAACGATTACCCCGGACGAGGAACCTAGCGGATGCCGAATTCTGCGAACGCCCCCCTGCCTGTCGACCGGCGTGCATTTCTTGTGGCAGGCGGATTGAGTTATTTTGGGGCGAATCTGGCCGGTCCGGCGCTGGCTCTCGGTGCCGGGACTGCCGACGCAATCGGTTCGGGTCAGCGAAAAATCGCCAAATCCGCCATTATGATCTGGCTGTCTGGCGGTGCCTCGCACATCGACACCTGGGACATGAAGCCGGATGCTCCCCTGGAATACCGGGGAGAATTTCAACCGGTCGGGACATCGGCTCCGGGGATCGAACTTTGCGAACATCTGCCGCATTTGGCCCGGCAGGCGCATCATCTGGCCATCGTCCGCTCGCAGGGAGACTTTCACCGTGGCACGGGGGATCACCATGCGGGGTATTACACGAATCTGACGGGCCATTCCCCGGATCCGACATTTCATCGATTGTTGAACGCCCGCACACCGTATTCCACCGACTGGCCATCGATGGCGTCGGTCGTCGCCATGAAGCGGCCGCCCCACGCCAGTCTGCCGAATGCCATAACACTGCCGCAAAAGGAAGGGGCGCCGGAATACACTCGACCCGGCCAGTTCGCAGCGCGACTGGGAATTGAATACGATCCGCTGTTCGTGGATGGGTTTCGCGACAAGCCCCTGGACTTCGTGGTCCCGGCACTGGCCCTGCAGGGGAAGACGACGCGCGAACAACTCGCCTCGCGGCGGGAATTGCTGAGCGCGATCGACCGGGCCGAGCGGCAGGCCGAACAGTCGCCGGCCGTCGCCGATTACCGCAAGCATCAACAGAAAGCGTTTTCGCTGTTGACGTCCCGCGAAACAAAATCGGCGTTCGATCTGCAGGCCGAACCCGAATCCGTTCGACAGCAGTATGGGAATTCCATCACCGGAACGTCACTGCTGATGGCTCGACGACTGGTCGAAGCGGGAGTTCCGTTTGTCACGGTCTTCTGGAAGGAAGACAAGGAACTGGACAAGCTCTGCAAGAGCGGCGGCGGGTGGGACACGCACGGCAACAACTTCAACTGCCTGAAGGATCGCCTGCTCCCCGAGTTCGACAAGCCGTTCGCCGCCCTGCTGGACGATCTGCATCAGCGTGGCATGCTGGAGGAAACGCTGGTGATCGTCTCCAGTGAAATGGGCCGCCGGCCCAAGATCGGCGATCCGCGTTCGGGGGGTGTCACGGGAGCGGGTCGGGACCACTGGACGCATGCACAGTCGACGCTGCTCGCCGGTGGCGGCATTCGCGGTGGGCAAGTGTTCGGATCCTCGGACAAGCTGGCCGAGTATCCCAAGGACAATCCCGTCGGAGCGGAGCACATCGCCCGGACCGTGTTCTATTCACTGGGGATCGATGATCTGTCCGCAAAAGACCGCGAAGGACGTCCCTTCCAATTGATGGAGGAAGGGCGGGTGCTGACAGAATTGTTCTAAATAGCGTTGCTGAATGTTGGGACGGAATGGAGGCCCCAAAACACTCGCCCGACGCGCGAGCGAGGGATTGGCAAGTTGGACACACATCGACGATTCCCACGCTCGGCGCAAACCCCGCCGAGCGTGGAGATATGCTGATGAACGGCCGTCCTGCTTATTTGTCGTCTTCGTCCTCTGCCGGTTCGGCCAGCTTTAGCAGGTCGATTCCAAATTCCAGTCGCAGCTTGGCACCGTTGGCAACGGAAGCAATGTCCAGGTTCAGCCTGTCACCCGGCTTGCCGGCGATGGACTTGGCGCGTTCGATCAAACCCTCGTCCTCCTTTTCCATCAGCAGCACCAGCGCCGCGGGTTTGACATGAAACGAAACGGGCGATGTGCCGGGCCGATTGGCCGGCTTGGCCGATTGATCCAGCGCCCTCTTCAACGCGGCCAGGTTTTCTCCGCCAATCGACATCCAAAGGCTGTCGGCACGAAAGCCCAGGTGAGCCGGTTCTTCGCCGAAGTACTTTTCGGTGTCCTCGGACTGATCGGTGGTGATTTCGTGGATCCGGGCACCGGAATGCTTGGCGGCGTCGAGCTTGATCGAGGCCAGGTCCGGGTTGTCCTTGGACAACTTGACGATGTCATCCATCAACTTCCCAGCGTCATCGCCATTGGCAATCTTGGTTGCAGCGATGACACGAATCTTCTCGGCTTTCCCCCCTTCCAGGACAATGCCGGTATGCATCGAGCCCGACGCGATCGTCCCCTGCATGATGTCGAACAAACGTTTGGCAAGGTTCTTGGCTTCCGCCCGATCCTTGTCGTCGCTTAACCGTTCATCGTTGTCAATTTGCTGCTCTGCCGTCTGTCGCATTCCCTTGAAGAAGTCGTCCATCTGATCGGTCATGCCGGTGGTCGGGTACGAAATCGTCAGGCGAAAAGGTGCGGAATCGGATCCGATTCCCGCAAACAGCGGCTGCAATTTGCTGTAGGCTGTCATCGCCTTCGCCAGTGCCGAGTCGGCGGTGCCAGTGATCATGAAATCAACGGCACTTGAGCGAGTTTTGGAATCGACGTCGAACCCCAGGGTCAGCTTGTCACCGTCATTGATGAGGGACTTCAACGTGCCCAGAGTGCTGTTGATACCCAGGTCGCGACCCACTCTTTCGGCTTCAGTGGCAGGCGGAGGTCCGTCTTCCAACGCTTGTCGCGCGCTGGATTCCGTGGTTGCCAGGAATGTTGCTTTCAACTCTTCGGGAATACTGGCGATGCTGACATCCAACGCCAGGTCATACTTTGTGTTGGCAAATTTCGCGGGATCGGGCAGCTTGGCGGCACTGAGCGGTGTCAGGCTGAGGAACAGGTAGCCCGTGGAAACCTTGCCGAACAATCTGGTGCCGTTGAAGGTCATCGACCAACTTCCCTTGGCATCCTTGAAGTCGGGAGTCAAGTCGGTCAACAGTTCCGTCAATGCGTCAGCATCGGAAACGGGGAAGAAGGCGATCGGCATCTCGGGGGGGCCACCTGCGGTGGCGTTCCAGAACAGACCGAGCGGCCTTTTCCGATCAATCCCGGCTAATCCCTTGCCACCCGTCAAGGCTTCAATTTGCGCCTCCACACCTTCCTTGATCCCCTCTTGATTCACTTCCTTGCCGAGGAATTCGGCATCGTTCAGTAGTGGATCGATCCCGCGAATCGTCAACACCACCGTGGGTTGCTGTGCCTGTACGATCGTCGCCATTAACGCCGATACGAGTACGGCCACACCCATGAACCGCCATCCAGCCGTTCGCTTCATGTCTCACCCTTTTTCAATCAGGAACTCCGTTCACACTGATCTGACTGCGGCATAATAGGGTCGGCCGTACAAAACGCGAAGTGATCGACATTCAGAAATCACGATGGCGTCGTAAACCTGCAGGAATACCGAAGGGAATGAGAGGCACGGGCCAATGGACGGCAGTCACGGAATCGCGAGCTACAGAAAATCGGCGATGACTCGATCTGCCACAAACCGGCCTTCGGCCGAAAGTCGAATGTGGTCGCCTGAGTCAACAAGCCATCCGCGTTGAAGATTCTCGCGAATCGCCTGGCCTGCAATTTCGTCCAGGTCGAATCCGCTACGGCTTCGAAAATCAGCCCTCTCGATTCCCGCAGTCCGGCGCAGCCCGAGAAAAAGCAATTCGTGGGCGCGATGCCGTGGTTCCAATTCCTCGGAGTCAGCCACGGGACTCTGGCCCCGCTCCATTTTCGTCAGCCAGCCCAGGACGCTGCGAAGATTGGTTTCCCGACGCCCGTTCAGGTAGCGCGCCGCCCCCGGACCAAACGCCCAGTATTCGTCACCCGCCCAGTACACTTCGTTGTGTCGACAACGAAAACCCGGTCTGGCGAAGTTGGAAATCTCATAGTGCTCATACCCTGCTGAGGAGAGCTCCGTCATCGCCAGGGCGTACTGTTCTCGCTCCAGTTCTTCATCGATGGGTGCCAACTCACCTCGATCGCGTCGAGTTCCGAAGGCCGTTCCGGATTCCCACGTCAGTCCGTAGGTCGAGACATGCTCCGGTTCCAATGCGATTGCCTGCTGAAGCGTCGCCCGCCAATCGTCCCGGGACTGACCCGGAACGCCGAAAATCAGGTCGAGCGAGATGTTTTGGAATCGACGTCTCAGGCGGCCGACAACCTCTTCGATGTCTCCCCCGGAATGATCCCGCTCCAGGAGCGACAATGCGGCCTGGGAGAATGATTGAACACCCAGGCTGATGCGGCTGACGCCCACATTGGCGAGCAGGTCGATCTTTTCGTCCGTCAGGTCGAGCGGATTGGCTTCGACACTGACTTCAGCGTGGGCGGCGAGTGTAAATCGGTTCGACACGATTTGAAACAACTCCTGCAGTTGTCCGCACGACGGGTGCGTTGGCGTGCCGCCACCCAGAAAGAGCGTGTCGAGTTCCGCGGGCGGGCCGGTTTCGATCTCGCGCCGCAACGCGGTGAGGTAGTCTCCGATCAGGTCGTCGCGACCAGCGATCAGGGTGAAATCGCAGTAGCCGCAGCGATGCGCACAAAAAGGAACGTGAATGTAGGCCGATCGTGGTGTCACAAGAGTACGGATCGTTTTCTGGAAAGGAACAACAGCAGCAGAATAGTCTGGCTCCAGGCCAGCAGCTCATTCTATTGGTCAATTCACGTGGAATGGCGGGAGGCGGTCTCGTTTGTTGAGCACACCGGGCCACTTGCATTTTTGCAAGCTGGAAGTTGTCAATTCAGCAGGAGTTCAGTGTAGCGACACTGCCCGCTGCTTGCCCGTGTGCTACGCATCGGTTATCGTTCTACTCACCAGTAGCCCGTGGAAAAAGGGGTCTGAACCTTTGGAGGGTACTGGTTCGCCTTGAATTGAGCATGCCCGGAAAGGGTCAGACCCCTTTTTCCACGAGCTACTCGCCTGCCCAGACTGCCCGCCAGACGAAAACTGATCCCCGACGAGAGGATACTCACCATGATGATTCGGTTGGTCTGTTTCAGTTTGCTGACATTGTCATCCGTCAGCCTGTTCGCTCAGGAGGTCGATCCGTTGGATTGGCCGTACTGGCGTGGACCGGAAATGAATGGAATCTCACGCGAAAAGGGCCTGCCGGATTCGTGGTCACCCGACGGGGACGGCGAAAATGTGATCTGGAAAAGTGCCGAACTGGGTACGCGATCCACGCCGATTGTCATGAATGGTCACTTATACACACTGGTGCGTCATAACCCAGGCACAATCAAGGAAGCCGAGAAGGTTGTCTGTGTTGATGCCGCCACCGGGGAAAAGAAGTGGGAAAACATTTTCAATGTTTTCCTGTCGGATGTGCCCGATACCCGTGTCGGCTGGTCGAGCGTCGTGGGTGATCCCGCCACGGGAAACGTGTTTGCCCAGGGTGTCTGCGGGTACGTCCAATGCATCGATGGCAAGACCGGCAAGACCCTGTGGTCGCACTCGATGAGCGAAGAATATGGTCTGCTGAGCACCTATGGGGGGCGAACCAACTTTCCAGTTGTCTACGAAAACCTGGTCGTGATCAGCGGTGTCGTGATCGGTTGGGGCGAAATGGCCCGCCCGGCCTATCGGTTGATCGCCTTCGACAAGCGCAATGGTCAGGCGGTCTGGTTCCAAAGCACGCGTCCGTTGCCCGAAGATACGACTTACAGTGCTCCAGCCATCTCAGTTGTCAACGGCCAGACTCAGTTTGTCGTGGCGAGCGGTGATGGCAGCGTGTATGGCTTCCAGCCGCGAACAGGCAAGGAGATCTGGAAGTACGATGTTTCGCTGCGTGGGATCAATACGGCCATCACTTTCGCCGGCAACACTGTCCTGTGCGGCCACAGCGAGGAAAACCTCGACGACACCGCGATGGGGGCATTGTTTGCGCTCGATGTCACCAAGTCCGGAAACATCACCAAGACCGGTGAATTGTGGCGAACGAAAGAGCAGTTTATCGGAAAAACGGGGCCGCTGGTCATCGGTGACCGCGTCTACTCGGTCGATGATGGCGGCATCTTGTTCGTCAATGATTTGAAGACCGGTGCCATGGTCGGCAAAACAAAAATCGGGACCATGGGACGCGGCAGCCCGGTCTATGGCGACGGCAAGATCTATGTGATGGACGGCACCGGTCGCTGGTATATCTTCACCCCGGACGATGCCAAGGGGGTCAAAAAGATTCACTCGCTGCGTTTGAGCGACGGAGATGTCAGCGCGTCACCGATCATCTCTCACGGTCGAATCTACGTGACCTGTGAAACAATGATGTACTGCATCGGATTGAAGGACGTGAAGCCGTCTGCCGATCCAATCCCGGTCCTGTCTGCGGAAACGCCGCGTGAAAAGGATCTGACTCCGGCCCACGCACTGGTGGTACCCGTTGAATCGCTGTTGAAGCCCGAACAGAAACAGGACTTTTCTGTTCTGCTGTACAACGCGAACGGTCAATTCCTGAAAGTGGCTGATCCGAAAGACGTGAAATACTCGATCACGGGTCCGGGCAAGGTTGACGAAACGGGCAAGTATTCGAGCCCCGGTGGAAATCTGCATGCGGCTGTCATCGTGACCGCTGAAGTGGGCGAACTGAAAAGCCAGGCCCGTATTCGGGTCATCTCCGAAATCACCGCCGACACTCCCTGGAAGTTTGATTTTAACGATGGCCTGGTTCCGGTGACCGGGGTGGGATTGCGATATCGTCACATTGCCATCGACCACGATTACTTTACGGCCCTGAAGAAGGATGATCCGCTCGCGGCCCGGCTGTACATCTACCTGACGACTCAATTCACAAACTTCCCCGGCCCGAAGACGACGTTTGACGATTCCACCCCGGCGCAGGCCTTTACCGGCCTGAAGCGATACCTGGGACTGATCGAAGAGATCACCACTCAGGACCAGGGGAAGGAAAAACTGGATCCTTCGCTGAAGCGACTGCAGGAAGACGGCGTCATCAGCCAGTTTGAATGGACAGGGAACGACAAGATTCCCGCACAACTGGTGATCCAGAAGGGCCCCCGGAAGGTGACCGGAAATGGAGTCATGTGCAAGATCACAACCATTCCCAAGGGGACCAAGAGCCAGGGTTGGCTGGGGCATCCCGATTCAAAGGGGTATGTGATTCAAGCGGACTTCATGTCGAACCAGGTGGACGTCGGGGCCGACGCGGACAAGTTCTCGAAACTGGCCGACTTCGGCGTCACGAACCAGCGCTATCGACTGGCGATGATCGGCTCCAGCCAGCAGTTGAAACTGTATTCGTGGTTCCCGCACGATCAGAAATCGCACGAAGCGCCGTTCGCGTGGGAGGCGGGAGAATGGTACACGCTGAAACTGGTCGTCACGGTCGAGAGCCGGGATGGAGAACTTGCGTCCGTCTGCCGCGGCAAGGCCTGGAAAAAAGGCAACCCCGAACCATCGGAGTGGTCCATCGAATGGGCCGACAGCCCCGCCAATCTGTCCGGCAGTCCCGGGTTGTTTGGGAATTCCAAAGATGCGGAAGTCTTCGTGGATAACGTCATTGTGGTACCTCAGTGATCGTCCTGTCACTGTGAAGCGACCAGCATTCCGTGTGGAATGGTGGTCGGAATCGATTTCCCTGTTTTGTTTGGCTTCAAGGATTGGCGGCACTGCCGCCAGAAAAGGAACGCGGCCTGTTTCGGCTGCACTCCTCAAAGGAACCCCGTCATGAAGTCTCTCTCGTTCGCCGCACTGATCGGCCTGTTCAGCGTCGGTGCGGTCATCGCCGCCGACAAGTATGACCCGACCAGCGAGACCTTGAAGCTGCTCGGCAAAATGAAGGTTGGGCTGTACGACTGGCCGCAATGGGGCGGATCGTCGCACCGCAACAACACGCCTCAGGGGAAGAACATCCCCTACGAATGGGACCTGACCACGGGCGAAAACATCCTGTGGGCCGTTCCACTCGGTTCGCAGACGTACGGCAATCCCGTCGTGGCGAACGGCAAGGTGTTCGTGGGAACGAACAATACTCATGGGTACCTGAAGCGGTACCCTTCCAAGGTTGACCTTGGCTGTCTGCTGGCGTTCGAGGAAAAGACCGGCAAGTTCCTCTGGCAGGCGTCCTCACCCAAGCTTCCCTCGGGACGTGTGAACGACTGGCCGCAGCAGGGGATCTGCTCCACTGTGTTCTGCGATGACACCCGGTTGTGGTACAACACCAGCCGCGGTGAAGTCCTGTGCCTCGACGTGGAAGGGTTTCACGACGGCGAAAACGACGGCCCCTTCAAGGCCGAGGCGAACGAAAACAAGGACGAAGCCGACATCATCTGGCGGTACGACCTGATGGGGACGCTGGGCGTCTTCCAGCACAACATGTGCTCGTGCTCGCTGACCTGCTTTGGCGATTATTGCTTTGTCATCACTGGAAACGGTGTGGACGACGATCACATTACCATCCCCGCCCCGAATGCCCCCAGCTTCATCTGCCTGAATAAGAACACGGGGAAGTTGCTGTGGACCGACAAGTCGCCTGGGTTGAACATCCTGCATGGACAGTGGTCCAGCCCCTGCGTGTTTGAGGCCGGTGGCCAGGAGCAGGTGGTGATGGGTGGCGGCGATGGCTGGCTGTACAGCTTCGATCCCGCCGGCGACGGCAAGGGGGGCGCGAAGCTGCTGTGGAAGTTTGACGGCAATCCCAAGGAATCGATGTACTCGCTGGGGGGACGCGCCACCCGCAACCACATCATCGGCACTCCCGTCTTCTATGATGGCTACGTCTATTCCGGAGTGGGTGAAGATCCCGAGCACGGCGAAGGAGTCGGCCACTACTACTGTATCGATCCCACCAAACGTGGAGACATCAGCCTGGAACTGGCCCTGGGAGCCGATGGCAAGGAAATCCCGCCTCGCCGCCTGCAGTGCGTCGACACCAAGAAGGGTGAAAAGGCGGTTCCGAACAAGAATTCCGGTGCCGTGTGGCACTACGACGCTGTCGACAGGAACAAAAATGGCAAGATGGACTTTGAGGAAGTGATGCACCGGACGATTGGCAGCGCAGCCATCAAGGACGATCTGCTGTTCATCTCGGATTTCGCCGGGCTGGTACACTGCCTGGACGCCAAAAAGACCGAAAACGGCAAGCCGGTCGTCTACTGGACCCACGACATGTTCGCTGCCGCCTGGGGTTCGGTCCTGATCGTTGACGGCAAGGTCTATGTGGGTGACGAAGACGGCGATATCACCGTGTTTGAACTCTCGAAGAAGCTGAAGATCCTGGCCGAAAACAACATGATCAACTCGATCTACAGCACCCCGATCGTGGCAAATGACACCCTGTTCATCTCGAACAAGAGCACATTGTTCGCGATCAAGGAAGGTGCCAAGTTGAAGGGTGGTGTCAAGCAGGGCGCGACATCCAGCGGCGCTGGCGAGTAATCTGACTGCGATTTTTATGAAGGACGTACGCCCAATGGCACTGACTTTGTGAGCCGCAAGGCGCTAGCCGCGGGTGTCGTCTCTCAATCCGACCTGAAGAACCGGCGGCTACTAACGCCGGCGCAGGCCTGCGGCGATTTCGCCGCAGGCTTTTCTTCTGTTGCCCGCATCATCCCGGGGGAGTCGATGCTTCAGCCGCAGCAGGTTCCAACGATGGTGTCTGAATCATCGCATGCAGAATCTTCAACTGGATGTTGATCTTCATCCCGTCGCATCGTTGATGGATAATCTCGGGCAGATTGTTGAACAGCAGCGAGGAATTCTCCTGCGTGTAGTAACCGCTGATGGAACTGACCAGGCCCAACAGGTCGCTGCACAGGCTTAAGTACAGCAGATTGTTCTGGCGGCGTTTTGGATCGGTCAGACCCAGCACATCTTTGGAACTCTGGTGCATGCTGATCAGGCTGACCAGCGAATTCAATTCATGGAATTGCTTGCGGTAGGTCATCGTCTCGATTCCCAGCAAAGCGAAGAACGCCAGCGCGATGTTGATCAGGATTCCCATGAACGCTTCCACCCCCTGGAAGATTTCGCTCGCCTCAGAAATGTTGGCATCAAAACTTCCGGCCGTGATGGACGTCGGCCGTCCGTTGATCAAATCGGACGCGACGGCCAGCAGACGTGGGCTCAGATTGCGTCGTGCGACCAGGTAAGTGGGGACGGCATACGTCTGCACCTGTTCAGCGGGAAACGGAGGCAGGCTTTGCAGATACCCTGCAGGAATCGGCACCGGCTTCAAGAAATCGTGTTGAGCCGCCCGCGATCCCAGATCGGGTGACCTCAGTTGAAATCCCGCCCGGGCCAAATGAGTGATCGCTGTGAGTGTCTGATCATCCGACGGATCTTTCACCACGAACACCGCATCAATGTCGTTGGGAATCACGTACTGCTCGTCGTCGTACAGGCGTTTCCAGTCGTGGACATATTCCACCTGAGCATCCAGTTTCCAGGCCTTCATAAAGGTCTGAGCGACCGTGTGACTGCCTTCACCGGAGAGCGAGGTCAAGATCCGACGAACGTGGCTGGCATCGGCGGCATTCTGCCGAAGGAACCACAACACGTATTCGGGCTGCTGGATCTCCAGTCGGGGCAGGTCTGATGGAAGCGGCAGCCCACCCTGCACGAATGCCAGATCGGCCTGATCGGCGGCGATCATTTGCGCGGACTCCCGCGAGCCGCGAACAATAACGGGTCTAAAGAGCAGCCGTCGCGATCCCGAAACCCGATCTCGCAATTCCTGGGCATCCCGATCTGGCAGGGAAATCGTCAGGGGCGTCACGCTCAAGAAATCGCGATACAGCCAGCCGACAAGCAGAATCAGAGCGATCGCCAGAAACAGCGACGGCAGACGATGTATGCCAAACGGTCGTTTCAGATTCCGGGAGACGGTTTCGGCCGCCCGGGCCGCCGAAGCGACGCCCGCCGCCAGGGCTGGCAACCCCTGATGCTCGGGCAGAAGCTTCAGGATTTCTTCGCGAAGTCGTTCGGCACTGCGGATGACCGGCTCGATCTCCAGACGCAAACTCGTGGTCACGCTCGGCTCCCTTTCAATGACAGCAACTCCTTTGACCCTGGTCGTTCCGCCCTGTCGCTTGACTTGCTTTGCCCAGTAAACGGGGCCAGCCGCCTGCCACAGGACTCGGATTGTACTACGGCAAGGGCCATTTCCCGGCATAGCATTGTGCCGCCAGCAACGGCAGATCGGCCTGCTCATAGGCCCGACCCGCCAGCTTCAGCAGTTCTTCCCGGGGCGTGTCCTCACACTTTTGCAGCGCCCGGCACAGTTCCAGGCACTGGCCGGGAAGGTGTTGTTCAAGCGCCAATTCCGCCAGCCGCATCCCCGCCGTCCGCGCGACGATTCCATCCTGTGCGTACAGACTGGCCCAGGTTGTTTTTGCTGCGTCGATCTGGTCGTGGTCGTGCCAGTAGTCGGCCAGCGCCAGCTTCATCTGCTGCTCCATGACCCTGGCAACACCCTGATTCAGCAGCCGGGAATAAAGTTCCACCATCTGGTCTTCCAAGCCCACGTCGTTCATGGCCTGACCCAGCAGAAACTGACCGGGTAGCCCCAGCCAGTCTGAATCGGCCTCCACGGCGGCCACGGATCGATACAGAAATGACGCTTCACGAGTCCTGGAGACTCCGGACGAGGTTTGCCAGCGGGCGATCGAATTCATCAAAGCCGCCGCACTTCGAACCGATCGGTCCTGGAACTGCATTCGATGCTCAAACAAGGATTGAGCGGCCTCGTGCGGTCGACCTCCCAGGATTTGAGCCATCGCCAGAAACACGGCTGCGCGGGCTTGATCTTCCGGAAGGTGACGTGATCCGGCGGCCCGCTTCAGTTGAAATGCGGCCTCGCGGTAATCACCAAGATCCATCAAGGTACGACCGTACAGAATCAGAGATTGAGTATAGAGCTCGTTTCCGGGTGCCCCATGGATCACAACTTCCAGCGATTCGCAGGTTCGCCGCAGGTCTCCCAGTTGATGAAAGGCCAGCGCTGCATTGAAGGCCGCTCGAACGGTCAAAGTTGAAGTTGTCCGATCGATCAATGATGAGTACCCCTGGGCCATCTCTTCGATCTGTCCGTCGGCGGCAGACAGTTGAGCGACGGCAAACTTGGCCGAGCGAGTCAGGCGGTGGTCTGGAAACGCGGTCATGGCTCCGGTCAACGCCGTCGCGCTGACTTCCCGCAGTTCACGTTGGGTGGCGTTGTCCGTGATGGTGATGGTTTTCGTCAGGTGTTGAAACGTCCACTGGCAGCCGATCTCTTCACAGATTGCTGTCAGGAGGATACTCAGCGGAAGTTCGTTCATGTTCAAACTCAAGTTCCGCGCGGTCGCCCGGTCCCGCACGGCATCTGACCATTGCAATTGCAGTCCACATTCCTGGACCATTCTGGATACGACCTGCGATAGCGGTTGGCGATGGGCGACGACGTGCAGCACTCGAGCAAATGCCTCTTTACCGGTCACGACATCCGCCGGTGCCAGACTTTCTTCGGCAGGCGGCGGAACTTCGGGTGATTGCACCACCAGTTCGGGTTCCACCGGAGCGGAATTCGGCGGTTTGGAATCGGCCCATTTCAGTGTTTCGCCGATTGACCATTCCAGCTGATTCCCGACGGGCATCAATCCGGCAGTGGGTGTCGAAGTGAACTGCGCCAGATTCATCTCCGCGAGGGTGACCGCATACGCCAGCGTCACTTCCGCAACCATCTCGGACGGGTGGCAATGACGATCGGCCGATTGCAACAAGATCGAACGCAGCAGTGGTTCGGCGGTATCGAAGTCATTCAATTTCAACCAGACTCGACTTTGTCCGAAGATCGCCAGTGTGACGAGAATGGGATGATTGGAACTGGCCACGGACCGATACGTCGCCAGGGACTCATCCCACAATCCCAACCCTTCTTCGCAAAGGGCGATTCTGAGGGCCAATTCTGGGGGAACCTGCAAGGAATCGGGGTTTCCCAACGATCTATAAAGGTGCAGGGCCGCTTCATAGCGTCCGTCGCGCAGCAATTCATCCCCCTTCGACCGGTCGGGTCCGGCCAGATGCCGGTCGGGGGTCTGGATCTTGTTCGGGATTTCGGGGGGAGGGGGCTCTTCCGCGGCAGTCAGCGTGGCCGGTGGTGCCACGGGTGTTTGCAGCGTGAACCCAATCCCCAGGGCGATCGGGAATACGCCGAGGACGACCGCCACGAGTGAAACGAGGCCCGACCCGACGATGGGTGTGCTGAGGGGTGCCGAGTCGGCGGGCTGATCGTTCTGTTCCGGTATTTCTGACATTGCAAATTGACCTTGACCAAAGACCCCGAACCAGCAAATATGCCTCGCCGTTTACCAAGAGCAAATACTTTCGTTCTGAATCTCATCGTCGGCACGATCAGGCTGGGGTGATAGCATGCGAATCGATCCTGGCTTCCAAGGCGGGCCCGTTCAGGGACGAAAGGTCGGACGACCGGTACAGGGGTCTTCGTCTGCATCCAGGGCGCAATCCGATTCCTCGTCCGAATCGGAGTCAGTGGTCTCGTCCGAAGCCGCCACTCTGGTCAGCTCGCTGCATGACATCCCCGATGTTCGGCCGGAAGTTATCGAAGAGGTACGACGGCGCTTAAGTCGCGGTGAATTCCTTTCGCGCGACGCCGCCGAAAAGACGGCCGAAGCAATCCTCGCGGATCTGGCCAGCTTCATCGGCCGGTAATTCGCAGGCGAGCCCTGTTCTGCTGTCTCCATCGATTACCACAATCAGGCAGTCGCGCGGGACTTGTCCGACGCTGCCGGTCGTAATCTTCAGGAAAAATCTGCGGTTCGGCAGTTTTTCAGCAAGTGCGGAGCAAGTTGTCGGAATTTGCTTCGATATCTCTCTGTGGGCAGGGGACGTTCGAGATGTCCAAGCAGGCATCTTCTCCCGGGCTTGGATAACCATCACCGTTCGAGAACACCACAGCGAGGAACACACGAATGCTTTCAGTCAACACAAACATGAATTCGCTTGTTGCACAGAACAATCTGCAGGCGAGCCAGACGCGCATGAACACGGCTTTGCAGCGGTTGTCGACCGGCCTGCAGATCAACAGTGCCGCCGACAATCCAGCCGGCCTGGTGACGTCATCGATGGAAAACGCCCAGATCTCCGGTTTGCAACAATCGATCCAGAACATCCAGACTGGCACCGCTCTGGTTCAAACCGCGGATTCATCGCTGTCGAACATCAACGATTTGCTGGTCCAGGTTCGTAACCTGGCCGCGAACTCGGCAAACACCGCGACCCAAAGTGCCTCGTCGCTGGCCGCCAATCAGGCGAGTGCCACGAAACTGCTGACCTCGATCGACAACATTGCGTCAACCACCAAGTTCGGAACGGTCGCCCTGCTCGACGGAACGTTCACGGCCGCGCAGTTCCAGACCGGTGCCTTCTCGGGCCAGACCGCCAACCTGACAATTGCCAAGTCCGACTCCACCACGCTGGGCGTCAATGCCATCGACTTGACGACTGCTGCGGGTGCCACGGCCGCGTTGACCGCCATTGACGCTGCAATCGGCACAGTCGCTTCCGCCCGCGGTGACCTTGGAGCCTTCACGGCCGGTACATTGACCGCGACTCAGAACAACAATCAGTCGCAATTGACAAACCTGCAACAGGCCAAGTCGATTCTGACCGATACCAACTACCAGACGGAAGTCGCGAACTACACCAGCGAAAACATCCGTCAACAGGCCGCTTCGACGGTCCTCGGCATGGCCAACCAGAGCAACCAGTCCATCCTGAGCTTGCTGCGTGGTCAGTAATACCGGGTGATCGGAATGGATTGATCAAGAACCAAGGGAGCCTGCGAGAGCAGTGCTCCCTTTGGATTTTGATCCGACGCGGACAATTGCCCTTTAGACCGGGTTGTTGCCATGTCATCCAACATCAGTTTCAGCGGACTGGCCTCCGGACTGAACACCACCGCGCTCGTACAGAACCTGCTGCGATTCAACCAGCAACGCATCAACCTGCTCAACCAGACGGTTCAGAAAGACACGCAGCAGCAGACGGCCTTTCAAGGCATCCAAACTCGACTGCAAACCCTGATGACGGCTGCCAATCAATTGGCCCAACCCCAGGGAAGCGTGTTTGACAACAAGTCGGTCACGTCGAGCAACACCGACCTCGTCACCGCCGCCGTCGGAACCGGTGCACAAGCGGGAGTCACCAGTCTGAAAGTCCTGGCGCTGGCCCAGTCGAATCAACTCGCGTCCCAGGGATTTGCAGATCCCAGTGCGAAGATCACCCAGGGAGATTTTCAGATTCAGGCCGGTTCCCAATCGGCGACTCTGAACATCGATTCGAGCAACAATACTCTCAGTGGCCTGGCGACGGCGATCAACAATGCCGGTATCGGAGTCACCGCGACAATTGTCAACACGGGCTCCACCGATCCGCGCACCCAGCCCTATCGCCTGATGCTGACATCCAACAGCACCGGTGTCGCAAACTCGATCCGGATCACAAACAACCTGGCGGCCAGCAGCGGGACGGACGTCCAACCCAATTTCGCCACGTCCGAAATCGGTCCGGCAGTCACCGATCCCGCCTTCTCTGGAACATCGGTCGTTACCTCGAATGCCGGAGCCGGCGGATACACCGGGAGCAGCAACGATACGTTCACGTTTTCCGTGACCAACGGTGGCACGGTCGGAACCGACGCCGGCATTCAACTGGCGTATTCCAACAGTAGTGGTACACAGACTGGTACGATCACGGTCAATCCGTCAGATGTGAATTCGAATTTGACCGTGGTCGATGGCGTTACGGTTCAATTCGCTGCCGGGTCTCTCACGACGGGTGACAAATTCTCTGTGGGGGTCTTTTCCCCGCTGGTCCAGGCGGCGACGGATGCCCAGGTGCAGATCGGTTCCGGCTCCGGGGCGGTCACAATCTCGAATTCGTCGAATACCGTGACGAACCTGGTGCCGGGTGTCTCCATCAAACTGCAGGCGGCCGATCCGGCAAAAACCGTGCAGATCAATGTTGCCAACGACGTCAGCGGCATCGCCGATCAGATCAAAAACTTCGTCAACGATTACAACGACTTCGCCTCATATATTGATACGCAAACCAAATACACACCCGGAACCGGCAACGCCGCCGGGACGGCCGGACCGCTGAATACCGTTTCGTCAGTCCGGGGGTTACGGAGCCAGGTCGAGCAGTTGCTGCTGGCGATCTCGCCCGACCTGCCTTCACAGGTCAACCGGTTGGGAGCCTTGGGGATTTCGCCCGACGCCAACGGTCAACTCCAGATCGACTCGACACAGTTGAACAACGTCCTCAATGGAAACGTGGCCGGGGTCAGTTTCAATAGCGTGAAAACGCTGTTTGGCCTGTCGGGGACATCCAGTTCCACCGGCGTCCAGTTTGCCACCGCCGATTCCACGACCAGGTCGAGTGCAACTCCGTACACAGTCCATATCACCCAGGCAGCGCAGCAGGCATCCATCAGCGGCAGCAATCCGATTGCCGCCAGCACAGTGATTGACAGCACAAACAACACGCTGGTTCTGACGGTCGATGGCAAACCCAGCAGTACCATCACCCTGGCTTCGGGGACGTACACCAGCCAGGGACTGGCCAACGAGTTGCAGACCGAGATCAATGCTGCAGTGCAGCCTGGCGGAAGTTCTGTTTCCGTGTCGCTGGATGCGGGCAAGCTGGTCATCACATCCGGTCGCTACGGAACCGCTTCGACGGTCAGTGTGAATTCGGGAAATGCGCTGTCGGCCTTGGGCTACAGCGGTACTGAATCATCGACAGGGACGGATGTTGCCGGTTCATTCGTTGTCAACGGTGTGACCGAAGCGGCGACGGGAACCGGACAGATTCTGTCCGGCAACACAGGCAACTCGAATACCGCGGGACTCAGTATTGTGGTCTCGCTGACTCCGTCCCAGATTGCCGTGGGAGGAACGGACTCGACCATGACCGTGACCCGGGGTCTGGCGGCCAACCTGTACGATCAATTGAACAGCATGCTGGATCCCGTTAGTGGGCAGATCACTTTAATTGGTGCTCAATTCACCAAACAGATTCAGTCGGCACAGAACGACGTCACGACCCAGACAACGGCAATGAATCTGCAGCAGGCGGCGCTGATGCGCCAGTTTGCGTCCATGGAAACCGTGATGGCCAACCTGCAGTCGCAAAGCAATCTGTTGACTCAGGCGTTTGGATCGGGATCGAGCACGTCATCAAATGTGTCATTGTCCGGCAAGTGAAATGTAAAACCTCAATCGTCATCCCCTTGATGTTCCTCTGGAGCTTGTGTTTCCATGAAACGACTCGACCTGTATTCGCAACCGGCCGCCCCGTGGACCCGAATTGAAATGCTGCTGGCTGCCTATGAAGGGATCATCTCGCGATTGGAGCGAGCACAGATGCTGCTCGACCAGAACGACGTGATCCAGGCGCAGCCATTGTTGCTGCGCTCACAGCAACTGATCCTGGCGCTCTACGAGGGAATTGATCTGAGATATGGTCAGATCCCGGAAAACATGCAGAAGCTGTATCTGTTCGTGCTGACATGTATCGGAATGGGACCGAAGCTGGACCTGACCGCCGCGTTGAACATCCTGTGCCGGATCCGTGAGGGACTGGAAAGCATCCGCGGTTCGGCCAGCGAAATGGAACGCCGGGGTGAACTGTCGCCCGTCCTGGAAAACCCGCGTCTGCTCAAGCACATCCAAGCGTAGGTCACCAACGGCGGAACTTGGGATATCAGCCCGTCGCGCGAGTTTTGAAGCGGCGCTCAGAAAAACCAGTTCGGCTGTTGAGAGTAGTAGAGATTCACCACGAAGGACACAAAGTTCCACGAAGGGAAGAAGGCGAGATCTCTTTGTATTCCTTCGTGTCCTTCGTGGTGCATATCCTGCATTCGGTTTCATCCGCAGACGTGGTCGCCCGGGAGGCAAACGCCGAGATTCCCGATTTTTGGGTCCGGAGAGAATCTGGTATTCATGCGTTGAGTCCCGGTCTCTCGCTCGCCCTTCGGGCTATTGTTTTGAGGCCGCCCCAGCATTCCGCAGCATGTCTGGCGTCAGCACGGTCCGGAAACCACAATGAAACGTCCCTGACAGCACATCCCCTTTCATCCGGGCCGAGACACGGTAGCCGGTGCAATAGTCGTCGCTGCACATGAACGAACCGCCCCGTTGAATCCGCTTCGGGACGAGCGGTTCGTTCGGGTCAAAACTGTCCGCAGGTCCCTTCGGATTTCGACCGGGACTGATCGAGTAATAGTCAGGACGGTACCAGTCCTGGCACCATTCCCACACATTGCCGGACATGTCGTACAAGCCATATTCGTTCGGCGGGAACGACTTCACGGGGGCGGTCCCCTCAAAGCCATCCTGCACGTCGTGCGTTTCGGGAAAGACTCCCTGCCACGTGTTGTGTTTCCACTTGCCACCAGGATTCCGCTCGCGGCCCCAGGGATAGTCCTGGCCCTCCAGCCCTCCTCGTGCCGCAAATTCCCATTCGGCTTCCGTCGGCAGCCGTTTCCCTGCCCAGCCACAGTACTGTTGGGCATCTTCCCAGGATACGTGAATCACCGGATGGTCCAGGATCCCGTCGATGGAAGATTTCGCACCCTGAGGATGACGCCAGTCGGCACCCGGCTCGTACTTCCAGACCTGGTAAGGCCAGTTGGCAAAGTCTTTGCGCAACGTCCGCATGTCAAATCTCGGATTGAAGCAGATCGACCCGGGAACCAGCATGGATTCGTCGATCGGTGTGCCGGCGGGAACCTGAGCTTCAATCTCCTCGCGCTTCGGAGCGACCTCGGCAACGGTTTTGTAATTGGTCGCTTCGACAAACTTCAAGAACTGAGCGTTGGTGACCTCGGTCTCGTCCATCCAGAATCCATCCAGGGTGACCCGGTGAACGGGTCGTTCGTCTTCATGCGGACTGGTCGCATTTCCCATGGCGAAGGTCCCCCCCGGGATCCATTTCATCCCGGCCGGAACCTCACTCAGTACCGCCGCGGCTTCGGCGGGTAGCTCCGTGGCTTTCCGAATCTGCGGAGCGGCCGTCGAATGCTCCCCCACCGGCCAGAATGCCGCACAGGCCAGCAAGCCAACAAACAGCCCAACAATTCCGATCAGCAGCGGCCGCGACATTTCAAACATCCCCACATCGACTCAGGTTGCCCCATCAGGCTACCCCACCGTTGCCGACGCTGCCAGCGTCGGTCAGAATTCGGCAGCGTTCTCCACCAGCCAAAGTCACACAATCGAGTCTGTTTCCTCAAGACCGAGATCGATTGCGTGTGGCCGCCCAAACTATCAGCGGCACCAGAATCAATAGATTCGCCCCAGCAATCCACCAGAGCATATTCTCTCTGTCTCGAGGGTCGCGATCCGCGGAATTCACGGCCGATCCTTCCCGCCAGCTTTGTTTGATCTCGCCATTCTGGATTTCGTATGAGGCTGTATTACGAGGAAACTCGATGGAGAAGAAGCTCTTGTCATATTTGGGATTGAGAGTCACTTCCTCCACCAGAATCCGTTCCTGCCAGTTGCGAGCTTGTTTTCCTTCCTGCTTTAAGTTGACACTGCAATAAGCCGTGGTCTCGACCTCAAAGGGAAACCAAACTCCGGGCTCAATTTCACGAAGATCCCTGCAATACGATTCCGCCATCGGAATCTCTCTGGAGACCGGATAGGTGTAGGCATATCGTTTGACGGGTAAGAAATTCCGTTCGGAAGCCAACCAGAACAGATCCCCATTGTACTCGTCCCCGTTCGACAGAATCTTCACGAGTATCTTCTGGCATCGCAGGCCAAGAACCTCGTCTTCACCGAGATAGGTTGTTTGCGCGGTCATTGAAGGTTTGTTGTATCGGCCTTTTCCGGGGTGTCCGAGAATCGCTTCATGACCTGCCAGATAGACCGAAAGCGGCAACGAGAATTTGTAACTTTTCAGCATCAGCGTGTGCGGAAAAACGAAGTCGCTGTCCTCGCCTCGCACCTCGGCGACGTTTCCGACGGAACCTTCAAGAAGCTTGTCCTGGTCTCCATCAAATCCGTGAAGGCGATGAATCTGTGAGGTCCTCGAAGCGGTTCGTATTTCGCGTGTATTCTCAACCTTGAACCAGTCTCCGATGGCGATGTATTGAATCTGAGCCAGTTGATCTGTCACTTCGTTCACAGCCGAGCAGGCCGAGGCTGGATCGCGATCATGTAAGTCGTAGGTATACCGCAGTCGAATCTCCACATCTCGATAGAGTCGCTCGTTCCGTCGAACGTTGTCAATAATCTCCAGAGCCTCCTGGCTGGAGGGAACGACGGGCTGATCTTGTGCGAGAACAGAATGGGCGCAAACCAGAAGACAAATAGCGAACATGGCACTACGAATTGGTCGTGGGAGCATTATCAACCCCGAGATCTGGCTTCCCTGGCTCGTTCGTCGAAGCAGGCTCTATTCTCGCATCGCCTATTCGATTCCAGCGAACAATTCCCCAAATCAATCCGCCAACGGCAGTGAGGTTGAAAACGACCAGCCCAATGCGAAACGGTCCCCAGTGTCGAAACTCTGCGCTCAACTTGCGATGGACGACGTCATTTCCTTGTTCTTCCCCTGGACGAGGAACTCGGTACGTTGACTTGGCCTTGAAATCTTGAACGTACGTCCCCGGCGCAAGATCAAACGTCCCGCTGAATCCGTCAAATTGAACGCGACGGAGCGTTGCGTCGCGCAATTCGAGGCTACGCTCGATGGCGTCGACTTCACCGCGCGCAACCATACACCAGGCGTTCAACTGGACATACGCGTGCGGGGCTGGCCACCAACCGGGCTGCACGCGATGCGTCATCACGATACAACTTCAATCCCTCAGCGTCTAAATCACCTTCAAGGCCCATGTGAGCATTTGATCGCTTTTCAAGTCGCTTCAACTCTCCTGCTGCGAGTGGCATGATGCTCGCGGCAGGAGAGTTTAACGGCGTCGGAAGAGTCTTAATCTTCGGGGTCGCCTACGAAGGTTGAAGATCAACTGCTGATTGCGATGCGGCTGTTTCGCCATCAATGATGTTTGCGGGATTGGACATGTCAGACGATTCTCCACTGATACTTCTCCCCGGACTTGGTGCCGATGGTCGCATGTTTTCCTCGTTGCAGCACGGGCTGCCGCAATTGGTGACGCCTCGCTGGATCAAGCCCCTGCGTGGTGAATCGGTGGCCGATTATGCCAGACGTTTTGCACCGGTCATTGATCCGGGCCGCCCGTGCTTCATTGGTGGCGCCTCGTTTGGGGGAGTTGTCGCTCAGGAACTGGCGGCGATCCTGCCGAATGTGCGGGCCTGCTTTGTGATCGGCAGTCTTCGATCCACAGACGCCAAACCGTGGCGAATTCGCATTCTGCGACCGATCACACCCATGGTCGCCGTCCTGCCCTGGATGGCTCCGCTGCTGGTCCGCCTGCTGGGACCCTGCCTGCGTGCTCCCACACGCGGCGTCTTGACTCAGTTGGCCGACGCCGACCGGACCGTCCTGCGCTGGGGAGCGGGAGCCATCTTACGCTGGCAGCCATCCCCCGATGTCCAGCAGGTTCGAATCCGCCAGATTCACGGGGATGCCGATCGAGTGTTCCCGATTGGACTAACCAAGGAGCCTGACTGCATCGTGAGTGGTGCCGGACACCTGATCGCCATCACGCATTCCCGGCAGGTGCTGGAGTTTCTGCAGTATGAAATCCGTGAGATCGAAGATTCCCGGAGTGACACTTCCAGACAATTGGAATCGTGACTGAAACGGTGAGCGTTACTCGTGACGCAATGCTTCAATCGGGTCCAGTCGCGCTGCCTGTATTGCCGGGTACAGACCAAACGTGACGCCAACCATCACCGAAATGGCAAACGCCAGCGGTACGGACCAGTTGACGACCACCGGTTCCATCGTCCGAATGACGTCAGGCATTTGCGCCATGACGGTGGGCGACAACTTTTCGACACCCCAGCGCATGACGTTGATCGATGGTCGACACGCGAAGCCGGCGATGATGCCGACGGCTCCGCCCAACACCGACAGGGAGACTGTTTCACTCAGGAACTGGCTCCGGATATCACGCTGCCTGGCTCCCAGCGCCCGACGGATGCCGATTTCCCGGGTTCGTTCGGTGACGGTGGCGAGCATGATGTTCATGATCCCGATCCCGCCAACCAGCAGCGAAATCACGGCGATAATTCCCAGGAACAGCATGAACATCAGTCGCATCGCCCGGGCCCGTTCCAGCAGTTCCAGCGGGACGGTGATGCCGAAGTCCGTGTCGGGATGATGTGGCAACAGGGTCGCCTTGATGATTTCTGCGGTCTCCACCACGTGCGCGACTTTGTCGACCTGCAGCGTGATCTGACTGAGTTGCACACGTTCGCCTTCGAATGACCCGCTGCGCCGCGTCAGGACCAGGTCGCCGACGCGCAACCACAGAGTCTCGATCGGGACATAAATGTCCCGCGAATAGTCCTGTGCGGCCAGCGAGCCTCCGATGCCCGACGACGGGGCGCGCGGCTTCAGGATTCCGACCACCTGGTAATAGTCGCGCTCAATCTTGACTGACCGGCCCAGCGGGTCCAGGTGCTGAAACAAGCGCTCGGCCGTTTCGGCGGCCAGCACGCAGACATTCAACTGTTCGGCACTGTCAGAATCGTTCAGGAACCGGCCACGGTCAATTTCCAGGCGGGTGACATCCGCATAATCCGTTGTACAACCGACCATGCGGCCATCGATCAGGCGGTCGTCGAAACGAAACTCGCGTCGGACTTCGCGAATCGGAACGGCGCGCTTGATCGTTGGGACGGTTTCCTGCAGGCGCGCCAGATCGTCGCGCGTGATTCCGTAGGGAAAAATGCCACGCTTGCCAGCGGTCGTTTCGGCCGGCGGTTTGATCGAACGCACAATCACGTTGTCGGCACCCAGGCCTTCGATCTGCTTTTGCACGGCCTGGCCGATTCCCTCACCGATCGCCAGCAGCCAGATGACACTCGACACGCCAATCGCCACTCCCAGGATCGTCAGCAGGGACCGCAACGGATGCAGGAACAGTCCTTTCACACTGCTCCAATACGTCCGGAATGTCGCCACAGGATTCCAGTTCACAGATCGCCTCACGCGGCCGTTTCACGTGTCGGGGATGCCGGACTGGCAGGCTTCGATTCGTCAGTCGATTTGGGAGACTCGGTCGCCGGATCGGCTTCCGGCAAGCCAACCCGTGTCAGATGTGCCCGGGGGTTCATCAAGACATCATCGTTCGCAGTCAGACCATCTTTGACGACAATGAACTTGTCATTGATCGAACCAATCAGCAACTCGCGCAGCTCCAGCTTTCCCGTGGACAAACGGACGATCGAGTAGTGTTTTCCACCCCGTTCCACGACCGTCTGGATCGGCACCTGCAGGACGTTTTGCAGTGTCTCCACGCGGATCGAAACCTGCGACGACATCCCCGGCTTCAGCGTGGAAGGGGGGCTATCCAGCACGATGATCGCATCGTATTCCTTGGTATTCGGATTGAACCAGTTCTCATCGGACGCATACGCGTTCACGGTCTGGACGGAGCCCTTGAGTTCGACGCCGCGCAGGGCTTCGATTCTCACGGTCGCGGCCATTCCCGGCTTCACGCGATTGACGCGGGCCTCGCCAATCTTGGCCTTCACCTGCATCTTGCCTGCCTCGGGCAGCTTGATGATCACCTGCCGTTCGCGGACGCGATTTCCCTTGCGGATGACAAAATCATCGTCGCGCCAGCGATTTGGATTGTTGTACACGACCTGCCCCGCCGACGGAGCCTTGATCACGCACTTGGCCAACTGAGCTTCCAGGCTGGCCAACTTCTCAAGTTCAATTTCGTGCTTCGACTTTTCGGACGCGACGGCCGCCTCGGCGGTCTTGATGTCCGAATCATGCTTTTTCATCGTCTTCGGCTTGGTGTAATCGCGGATCACCTTCAACTTGGTTTGCGCAGCCTCCAGATCCTTGCCGAACTTCTGCACGGCGAACTTGTCGCTTTCCAACTGGGTGTCGGTGATGTATCCGCGTGACGCCAGTTTTTGGCTGTGAGCGAAGAAGTTCTCGGCACGTCGTGAATTCTCTTCAGCCACAAACAGTTCACTTTGCAGTTTCTGTTCTTCCTGGACAAAGGTTCCGAGTTCGTATTCCTGGCGGGCAATCGTCGCCGCATCCAGATCGTTCTTCGCCTTGGCGTAGGCCGCTTCGGTGGTATTGACGGCGATCTTTTGCGCGCTCAGATCCTTTTTGATTGTTGAGTCATCCAGTTGGACGACAATGTCTCCTTCTTTGACGTAAGTTCCTTCGGCGACAATGTCCAGTATCCGCACTCCCTCGGCCGAGGCGATTTCGCAGCGGACTTCCGTGTTGGACGAACTTTCCACATCGCCGCGTTCCACGATCTCGTTGACGAATTCGCCAACAAGGGGTTTGCGCGTGATGGCGTCGACGACGCCGTCGTCCCGGTACGAATATACGATTCCACCGCCGACACCCGCGCAGATCAGCAGAAGCGTCAGGCCGATCAGCAGCCGGCGACGGATCTTGCCGGATCGATCATGCCTGGAATGTGGATTGCGATGAGTTTGCATGAGTTTGACGAAGCAACAGAGACAAAACGGGACAAGTCACGCTGAGATTGAGCATACCCATCCGCCACACCAACGGACACCCGTTTTTCCCGTCAGACCCTGCTTGATGGAAAATCGGCGCACGTCCTCAATTCAACTTCGGCGGCCGAAAGGCAGTTCCCGACCGTAACTGAGGCGCAGCGAAGGATTTCCCAGACGTGACGTCTTTTGACCGGATTGGGAAGGAAATCGCGGCAGCGGGAGTTGGTACCGAACGTCAGGATTCGGATGGCGATTCAGGATTGCTTCGACTTGCGACTGATGGATCGCTCGACGATCAGCAACAGTCCGAACGGTACCCCACCATAAGTCGCCAAGGCAATACGGTCGAAGACTGACGTTTCTATCAGCATGAATAATGCCACCCAGATAAACATTGCCCAGATGAGGGCGGCGATCGCGTAAGCAACCCAGAACACGGCTCGCATCGCCAGCCACCAGCAACAGTCCACAATGGAATTGATGTTCATGTTGATTGTCTCGACCTGACAACAAACCCCCGCTTTTCGCCGGAGGTGATCGGTCAACGACGCTTACTTTACGAGCACCCTCGCAGAGTCCGCAAGAAGGAAAAGTTACGATGTCGGCCTCGCTGGCGTTTGGGATTCCATGGCTAAACCGAGTGCCGTTGGCCACCATCTGCCGGTTATTCGGGTGCGATTGAGAAGTCACCCGCTTGCGGCTCACAAGGTATGAGCCATTGGGCGTTCGACGGCCCTCCAAAGGGTCAGACCCCTTTTGCCACAGGATGCTAGTGCCCAATGGTACTTACTATGTGAGCCGCACGGCGCTAGCCGCNNCGTACCCGAAGAACCCGCGGCTAGCGCCTTGCGGCTCACAATCCGCATCACTTTGCTGGTGATGGAGTCTCGTCGATATCCATCGGTTCCGGCGGCAAATCGGCCGGGCCCAGCTCGACGAAGCCGCCCGGTTGCGATGACGGGTCGGCGGGAGTCAACGGGTTGGCCATGGACTCGTAGAATTTCAAAATAACCGACTCGTCGGTGACGGGACCGGGATCACGCCAGATTCCGCGTTCGTCCAGTTCCATCGTCCCGACATCGAAGTCGAACAGCCGCCGCTGCATTTCGTAATCACCCCAGACGGTGATCAGGTCAAACTGGGATTGTTGCAACGTGGCCAGGGCATCCACCAGGTCGCGCGCCACGGTGGGTGATGCGGTCGGATCCTTTCCAGCTTCGACCGGCTTCTGAGGCTCCACCAGCTTCAGCCGCGCGACATCGGTCTGAGTGATCGCCACATCCACCGCCAGGCGGCGCAGTTCGAGATTGAACTGATCGACACGGATCTGTCGCAGCCGGGCGCGCAGGCCCCGATGAATCTCATCCCGTTGAGCCATCAACGAGCGGCGGGCCTGCTGGTAATCGATCAAAGACTGCCGGTAGACGTTTCGTTCGATGACGCGCGTGATCGGCAGGTCGAGTGTGACTCCCGCGTTCAGGTGACCGTTGGAGCCGTTGAACTTGATCGGATTGTTTCCCGTCGTGCCCATGTCCCCGCTGACGTTCACCGTCAGATTTGTCCGGAGTGCATTCGCGTTGAAGCGAATCAGACGCCACGTGTCGACAAGCGAAGCCTTGGCGTTCATCCAGTCGGCACGTTGCGTCAGGGCGAGTTGGAAGGCATTTTCGGGCGTCACCGTAATCGGGACCAGTGTGATGCTGTGCAATCGGACGCGCGCCTGCAACAGGGAGAATTCCAGCATCACGGCTGACAGACGGGACAGCAATTCTCTTTCCACACGGATTCGCTCATCCGCCGTCAGATCGTCGTCCCTGGCAAACTGTGCTGAAAGTTGCTGCAGTTCCTGCAATTCCTCGGTCACGCGAGTCTGGTAGGAATCCAGCGCCGCCAGCCGCCGATCCAGTGCTTCCAGGGTCAGTGCCCGGTTGTCGAACTGGATCTGTTGCAGATCCGCCAGTCTGACCAGTTCGTTCAATCCCTGGCGTCGAGCCGGAAGTGCCGCTTCCAGTCGCTGGCGATCCGCCGTGATCTGTTCGATGAACTGCTGTGATCGAGCAACCAGATCGACCACCGTCGACGCATCCCCGGTCGGGGGATTCTCCGGCCCCTCTCCAGCGGGCGCGGATGACAGAAGATCCATGCGATCGGAAATGACATCCTGCAGGTGTGACAATTCTGGATTGATCAGGTTGAACTGCTCGAAGAAGGGATCCTTCAATTCCAGGGGAATGTGGGGTGGCAGCCCCAATCGCATCTTGTAGGCATCCAGGCCGCTTTCGTAGGCGGCGATGTTGTTCAGCAACTGACTCTGACCGGTGTAGTAGGCCTGCTGTGCGAAATCGACCTGGAACCGGTTTTCCAATCGCCCGGCATCGAAAGCCGCATTCAACTGCATCCACGTATTGCGCAGTGCCGAGATCCGTGTTCGCTGGTTGCGAAGATCCTGTTGCCGCTGCAGAAAGCCAAGGTATCCGCCCAGTCCATTCGCTCCGGCCCCGCCACCTCCGGCCACATTCCCGCTGGAAGTCACACCGATCGCCCCGACGCCACCAAATCCTCCGACCCCAACACCCGTAAACCCGCTCAGGCCGGATCCGCCAAACAATCCCCCGGATCGTTGCAGTGACGCCGTGTTTCCCGAGCCTGACACCACATCGAGATAAAACCCTTGTCGATACCGTGTGAACTGACGAACATTGGCCAGCAGGTTTCGTTCGACCCGCGTCAACTGTTCCATGATTCGGGGCCGACCGGCGAACTGCAAGAGGGGCTGTGAGAACGCGAAATTGGCCAACGACGAATTCACGGTCGATCCCTGACCGGAGAATTGCCAGACGATGGAGTTCGCCAGCCCGACGGCCAGATTGCCACCCGCCGTGAAGGCACGCTGCATCCGGATATTCGAAGTCGTATCAAGAATGCTGGAACTTTGCCCTCCGTTGGCAAACGCTCCGACTCCGCTGTATTCCGTCGCATTCCCGCCATAGAACTGGGAATAGAACCGAAACCGTTCGGCGGTCACGTCAAGTGCCGAGAGATACAACGTTTCCAGTTGCCCCTGATAATCGCGCGAGTGCAACCGTGCCAGCTCGACGGTACCAACCAGGTCCACGCGGACTTTGCCATCCTCGGTGTACGGCAACCAGGCGCGGTAGTCGCTCAATTCGACGTCAGGGACATCGCCATCATTATGCCAGCGCGGATACCCGCGGTGCCCGGCCACGTTCTGCATCAATCGATTGGAATCGGGATCATCCGGAGGCATGGGGGGATAATCGGGATCCGTCGGGTCAAACAACCGTGACCGCGGATCGATGGCAATATTGAAGTCCGGTACTTCAAACCGTTGATTGGCGGTTGCTCCCGCGACGACGTCGTGAACCAGGCCATCGGCCTGGATCCGATAGTGACTGCGCTGGCATCCCGACGCAAGCAGGACGAACACGAACATGACAAGTGATGATGTGAGCCGATCCGGGCAGGCCAACAGACGTGACCAAGACATCAAATCCTGTCTTGTATTCAACGGCGTTGGACTGGTCATACGTTCGTCGCTCCACCCGGCGACGCTGGCAATTCCGCTCCGGAATTCACACGTCTGACGCGCACCCCAGGATTCCGACCGGCATTGCTGGGAACACCTGTCCTCAACGCATCCCATCTTGATTTAAGGACAGCTACCGGCCGCCGACATCTCAGACATTCAGACTTTCCCGCATTCCCTGTGTATATCGGGAATCGAGTCGTCCGAACTTGACGACTTTGACGCCTGGAACCAACGATCCAATCTCTGATCCGGCAATGTTGGCAGGACCACGTTGCGCAATCACGAAGCACCACCATTGAATTCTGGCTGGAGTTTTCCGGGAAAAATCCTGCACTCGCAGCGAATTCGGCCGGACCGGTCGCCAAACGCGATCTAGGTTTGCATGGACCCGGGGAATCAGGACGCGTGCCCTTCATCGGCGCAGAACACCCTGGAAAGTCGGACACTCAACCCCAGAGACCGCAGATCATGAACAAATTCTATGTCCTCCACGCCGCGGAACAGTTGCACGAACGAATCCACCTGACATTGTCACGGGATCCCCATGTCGGCGGGCGACCAGTCCGCTTCGAATTGATCGATCACGACGTATTGCTGACTGGTTCCGTGCGAACCTACTTTCAAAAGCAGATGGCTCAAGAGTCGCTGAGGGGCATCGAGGGACTCGGACGGATCGTCAACCAGTTGGAAGTGTCCCGGGTCTGATCGTTGAAGTTCGGCATCGTGTGGCTGGGGTCGAGTCTTCGAGCCCCCAGTTCGGCTTTGCCAAACAAATGGGGTCAGACCCATGCCACAGGTATCTGATTTGAGCAGAAACCACATTGGGAGGGGGTCAGACCCCATTTGTTGGGCAAAGCCCCCCTGTTCTCCAAAACGCTCACCGTGCCTCCGTGAGTGATCAAATCCTGTGTTGGAGTTCGGCGGATCCTGCCGCTGGTGGCCCGCACAACCGATCTTTCCGTTATGACCGCTCCGGTCGCCTGTCGATAACAGTTGTGGTCGGCTGCGAGAGCCTACGCCCTGTCGTCTCGACATGCGGATGCGTTTTCAGGCAGGCGCGGCGGGGACTTCAACGGAATGAGGGGGCGGGATGCGAAGGATTCGCTGGCAATCGTATATTCAAGGTCTGGTCGTCGTCGTGGCGTTCTCTTCCGGAGCGGCACTGGCAGGCGGACCATTCCCTTTTACAGAAGCATGGTATCAGCAGCGTGCGGACGATCCGCCCGGTGCCCGCCAGATTGAAAAGCACGGCAAGTACTGGCCGCCTTATCCACGTCCGATGGGTCGCAAACAGACGTTTTCCCATGCGTACCATACGGCTCACTACTGGCCATATCCCTACAATTGCCAGGACCGCGCCGATGTCAACAACCTGCTGGACGCACAAACCGGCGCAGGTTGGGCTCTGGCGACGACACTGCACGACTACCATTTCGACGAAGACACTCAGCAACTGACGGATGCCGCCCGAAGTCAATTGCTGTGGACCGCAAATTCGGTTCCGCCGCAGTATCGCACGGTCTACATTTCACAGGGAAACACCCCCGAAAAGGGACAATTGCGGATTGCCCAGGCAGAGACGTACTTTCGCGAAATGGGAATCCAGAACAGTCCACCAGTCGTCGCCCGTTACGAAACCTTTAACGGCCGTCCCGCGAATGAAGTCGATGTCGTGAGGCGACTGGAATTGGAATCCATTCCAAAACCACGCCTGTTCCTGATTGGACGACAGGCCAGCGGAGGAGGAGGAGGCGCGGGCGGCAGCAGTGCGGCTAGTGCCGCTGGCGGCAGTTCCGTGCAGTCGGGCAACGGCGGATCTTCCGGTCGCTAGCAAGCCGTTGGGTCGCCCCTCTTTTTTCGCGGACTGCCACGACGAACCAGAAACAATTCTCCAGGTGATTTGATCGAACCAATGACGGGAACTTTCCTTTCGAATGCACTGGAAACTGCCGACAGCGCGGGCCAGACCCGGCATTCGGGTGCGGCCGCGCACGTCGGGAAGTTGTATGCCGACCTGCTTTCCGAGCCTCTGCCGGCAGATCTGGCAAGGGCAGGTACGTCCAGGTCACCTGAAACATCGAATCTCCCTGAGGCCGAAGCGGTTCCAGTAACAGTGGCTTCGGGTGTGTCGGTACCTGCGCCGCGCAGTCCATCGTCGCTGGCCGAATGTGGGCTGCAACTGGGCCAGATCGCCGATCTGGTCCTGAAGCAGTTATATCTGCACGGCACATTGCTGGGGGGAGACATCGCCCGCGCCACCCGATTGCCGTTTTCGATTGTTGACGAGGCGCTGCGTTCCCTGCGGGATCAAAAGTGCATTGAGGTCGCCTCCGGCGACCTGGTCGGTCGAGTCTCGTATCGCTTTGCTTTGACAGAACTTGGACGTACCCGTTCACGCGAATCCCTGGAACACTGCCGCTATGTCGGCCCGGCACCAGTCCCGATCGAACAATATATTGAACAGTGCAAGCTGCAGCATGTGACCGGTGCCGTCTGCACTTTGGGGATGCTGCAAACCACGTTTAAAGACTTCGTGATCCGACCCTCAATGCTGGAGGAACTCGGACCCGCGCTCTGCAGTGGAACTTCGATCTTCGTGTACGGTCCGCCCGGCAACGGCAAAACACTGCTGGCCAAGGGACTGGGCCGGTTCCTGAACATGCAGGGGGGGGAAATCTACGTCCCCTACGCCATTCAGGCGGAAAGCAGCATCATCACACTGTTCGACCCGGGAATCCATCACACAACGGATGATGCCGGACCAACCACGCGGAACCCGGCATCGTCAGATCCTGCCAGCTATATGATGTCCGACACCTATTTCGATGATCGCTGGCGACGCATCCGTCGTCCGGTCGTGGTGACCGGCGGTGAATTGACCCTGGAAATGCTCGAACTGCAGTACAACGCCGCCGGGAACTTCTACACGGCCCCCATGCACATCAAAGCTAATGGAGGGGTTTTCCTGATTGACGACTTCGGCCGGCAATTGGTTCGACCCAGGGAACTCTTGAACCGCTGGATCGTACCGCTGGAAGATCGGGTCGACTATCTGACTCTGTCGACAGGCCGCAAGTTCATGGTGCCGTTTGAACAATTGACGATCTTCTCGACGAACCTGGATCCGCGGGAACTGGTGGATGATGCATTCCTGCGCCGGATTCGTCACAAGGTCAAAATCGAATCCCCCGATCGAGAAATCTATGCCGAAATCTTCCGGCTGGTCTGCCGGCAAAAGCAGGTGGAATATAGTCCGGGGGCGGTCGAGTTCCTGTTTAACCGCTATTACGACATGGGCCGAACCCCGCGTTCCAGCGATCCCCGGGATCTGGTGGAAATCGCGGATTCGATCTGCCGGTTCCATGAGTTGCCGTTGGTGTTGAGCGAAGAATTGGTCGACGAATCCGCGCGTCGCTTCTTCGGTCAGTTGTGATTTGCAGAGTCCATTCCGGGCTCGATTCGGTTTGTTCATGATTGTGTTCGCGGAGCCCGCACAACCGGGAGGAGTTTGCCATGGTTCGTTCATCTTATTTCGCCACGTGGTTGCTGATCGCCGCGAGTTTGACGACATTGGCAGCAGGTTGTAACTCGGCCCCCAAGAATCCGGCCGCCGCTTTGCAGAAGTCGCAGACCGCTCCCGCAGTGTCCACGGCCGTCGCGGGTTCGCCGGATTTTTCGTCCAGCAACAAATTGAAGGATCCGGTCAAGGTCCACCTGGCCTATGCCCTGTGGCACGAACAGGAAGGAAACCTGGTCGAAGCCCGCAATTCCTACGACAAGGTTCTCAGCGAAAACTCCAGGAATGTGGAGGCGATGCTGGGCCTGTCTCGGCTGGACATTGCACTGGGGCGGTTCGATGACGCCGAACATCGCCTGACGAAGGCCCGGAAAATTGCTCCCAAGAATCCGCAGGTGGCGATCTCGATGGGGCAGTTCTATTCTGCACGAAGTGACTGGCCCAGGGCGCTGGAACAAATGCAACTTGCCCGGTCGCTGTCACCCTATGACCCGGCCTGTGCGTATCACCTGGGACATGTGCAGGCCAAATGCGGTGACCTGACGTCGGCTTTGGCGAGCTTCACCGAAGCGGTTGGGGCCGCGGAAGCCGAGTACAACCTGGCATTCATGCTGCACGAACAGGGAGACCTGTCCGCGGCCGAAGCACACCTGCAGCGCTCGATCTCGCTGAAACCGGAACTCGCTCAGGCGCAAAGCCTGCTGCTCACCGTACAGCAGCAGCGTGGCGGAAACAGTTCACAGTTGGCAGAATCTGGATCGCGTCGTGCTTCGCTGCCCAGTCGCGTGGTTCAGCCAGCAAGTTATTCTGAGCCCGCTCCGGTCTCGCGACCGCACGTCAGCAGTTTTGACCCGGCACCCGCCCGGTAAGCGAAGCGCCGGCGGGAACAGGACGGACGTTTTCACCGGATTCGCAAGGACAAAGGTTCATGAAGTCTGCCATAACCGTCAGTCTGGTCAACGAGGCTCGCGGCGGTCCGTTTGTGTTCTGGGACGATCTTCCGGCCGCGTGCCGTCAGGCGGCTGAACTGGGGTATGATGCGGTTGAAGTCTTCGCCCCCGGCCCCGATGCGGTCTCACGTGAATCCCTCGCCGGACTTTTAAAGACTCACCGCCTGTCCCTGGCGGCGGTCGGTACTGGTGCCGGTTGGGTGAAACACAAGTTGACGCTCACGAGTCCCAATGCGGGGATCCGTCAACAGGCGGTCGACTTCGTGAAATCCATGATCGATTTCGGCGGGCCGCACGGGGCACCCGCCATCATCGGATCCATGCAGGGACGCTGCGGTGAGGCAGTCACCCGGGATCAGGCGATCGACTGGCTGCGTCAGGCGTTGACCACGCTGGGCGAGCACGCGCGCCAGTACGGTATCCCACTGATCTACGAACCGCTGAACCGCTACGAAACGAACCTGATCACCACCGAAGCGGCCGGAGTGGAACTGCTGGAATCGCTCAGTTCGGACAACGTACGATTGCTGGCGGATTTGTTCCACATGAACATTGAAGAAGTAGACATCGCTGCGGGATTGAAGGATGGCGGACGCTGGATCGGACATGTTCATTTCGTCGATTCCAACCGCCGTCCAGCGGGTAACGGCCACATGACCTATGGCCCGATTGTCGCCGCACTGCAGGCGATCGGTTACCAGGGATATCTATCGGCCGAAGCACTCCCCTGGCCGAATTCCCTGGCGGCTGCCAAACAGACGATCGCCAAATATCATGAATTGATGGGCTGAAAGGAATGTTGTCGTGCTGAAGCATCGATTACTGCATCCGGAAATCTCGGCCATCCTGGGCCGTGCCGGGCATCATGCCCGGGTCTTGATCGCGGACGGAAACTATCCCGCGTCCACGACGCTCGGTCCCAACGCGACGCTGGTCAGCCTGAACCTGGCTCCCGGACTGGTCACGGTCTCACAGGTCCTGGAAACGCTGCTGACGGCGATCCCCGTCGATGAAGTCAACACGATGGGAATTCCAGAGGATGACCCGTACGCGCAGAAAGGCGACCCACCCGTCTGGAACGATTATCGCCGAATCATTGCCGCTGCCGGGATGAGCGTGCCGATGGTGCCCATCAGCAAATGGGACTTCTATGAAGCCGTCGCGTCACGTGATCACGTGCTGACAATTCAAACGGCGGACCAGGCGTTATGGGCCAATGTTCTGCTGACGATTGGATGTCGTGTCTGATGCCGTGCCAGACGACCGCCGTCTGAAGTCAACCGCAGAAAAAACAACGCCCTGTCGAATCCACGACAGGGCGTTGCGATTTTTCTCGTTCCCAAGCTCCCGCTTGGGAACGCCCGTCTTCGAAGCTCCGCTTCGCGGTCGGTATTCGGCAGGTGAAATGACGTGGCAGTCCGTACGCACAACAATCCGGTTGCACGTGGCAATGTTGACGATCCATTGGAGAGACTCCAGCGCCCGCAACTGTGCTCGCCAACTTGGACTGGTTGACGTGGTGATTGACTGGATGTACGGGTGTGCTTGGGACCGTGAAGCGGAGCTTCAAAGACGGGCGTTCCCAAGCGGGAGCTTGGGAACGATGAAATCCGTGACAGGGCGTTGCGATTTCAGTGCATTGCAATTCACACTTCAGTCTTCTTCGGAGGATGGAAACAGACCGCCAGGATGATCGCTGCGACGACGGCCGCGCCGCATGGAACCATGAACAGGCCGCGGAAATCGACGGCCTTGGTTTCCGGGTTCGTGTAGACCGCCTCCAGCAGCCAGGGGCAAACGAAGTTGGCCACCAACGCACCCATGCCAAGAATCATCAGGTTGAACAACCCCTGGGCACTGGTCCGTACGTCCTTCGGAAAGAACTCGTCGACAAAAATATAAACGGTCGCGAAGAAGAACGCGTAGCAGATCCCGTGCAGCACGTTGACGGCCACGATGAGCCACATGAATTCCGGAGTTCCGCAGAACGCGAAGATCGCAAACCGGGCAGCGTGACCCAGGATGCCAATGATCATCGTCATCCGCCAGCCGAGGTTCTTCAGGCAGGCTCCCAGCACCGCCATTGTCAGGATCTCGGCGACCTGACCAATGCTCATGACCGGCGTCACCCAGTTGCCGGGAATCCCCACGGTGGGCAAGAATCGACCAGTCCAGTTAAAGAAGCAGTTGTGAACAAACGAGTCCACGAATGTGACCACCCACAGTACCAGGACAAACGGGTGCGCCAGCAGTTTCAGCGACTTCAGCCAGGCAGCGCCATCTTCCCCCTCAATGGCCGGTTTGGCCGGCGTGTGCGGCAGGCTCAAGCTGAGAACGGCCAGCAATAACGACGCGGCACCAGCCACCACGTACGTCCAGGCGGTGGCATCCTGCAACGCCTTTCCTTCCAGTCCGGAGGCAAACACGGCATCGAGCCATGCGGTGACGCCGGTGGCTTCCCTGGACGAAACTTTGGCCCAGTCGACCAGAATGAAGACGGGTGGCCAGGCAGCCGCGATCCAGCCGATCGTGCCCCCCATCCGCACAATGCCGAATTCCTTTTGAGCATCCTTCATACTTGCAAACGCGATGGAATTCGTGATCGAAATCGTGGGAACGTAAAACACGCAATGCACCAGCATCAGCGCGAAAAACGTCCAGAAGTCCGTGACCCAGTAGAGCCCAAGAATCGACACGCCGCCAATCAGGTGACTGACTGCCAGAAACTTTTCTGCCGCAAAATACCGGTCGGCAAAATGGTTGCTGAAGAACATGGCCAGGATGGCGGCAGCGGGAAACGCATTCAAAATCAACGATTGCTGATACGGTTTAAAGTCCAATGCGGGCAAGTATCCGAAAATCAGCGGCAGCCATGCCCCCCAGATGAAGAACTCCAGGAACATCATGGCAAACAACTTGTAGAACACAGACCGCTGCATCTGGTGAGCCTTTTGCTTTTGGAGGTCAATCGCATGCCGGAGCGACGAGTAAGGCGAAGATGATGCCTTGGGCAACACGCTACGGCAAGCAAGCGCCCGTTTTGGATGCAGACATTGTGGGCAGACCGGACCTGCTGACTCTCGCGGCCCGCGTGTGAATCTTCGGCCCCTGCCCGTCGCAACGTCGCATTCGAGCCAGGTACTCCCACGCTTTGCAGCCATTTACGCATTCTTTGCTGCCCGTGTGTTTTTCTCATTCTTCCCACTATTCCCACAATCGACACAATCGCTATAATCCGCATAACCGTTACAATCGCTACCGTGCGGCGAGGCTGGCGGAGGGGAAGCTGGTTGTCAGATTCCCTGGATCTCCATTTCGCGTAGCGAGGCACAACATGTTATCTGTTCAAAAGTTGTGGCAGGATGAGCACGGACTTGTGTTGTCAGCAGAAGTCGTCACGATCGGAACCTTAGGGGTTCTGGGAGCGGTCGTGGGCCTGAATGCGGCCAGTACTGCGGTCGATCAGGAACTGAAAGAATTTGCCGGAGCGATCCGAAGCCTGGACCAGAGCTACGGTTACGTGGGTCATCAGTCCTGCCGGGCGTGGTCGGCGGGTTCGTATTACCGCCAGCAGGATGTCCAGAAGTCGCTGGCCGATCTGTGTGCTGGTGGTGATACAGACATCCGTGCGATTCAGACTCACGTTGACGCCCAGCGATCAGCTCATTTGCCCCCGGTCGCAACTCCTGGACTTCATCCGGAACATTCCGAAGCGACCCCTGTGGTCCCCAATCAGATTCCTGATTTGAAAAAGAATGTCGAGCCGAAAGCACCAACCCCATCCACCCCGGCCAAAAAGAAACGGGACAAACAGAGGGATCCGAACGAAGTCTGATCGTGTTCGAGCGATCGACACCGTTTCACGGCTTGGAGCGCCAACGGCAGCGGCCAAGCAAAAACGCCCGAGCCAGGATTCGAGAATCCTGGCCCGGGCGTTGGCGTTTTCAGAGGTTCCGCAAGATCAGCGGAACGTTGTTCCCTGTCGGCTGCTCCAGACCGTTGCGGCCGTGGGAGCCGGAACGAACTTGCCGGTCCGGGTTCCAAAGTTGCTTGCTTCATCCATCGGGACCGGAACCGAACGCACTCCCGGGGATTCGTAACTGCTGGTGGAGGGATTTGTCCGCGAAGGAATCGTCTGCCACTGTTCCGTTGTGGGAGTCGGGGTGGGTGCCAACGCGGTCTGCGGCAGCGGGACCGAGATCGGTGGCAACGTCTGAATTGATGCCGTCGACGGAGCAAACTGCATTGGCGGTGCCATGGCCGCCCCGTACTGAGGCAGAGGATAAACCGGCGTTGCAAATGCGGTCCCCAACGGAGCGTCGCAGGTATTGCAGCCACTGGTCGCCCGGAATGTGACTGGTGGCGGAGCCCACGTCGTGACCATCGGCACCGTCTCTGTCACATGCTGAACCGTTTGCACGGGCACGAGCTGAGTCGACACCTGCGGAATCCGGCGGGTCACCTGGTAGGGAACAGCCCGGGTTTGTGCCTGCTGCTGAATCACCGTTTGAGCCACCTGCTTGGTCACGGGCTTGGGAACCCAAACCATCTGGTATCCACCTTCATCAACTGTAACCTGTTTGTAGGTGGTGACGGGGACGTTCTGCACAACCGTTTCATTACGGACGTGAGTTTCCGTGACGTCCCGAAACGTGGTGACCTGCTGGGCTCGCAGTTGGGTCTGCACCACCGGGCGTGTTTGTGAGCAGGTACAACTGGCCTGCGGCAACTGGCAGGTGTCACAGCAGCGGTGTCCACGCCGGAAATGTTGGGCATTGGCCGGTCCGGGCATGACCGCCACCGCTCCACACAATAGCATCCATGCCCACAGGTATTGCCTCATTGGAAAGACTCCTCTGTCCTACACGTCGACCGACAAGAACCCGGACTGCAACTGTCCGCATCGTTTAAGCATCGACGAAACCCGGAAATCGATCCAGACGACACAACCGATTCAACCGGATCGTTTCCACAAATTCCGCGGCTGACGGGCATTGGCGGCGGATCTTGCCAGTGAAAAATCGAGCGACGGCAAAGATTGCCGAGCCGGGGGTGGCATGACATCGAATTTGCCACCGAATGACAACGACTGGCAATTCGGATTCATCCCCGGGGTCAACCGAGCGTCACAGCCACGCTCGATTTCAACTTTCAATGGAGCATGCCAGCGTCACCAGAAACAGAGAATACGCCAGGACGGTTCCGACAAGTTCACGCGGGCCAATCCACGGAGCGACGGCCTGGACTTCCGCATCTTTGGGTGGGCCTTCAGCCGTGACAAAACCGGGCGACCACATGGCACCGTCCGCCAGTTGCCATTGGGTTCGTGTCTTGTGCAGCGAGAATAACAGCATTCCCACTGCGATTGAGGCTCCCAGGACCAGCAATGGCGGCGTATGCATGATTTCGGTCTCGGATGCCATGGTAAAGCCGGGGACCGGCATCCGGCTTCCGTAGAGCATCGCGGCAAAGGCGAGTGCATTGTTCGCAGTGTGCAGCAGAATTGCTCCCCACAAGGAACGCGTGGTCAGGAAGACAATTTGCAATGTCAATCCAAGCAGGAATGCACCAGACGCCTGAATCGGATGGACGTGGACCGCACCAAACAGAAATGCCGTGAAGAAAGTTCCCCACACCACTCCGTGCCGCGACACCAGGCCACGGCCGAGAAAGCCGCGAAAGAATAATTCCTCACCGATACCGGGAAACAGGCATCCCGCACAGAACACCAGCACCATCGGTTGCTGAGCGAACTTCGCAAAGATCTCGGGCATTTCCATCTTGGGGAACAGGTGCGATACCAGGTTGGCGAATTCGCTCGACAACACCGTCATGGGAAATGCCATCAGGAGAATGATCACAATCTGAGACACCGTCATTCCACGCAATCCCATGCACCGGGCCGTCTGTCGTCCAAACAACAGCAGCACCACAACAAATGCAAACACCATCGTGGAGAACGACGCCACGGGGAGCAACCACGTTTCTACGGCCGCTTCCATGGACTTTGTGAAGTTCGGCCCATTGATTGGCTGCCCCTGGACCACCATTCCCACGATTGCCGCGATGATCGACAACACCCCCACGACAACCTGTGAAACCATCAGCACGAAGACCCACGCCACGGCAATCCCGATATTGGGCCGCCGGAACATTTCCAGGAGCGCACTCCAACCCGACAACGATCCCTCGGCGTCTGGCACGCAATCGGCGTCGGTCATTTCTGAGTCAATGTCGGCAGCGGGACTCGGGCCGACATCCGTCGGCACCTCTTCCTCGTTCTGACCCGGAAGTTCGTTGCTGGTATCCATCGACGATGGCCCTGCTGTTCGAAGGTGAATAGTCGTTACGAACCACGCCGCGGTGTCCTCCGCGGAGGTCCGTCACCTGGAGCATTAAAGTCCCGTCGAGGCGGCATGCCCGGCATGACATTCACGGCACGGCCGCGCAGGCGGACCCCCCGCATCGATGCCAGGATGTGCTCGGCAAACTCGGCCGCCACCTGAACAAAGCTTACGGTTGCCAGGATCCGGATGCCACCAATAACCGTACGGGGTACATCCGCCTCGTTGGCGATGCAGCCGACAAAGTCACCTGGAGCCACTCCGGCGTTGTCACCCACGTTGAATTTCAGCCAGATGCCGGTTTCATCAATGCGAGGAGGCGGTCCACTTTCGAAGGATCGAGCGGAAGTTTCGCGCGATCGGGGACGTTCATCCCGAGCACGCGGTGGCCGATCATCAAACGATCGTTCACGCGTTGGGCGACGTTGCTGCCGCGGATCATCCTCGGCAATCCGTTCTGGAGCGCGCACGCTTTCGCCCGCCAGCAGGTGCATCAGGGCCGAGACGATTTCACCGGGCGCGTGTCCCGCTTCGATCAGGTCCTCCAGCAGCTTGTCCTGTCGCTTGAAGTCGCCTCCCTGAATGGTGTTGTGCAGAGATTCCACCAGTCGGTTGGCATGTTTCTCTTCCAGTTCTTCCAGCCGCGGGACCGACAGCCGCGGGATCTTGGCCTTGGTGAAGCGAATAATCTGCTGCAAACGCCCGTATTCGCGACCGCTGACCAGACTGATCGCCTTGCCACTTTTGCCCGCCCGGCCCGTGCGTCCGATGCGATGGACATAGTCTTCCGCATCGTGCGGCAGTTCGTAGTTGAACACGATTTCCAGGTCGTCAACATCCAGCCCGCGGGCGGCCACGTCCGTGGCGACCAGCAGCTCAATTCTCCGTTCGCGAAATCGTTTCATGACGCGTTCACGCATCGCCTGGGTCATATCGCCGTGCAGCTTGTCGGCCGAGTAGCCGCGTGCGATCAAAGCCTCGGTCAATGAATCCACCTGGATCTTGGTGAATCCAAAAATCAGTCCGTATTGCACGTCGTGCAAGTCCAGCAGTCGACACAGGACCTCGGTCTTCGACCGATAGTCCACTTCCACATACGCCTGTTCAATTGCCGGGACACTCATCGCCGTGGCTTCGATGCGCACGGTGACGGGATCGCGGGTGAATCGTTCGATGATCTTGCGAATCGGCGGCGGTACGGTGGCGGAAAACAGCACGGTCTGCCGGGTCGTGGGGATCGATTCCAGGATCTTTTCGATGTCTTCGCGGAAGCCCATGTCCAGCATGCGGTCGGCTTCGTCGAGCACGATCATCTTGACCGCGTCCAGCTTCAGCGTTCCCTGGTTGATGTGGTCGATCAACCGACCGGGCGTTCCGATCACAATTTGCGGTGCTGCCTTCAAGCCGCGGAACTGATGTTCGTAGCTTTGGCCGCCAAAGATGGGAAGTTCGCGAACACCTTTCTTAAAGGCGGCCAGCTTGGAAATCTCCTCGGCAACCTGTGACGCCAGTTCACGGGTTGGACAGAGCATCAAGACTTGCACCGCACGATCGGTCGGATCGGCCAGTTCAACGGCGGGAATCCCAAACGCGGCGGTTTTGCCGGATCCCGTCTGGGATTGTCCGATGACATCCCGGCCCTCCAGCAATCGGGGAATGGCTTCGGCCTGAATGGGCGAAGCTTGTTCAAACCCCATTCGTTCGACGGCTTTCAGGACTTCGGGCGACAGACCAAGATCAGAAAATAGTTTTTGAGTCATCCCCAGACTTTACCGGCTTGGGCTGAGCGATCCCAGTTCATTCACCCTTCTACCGTCGCAGATTTTTGGTTTGATTCAATTCGTTCGGCTTTTGCCGACAATTTGACCGGAATTCGGGCCGATTTCGTCGACTCCTGTGCCTGGCCGCCCGTGGTAAAACGGGGCTGACCCTCTCCGGGCAGGCGATTTTCAAGGTAAATCGATGGACTCCGACGGGTCAGCCCCCTTGTACCAAGCGGTCAGGCATGGCTGCTGCGGACCAGTTGCTCAATCGCATCCAAATCCAGCGGTGCGTCCCGAGTGAGTGATTCCACACCGTTCGGGGTGACGACGATCGTGTCCTCGACCCGGACATAAATCTGCTCTTCGGGGACCCACAACTGCGGGTCCAGTGCGAAAACCAAACCTGTTTCCAACGGGGCCTGCTTGTATTCGCCCACATCATGGACCGCCATTCCGACCGGATGAGTGAACGCCACCTCCGACTCAATCATCTTCCTGGCCGCCTCGCGATACTCCGGCTTTGACCATCCCCAGTCCGTCCAGACCGGTCGAATCGCTTCGGCGGCTTCGCGAGCCAGTTCGCCGATCGACCGCTTTTCGCGGATCGTCTTCAGCAGAACTTTCTGAAACTCGACCACGAAACCGTATAGTTCACGTTGCACGGGCGAATATGTGCCGTTGACCGGCCACATCCGGCCGATGTCACTGGTGTAACAGCCGACATCGGGTGCGTAGTCCATCAGCACCAGGTCACCGTCCTGCAGCAGACTGTCGTTCCGAAAATAGTGTGCATTCCAAATGTTGGAACCGCTGGCCACGATCGGACGATACCCCGGTCCACGGGCTCCGCTGCGCAGGAACAAATAATCGGCGACCGCCGCCAATTCGAATTCAAACAGGCCGGGCCGCGTGATCCGCATGGCATCGATGACACCGCGGGCAGTCAGCCGACCTGCCCTGCGCATCAACTCCACTTCCCGATGACTTTTGATCAATCGCAGGCGGTCAACGACGGGCGACAGATCCAGGAACTCGGCGTAAGGGCAGATGGCCACCAGCTTCTCACGAAACCACTGCTCGGCCGACGGGCGTCCATCCCACGGATCGGCTTCGATCTGTTGACGCGCATGCAACAGGGTGTCACGGCAAGCCTCACGTCCTTCTGCCGGCGCGTGGAGCGTATATATCTGCGTCGTTTCCCGGAGGTCGTTCGTCAACGCCTCCAGCGGCTTCACTTCGTCCACTCCGGTGATCTGCCGGACTCGATCGGCGTCGCTGGAATTCAATTGAGTCCCTTCGCTCCGTTCCAGTTTCGGGTCGCGTCTGGGCAGATACAGGATGGTCCACCGCATCTTGCCATCCAGCAGCAGGTAGGCATGAGGTACTTCCACGCCGCACAGGTAATAGAAGTCGTTTGTCTGCCGGAATCGATCAAACGCACCCGTGGCGGGACCACCAGCGATCACGGCCCTGGCTCCGCCGATTTCCCCAAACAGGCGTTCCCGCCGACGTTCAAACTCGCTGGTGGGAAAATCGGTTTGAAAATGGGGTTGTGCAGACGTCATCGCAAATGGGCTCGTCGTGGCTTCGAGGGGAGGCAGTCAGCACGGCCACGTCGAAGACTCCGCGCCCGTGGCATCCCGGTTTAAGTCCTGGTTGAAACGGGGTGACGCTTCACACCAGGGCCATCGCCTTTTTCAACGTGGGATCGGGTGCCACGGTGATGGAGTCCTCGACATGGCCATGCCAATTGAGCATTCGCACGGCCTTCCCGAAGACGGTAAGACCGTGGTACCCCAATTTGAAAAAGGCGATCGCCCTGCGCTTCACACTCCATCGGCAGACTTCGGTCGTGTCCGGCGGCATAATGGTAAGGACGATGGCTAAGAAATCCAAATCGACGGCCGAATTCGGTGACTTCCAGACGCCCACCGAGTTGGCGCGCGAAGTCTGTCGACTGCTGGCCGCGCTGCGAGTGAAGCCAGCCTCGTTACTGGAGCCGACCTGCGGCATCGGGGGCCTGTTTTTTGCCGGACTGGACCAGTTCCCGTCGATTCAGCACGCGGTGGGTGCCGAGTTGAATGCCAACTACATTGAGCATGTCAGAACGACTTTGACGCAGCATCCCGCCGCGGCCCGTGCCACCGTGATCGAGGCCGATTTCTTTAGAGCGGATTGGGACTCGATCCTGGCGGATCTGTCGGATCCAATGCTCGTCCTGGGCAATTTGCCGTGGGTCACCAACGCAGAGCTTTCCATGTTGGGGAGCGGCAACGTCCCGATCAAATCGAACTTTCAACAACGGGGCGGGTTTGATGCGCTGACCGGGAAAGCGAATTTTGATATCTCCGAATGGATGTTGATCCGATTGATGGAGATCCTGAATGGCCGACAGGCCGCACTGGCGATGCTGTGCAAGTCGGCCGTCGCCCGTAAAGTTCTCAGCCACGGCTGGAAACAAGGGGTGGAATTGGAGCGTGCCGAGATCTTCGCGATTGATGCGTCCCGTCACTTTGCAGCCGCCGTCGATGCCGCGTTGCTCGTCATGCACTTCCGACCCGGCGCTCACGATCAGACGGCGCGAGTTTATCCCCGGCTTTCGACATCCGATCCCCCAACGTTCCTGGGATTCGATGCCGGCCGGCTGTTTGCCGATCTGGAAGCGTATCGAGCGACAAAGCATTTGAATGGCGAAGAGACCATTCCGTGGCGATCCGGCGTCAAGCATGACTGTTCCAAGGTGATGGAACTGCGACGTGACGGGGAGCGATTCCGCAACGGGCTGGGAAACGTGGTGGAGATTGAGGAGACATACGTCTACCCGATGCTGAAAAGCTCAGATCTGGCCAATGGTCGGATCGTGAACAACGATCGCTGGATGATTGTCACGCAAGCGGCCGTTGGGCAGGCGACGGATGAGATTCGGGTGATCGCTCCCAAAACCTGGGCCTACCTCACCGATCACGCCAGTTTGCTGGAAAAGCGGAAGAGTTCGATCTATCGCGGCAAGCCTCCGTTTTCCGTTTTTGGAGTCGGTGAATACACGTTCGCACCATGGAAAGTGGCAATCAGCGGATTCTATAAGCGATTGCACTTCACAATGCTCAGCCCCGCGGGAGATCGGCCGGTCGTGCTCGACGATACTTCGTACTTTCTCCCGTGTCCTTCGGCCGAGGCTGCCCAATTGTTGACAACACTCTTGAATTCACCAGTGGCCACGAACTACTTCAATGCGCAGATCTTTTGGGATTCCAAACGTCCAATCACGGCGGAACTGCTTCGTCGCCTCGATCTGCGCAAACTCGCTCAAGAACTCGGCATGGGAATTCCATTTGATCAACTTCTCGGCAAATCCATCATCAAACGAGCGGGGCCAAGGGCGGTTGCGACCGCAAGGTTACTTTTTCCAGAGTGATGGCGTGACCCTGGCGTAACACGTCGCCCGGGAAATGCGGGCGCCCCCTGACCATGATCCGAGTCAGGAGTGCCAGATGCACGGATCATTCCACCGCTCCAATACCGATTAAAAGAACCCTGCCCCTCCCATGCCTCCACCCCCCATGCCGCCCATGCCACCGCCTCCCATGCCGCCCATACCGCCGAGGCCCTGTAACACGGCGCGCTTTTGCCGTTGCTTTGCGAGGATCTCGTCTTCTGTCAACTTCCAGAAATCACGGACGGTGATCGAGTTCATCCAGGGACCGGTCTGGGCTGTCACCAGGATTCCATAGTCGCGTACGCAGAAAGACAGGGGACTCTGCAGATCTTCCAGAGCCTGAATGGCGGCTCCCAACTCAACCTCACCCAACTGTAATGTCACGGGCGAGTCCACAGGGATTCCCGCATCTTCCAGGTTCTTGAGATCAAGAACGAATCGCAGACTCGATTTTTCCGACAGGAATTCGACAACCTCTTTCAAGGGAACCTCGTTGATATTCAGTTCGATGGTTTCATCGAGTTTCGTTTTCATCGACTTGGCATGATCGCCGCGCGGAAGCGCGACATCGGTTTCGGCAGGAGCGTTTTGTGCTGCGGCGGGCTGCTGAGCCGTAGGAATCACAGGCGGCGTCGCGACGCCCGCTGGTTCATGCGCTCGAACATCATTGGGCGTGCCAATCAGAAACGACAATTCCCATTCAATTGCAGCCAGTTCGCTCAGGGCTTCACGCGCCATTGGGTTCGCCGGACCAAGGCTGACGACAGTCCGATTGGACTTTTCCCAACGGTCGCGGACATCCATGACATCCTTCAAGGCCTTCAATTCCGCCTGTCGCTGTTCCGCTTCCGCACTACGGACCTTGCCCCGAGCCACCAGGACATCGGGATGATGTTCCAACGCCGACGTGAGCATGACTTCAATCTTTGGCAGTCCGTTCGGGAACAACCGCTGCTCCGGAGTTTTTGGAGACGCGGCCGGAGCCAACCCGCCGCCCCCAATCTGCGCCCACGCCATTCCCGTCGCCATCAGCAGGCCGACCGCACACATCGTGACCCAACCTGGTTCAACTCTTTTTCGAAACATGTTTCCGAGCCTCCAATCGAGCTTCTTTTAAAGGAATCAGTAACCACGAGTCCCGTTCGGGAACGACTTTTAGTTCATTCTCAGTGGCGCAATCGAGCGCCCGTCGATAACAACCGATCGCCGCCTGCAGGTTGCCCAACTGGTTCAACTGACGATCTCCCGCCTGCCGTAATTTTTCAAACGATGATACCTTCACGTCCAATGACGGAACCGCCACGATCGGCGCTTGTGGTTCTTCAGTGGATTCAACGGGATGAGTTTGCGGGATGGTTTCCTGTGTCGGGTGCGTCGGCAATGGAACTGCGAGCGCCGGAACAGGCATGGCCGGAGACGGCACATGCACCGGCGGAAGGCCCTGCAACGACAGTGAATCGTTCGCCGGGACAGGCCAGGCTCGACCGGTCAAGACCCCGACCGAGTAACACGCCACAAACGCCATTCCCCAGGCACCACGTCGTCCCCAGCGGCGTCGCCACAGGACGCTGCGAGTTCGTGCAAAGATCGCGTTCCGTTGAGACAGATCGATCGGTGGTAACTCCATGTCCCGCAGCAATTCCGCCAGCGGATCCAAAGGTTCGTCGGAATTCATTTCAGGTCTCCTCACCAAACTGCTCGCGAAACGCCAGGCGGGCACGTGTCAGCAAAGACTCGATCCCCTTGGCGGTTTGATTCCAGGCTTCGGCGATTTCCGCCACGGATTGCTGATCCAGGTATTTGGCACGCAAGACCGCGGCGTAATGCTCAGGCAACGCCAGCAAGGCCGCGGAAACGCGGGCGGCCCGTTCGTCAGCTTCCCACTGCATGCCGGTTTCGACAGTTGCGGTCGTGTTGGCAGCGACGGTCGCAAGTGTGAACGTCGTGGATTGCTGCTGCCGGACCAGGTTTCGAATCAGGTTCCCGGCAATGCCGCGCAGCCAGTCGAGAAACGCCCCCTGGCGCGGATCGAAATCTTTCATGCGCCGCACCGCGATTAACCACGTTTCCTGCAGGACTTCGTCGGTGCTGACGGGTTGACGTGCCAGCCGCCATACGACAAAGGCCCGCAGCGGCTCAAAAGATTCGTCGTACCAGGCACGCCACGCGCGTTCGTCCCCCGCCAGCACGGCCGCACGCCAGGTTTGTTCACGACAGACTCGCCCGTCGTCGTCCATGCTCGGTATCTCGATTGTCCCATTTCCGCCACCCGGAAATGGATTGTAACGACCACGGAGAATCCTTCGTTTTTTTTCTGAGCCGTCGCTCCAGGGAACCGTAACGGAGCCCCATGTCAGGACTTTCTGCAAAAAAGGAAATCGGGACATGGTGTGCGGACGACGCGGAGAAAATCCAAAACGACAAGCGAATCACCTTGCTCATGGCTGCGAATGAACTCCTGCATTCAGACTTCCGTGTGCCACCATCCTCGATCCCCCAGCCTTGATTGGCGACTGCCGCCGACCGCAGTTTCATTCTCTGACCCATGACGATGGAGACCTGAGAGTTCTGGACTGCGACGCCCCCACCCCGAGTGAAACCGAACTGGACGCGACACCCATCGTGAGCCAATCACTTTTGAATCCGCCGGATGGTGGGGCACAGAAGAGTTTCTGGGAGAGCCTGAATCACCTGGGGCTGCTTTCCGGACCAAAGGTCCAGCAGTTCACCCAGCCCAGCAAAGTGCGATTGATCGGTCTCGTGGTCCAGTGCCGCGCAGCGACGAGTCGCTCGCGGGAGGGACCGGCGAGGTCGGCGGATCTTGCGGTGGAACAGGCTCAAACGCATGAAGTCAGGATCCATCGAGATACCAGCGGGGCCGGTGGACGTCCGTCATGATGATCGACCAGCCGTCTCGGCACCGGGAGGCGATGCAGTTCATCCGCGCGCCACAGTGGGGACAACTTCAACGAAGCGGTTAAGTCCCAGACATAATGCTCATCAATTTCCAATTCGTGTCGACGACATAATTCACGGAATTCGTCCTGAGGACATGGTCGATCCACGCACCGGCTCGCAACGCACGGCAACCGATCTCGTTGATGTGATACCCCAGCAGGCGACACATCTCGTCTCGAAATCCGTTGTGCTGAAGGAAAGCTTGGCGGTCCTTCGTACTGAAGACCACGTGCAGCCACGCACGAGCCAATGATTGAGACATTGCGGCTCCAGGACGAACGACCGGCCCGTTGGGCCTCTCAGAACACGATGGCGATCGGTTTCCCGGCCCGAAGGGGCCCGAAGGGGCCGGGCTGGGTGAACGGCTGGCCCGTTGGGCCGCAAACTCGGAGCGCCGCTGAACGTATTGCGATCTATCGTCGCCGCTGCGAGATTCCGCAGCGACAGGTCTTCGGACATCCGCTTCAGCACTTCCTTGTTGCGTTCCTGCCAGGTCATGATCGCACTCCGGGTTCGAATCAGGCTGCCACACGCCGCCGACTTCAGCGGCCACTGCGAACCCAGCATGCGCACCCCCAGGACCGCGCGCAAGTCCCTATTTCAGGCATCATAATTACAACCGGACCCCGGCAGAAACGATCCAGTTCTGACGGACAGACGAACTCCACGCAGCAGCGATCCACCGATCCGCGATGCCACGACAATCACCCACACGCGATCACCAAACACCAGCGACCAGCAACTCGTTGGTGACGGAGAGACTCACAACTCAAGCGATTGCGGTACACGCTCCAACGAAGCGGTTAAGTTCAACGACCAAGGTAACTTGCCCGCGATTGACGACGGGCTTCCAATCAACACACCACCACTTTGAACCACCAACGATTGCGGGTCAAGTTGACCGAATGGTTCGGCCCGGATGTCGCCCGCGTCGCGCAAACAAACCGAAGGCACCTAGACTTACTGCGACAGCGATGCAGATGAATGAGCTGCGTGGATCGATTTGAGATCGCGATGCTTTGATCGCATCAAAGCATGCGAGATTTCCAGCTTGCCACCCTTCGATTCCACAGCCCCACGTTTGAATCAGACGATTATAGCTGCGATCGGATTCTGATTGCATCAAGCCGAATCTGCCATTGAGGTACGCGCGTCGACAGCTATTCCATCCTGCTGCATAGTGATGTGCGTAAAGATGACTTCCGTTAACCACTTGGCGCGTGCCATCCTTGTTGGTGGCATCAAAAGAATCTGGAACGTGATCCGGAACTACGACCGAATCAGGAGAGATTTCCAGCACCGACGTATGAGGTGAGCACCCCACGATCACGAAGACAGCGAATATGAAATGGCGTGCTCGCATTTTCGCCGAACGACCAAGGTAACTTGCCCGCGTTGAAAGACGGGCATCCAATCAACACGCCAACACTTTGAACCGCCACCGACTGCGGGTCAAGTTGACCGACTGGTTCGGCTCAACTGTAATCGGACCACTTTGTAAACGGATGTTGTACGCGAGCATGTTGATCAATGTACGGCTGATAAGCCATGATCTCTGAATGAGCTTGTTTTATGGCAGCGGCACCCTCAAATGAGTGTCCCGACTGCAGATCGTGGTAAAGGCCGTTGCAGATAACCGCCAATGAAGCTGCTCCGTAGCATTGGAGTATCAACTCCGCGATGGGGCGGCCCGACGCCGATCGAAAGTGTGCCGAATCTGAAGCGAACGAGACTTCGAATCCAGAGATCTGAACGGAATTGGTCAATCCGAACAGGTACTTCTCTGGGAGCGCCATGAGCTTGAATGGCAAGAAACCTCCGCGCCATGTGTCTCGATCAAACAAAGGTAGGATCTCAACAACAAATCCATGCGAATTGATCTCGTCTTGCCAACGCAGGCGCAGTTCCGTTAAACGGGTCTTCATCTCGGTAACAAGCTCGAAAGCCATGGTTCTTCCGCCAGCCGAACGACCAAGGTAACTTGCCCGCGATGAAGGGCGGGCCTCCAATCGACACACCAACACTTTGAATCGCCAGCGACTGCGGGTCAAGTTGACCGCCTCGTTCGGCTTTCACCACGAAGGACACGAAGAGCACGAAGAATCAGAGAACAAATCGCTTGATACCGTCTTTGAGTCGGGTGTTGTTGAAATTGATGAGGAGCCCGATCTTCACTCCTGCCAGCTTCATGTAAGTCAGCAGTTGGGCCTCATGAATCCCCTTGATGACCTCGACGCTCTTGAGTTCAACGATGAGTTGGCTTTCGACCAGGATGTCGATTCGATATCCACAATCCAGTTGAATGTCCTTGTATTGCACCGGCTGCGGGTACTGAACCTGGAAGGCAATTCCATGACAATTCAACTCATGCGCCAAACACTGCTCATAGGCGGATTCGAGCAACCCAGGACCGAGGAATCGATGAACTTCGATCGCACAACCGATCACGCGATTGGAAAGCTCGTCAAATTCCATCTTCGTGCTCTTCGTGTCCTTCGTGGTAATCCTCTATCGCGCCGCAACGCCGAACGTCCAAGGTAACTTGCCCGCGCTGAATGACGGGCTTCCAATCAACACGCCAACACTATGAACCACCAGCAACTGCGGGTCAAGTTGACCGCCTAGTTCGGCGTGGATGGGCTAGACGAAATTCATGGCCCGAAGCCACCCGACGAAGATCACTATAGCAAAGTAGGCGAAGAACCCCATTCCGATGATGCGAATGGCAATCACAACTTTCTGCTCGACTGGCAGGTAGATCCTGCGAAACCAGGTTGGACGCCACCAAATGAAAACCAGAAGGCAAATCCAGAATACGGCCAGCGATTCGGAGACCCAAGTTGCAACTTCTCGCCACGGCGACCCCAGATACCCGATTCCGAGAAAAATGAGCCCGGCAATGAGCGGCCCCATTATCAGAGTCGTCAAGAACAGGCCGAGCTTCTCCAAAAAGCTATGTGGTTGATCCAACCCAAGGAGACTGCGGCCTTCGTGCATCGCGACGTTACTCCGCCGAACACCAAAGGTAACTTGCGGCCCGACGCCCCAAGCGGCGGGGCGTCAAGTTGACCGACTTGTTAGCCGTTTTCCGGATTGACTGTTTTTGCGACCAAATGAAAATCGGAAACATCCAGAGCCAGAAGTAGGCCTGGAAGGCGGTCATTGTCATGGTATTCAGTAACGACACCGATAATTTGGAGCGTACCGTCGTTGTAGACGACGGGTCCGCCGCTGAGGCCGTGGATGGAGACGCCATCTACGAAGTACGCATCGCGACTGGTAATGTTGGCGCTAATGTGCCCGGCAAAGAAACAGAGTTCGCCGTCGATTCCGATGCGAGGAAATCCAACCCAAGCGACCTCCGATCCGATGCTGAGTTGCGTGGGTGGGAACAGCTCAAGAGCGCGCAGAGGCAGTGGGAGGAACGGCTGAAGAAAGAATATGACGGCGGAGTCTCTGGCGGGATTGGAGAATACGATCCGATCTTCAAAGCCGAGGGCTATCCTCTTCTTCGAGCAATAGTGGACGAACTCAATCGGCTGTTGGCGAGAGTGCGCATCGCTGATGACGTGCCACGCAGTAGCAATCCCAACATGGGTGCGCACCGGATTGTGCATGCAGACGAACCCGGTGCCGAATCCAGCGCTGGTGGATATTCGCACGATGTGCGGCAGCAGTTCGCGGTAGGCTTCGGGCCAGGACACGATTGTGTGCCTTTGGCTAACAACTATTCTACAGAATTCGGTCTACCACACCGGTGGACTCGGCACAAAAGTCTGTCTATTGGCGGTGTGAATGTCAACAAAATCCTTTGTCCGCGGCAATTCCGGGGCTTTCTGCGGACCTCTGTCTATTAGCAATCTGCAGACGTCTGCAGAACAACCCAAATCTGCGCAGTTGCTGTATTCTCACCAAGTGTGCTCGGATTCTCCGTGCGAGCCTGTCGCGATTGGGTTGAGGTCCTCTGGTACCCGCGCGTGTTGGGATGGAGTTCGACGCGGATTTCCGCCGAAACCCTGGCAGGCTGAAGCCTGTGCCACGGTCTTACCGTCTTCGGTAAGGCCACGCGAGTGCTCGATCGGCACGGCTTTGTCGCGGACTCCAAGACCGTGGCACCCGATTCTCAATTTGAAAAAGGCGATCGCCCTGCAGTTCACCGTGCCTGATTGAAAACGGAGATCCCAGTTTTGTATCACTGTTCTGCCAAGTGGTGGATTTGCCGCTGCCTGCACACGCGGTCAACGAACTAAGGCGTTTGGTCATGAAGGCGTTTCTTTCTTACCGTCGCGACGACAGCCAATACATGACCGATCGTATTTATGATCGGTTGAAACAGGCGGTGGGCAAGGAGGCGCTTTTCAGGGACCTTGATAACATTCCCCGAGGCGCGGATTTTCGTGAAATCATCGCGGAGTCATTGTCCAAATGCGAAGTTTTCTTCGCCATCCTTGGCGACCGATGGCTCGATATGACGGACTCCTCGGGCCGCCGACGCCTGGACGATCACAATGACCCTGTCCGGATCGAGGTGGAAACGGCGCTGTCGCGAGGAGTAAAGGTCATTCCAATCCTGATTGGCAAAGCCAGAATCCCCTCTGCCGATGCGCTGCCTGAGAGCTTGCGAAAACTGAGTTATCTCAACGCCGCGATCGTTCGACCTGATCCCGATTTTCATCAGGACATGGATCGACTGATGGCCGAATTGGGCCTGCCACTCCCCGAAATATCCGACCTGAACCGCGTGGCTGGATTCGTGAATCAGGCGATGATCACGGTCGTCAACTACGCCGTCAATGTTATTAATCTTATTCGATCTCCAGGGCGATTCATTGATCAGAAAGTGATTCAAGAACAGGAGGATATCAAGAACGGCCTTTGGTTCTGGGTAATTACTGTCCTGTTGACATGGCTTGTCAGTCCAATCTTCATTCCCCAGGCGAGTCTTGGGTTTATCGTGCAAAACGCGGTGTTTTCAGTCCTTCAATTCGCTGGGTACACCAGTGCGCTCTGCCTCGCCTGGCGACTCGTTCGCGGTCACGCCGATGTGCGGAACATGTTTCACGTCACGTTCTACTTCTGGGGCGTTGTCGAATGGATCCAGGTTTTCTGGTTCTCGATTTTCTGCGGTATCGCGTTCGCCGTTGACCCTGAACTGTATCGAAGGTTCATGGCATCACTTCTTCACGGAACGGGGTCGGACTTCACCCGGGGCAATCTATCGCAGATTCTGACTGGACCGGCGATTCCATGGATCTGTGCCATTGCGGTCATCGGAATGGGCGCGCTGGCGACCTGGATGTGTGCTGGATGGGGAGCCTATCGCCGCCTGAATCAAGTTTCGAGACTTCGTTCTGCTGCTGCCGCAGCCCTCTTCGTTGTCTTATCACTGGGGGTTACCGGCGTCTTGACTCTCGTCTCACTGGCGTGGTCGAGTTTCCTCACGTGAGGTGACTCGAAATCTCAAAAATCGCAATTCTGCGACCGGCAATTCATGCCGATCGCCACCGGGTCGTGCGTCCGGCACCTCAGTTCGGTCTCAAACCCGCCCCGACCCGTGTCTTCGGTTCAACTCGGACTTTCGGCACAACCGATACAGTCGATATGGCCGTTACACCTTCACAATTCGATCTGCTGTCCAAGATGGTGGATGTCACCGTTTTGCGGCACAAGTTGTTGTCGCAGAATGTCGCCAACGTCAATACTCCCGGCTATCACAAACTGGATGTTTCGTTTGACCAGTCATTGACGCAACACATGGAGAGGTACGGTGATCAGGGGATTTCGAAGCTGCAGCCCGAAATCGTGGAGGACACCACGTCCCCGGCCAGGCTGGACGGCAACAATGTGGATATCGATCGTGAAATGATGAGGTTGAACAAGAACACCTTGCTCAACAACACCTACCTGCAGATCGTCGCCACCAAGACTGCGATGATGCGTCGGGCGATCAGCGGGCAATAATCGAATTGCTCAGGAGGGTTCAGATGGGCTTCGATACGTCATTGGGCGCGTTCAACATCAGCGCTTCCGGTCTGACCGCCGAGCGGTTGCGGATGGAAGTGGTCGCCAACAACATCGCCAACGCCTCCGTCACCCGGACTCCCGAAGGAGGACCGTACCGCCGGAAGGATGTCGTGTTCGAAACCGCTTTAAATCCCGCAGGACCTGGAAAACATGGCTCCAATGAGGCCTCGGGCCTGGCAGGTGTCCGGACTGTCGGAGTCGTCGACGATACATCGGAACTCCCCACCAAGTTTGACCCCGGTCACCCGGACGCCGATTCCAACGGGTTTGTCACGATGCCCAACGTCAATCTTCCGATCGAAATGGTCAATCTGATTACGGCAACGCGGGCGTACGAAGCCAATCTGAAAGCCGCACAATCGTTTGTGGATATGAATCAGCAGGCGCTCGCCATCGTCCGCGGTTAGCAGCCCACGGCAAAAAGGGGGCTGACCCTTTGGAGGGCAATGGATTCACTGTGAAAATCGCACGCCCCGAATGGGTCAGACCCGGCTGCCAGTCCCGACACAAAGGTTAACTCCCATGAACGTTTCGCCGGTCGGAATGATGGGTGGTATTCCGCTCGCGTCCCCCGTAACCGGGTCACCCTCCGTCTCGAACGGTGGCATGTTCGGCAACGCGGTCGAACGATTCCTTGCTGATACGAACACTCAACAGGTCAATGCCGATCAGTCGGTACAGCAATTGGCGACGGGTCAGAGCGACAGTGTCCACGAAACAATGCTGGCACTGGCGAAGGCGGACCTGAGTTTGCGAGTGTTCATGGAAGTCCGTAACAAGGTGATTGACGCCTACCAGGAAGTCATGCGGATGCAGATGTAGCAGCGCGGTTGGAACAGGTTCATGAAGATCTTGGTGACGGTTCTGATAACGGCTCTGTTCGTCTTCGCTCTGGCGACGACGTGGGTGGACTTTGTCCAGCCACATCTGGCGCAGTCACAACCCGTTGCCGACAAAACGGTCGTCGTTCCCGAACCGCCCCTCGTCAAGAAACGCGTGCGACGTCCGGTCGAGACCGACGACGAGTTACTGCCGGTCCCCACGGAACATGTCTCGCCCCCCAGCCGGCGTACCGCGGAAGCAGCCGCCGAAATCGCCAGGAGGCTGGAAGACGTCAAACAGCAGGAAACCACTCTGGCGGCCCGAGAGGAAGCACTGCGGATGATCTACGATGACATCCGTTCAGAACTGGCCAATGTCGACGATCTGCGCCGACGAACCAGTCAGGAACTGATCGAGGCGGAAACTCGAGTCCAGGTGACGGCCCAGCGCCGCGTCCCGGCACTCAGCAAATCCGCATCACCCCCGGTGCGAGGGGCCAGTAAGATCACCTCCAGCACGGCTTTTCTGTTACGACGACTGGTCCAGGATGGACATACCGAAACCGCAATCTCGATGCTCAAAGGGATGAAGGGGTATGAGGCCGCAACCGTCCTGGAAGTCCTGGAGGCCAGTGACCCCCGCATCGCCGAGCGTCTGGCTGAAGGCGCCGCCAGCACTGCGTTTCGGTAGGCCGTCATCGAGACTTATTCCCGTTCAAAACAACTCGCGTTGCTGCTGCCGTTTCACGGATGCCGCGGCCGCTCCGGGCCATGCGGGCAGCGGTGGCAGTTCCGGAATGTGCCTGGCCAGTTCCTGATGAAACGCCCGGGCCAGCTCTGGTGCATGCCGGTCATGGGGAGTATGCGCAAAGACGTACGGCGTCAGCCCCGAGCGAATCCACCGAGCAACCACGGGAGCCCATTCCTCAATCCACGGTTGTGCCGCAACGACATCATTGCGACCAACGAATCTCAATAATGGATGTTGCCCCGTGATCGTCTGACGTAATGGGGAATTCGGCTTGCGTCGTTGTGCTTCCACTTCATGTTCGTCATGGGGCGGGGCCGAAAACAGAGCCCGGCTGTCAAAGATCGCCCGGTCGATCTGCAACCGGGTCAGCAACTCGTCCAATGCCTGCTCATGGGGGCCGTGATCAAAAAAGTCCTCGTGACGCACTTCCAGCGCAAAGGGAAACTCTTCGGGCAACTCACGCAAATATGCGGCCAGCTGAGGCAACTGCAGACCATTGAAGGAAGGCCCCAACTGCAGAAAGGATGGTCCCAGGTGGTCACTGGCCGCCAGCAGTTCCAGGATCGTCAGAAAGGCCCGGGTCTCGGATTCGGCATGGACCAGTTGCCGGTCATGACTGATCGCCCGGGGAAACTTTAATGCGAAACGAAACCCCGGCAATGCTTCATCACACCATCGCCGCACAGTGTCCAGCGACGGCAGGCCATAAAAAGTGCTGTTCCCCTCGACCGTATTAAACGCCATCGAGTACTGGTGCAGGTACTCATGCTTCCTGACCGCTGAGGTAAACAGATTTCCCGCCCAGTCACCACAGGCCCAGACGGGACAGCCCAGGAAATATGGCAGCGTTGGCGACTGAAGTGGCAGGTGCATTGGATGTCGAATTGAAAAGAAGAACAGCTCGCATAGTGTATTCGAGATTTGTCATTGTACCAAAAGATCAGGCTCGCACGCAGGAATCACCGCCGAATCCTTCGCAAGGCGCGCCGGCAATGTCGACCAGTTCCACAGGGTGCGAAGCGCAACCTGTGCTATGCGATCCATCCCCTTCGGGGAACAAACAGAGATGAAGAATTCCTGGCGACGACAACGGTTTTCCGAAGCCTGCACACGCCCGTCATCCTGACGCCGCTGTCAGATTCATCATCGATCGGTTGCTGTTGGTGCTGCAATGATTTAGGTATAAGGCACGGGTTCGTTGTTCCGTTGTCCCGATCAGTCCTCAATCCAGGTGTGTGTGAAAGGGTCTCCCCGGCCATGTCCACAGAATCGGTCTCGTTGACGGTGGGAGTTCCTCGAGAATCCTATGTCGGTGAACGGCGGGTGGCACTCATCCCCAACTCGATTGGTCCGCTGAAAAAAGCGGGCTTGAATGTTGTGATCGAGTCCAATGCAGGGATGGAAGCCGGGTTTACAGATCAGGACTACGTGGCGGCCGGAGCACAGGTGAGCTCGCGGGCGGACGTCTTCGCGGCGGCGAACATCCTGTTCCAGGTTCGGGCTGCGGGTGCGAACCGCCTGGCCGGTGCGTCCGATTTGAACTTGTATCGAGCGGGGCAGTGGTTGATCGGACTGTGCGATCCGTTTTCCGAGCCGGCGCTGATGTCCGGGTTGGCAGAGCGTGGCGTGTCGTGCTTCGCCTTGGAACTGCTGCCGCGAATCACACGTGCGCAAAGCATGGACGTGTTGTCCTCCATGGCCTCGATCGCCGGTTACAAGGCGGTTCTGCTGGCCGCCGAGCGACTGCCGCGGCTGTTTCCGATGATGATGACTGCCGCCGGCACGATCTCACCCGCCAAGGTGTTCGTCATGGGTGTCGGTGTCGCCGGATTGCAGGCCATCGCCACCGCCCGGCGCCTGGGGGCCGTGGTCAAGGCGTATGACATTCGTCCGACGGTCAAGGACGAAGTCCTCAGCCTGGGCGCAAAGTTCGTCGAACTGGACCTGAAAACCGACGACGCTGCCGGCGCGGGCGGGTACGCCAAGGCCATGGACGAAGAATTCTACCGCCGTCAGCGTGAACTGCTGACGCAGGTCGTCGCGGAAAGTGATGTGGTCATCACCACGGCCGCCGTGCCCGGCAAGAAGGCTCCGATGCTGGTGACCGCCGACATGGTTCGCAAGATGCCCAACCGGGCGCTGCTGATCGATCTGGCCGCTGAGCAGGGTGGCAATTGTGAGTTGACCCGTCCCAACGAGACCGTTGTGGAAAATGGCGTCAGCATAGCGGGAGTGGTCAACCTGCCGGCGACGGTGCCGTTTCATGCCAGCCAGATGTACGCCAAAAACGTGTCGACATTCCTGCTGTCCCAGGTCAAGAACGGACAACTGGCCCTGAATCGCGCCGATGAACTGGTCAGCAACACCCTGGTGACACATGCAGGTCAGGTGGTCCATCCACGCATCCGCGAAATTCTTGGATTGCCTCCCGTCGCTACGGAGCCTCCTCCCGCTGAGAACCCATCGACAGCGGGGCCCGGCGGCTGATCGTATGGCCTCATTTAGATCTGGCATCCCTCAAACTCGTCCGTTGAAGGAAATCGTTCCATGCTCTCAATTGCCTCGTTGCTCGTCCTGGCGGACGAAGCCACAACGACGACAGCGACCGACTCGGTCTCGCCAGTTCGGCTGTTGACGATCTTCGTGCTGGCCATTTATGTCGGGGTCGAGGTGATCACGAAGATTCCCCCGACGCTGCACACCCCGTTGATGTCCGGATCGAATGCGATTTCCGGGATCACGTTGATCGGGGCCATCCTGTCGGCCGGACAGGGGAACATGCTGTTCATGAAGATCCTGGGCAGCGTCGCAGTGGCGTTTGCCATGATCAACGTCGTGGGTGGCTTCCTGGTGACTCATCGGATGCTGGGGATGTTCCAGAAGAAGAAGTGACGGATCGAGCCAGACGCAGACTCGGCAGGTGTGTCCCCGGCAGTCATCAAGACGAGGAAGACTGGAATGGTGTCGAAGGAACTGATTGATCTCGCGTACCTGATTGCGGCGATGCTGTTCATCATGGCGCTGAAGGGATTGTCGCATCCACGTCACGCCGTGCGGGGCAACTTCTGCGGCGCGACTGGAATGCTGGTCGCCACCATCGCGGTCATGCTGGAAGGGAAACTGGACTTCACCTGGATCATCGTTGGGATGGTCATCGGCACTGCGGCGGGGGTCTGGTACGCGGTCCAGACGAAGATGACCAGCATGCCGCAACTGGTCGCTCTGCTGAACGGTTACGGAGGCGGGTCGTCGCTGCTGGTGGCTGGCGTGGAACTCACCATGCACGCGCAAAACTCGATGGGATTGATCGCGACCGCAGCATCCGGACTGATCGGTGCCGTGACCTTTTCCGGCAGCTTTGTTGCCTATGCGAAGCTGGAAGAAATGAAGATCGCCCGCGACCTGCGGCTTCCCGGTCAGCAGGCCCTGAATGGCCTGCTGGTGGCGCTGTGCCTGGTGTCGTCGGTCTGCCTGTTTTATCGGCCGGAATGGATCGCGTTGTACTGGCTGATTGTGCTGTTGGGACTGGTGCTGGGGTTCTTCCTGGTGATCGGGATTGGCGGGGCCGACATGCCGGTCGTGATCTCGCTGCTGAACTCGTATTCCGGAATGGCAGCCGCAGCCACGGGATTTGTGCTGCAGAACAACGTCCTGATCATCGGCGGTGCGCTGGTCGGAGCCTCGGGGATCATCCTGACCAGGATCATGTGTGTGGCGATGAATCGATCGCTGACCAATGTACTGTTCGGTGCCGGTGGTGGCGGCGGAGCGGCGATGTCCAAGCAGGAAGTCGATGCGGTCTATGCCACGGTGAAATCGACCTCGGCCGAGGAAGTGGCGATGTTGCTGGAAGTGGCCAGCCGGGTCGTGATCATTCCGGGCTACGGCATGGCCGTCTCGCAGGCCCAGCATGCGGTCAGTGACCTGACCGAGGCGTTGATGAGCAAGCAGATCACCGTCGAATTCGGGATTCACCCGGTGGCCGGCCGCATGCCGGGTCACATGAACGTGCTGCTGGCGGAAGCCGATATTCCGTACGAGTTGCTCAAGGAAATGGACGACATCAACGCGACAATGGAGCAGTGCGACGTGGCGATCGTGCTGGGTGCGAATGACGTCGTCAATCCCGTGGCCCGAGAGTCGAGCAACAGTCCGATCGCCGGGATGCCGATCATCAATGTCGACAAAGCCCGGACGGTGATCATCATCAAACGCAGTCTGAGCCCCGGTTTTGCCGGGATCCCAAACCCACTGTTCGCCGCCGAGAATGCCCTGATGCTCTACGGGGATGGTCGACATGCCGTGGTGGAAATCCTGAACGCCCTGCAGGGCAAGTGATGACCAATCGCTTCCAATCCGAGACCAGCAGTTCGTAGGACTTGTCATTCGGAACGCCGGTGAGGTCAGAACGAATCGCGAATGTTCGACTAGTCTGGTTGGCCGATTGCCGCACACGCTCCAGCACCTGATCCAGGAACCGATTGTCGCGTTGATTTCAATCTCGGTCTTCGACTCGTCGGCCAGACCGGTCGCTGTGGTTGGTCATGCAACTCATCGCGGAAGATCTGGTCCTTGAGAAACGGAATGGACGAGGACATTGGCGAGAGACTGTGACATGGGTATTCGCTCCTGGAGGCAGAACCCTTTCAGGGTAAAAATCATGATACGTTCAGACCCCAGGGTAGCCGCGGGGCGCGGCAACCCTGGGCTATAAGACGAAACTCCTTTGGAGTAACGGATAGGACGCCTGCATCTTAACCCGTGGAAATGTCCTGACAAAAATCGTTGCCCGCTTTGAGTGCCGCCCCGCCGGGAGAGAATCGCATGAATTTGCGAAAATCGCGAGATCGGGTATTGGAGAACCTAATCCCTGGTCATGTTATCCCCGTAGGGGATAGATCCCATAGCACAGGGTGCGCTTCGCACCCTGTGACTGGTCGATGTGACCCCGTTTTTCCCCAAAGGGGATACATCGTGGCACGCGGGTGACGTGTGAGGTTGTTCCCAACGGATTGCGATTGAGTGTCGGAACGATATCCAGCGCATTCCATCGCATGCGGGGAGATGTTTCCCCTTCAGGGAAAGAACAAAAAGCGCGGTTCATTTCTTCACAGGGTGCGAAGCGCACCCTGTGCTATGGGATCTATCCCCTTCGGGGAAAAATGGCGACTCTGAGCCTCGCCCTCCCAATCGGAGTGGGAAAAGCCACATCGCGAATGTCGAGGTGCCCGGGTCGATCTTGCTGCCGTTGCGGCTCCAATGTCGTCAGCCCTTGCCGACAAAGTCCCCAAGGAACCGGTCGCGGGGCATGCGACTGGTAACGTCATCTGTACACCTTCGTATCGGTTTTCCAATCGCAGGTCGCGTTGTATCCTTTGGCATGATATCGCGAAGTCCTGCGCTGTGGAGTGTCTCATGCGAGTACGAATGCCGACTGTTCCGATTCTGGCGTTGATGGTCGTGGTGGCTTCGGTGGCCTCAACGGGCACCTGCGTTGCTGGCGACCAACCGAACTTCATCTGGATCATGGCCGATGACCTGGGTTATGGTGATCTGGGTTGCTATGGCCAGAAGGTGATCACGACGCCGCACCTGGATCAGATGGCCAAAGACGGGATGCGGTTCACGCACTTTTATGCCGGGGCCACGGTCTGTGCTCCGTCGCGCAGTGTCCTGATGACCGGTCAGCATCATGGACGCACACGCGTGCGAGGCAACGCCGGACAGGCAAATCCCATCGCCCAGGCATTGCGTGCGGAAGACATCACGGTTGCGAAAGTCCTGCAGCAGGCGGGATATCACACGGCACTGATCGGCAAATGGGGATTGGGGGATGTGGGGGCGGCTGAGAGCGGTCTGCCGCGCAAACAGGGGTTCGACGAGTTCTTTGGGTACCTCAATCAACGCCACGCTCACAACCATTTCCCGGACTTCCTGTGGCGGAATGAAGAGCGGGTGTCGCTTCCCAATGTCGTGACGCCGGTCGGCGGCGATGGCGCTGGTTATGCGACCAGGGCCGTGCAGTTCGCCGACGACCTGTTTGCCGATGCGGCGATCGAGTTCGTGGCTCAGAACAAGACGCGACCGTTCTTCCTGTACTGGAGCATGGTCATTCCGCACGCCAACAACGAACGGACCCGCGTTCTGAAGAATGGAGCCCACGTTCCAGACTTCGGCCCCTATGCGAATGAAACGTGGCCCGAGCCTGACAAGGGACAGGCGGCGATGATCTCGCGACTGGACGGCTATGTCGGTCGCATGCTGTCGACCCTGCGTGAACAGGGACTCGATCAGAATACGCTGGTCATCTTCACGAGTGACAACGGACCGCATAACGAGAGCAATCACAATCTGGCGCGGTTCAATCCGGCCGGTCCCTATTCCGGAATCAAGCGGAGCCTGACCGACGGCGGGATTCGCGTGCCGATGATCGCCTGGTGGCCGGGAAACATTGCCGCCGGAATGGAGTCACCTCACGTCGGCTACTTTGGCGACTGGATGGCGACCGCGGCGGAACTGGCCGGAACCAAGGTTCCCGACGGCTGCGATTCGGTGAGTTTTGTCCCGACGCTGCTGGGAAAGGCTGCCACGCAGCGACAGCACGAATTCCTGTACTGGGAATTCCACGAAGGTGGCTTCCGGCAGGCTGCGATCTATCAGGGCCGCTGGAAGGGGATCCGCCATGGCCGCCCGGATGCGCCAATCGCGTTGTTCGATCAGATGACTGATCCAGCCGAGAAGACTGATGTGGCGGCGCAGCATCCGGAAATCGCTCGCAAGATTGGTGAATACCTGTCGAGCGCGCGCCATCCGTCGTCGGACTGGGAGCCGGGCTGGAAATCCAAATAAACGACAAATGATCCCGGAGTGATTCATGTCCGAAATTGACCGTCGTACCGCGATCAAGGTGATCGCTGCCGGAACAGGTGTCCTTGCACTGGCACCCCAAACGTTCGGTGCCCAGGATGCCGTCGCGCCGTTTGGTGGCGAGTTTCCGAATCTGGAGTCGCTGACCACGGGCGAATGGTGGACCCGCGGTATCAATGCAACGAAACCGGACAAAACCAAGCCCAAGGCAGACCCACCGTCCGCCCCGTCGATGGACGTGCCGCGCGACCAGGTTGTCGCGTTTGCCGTCTACACGCACCACAACGGTGTGTTGAAGATGTCCGCGCAGTTGTTTCCGCTGAAGCCCGGTGAGGAGCGCGTTGCTCGATTGGAATTCCAACGTGATGGTCAGTGGATTGAAGCGGCTCGGGCCGATGTGCTGTATCCCGGCTGGGACGCTCATTTCCGTGTCGAACACTGGGATGCCGCGCACGATGTTCCGTATCGCGTGCGGCATGGCGCGCAGGCGATGTTCGAGGGATTGATTCGCCGCGATCCTGTCGACAAGGACGAGATCGTCGTGGCCAATATGTCCTGCAATTCCAGCCGGACAACCGGAGAGCGTGCCGAGATCGTCGCGAACCTGAAACTGCAGAACCCCGATCTATTGTTCTTCGGCGGCGACCAGACGTATCGCCATACGGAACACACGGCGGGCTGGATTGAGTTTGGTTTGCAGTTTCGCGACATCATTCGTGATCGGCCTGCGATCTGCATTCCGGATGATCACGATGTGGGGCATGGCAACGTCTGGGGTGAAAGCGGGAAGCAATCCAAGATCCCGGGTGATGCGGACGGTGGCTACCGCTATCCGGTTCCCTATGTGAACCAGGTGCAGCGGCAGCAGTCGTGGCATTTGCCCGATCCGGTCGACCCGGTTCCTGTGCAACGAGGCATCGAAGTCTATTTCACACGCCTGACTCTGGGTGGGGTCGACTTTGCCATCCTGGAAGATCGGAAATTCAAGACAGGCCCGGCGGGGAAGATCCCACAAATGGGACCTCGTCCCGACCATATCAACGACCCGAGCTACGATCCGAAATCTATCGATCTACCGGGTTTGGAATTACTCGGCCCGCGCCAGGAGAAATTCCTCAACGACTGGACGCAGGACTGGACCGGAGCGGAGATGAAATGCGTGCTGTCGCAGACGGCGTTCTGCGGAGCGGTGCATATGCACGGCGGGCAGAATGATCGGCTGCTGGCCGACCTGGATTGCAATGGCTGGCCGCAGACGGCGCGAAACCGTGCCGTGGAGATCATCCGCCGGGCCTGGGCCGTGCATCTGTGTGGTGACCAGCATCTGGCAGTCGTGGTGAAGCATGGCGTGAACGAATTCGGCGACGGTCCCTACGGTTTCACCAGTCCCGCGCTGGTGAACACGATCTACGGCCGCTGGTGGCATCCCCTGGATGAACAGCCCGGCCCCAATCCCGTTGCGAACAGTCCCCTCCCCTGGACCGGCGACTTCCATGACGGACTGGGAAACAAGATCTCGATGCTGGCGTATGCCAACCCTGTCAAGATTCAGGACGAGAAACAGCGTGCCGATGGTTACGGTCTGGTCCGGTTCCGCAAGCAGCAGCGAACGATTACGCTGGAATGCTGGCCTCGATTCAGCGATGCACGCGAAGGGGACCGCGCCCAATTCCCCGGCTGGCCGATCACGATCGCCGCCGAGGCCAACGACGGCCGCAAGGTGGTCGGTCATCTTCCCGAACTCCAATTCACGAACGCCGTCAATCCGGTGGTGCAGGTTGTCGAGGATGCGACGGGTGAGATCCTGTACGCAGTGCGAATTCAGGGAACCAGGTTTCAACCGCGGGTTTACTCAGCCGGCCCACACACGGTGAAATTCGGCCGCCACAACCCGTCAGAACAAACCCTCGCTGGCCTGAAACCTCAATCCAAGTCTGCCGCCGGTCAACGATCCATCACGCTGTAACCTGATTGCCGATCCTGACGTTTGTCGATTCGACACAGGCGTTGCGACCGATGTGACGAGGTTCGCAATTCCACAATGCACCGGATTTCCCGGAATTCAACCCTTGGAATGGCCGATCAATTCAGTATATCCTGATATGATTGCGGCCAGCATCTGCGGCCGCAATACGATGCAGGACCATCGCCTGTTTCAAGTTGGGAATCGGGTGCCACGGTCTTGGAGTCCGCGACAAGGCCGTGCCGATTGAGCAATCGCACGGCCTNNGGCCTTCCCGAAGACGGTAAGACCGTGGCACCCAATTTGAAAATGGCGATGGCCCTGCAATACGATCCGCCGAACAGACCCGCCGCAACGCCTGCCATTGATCTCTCCAACCCTCAAGTGTTTGAAACCATGCCATCGCGATTACCTCTGCTCTGGGCGTTGAACTTTCTGACTTTCCTCGGAATATCGATGCCGCTGCGGGCCGAAATCCTGGTTTCGCCACCGCAGATTCAATTAACGCAGCGGCTGGCTGGAAGCCAGGTGCTGGTCGATTGGAAACTGGATGGCAAGACGGTCGACGCGACGCGAGATGCGACCTATACGGTCGACCCTCCCGGAATCGTCGATGTGTCACCTAGCGGGTTCGTCCGACCGTTGCGGGACGGCCAGGGAAGTCTGAAGGTCGAATTCCGCGGTGAGGTCGTGTCGTTGCCGATCCAGGTGGATCACGTCTCGGTTCCTGTCCCCGCAGAATTTGAACGGGATGTCATGCCCGTTCTGTCGCGGTATGCCTGCAACAGCGGTGCGTGCCATGGCAAGCAACGGGGACAGAACGGATTCCAACTGAGTCTGCTGGGTTTCGATCCTGACTTTGATTACGAAGCCCTGGCCAAGGAAGGTCGCGGCCGACGGGTGTTTGCACCCGCCGCCGAACGAAGCCTGTTGCTGTTGAAACCGATTGGTGACCTGCCTCATGGGGGAGGCAAGCGCCTGGATCGCGACTCGACCGAATACCGGGTCCTGTACGATTGGATTGCCGCCGGAATGCCGCGTCGGCCGGAAAGCTCTCGTGTGGTTCCGCCTGCGGAACCTGCCGTCGTGACTCTGACAGGAATCGCCGTCGAACCGCAGGATCGAGTCCTGCCGCGACTGGCGAAGCAGCAACTGCGAGTCACCGCCAGTTACAGCGACGGGTCGACGCGTGATGTCACGCGGCTATCCGCGTATCTGTCCAATGAAGCAGCCATGGTTGCTGTCAATGACGCCGGCCTGATGACGGCCGGTCCCATCGTGGGAGACACTGCCATCATGGCCCGTTACATGGGTTACATCGCCGTCAGTTCCGTCGCGGTGCCGCATCCCGATCCCGCCCCCGATTCCGTGTACCCGTTGCTACCAAAGCAGAACTTCATCGACGGACTGGTCTGGGACAAGTTGAAAACTCTGGGGATCACTCCGTCCGAGCCCGCCGCCGATCATACGTTTCTGCGGCGAGCATTCCTGGACATCATCGGGCGCGGTCCCACCGCCGATGAGGCCCGTAGTTTCCTGGACGATTCCGCTCCCAACAAACGTGAACTGCTGATCGACCGGCTGCTCGCTCATCCGGAATACGCCGAACACTGGGCGAACAAATGGACGGACCTGTTGCGGCCCAATCCCTACCATGTCGGCATCAAGGCGACGCTGGCGTACGACACCTGGATCCGGGATTCCTTTCGCAAGAACAAACCGTATGACCAGTTCGTTCGCGAACTGATCACCGCTCGAGGCAGCACGTTTCGCGACGGGAACACGGTGATGTTTCGCGACCGGCGCGCTCCCGACGAACTGACCACCATCGTCAGTCAACTGTTCCTGGGGATTCGGCTGGAATGTGCCAAGTGTCACCATCATCCGTTTGAAGTTTACGGGCAGGACGAGTTCTATTCGTTTGCAGCGTACTTCGCAAAACTGGCCCGCAAGGGGACTGGGATCTCGGCACCCATTTCGGGCTCGGAAGAATTCATTTTCGCGGGCGCCAGCGGAACAGTGAATCATCCGCTGAAAAGTACCGCGATGTCCCCCAAGCCGCTGTTTGGGAAGGCACCCAGCCTGGAGGGAGTGGAAGATCCTCGCGAAGCCCTGGCCGAATGGATCACGTCGGACCAGAACCCGTACTTCGCACAGGCGATGGCGAATCGAGTCTGGGCGGACATGATGGGGCGCGGGTTTGTCGATCCGGTTGACGATCTGCGAGCGACCAATCCTCCTTCCAACGCGCCGCTTCTGACTGCACTGGCGGACGACTTTCGAGCCCACAAGTATGACATAAAGCAATTAATCCGCCGCATCGCCACGTCGTACGTGTATGGGCTGAGTTCCGTCCCCAGCGACAAGAACGTGGCCGATCACCGCAACTTCTCGCGTCACTATCGAACCCGTTTGCGGGCAGAAGTCCTGCTCGACACCGTCAGTACTGCCACCGGAGTGCGAGAAGACTTTGAAGCGATGCCGCTGGGGTCACGCGCCAAGGAACTATGGACAGCCCGCATCGATTCCCTGTTCCTGGACGCCTTCGGTCGACAGGATCCCAACCAGGATCCGCCGTGCGAACGAACGCTCGACACCACGATCGTCCAGTCACTGCACCTGATGAATTCGAATACGCTGGCGCGCAAGGTGGCCAGCGACGGCAGCCGGGCTCACGAGTTGGCTCAGTCAGCCATGACACCCGCCCAGATTGTGGAACAACTGTATCTGTCGCTGTACGCCCGCCGTCCGACAGCCGATGAATTGAAAGACGCCAGCAGCCTGTTCGAGGAACCGGAGGCGAATCGACGCCGGGTTACCGAAGACCTGATGTGGGCCCTGATCAACACCCCCGAATTTGTCTTTAAAGATTAGTCATTCCATGTCCGAGTCTCCGCTGCAGATCGAAGCCCTGCCGAACCCGTCATCGGGCCCGGTCGCGGTCTTTCCCGATCTGCCGTGGCGTGTGCAGGACGTGGTGATCGGGTTCGTCCCGCCGTTTGCATTACGAATCGCGGTTCTGATTGTTCCCGAAAGCATTGTCGTCCGGTATGGCGGAATTGCCACGGTGCTATTCTTTGTCTGGGTCTGGTTCTATCCCGCCGCGGTTGCGTGGCGGCGTGGGGCTCGTTTTCAACGCCCCTCAGCCGTCCGTTGCCTGGTGGAATCGACAATGGCGCTGCCGACGCTGCTGACGATCTGGATTGGGTTGGGACTGATAGTCGGACTGATTCTGAATCTGTCTCCGGGCATGGTGGTGCAGAATCCGTTTGTCGAACCCGCCGCCGCCAACTTCAACGAACCGAACCCGGTTTTCTGGGCGTTGATTGTGTCGGCGGTCCTGGCCGCTCCGATTGGGGAAGAGCTGTTTTTCCGTGGGATGCTCTACGGAACTCTCAAGCGCCATCTGGATCTGAAATCGGCCATTTTATTGCAGGGGGTGATCTTCGGGTTTGCCCACAGCTTTGGAATCCTGCATGCCATCGCGGCCTCGTTCCTGGGAATCGCCTTCGCCATCGTTTACGAATGGCGCAAGACGATTGTCGCCCCCATGTGCGTCCACGTCTTGCAGAATGGCGTCGCCGTGACCGGGGCGCTGGTGATGGGAATGATGATTGCCAACGGGCCGTATCTGGGAGTGTTCGGTGAAAAGCATGCCCGCGGTTGCGAAATCACCAGCATTGAGGCGGATAGCAGTGCAGCGACGGCGGGAATCCAGGTTGGAGACGTGATCATCGACGTTCAGGGCACACCGATTGTTGACTTTCCTGGGTTGAAGGTCGCCATCCGAACCCATCAGGTCGGAGATCATGTGAGTGTGCAGTTCTATCGGGGCGGCGAATTGCGCAAATTGGATGTCGAACTGAAAAAACGCCCGCAATCTGTCAAAGATTGAATTTGTTAAAGAGACCTGAGCAATCAGGCCGGAGTGGATCATGCAGACTTATCGCGATTGCACGGGGATGACCCGACGTCACGCCATTCAACTGGGCTTGGGTGGCTTCCTGGGGGTCGGTTTTGCCGACGGCCTGATGCGACGGGCGCTGTCTGCCGAAGCCGGATCGACAATGAAGATTGAGGCCAAAAGCTGCATTCTGATCTGGCTGGATGGAGGGCCGACTCATTACGAAACCTTTGATCCAAAGCCGCTGGCACCGAAGGAAGTTCGGGGCGAATTCGAACCGATCTCGACCCGGATCCCCGGGGGATACTTCTCTCAGCACCTGACTCGCCTGGCAGGGATCGCCGACAAGCTGGCGATCGTACGGTCGATCTGCCACAACCAGGGAAATCATGGTGCCGGGAATCATTACATGATGACAGGAGCCCCACCGCGGATCCCGGTCGGGTGCGGTGCCTTTGTCAGCTTCCATCCCAGCCTGGGTTCCGCGACGGCGCACAATCGTGGCCACAAGGATGGACTGCCCGCCTATTTCTCGATCCCGAGTATGACCCGTTCCGGCGGCCCGAATTTCCTGGGAGCCCAGTACGCTCCCTTCGTCGTTCCCGACAACCCCAACAGTGAGTCGTTCCGTGTCCGCGACGTCGCCCTGCCGAACGGGATCACCGACGACCGATTTACCAGGCGCGAATCGATCCGTTCACGCGTGGACCGACTGCCAAGAGTCACGGACGCCGCCGCAGCCGATCCGGTCCGGGCTCTGGACGACTACTATCAACAGGGCCAGCAATTGATGCGAAGTGAAAAGGCTCAGGCAGCGTTCAATATCCAGAAGGAACCGCCCACGGTGCGGGAAAAGTACGGGCGCCACGCATTCGGTCAGCGAGCCCTGCTGGCGCGGCGACTGGTCGAAGCGGGCGTCCCGTTCGTCACGCTGAACGAAGGGGGGTGGGACCATCACACCAAGCTGTTCGAATCGTTGAACAAGCGGATGCCCGAAGTCGACGGCACCGTGGCGGCACTCATTGACGACCTGGACCAGCGCGGCCAGCTGGATTCGACGCTGGTGGTGATGCTGGGAGAATTCGGCCGCACCCCGAAGATCAACAAGGACGCAGGCCGCGACCACTGGTCACAGGCGATGAGTGTCATGCTGGCCGGAGCCGGCATTCCAGGCGGGCAAATCATCGGAGCCACGGACCGCGCCGGCTACAATGCGGTCGATCGAGTTCTGTCGCCTGAAAACTTTGTCTCCAGCGTCTACAGGAAACTGGGGATCGACCCAGACCAGATCCTGTACACGCCGCAAGGACGCCCCAGCCATCTGGTCAGCGATCCGACTCCGATCGCGGAACTGTTTGGCTGATTGAATGGTCAACCGAAATTCAGTTCCTGGCGGCACCCGAGGCATCGTTGACGCGACCGCGTGCTTTGAAGGTGAGCGGTTGAGCCCGGTCGGAAATCTTGACCGAAAACGTTTCCTCAAACGGGCCAGCCACTGCGGGAGCGATGAAGGTCACCGGCAATCGGTGAAACGGGGCCGCCGTGTTGGTGTCGAGATTCTTGACCTTGAACGCTCCATCTGGAAGTTTGGACGCGACATTGGGTTCACGAAACAACTCTTCAATCTTGAATGGCCGTTTCGCCCGCACGATCACTTCCGTGGTCTTGGCCTGTCCAACGTTTAAGGTGCCAAACGACAAGTCGGTGATCACGACGTCCGATTCGACACTGGCTTCGACCATCACTGGAACCTGCGGATTGTTGGCGTCATCGGTCAACAGGATCACCTGTTCACGCAGCGTTCCGACCGGAGCTTCCTTACTCAGGGAAAATGTCAACTCGTAATTCACGATGGCCGTGGGGGAAACGCCGGTACGTGCCGTCTCCACGACTTCGATAGACAGATTCGGATTGATCGCCTTGGCCTGGGTGATTTTCCAGTCTTGTCGTCCTGCGTACTGCACGGTCACTTTTCTCTGGGAACCACTGCCCAGATCAACGGTTCCAAATTTGACAGACCCTGGCACCAGGACCACATCACGGCGAATGTAGGCGGTCACGGGAAGTTCCACAAAGGTCGCGGTGCCGTGCACCGGATCCAGCAAATCAATGCGAGCCTTGGAAGTTCTCTCGCCGTCGTACTTCAGCGTGTCCAGCTTTAAGGTCACGATTCGTTGCCCACCACTGGGGACCACGATCGGCAGGCGAACGCCTTGAAAAATCTCGTCCCAGCCGACGCAACTGCAACCGGTCGACAGGCTGGTGATCTGAATCGGTTCGGCATAGATATTCTTGACGCGAACTTGAATGGCCGCATCCGCTCCCTTGGCAACGGTGCCAAATTTGAACGCCTTCAGCTCGATCATCTTGGCGCCCCACTCGGGATCGAATCCGCCAACGACGGGGGCCTGTCCGCGGGCAATTGTTCCTTGCAGCAGGCTGACGGCAGTCACGACGGCCAGAAAGGTCGAAGCGATCCGGGAGCGACCTGTGAGTGAAAAGAACATGGTTCGACTCGCCTCCTCAATTCCAGAGCCTGATTCGCGGCCTGCCCGGTGGATGGAATCCCAGCCACAGGCAAGTCGACAGGCTCCAATCAGTCCATTTCGTGATCCCATGGGCACCGACGCGCATTGTTGCCGGTCCAGAGACTTGGTCAACCGGGTTTTCTCCCCGGCTCACCAAATATCCCACCCTGCGCACAGTAAGTGGAACCTCAAAAAAAGTCAACGCGTGGCACAAGTTGCGATCATTCCGCATCTGCCATTTCCATCAGCGGTTGAGTCGTTTTCGAGCCCGCATCCGGGATGTCCCGACAGTGGACAGACTCAACCCCTGATCACGCCGATTTCAATCGCGAGATCGGTTCGCAACAGTTGATGCGGTCGCCTGTTACGTTGAACACTGGCTCGGTCGTGAGCTCTGGATCCTCGTCAGTCGTTCTTGCCGGGAAGTTTGCCTTCCTTGATCAGGTCGCCATAGACCTTGCCTTCCGCGTTCTTTTCGGTCACGGATTTGTTCCAGGCATCCTTGAACAACTTCATTGCTTCGTCGGTTTTCTTGTCCTTGTGAGCGGCCTGGAAGTCTTTCGGCTTGAACCGGTCGTGATAGACCTTGCCGAAGTCATTCAAACCATGGCCGCGCGCCTTTTTTTCGGCACCCGGCTTGTGGCAGACGTCGCATTTCATCTTCAGGCCGTCGACGGTTTTCAGGAACGGTTCATAATCCTTTTCGGTCTTATAACCGTCGACCAGGTACTGGGGCATCGGAGGGAACGCCTGGACACTCGCCACACTCAAACTGCTGACCACCGCGGCGAACACTGCAACTTTGAAACGCATGTGTCGATACTCCTTGCTCGCTGAATTACTTGGAAACGTCAACACCATCGATCATTGGGAATTCCCGGTACCGCCATTGCTCGTCTCATTCGTCGTCGATTCGGGTGTCTCGCCAACCCAGGGGGGCGGACCGGGATCTTCGTCACGTAATTTTTTCTTCGCGTACGCGACATGAACCTTCGCTTCTTCGTTATCCTCGTACAAGGTCTTGATGCTGGTCCAGATGGACTCCGCTTCGCCGACTCTTCCGGACTGTCGAGCGGTGTCGGCATCCTTCAGTCGCTTGTTCAGGAACGATGCCAGAGATTCGCTGCCTGATTGAGCCAGGATCTTGTCGATTTCGTCCTGGCACAACAAGACGTAAATGCGGTACTCATCCTTCGTCTTGAACAGGTCCAGGATCGCCCCGAACTTTCGCAGGGCCGTGACCTGATCGCCGAATTGCAGGAACTTTTCGGCATTCAGGTATTGCCGCTCGGCTTCGTTGGCAGGGGGCTGACGAAGTTTCGCCCGAGCGCGCATCTGGGTGGTGACTTCTTTCTTGTCGACATCAATAATCATCGCTGCCGCCTGGGCAGCGTGATGCCCCTCCGGATATCGCGTGAGCAGCAATTTCAGGTATTTGTCCCGCGCCTGGATCTGGTCTGAAGCAAATTCCGATTTGAGCAGTCGCTCGGCTTCCGCCATCAGCTTGTCTTCACCCCACGGCAGCATGTGCCAGACCAGGAACCCCAGGACCAGCGACAGGCACAGGCCCAGGAACCAGGTTCGTTCGTAAATGGGACTGGAATCCTGCTTCTTTTTCTTCTTTTTCGTTTTCCCCATGGCCGCCTTGAGCTCTTCGGCACCACGGGTTCCTCCGGCATTCGCTGTTCCCCCGGCCAGGGTTTCGGCGGCAATGCTGCGCTGTTCGCCGATCTTCTTGCGAACGTCGTCAATTTCCACCTGCAACGCCAATGCATCGTAGGGCCGTTCCGCCGGATCCTTTTCCAGCAGATGAAAAATCAGATCCTCCACAAAGATCGGGCAGTCGGGCACCAGCGATGTAATACGTGGCGGCTCTTCCTGCAAATGCATCATCAGCAACTCGCCCTGGTTATCGCTCAGGAACGGAGTTTCCCCCGCAATCATCTCGAACAAGACGCAGCCCAGCGCGTACAGATCCGTCTTCTTGTCGACGGGCGGCTTGCCCCGGATCTGTTCGGGGGCCATGTAGGCATAGGTCCCGACCGTCTTTCCGGCCGCCGTCAGGGCCGTGGCGGTTGTATCCCGGGCGATGCCAAAGTCCGTCAACTTGATCTGATGTTCACCGGTCAGCAACAGGTTGGCGGGCTTCAGATCCCGATGGACGATCCCGGCTTCATGGGCATGCTCCAGGGCCTTGGCGACCTGCATTGTGATGTCAAGCGCTTCTTCCCACGGAAGCTTTTTCTTGATTTTCAAATAGTCTTCGACCGAGCCCCCCGCAATCAGTTCCATCGCGTAAAACCGCTGAGCACCAAACCGGCCGCCGCCGTAATACCGGACGACATTGGGATGCTGCAGCTTTTTCAGGATGGAAATCTCCCGCTCAAAGCGCCGTTGCAGCGCTTCCGAATCGGAGACTTCGGGCGAGAGCACTTTGAGTGCGACGGGCGCACCGTTCTTGGTATAGGTCGCGCGATAGACGATCCCCATGCCGCCGACGCCGATGCGGTCCCCCACTTCAAAGGGCCCGATCATCCGTTTCGCCATGGCTCTCGATCCGTCTGAAAAAAGAAAAGCACTGCCCCCGATTTGTCACCTCCATTCTGAAACCCGCATCGGCAGAGTGCAATCCCAGACGGCTGCACAAAAAAGCGCGACCGGCAGAACCGGTCGCGTTTTCCATCGATTGGTTGTTGCTTGTCGACAGGTCTCGACATTATTTGACGGCATCCCACCACCAGCGTCCGGTCGGCAATTCCGGAGCCTGCGCGGTTTTCGCCAGGCTTCCCAGACGCGGTGATTCCGGGGTCAACTTGGGATCCTTGACGACCGACATCACGTCGCCACGCACGCCCCCGGCGACCTGCACGACGATGTCACGTCCATTGTAAACCCGATGATTCACGACCGAGTCGATTTCCTTCGGGACGGCATACCGGGCCGTGGCATAGTCACCCCGCGGAGTGAAAGCACCCAGGTCCCAGCCCGCCTTGTCGTGCAGCCTTTCGTGCTGGATCAAGGCCGACACCAGCGCCAGATCGAAGATGTTCTGCATGTCCGCAAACACCGGATCCCGGGTCGCCAGCGTCTCGTAGTTCGCCGTGAAGTTTTGGGCAAACGCCCGGTTGGTCGGTTCCGACTGGCCGGTGGGAACGTGCTTTCCTTCGGCCGTCAGGAACTGGTTTTCTGACTGGCACAGGACCGACGAACCCTGGATTTCAAACACGTTTTTGTCGGCACTGTGAGTGACGGCATCGTATTTCATCGTCAACCACCACCGCAGGGCATCCATCGTCTGGACTTCCTTCGGCTGCGCGGTGCTCAGCAGGTCAAAGTAGCTGGGGATTTCCTTCCCCGCTTTCAACTTGTCGATCCCGATCAACTTCATTCGGTAGTCCGCTTCGACGATGACACGCGCCACGCGACTGTCTGCGGGAACACCCCAGACTTCGATGTCCTGGCGACCCAGTTTTTCCTGAAGTTGTTTCACCCAGTTACGAACGGACTTGGAATTCAGCGGGCCGCGGGCCTGGGACTTCTGTACGAAATCGGTCAGGGCTCGGACACCGTCATCGCGCGTATTGATCGAACAACCGAAATCGGCATCGTTGCGGGCAAATGTCCTCAGGACGGTGACCAGGTCATCCAGTTGCAGTGTCGGACGACCGGTGCTGGTGCTGACCGGCTGGCCCTGGGCATTGTATTGCCAGGCATCGGCGGGACCGCCGATCACGATTTCCTTCGATTCGGGGTAAACCATCACGTACTTGATTTGCGACAGACCGGCCAGTTGTGCCATCGTTTCAGGAACGGTCAGACCGTCCGACAGACGCTGAGCCACAGCCTTTTCCAGGCGGGTCAGCGAGACCAGCCGCAGATCTGAGTGACGCGCGACATCGGCGTTGAGATCCGCCTGCCGGGCACGCATCCCCAGTGAAGCGAGCAGGTTAGATGACTCCTTGGAAGTCAGGCGATGCAGCAACCCGTTGGGGGAGACATGCACACCGTAGGGATAGGGACTCTGGGACCCACCCTCAGAGTCAACGTTCATCCACTTCCCGGACGTGTTGGTCTCGATCATGTTCATCAGCGTTCGGAAGTCGGCCATGGTACCGCCACCGCTGAAACCGCCGCGACCCTTAGGTCCGCTGGTGGACGCATTCGGCAGATTGCGGCTGATTCGCGACAGTGTGGCTGCCGCGGTGACGGGTTCACCTGCCGCCGCCTGGGCGTCCGCAATATCCTGGACAAGGGCGGCTCGTTGAACGGGGTCGGCAACTTTCATCGCCACGTCCATCGCAGGTCCGAATTCACCAGCGGCCAGATGACCCGCCACCCGACCGGCAGAGTCCGTAGCGGGCTGATCCGCGAACGTCAGTCCCGACATCAACATGAAACCGGCAATGATTCCGCGAAACGTCAATCGACGAAACTGCGCGATCGATTGGAATGTGATGTGACGGAAGTGAGACATGAGAGGGCTCCTTGGCGCAGAGGCATGAACACGCATAGACAATCGCGCGAATCACGTGTTGAGTGAGAATCGTCTGCGTCAGCACCTACTTCAATATCCTTCTGCAGTTCCTGCCGTTTAATTAAGCTGTCAAACATTACGAGGCGAACAAATCAAGGCAACCGAAACCGCAGTGTGTGTAATCTGTAATAATCGAATCTCGTGCGTGTATTGAATGCAGCAACAAACTGGCCGAGCATGATCAACGGCAGTTCACGATGAGCAATAACAGTCCTCGCGATGCTTGCGAGAATGCAGCGAGCCGCGACAGATGCAATTCCTTCGTTGGAGAGTCGCAGGCTGTCTGAAAGTGCGAGTTTGCCAATTCAGGTCGGGGCTGGTCTGTTCATCGCTGCGGTGTCACAGCTGACGGTCCCGCGGCGGCACAAAAAAACGCGACCGGCAGAACCGGTCGCGTTTTCCATCGATTGTTTGTCGCTTGTCGATAGGTCTCGACATTATTTGACGGCATCCCACCACCAGCGTCCGGCGGGCAGTTCCGGAGCCTGCGCGGTTTTCGCCAAGCTTCCCAGCCGCGGTGATTCCGGGGTCAGCTTCGGATCCTTGACGACCGACATCACGTCGCCACGGACGCCACCAGCGACCTGCACGACGATGTCACGGCCATTGTAGACCCGGTGATTCACGACCGAGTCGATTTCCTTTGGAACGGCATACCTGGCCGTCGCATACTCACCCCGCGGAGTAAACACGCCCAGGTCCCAGCCCGCCTTGTCGTCCAGCTTTTCGTGCTGGACCAGGGCCGACACCAGCGCCAGATCGAAGATGTTCTGCATGTCCGCGAACACCGGATCACGGGTCGCCAGCTTCTCGTAGTTCGCCGTGAAGTTTTGGGCAAACGCCCGGTTGGTCGGTTCCGACTGGCCGGTGGGAACGTGCTTTCCTTCGGCCGTCAGGAACTGATTCTCCGATTGGCACAGGACCGACGAGCCCTGGATTTCAAACACAGTCTTGTCGGCACTGTGAGTGACGGCATCGTATTTCATCGTCAACCACCACCGCAGGGCATCCATCGTCTGGACTTCCTTCGGCTGCGTGGCGCCCAGCAGGTCGAAGTAGCTTGGGATTTCTTTGCCGGCCTTCAACTTGTCGATCCCGATCAACTTCATCCGATAATCCGCCTCGACGATGACGCGAGCCACGCGGCTGTCCGCGGGAACACCCCAGACTTCGATGTCCTGGCGACCCAGTTTCTGCTGCAGTTGCGCCACCCAATTACGGACCGAGTTGGAATTCAGCGGGCCGCGGGCCTGGGACTTCTGCACGAAATCGGTCAGGGCTCGGACACCGGCATCACGCGTATTGATCGAGCAACCGAAATCGGCATCGTTGCGGGCAAACGTTCGCAGCACGGTGACCAGGTCATCCAGTTGCAGTGTCGGCCGACCGGTGGTGGTGCTGACCGGCTGACCCTGGGCATTGTATTGCCAGGCATCGGCGGGACCGCCGATCACGATTTCCTTCGATTCGGGATAAACCATCACGTACTTGATCTGCGAGAGACCGGCCAGTTGCGCCATCGTTTCAGGAACGGTCAGACCGTCCGACAAACGCTGAGCCACAGCCTTTTCCAGGCGGGTCAACGAGACCAGCCGCAGGTCCGAGTGACGGGCGACATCCGCATTGAGGTCCGCCTGCCGGGCCTGCATCCCCAACGAAGCGAGCAAGTTGGATTCTTCCCTGGACGTCAGGCGATGCAGCAACCCGTTGGGGGAGACATGAACACCGTAGGGATAGGGACTTTGGGATCCCCCCTCAGAGTCAACGTTCATCCACTTCCCGGATGTGTTGGTCTCGATCATTGTCATCAGGGTCTGGAAGTCGGCCATGGTACCGCCGCCGCCAAAGCCAGCGCGACCGCCGAGTCCACCCGCAGCAGAACCCTTTCTGGTACGGCTGACTCGCGAAAGTGTGGCCGCCGCGGTCGCGGGTTCACCCGCTTCCGCCTGGGCAACAGCAACGTCCTGCACCAACGCCGCCTTTTGAGCAGGGTCGGCGACTTTCGTCGCCACGTCCAGGGCGGGACCAAATTCACCGGCAACCAGATGGGCAGCCACCCGGGCGGCAGGGTCTGCACCGGGTTGATCCACGGCGGAAACCAAACCAGACATCAATACGACACAACTGAGACCGGCGATCATGCGAGTGAACGCGGCCCGACTACGCTGCACGAGAGACGTGAGAATGGCGTGACGGGGATGAACCATGAACAGGCTCCTAGGTGCGGAGGCACAAACACGAAATCACAACCACGCAGAATCGTGGTCGCTCGTCAAAATAGAATCGTCCGTTGGACTACCTGCGTCAAGCAGATTCTGCGATTTCCGCCGCTTCAGGCCAGTCTGGTACCAGGTCCTCCAATTATCCCGAGCAGACGCTAGAATGCCGTACTCGCGCCTGCGTGGAAGCCCCAGCAAGGCGAACCTCAACGGAAATCTCTTCGCAACGCGCAGACTTTGACGGGAGCAGATCAGTGCCGGAGTTGCCCGAAGTCGAAACCATGGTCCGCGGGATCCGTCCGTTTGTACAGGATCGCCGGATCACTGCCGTTCTGGAATGTCCGACACATTGCCGTCCCCTCAGCATCCAACCCACGTTTTCCCGGCTGGCGAAGGGGATGACGGGACAATCAGTCACCGGCGTCCGCCGACTCGGAAAACGGGTTGTGCTGGATTTGTCGAATGAATCAAGTTTGGTGGTGGAACCACGGATGACGGGTTTAATGCTGCTGGCAAACGCTCCAGATCTCGACCACCTGCGGGTGGAATGGCAGTTTGAGGGCGAGCAGGAATTCAATTCCGTCTGGTTCTGGGACCGTCGCGGTCTGGGGACATTGCGTTTGTTCAAGTCTGCAGAACTGGCCGAAAAATTCGGTCCCACAAAGCTGGGTCCAGACGCACTGGAATTTACCCGTGACCTGTGGATCGAACGCCTGCGCGCCACCAGCCGGGCGGTCAAAGTCGCCCTGCTGGATCAGAAACTGGTCGCCGGCATCGGAAACTTGTACGCGAGCGAGATCCTGCACATTGCCGGCATCGACCCTCGCCGGAATTGTCAGAAGCTGACCAAACCCCAGATCGATCGCCTGGCAGATTCCGCGCAGGCCGTCTTGGAAAAGGCAATCGAATACGAAGGTTCGACGCTGGGAGATGGCACCTATCGCAACGCCCTGAGTCAAAGCGGTCGGTATCAAAACGAGCACCGCGTTTACATGCGCGAGGACCAGTCCTGCCCAACGTGCCAGCGGGGAACCGTGATCCGCATCGTACAAGCCCAGCGTTCGACGTTTTACTGCCCGAAATGCCAATGCTGACCGGGAAGTTACCGGGGAGTGCTTCAGACTACTGGCACTGCGATGTAGTCAGTATCATGGAGCGTGGACTCAACTTGTGACGCTTCTCGGATTTGCACGCCATGCCCCGACGTTCGCTGCCGTTCGGACTGCTACTGACACTACTCACGTTTCCTGTGTTGGCCGCTGATGGTCTCAAGCCCGTGAACTTCGTTCGTGACGTTCGGCCGATCCTGGCCCGCAACTGTTTTGCCTGTCACGGTCCCGACGACCAGCATCGGGAAGCAGAACTGCGGCTGGATACGCGCGAAGGGGCTCTCGCTTCGCATGACGGGAAACAGGCTGTCGTTCCTGCCGACTCCGCGGCCAGTGAATTGGTGCGACGGATTCAATCGGCCAATGGCGACGAAGTCATGCCCCCGAAGGATTCGGGGAAGGCACTCACGCCGGAACAGATCGACATCCTGAAACGGTGGGTCGCGGAAGGGGCTCCCTGGGGGACTCACTGGTCGTTTGACCGGCCTGTCCGGCCCGTTCCCCCAATCGTCAATCAGTCGACATGGCCGATCAGCGATCTTGATCGGTTCGTCCTGGCTCGACTGGAACGCGAAGGGCTCAGCCCGTCACCGGAAGCAGACAAGCACACGCTGGCACGTCGAGTCGCGCTGGATCTGACCGGCCTGCCTCCCGATTCCGCCGTATTGTCCAAGTACCTCAATGATGCCTCCCCCCAGGCGTATGAACGGCTGGTGGATGATCTGCTCAAGTCACCGGCGTTTGGTGAGCGGTGGGCGCGGATGTGGCTCGATCTGGCCCGTTACGCCGATACCAAGGGCTACGAAAAGGATTTGGCCCGGACAATGTGGCGGTACCGGGACTGGGTCATCGACGCCTTCAACAGCGACATGCCGTACGACCAGTTCACACGCGAACAACTGGCCGGCGATCTGCTTCCCCAGGCAACGATGGAGCAGCAACTGGCAACCGCGTTTCATCGCAACACCATGATCAACGACGAAGGAGGGACCGACAATGAAGAATTCCGTGTCGCCGCCGTCAAGGATCGCGTCGATACCACTCTGCAGGTCTGGATGGGCCTGACCTTCGGATGTGCCAAGTGCCACAGTCACAAATACGATCCGCTCACCCAGCGCGAGTACTATCAGTTTTATGCCTACTTCAATCAGACCGAGGACGCAGACGACTTCGACGAACGTCCCAAACTGGCGACGCCGACGCCCGCTCAGGTCGAACAGCAGATTCGATTGAAAGCCGAAATTGCGAAGCTGGAGCTACAGCGCGACACGGTCTCGCCCGAACTGAAGCAGTTCGCCGACGATTGGGCGGCGAAGATGAGCCAGACCCGTGGCTGGTCAGTTCCTGTTCCCAGGGAAATGTCCGCGGCCAGCGGTTCGACCCTGAAGCGGCTTGACGATGGTTCCGTGCTGGCGGAAGCGAAGTCACCCGCGAAAGAAACATACACGGTTTCGCTGCCAGTGGGCATTTCACGGCTGACCGGCCTGAAGCTGGAAGCACTGCCTGACAAATCCCATCCGAAGCAGGGCGTTGGTCGATCTCCGAACGACGGCAATTTCGTGTTGAGCCGCATCACGTTGAGCGTAAAAGGTCCCGAGGGGACACCCGCGACAGAGATCGTTTTGACGGGTGCCAAGGCCGATTTCTCTCAAGCGGACTATCCCGTCGAACAAAGCATCAAGAACCCGGACATCACCAAGCGTGGGTGGGCTGTTTCTCCGCAACAGACGACAGCCCGCACGGCTGTGTTTACTCCGGCAGAACCGGTGGCTCTGAAACAGGGCTCGGAACTGGTGGTGACGCTGGATCATCAGTTTGAATTCAGTTATCCCGGTTTCAGCATCGGACGGTTTCGCCTGTCGGTCACCAGCGACGACGAACCGTCGCTGCAGGGGAATGTGCCGGAACCGATCCTGGCGATCACTCGCATCGCGCCCGCCGAACGGACCGCCGCCCAGCAGGCTCAACTCTACAAACACGTAGCCTCGTTCACTCCGGTCACTCAGCCGATCCGCGATCAACTGGCCCGACTGCAGCAGGAACTGGCCGCTCCGGTTCCGCAGACACCCGTTCTGCGAGAACTGCCGGACGGGAAGCGGCGTACGACGAAAATCCATGTGCGCGGCAACTTCCTGCAACCGGGTGATGCGGTCGAACCGGCGGTCCCCGCCAGCTTTCATTCATTCCCTGAGGGTGCTCCGCAAAACCGCCTGGGTGTTGCAGCCTGGCTGACCGACCCGGCCAACCCCCTGACAGCACGTGTCGCTGTCAATCGGATCTGGGCTCAATTCTTCGGAACCGGTCTGGTGGAATCTCAGGAAGATTTCGGATCACAGGGGCAACCTCCCACGCATCCGGAACTGCTGGACTGGCTGGCGACTGAATTCATGGGGCTCCCTGCCGGACCGGGGACGCCATCAGCATCCACGCCGTGGTCATTCAAGCGACTGTGCAAGTTGATCGTGATGTCTGCGACGTATCGGCAATCGTCACGAACCACCCCCGAGTTACTGGAACGGGATCGCTTTAATAGGCTGCTCGCGCGTGGACCCCGGTTCCGCCTGGAAGCGGAAATGATTCGTGACAACGCGCTGGCCGCTTCCGGCCTGCTCAGTCACAAGATGTACGGGCCATCCGTCATGCCCCCTCAGCCGGAAGGGATCTGGCAATCGACGTACAACACGACGAAGTGGGAAACAAGCCAGGGAGAAGACCGCTATCGGCGGGGGCTTTACACATTCATCAAACGAACGACTCCATACCCGGCGATGACGACGTTCGACGCCCCCAGCCGTGAACTGTGCGTGGTGCGGCGCATCAACACGAACACGCCACTGCAGGCACTGGTCACGTTGAACGATCCCGCGTTTGTCGAAACCGCCCAGGCACTGGCTCGACGGATGATCCACGAAGCTGGGCCGAAACTGGAAGATCGCCTGGCGAAGGGATTGGAACTCGCCCTGGTTCGGCCCGCGCGACCCCAGGAAGTGGCCGTCCTCGCTCGCCTGTTTGACAGCCGCCGTGAATACTATGCCGCGCACTCCGACGAAGCTCATAAGCTGGCCACCGATCCGATCGGTCCGGCCCCGACAGGCGTCAGTGAGATCGAACTGGCGGCGATGACGGCCGTCGGCAATGTGATTCTGAACCTGGACGAATTCATCACCCGAAACTGAGTCACTGCAATTCGCGTCAAGGATACTCGCCCATGCAGCCTGCCACGACCACCGGCAACGCCTTGTCCCGACGAACATTTCTGCGAGGTGTCGGAGTGACGCTGGCTCTGCCTTTCCTGGACGCCATGCGGCCAGCGTTCGGAGCGGACTCGGCGGTCGATCGTCCGCGGCGCATGGTGGCCATCGAAACCAACATGGGAATCCTGCCGCAGTTCTTCTTTCCTGAAAAGGCGGGACGGGACTACGAACTGACACCCTATCTGGAAAAGCTCAAAGAATTCCGCAACGACTTCACCGTGTTTTCCGGGACCAGCCATCCGGGTGTCACCGGAGCTCACTCGGCAGAAAAGTGCTTTTTGACCGGGACGCCGCATCCCGAACGCGGTGGCTTCCGCAACTGGGTCTCGCTCGACCAGTATGCCGCTGAACTGGTGGGTAATCGGACCCGGTATCCATCACTGGTGCTGGCGATGAGCAGCGAAGGAGGGCAAACGCTGAGCTTCACGCGCAGCGGCGCCCCGATTTCGGCGGAACGAAGTCCAAGGAAGCTCTTTCAAAAGCTGTTCGTACAGGGACGCCCTGAAGAAGTGGCTGCGAATGTGGAGGCCCTGAAGCAGGGACGCAGCATGCTGGACTTTGTCGGTGAACAGTCCCGCCGCTTGAATCGTACGCTTGGGAAGGCCGATCAGCGACGCATGGACCAATACCTGACCGCCGTACGCGATCTGGAACAACGCCTGGAAAGCTCGGAATCGTGGGAGCACAAACCAAAGCCGAAGGTGGATGCCAGGCCGCCCGAGGACATCGACGACGCCAAGGCCTTCGTCCAGAAAACGCGCCTGATGTTCGATGTCATCAAGCTGGCCCTGGAAACGGATTCGTCGCGACTGGTTTCGTTGTTCGTCGATACGACGGTGATTCACAACATCACGCACCATGGGAACCGGCCGGAAGTTCTGACGGAATTGCGTGGTCATGAAGAGCGTCAGTTCGAGGCGCTGGGATCGTTCCTGACGTCGCTGCGTGACACCAAAGAAGAAGGCCAGAACCTGTTGGATCGGACCATGGTCCTGTATGGCACCTGCATGGGCAGCGCAAATTCACATTCCAACGTCAACTTGCCGGCGCTCCTTGCCGGGGGTGGTTTCAAGCATGGGCAACACCTGGCATTCGATCAGCAGAACAACTATCCGCTGACCAATTTGTTCGTGTCGATGTTGCAGCGATTGGGAATCGGCGTCGATGAATTCTCGACCGGCAAAGGAACCTTCCGCGGCCTGGAAATGGCGTAACGACAATTCTGTTCTGAGTGGGGGCGTATGTCCAATCAATCGTGCTTTGTGAGCCGCAAGGCGCTAGCCGCGGGTGGATTTTCACGCGCACGCGAAGAACCGGCGGCTAGCGCCTTGCCGCTCACAATGCCAACCCAAGTCTGCTGATTTGCCATGAACTTTCGATTCCTCACCATTGTTTCCGTCCTGCTCTGCGCGACCATTGGGCGCGCTCAGACACCGATTGAGTTCTTTCAGGCACATTGCTACGAGTGCCATGACAAGGATTCAAAACAGGGTGATCTGGATTTCACGTCGCTGAAACTGAATGGTGCCGATCCAGAAAGCTTTGCGCGTTGGGTCAAGATTCACGATCGGATCGAAGCGGGCGAAATGCCCCCGAAGTCAAAGCCACGCCCCCCCGCCGCGGAAATCACTCGAGCGACAAAGCTGCTGGCCGAGTCGTTGATCAAGGCGGAACAGGCGAAACTGGCGGGTGAGGATCTGACGGGCGTTCGTCGACTGACTCGAGCGGAGTACGAAAACACCGTCCGCGATCTGTTTGACATGTCCGGCATTCCCCTGCAGGGGGATCTACCTGTCGACGGGTCCGCCCATGGATTCGACAAGAACAGCGACGCTTTGGACATTTCACACGTCAACATGGCCAAGTATGTCGAAGCAGCTGACCGGACTCTCGACATGGCCATCACCACACAGCCGAAGGCACCGACTGTCACAAAGCAACGAATCTCGCTGGCCAATCCCGCCGGATTTGTGGCCCACGTATTGATGAATGGCGACGGAGTCCTGCTGAAGAACAAGCAGCCTGATCCGGATTTTCCGCCAGCCGGTGAACAAAATCACCTGGACCAGGGTGCCCACGAGCGGTTGGGATCGTTCCGCAACGGAGCCAGCGTCGGTTTGTTCCGGCATGAAGACGAATCGTTTCACCCGTATTTTATCGAATTCGTTGCCCTGTATCCCGGGCAGTATCGGATGCGTACGTCGCTCTGGAGCTTCCAGTGGGACAAGGGAAAGGTCCTGCCGGGTCGAGGAACGGAAGCCGCGCGACTGTCCGTGGTGCAACTGAGTGGCGATGGTCGCGGCGGCGGACATCCCAGTTATGTCCTGGGGTATTACGACGCCCCATCCATGAATGAGCAGGAACACGAAGTTGTCACCTGGCTGAATTACAAGGAAACGATCGGCTTCAATGCCGCTTCGCTGGCCCCGACGGCCAATTACAGTCGCAAAGGTCGGGCGATGGCCTTCACCGGGCCCGGCATCACCTGTGACTGGTTCGATATCGAAGGACCATTGCACGACACCTGGCCTCCCGCCAGTCACCGCGTGTTGTTTGGCGAGTTGCCGATCGTGGAATTCAAGCCGGCGGACCATCCCGATGTTCGTCCACCGCGACGGATCCCTGTCCGGCGCGAAGTCGGAGCGGGTAAGAACGAGCCTGACAAGGAGTCTGGGATCTGGACGGTGCACAGTGAGCAACCACTGGTTGATGCGGATCGATTACTGGCGACATTCCTGCCCCGCGCCTTTCGCAGACCGGTTGACGCGGAAACGCGTCAGGGATACGTCGCCAGAGTGCAGCTTCGATTAAAGGCGGGTGACTGTTTTGAAGCGGCCATGCGCTGGGCATATCGGGCCGCTCTCTGCTCCCCTGATTTTCTGTACCATGTGGAGCCGACGGCGAAACTGGACGACTTCGCCCTGGCGTCGCGACTGTCGTACTTCCTGTGGAATTCCATGCCGGATGCTCGGCTATGGGAACTCGCCGGCGCCAACAGATTGCACACGCCCGATCTGCTCCATTCCGAAGTCGAACGGATGCTGAAAGATCCCCGCTCGCAACGATTCGTCGAAGATTTTCTCGGTCAATGGCTGAAGTTGCGACAGATCGCATCGACCGATCCTGATCGAAAACTATATCCCGAATTCAGTGCCTATCTGCAGGATTCGATGGTCGCCGAAACACGGGCCTATTTTCGTGAACTGATGGACCAGAACCTGGATGCCAGCCATCTGGTCAAATCGAACTTTGCGATGCTCAATGAAAAGCTGGCTGTGCATTATGGGATTCCAGGAGTCAGTGGTTCACAGATTCGCCGGGTTCCTTTGCCGCCGGATTGTCCTCGTGGCGGATTCCTGACTCAGGCCGCCATCTTGAAGATCACTGCCAACGGAACGACCACGTCACCGGTTCCGCGTGGCGCGTTTGTGATGGCACGCTTGCTGGGAAAGCCGCCGGATCCGCCCCCGGCCAACATTCCCGCCATTGAACCGGATGTCCGGGGTGCCAGGACGATTCGCGAACAGTTGGAGAAGCATCGAACTGACACTGTGTGTGCCTCATGCCATGCGAAGATGGATCCGCCCGGGTTCGCCATGGAATCGTTCGATGTCATCGGTGGGTTTCGATCGCAATATCGGTCCATCGGCGAAGGAGACCCCGCTCCACGTGGTTCGATTGATCCGTTCATTGGCATCAGTTTCAAGCTGGGACCTGCCGTCGACCCGTCAGGGATCCTGCCCGACGAGCGAGCGTTTCAGGACATCGTCCAATTCCAGTCACTGATGGCGTCGGATTCGCGTCAATTATTGAAGAATCTGACAGAACAGTTCGCCATCTATGCAACAGGGCGTGACATTTCATTCAGCGACCGCAGTCAGATGGCGGCGATTGTCGCGGCCACTGAGCAGCAGGGTGGCGGTGTTCGGACATTGATTCATCAACTGGTTCAAAGCCGGTTCTTTCAAACTCGGTAGGCGAGAAACAGATGAACATCGAGCGGTCAACAGTCTTGCTGAAACTCTTCCGGACGCAGGCGGCATTAGCTGCGCTGATGGCGTTTTGTTGCTGTTCAGTTCCGCTGGTCCTGGCGGATGAGGCACCGCAGACCGTAGACCCGATCAAACACCAGATCACGGGCTTGTTTTCGCCGGATCGGGTCCGGGATTTGAAAGAGGTGTTCGAGAAGCTGCCAAATATCAAGCTCATTAAAGTCGATTTTGAAAATGCGGAAGCGACCGTCGAATACGATCCCGCAAAGGCATTTCCCGGTGCCAGGTCGGACCAGATCGTCGAGCGGTTCGACAACCAGTTGCGCGGAGTCTCCAATTCGACGTTCGGCGTGAAGCCGTTACGTACGATCGAGAAGGAAAAGTTGACGCTGATCGAAATCCCAATTGTGGGACTGGACTGCAAGGCCTGTTGTCTGGCAGCGTATGAGTCGGTCTACAAGTTGCCGGGAGTCGAGCGGGCGACCGCGAGTTTCAAGGAAGGTCGCGTGACGGCACTGGTCAATCCCGAGATGATTGATCGCGTTGAATTGGAAAAGGCCCTGAAGCAACGGGGCGTTCAGTTGCCGAGTCCGTAATGCATTGCACACTGAAGACTGAAGCCGGCTCACAAACCAAGTGACATCGGGCTGACGCTCGAAAGAGAATTCGCATGAATGCAACGGCTGAAAAAACGAATTCCGGAAAGCACGAGGAATTCTGGTTTGCCTTGCGCGTGGTGGTCCTGTTCGCGCTGGCGGTCGGTGGGTTCCTGCTGCTGGTCTCGCTGCGCGGACGCGGAAGCAGTACTGCGCTCTACAAGGCCAAATTGCCGGACGGAACGTTTTTGGTCGTCCGGGCTGTCACGACCGGCAAGTTTCACACCATGGAAATCCCTTACTCGTTTGACACCCAGATCAGTCGTTGGGAAAAGAGCTATACCCAGTCCCAGTCGACATCTGCCAATCGCATGCTGATCTGGCTGACGCAGGAGACTGCACGTGGTGAAATGCTCAGTCTGGACTGGTTCCGCAATGGTGTGCTGATCCTGCCAGACGGGACTCAGGTACACCCAAACTCGTACCGACTCCAGCAGAATCAGGCGTACAACAGCAGTTCCAGCAGTGCCGGCAGTGACGGTTTCAACAATGCGAAGCCGTACCCAACGGGAAGCACCATGCTGGCGTCACTGGTTTATTGTGAACTTCCCCTGGTGCGTCCGGTACCCGGATCGTCATTGAAACTGGATGTTTACGACGGCAACAAGACGGTCGTGTCGCAATTGATCATTCCGTTTCCCGCGCTGCCCATCGATGCCCGGGAGAACTGGCAGCCCGATCCACTGCCCGCCACTCGGACAGACCAGGATCTGAAAGTGACACTCACTGCGATCAAGTACACGGCCAATCGCGATGGGGGGATCAACGTCCAACCTCAATTGGAGATCCTTCGCGACGGGCAACCGACCGATCGCAATCACTGGTCCGTCGGTTATGACCTGATCGACCCGCTGGGTAATGCCAGCAATACCTGGAAGTGCGAACTGTCGACACAGGAGCCGGCCTGGAAGCTGGCAGCAACTCTTTATCAGACCAAGGACGGCGATTTGCGGCCGGAAGAACATCTGAAGCTCCCCTTGCGTACAGTTCCGGCCCCGAAGAACTTCTTGCCACTCTCAGAACGCCACAGTGTGAATGGAGCATCAGTCTCGCTAATCGGTCTGGTTGGTCGGGGTCCAGTGATCTTCACGCCGGACCCGATGACACACGTCACGACCGGCTCGTATCAACCCGGTCAAACGGGATTTGGATTGTCGTCCAGCGGTTCGCCCGGTCGAACGGAGATTGATTTCTCGTCCGGTCATCCGTTCCTGATCACCGCCAATCTGGGTACCCCGCAAGAGAATCTGCAGGTGGTGATCCGGGACCAATCCGGGACGGATCTGATGCACAACGGCACCATGGGTGCCAATGACATGACATTTTGGAACTTCGATACCAAGCCTTCCACTGCACAAATTGAAATCGAATTGATCGTGCAGAAAACGCGGCGCGTCGAGTTCCTGATCGCGCCCCCGAAGCCCGGTGAGATCGTCAGCGAATAATTCAGTTCTGGCTGTTGCTGGTGACGAGTTCACCGACGAACTGTGTGGTCGGCAGAGTCCCCAGCAAATAGGTGTTGCGGCCGTCGGTGATCTGCACCTTGGTGCCAGCGGTGGCGGGCAATTCACCGCCGTGTCCGATCGGACGCAATTGGATCTCATGCTCACCGACGGGCAGTTCCACGCGCAGGACCTGGATGGTGTCGGGCAACAAGGCCCAGCAACGGGTGTCGGCGTTTTCGGTCGCTTCCCACGCAACGCCCGCCGCCATCACTCCCAGGCTCAGCAGGCTTCCCTGATCCACTTTTGCTGCCTCTTCGGCAGCGAAAACAATTCCCTTCTTCAAGACGCGGCGTGCGACGGCACGGGCGACGACTTCGGGGAAGTGTGCCTGCTGCTGGCGTTCGGCCATCGCTCCCACATCCACGATTGTCGCAGTGCTGCCAACTCGTTCGCCATCGACGTGGACCGCAACACCTTCGGCAACACTCGGGAAGTTGACGACATAGGGAACCTTCACCGGTGCCAGCGTCGGCGGGATGGCCCGATTGGAAAACGCGTTGACGATTCGGTCCGCAATCAACAGAGAGACCTGAGTCGCGATTTCTTCCCGTTCCTGCTTGATCGGTCCGCGCCCGACCAGGGCGAAGACATAGAGGACTCCGCGACCGGGGGCCAGCGGCTTTTCGTACTGGGCACGTTGCAGGTCGTTCTTGGCGTCGCGAAAGTTGGGTTCGAAGTTGGCCACCTGGACCCGAGCCCGGGCGGCCTCGTCCAGCGTCAGCGGTGATTCTTCGGCCAGCATCGCCCGGATGTACGGTCCGAGAGCGACTTGCTTGTACGCCAGCTCGGCCGGAACAAACGGCGGATCATTTTCCAGTGGGGGTGATCCGTCGTTCTTCTGCAGGCGGGCCCGTTTGGCTTCAATCGCCTCCGCGTTCTTTTTCTGCCGGGCCGAGACTGTTTCAATAATCTGCTGCTGCTTGTCGACGACCTGCAGGGCATACGCATTTGCGTCTTTGCCATCGGTCATCAGGTTGGACAGGGCCAGCATGGCACGAATCAGCACACGCTCGTAATCCTCGCCGGGATACGCCTGGGCGTTGTCGTCCGTCAACATCGACTTGGTGATTTCACCGGCGTTCTTTTGTTCGTATTCGTCGAACCGGTCGCGGACTTTGCGCAGGATTTGTTCTGCTTCCTTCGGATGGCCGGACGTCAGTTCGATCATCGCCTTGTCGAGCAGAAAGACGTCGGCTTCTCCCCGATGCCGCTTCAGTTGATTGTCGATGGAGGTCCGGGCGACGTCGAGCCGGCCGGCGTGATATTCCTCGCGGACAATCCAGACCCGGTCATAATGCGATGCACAACCCATCGCCGACCAGGTCAGCATGACGAGCGCACACCAGCCCGCGATCCGCTCCGCTGAACTGAACATGCCTGCCACGGTGATTAACACCTCCCACGGACGTTGACCACGATCATCCGTAGTTCTTCAGTTTGCCAATCACGGACTTGTGATAGCCCTTGCGGAGTTGCTGGGAGTCCTTGTCGGCGTGACCGGTGACGACATCGACCAGTTCCATGGTCAGCAGGTAATCCCGCTGGTAGTCGCGTTTGTTGCTTTTGGTCGTGCCGGATGTGATCTTGGCGTACAGCAGGTAGTCGAAGGGCTGCTGATCCTTTTCCATGGCTGCCGTGAACATCCGCAACGACGCCGGATCGTACAGATCATCGGGCCGCAACTGACACTTGCGCAATCCAGACTGAACGAAGCGCCGATTGATAACCTCAAACACTTCCGATTCATTGATCGCCGTGTCGATCTTTTCGTAGATCTGTTCGCCGAAGTCACCCAGTTCTTCGATGCTCTTGTTTTCCAGGCCGACGAAGCAGACTCGTTTTTTGCAGGGCGAACCGTCGTGAGAGACCATTTTGACGTCGGTCATCTGGCGACCCAGCAGCTTGGCAACCGACTGATCGATCAGCGGCTCCCAGGTTTCGGCACCGGCGGTATGACTGCCGACCATGTCCTTGTCGGAATCGTTCAGGACGTGGGCATACTGCTTGCCGCGTGCGCAGCCCAGGGTTTGTGCCACCCATCCACCCAATGCCAGTTTTCCAAATCCGCTCAGGAACCGCCGTCTGTCCATGACTGTCTCCGTCGAACGTCTGGTCGCTTTCCACGGAATCCATTCCGGGAAGAGGCTGGTCATGCCACGAAGTCGGGATGTCCCGAGATTGTGCCGCCTGCCCGCGATAGAGATTCGGTCAGGCAGGAGATGAATCTTCAGCCTTGTCGGAATCGGCAACGCAATCGACCGCATCATAGAGGGATCGGCAATCGGTGGACAGATTGAACTTGAGCCCGCCCCTGCATTGCCCCGTGCATTGTGGGAAGATCGGCCAACACCTGCGGAAGTTGCCGAGGGAACGGGTTCGATCCGGCGTGCCAAAGTTCCGGAAATATCCTGCAGGCTGGCAAAATTACAAACTCGAATTGCCTGAATTTCGGTCTTCCCCTAAGATCCCGCCCCGCGCCGACCAGGAAGGTCGGCGGGTTCGATTGGCAACGCCGGTTGGAAATCGAGCCGGGACACGACGAAGCGTGTCGTGGTCGCAAGTCGTTCAGTGAACAATGCGTCCGCGAATGTTCCTCGTGAAAGTGCACAGAGGGATCTGGATTGGAGCGAGGACGACCCATGCGGTCAGGCATTCATGGAACATTCGCCACGATGCTGTTGATGATTCCGGTGTTGTCGATTCCAGCGCTGGCCATCTTTGGCATCCCTCAATTCGCACCGGTTGTCGCCTCGCCGCTGGATGAGAATCCCCGGCAGGATCGCGAGCGCCGCGTCGGCAAATCGGCCCGACCATCCAGCGACTTCATGGATGAATTGGAAGGCGCGTCGGAATTCGGCTCGGAACCGTTGGATCGTAACTCCAGCAACGCGCCCGGTCGCATGGGCAACCGCGATGTCCGGACACGCAACGACCACTTCAATCCAGATTTGCGGACAAAGTCCCGGTTCAAAGAGATGAATACGGATTCCCGGTCGCCTTGGGACGACGAACCACAGGATGAACTTCTTCGCGACGATGACGTTGGCAACCGTCCAGCACCCAAGCGATTCCAGGATTATCCGGACGACCAGCCGGGAAATCGTCTTCAGGGTCAGCCCCCCATCGCTGAGCTCGCTCCTTTCGATCAGGACCAGGATCGTCGCCCGCGTGGGAAAAAAACGGAACAACCTAAAGGCTTTGATCGCCCCTCGAATTCCCAGCCCGAAAATGGCGTCGATTATCGACGCAGCCTCGAAACGGAATCACTCACCTGGAAAGAAGCCGTCCGTCGCTTGAATGATCTGGAAATCCGCAACTTCCGACTGCAACCAGGCCTGCACGAAAACCAGTTTGCCTTCAGTTGCATGTACACGCCAAGCGATAATCCCCGGGTTTCAACCCGGTTCGAAGCCGAAGCCGATGAACCGCTGAAGGCGGTCGAAAAGGTCCTGGCACAAATCGAGGTCTGGCAGCAGCGGCACTAAGAGTTTCGTTCTCTGATCTCTTCGTACCATTCTCCTTCTCCGTGTCTTCCGCGTCGTGCGTGTCCAATCAAACCCAACCGCTTTCCCCGCATTTCCCATGGGTTGAGGGCAATGCCCACGCTGGGCGCTTCGTGACCTTCGTGGTGAAATGCCTCTGACAGACGATTATTGACATGCTGTACCGACCTCCTCTGATCGCTGCCACACACGGTTGGAATGCCAACCCCGCCGACGGTCGACGCTGGGAATTCTTCGCCAGGCAGGACGAGGCCGCCGATGTCGTGTCGATGTCCGGTGCCGATCCGGTCTGCATCCGCACCCCCAAGATGGCTCGAGTTGAAGCGGCTCTGCTGGTCGCTGATGCGCCGCTCAGTGTTCGTCGACTGATGCAACTGGCGACTTTGGCCGACGTGCCTGAAGCCAAAAGTCTGATTGAACAATTGAACCAGGCCTATGACCGGGACGGAACCGCCTTTCGAATTGAACGCGTGGCCAGCGGCCATCGCCTGCTGACACGACCTCAGTTTGCCTTCTGGCTGGGCAAGGTTCATCACCGTCAGGCAGAACTCAAGCTTTCTCCGCCTGCCCTGGAAACACTGGCCATTGTCGCCTACCGCCAACCCGCCACCCGCGCCGAGATCGAATCGGTACGACGCGTGCAATGTGCGGACATGCTGAAACAATTGATGGATCGCAGCCTCGTTCGTATCTGTGGCGAAGAGAACACGTTGGGCCGCCCGTTCCTCTATGGAACGACGCGCCAGTTCCTGGAACTGTTTGGTCTGCGCGATCTGGATGATCTGCCCAATGCGGATTCGTTACGCAAGAAACAGACGGAATCATCGCTGTTTCCTGATGCGGAAAATGAAGAGCCCGGTGAATCGGCCGCGTGATGGAACCGCGGCGATGGCACTGTTCCCGCTTTTCCACACTCGCCCGACGCGCCAGCGAGGGATAACTGCAATCGACTCACATTCTCAATTTTCTCGTTCCCAAGCTCCCGCTTGGGAACGCCCGTCTTCGAAGCTCCGCTTCGCGGTCGGTATTCGGCAGGAGATCACTCTATGACCGTCAGAGTGATGAAATGATTTGACAGTCACTGGAATGCAGGGCCATCGCCGTTTTCAAATTGGGGTGCCACGGTCTTACCGTCTTCGGGAAGACCGTGCGAGTACGCAATCGGCACGAGGACTCCATAACCGTGGCACCCGATTCCCAATTTGAAATAGGCGATGGCCCTAATGGAATGTTCGCACAACAATCCGGTTGCACGGAGCAATGTCGACGACCAGTGCATTGGAGATGTTCCGCAACTGTGCTCGCCAACTTGGACTGGTCGACGGGGTGACTGGATGTAGGGGTGTGCTTGGAAACGTGAAGCGGAGCTTCAAAGACGGGCGTTCCCAAGCAGGAGCTTGGGAACGATGAAAAATCGCGCTCATACCGGATCCAAACTCCGTCGAGCCGGAAGAGGAATCTGATTTCCTCGCGTTTTGCCCCGGTCCCTCGCTGGCGCATCGGGCTAGTGTTCCGTAATCGCGACCGGGTAACCTCATCTACCAATCTACATCACCCCGGCGATCGGGTCCGAGTGGTGACCGAAAAAGACGGGGCGGTTGGCCGACGTATACAGTGGCTTCGACCGATCAATCCCCAGCTTTTCGTAAATCGTCGACGCGTATTCTTCGGGAGTATGCGGCGAATCCAGCACATAGCCACCGTCTTCATCGGTCTTGCCGATCACAACTCCGCCGGGAACGCCCGCCCCGGCGAAGACAATGGAATATGCATCGGTCCAGTGATCACGGCCCTGAAATGCGTTCAGTCGCGGCGTCCGACCGAACTCGGTGATAAAACAGACAAGCGTTTCCGCCAGCAGACCGCGCTGGTCCATGTCTTCGATCAGGCCGGCAAACGCCTTGTCGGTGCTGCCCATCATCACCCAATGTCCAATCCCGTATCGGCCTTCGCCCCCCGCCTTGTTCCGGATTGTGCCACACGAACCCGGCGTGTAAATCAAATCGTGATGGTCCCAGTTCAACAGGAATCCACCCGGCAGATCTTCGGAAAACGGCCACAGGACATCGACTGTGACAAACCGAACCCCCGCTTCGATCAGCTTGCGACCAACCAGGTAGCAGGCACCTCGATGGCCGCGACCATACAACTCGCGCGTGGCGGGTGTTTCTGTTTTCAGATCAAACGCGCTGGAAACTCGGCTGCTGGTCAGTGTGTCAAATGCCTGCGAATAAAACCGGTCCATCCCCTCGATATCGTGACCGACATTGAAGCGTGTATCCAGCGAATGCAGAATCTGCCGACGGGCTCCCAATCGAGTCCCCGCGTTCTCGCCACGCGGCAACAGGTCGGCCACCTTCCAGTCGGGATTCGACACATCGCGACCGCCGGTCTTGAAGACGCGCGACGCCGCGGGCAGAAACCCAGTCCGTGCCGACGCGTTCTGTTCGCTGTTTCCCGGCACCATGATGTACGGCGGAAGGTCGCGACAGTCGCTTCCCAGCAACTTCGTCGCGATGCACCCGATGTCCGGCATCTCCATCGGACTGCTGGGATGCGAACCGGACAGCATGTATTGCGTCCCGTCCGGATGCCCATTCGCACCGGATTTCGGATGACGCATCGAGCGGACGACGGCCAGCTTGTCAGCGACCCGGGAGGTATGCCCGAGTAGCTCCGTGAACTGCATCCCCGACGCGGTGGTGGCGATCGGTTTAAAGGGGCTGCGGTGATCGACGGGAGCGCTCGGCTTGGGGTCCCAGGTATCCATCTGGGACATCCCCCCCTGTTCCAGGATGACGAGCACATTCTTCGCCGTTGGCTTGATCCCACTGGATGAAGCACGGGCCTGGATTGCCAGCCATTCAGGCAACGACAGGCCCAGGACTCCCGCAGATCCAACCTGCAGGGCACGTCGTCGTGTCATCGAACCGGGCAGCGGCAAGTTCATGGCGGAACTACTTTCGGCAGGAACCGGTCAGGCGGGCAGGACAATCTCTCATCGGCAGATCAGATCACCGGGGTCCAATAGGTTACCGAAGTTCAGGACCAGACGAAAGATCGGGATACCATTCGATCTGGACGATCGCCCGTTTCAGAGGGCGGTCGATCAGACGGGAATTCCCGATCGAAACCGGGCCTCGGTTGCCCCCCCCTGTGGTGTGGCTTACACTGCTTGCCCCAAAGTGAAATCCCGCCACCACTGGCCCACCTGCGAACGTCACCCTGGAGAACTGCATGTCCACGCCTGCACCCACCGTCGCGAAAGGCCTGACCCCCACTCAATGGCTGATTTGTGTCATCGCGTCGATCGGTTTCGCCTTCGACATCTATGAATTGCTGATGCTCCCCCTGATTCTGCGGCCCGCGCTGATGGAATTGGTCGGGGCTCCCCCGGGTTCGGAGGCGTTCCAGATGTGGTTGGGACGCTTGTTTTATATTCCGGCGTTTGTCGGCGGACTGTTCGGTCTGCTCGGTGGCTACATGACGGACCGCCTGGGACGCCGGCGGGTGCTGACGTGGAGCATCCTGCTGTACGCGTTCTCTGCCTTCGCGGCCGGTTACTCGACAAACATCTGGATGCTGCTGTTCTTCCGCTGCACCACGTTTATCGGTGTTTGCGTCGAGTTTGTGGCGGCCGTCGCGTGGCTGGCCGAATTGTTCCCGGATCCGCATCGCCGTGAAAAGGTGCTGGGGTATACCCAGGCCTTCTCGTCGATCGGCGGTCTGCTGGTCGCGATCGCCAACGAAATCGCCACGACCTACGGACCCAAATGGTTCGCGATCATGACGCCCGGATTCCTGGCGGGGTTCGGGACGATTGCTCCAGAACACCAGCACGAAGCCTGGCGGTACACGTTGATGTCCGGGTTATTGCCCGCCATTCCGCTGATCCTGATTCGGCCGTTCCTGCCAGAATCGCCGGCGTGGGCTCAGAAGCGTGCCGCGGGTACATTGCGTAGGCCCAGTATCGCCGAACTGTTCTCGCCTCAACTGCGCAAGACCACGATCGTCACCGCGTTGATGTTCGCCTGCAGCTACGGAGCCGCGTTCGGGGCGATTCAGCAGCTTCCCCAGATTATTCCCGGCCTGGCGGACGTCAAAGCGATGGTGGCTGCCGAAACCGCAAAGATGGACCTGCCGAAGAACGAAGAGGCCGCCAAAAAGGCCAGGATCGGCAAGGCGCGCGCGATCGAGCAGAAGGTTGCTTCCCAGTACACGAAGATGCAGGAAATCGGCGGCTTGCTGGGCCGGTTCCTGCTGGCCTTTTTTGCCGTCCGGATCGCGAGCCGTCGGGGCTTGTTGCGACTGTTCCAGGTCCCCGGCATGCTGGTGATGCCGGTGATATTCGCCGTGTTCCTGACGGTCGAAAACAGGACGTACTTCGACATCCACCTCGAATGGATGCTGCTCGGCAAGTTGCCCGTGACGACAATGTCGATCGGCGCGCTGGTGGCTGGCCTGTTCACCGTCGCTCAGTTCAGCTTCTGGGGGAACTACTTGCCTCAGGCTTACCCGGTGCACCTGCGGGGGACGGGTGAAAGCTTCGCGGCGAACATCGGGGGACGCATGCTGGGAACCTCGTTTGCATGGGTCACGGCGACTATCGCCGGCCTGAAAGCCACGCCGGGGGAGACCCCGGCGATGAAGTTTGCCTACACCGCCGCCGGGGTGGCCCTGTTCGTATACGTCTGCGGATTCGGCCTGAGCTTTTTCCTGCCTGAACCCAAACCCGGCGCAGAAGACGAATAATCTAAGGAATGCGTGTTATGTCCACGGAAGAGACGCCCCCGTCTGCGCCGACCAATTTCATTCAGGAAATCATCGACGCCGATAATATCAGCGGCAAGTTCGGCGGGCGGGTGCATACCCGGTTCCCTCCAGAGCCCAACGGATACCTGCATATTGGCCATGCCAAATCGATCTGCCTGAACTTCGGCCTGGCGAAAAAGTACGGCGGCAAATGCAATCTGCGGTTTGATGACACCAATCCAACCAAGGAAGATGTGGAGTACGTCGATTCCATCCAGGAAGACGTCCGCTGGCTCGGGTTCCACTGGGATGGCCTGTTCTACGCCTCGGACTACTTCGAGCAGATTTATAAGTACGCCGAGCAACTGATTCAGAAGGGGTTGGCCTACGTCGACAGTTCCACTCTGGACGAGATCCGGTCGCAACGCGGTACGCTGACCGTTCCCGGCCAGAACAGCCGGTTCCGGGATCGTCCGGTCGAGGAAAACCTGGACCTGTTCCGCCGTATGCGGGGGGGCGAGTTTCCCGACGGGGCGCATGTCGTGCGGGCGAAAATCGACATGGCCCATCCCAACATGAACATGCGTGATCCGCTGCTCTACCGCATCCGTCACGCCGAACATCATCGCACGGGGAACACGTGGTGCATCTATCCGTTGTACGACTTCACGCACGGATACAGCGATTCGCTCGAAGGAATCACGCACTCCATCTGTACACTGGAGTTCGAGAACCATCGACCCCTGTACGACTGGTTGATCGAGGTGTTGGATCTGTACCACCCGCAGCAGATCGAATTCGCCCGCTTGAACCTGACTCACACGATGATGAGCAAACGCAAGTTGCTGGAACTGGTGGAAACGGGCACGGTCACCGGTTGGGACGATCCGCGGATGCCAACCATCGCCGGCATCCGCCGCCGTGGTTATACGCCAGCGGCCATGCGTGCCTTTTGCGAGGAAATCGGTGTCACCAAGTTCAACAGCCTGACAGAGGTTGTGGTGCTGGAGAACGCCGTCAGGGCCGATTTGAACAAGACCGCGCCCCGGGCCATGGCCGTGCTGAAGCCTCTGAAGGTCGTGCTGACGAACTATCCCGATGGTCAGGTCGAGGAACTGGAAGCGATCAACAACCCCGAGGATCCCGCCGCGGGAACTCGACAGGTCCCCTTCTCGAAGGTCCTGTACATCGAGCAGGATGACTTCATGGAAAATCCGCCCAAGCAGTTCTTCCGCCTGGCTCCGGGCCGCGAAGTCCGATTGAGGTGGGGCTACCTGGTCACTTGCCAGGCCGCCGTCAAGGACCCGGTGACGGGTGAAATCCTCGAACTGCATTGCACGTACGATCCCGATACCCGGGGCGGCAATGCCCCCGATGGTCGCAAAGTGAAATCGACAATTCACTGGGTCTCGGCCGAACACGCGGTTTCGGCCGAAGTCCGGTTGTACGACCACCTGTTCGCCATCGAAAGCGTGGCGGACATCCCCGACGGAGACGACTGGAAGAGTCACCTGAACCCGAAGTCGCTGGTGGTGGTTCCCGACGCCAAACTGGAACGTTCTTTGTCGACGGTCGAACCGGGCCACCGCTGCCAGTTCGAGCGACTGGGATATTTCTGCGTCGACCCGGACAGCCAGCCAGGCCGGCCCGTCTTTAACCGGACTGTGACCCTGAAAGACGAATGGGCGAAAATCCAGAGGAAGCAGGTCGGCTGAGGGCAGGGCAATCGCTTTTTAAAGTGGAGTGGCCGGGGTCAAGCAATGCCGCCCAGCCCTTCCTGGACTGTCGATGACGTTTCAAGCCCGGGACTTACCACCGCTTGAAGAACGCCATCCAGGTGAACGCAGGTACCAATCGACCCTGCCCAAGAAATCGTGGCGGCAGAGCTGTACCCATCCACAAAATCGGGTGCCAAAATCGTTGTTTTCAAGACGAAAGCGACTGCCGGGGAATTCCTGCTCGGCAGCTCTCACAATCGTGAGCGGTTGGCGCGACCGAATCCATCCAAATCGACGCGATCGAAAACGATTGACTTCAGCAGAGTGACTGGCTTTGCCGAAAATACACGTCGATCAATTGACGATATTATTGTCGCGTATTAAACTTCGCATCTCAGGCTGCGGGTCTGGTAACCCCGGACCATTCCTGCGGAATCCTGAAGCCGGAAACTCGATCAATTGTGCGGGAGAGAAAACGTGTTCCACATCCTCGTCTTCACTGTCGTCTGCGTCATTGTGATCTATGCATGCATTACATTTCGCGATGACCCGGACGCAATCGAACATTGGGAGAACCTGTTCAACTAACGTGATCGGAGGTTGACGCGGCAAGTTCTCTGGACGACATGCTCGTCGAAGTGATCCGCAAGGCCTTGCGAGAATGGATCGCCGCTGGCGTGCCCAGGACCGGTTGAAACCTGGAACAACGATCTGGCTATTCGTCGGAAGTATTCAACAAAACCAGAAGCTCGCCAATCGTCCGGTGTGATTCAATCGGATGCCGCAGAGGTCGGTCGTTTCGAATTCGGTAATGGTTTTGGCGGCCAATCTTTTCGCGTTCGATGATCTCGCCAGCTTCGAGATCGGCGATGATCCGCTGAACAGCACGCTCCGTGATGCCCACCTGCAACGCGACTTCGCGGAGTACGATCGTGGGGTTGCGAGCCAGCAGCACGAGCACATGCGAGTGATTCGTGAGGAACGTCCACTGTAAACCAGTCGATTCTTTCGTCGGTCCGACTGGCGGCGTGACGACTGCGGAGCGGTGTGGGTCTGCTTTCAAGGCCGTGCGCGCTCGTTTCCCGGCAACAGCAAAACCTTTGGGGGCGGCTTTCATGGCAGCGTCTCAGTTGCTCGCAGGATCGGAACGTCGCGGAGCGGCAGTTGCGAAGGATAGCAGGCGAAACGCGACATGAGAATAGTGAACCTGAATGCGTGTTCCACGCTCGCCTTTCCGCCGCGCCGCTGATTGCCGTCGGGCTGATTCTACTTCTGCCTGATGGGAGCAGGCACGGCACCGGCGGCGGGTTCGGGTTGATTCGCGTGGAGCACAAACAGCATCCGCACTGGACGGGTACCGGCTTCAGCACGGCTTGCCTTGTCTTCCTGTGCCAAACGACGGCCGTTTCTGCTGAACATTTCCAAACCGCCGTTTTGTGCGACATTCAGATTGTTGAGCAACACGTTCTGCTGCTCCAACGACTTGTTCGTCGGAACGTGCAATAGTTTGTAGCCCCCGGCCAGTTGATCTTTTGCATTCGCGTATTCTCCGGCCCGATTGCCAAATCCCCGTTGCATGGATCTGGAATTGCCAACCGGGTACTGCCGCTCTGCGACTCCCTTTTCCTTGATCCCATCGGCATCCGGGGGACCCGCCACCGGATTGGCAACCGCCGAGTTCTGGACCAGCAGATTGCGTCCGACGTACGCGTTCACGATCTGTTCGGCTTCGGCCTGTTCCACTTCTGTTTCCTGGCGAGGAACTTCACCAGCACCAGGTTTCAGGGCTTCCGTTTGTGAGTCTGACTTCGCCAGAGGATCGATCGCTGCTGCAAGTTTTCGATCCGCAAACTCATTCGTTGGCAGTTGCAGGGGGGGCTGCGAATTCCACTGTAGAAACGTTTCAGGCTGATTGCCGATGTCTTCCAGCGCTTTGGCCAGTCGGTCTCCAGGGGCGATTGCGTACACGACGACGAACGAGTCCGCATTCGCCTGTTGTTTGGCCTTTGCGTTCGCGCCGTCCGTGTCATTAAACCGCTGAGGAATCTCACGCTTCTTCAACAGGACTTGAATCGATTCCGCCCCCTTGTCGATATCCACCACAGTCAATTCAACAACCGCCACATTGCTGTCGGGTGACGCCACCGTGTAGACATTTCCGTTGTGCAGGCCAGTCAAAAACTCTTCGTTCGACAAACCCAGGTTCGTCACGTTGTCAACTTCCGGCTGTGCTCGGAATCCGGCCGGTGCCTGGGCCGGGCTTCCACCGGCAAAGCTCGGAGCGTCTTCAGATATCGCTGCCGCATCGGTCTTCTTCAAATCGGCTGTCCCGGCTTCACGTTTTACGGCGTCGGCCGCCACTGCCGGAATGGAACCCAGCGACGGGGCGCTTTTCCGGGCATCGCCAGGCATGGGAACGACAGACTGCTTCGCCGCTTTGCGCCGCTCTGTCGACGGGCTGCGCTGTTCGGCGAGATCCTCCAGCACCGATTCAGAATCCGCAGCCGCAATGGCGTGGTCCTGCAGAACCGCAGCTTCGGAGGCGGCGGGCCCGGGTGCTCGTGCCAATTCCGCTGTCTTTTGAGTATTCAGGGCGACTGCTCGTGACGGACCGGAATGGTCGACGATGTTCCAGACAATCAGAATTCCGGCGGCGGTCGCCATCGCCGAAATGAGCGCGGCCTTCAATTCACGCCAGCGATCGGACGTCGCGGCGACAGGCCTGGCAGGCGGTACCAGCGGCACCTGATCGGTCAATTGCCGTATTTTGGAAACCAGTTCCACCGGAGCCGATTCACGGGGGAACGAATGCAGCAGGCCCGACAGCCGGGCGGTTTCGTTCAAGGACCGCTGGGCGTCCTCACTGTCCGCCAGTAGACGTTCCACGACGACCCGCTCCTCGGGTGTCACTTCGCCATCGAAGTAGGCCGAGATCAATTCTTCGGGAACCTGCGGATTCATGATCGTACTTCTTCCTGCCAACATCCGGCTGCGGCGATTCAACAATACCCAACGGCGGGAATTCAAGCGAGGCTGGTTTTCGAGGGGTTTCCGATGGTGCGCTGACTGTCCAACAGCATTCTCAGGACGCTTTGCCCACAAAACGGGGTCTGACCCCCTCCCAATGCGATTTCAATTCAAATCAGATACCTGTGGCAGGGGTCTGACCCCGTTTTGTGGGCAAAGCGTCTTAGGCATTACAACAGTTCGGGTTTCAACAATGTTGCCAATTTCGCTCGCAACTCCAGACGAGCCCGATGGATCCGACTGCGGACGGTTCCCAGAGGAACCTCCACGACCTCGGCGATTTCTTCGTAACTCATTCCATCCATTTCCTTCAGCACCAACGCGGTGCGAAATTCCTCGGACAGTTCCGCCAGAGCCTGGCGAACCAGACGCTGGCGATCCGCCACATCCATCGCATAAGACGGTTCGGTAGACGGATTTTCGTCGCTCGGCTCAAGTCCATTTTCTTCGCGCCGTGTTTCGACGGAAACCGACATACGTCGCGTCTTTCGCCTGGCACTGACCGATGCATTCAGGGCAATCCGGAACAACCACGAATAAAACGCCGCCTGTCCCTTGAAGCTCGACAGCTTCTCGAAGGCACTGACGAACGCCTCTTGTGCGATGTCCTGAGCATCCTCCGCCGACCCTAATACATGCAGCAAACCATGATACAAACGATGCTGGTACCGCTCGACGAGTTGCCCGAAGGCTTCGCGCCGACCAGCCAGACATTGATGAATCAGGGTTTCGTCGGATGTTGCGTTCACGATCACCGAATCTCAGACGAACCACTCCGGCCCAAAGTTCCCGGAAAGCGAAGAGTCTGTGAAGGTATTCTTCGATGCGATCAGGCGGATTGTAGCGATTTTGCCGGACGCCTGAGAGCTTTCTCACCCGGCCGAGCAACCGATTCCGCAGGCCCTGCGGACTCGCTGCAGGACTTCCTGGCCCTTGGCTCTCGCTTTTCTGGCACCCGCCTGTAACACCTCTTCGACGTAACCGGGATCAGCAACCAGTTCAGCACGGCGGGTTCGGGCCGGGGCGAAGTACGCCATCGCGGCATCGTACACCGCCTGTTTCGCTTCGCCGTAGCCCATGCCACCGGCGCGGTAACGGTCCGCGAGCGCGGCCTGCTGGTCCGGCGTGGCGAACAGCTTGAACAGGGTGTAGACCGAACAGGTCTCCGGGTTCTTCGGAGCTTCCATGGGTGTACTGTCGGTCTTGATCGACATGATCTTCTTGCGCAGCGGCTTGTCCGCCTCGAAGATCTCGATCGTGTTGCCGTAGCTCTTGGACATCTTTTCGCCGTCGGTCCCAACGACCTTCGCTCCCTCTTCCAACACCCGGGCGGTGGGCAGGTGCAGATGCTCGCCGCCGTAGATGCTGTTGAACCGTTGAGCAATATCGCGGGTCACTTCCAGGTGCTGGATCTGGTCGGCACCGACCGGGACGACGTCGCTGTCGTACAGCAGGATGTCGGCCGCCATCAGGACCGGATACGTAAACAGACCCGCATCGGCGGCAATTCCCTTGGCGATTTTGTCCTTGTACGAATGGCATTTCTCCAGCAGGCTGAACTGGGTGACGGTCATCAACAACCACATCAATTCGGTCACTTCGGGGACGTCCGATTGTCGGAAGAGCGCCGCGTGCTCCGGATTCAGACCCAGGGCGAGCAGATCGATCGCCGCGTTCCAGGTATTGTCCTGCAGGGCCTTGCGGTCGCGGACACTGGTCAGGGCGTGCAGATCCGCGATGAAGTAGAATGCCTGTTCATTCGTCTGCAACGCGATGTACTGCTGGATGGCCCCGAAATAGTTACCCCAGTGAAATCGACCGGTCGGCTGGATGCCGGAAAGAACTCGCATTTGTCACCCGAAAACCAAGAGTTGAACGATGGATGTCTGAAATGTCGTTAACGTCCAGCCTGGGCGGCGGCCATCTGAGCGACGGTGGACGGCTGGATCGTCCCCACCAACTCGCGGACCGACTCAACCCCTTCCTGCTCCAGGATCGAACCGAGTTGCTCGACGAGATTCGTGGCGAGTGTCGGATTATAGAAGTTGGCGGTCCCGATCTGTACTGCAGTGGCACCGCAGACCAGAAATTCCATCACATCATCGATCGACTGAATACCCCCGATGCCGATGATCGGCGTCTTCACCGCTTGCGCCACCTGCCAGACGATCCGCAGTGCCAGTGGCTTGATCGCCGGCCCGCTCAATCCGCCAATGCCGTTCCCCAGGATCGGCTTGCGCTTGCGCCAATTGACCGCCAATCCCTGAAACGTGTTGATGAGCGACAGCGCATCGGCCCCCGCATCGCTGGCGGCGCGGGCAATTTCGACGACGCTGGTCACGTTGGGGGTCAGCTTCGCGATGATCGGCAGATGACAGGCCTGGCGAACCGCGGAAACAACCTCGGCAGTCATCGAGGGATTCGTTCCGTAGTCGACGCCGCCACTGACGTTCGGGCAGGAGATATTCAGTTCCAGGGCGGCCAGTTGGGGAAAAGCATCCAGCTTTTGGGCCATCTCAACGAACTCGGCCGTGTTCTTCCCCGCGATGTTGGCAATGATGGATGTTCCCATCCCCAACAGCGCCTGCAGATGTTTGGCGATGAACGCATCCAGACCATCGTTGTCGAGGCCGATGGAATTGAGCAATCCGGAAGAGGTTTCCACGGTTCGTGGAGGTGGATTGCCCGGACGCGGCAGAGGCGTCACGGTCTTGGGGATGATTCCGCCCAGTTTGGCGAAATCGGCATACGCCACCATTTCGCGGGCGTAACCAAACGTTCCCGATGCCACAAGGATCGGGTTTTTCAGTCGCAGACGATTGAGCGTAACATCAAGGCATGGCACAGGGCGGATCTTTCACGAACAACCGCCCGGGAATCAATGGTCCGTTCGCAGCCCCGCTGGCTTGGCGTGACAGTCCGCGCAGTCGTAGCTTCATCGTATCGGTGGTCAACCCAACCGACAACGACACCAGCAACTGCGGGACTACGTCGACTAGATGATACCGCCATGTGTGCGGTACGGAGTCATGACGTCCGGCATATCCAGCATCCAGATTCGCTCCCAGATGTCGTTGATATGGCGGTAGTTCTCCGATGTGAAGATCAATTGCCGGGCGCGCGCGTCGGGCGAGGACGAGTAAATCGGAATGATACAACCAAGCTGCGTAAGGCAGCTCAGCAACAGAAACGCCCCGACGTAAAACCGATTCCGCATGATGGCCTCCATGCCAACGACTGGTTGCAGATCCGCCCAAATCCGGAAAACTTCGTATCGACGGAATCGTTGGACCGGCTGTCTCAGGATTGCTCACCAGTCGGTGCGCTCGGCACGTCCTCGGTGACTGTCACAGGACTGACTACTGGTGATTCGCCAGCGGTCGGTTCTGTGACGGCTGCGGCTCGCGCTGCAGCTTCTTCCATCTGCCGGACCTTCTCTTCCATTTCCTTACCGGGCTTGAAAGTCACCACAAACTTCTCTGGCACAAACACCTTATCGCCAGTACGAGGATTGCGTGCTTTACGAGCAGCCCGTTTCTTAACTTCAAACACACCAAAATTCCGCAGTTCAATGCGACCATCTTCGACCAACGTCTTCACGATGGCGTCAAACGTCTTTTGGACGATCTCCTTTGTCTTGAGCTGCGTCAGCCCAATCGCTTCGGAAATGTCTTTTACGATTTCTTTCTTGGTCACGGATGGAGCCCCCCGATCTGAGTCGAAATTCAAACCTTCGACAGAGTTCTGTGATCACAGAGAGACTCAACTGTATTCCCAAAAAAGAGTTAATGTCAAGTCGTTCGTCGCAATTCCTGATTCCGTTTGTCTGGAACCCATCGGTGGATTCTTCCACACCCTGTTTCCATACACACACCCAAACGCGAACAGAATGTCCGCCACAGGGGATATCGGCACGTCACAACCAAAACCTTCAGTAAATCCTGCCCATTCGGAAAACTTGACGTAATGCACATCTTCGCATCCATCCGAGCACGATGAGCATCGCCGTCAAATGTCCACAACATTGGACTGAGTCTGGATTTGCTGCAGATCGTAGAGTTTTCCGTGCCCCGCGCCCGGGCAGCTCGCCTGGGTTTCCCGCCAGGTTTCCTCGCTGATTAAATTCGATTTCCAGAACGGCCAGGTCTGACATTGGTCCGGTCGGACTGGATAGACAGAGCACTTTCTGGTCTTTCCATCCAAAAAGGTACAGTCTCCATTCGGAAATTCACGCAGTGAAATCCGTCCTCCCACGTATCGAAGATGATGGATTCGCATCTCGCCCAAACTAAGTCCGGCAAATTCTGCGATCCTGCGGATCTCGTCGTCCGTCACCCAGACGAAGCCAGGCCCCCCGGAACAACAGTCACCGCACTGAGTACAGGTGAATCGCAACCCGTCGGCGTACCAGGGGCTTTCATCCATTTTTTGTCCCTCGTCGATCTTGGTCCCGAAAATCTCGGACGCGATTTTAGCAGGAATCGTCAGCCGTGCAGAGAAACAGGTGAGCCGGGTGCCGTCATGTGCCGTCAGGCCCGGACATCTTTCGCGTTCGATGCCGCTCGTCCGGCGCCTGACGGCACCCGGCTCACCTGGAACTGTTCCCGGCGGATACCGGCGCGGAATGACATTCTGGGCACCCAGCGGTATCATCCGCAGCAGCCACTGGCCCGCCGCCTTTGCTGGCTCGATTGTCCCTCCATCGCGACGAAGATTCTCCCCATGTCGAATGTGACCTATAAGTCTGCCGGTGTCGATCTGGAACTTTATGACGAAGCGATGCGCCGTCTGCCCAACTTGATGCAGCGCACGTTTACTCCCAGGGTTCTGCCGCTGGCCGATGCCTTCGCGGGTTTGTTTCGACTGAATCACAGCAGCCGCCCCGGTGTCGCCAGCTACGACGACCCAGTGCTCGTCTCTGGAACGGACGGGGTCGGCACAAAGTTGAAAGTGGCCCAGCTGGTCGGACGGTTTGACACCGTGGGAATCGACCTGGTGGCGATGTCGGTCAATGATGTGCTTTGCCTGGGAGCAGAACCGCTGCTGTTCCTGGATTACCTGGCGCTGGGCAAGGACAACCCGGATCTGATCGCCGCGCTGGTCAAGGGAGTCAGTGACGGTTGCGTCGAATGCGGTGCCGCACTGCTGGGTGGCGAAACGGCCATCATGCCGGACATCTACTCGGGGGCCGATTTCGACATGGCGGGCTTCTGCGTCGGCATCGCCGAACGAAATCAATTGATCGATGGCAAGTCCATTCGCCCGGGGGACGTGGTGATCGGAGTTCCGTCGAGCGGGTTTCATTCCAATGGGTACAGCCTGATCCGACGCGTGGTTTTCGAGATCGCAGGATTCAAGGTGGATCAACAGGTGCCGGAACTGGGACGCACTGTCGGCGACGTCTTGCTCGAACCGACCCGCCTGTATCCGAAGCTGATTCAATCGATCCTGAAATCCCACCGACCCAACTCAGCCATTTCCGGGTTGGCACATATCACCGGTGGTGGACTGAAGGACAATATTGAACGCCTGCTTCCAGACGATTGTCGACTGATCATTGATCGGTCGACGTGGCAGGTTCCGCCCGCGTTTACGTGGTTGCAGGGGCTGGGTGGGATCGAACGCGAAGAGATGTTCCACGTGTTCAACATGGGGATTGGTTTCACGCTGATCGTTCGCCCGCAATTTGCCAGCGCCATCCAGTCGGACCTGCAGCGTGCCGGGAGCCCGAATTGGGTCATTGGCGAAATGCAATCTGGATCCCGCGGAGTCGAGTACGTGAATTGAGAGCGAGAGCGGCATGTCGAACTTCCTGATCGAAGAACTCAGCCATCGGGTCAATCGGATTCGCGACGACCAGGCGCGCCTGAATACCAGCCTGGAAGCCCGGATCAAGGAACTGGAAACCGAGAACAAGGAAGTTCGCAGTCGATTGATGGTGCTGACGCGGCTGTTGATTTCGCGGCAGATTGCCACGGCGGAAGAAATTGCCACAGCCCTGGCCGCAAGTCTGGTTCCGCCGACTCCCGTTTCCGACGGACACGGCGTCCATCCTGCCGTGGAGCCGGTGGCCACCACTGACGAGGCCACGGGCGATTCGGCTCCTTCACCCGCGCCCGAGTGACATTTCCTGTTCGTGAAGATTGAAACGTGAGACTGGCCACATTCCACCAATATCGCCGGGTGTTTGGGACGTTCTTTCGAAATGCGATCGTCCGAGAAACGTCATTTCGCAGCAACTTCATGATCACGCTCGTCACGCGCGGTTTCTGGTTTGGCGTGCAGATCCTGCTGTTCGACCTGATTTATCGCCAGGTTCCACAGATCAATGACTGGAGTCGTGCGGAATACTTTGGATTCATGGCCACCGGGATGCTGGTGAATTCCATCGTGGAGGCGTTCTTCATGCCCAATTGCGCCCGGTTCAGTGAGCTGATTCGGACGGGCGATTTGGACTTCGCGTTGCTCAAACCGATCGATACTCAATTCCTGGTCTCGCTGGAAAAGCTGGAATTGGCGATGATCTCTCAGTTGCTGTTTGCGGGCGGCTTGCTGGCTTACTCGGTGCTGCAGGTGGGCCGCCCGATTCAGCCACTGGCCGTCCTGATGTATCTCCTGCTGATTGTCGCCGCGGTGACGTTTTTCTACAGCCTGATGATCGGCCTGGCCGCGACCAGCATTTTCTTTGGTCGGAACCAGGGGCTACTGGATTTCTGGTTTTACGTGACAATCTTCGCCCGATACCCCAGCAGCATTTATAGTGGATCGCCGACGGGCGAGGTCCTGCGGTTTATCTTTTCGTACGTACTGCCGATCCTGCTGGTGATCACAGTTCCCGCGCGAGTTCTGCTGGGAAAGACGCTGGAACCAGGCTGGCTCTCTGGATTAACGCTGCTGGCCGGGATCGCCAGTTTCCTGGCGGCCCGGTTCGTGTTTCACTGGTCGCTGCGACATTATCGCAGTGCCAGCAGTTGATCAGGCACTTTCGTCCCTGATCTCCTTGCTGTTGAACCGCACATCGATCAGCGTGAGCACCCCGCGCATCGATTTCGGGTTGTATCCCTTGCGAAACTGGAATCGCCAGACCAGGTCTCCATTCAGATTGCTGGCATCTTCATCGGATGGAACGAACGTCTCCTGGTTGTCTCCCGGCCCCAGTTCGCGGCCCAGACCCTGTCCCACAATTCGAAATTCGCTTTCGACCGACAGATCAAAGTTGTAGGCATCGGCCTTGTTCTTGAGTCGATTCGCGACGAGCGCGATATAGTTGTTGGCCCGCACGTTCTGGCCCAGGTTGCGTGAATCACGGGTAAAAAGAACATGCGAATCCAGCGGGGCAAAGGTCTGATCGCGCGAGACGTTTTCGAACTTCACCCACAATTTCAAGATCGGTTCGGAACGACCGCGATCCATTCCCGCCTGGCCGGAGAAGTGCTCAAACTGCACCGGTCCGCGAGTGACCTTGATCGGCGTCACTTTCACGTTCCCGTATCGGCACGACTGTCCCAATGACAGCACATGACCAGGAGCCAGATTATTCTTGGGGGGATTGTGGTTCCAGGTAATATCTCCGTTCTTCGACTTGGGAGGAACAAGATCCGGCAGACTTTCCAGATTGCTGGTACGGCTGAAGAGCAGGGTATAGGCCAAAACGATGGTGATGGCGCTGGCGTAACTGCCGACGATCCACAGCATCATGAACAGAAATTTCTGTCGCGCCAGCAGTTCATTTTCCGCAAACCCGGCCGCATCTTCAGCGACGGTACTCGCCTTCAAGACTGGGGCAGGACCGGAATTCAGTGCCGGTTGCGGAGCTGCACCAAATGTAAACGCCGGAGCCGGAGCCTGAGCCGAAGCCGGGGCCGGGGCAGACGCCGGAGCCGGAGCGGCTCCGAACGTGAACGGAGCCGGGGTTGGAGCCGGGACGGGGGCTGCCCCGAACGTCAACGGTGGCGGTGTCGACGCTGAGGCAGTCGGCGCGGCGCCAAACACAGGGGCCGGGGCGGCGGTGAACTGGAATGACGGCGCGGTGTGCGTGTCCGCTTCCACCGGCGGCGATTGTTCCGCGACGGCGGGAGGGTTGGGGGCCGCGATGGGACCGGTCGCGTCGGACACGGATGAGGCCGGTTCGGGAGTGAGGAACAGATTCGGGGCACTGGGCCAGCCAAGATGCGCGGAATGCTCCTCGGGGCCGCTGAACACGCTCGCGGCATTCAAATCATCCGCTGTGGAAACAGGAACAGGGAGGGCGGCCGCGGAACTGACATCCGCCGCGAAGCGTGCGACACCTTGCGCGGCAATCTCGACAGGAAGCTGCTCGACCGGGGCCGGAGCAGGAGGCACAGGTGCTGGCTCAAGTGGCGATGGCGCTGGAATCGGCGCGGGGGCAACCGGGGCAGAGGCCACCGGCGCTGGTTCGGGAGCCGGGATCGACAGATGAGTCCCACAATGTGGACAGGCAACGACGACTCCGAGCGTTTCCACGAGCAGCCGACCCTGGCAATGCCCACAACTGACTTCCGTCGTCATACACGTACCTGTCTGTCAAATGAGGATCAAGTCAGGATCAACGATCAGGAGGATCAACACCGCGCCAAATCGGACCATGGAATTGTGACGGGAGTTCCGTGCCGATGCAAACCGTCGAGAGATCCCAGTTTCGTTATCCCCAGAACACGAACCTGTCCCCGCTGTTCGATTTCGGTTGCATTGGATTCCGCCAGACTCAAGTCGTCCCCGGCGTGACTTTGATTCAGCACGACGCCAGCCAGCGGCAATCCCCGTGATCGTGCGGCCTCGATCGTCAGCAGCGAATGATTGATGGTTCCCAATCCGCAGCGGCCCACAATCAGCAGTGGATAACCGAACGATCGCGCCAGATCGGCGGAATTGTCAGATTCCGACAGCGGGGAAAGCAGGCCGCCCGCTCCTTCCACCACCAGCAGATCCGACCGGGAAAACCACCATTCCGCCCCCCCAGTCATCAACTCCCGATTGACCGTCCGTCCTTCTTCGGCCGCGGCCAGGGGCGGGGCCACTGGAGCCAGAAAACGCTGTGGACAAATTGAGTCGTCGGGCCAGTCGCCTGCTAATGCCTCCTGCAGGCGGACAATGTCTTCCCAACGAGGCGGGAGCCCTGAATGGAAGATCGCTCCCGAGCAGACAGGTTTATACGCGCCGACTCGATGACCAACCCGGCGCAACGCTCGCACGATCAAACACGCGATGTGTGTCTTGCCGACGTTGGTATCCGTCCCCGTCACGAACAGTCCGGGAATGCGCGGCGAATGGTTCAACAGTCCACTTCCTTCCACCGAATCGCCACGGGTTCCCCCAAGCCAGCACTGAGCTGTTCAGCCGCGTTCCCATTCACGACCGCCAGTTCCAACCGACGGGTGCTGCCGAATAAAGCCACGACATCTCCAGCGCGGCCATCGGCATAACAATTGGAAATCGGCACAGCAGTGTTCTGGAATGCGATTTCAACGCCGCCAGCGTCTGCGGGAAGCAGATTTCGCGAGACGTTTGTGATCAGGTTGCCAAAATGATCGATCGTTATGACATGACCCTCAATTTCGCGAGTCCCTGAGATGCCAGTCGGTCGAACCACTGGTTCGGGAATCGGCAACTCGATCAGTGGCCGTGTGATTGCCGAACCGAATTCGGACAGATCCCTTCCCAGGCTCCACGCGGCCGCCACCGGAGCGAACAGATCGCGACCGTGAAATGTTGACGACATGCCCGATCGCCACCACTGGGGAACATCGAGCTGTACGGCGCGAATCACTGGTTCATGGCGCAAAATCAGTGACAACAGGCCATTGTCGGGACAAACGAATTTCTGTGAGCCGACTTCCGCCCCAATCGCCCGCCGGGAACTGCCAACACCAGGATCGACGACCACGACGTGGATTGTTCCTGCAGGAAACGCGTCCAGGGAATCGGCGAGCGTGATCGCCGCCTGCAGAACGTGTTGCGGCCGGATGTCATGTGTCAAATCAATCACAATCGCGTCTGGATTGATGGTGGTGATGACACCCTTCATCTGGCCGACATAGGAATCGTCCAACCCAAAGTCGGTCAGCAGCGTAATACACGGGCGAGTCATCTGCAGAACTCACGATCTGTGGAATTGGACAACTCGCCCCATTTTACGAAGCTGGAGCCCAAGGCGAATTGACCGGTGTTTTTTTCACCTCTACACTGACAGTGCCTCGACAGGGCGTCAATCCATGTGCGAAGCTATCAGGTCTGCCTGATTTGTGTACCTTTCTCTGCTCGCTGATGGTCATCTGGAGAAATCCCATGCGGCCGTATCTGTCCTCTAAACTGAACGCATCCCAGCCGATTCGATGGAATCGCTGGTGCCACATGGCATTGTTCGCCCTGACAACCTCGTTGTCTTGCTGGTCGTCGGCCTGGGGGCAGGCCCCCACCATGCCGACTGCGACCGACATAACACTGACGACGAAAGACAATCAAGACATCAAGATCACCTATTTCAAGTCGGCGGCTGGCCAGGAGGCACCTGTTGTCATCCTGTTGCACGGCAAGGGGGGCAATCGCCTGGTCTGGAAGTCGTTTGCCGAACGGCTGCAGAAAGTTGATTTTGCAGTCATCACGGTCGACCTGCGTGGACATGGCGAAAGTTCCGGTGGTGACGGTGTGGGGACAAGCACCGGCAGTTCCAAGAAATCCGACAGTGGCCCGAAGCGGGCCGAGTACCTGGGAATGGTTGGCGGCGACCTGGAGGCGGTCAAGAAGTTTCTCTACGAGGAAAATCAGAACAAGCAGTTGAATATGAACAAGCTGGGGATCGTCGCGGCTGACATGAGTGCTCCCGTGGCGATTGCCTTCGCCGATCTCGATTGGGAAAAGACTCCCTATGACGACGCCCCGACTCTGGCGCAACGAACGCCCCGCGGTCAGGACGTGCAAGCTGTGGCACTCTTGTCGCCGGAAGGGAATGCGCCCGGATTGCTGACCACCAAGTCGCTGGCGATCCTGCGAAACTTGAAGATCCCGTTCCTGATCAGCGTGGGTAGCAAGAACAACTCGGATTTTTCCGCCGCCAAAAAGATGCACGAAGTGCTCGCCCCAAAAAAAGAAGGCTATGAGCACGTATATCTGGAACACGACGATTCCAAATTGCGCGGAACCGACCTGCTGGCCAGGGGCCTGAAGACGGAACAACGCTTGTTCAATTTCCTCGTCGAACATGTCAAGAAGAACAAGAGCGAGTGGCGTGATCGCAAGAGCAAGCTGCTGGATTAGGGTCAGTCCGGTCAGCCCCCTTTGTTGGGCAAACCCGCGCTGCCCTCATGGATTCATCAGCATGGAACGGATTCTATGACATCCAATCTCAAATGGATCGCCGTCGTCGCACTCGCGATTGTCTGCACGCGGGTGAGCGTGGCAGCCCCGCCACCGGTCCCTGATCTGACAGCCGGTGGTGTCAAGGATCAGCACCACGACTGGACATTGGGCCCGACAGGCGCCCGGGGTTGGATCTGGGGTTGGAACCTGGAAACGACCGAAGCCCGGCAGATTCTGATCACCACCGTGAACAAAGGCTCCCCGGCGGACGGAGTGCTGGCCGTGGGTGATGTGATCGTCGGTCTGAACGGCGAGAAATTCACCAGCGACGCGCGCCGTGCGCTGGGAACCGCCATCACCGCGGCCGAAAAAACCGAGAATCGCGGACAGTTGACCCTGGTCCGGTGGCGGCAGGGGATCACCGAGAATGTGACCGTGCCATTAAAAGTGATGGGCACGTACGGACCCAATTCTCCCCTGGATTGCCCCAAGTCGAAGCAGATTGTCGACCAGGCCTGTCTCCACCTGAGGGGCAAGGAACTGCCTGACACCATTGAAGGCCAGATGAATGCCCTGGGCCTGCTGGCCACGGGGCGGGACGAGTTTCTGCCGCAGATCAAGTCGCTCGCACATCGGGTCGGTCCGCCGTCGCTGAAACTGAAACTTCAGCCCGGGATGTTCAGTTGGTCGTGGGGTCATTCAAACCTGTTCCTGACGGAATACTATCTGGCGACCGGCGACGAGTCCGTGTTGCCCGCCATCCGTGAATTCTCCACTCGGATTGCCCAGGGGCAAAGCGCCGTGGGGACCTGGGGACACGGGATGTCGCTGGAACAGTACCAGGGAGCCCTGGGGGGTTACGGGGCTGTCAACTCGGCCGGGTTGCCCTGCTGGTTGTCTTTGATCCTGGCCCAGAAGTGCGGCTTGAAGGATGCCACGGTCGACCAGGCGGTGGCGAAATCCCGTCGCTTCTTTGCGTTCTACTCCGGCAAGGGAAGCATCCCCTACGGCGATCATGCGCCGTACTACTTTCTGCACGACAACAATGGCAAGAATGCCCTGGCTGCCATCGCCTTTGATTTACTCGGTGACGATGCCGTCGCGCGATTCTTCGCCCAGATGTCGACCGCATCCTACGCCGAGCGTGAGATGGGGCATACGGGCAACTATTTCGGGTACGTCTGGGGACCATTGGGAGTCGCCCGACTGGGTAACAGCGCCGTGGCCGCCCATCTGCGCGAACAGTCCTGGTTCTTCGACCTGGGCCGGACGTGGGATGGCGGCTTTCGCTATCAGGGTGGTGCCGGAGCGGATGATTCCTATGACAACTGGGATATGACCGGCCCGCTGCTGCTGATGGCATCGATCCCGTTAAAAAAACTCTACATCACGGGCCGTGGATCGAAACCTGAGAATCAACTGACCGAAGTCGCCGTCCAGGCGGTGATCGACGATGGTCGCAATTTCTCGCCCCGACATGAACATGACTGCTACGTCGACAAGACTGCCGCAGAATTGTTGAAACGCGTCACCAGTTGGTCCCCTACTGTCCGTTATCGAGCGGCGAAGGGACTAGCGTTGAAGCGGGCGGAAGTTGTCCCGCAACTGATTGCTTTGCTGAGCGACGCGGATCTCAACGCCCGATACGGCGCCTGCCAGACCCTGGAATTGATGGGAAAGGATGCAGCACCGGCCGTGGACGCTCTGATCCAGCAACTGTCGCATGCCGATCAGTGGCTGCAGATTCGTGCCGCGTATGCCCTGGCCGGGATCGGCGCGCCGGCCCGGAAGGCGGTCCCCGTGCTCTTGAAGTTGACGCTGGCTGGAACGCCCGGTGACCCGCGCGAGACAACCCGGCGGTACCTGGGGATCGGACTGTTCCTGAGCGGCCATATTGATACCGGGCCGCAGCGGGGATTGCTGGCAGATTCGATCGAAGACGTCGATCGTTCATTATTGCTCCCCGCGATTCGGCAACTGCTCGCCACCGATGACGGACTGGTCCGGTCCCAGATTGGATCGGTCTACAACAAGTTGAACGACAGTGAACTCGATCAACTCTGGCCGGACATCGTCAAAGCCGTGGAAGTCCCCGCTCCCAGCGGCGAGATGTACGCCACCGGCATTCGACTGGCCGGTCTGGATTTGCTCGCCAAGCACCGGATCAAGGAAGGAATGCGACTTTGTGTACGGCTGGCACGGACTCAGGATCCCTGGGCCAGCGAAAAGCGAACCGGGGAAATCCTGAAGGCGCTGAAGACTTATGGAGTCCACGCCCGGGAATTCATTCCGGAATTGCGCGAACTCGCCGTGTACTTCCGCGACGAAAAGGATTTCCCGGACGACCTGCGCCAGATCAAAGTCAAAGCCGTCGAGGAAACGATCCAATTCCTGGAAACGACCACCGAGACCCCGAAACTGCGGAGCATCGAGAGTTTGTTGCCGAAGCCAAGCCCCGCGAAATGAATGAGCGTTAAAACAAATCCCGTTGCGACCTGGCTGATCCCGCGAAAGTGAGCTTCATCGTGAGTATCCCAATCCAATCAACCGGCGTGACGTGGGGATTCCTGGTCGTTTTCGTACTGGGCTCGCAGGTCCGTGCTGCCGAACCATTGACGATCGATGTCTGGCCGGGGAAGCCACCGGGAGAGACCACCGAACTGCCCCCTGAATCAGATCTGACCAAGCCCACAGATGTTCTGATCGCCGGGCGGCGGATCATCAAACTGGGCAATGTCTCGACGCCGCAGTTGGCCGTCTATCGTCCGTCGAAGGAAAAGGACACCGGCGCGTCGGTCGTGATTTGTCCCGGCGGCGGACATTACATCGTGGCCTATGATCTGGAGGGGACAGAAGTTGCCGAGTGGTTGAACGAGATCGGGATTACCGGCATTGTCCTGAAGTATCGAGTTCCCTTTCGCAATCCCGACAAGCGCTGGTTGAGTGGCGTGCAGGACGGCCAGCGGGCGATGAGCCTGGTGCGCAGCAAGGCCGCCGAACTGGGCCTGGATCCCCAGCGGATCGGCATGCTGGGGTTTTCAGCGGGTGGACAGGTTGCCGGAATGGTGTCGATTCTGCACGAGCAACGTCAATACGAGGCTCAGGACGATATCGACAAGGTCTCGTGCCGTCCGGACTTTGCCGTGCTCATCTATCCAGGCGGAATGGAACAAGGCAAGGAAGCCAGACTGCGCGACGAAATCAAAGTCACCCGCGAAACGCCGCCCATGTTCTTTGTGCATGCCTTCAATGACAACGTCACCGTCTTGAACACGTTGCTGTTGGCCACCGAATTGAAAAAGGTGGGAGTCTCGGCTGAAGTCCACGTCTACGCAACCGGCGGTCACGGTTACGGCCTGCGCCATGTCGAAGGACAACCCGTCACCGACTGGCCACAGCCGTGTACGGCCTGGTTGAAAACGACAGGCATCATCAAGTCTCACTAGCAACCCGTGGAAAAAGGGGTCTGACCCTTTGGAGGGCAGTCGATCTCCCTTGAAAATCGACCGCCCGGAGAGGGTCTGACCCCTTACTCCTTTTACCACGGCTCCATTTATTCCGCTTGACGCCCATGCCTAACCTGTCTATGCTATCATGCCTAGGCGGTCAATGTATTCAATCGGCTTTGAAGGCATCATCATGGATTCTCGCTTGCTCTGGGGCGCTGTCGAGATGCTGATCCTGGAAGTCATTTCGCAGGGTTCCACCTACGGCTACGAAATCGCGCAGACCGTCACCAGCGAATCGAACGGCTATTTCGACTTGAAGGAAGGCAGTCTCTATCCGGCCCTCCATCGGCTGGAGCAGCAGAAGCTCCTCACCGCCTCCTGGCAGGAAGTCGAAGGTCGACGTCGGAAGTATTACAAGCTCTCCTCCGCCGGCCAAAAAGCTCTCGACTCCAAGAAGACCGCCTGGCGCGAATTCGCCCGCGGCGTGGAAAAAGTGCTGGGAGCCCAGTCGGTAACGCCATAATACGTCAAATCTGTAATTCGACAATCGCAGGAAATCATCCATCATAAATCAGAAACGACTCGTGAATGTCGCTGTCTTGAATTTCGAGATTCGGTTCGGAATTCGGATTTCGTGCCTGGGATTTTGAAACCATGTCCCCCATCGACCTCCTTGCCGACTTGCCTCCTCCGCACGACGACGAACCACCATCGTTGCGGGACGACATCGCCGATGAGTTGGGGGATCATTTGCACTGTGCGGTCAACCGTGAGTTGTTGACAGGTCACGACAAGACAACGGCCGAGCAGCGCGTGCTGGATCGGTTTGGAGATCCCAGTCAGTTAGCCCGCCGCCTCTGGTGGCAGGCGATGTGGAGTCGCATCATGGGACAACGGATTCTGTCCGGACTGCAATGGGTGGTGTCGCTGACCGCGGCGGTGTTCGCCGGGGCCGTGTTCTGGCAGCAGTCGCAAATCCTGACGGAAATGCGAACCGCGCGGCAGGAAGACGCGAGTCAACGAGAGCAGTTGACGGTGGCACTGAACCATCTGCGTGTCCAAACAGACGGCCAGGGACCAGTTCCATCCAATCCCAGTGATTTCGCCACGCCGGGCTCAAGCGTCAGGCCGAATCCACCCATTGCGCCTGACTCGATGGAACCCGTGTTTAATGGTGTACCGCCATTTGATCCGGATCCAATTTCGCCTGAAACCGGTGGTCCGCCGAATTTGACCGTGAAATTCGTCCAGGGCAGAGCGGACGGACCGGTGGTCAATCCCCAACAGGCGTCTCTGAGGGACAGCAACGGCACCAGCATTGAGCACGCTTCCAACCTGCGGCGAGTGCCCCACCCGGCGACCGTGCGTCATCCGGACGGCAGTACGGAAGAATCCATTGTGATGGAAGACGTCAAGGATCAGATCTCCTTCCGATCACTGCAACCGGGCCGTTACGAGTTCCATGTCACGCTCACCGACGGCCAGAATTGCCGGCGACCGGTCTTGATCCGCGATGAAAAACCGCAGGAACTGACGATCATCTGCCCCGGGCCAAGAGAGACGGCAACGGTGCTGGTCACGCTGCCCCCGTTGCCGGCAGATCTCCAAGAGTGGGCCAGCCGGGTGGACTGCATGCTCGAAGAGCAACCGGTCGTCGTGGAGGGTATCGCCTGGGAATCGCCATCCCAAAATCCGCCCGGTTCGACTCCCGTTCCTGTTTATGACCATCCGGATGATTTGATGCCCTCGTTCGCCCCGGACTCATCCAGAAAACGAACGACACATGATCTGCTGGTGGATCCCAGGACCGGTCGACCGATTTCTCTCTGGACGTCAAAAGGAATCCCTTCCCCTGCGATCGATTTGCGCGACACAAAACCGGAAGACTGCGTGATGTTCGTGAAAACGGGCCCGGTCAGCGTTCGCTTTCTCATCTCGCTCGAAGTGCCGACGGAAGAAGGTGACGGCGCGTACGTCTCTGATGCGCAATCCTCCCCGCAGCCTTCCGTCCAGAAACTGATTAAAACCGTAGAACGCGGCGAAAACCGCTGGGAATTTGCCTGGCCGGAAGAATTCCTCGACAATGCGCGGCAAAGCTTGAAGAGATTAAAAACGGTTGACGCTGTCCGCCAGCAGGTTCCTGGTGTCCCTCTGGAAAACGAACTCCAAGACCCAAATCAGAAACGGGTGCCGGTTCCCACGGCCGATGAGCAAGCGACCTCGAAAGCGGCCGATCCGCCGACACTCACGCTGAATTTCATCCAAGAAAAGTCCGACGGTCCGCCAGCCGACGTCGGTGCGATCACGTTCTTGAATTCCCAGGGCAAATCGCGCCACAACAGATTCTGGAAAGTCGAACCCTCCAATGGCCGTTGGATTTCCCGAGAAAAGTGGGACCCGGACCGCTACGAACTGAATGCCTGGCTGCCGGATCGTCAACAACACCAACAGTACATCACCATTCGCGATGAACAGCCGCGGGAAATCACCATCGTGTGCCCGCCGTTGAGGAAACGGATTCCCGTGCTGATCTCGGCTCCGCCGCTCCCTGAGGATCTGGTGCGGGCGGGCTGCGAGGTTTCGGTGAATCTGGTACCTGGCCCGGTGCAAACTGCCGACGGCGAATGGACCCTGCCAGACGAGGAGCAGCGGGTCAGTTTCGACCCGCAAACAGGAAAAGCGACTCTCCTTTACGACGGTCGAAATCAAGTCAATTTGAAAAGTACGCCTGCGGAAGACCGGACCGTCTTCCTGCCGAATGGTCCAATTTCCATCCGATACCGGGTCGATGTCGATACGTGGCTCACGTCAATTTCCTGGCCGGACGCTTCAGCATTGGTGGTCAACCTGAAACAGGATCAAAAGACGTGGAATGTCGAGTTCCCGAAAGAGCTGATCGCTGAGATTCGAAAGCGGCTGCAGGAAGATGAATCGTTGGCAGCGGGGAAACCGGCACAGACTCGCAATTCTCCCGAAGTGATGCCGATGGAAAACAAGGTCCCGCCGACTTTGACGGTGAAATGCGTCCAGGAAACCGCCGACGGTCCGCCGGCACAGGTTGCCAACGTCTATATTGCCTATGGAAACGGCAGCACCGAAGTCGCCGATTCGGCAGGACCGCGGGACAAGCGCCGGTTCTGTTTTCAATCGCTGTCACCGGATCGGTACGAATTGACCGTGACCGCCAACGATCAGGTCTGTACGCAATCGATTCTGATCCGCGATGAAAAGCCGCGGGAGATCACGGTGATTTGCCCCGGTCCACGGAAAAAAGTGCCGGTGCTGATCACGATGCCGCCGTTGCCCGAAGATTTGCGGACCGCGAAGATCGTGATCAAATGCCGGTTCGACAGCGGGGAAACCGTCCTCGATGGAAAACACTGGTGGCCCGGCTCATCGAATTCGCAAGAACTCACATTCGATCCCAATACCGGGCAGGCAACCCTTATCCAGAATGGGAATGGACAGTCTTTTGATTTAAAAGACGCATCGGCCGATGACCGGTCTGTGTTCCTCCTGGCAGGCCGGCTGAAGTACCGGTTCGAAGCGAAGTTGCAACGCGTCGAATCCGGTGTGGCTTCTATCGTCGAGTCTGTGTGGCCGAAGGAGAACGGCGATTGGTTATCGCACACCGTGACGACCGACGAAAAGAGCTGGAAACTCGAACTGCCGAAGGAAACTGTCCGTGAACTGCGGAAAGCGATCGACAGCAACGTCGTCGACAACCCAGCCGAGAAGCCAGCACAACCGGACCCGAACGACAAACCCGCGGACTCGAAAAACGCCTCCGACGCCGCCCCCCTCGGCGACCGCTGAAGGCTGATCGGCCGCGCCGCTACGCCAAGTGCCACTTTGCCACTCGATCGGGCTTGATCGACCGGTAGCGTTCGAGTGGTTCTCTGGCATCCTTCGTTTCATTTTCAGGAGCGAACTCCAATGGTGACTCGGTCATCATCGGGGCCTTCGCCTTTTTCAAATTGGGAATCGGGTGCCACGCGACACGGCCGTGCCGATTGAGCACTCGCACGGCCTTCGGTCAGACCGTGGCACCCCAATTTGAAAAAGGGCGATCGTCCTGCAGTCATCGTGCCACCCTGTTGCACGGAAGAGACGCAATGTCTATTATTGTGTTGGGCTTGGCGTTCAGGGACTGATCATGACCCGGTGATGTCGACGTCCTCTCGATTGTAGTCGGTGACCGGCTGTGGACTGGTCGACAAGGATCTTCAGCGACATTCCCCCCCCCCGAACCAGGAGCTTGTCCATGAAATCGCGCCCCGTTTCTCTGGTTGCCTTGTGGTTGTTGCTGTCGACATCTCCAGTGGAAACCTTCGTTTCGCAGTGCCTTGCCGCGGAACAACCCGCTGTCAAGAACTTGCTGACAAACGGTGGATTGGAAGAAGAGCTGGATCCGACCACGTCCCTGCCGGCCGGTTGGGAAGTGACTCAAAAGCCAGAGAACTCTTACAAAGTTGAAGTGGTCGACGGCGGCCGTACCGGGAAGAAATGTCTGCGGATCAGTGGGGCGGGGGATCGAGTTCATGTCAAGCTCAAGCACCTGCCAATGCGTCCTGAGCAGCGGTCGGTCATCAGTGGTTGGATCAAGTGCACTGGTGGCACCGGAACGGTCTCGTTGATGCACCTCTATGTCGACGCGAATGGCAACCCCATGAACTCAACAACAATCGGCGCAGTCACGGCAGCGAAGCCCGATTGGACGCAGACAGCCATGATCGAGCATCCCGAATTCACCCGCCCCGGCGCGAACGCCGACTTCATCATCCGGTGCCATGGAAAGATCGATGTTCTGGTCGACGACCTGGAAGTCTTCACTCTCACTGCGACTCCGAACGATTTGACGCATGTCGCGGGCGATTTTGAATCGCATTACAACAGTGCACTGCCCCCCGTGTACAAGGTGGCCGCTTCGCCTGGCGGAACGGTGGAGATCTCGCTGAACGATCAGCGACCTGCGAACGGGCAGTATTGCCTGCATATGAAAGCTGACGCGGAATGGGCCACCACCACGCTGTATCCCGTCGACTACGATCCGGGCAAGGTCTATACCCTGACCGGCAAGGTTCGCGTCACCAAGGGCCGGGCCAGTATCCGCATCGATTACTACAACGACAAAAGCCGAACCAAGCTGCTGGCGTCCAGGACAATTGATGCCACTAATTCAAAAGATTGGCAGACCATGACCGTCGACACCCACGAGAACCCTCCTGGCGACGCGACCCAGATCACCGCTACCGCCGTCTGCTTCGGGGACGCAGACGCATTCTTCGACCAGTTGGTTCTCACTGCAAAGTGATCTCGAAAAATCAAAGGGTCAGGACAGGTGTGACGATATATCCCGAAAGCGCCCCAATGCTTTCTCCTGTTAAATACCTGGTGCGGAACAAAACTCGCTGCTTGATCGTAGTACTATCGCTGGTTGCACTTGCCGCTTCTTGTGCGATCGAACCTTCGTCTGCCATTATTGTCTGGAAGCTGTGGCCGAGCATTGCAACTGGGAAGGTTTCACTCACTCGCTTCACTTCGGGAGCATTACCCCACGGAATTGTATATACTCCAAATACGGTGCTATCCGTCTTGCCGCCAATTCCGATAGTGGATGTCGTCTGTGGTCGAATCGAACACTTTAATGTGGCTCACTGCAACGTAAAGGATATTGTACCATGTGGACAGGAAAAGGGGATAAGTCCAATAACCTCAATTGAGTCACGCGCGGTCGTTTTCGGTGGCCTTTCTCGGTCGGCCACGCGAGCGAAACGTCGACTCCAATCCGAGTTGCTTTGCGGTGCTCTCCTGCCAGGCCTCTGAGCCAAAAGGGCGGCCGCGAACCACCGAGACCCGGACCGCTTCGAGTTCCTTTTTCGTCAAGGTTCGATTCACCCGCGCGATCCAATCCGCGGGGCGCGGGATTGGCCACGGACAGAGCGTCGGCCGGTCGGCGTGCTCGGCAGGATGCTCCCAGCGCCAGAGACTGCTCCACTGCCAGTCCTCGGCGCGATCCACCAGCGTCGACCGCACCGGATTGCGTTCCACGTACCGCAGCACCGTGTAAAGATGATCTCCTTCCTCGATCGGAAACGACTTGTACGTTCCCTGATAAAGGTGGCCGGTGCCGACCGTCTGACGATGCAGGTGCCAACGTCGCACGTGGGTCGTCGTCAAGCGCTGCATGAATCGACCCAAGTCCCCGTCCTGCAACGGCCACAGCACCAGGTGCCAATGGTTTGGCATCAGACAATAGCTGAGAATACGCAGAGAAACCTGGGCTTGTGTCTCCGCCAGGACCTTTTCAAAGGCGGCGTAATCCGCCGCCTTGTCAAAAATCTGATCGCGGGCATTTCCACGATTGAGAACGTGGAAGATCATTCCCCCCGGCGCGTGGCGTACTGTACGTGGCATGTGAACCAGAATAAACGCCCCGAACCGGCACGTCAAGTTTTAATTGGACTTATCCCCTTTTCATGGCCGGCTTTTCACGGAGCGACATTGTCTCACGAATGTGGTCAGACCAGTCCTGCTCCTCCGGCAACCGCATTCCTTCGGCCTCGAAAAAGGCAAGCTGCAGTGGCACCGATTGAGGTCTCCAAATGAGAGGGATTCCCACTCAACTGGCCTGGAGGTAATTGCCATTGTAGGATGGCCTGAGATTTTCCAGTTGTTCATCGCGGAGAGCCTGTTCATGTTGCAGCAACTCAGCTTGAAGGTGCTGGTGGCGGCGTTGATGGCCAGTTCGGCGATTGGATGTCAGGGCTCCGATAATACAGGCGCTACGTCCGCACCTCCCCGGATTCCATTGGCTCCCAGCCTCGTGGAATCGGAAGTCGTTGAGGAGACACCTGCCGAAGAGAGGGCGGAACCCGGTGAGACGGCCGACCCCGATCATCCTCGTCACGCCCTGTTGATCGGATGCAGCAGGTACGATCACCTGCCGAAGTCTGCGGAGCTTCGTGGACCGGTGAACGATGTCGTCATGATGAAGGAATTGCTGACTCAGCGATTCCAGTTTGTGCCCGGCAATGTGATCACACTGGCCGAAGCAGGCCGCAGGAACGAACTGCGTCCGCTGCGAGCGAATATCGAACGAGAGATGAAACGGTTGGCCGAGATTGCCAGGCCGGGTTCACAGGTCGTGGTGTATTTCTCGGGGCATGGGGCACAGCAGCCCAACGATAACCCCGATGACCCTGACGATGCTGAACCCGATGGTCTGGACGAACTTCTGCTGCCGGCCGATATCAAGCCTGACAAGGATTCCGACTCGCCCACCGTTCCGAATGCAATTACGGACGACGAACTGCGTGTCTGGTTGAATGCCATCCAGAAGAAGGGGGCATCGATCTGGGCAATCATCGATGCGTGTCATTCGGGAACGGCCATTCGAGGAACCGAAGTCAAACGACAAGTCGCGACCGAAATGCTGATTTCACGCAAGGCCCTGGAAAAGGCGAAGCCGGTTCACCGAGCGACACGTGGCGTTTCTGCAGACGGCAGTGCCTTCGATTTCGACGAACATGCGGGCGGAATCGTTGCCATCTATGCCGCACAGCCGCATGAGCCGACGATCGAATTGCCGCTTCCGATTGACGCGGAAAATGGCGAATGGCGAGGACTGCTGACCTATAACCTGGTAAAGGTCCTGACCAGTTCCAAGACCCCGATTACTTACACGGAACTCGTTCAACGAATTCATCAGGAATATGTCACGACACTGGGGCGACTGGGGCCGGTGCCCCTGGTTGAAGGCAACGACCGCAATCGGGAAGTACTTGGAACGACCGAATGGCCCGAGCGGTCTCGATTGATCCTGCAGGTTGAAAAGCCGGGGCGATTGAAAGTGAATGCAGGTCGCCTGCATGGCCTGACACCGCAAACAATCCTGGCCGTGTTTCCGCCCGCAGGAAAAGAGTCATCCGGGCCGTTGGGATACGTGACTGTGAAACGCAGCGGAATGACGGATGCGACGGTGGTGCCAGCAACGTTTGACGACAAGGAACCTCCTTCCGAAGGATTCGCGAACGGGTGCCGCTGCGAGATTGCCCGTCGCGAATATGGCGACATGCGTCTTCGCGTCGCGATCGATGTTCCAAAGTCGGAGGAATCAACTCAGTCAACATGGCGGCAGCAATTGACCGAGCGAGCGTCCAGGGATGGTTCGGTCTTCGAGCTGGTGGACGACCCCGCGCGAGCGCAGTGGCTTGTCCGCACGATCAACCAGAATGAAGTTGTCCTGCTTCCTGCCGAAGGATGGGTCCAGAGCCCCGGCGATGACAAGACTCCGACGTTTGGCCCGGCCCCGATCGACGACATGCTGGATGACTGGTTGACGGACCGATTGAGCAAAATTGCCCGTGCTTCCAGCCTGCTCAAGATTAGTGGCGAAATGACGGGCGAGCGGCAACGCGGGCTGCTCTCAAGCTTGTTCGGCAAGGACAGCACCGACTTGCGAGTTGAGTTGCGCGACCTGAAATCGGAGGACGATGTCGAAGGCAAACCGATGGAATGGCAGCGCGGGGGCCTGTCCCTGGAAGACGGTTCGATCATCGCGCTGAGAATTCACAATGCCAGCAAGCATGCGGTCGACTTTACGGTGTTGTTCGTCGACAGCAGCTTTGGGATCGATGCCGTGTTTCCCGACTCACAGACTGTGGTCGACAATCGACTGGCTCCAGGTGCTTCATTCACCGTCGGGCCGCTCGCGATCGATGCCACGTCCACCGGGTTGGAACACCTGGTGGTGATTGGCGTGAAGGCTGAAGGAACGCCCGTTGATTTTTCCTGGCTCTCTCAACCAGCGCTCGAGCAGGCTCGTGCCGTCGATCTTGGGCTGGAGACGGCGAATCCCCTGGGAAAGCTGTTTCAGCACGCGCTCTTTGGCAGCGGACAAACCCGTGGTTTGAAAGCCGCCAACACCGGCAGCGTTGCCGTCCAGGCGATTTCGTGGCAATCGTTGCCTCGAACGAAACCGTAACACGAATGACGTCAGCGCCAGTCACCGCTGAGCATGAAAGCGGCCCAGTAGTAAGGTGCCAGCGGTCCGGGTTCGGAATCGGGGGCTACCGCTTTTAATCCTCGCGCGGTCAACTTCTGCTCGCGAGAATCGTATTGTTGAATCATCGTGAGCTGCGCCTGGCGCAATGCCTCCAGTTTTCCCAGCTTCTTGTCCCACATATTGCGGTAGAATTCGATCATCAGTACTTGCGTAGCCGAATCATCGACCTTCCACAGGCTGGCAACAGTCGAACGAGCACCGGCCGCCTGAAAGCTGCGCTGCAGCCCCAACAACCCTTCGCCGCCCGCTGACAACCCCAGGCCCGTTTCGCAGGCCGAGAGCACTGCCAGGTCGATATGACTCAGATCCAGCGAAGCCACCTCCAGCGCTGTCATGACTCCGTCGTCCATTTGAGCATTGCCCAGGGCGGAATTCCCCGGTTTGGGATTGGCGCCTGCCAGGGCGATCCCGGACAGCAGTCCAGGATTCAGGTCGGTGATCTTTTCAGCGCCGGCTGCTGTTGTCTTCGCCCCGCCGGCAGCCACCAATTCCGGGACGAAGAAGCCGTGCGTTGCCAGATGCAGATAACGATGACGCGGCCCCGCTTCCCGCAGCTTCCCTTCGGTGGCTTCGGCCCCCTGCAGTTCGCTGATGACCCCCTTGGAAAAATGCTCGCGAAACAGATCCGCGATCGAATTGACCTCGCGTCCCGTTCCCGGGAGCGGACTGAAAACCGCGTTCGCAAAGCGCGGCGCGGATCGTTGTGCGACAAGTGCTTCACCCGGCTCCGACGGCGCAGCGGAACCGGCGGACGCTCCAAAATCGACGTCTCCCATCACCAGCATCGACATTGCATCCGAATTGTCCGCTGATTGGGGGATGAGCAGGCTGGCGAGCTGCGATGGTGATGGTACGACGACCAGCGAAATGTCTTCGATCAGGTACCTGGACGAATCGCGGCCGGGCATCGCGGCGAACGGCAGCCGGGCGGTGATTCCATCGGGCGATATCATGACAAGACTGGTGTCGGACAGGTGCGCTTCCAGCGGCTCCCAGATTCGTTTCCGCAATTCCACGTGAGGCCACTTGTCGGGGGTCGCGTCCTTCGGCGGCAGAACCTTCAATCCACGGCCGACTGCACCCTGACCGCGCATGATCTGACCTCGCCAGAGATCGCACAGTGTTCGTATCGGGACCGCGTCGCCAAGATCGATTTGCTGCACCGGCTTGTCCGGACAAACAATGAACGCGACCAGACGCTGTTTCGGCGGACCGGCAGTCGCCGGTTGTGACACCGAACCCGAAAACTCGACGAAGTCAACCAGCGCCGAGTCAGGGGGCAGCAGTTTCTTCAGTGTTTCAACCGTGAACGGTTCTCTCGAAGTGCGAAAGGAATTGCTCTTTTGCGACAATTCGCCTTCCAGTCGCTCTTTTGACTGAGACAGCTCATCAATCTTCGAAGCGACGACGTCGTGCTCCGAGGGGAGGGGAGTTGCCAGCGCGAGTGTTGCCAGCTCGCGAGACGCCTCCTGATAGCGCCCGTACAGCGACGCCAGTTCCGGCTGATCCAGACCAAGACGCAATTGCTTCTGCTGGTTCAGGACAGCCCCCTTCCAGGAGACGATCGTGCCGTAGGCAGCATCTCCGGGAAGTTTGATGGCGACGGCCAGGTCGATGTATTCATGCAGCAGTCGCTGAGCGTTGCGAGTCATTGCCAATTGCCGGCGTTCAGACAGGACTGCGAAGGTCGAGTCCATGTTGGCTCGCAGAATCTCCAGGCTGTCGCGAAGCATCGGTTCAGCCTTGGCGTCTTCTCCGCGGGCACGCCACATCCGGGCTTGCCCGCTGGTGAATTCGGCCTGCTTCGGATGGTTCGGTCCGTACACTAATCTCGAGGCTTCGAGCACCGCTTTGAAGCCTGCTTCGGCAGCAGGGAAGTTCCTGGAGTCGGTCTCGGCTTCCGCCAGAGCGAACATGGCATCCACTGTTTTTGGGTGGCCCTTCCCGTAACCGGACGTGAAGTTCTTGACCACATTGGTCAGCAACCGCGCACACTCGGCGGTTTCGCCCTTCGTTCGATGGCATTGGGCCAGATTCTGCAGACTGGCCGTCCACTGCAGTCCAAGTTTCGCAAAGTCCTGCTCGCACAGTTTCAGCGACTGGACAAACAACGGACGGGCTTGATCCACGTGCCCGAGTGCAAGCTCGGCTTCTCCCAGGTTGTTCAGGCTGATTGCAAACTCGCTGGGCAACTTGCCCCAGACACGTTCCGTCAGGACGACGGAACGTCTGGCGGTTGTCAAAGCCAGGGATGTGTCTCCCAGATCTCGATAAAGCTGATACAAAGTGTTGAGAGCACTGACCACTTCCGGATGATTGTCCCCGTAGCATTTCTGCAGAATGTCCAAAGCTCGTCGCTGTCGGATCTCGGCTTCGCTGAAACGGCCCATGGCACGATAAATAGCCGCGAGACACAGTTGGTTCAGTGCATAATACGTGAATTGGTCTCCGCTGTGGAAACGAATCTGCCGTTCGTCCTGATCCATCAGTTTCAAAGCTTCAAAATAGTACCCCTTTTCGAGCAGCTTCCTGGCTTTGAATGTCTGCCAGCGGGAATCTCGCAGGAGATTCCGGGTCGTCTCCAGGTTGTTCATCACGGCTTCTGATTCTTGTGCGGCCACCTTGGCGTCCCTGGTTCGCCAATGCTCGGGCCCGTACAACGCGGTGAAGGCCTTGAGCGCCTCGCCGAAATAGTGCTCTGCCATGGACCAGTTGCCTGCCTTCTGCTCCATGCGGGCTCGCTCAGCCAGCGAGATCGCAACTGTCAGGTCTCCAATTCCATAGATTTGTTGCTTCAGCTTGATGCAGCTTCCCTCCACCCCGATGGCTTCCTGGTAGTCTCCCCTGGCAAAGATTTCGTCGCGGTACGACATCGTCTTGCGAAGATCCTCCAGCAGCCTGGCCCGTTCCGATTGCAGTTTTTCCAGAACGGCTTTTGCGGCCAGTGTGTCGGGGTGGTCGGCCCCCTTGTCAGCACGGGTTTCTGCCAGAGATTTCGTGGACTTGGCGATGGCTTCGGCCATCTCACCGCCATCGTGCAGTTCCAACTTGTAATCGAACCATTTGTCTTGATACTCCATCAGCAGGATTTGCTGCAGGTCCCGGGGGCTGAGTCCTGATTCTGACAACGTCTTCGTGTTCTTCAGGTTGGTGACCCACTGAGTATCCTGGATGCTTCGTGGTAACCGATACTGGTTGCGCTTGTCTCTCAGAGTCAAAGCCTGGTCTGCCGTTTTTATGGCATCGTCGATGCGGTTTTCGTCACGAAGTGCATTCGCCCTGGCCCTCAGATTCTGCTCTTCCTCAAGCATGCGCAACAATTCGCGGTCGTCCGCCGAGGCACCAGGACGCCCTGCGTTTTTTTTCGCTTCGGCAATCGCTTCGGCAAGTTTCCCGTCGTTTGCCAACTTGTTGATACTGGTGCGAGCCGCTGTAAAATCGTATGGCGTGCCAGTGGGTCGGCCCGGGATTGAAGGGACTTTACTCTTCTGGATTGCCTGTCCCTGGGCCGTCGACGGAGTCCACAGGGAAAGTCCAGTCAGACAAATCCCAAGAGTTGTGATCCACGCCAAACGGCTCATCCAGTAGTCGGCCTTTGTCGATCGCATCACGATCTCCTCTCCGCAGATTCCATGGAATTAATGCCAGGATACCAGCCGCAAGGCGAAAGACTATCATACTGAACCGCCATTTCGCTCCCACAGGCCGTCAGGAACGCAATTCATTCCTCAATGGTATGTTGCGTCAAGCAATCTGGCTTGGACGATTCATCGCATGTCGGCCGGATTCTTCATTTTCTGCAGAATCCCACAGTGATTCTATAGAATCCGCTTGCCGAATCGGTCGATCGGCTGGTATGGTGCAGGCCGCCGGAATCCAGCCCCCCCGACTGATCCCCACCTGATTCGGACACGGACCCATTCATGCCCCGACCTGCACGCCAACTGGAATGCGATCACGGTCAACGGCGACGGACGATTGTCGAGTCGTTGTTGACGGATGTCTTCCATGGACAGATCCAGGCGGGACAGCATCTGGTGACTCAGGAATTGGCCGACCGATTTGGGGTCAGTCACACTCCCATTCGCGAAGCGCTGATCACGCTGGCCGGAATTGGTGTGATCGATCTGCAGCCGAATCGCGGCGCGATTGTCCGTCGCGTCTCGGCTCGCGACGTGCGGGAAATCTGCCAGGTCCGCAAGGCGCTGGAGTGTGAAGCAACACGCACGGCCTGCGGTCGCATCGATCGCCCAATATTGCAGGGGTTGGCCGAAGATCTGAAACGACTGACTTCGCCTACTTCACGAACCGGTGCCCGATTCATCACCAAGGCCCGCGAAGTCGACAGCCGTCTGCACGACTTGATCGCGGGTTCCTGTGGCAATACGTTCCTGGCCAATGAACTGAATCGGTTGAAAATTCTGTTTCGGACCTTTCGCGATGTGTCGTGGGAACACGACAGTGAACGTCAGGACTATCACCGACTGACCGAAGAATCGCATGAGCACCTGGCCATCGTTGACGCACTGCTGGCCGAAAACCGAACGGAATCCGCGCGAGCAATGTCGCGTCACATCCGTTCCGGGATCCGGCACTGGTGCAAGGCCCTGCCCGCATCCACAACCAATCCCCAGACCAAGTAATCGTAGCCGACGCTGCCAGCGTCGGTCTGGTTTCCTAGAGCAACCAACGGATGAAACAACCATGAAGCTGCTTCGACATCCCACGCTGGTGGCGGTTCTGGCACTCGCCTCGACGGCCATCGCGTCCGCGCAAGACACCACCATCGTCTACAATCGCGACATCCGCCCGATCCTGGCTGACAACTGCTTTGCCTGTCACGGGCCGGACAGTGCGTCGCGCAAGGCGGATCTGCGGTTAGACCGCGCGGATGCTGCCGCGTCGATGAAGGCCATCATCGCCGGCAAGCCGGACGAAAGCGGCATGATGCATCGCATCCTGTCCAAGGATCCCGATGAAGTCATGCCTCCGCCGGTGACCAAAAAGGCGCTGACCGACCAGCAAAAGGAACTGCTGCGCAAATGGATTGCCAGCGGCGCGGAATACCAGCCGCACTGGTCGTTCATTGCCCCGACCCGGCCTGCCATCCCCCAGGTGAAGAACTCGGCCTGGGTGCGGAATCCGATCGATGCATTTGTGCTCGCCAGGCTCGAAGCGGTTGGCCTGACCCCGGCGCCGGAAGCGGATCGTCGGACACTGGCCCGTCGACTGAGCCTCGACCTGATCGGACTCCCTCCCACCCCGGAACAGGTCGACGCGTTTGTCGCTGACAAGTCGCCGAATGCCTACGAAGCGTATGTCGACAAACTGATGGAATCGAAGCACTGGGGCGAGCATCGCGGCCGCTACTGGCTCGACGCCGCCCGGTATGCTGACACGCACGGGATTCATTTTGACAACTTTCGGGAAATGTGGACCTATCGCGACAGCGTAATTGCCGCGTTCAACCGGAACACTCCCTTCGACCAGTTCACCATCGAACAACTGGCAGGGGACCTGCTCCCGAATCGGACGCTGGATCAACAGATCGAATCCGGGTTCAACCGCTGCAACATCACAACCAGCGAAGGGGGGACCATCCCCGAGGAGTATTACGTCCTGTATGCTCGCGATCGGACGGACACCCTGGGGCAAGTCTGGCTGGGAATGACGGTTGGATGCGCGGTCTGCCACGACCACAAGTTCGATCCGATCACCATGAAAGACTTCTATTCGCTGGCGGCGTTCTTTAACAACACGACCCAGAACGCGATGGACGGTAACGTCAAGGACACGCCCCCGATCATCACCGTGCCGCTGGCCGAAGATCGCACACGATTTGCGGCACTTGATGGCGAAATCGCTGCGGCCCGCCAGCAGGTTGAGGCCCGTCGCCGGGAAGCCCGTCCCGCGTTCGACGAATGGCTCGCCTCGGCCACTGCAGAATCGTTGGGTACGGTGGCGACGAAAGATCTTGTGCTGCACGCGGCCCTCAACGAGGGCTCGGGCAAGTCCACGAGGATGATCATTGATGGCCAGTCCCGCGATGTGGCCTTGAACGATTCGATTCAATGGATCGATGGTGTCGGGGCCAAGGCCCTGCAGGTCCAGGGTGCCGCCTGCGATCTGGCGGACGTCGGCGACTTCGAGAAGGATCAGCCGTTCACCTGTTCCGCATGGATTCGCGTACAGCCGAACGATTCCCAGGGAGCCATCGCGGCTCGCATGGACAAGCCCGGAGGTTACCAGGGTTGGGACTTCTGGGTCCAGGGACGGCGAGTCGGGATGCACATGATCAATGCGTGGTCGGCAGACGCGTTGAAAGTCGTGGCCCAGGCCCAGATCAAGGGGAACGAGTGGACGCATGTCGCCGTCACGTACGACGGTTCCGCCAAGGCCGCCGGTGTCAAAGTCTATTACAACGGTCAATTGCAAAAGACCAATGTCGAAAATGACCAATTGAAGAGCTCCATCCGGACCAAGGTTCCATTTCGGATCGGCCAGCGCACGGCCGGTGAGCCACTCAGTGGGGCCGGCATCCAGGACCTGCGGTTGTTCAGGCGAGCCCTGTCACCGTCCGAAGTGGAATCGATGGCCAAGACGACGCGGTTCACCGCCATCCTTGCCAAGGCTCCCGACCAGCGGACCGACGCCGAAAAGAACGAAGTCTATCCCTGGTGGCTGGCCGACACGGACACCACTTTCCAGGAACGAACCGCCAAAGTCGCGGCCCTGGAAGGGGAACTGAATGCGATCAAGGCCCGCGGCACGATCGCCCACGTGATGCAGGAAAAGAACGAAGAAGCCATGGCCTATATTCTGTTTCGAGGTGAATACGACAAGCGGCGTGACCCGGTGAAGCCGATGACTCCCGCCTCGCTGCCGGCATTCCCGGACGACGCGCCCAAGAACCGGCTGGGATTGGCCCAATGGCTGCTCAGGTCGGATCATCCCCTCACGGCGCGCGTCACCGTGAATCGGTTCTGGCAGGAATTGTTTGGAGCGGGCATCGTCCGCACATCGGGTGACTTCGGCATTGCCGGTGAATTGCCCAGCGATCAGGAACTGCTCGACTGGATGGCGGTCGAATTCCGCGAATCGGGCTGGGACATCAAAAAGTTCTACAAGCTGCTCGTGTCGTCCGCGACCTACCGCCAGTCGGCCGTGGTGACTAAAGAGAAGCTGGAAAAAGATCCGCAAAACCGGCTGATTTCACGCGGACCGCGGTTCCGCATGGACGCCGAAATGATTCGTGACTACGCACTCGCAGCCAGTGGACTGCTGGTGCCGAAGATTGGTGGGCCGAGTGTCAAACCGTATCAACCGGAAGGGGTATGGGAGGCGGTCGCGATGATCGGCAGCAACACCCGCGACTATCGACGTGACACGGGTGACAACCTGTATCGTCGCAGCATGTACACGTTTATCAAGCGATCGGCACCGCCTGCGTCGATGGAGATCTTCAATGCGCCGGCCCGCGAAACCTGTACGGTCCGCCGCGAACGGACAGATACGCCGCTGCAGGCCCTGGTCACATTGAACGACGTGCAATTCGTGGAAGCGGCCCGCTTCCTGGCTCAATCGATTCTGAAGAGTCCCGAAGCCTCTGAGGCCGACCGTTTGAACCTGTTGGCCAAACGCCTGCTGGCTCGCCCGCTGCGCGCCGACGAACTGACCATCGTCCAGAATTCGCTGAAAGAATTGCTGACGTACTATCAGGCCCACGCAGACGACGCCAAGAAGCTGATCGCCGAAGGAGAATCCAAGGCCGATGCCACCCTGGATCCCGCGACCCTGGCCGCCTGGACCATGCTGACCAACGAACTGATGAATCTGGACGAAGTGTTGAACAAGTAGTTTTCCGTGACTGTGCGGGGACGTGCCCCGCCTGTCATTCGAAATACCAGCCCGACGTGCGAGCGAGGGGCCGGTCGACGGATGTCCAATTCGAGTCTCCATCGCTGGAGCCTCCCAACGGAGACAAGCCACCATGAATCCCGTTCAAGAATACCTGCAGAACATGACCCGCCGTCATTTCTTCACCCAGGGATCCAACGTCCTCGGCGGCGCGGCCCTGGCGTCGTTGTTGGGCCATTCAACCGCGAATGCTGCCGGTGCCGCTCCGGGGGCTCCATTGCATCCCGTGATGACGCACCATGCCCCCAAGGCCAAGCATGTCATTTACCTGCACATGGTTGGTGGTCCCCCTCAGATGGACCTGTACGACTACAAGCCGGTGATGAATGACTGGTACGACAAGGACCTGCCGGATTCCGTCCGCCAGGGCCAGCGCCTGACGACGATGACATCCGGCCAGGCGCGGTTCCCCATCGCCCCGTCGAAATTCAAGTTTGAACAGGCCGGGAAGTGCGGGATGTGGGTCACGGAACTGCTGCCATGGACGAAAAAGGTCGTCGATGACATGTGCTTCATCCGCAGCATGCACACCGAGGCGATCAATCACGAGCCCGCCATCACCTACATGCAGACCGGCAATCAGTTGACCGGTCGCCCCTGCCTGGGAGCCTGGACGTCGTATGGCCTGGGATCGCTGAACAACGATCTTCCCACGTTTGTCGTGATGGTGGCTCGCCCCACCAACACCGAACAAGTCCAGGCGATTTCTGCCCGGCTGTGGCAGTCGGGCTACCTGCCCGGGGAACATTCGGCCGTTTCGTTCCGCAGTGCCGGCGACCCGATCCTGTACATCAACAACCCGGCCGGAGTTCCCAGCGAAATCCGTCGCCGCACCCTGGATGGCCTGAAGCAGTTGAACGAACTGACCTTCAACCAGCTTGGCGACCCGGAAACACGGACGCGAATTGAACAGTATGAACTGGCCTACCGGATGCAAACCAGTGTGCCGGAACTGACGGACCTGAGCCAGGAAACCGAGGCCACGATGGCCATGTACGGCGACGAAGTGAAGAAGCCCGGAACGTTTGCCAACAGCGTTCTGCTGGCCCGGCGGCTGGTGGAACGGGGAGTGCGTTTCGTGCAGTTGTACATCAACAACTGGGATACGCACGCCAACGTGGCCGGTCGCCTGCCCAGCCAGTGCCGCGACGTCGACCAACCCTGCTACGCGCTGATCCAGGATCTGAAACAGCGGGGGATGTTCGACGACACATTGATCATCTGGGGGGGCGAATTCGGCCGCACGATTTACTCGCAGGGAGGTCTATCGAAGGAAAACTACGGCCGCGATCATCATCCGCGGTGTTTCACCATGTGGATGGCAGGTGGTGGCACCAAGGGAGGCACGATCCACGGCGAGACGGACGACTTCAGCTACAATATCGTGAAGGATCCCGTCCACATCCACGACTTCCACGCCACCGTCCTGCATCTGCTGGGCTTCGACCACGAGCGATTGACCTACAAGTTTCAAGGGCTGGACCAACGGTTGACCGGGGTCGAACCGTGCCATGTCGTTAAAGAGTTGCTCGCATAGCAGTGGCTGCAGATCCTGGAGCCACACCTGAAGTGAATTGTGATCTCCGATTTATTCGCCTCGCAACGTAGCCACGATTGGCAGATGAACCGCTGTTCGTACGGCAAATGCCGCTGCCAGCATACCGGTGGCGAAGACGATTGCCAGCAGGATCAACAACGAGCCCAGTGGGACATCGCCGCCCCGGGACGTCAGGTTCGGCGCGACTGCCAGCAAAGCTGATATGGAGCCTGCCAGCAGTCCCCAGGACAGAACGAATGCGTTTTCCAGCAGCACAAGTGTGCCGACGGCCGCGGCCCGGAAGCCGACGGCACGCAGCAGGGCGAGTTCCGCCTGTCGTTCCAGCACGTTTCGTAACATCACGGTGGCCAGACCGAGTGTTCCGAGTAACAGGCCCAGGCCCCCCAGGGTCTGGAATGTCGAGAGATAAGTGTTCTGAACGGAGAGAAATCGAGTCAGCCGTTCGGCGACCGGCTCCGCATCGAAGCCGTATTCGGCGAGTTCTGTTTCCAACAACGACGAGGCCGCATCGGCCAGTTCCGGGGGAACTTCAATCAGAAAATAGCGGAATCCCTTCTGTTCGGGGTACAGCTTGACGAAGTCCCCCTCGTTCATCACCAGCACTCCCTGGAAGATACTGTCCTGAAACATACCGGCAATTTTTAGTTGATGCTGGGGATGTTCGTCATTCGGGATCGCGATTGTCTGGCCGACGGACTTGTGCATCGAAAACATCAGCGTGTTCATGTCACCGAGGACCGGGATCGACGGCTTGTCATCGGATTTCGTCGTGTCCTGCGGAGCCAGTCCCTGCCATGAGCCCATCGCGAAGGCAAATCGGCGTTCATCAACCAGTGTCTGCGGAATTCCCAAGATGGTGGGGATGCGGGTTTGATACAGGTTCAGGCAACTGGCATCTTCGCCCGGTTTGACCCGGAACGGGACGACGCGCATGGCTGCCAGCGCCTGGGCGGCGAGGGAATCGGGCGGCGCGGTCAGTTGCAGCTGCTTGCGCCCTTCGGGGGTGTTCAGGTCGTACAACACGGGAGTGCTGGATTCGGCGACGAGCGTGAACCCGCCGTTTCCAGAGGCCTTGTCAGGCAGTTCACCGGTCGGATCGCGGCGAAAGGCTGCCACCGTCACAATCAGAAAGGTGGCGGTGGCAATCATGCCGGCGGTCATCACGCTGCGCAGTCGCTGGCGGGACGCATTCCGCAAACCAAGTCGACCCAGGGCCGCCGTACCGTGGCCTCGCAGAGACGAGGCCGTCTCCGCGCCGTTCAACCATGCCGACAGGTATGACAACGTCGCCACCAGCGAAAGAATGCCGACACCGAAGAACGCTCCTGCGGCCGGGATCAGACCGACCACCAGTCCGACTGTCAGCAGGAGTGCCAGTCCGGCAGAAATCATGGCCCGGCGGCGTGCCTTGTGGGATCGCCGGGCTTGCATCGTCAAGTCGACTTCCTTTTCCGTGACACCGGCCAGTTGCTCCCGCAGGCTCAGACCATTCAGTTGTCGCAGCGCCCACCAGATGGATGCCAGAGCGGCCACGATGGAAATCACGAATGCCAGGGGCAGGCTGAATGTGCTGATGCAGAGAATCAGATTCCGCGTCCCAATCGCACCGACCCACCAGTGAGTCAGGCCGTAAATCATCAATTCGGCATAGCCGATGGCCGCCAGCAGCCCCAGGAATCCTCCCGCGACGACAACGATCAACCCTTCCTGCAGCATCTGCTGCCGGACCTGGCGTGGCGTGAAACCAATGGCCCCCAGCAATCCCAGGTCCCTGACACGTTGCTCGATCCCCAGGCGGAACAGCAGTCCGATCAGGATCATCGCCGCGACAATCAGAAACAGGCTGAATCCGACGAATAGTCCCGAGAAATCCGTCGATCCGTTGGCGGCCATCAGGCCGATCGCTTTGACGGGAACAAACGCCAGCCCCAGTTCGGCCGGGTTCACGTGCTTCAGGATTGCCGTCGACAATTCGCCGTGACGGCTGATGATGACAGAATCCTCCTCGGTGCGTTCGCTGGACAGTTTTTTGGGCGGCTTCCAGTTCTTGCTCCCGAATCGCACGGATGTCAGCGTGCCATACCGGCTGGGGAACATGATCTGGGCAGACTGGAGCGGCAGGAACATTTTCGGAGTCGCGCGGTATTCCTCCCAGTACGCATCGTCGCGGGATGTGACCGCATCCAGATTCATTGTGAACGGCTGTTCCCAGTTCGCCAGGGAATCCACATCGGTGATCCCCTTGACCTGCGGCGTCAGGCTGCGATCGATGGCGGGCCCCTTCATCCTGACGATTCCGCGCACCTGACCGGTCCGATCTTCCTCGGGCAATTCGCCGCGGGAACCAACCACGTGGAAGGCAAACCGGATCGGGTCACCCACCTTCAACTTCAAATCGGCAGCCAGCCATTCATTAATGATCACATCGTTTGAACGCAGGACCGTCGGTTTGTCACCGATGAATTCGAAGCCACCAAACGGTGTCCCGTTCAAGGCGAGGATGTCCAAGCCTGCCATCGTTGAATACATCGAATACCCCGGTTCGGTGCCGGCCTGATCTTTCAGGGTCGTCAGTGCCTGCCGGTCTCCCTTCAGTGCCCGGGCGAGCAGGTCGGCCGCTCCCAGACGCGGATTGACCAGCTTGTTGGCGAGGTAGACCATGACGGGAGATGTTTCCAGCTTCAGTTCTTCGGCCGCCGTGGTCGCCGCGGCGGCCAGCTTGTCTTCCAGGATCATCTGCTCGGATTCCAGCACTTCGCAGTTCAGCATGGCGTCATGCACCAGTCGCAGATTCAGGTCTTCCAACTGGATCGACTCGCGCAGGGCGGCGTTGTATTGGTCGGTCAGCTTCCCGGCCCGTGACGGGTCGGCCCCTGGAGGACTGGGGGCGAGCAGTGCATTGATCCGTGCGGGCCTGTGGGTCGGATCACGGCGCGTTGGGCGAAGTTCCTCCTGGTCCAACCGCTCCTGCAGGAACCGCAGATCGACAAAGGCGTTCCGCGGCAGGGCCTGGGTCGGATTCAGCCCCAGGCGCGACAGGCCGGATTGCTCCGTCGCGATCGCGCTGACTTTCAGCACGATTTCCTTCGAATCGTTGTCCTTGTGACCGAGCAGGGTGTCGCGGGGAACGGCCGTCGGCAATTCGATCCACAAGGTGACTTCGTCGCCGACCTTCGCGTGCAGTGCCTGGGCGACCTGCGCATTCAGGACCACTTCGGCCTCCTGCGGCGGCGGAGTCCCCTCCGTGTTCACCAGGGTCCATGCTCCGCTGCCGAATCCGTAGATATTGACCTGTCCGGCGCGGTGCGATGTCCCAGCGGATTTGGCCTGCATGGCGGCCTGCATCAGGATGGCCGGTGCCGCGCCGGGGATCTTGCTTTCCAGGTCATCGGCCAGTTCCTCACGGAAGAACCGTGGTCCGCTGACGACGAAATCGATCTGCCCCAGTCGATCGAGTGTCATTTGTCGCAGGCTGCCGCGCACGGAATCGCCAACAATCAGCGCTCCGCCGATCACCGCCGTTCCAGCGACGACACCCAGCAGGACAGCCAGGTTCGTTCGCCAGTGGTGAAGCAGGCTGCGAACAATCAGGCGATGGCGATTCATGGTGAACTCCGGCCGCCGAGTGAATCGGACAGCCTTGTGACTTTGGCGGCGAACAGATCAAATCCAGAGACTCTACGATAGTCGCCCGGCGACGCCGTGCCAAACCCACGTCAGGGGTCACGAACGATGTTGAAGCTGTGGAATTGGCTGATGCGCTGGTGGTCACCTGCGGCCGCGACAGTCACACTGGGAAACCGCGGAGAAACACTGGCGGCGCAATTCCTGGAACGTCGTGGATTCACGATCCTCGAACGCCAACTGCGTGGCCCTTATGGCGAACTGGACCTGGTCGCGCTGGACACGGACACCGTGGTGTTCATCGAAGTTAAGACTCGAGCAACCAACGTGGCAGGCGATCCGACGGAAGCGGTCACCCGGTCGAAGCAGAAGAAGATCACTCAGTCGGCCCTGGTCTATTTGAAACGCCGCGGCTGGCTGCAGCGCCGCTGTCGATTCGACGTGGTGTCCATCCTGTGGCAGGGGAGCGATGGACCGGAACTCCACCATTACCCCGCGGCGTTCGATGCCACGGGGTTCGGGCAGATGTATTCCTGAAGATTTGCAGGCGAACTGGCTGGGGATCTCAACTGACGGCGGGCACCGGATCCGCTGGCGTCGCAGGATGGTGATCGTGCGACGGACCACCCCCGGGGGACGATTTATCCCGGACGAGCAGCGAGTAGATGGCGGGCAAAACGAACAGGGTGGCAGGTTCGCCTGCCATCAGTCCCCCCAGGATGGCTCGCGCCAGCGGCGCATTCGCTTCACTGCCGTGCTCCATGGCCAGGGCGGCCGGGATCATCGCGAAGAAGGCGGCCAGCGCGGTCATGGTGACCGGTCGCACGCGCACGCTGGCGGCCTTGCGAATGGCTGCCGTCGGCGTCAGTCCTTCATGGCGACGCAGTTCCTGGGCGTAGTCGCTCATCAGCACGGTGTTCGCCACCTTGATTCCCACGATGAAAATGATGCCCAGCAGCGACTGCACATTCAAAGCGGTGTTTGTGAAGTACAGGAACGGCAGGACGCCAGCCAGTGACACCGGAACGGTCAACATCACGGTCAGCGGAACAATCCAGGATTTGTCCAGGGCCACCATCAGGAAGTACATCAGCAGCGCGGCGAGCACGAGACCGACGCTGAGGTTTTTGAACGTATCCTGCATCCGGGCATATTCCCCGCTGAGAATAATCTTCGCTCCTGCCAGTGGTTCCCTGTCGGCGGAACCGGGAGTGAACGGTGCCCAGGTCCCATCTGCCTGCGGAGCCCCAAACTTGTTCAAAACCTTGGTGACGTCCTGAGACACATGTCCCAGGTCACGTTCGCTCACACCCATCGTCAAATCGATCGATGGCTGGATGTCGACGTGAGACACCTCGGTGGGCACGGTCGCCCGGGTGATAGTGGCAACCGTTCGCAACGGCACCGGCGCAGGCTGCCGCGGACTGGTGATGGGGATGTCCAGCAATGTGTCGAGCGAGTGAATGTCTTCTTCGGGATAGGAGACGCCCACGTAATACTGGTTAAAGGTGATCGGATCGATCCAGAAGTTGCGCTTGTTAAAGGAAATGCTGGAGTTGGCTGCTGCGACGACGTTTCGCATGATGTCCGACTGTGTCAGCCCGAGGTCGGCCGCCTTCTGGCGGTCGACATTGATCGTGAACTGCGGATAATTCATGCGTTGAATCACACGGGCATCGACGACTCCAGGGATCTGCTGGACTTCCCGCTTGATTGATTCCGCGATTTCATACGCCACCTGCTGATTCTTGCCGGTAATCCGGACGTTGATGGGCGTTGACTTCCCTTCGTTCAGGGCGCCCCGCACCATTCCGCCCGAATCGAACGAGAATTCCAGGTTCTGGAATCGTTTCTCGGCGGCGAAGCGATTCCGCAGCAGGTCGACATATTGCTGAGCTGTCCGGCTGTGATGCAGCTTCAACTGAACTTTCACCATCCCATCCATCGGCCCCGCGTTGGGTGTGTAGGCGGCCGACCAGTCCGGGGTGACCCCCATCTCCGATACAATCAACTCCAGGTCATGTTCATCGATCGTTTCGCGGATGAACTCTTCGACATCGCTGATGTAGCGCTCGGTGTTTTCAATGCGAGTTCCACTCGGGGCACGGACGGCAATTTCAAAGGCCCCCGCATCCACTTCAGGGAAGAACTCCTTGCGCAGCGGCCCGCCGAAGACGACGATCGTTCCCACCAGGGCGGCACCGGCCCCAAACACGGTCATCAGTCGATGGCTCAACACCACGTCCAGGATCGAAACGTAAACCGCGATCCCCCGGTCGATCAATCGTTCCCAAGCTTCAAACGCACGTTGCAGTGGCCCTTTGGGAGCATCGTGCGCATGATGGTCATGCGGTTTGAGCCACAGGGAACTGAGTGCCGGCACCAGCGACCGGGACAATAGGTATGCGGCAATCATTGCAAATGCGACGGCCAGCGCCATCGGTTGAAACAGGAACTGGCCCATGCCCGGCATCAGCGCCAGTGGTGCCAGCACGAGAAAAGTGCAGAGGGTGGAAACGAGTTCCGGCATGGCGACTTCACTGGCTCCCAGGTAAGCCGCTTCTTCCGCAGACTTGCCCAGTCCCAGGTGACGGTGCGTGTTTTCGAGACAGATAATCGCACTGTCTGTCAGCGGCCCGATTGCCAGGGCCAGTCCCGCCAGAGTCATCACGTTGATTGTGTTGCCGGTCGCATACAGGCAGACGATGGCGCCGAGAACCGACAGCGGGATTGTCAAAATGGCGATCATTGTCATTCGCCATTGTCCCAGGAAGATCAGGATGACCAGTGAGCACAGGACCGCACCCAGGACCCCTTCCTGGACCAGTGCCTGGATCGCTGACTTGACGTAGACCGACTGATCCATCACCAACTTCAGTCCGATATCCGAGCGAGACAGGCGGGATTGCATGCTGGCCAGTGAATCGCGGATGGCACTCACCACGTTCAGCGTGCTGGCGCCCAGTTGACGATAGACCGGAATGTACACCTGACGCCGACCGTTCACGTGAACAACATTGGTCTGGATGAACGAAGCATCCTTGGGATCGGCGACGTCCTTCACATACGACGAGTTCCCGGTTTCACTCCGCAGCGGCATTTCCCGCATCGCGTCCACCATGTCAAACATGGAATTGGACGCGATGGCGTAATCGTATTCCCCCATCTTGACGCTACCGTTGGGGAGAAAAATGTTGGAGTTGTCCATCGCGTCCATGACATCCGTGGGGGCCAGTCCCCGGGCCTGCATTCGGATCCGGTCCATGTACAGCATGACCGCTCGAATCTTGCCGCCATACACGACCGGTGCCACCGCTCCCGGTTGGCTCATGATCATGTTCCGAACTTCATAGCGCCCGACGTCATACAGGATCGATTCCGGTTCTGTCTTGCTGTCCAGGGCCACAAGACCCACCGGCACCGTGCTGGTGGGGTCATACGGCAGCACCACTGGCGGCAAAGTGCCGGGCGGAAGATTCGGCACGGCCGCCAGGGCCAGTGAATTGACCTGAGTTAAAGCGCCGTTTGGATCCACGCCGGACTGAAAGTAGTTGCGGACAATGCTGGCACCCACGATGGAACGCGATTCCTGCCGCGCCATGCCGTTGCTCTGGCCAACCCACCGCTCCATGCGATTGGTGATCCCCTTCTCGATCCCTTTGGCTGGCATCCCCCCGTAAAACGTTAATACCTGCACTGCCGGACTTTTAAACACCGGCAGAATGTCAATCGGTATACGAAACACCGCCAGTACGCCAAGAATGAGCACAGTCAAACTGGCCACGGTTACGGCGTAGGGGTTCCTGAGAGAACCCTGGATCATTCCATTCATGAGCCTGAAGCCTTGTCAGATACGGTAAGAACGGGCGTAATGGCCACGGCGCGGCAGTCAGTGTGCTGCCGATCCCTTCCGGATCGGCTCCACGGTTGAGCCATGTGTCAGATCGCCACCGGGCGCGAACACCACCTGTGAATCCACGCTGAGCCCTTCGACAACTTCCACCTTGACGCCATCGTCGAAGCCGACACGCACGGGTGTCAGTTCCAGCTTGCCCGCCTTGCAGACATACACTTTTGTATTCCCCTTTTTCACCGATCCGATCAGGCACGCCGAGGGGACATGAACCGCTTCGACACTGGGTTCCTGCAGATGAATGCGTACTTGTCCGTACATGCCATCCCGCAGACGCCCCCCGGGATTCGGCAGGTCGATCTCGGTGCGCATACAGCGTGTCCGCTCATCTTCCGAATTGGAGAATCGAGAGACTTTCCCCTCCAGATTCACTCCCACCAGCCCATCGACCTGAAACTCGGCCGGGTCACCTGCATCCACGAAGGCGACGTCCCGGTCGGGAACCTGGACCACTAACCGCATCACGTCGATCTTTTGAACCTGCAGGATCGGCTTTCCCCCGCCCTGGTCCGCGGACTGGATGAAATCCCCGACATGGAAGTTTCTTTCCGTGATCACACCTTCATACGGAGAGACGATTTTTGAGAACTGCAACAGGACTTCGGCTTTCTGGACATCTGCCTGGGCCACGGTGACCATCGCTTGTGCCTCCAGCAGGTTGGCCTTCGCCTGTTCCACCCTGGCGCCGGCGGCAACCACTTGTGATTTCGCCGTCGCAATCTTTGCTCTTGCTGCATCTTCCGCGGAAATCGCTGCCTCGTGTTCATCCTGCTTTTCGTCAACCAGGCGCGCATCAATGGCTTTCAGAGTATTCAATTCCCTCAGCCGGGCGTGTTGTTTTTCACGCAGCGACTTGGCCGCTGTCGCACGCCCCATCTCGGCCTCGGCCTGTTGCACCATCGTGCTGGCGACTTCCGCCTCGGCAACGGCCGCTTGAATCGCCGACGCGCTCTGCTTTACCTGGGCTTCCGCCAACACTAGTTGCGCTCGATGTCGCTGCAGACTTTCTACAAGCTCCGGAACATCCAGTTCGGCCAGGACCTGCCCCTTGGTGACGTGGTCGCCAATATCGACGTTCAATGCCTTGAGGAATCCCGAAGCCCTGGCGTAAAGCTGAGCAGAATCAAATGCGCGCACTGTACCGGGAAGAACCACCACACGTTCATGTCCGCCCGCGACCGGTTGCACAACTTCCACGCGATTTCGACTTGCAGCATCGCGCGGATGCGACTCTGCAGTCTTCGAATCATGGCCGGCAACGACATCAGTTCCAATTGTTCCACCCGTCCAGATCAGCGGTCCGCCCGCCACGACAATCGCCGCGAGCACTGCGAAGCGGATGACCAGGCGCCAACGGTGGGCTACCGCCGGCTTGCGAGTTGATTCCGTTGCAGGTTGCTGTAAATCGCCCATCAATTTCTCCCTGTCAATAAATACACTATTTATCGCCATATAACGTTATACACCGTCTATAGCGAGTTGGGGTGCGGAACAGTAGGTGAAGAGTGTGAGTGAATCAATCGTGTTGTCTTACAACTCGATAACATTGACTGTCCTCTATGCGACGTCGTCATTGAGCAGTCGCCGGCTCATGACCGATCGTCGCCGCACCCGGTTGAAAGAATCATGCCACACGCCTGGCGTCTCACGCGGATGTAATCATCGGCGTGCCTGTTGTTGCGGTATTGCCAGTCTCTTCGGCCCGTACGTTTCAAATTGATTCTCAGACGCGGAAGTGCGCCGTTTCTGAGCCTGCGGCCTGATGCGACTTCCCGAAGGTGTGACGCGGGCACCTGACTGGTTCCCGGGCAAAATCGCCGGAAATCAATGCGTACAAGTGCATAGGCAGGGGTTATCGAGTGGCCATGTCCTGGCGTCTGGCCAAAAGCTGGCGTTCAGGCATTGGTGACAGCTCTCCACCGACCCCTCGTCGGTGGAAGCAACGACTGACCAGCTACGGTGTCGTCAGCATCGTATTCTCAGCTCTCCACCGACCCCGCGTCGGTGGAAGCAACGACTGGCCAGCTACGGTGTCGTCAGCGTCGTATTCTCTGCTCTCCACCGACCCCGCGTCGGTGGAAGCAACGACTGGTCCGCTACGGTGACGTCAGCATCGTATTCTCTGCTCTCCACCGACCCCGCGTCGGTGGAAGCAACGACTGGTCAGCTACGGTGTCGTCAGCGTCGTATTCTCTGCTCTCCACCGACCCCGCGTCGGTGGAAGCAACGACTGGCCAGCTACGGTGTCGTCAGCATCGTATTCTCTGCTGCAATAGTAGCCCGTGGAACAGGGGCAGACCATCTGGTCCTTCGGTCGTGTGGTTTTCAAAGTGTACCGATTGTCCTCCCATGGGTCCGCCCCTCTTACGACGGACGGATAGATTCCCGAATTGCGAGGATTCTGGATTCAAAAGCGCGATCCGCAAGCTTCAGGTGGTATTCAGGCTGAAGATTGCATCGGTGCCATCGGAGCAGTACAAGCAAAGTTTGTTGCCATTCTGTGTCGAATGTGCAGTCGAATGATCATTGAATACGAAGGAAGCAACATGCAACGCCGTCAACTGTTGATACTCGGATTGGCAGTGCTCGGATTGGTCAGCCAGGTTCAGGCGGCAGACAAGCCCGATCCAACCGGCACGTGGAAATGGTCGGTGAAATTCAACGATCAGGATCGCGAATTCACTCTGAAGTTGAAACTCGACGGAGACAAGTTGACGGGGAGCATGCCCGGTCGCAACAACACCGAAACCAACATCGAAGACGCCACGTTTAAGGACGGTGAGATCAAGTTTTCTGTGACCCGCGAACGCAACAACAACAAGTTCACAACCAAATACACCGGTAAGCTGGAAGGGGATACGATCAAGGGGAAGACTGAAAGCGAACGGAACGGACAGACTCAAAGCCGGGATTGGGAAGCCAAACGCGAAAAGGCGTGATTTCACGCGAGGACCAGACCGGAGCCCAACCATTGTTGAGCTCTGGTCACTCCCACTGAATCTGTTGCTGACCATTTTCCGAGCCGACCCGCGGAATCTCGGGTCCGGCAATTCATCAGGCAATACCGCTGCGTTTTCCCAACAACCATCCCGTTTGACAATCCTCTTGTCGTACATGCTCGGTGCCAACCGTTACGGCTGAACGAAGCCAGGTCGCTGTAGCTGGCCAGTCGCTGCTTCCACCGACACGGGGTCGGTGGAGAGCATGAGAATGCGATGCTGGTGTCGCTGTAGCTGCCCCGTCGCTGCTTCCACCGACACGGGGTCGGTGGAGTGCATGAGAATGCGATGCTGGTGTCGCTGTAGCTGGCCAGTCGCTGCTTCCACCGACACGGGGTCGGTGGAGAGCATGAGAATGCGATGCTGGTGTCGCTGTAGCTGCCCCGTCGCTGCTTCCACCGACGCGGGGGTCGGTGGAGAACTGTGAACGCGATGCTGATATTGCGGTCGCTCAGAATCTTGATCAATTATTCCGGGCACGCAGATTCTACCAAAGTTACCGAAAATACCAGCAGTCGCCCTCCGGTGCCGTCCGATAACTGATTTAGTCCGCAAGGTCTTCCACGGATCCTGAATTCGTGAGCCACACTTTAGAACGGCAGATATTGCCGATGTCCACGTCCTTGAATGAGCGGTCATGATGCTTGATCTGTGGCAGCGCCTGCAGCGTGAAGTGAAAGCCAATCGCCAGAAGGCGGGCTTGTTGGCCGGCCTGTTCCTGTTCGGCTGCTGTTTCTGGGTTCCCATGGTGGCCCGGGCAGTCGGTCCGAAAAAGGCCGCGGCCGCGGCTCACATTGCAAATCCAGCACTGACGACTCCCGTCGCCAACCAGCTTCCTTCGGCGACCGCACCGACTGCGGCTGATCAGGAGAAGTTCTGGGCGAACCTGTCCAGAGCGCTGGCCGAAGACTCGATGTTCCAGTCAGCCGATGTCCAAGGCATGAACCGCGATCCGTTTCTGGCTGAGAACCACCCGACGGCCCGGGAAATGATTGTCGAACAACCCTCGCCGAAAGTCGACGAAAACGCTGAGGATGTCGCCGTCACGTTGGAGTTGACCAGCACCGTCATTGGTCGTGCTCGCCGAGCCGCATTGATCAATGGCCAGCTTTATCAGTTGGGCCGAAAGTTCGAGGCCAATGGTCGGTCGTATGTCGTGAGCAAAATCGAATCAAATCGAGTCCAACTGCAGGACGGCGAGGAAATGCTGGAACTGACACTCGCCCGGACTCAGTTGAGTGACGTTTTGGAACGACGAGTCGAAAACGGCTCAATGTCAGCAGCCCCTGCGAATCAGTAGTTATTGCACGCTGGTTGCCCAACCGGCAGCCTTGCGGTCACGGATGACCCATGAATCGACATGCCCCCCTTTTCCGAGTTGCCTTGGTTTCACTGGCACTGGCGATTGCGCTGCCGTTTCTGGTCTTCGTGGCCGCTCAGGTGCGACAGCGTCAATTGCAGTCAAAGGCCAATCCCCGCTGGGCAAAGTTCAGGGAAGTCAACAGTGCTCAGGTGGCCGAGAAATCGAAGCCACAGACCCGGACGAACGTTGAACAGCCGTCGAAGCCCGATGAATCTGGCACCGCCAATTCCAGTCGTTTGGCGGTCAAACCCGTCAGTCAATCCCAGGGGATGACGGGATCAGTCGCCAGCAGTCTGCCAGCGGAGTCTCCGACGACGCCATCATCCACGGTTACCATTCCCGTTCAGCGCCCCCGACCGACCCAAAGTACCGCGCGAACTCCCGTGCAAGTCGCGCAAGCAACTCCGCCACAAACCCTGGAACTGGAGCAGGCTCCGGACAGCGTTGCAAAACCGGTCCCGATGCCCGACGACGTGGAAGTTGAACCTGTTCAACCGGTTGCCCCTCGGGTCACCACGAAGCCCAGGATCGAATTTCGCACTTTGGATGACACGAACGCTCCCGTCGATTCCATCAACAGCCGTCTCGAAGCCCGCCTGGCTGGCATGCAACGGCGTCTGGAACAGTTGGCACAGGCTCAGGTCGAACGCCAGATCACGGATCTGGATCGGGCGATGAACCAGTTGAGCCAGGCCGAAGAACAACAACTACAACAACAGCAGCAACAAATGCCAGTCCAGAAGTACCCGCAGGGGGGCAGCCCACAGTTCCAGCAGGGACCACGTCCATTCAATCCCCCCGCGCCTCAAGGCTATTCGGGAGCAAACGTCCCCAATCCACCGGCACCACAGTTCGATCCCGCGGCCACGTCCGGGAACGCCACGAATGGGGGAACTGGAAGCGAGCCGTCGATCAAGATCATCCAGGGAGAGATGGGGGACAACGACGAACGGTTTACCATCCAGGTGCAGAAGGCCAATTTGACGGAAGTCCTGGAAATGCTCGGACAATTGGCCGGGTTCAACGTGCTGGCGAGCCGTGAAGTCCAGGGACGCATCTCGCTGAACCTGCAGGATGTCACGGTGGATCGGGCCTTGGATGCAATCCTCAAGTCACAAGGTTTCGTCCACGAACGCGATGGCGACATCGTGTATGTTCGAACGGCTGCGGAAGACGCGGCCATAAAACTCGCGAATCGCAAGCTGATCACCAAGGTCTATCAACTGCACTACATTAACGGAAATGAAGTACAGAAGTTGATTGATCCGGTTCTGACGAAAGGCGTGGGCCGTCATGCCGTCACGTCACCAGCACTCATCGGTATCGCTCCTTCGCAGACAAATTCCGGTGGCGACGGGCTGTCGCAGCGCGACACGCTGCTGGTTCAGGACTACCCCGAGGTCATTGCTGAAGTGGACAAGGTGATCATTGAAATTGATGTACCGCCGCTGCAGGTCATGATTGAAGCCAAGATCCTCAGCGTGGCACTGTCAGACTCAATGGCGTTCGGAGTGAACTTCGCCATGCTGAACGGAGCCAAGAACAATCAAGTGCTGTCCGGCAACGGTTCGACGCTGAACGGGGCGGTCGGGTTCCCCTCGGCGGGCAGCCTGGTCCCGGCCGCCGGCGACTTCATTGCCAACACGGCGGGTTTGAAATACGGGTTCATTCAGGGAGATGTGACCGGATTTATCAAAGCCCTGGAAACGATCGCCGACACCACGCTGGTCGCCGCTCCGCAACTGCGAGTGCTGAACAAGCAGAAAGCGGAAATGATCATCGGCGAACGGCTCAGCTACAAGACGCTCGCCTTCAACGGAACCCAGACGGTCGAAAACGTCCAGTTCCTGGATGCCGGGACCAAGCTGATCTTCCGACCATTCATCTCGCCCGATGGGCTGGTCCGGCTCGAAGTTCACCCCGAACGCAGCAAGGCCACCATCAATCAAACAACCGGCTTGCCGAACTCGGAAACAACCGAAGTCACCACGAACGTCATGGTGCGAGATGGCACGACCGTCGTACTGGGGGGCTTGATCTCGGAAGAAGTGACCGAATCGATCGATCGGGTTCCGGTCCTGGGATCACTCCCGCTGGTGGGGGCGGCGTTCCGGAACAAGACGGCTTCGACGCAGCGGAATGAACTGATCGTACTGATCACTCCGCGCATCGTCACAGAACCCGAGGCGGCGATCGAAGGGGAACGTTTGCAGTTTGAAACCGAAGAGCGTGCCGCCCACTTCCGTGACAACCTGAGCGTGGTCAATCGCACCAGCCTGACGCGGGCTCATTATGACCGCGCCTGTGAGTACTACGAACAGGGGAACCTGCTCAAGGCGAAGCAGCAGATCAACGCCGCGTTGCTGCAAAACAAGGGAGATCTGGAATGCCAGCGACTGAAGCTGAAGATCGACCAGTCCCTGCGCGACCAGCAAGCCAAGGCCTGGCGCTGGCCGCTGAATCGAACGGCCAAGGCCGACCGAGTTGTTCAGTAGCCTTGGACGGAGTCCCGGGCTATCCCCTGCGAATGGCATCCATCGGCGACATTCTCACGGCCCACCATGCCGGATAGAGCCCTCCGAGCATGCCGAGGACGGTGCTGAATCCCAGGCTGAACAACAGCAGCGCGGGGCTGGCATACAGGTGCAATTTGTCGGGCAGGCTCCAGTTGCCGATCTGCACGGCAATCCAGCCCAGTCCACACCCCGAGGCACCTCCCAGTATTCCCAACAGGGCACTTTCCCAGGTGATCAGCCGCAGGATGTCCCACGCCGACCAGCCGTTGGCTTTCAGAACGCCAAACTCAATCATCCGTTCGGCAACACTCATCAGCATGGTGTTCAGGATGCTCAGCAGGGCGATCACCACGCCGATTCCGGTCATCAGGTACAGGAAGATATCCAGGTCGCTGCTCAATTCCTGGATCTTCTTTCCCCAGTCGTTGGCCGAGCGGATGTCGAGCGCGTCCTCGGGCGGCGGCGGCGTATCGGATTCAGACTCGGACTTCTGTGCCGGTGGCGTTGACTGGGCCTGAAACATGGTTGCGGCGGCATTGACCAGACTGTTGACGGGATCGCCGCTGGAGAGCAAGTTCATTCCGCTGGAAGCGCCCACGTTTCGACCGCGAAACTTCGCCTGAATGGATTCAATCAACTCCGCATCGGGGACCGTTCCATCCTGCTCGAAGTAGACCGACGTGATGTACTTGTCTTCGATCTTCGCGATTTGGCGAACGGCGGCACTGTCCATGACAATCGCCACGTCCAGCAGCAGGGAATCGCACTTGTAAATTCCCACGATGGTCAGGTCGTACGTATCGACCCGCAGACCATCGCCGACTTTCTTATGAAAGGCGTCGGCGATCGACTGGCTGATCACGCAACTCATCTTGCCGATGTCCTGCATTTCCAGAAACCGGCCGGCGACGATGTCGTCGCGATAGACGGCCTTCTTGAGTGCCAGTGTCGGTTCGATGTCGGTTCCAAATAGCAGTCGAGGAGGGCTGAAGGTCGGCTTGCCATCAACCAGTTGGGCGCGCGCCCAGACTTCGGGCCGGACAATTCGAACCCCCTTCACGGTGGCGATCTCTGCCGCCCAGGAAGTGGGGATGCGCGAAAAGAGCGGGATGGGCGCCCCTGGTTGCATGGCCGCCAGGCCCGGAATGCGGTTGAAGGACCGATTCAAAGTATCGTCGATCCCCACGGCGATCGAGAACAGCCCCACCATCCCCATGATGGCGACCGTCAACCCCAGCAGTGCCAATAGAGACCGAACGGGCCGGCTGAGCAGATTCTGAGCGGCAAATCGAAACATGAAACAAACACTCGCGCGGCAACGTATCCGAGACACCGCCAGCATACCATCCGCATTCCCAACTTGTCAGGTACCGTACGTGGATTGGCAGGTCCGACGCCTTTTCAAATTGGGAATCAGGTGCCGCGGTGATGTCAGTTCTTGGCACCGTCCGTGGCGGCGGGAGATTCCTTAAGCAGCCGTTCGATGATCATTTCCAGCGTCATTTTGTCGATCATGCCGACGACCCGGGCAAGGATCTTGCCCTCTCGGTTGAAGAAGATCGACGTCGGGACACCGTTCAGATTCGGGATCTGCGACAGAGTCTCTTCGCTGACGAGAGCGCAGGGGTAATTGATCCCGAATTCCTTTTTGCGTTTCCGAATCAATTCGTTGGCCTCGTCACCCGTCTCCGATTCGGTGTTGAGTCCGACGATTTCAAATCCCTGCGATTTGTACTTCTCGGCGGCGGCCGCCAGGTCGGGCAATTCGCGCCGACACGGGGGACACCAGGTTCCCCAGACGTTGACCAGCAGGACCTTGCCGGCGAAGTCCTTCATCTTCACCGGTTGACCGTCACAGTCTTTCAAGTCGAAATCGACTGCGAAGTCGTAAGTCTGAGCGAACAGGGCCTCGACCGTGGCCTCAACGTGTGCCCGTCGCTTGTCCTGCAATGCTTCGTCGAATGCTGCGTAGAGCGGGCTTTGCCGGACATGCTCCAGATCAGGGTCATTGCTCAAGTGACTCAGGTTCGTCCAGCCATGGTCAACCGCCAGCGTCAGCGATTTCAAACTCTGTTCAATCTGGTTCTCACGGGAGAAGGCGCAGGCTTCGTTATAGAAGGCTTCGCCCGCGATCTGAAGGAACTCGTCCGTCTTGGCAATCTCAGGGTTGGCCTCCATTGCTTGATGTACATACCCGGCCGATTTCTTGAACGCGGCGTATTCATCATCAGTCGTTCTGGCCAGGGTCTGGGTCAGATTCGCCAATGCCAGCAGCACCGTCGTATCTTTGGGGGACTGCTCCAGCTTTGTCAGCAGTTCCTGTTCTCGCCTGGCAGGATCGAATTCATCGGCATAACTCTCTGCCGAATCCTCCATCGTCGCACTTGCCTGCCCAGCCTGAGTCCCCGTGGCAGCTTGATTCGACGGCGGGACCTGATTGTTGGCCTTGCCGCATCCGACGACCGCAGACAACAACAGAATGCTACCGAACACCGCGATGCGCATGGGCTCTCCTTTGAGGTATCGGATCTACCGGATTGCGTTCATTGATCCGCATGTCCGTTTGAATCAGCAAGTGTATGGAATCAGCGGCGGCACGGCTATAGGCCACCTCATGAGCGGCCGGTTCCAACAACGTCCCTTGGCCCAGACTGCGTGCCTACAGCAGTTCGCGAATCACTTCGCCGTCTGAAAGCTGGAAGGGTCGGCCATCTGCCAGATGATATGAAATCCCGCGAGGATCATACCCCAGTGCGCTGAAAACGGTGGCGTGAATGTCGGCCGGACTCACCGGCCGCGATTTCGGAATGGCCCCCGTACTGTCTGATTCACCGACGACCTGCCCGCCCTGAATCCCACCTCCGGCCAGAACCATCGAGTAACACTGTGGCCAGTGATCCCGGCCGGCATTAGCATTGATTTTCGGGGTGCGGCCGAAATCACCCATCCAGATGACCAGCGTGGAGTCCAGCAGTCCCCGCTCGACAAGATCATCCAGCAATGTCGAAAACGCGCGCTCCATTGGTGGAACCAGGGTCTTTTCCAGTCGTCCAAAATTGTCCTGGTGAGTATCCCAGATAATGCTTTGTCCGTTCACTGTCGTGACGAACCTGACACCCGCTTCGACCAGCCGACGAGCCAGCAGATGAGACTGACCCCAGGTGTGTCGACCATAACGGTCGCGAAGGGAGGGGGATTCCTGAGACAAGTCAAAGGCCTCACGTGCGGCGGTCGATCCCATCAGTGACAAAGCTTTGGATCGATTGATCTCGAAATCGTCGGTTCCGGCCGCTGAGACTGGGATCACGCGATTCCCCAATTGCCCCAGCAGGGACTGGCGCTGTTCCTGCCGCTGTGTGGAAATCCCCTCGACGGGCCCTAGATTGGGAACGGAGAAACTCGGTGAATTCGGATCTGCATTCAGGACCAGGGGATCGAAGGCCGGTCCCAGGCTGCCACCGTACTGACCCGGGGTGAGATAAACAGTGCTGTCACAGTGTGGAGCGGGTGTAATCACGTATGGCGGCAGTGAGCCACTGTATCCGTCCCGCTGTGCCAGCCAACCGGCCAGGGTGCCGAAGCTGGGCATGTCGTTGCGACTGGGGTTAATCAGCGTGCTGTCCATCGGGTAGGGCCGACCGACGATGGACCAGTACATTCCGGCATTGTGGCTGGCATGTGCATGATGGACGCTGCGAACGATGGAAAACCGGTGGGCATGCCGGGCCAATCCAGGAATCAATTCCGATATCTGAATTCCCGCAGCCGACGTGGAAATCGGTTTGTAGGGACCGCGGACTGTGTCCGTCGCCTGCGGCTTCAGGTCCCACAGATCGATGTGACTGGGGGCACCACAGTTGAAGATCAGGATGACGGACTTGGCGGTGCCGTTCGAATCGGCTCCGGCCGCAATGCGTCCGATTGTCTGCTGCCAGAACAAGCCGATCCCACCAAATCCTGATGCGGTCAGAAACCGTCGTCGAGAAGCTTGATTCATCATCGCAATCTTCCTGACCGATCGGCTGTGACTGAGCGGGGAGCGAGCGGACGGCGGGCAGCAGGCAGCAGGCAGCGGCTGTCACGAGCTCATCGATGTCAGCTGATGCGTTGCAGGCGATTTAAGCAGTTGCCAGGACTGATGTCAATGAGAGGATTTGCGAGTGACCGAACCCGTAACACTCAGGTATCGGTCGCAACCGTTGGCAATCTGGAAGTTACGATTTCGATGGTGAGTCCCTGATGAGCCGCACGTCGGAAATCCGAAATTTCAATCAGCGCCATTTTTTCCCGCCGCGGCTTGATGGAACATGCGAGATTGCAAGTCAAAATCAAGATGGCTTCGCAGGAGCGCTGCTTGCAGCCGGTGCCCCTCGTTGTGGAGATGCACCTGGTTCCATGGTTGCCGAGCGGAGTGCATCCAGAACGGGCTGTGGGATCTGGTCGAGGTGTTGTGCTTCGTCCAGTCTCAATTCCTTGACCGCTTGAGGATCCGTGAAATCATACTGCCGAATGATTCCCTGCTGCCGAACCCAAAGGATTCCTGTCTCCCGCACCCAGGCTGCGGCCCAGGTGTTGTATCCGTCGGCGAGTTTGATTGCATAAGGCCGGGCTGTCTCGGGCGCAGAAAGCTGAATGGACGCTTCGTTGACAATCCGCTCTCCATCGGGCCGGCGTGTGACTGCGAGAACCGCTTTGCCGCTGAGCGTGTAGCGACCTGGATTGCTCGCGGTCCGCGGCTTTTTGGCGGCATCCGGATCCGGGGGAAGAACGCGAAACGTTGTTGTCCCTGAAGTCAGCGAACCGGCGGCTGGTATGGCTCGTGGATGTTGAGCAAACCGCCGGGCCAGTGATTCCAGAGCATCCGGGCCGGTGTCCGTGACAAACGCTTCAATTTCGCTGCTGGAAATGGGAGTGCCAAAGCAATCCATCCCGGCTCGATAGACCAGATGCTTTCGTTCTTCCGCATCGGCGGGAAACGGCAATTCGAGTTCGAGCCGTGCCTTAATGAGTTCCGCCCACCAACGAGACTCGGGATCCGCGGTCTCGTTCCAGTCGTGCAGCGGCACCGGACCCGCGGTCACCGTGACTTCATCCCCCACTGCCGCCTCAATCCAGGAACCGATTCCAGCGTTCTCCCAATCGACAGGGTTCTTCATCGAACCGACACCGATGCCAGGCGAACGCAACTCGATGAATTCACCGGGCCAGAGTCGAATCGGCAGGAAGCGTCCTCGCGTCAAATGGGAAACGGAGTTCACAGTAATGTCAGCATCTTTGGCATCCGTCGCAGTGAGCCCAGGTTGATGCCACATCCGCGTTCGGAACACAACGACATTTTGACCTGAGTTGTGGATCAGCAGACGTGATTTGAGCGGCGTTCCCAGTCGATATTCCTTCGCAACTGGCTCCATCATCAGTGCCAGACGCAATCCACTTTGCTGCGGCTGCCCCCACGGGGCATTCGCCAGTTCTGGTGGCAGGGGAGCACCGCGAACAAGCGTGATGGAATTGACTTCATCCAAAGCCATCGACAGCGGGGCTGAGGTAATCGCAGCAATGTCATTCAACAGACGGACTGCATCCGCCAGCGTCCAGTCGTGCGAGGCCTCAAAACGCGGTACCAATACCTCCATTTTCTTTGCATACGGGGCGCCGGCAATATCCGTGGCATTCAGTTGAATGAATCGCTTGATTGTCTCGCGGAGTTGGCCGATGAAGCCACCGGGAATGCTGCCGTTCTTCCGGGCATTCTGCTGCCATACCCTGTAGAGTGATTGCGCCTCCTTGTCATTCGGCTGTGGCTGGCCCACCGCAATTGATCCGCTGGTTTCACTTGTGACAAGTTTGCCAGTCCAAGCCCCGGCAGGTGCCTGCTCAATCTGTAGATGGGCGACCAGTGTCTGATGCGGGTCATTGAGAACATCCCGGGCCATGACAGATCCGATCGAGTGACCGTCGACCATTGGTTCTGCCGCATACATCAGGACCAACGCAACTTCGTTGGATAGCAGTGTGACATCGCCCAATCGGGGTTCTTTGGCTCCGATTCCTGCGACAGTTCGTCCGTCAATCTTGATGTACAGCATTCGAGGCTGCGTTTCCGCCAGCGAGTCATTCAGTCGGATCGCTCCCTTGGAAATGTTCTGCACCGCGATATAGAGCTCCGGCAATTCTCCAGCCTTCGGCTGCGGCGAGGAGTACCGAAAAGCGACGGCCGCCCTCAGACCATTGACGGCTTCACCCCACTTCAGTCCGGCAGCGCTGCCTGGGTCCAGCTTGATGGGATGATCCTTCGGTGGGGCCTTCTGATTGTCAGCGCCACCGGCGTTCCCTTGGCGTTTAGCAGTGTTTGGTTCAGCCTCCGTTACGCGGAATTTGAGTTCACCGGCGGGTAACTTCCCGTCAAACGGAGTGACGCGAGGAATCAGTCGCTGACCGAGCGCGGCAAGCGGGTCGGGAGAGTTGTCGGCGACAAACGTTTTGATTTCTTCAGGCGTTGCTGGCACGCCAATCAGGTCCAGAATTACCCGGCGGACCAGCGCCTCGCGGTCCGCAGCGCCGGAAGGCAATGGGCGATCGAGGTCAATTCGCACACGCACGATCGCCTGCCACATTTCTGCGACCGTTCTGCGGTCGGGTGTCCACTGTTCTTCGCTCGCCACCACGTCTGCCGGCTGAAAGACAACCTGATCTCCGGCATTTGCCTCGATCTCCGCACCAATCCGCAGCTTTTCCCAAGCGGGATCATCAGGACTGAGAGTCCCGATGGCGATGCCATGACCTTCCAAATCGGCAGATTCACCTGGAGCCAGTCGGAGAGTCACCGGTTGAATCAGCGTCATCGTTTCTCCGGCGGTTACGGTGATATCATCCCCGTTCGCATCGTGCGCCGACGGATTTCCGCCTTGATGCCATTCCGGCGTACGGAACACGATGGTTTGCGTGCCCGTATTCTGAATCACAACCGATGCTTTCAGCGCCGTACCAAGTGGGTATTGGTTTTTGGACGGATCCCGGCGCCACCCGGCCCGCAAGCCGTTCTTCACCGGTGGCCCCCAGGCAACGTTGGCCAATTCGGCGGGGAGTGGCTTACGGACCTTGATCGGGCTACCCGCCGGAGGCGACTTGCGCACCCGAATCGGCCCGCTCGGGGACTCCCGCACCTCAAACTCCATCCAATGCCGCCACTCGGGATCGATCGCGGTCAAATCGTCTAGAAGTGTGGCCGCGTCTGCGGGTTTCCAGTCGCGTGATGGATTGATCCGTTTGAGGAGTGTTGCGAGGGCAGCGGCTTTATCGTGCTTGGGATGCATTTCGACGAAGTTCGCCAGCACGCGGGCCAGTGGGACGAGTCTGCCGCCCGGGATGTTTCCGTTCACTCGAGAATTCGCCCGCCACTCGGCATACAGCTTCTGATCGTCGATCTGTTTGGGTTTCACTGCGGACGCCGCTGGACCGATTGCTTCCTTCGGCTTTGAATCAGCCGCCCGTAACATGGCGATCGGGACGGCGATGCCGATCCCAACCAATCCTGCCAGCACAGCGAGGGCGACTGACACGCCACGACGATTCAGATTTCCGCTCAAGACGGCGACGAGTCGACTTTCAATCGACGAGCGGCGGGCCATGGCCAGTCCACAGGATTGCGTCCATCGCGCCGGTGAAAGATCCGTGACAACCTGCAACAAATGCCCGGCGTAAATGGACGGGCGCACGCCACTGGCCAGGACCAGATCGTCGCACGCACGCTCACGCTCGACGGATATTCGCCAGTCAGCGAACCAGACGAGCGGGTTAAACCAGTGCAGGGCACACGCGACTTGAGACATCAACTGAACAGCCACATCACGTCGTTTGATGTGAGCCAGTTCATGCAGCAACACGGATCGCAGTTGTTCGTCGCTCCAATCTCGTGCCGCCGCAGGAAGCAGTAATCGATGTCGCCATAGTCCCCAGACCACGGGGATCGACTTGTCGGCGTGGACCAACAGAGTTATGGAGTGGCGAATTCCGAGATGCAAACATGCGGCTTCGACGGCCACAGCCAGACGATCGGCGACTCCAGCTGCTTGTGCTGTCAGAGCGATCACGGTCGAATGTCGCTCGCTGTTCCAGAGCAGCATTCGGGCGGCCAGCAGTCGCAGCACAAGACCGCAACAACCCAGTCCCCAGATGATCGACACAACGGGGATCCACGCACTGCTTGCCGCGGTCGAGGGTGGATGGAACTGCGGTGTCGCGGCTGCTGGTTGTTTCACCACTGCGTTGACGTGTTGATCATCCATGACCGGCGTCGTTCCGGCGTCAATGGAGATCGGTGTTGAATTCGTTTCAATCCCGTTGACGACGGGTACGGAAACCACTGGACCTGTCGCTGTTGTTGCGGGATTCCGCGATGCAAGGCTGGCCCAATCTGGCAGGACTCGCCATTGCGGCAACGTCGCCGACAGGAACGGCAAGACCAGCATTGCCACGATGGCGAGCATCCAGATCAGGTGGCGGGTCGCCGCCGAATCGCGTCGCAGAATCACGGTCGTGATGACCGCCAGCAACAGCAACGCAGACCCCTTGAGGCTGGCATCTGCCATCAACAAACCCGATGCACTCAACAGAACTGCCAGGAACAGAGTTGTGCGAAGCATGTCAGCGGCCCTCCTGCTGGGCTTGTTCGATGAGAGCGATCAGCCGTGCGCGTTCCTCAGCCGAAACTTGATCCTTGCGTGAATGCAAATGGGCGGCAAGTGCTTCTTCCAATGAGCCGCCAAAAAACGTTTCCAGAACCTGTTCAAAGGCCTGCCGACCGGCTTTTCCCTTGGCCTGGCGCGGAAGGTAGACCACTTCCCGGCCACTTTCACGCCGTCGCAGATGCCCCTTTTCTTCCAGGATATGCATCGTCCTGCGCACGGCCATCGCCGTGGGGGGCGACGGAATCGCCTCGACGACCTGATTCACGGTCGCTTCCCCCAGTGCAAACACGGCATCCATAATCTGCCGCTCGCGCCGACTGAGCTCCGAGGGCTCCGGCATGATTCACTCCAGAAATCACAGGTTTTCCGTGGTGGATGCGGCCCCCGTGCAACCGGCCGCAACTTTTCACATGAACGCGGCCTGCTTCACGCGAAGCGATTGTCCCCGCCAGTGTCGTTAATATTTTAACGCTCATCTGCGAGACGGCAAGTCTTATTCGTTAAAAAAATAACGCCAGATCGGGCGGACAGAATCTGTCCCGATGCTCCGGACGAGCCCAAGTGGTTCAGAACAAATGCTGTTTGCGGTGCCGCTGGCTCCGGGCTCAACGAGATTTGTCGCGGCTTGGTCTACTTGATTCCGAGCATCCGGTCGAGTGAATCGGCAGTCTGATAAACCAGTGCTTCCGGCCAATGCTGGTACGGGTGGAAGTATTCAAACGTCAGGTAGCCGCGATAGTCGATCTTCTCGAATGCCTCCAGAACGGCCGGCCAGTTGGTGGTTCCATCCAGTAATGGACGGAAGGATTCCAGCGACGAATCAGTCCCCTTTTTGGTGAATTCCTTCAGATGCACGTTCTTGATCCGTTTGCCCAGGATCGGAATCCAATGCTCGGGGAACTGGTACTGCATGATATTCCCCGTGTCGAAATGGACATGAATTCGATCGCTGTGGAAGCTGTCGACAAACTCGTTCATTTCCATCGGGGTCATCAGGAAGCCGTTGAAGAAGATGTTCTCCATGTTCAGATTCACCTTCAGCTTTTCCGCGGCGGGAATCAGCTTGCCGATCGCCTCTTTGGCACGGGACAGGCACAGGTCGTTGGCGACGGGTTCATAGTCCGTACGCCACGGAATATGCACGGCCCCGGGAACGACCAGGACGTTTTCGGTCCCCAGGTCATGAGCGGCCCGCGCGATCAGGCCGGCCAGTTCCAGCGCCCGAGCCCGCTTGGCGGGATCATGGCTGGTGAAGGGATAGGGCCAGAACAGGAACGAGCAGATGCCGCTGATCTGGATGCCGATCTTGTCGGCCATCTGCCGGATCGCGGTGTACTCCTTCGTATCCGACTTGGGGGACAGATCATTGTCCAGATCGTAGTTCAGTTCGATCGCATCAAACCCGGCGGCCTTGGCGAGTTTCAGGCACTGTTCGATCGACATCTTGTCGGGATACGGGAATGCCCACTGATTGATCGACTTCTTCATCGCATAGCGTTTGCCCGGCCTGGCAGCATCGGCAGCGACGGCAGCGACGGCGGGCCGAGCCAACCCGAATGGGCCATGCAATGCCGCGACGGTTCCCGCCGCCGCCAGTGCCGAACCCAAGACCGCTCGACGCGAGAAACCATCCGATGCGTGTTCGACAGGCAGATCCGACATGCTGAACTCCAGGGGCAGGATACGCGGGGAAGTCGTACCGCGCATCCTACTCACCCCGGATTCGCGCGGCAATTCGTCCGGGTCGCTGAGCGCGGTCAACCAAGCATGGCCAGCTGAAGACCAGTTAGCCACCGTACCCGGGCAGACTCGGGAGACGCTCACCGAATTGGCCGAAGTCGGCGGGAGTTGCTATGCTTTCGCTTCTGGAGTTGTGCATTTCGCTGGTCAACGCCTCAGGGATTTTCACGGAACTGTACCTATGCGCCGCGCTTCGCTGTTGTCTTTGCTCCTTCTATCGCCGGTCCTCGGCCTGATTCCCGGCAGCACCTTGCGAGCGGATGATTTTCCGACTCCGAAGAATACGGAAAAGTCGACCACGTCGCCGATGGCGCCCGATGAAGTCGTCAAGACGGCCAAGCTTCCGCCTGGCTTCGAGCTGTCGGTGTTTGCCGCGGAACCCGATGTCCAGAATCCGATCGCCATCACCACCGATGAACGGGGCCGATTGTGGGTGGCCGAGAACTACAGTTGGGCGGGGGGCGGTGCCGGCGGCTTCGATCCCGAACAACGGGACCGCATTGTTGTCCTCGAAGATTCGGATGGGGATGGCAAGCACGACAAGCGGACCGTGTTCTGGGATTCGGCCCGCAAGCTGACCAGCGTGGAAGTCGGGTTCGGCGGTGTCTGGGCCATCTGCCTGCCCAACCTGCTGTTCATTCCCGACGCGAACCGCGATGACGTCCCCGACAGCGCCCCACAAATTGTGCTGGATGGCCTCAACGAAGGTGTGGTCGGACACACCCCTGCGAACGGTTTGAAGTGGGGCCCCGATGGCTGGCTGTATGCCCGGCACGGGATTCAAGCCACCAGCAGCATCGGCAAACCCGGCTCCGGGGAATCTCAGCGAATCAAGATCAACACCGGCGTCTGGCGCTACCATCCCACGCGCGGCACCGTCGAAACCGTGATGCACGGCATGACAAATTCCTGGGGGTACGACTTCGATCAGCATGGAGAGCAGTTCGTCATCAATACGGTCATCGGCCATTTGTGGCACGTGGTCCAGGGGGCTCATACGCGACGCATGTACGGGACCGATCTGGATCCGTACACATACAAGCTGATCGAACAAGCCGCCGATCACGTCCATTGGGATACCGGTGAATCCTGGGGCGACGTCCGCAAAGGAGTGACGGACAAGACCAGTGCGGCTGGTGGCGGACACGCTCACATTGGATTGATGATTTATCAGGGGGACAATTGGCCGATGGAATATCGGAACAAGGTCTACACGCTGAACCTGCACGGCATCCGCATTAACAGCGACACACTGGTCCGCGATGGAGCCGGTTATACCGCCAAGCATGGTCCGGACCTGTGTTTCTTGAAGGACAACTGGTTTCGCGGCATGGACCTGATTACCGGCCCCGATGGCGGCGTGTTCATTGCCGACTGGAGTGACACGGGGGAATGCCACGATCATGACGGCGTTCACCGCACCAGCGGTCGAATCTACAAGTTGACGCACGGGAGTCCGAAGAAGATTCCGCCGTTTGATCTGGCGACGATGAAGTCGAGTGAACTGGTCTCGAAACTGCTGGAAATCAACACCTGGTGGCCACGGCAGGCTCGCCGAATCCTGGCCGAACGTGCCGCGCGGGGGCGCAGCGAACCCGCTGTTGTGGAAGGTCGCGATGCGATCATCAGCACGCTGCGTCAAAAGGAAATCAGCGTCAAACAGCGAATCCGGCTGATGGAAGCGTTTCATGCCCTGGGTGGAGACGCCAGCTCACTCCCTCCGTCTGAAACAAACCCGGATGTTGAACGTGCCGCCCGACTGCGATTGATGATCGATGACTACACCGATCAAACGGAACCCGCCCGCAGCCAGGAAGCGCTGGAGCAATCGTTGACCAAGGCTGCTCAATCGGACCCGTCAGGGCTGGTGCAATTGTATCTCGCCTCCGCCATGCAGAAGTTGCCATCGGACAAGCGCTGGCCGATCGCCGAAGCTCTGGCGGCGAAGTCTGACTTTGCCAACGACCGCATGCTGCCATTGATGATCTGGTACGGGATCGAACCGTCGATCGCCCGCAATCCAGCCCGCGCGGTGGCACTGGCGAAGAGTTCGCAGATCCCGTTGATAACAGAGTGCATCGCCCGACGCCTGACGCACGAAATCGAACGTGACCCGGCAACCGTCGACAAACTGGTGGAACTGGCCGTTCAGGACGAAGTCCGGCGGTCGTCGATTATCGCCGGGATGGCCCTGGCATTGAACGGCTGGCAGAAGGCAAAGGCTCCTGCCGGATGGTCCCAGGCGGCCGAAACGTTCAACAAGATGGACTCGGCGGACATCAAACGCAATCTGCAGGGATTGAGTGTTGTGTTCGGTGACGGCCGGGCCGTCGATGAACTGCGAAAACTGGTCACGGACGGCGGTGCCGAACCGGAATCACGACGTCAGGCACTCAGGGCGCTGCTGGTCAGTAAGCCCGCGGACTATGTCCCGACGCTGTTCAATCTGCTGGGCGATCGAGCCATCAACCTCGAAGCGATCCGGGGTCTGGCCCAATACGATCATGCGGAAACTCCGAATCAACTGCTCAATCGATCCGGCATTTTCGGCCTGCCCGAACGGGCCGAGATGATCAACACGCTGGTGTCCCGGCCTGCCTACGCCAAGGCGTTGCTGGAAGCGCTGCGAAACAAGCGCATCAGCACTGGTGAAATCACCGCCTATCACGCCCGCCAGATTCGCTCGTTCGAGAATGACGCCCTGACGAAGGACCTGACCGAACTGTGGGGCGACGTCCGTGTGACGGCCGCAGAAAAGCGAACCCTGATCGAGCACATGAAGACGGAACTGACGTCGCAGTCCCTGGCCGAAGCCAACCTGAGTGCCGGGCGGGCGATGTTTCACAAGACCTGTGCGAACTGCCACGTGTTGTACGGTGTCGGCCGCAAGCTGGGCCCGGACATCACCGGCTCGAATCGCAAGAACATCGACTACCTGCTGGAAAACATTCTCGACCCCAGTGCCAGCGTGGGGGCCGACTTCCGGGCGATCACCGTCGTCCTGAACAGCGGCCGCGTGCTCACCGGCGTGGTGAGTGAACAGAATGAACGGACTTTGACATTGCAGACCGCCCAGGAACCGCTGACACTCGACCGCCGTGAAATCGACGAAATCAAGCAGACCTCATTGTCCGTGATGCCCGACGGCCTGCTGCAAAACATGACCGCTGTTCAGATCCGGGATTTGATGGGATACCTGATGTCCACGGAACAGGTCGCATTGCCGCAATAGCGGTCGATTTCACTTCGAAGTAGGACGGACAATCCTGTCCGTCCTGAAAAAGTCACCTTTTCGGAAATCAGGGACCTACATGCTGCCATTTGCTGTTTTGGGACTGTTGTAGGAATCGTCAATCCTGTCCGTCCGAACCGGGAAATGACGAGGAAGACGGACAGGATTGTCCGTCCTACAGTGATAATTCCCTCACAGAGGCGTTCAACGCGTCGAATTAGAAAGTCTGGCCAATGTCCGTTCTCTCTCTGATGGGTCAACGCATCCTCGCCCGCCGGGATTTTCTGTTTGACGCGGCGATGGGGATGGGGGGCATCGCACTGGCGTCGCTATTGCAACAGGAACGGTTGCTGGGGTCGGACGAATCAAAGTCTCCTCTCCGACCTCTGGTGCGCCCGGAAGCACCGCTGGCGGCCAGGCCCGCCCAGTTCACTCCCAGGGCGTCTCGCGTCCTGATGATCTTCTGCTCCGGGGCAGTCAGTCACGTCGACACCTTCGACTATAAGCCCGAACTGGTCAAGCGTGACGGACAGCCGTTGCCCGGGGTCGACAAACTGGTGACGTTTCAGGGTGAAAATGGGAATCTCGTCGCCCCGCAATGGCAATTCAAGCCGCGCGGGGAAAGTGGCAAGATGATTTCGGACCTGTTGCCGAACCTGGCAGAACTCGCCGATGACATCTGCTTTATCCATTCGATGACCGCCAAGAGCAACACGCATGGACCGGCCGAAAACCAGATGAGTACCGGTTACACGCTGGACGGCTTTCCCAGCGTCGGAGCCTGGGTCAGTTACGCCCTGGGGAGTGAAGCGACCGATCTGCCCGCGTTCGTGGCGATCCCGGATCCACGCGGGGTTCCTCAGGCCGCCTCCAATAACTGGAACAGCGCGTTTCTGCCGGCCGTGTTCCAGGGGACTCCGTTCAACGCCGACAAGCCGATCGCCAACCTGAACCGTCCCCCTGAGATTCCAGCGTCCACCGATATCGCCACGCGAGACTTCCTGAAGCGATTGAACGAGCGGCACCTGAAAACCCATCCGGGTGACACCGATCTGGCGGCGCGAATCGCCAGTTATGAACTGGCTGCCAAACTGCAACTGCGGGCGGCCGAAGTCTCGGACTTGAGTGGCGAAAGCCTGGATACGCAGACGCAGTACGGGTTGCACGACGCGAACTCGACCAAGGCCGGCTTCGGCCGCAATTGCCTGCTCGCCCGCCGACTGCTGGAGCGGGGCGTGCGGTTTGTTCAGTTGTTCAACGGCGCGTATGCGATGGGCGAAGGAGTCGGCAACTGGGACGGTCACAAGACGTTGAAGACGCAATACAGCGTCCACGGCCCAATCCTGGACCAGCCTGCCGCTGCCTTGATTCGCGACCTGAAGCGAACCGGACTCCTGGACGACACCCTGGTCGTCTGGGTCACGGAATTCGGTCGCATGCCGACGTTTCAAAAGGGAGCCAGCGGGCGCGATCACAACCCCAAGGGGTTCACCGCGTGGATGGCAGGAGCGGGTGTCAAACGGGCCTTTTCGTACGGCGCCACCGACGACTTCGGACACATGGCCGTTGACAGGGTGGCCACGATTTACGATCTGCACGCCACAATCCTGCACCTGCTGGGCCTGGATCACGAACGCCTGAGCGTCTATCACAACGGTATCGAACGCCGTTTGACGGACGTCCACGGTCATGTCCTGAAAGAGATCCTGTCGTAGCATTGATGAGGGATCCAGGCTCCCACGGACGTGGTGGATTCGGCGTCCTCGACAGGTCTGGTTCAAACGTTCGGGTTCCTGTTCGCCGGTGAAATCTATTTAATTTGCTGCGGCCATTGTCCGTCAGCCATTGGTGCCGTTACCAGTTGTTTGGGATCAACCACCACATGGCGGACCTTTTGTCGCTTCCAGGTGTAAGTGATGTGAACCAGTCCGTCACTGGTCTGGATGACGGCCGGATAGGAATACTCGCCTGGCTCGCGTTCGAGGACGACAGCGGCCTGCCAGTCCTTGCCGTCGGTCGAGACGGCGACGTTCAAGGGTGACCGGCCCTTGGAGGTGTGGTTGTACACGATCAGGTGTCGCCCGTCCGCCAGCGTTACAGCGTCTGTACCAGCGTTCGGGTTCGGCAGTGTTGTCAGCGTAAGTGGTCCCCACGTTTTGCCGCCATCCGACGACGAGACTTCAAACACCCGGTTCTGTTGAGTTCTGCCGACGGCCTGCAGGCGACCGTTCTTGTGAACCAGGAAACTTGGCTGGATTGCTCCGATCTGTTTGCCGTCGTTGACCGGGCCTGTCGCCTGCCATGTCTTGCCAAGATCTGTCGAGCGCTCGAAATGAACCCGCCAGCCGTCGTGTTCGGTGCTGGTGCCGCTCAACAGGTCCCCGTTCGGAAGTTGAATCGGCTTGTTCTTGATCGGACCCAGGATCCCGTCGGCCAGTCGGCGTGGCTGGGACCAAGTCTGGCCTCCGTCATCACTGGTGATCAACATGCCCCACCAGGCATCGGGATTGGGACCGACCTTGTAGAACAACAGCAACGGCCCTTGTTTGGGCTGGAACAGGACGGGATTCCAGCAGGGATACCGTTTCTCGTGGGATTCCACGCCGTTGGCGACTTCAACCGGTGCCGTCCATGTGTCGTTGACCCGTCGAGACACCCAGATGCCAACATCGGGATTCTTTTCCGCGGTCCCGCCAAACCAGGCAGTGACCAGACCGTGTTTCGTCTCGACAATTGTCGACGCATGGCACGCAGGGAACGGGGCGGTCTCGTAAATGAATTCGCGTTTGAGCACTGGGTTGGGAACGACAGCCTTGCCATCGTCGGCTGGCTTCTGAGCCAGTTGTGTATCTCCGGCGGCCACGGCGGTTTTGTGGGCTCGGGGGTTGCGCAGGTAATAGAACCGACCATCTTCGGCACCCACCAGCAGGTCAGGAATGCCGTCCTTGTTCCAGTCGACCGTGGTCGGGCTGGTGTCGTGCCCCTCGATCTTTCGCGTATCGAGTGGCCCCTTGTCGACAAAGTACCAATTGCCGTCCCGCTGCTCGGACTGTTGCAGCAGGTTGGCATTGGACCCGTTCAGCAACACGTCCAGTTTGCCATCGCCGTCCCAATCGACGACGCACAGCTTGCGCCGTCCGCTCCCCCCGGCTCGCTTGTCATTCAATCGCAGCGGTTCTCCGTTCGAATTGACGAACCGTCGCTGTCCTGGCAGCAAGACCGTGGCGGTGTGCGGACGGGATGGATCCGTTGTCGCGGATCTGGCACGACGTTCAAAAAACGTCAGGTACCCTTCGTGGTCGAGCATCACCAGATCCGTCAAACCATCGCGGTTAAAGTCGATTGCCACCGGCGTTGTGCGCCATTGAGTCACCAGTTCCTTCCCCTGCGGTTGCCACCAGGTCCAGGCGGGCTTGGGAGTCTCACCCGGCCAGTCGACTTCGATCGGTTGAGCTTTCGCCAATTCGGGAGCGGTTCGCGTCCCGATGTTGCGGTACCATTGGACGCGGCCCCAGATCGAATTCACGATCAGATCTGGCAACCCGTCGTGATCCCAGTCCGCAACGGTCTGAGTCGTATAGCCCCACTTGGCTTCGGCCGGACCCTGGATCGAACCGTTCGGTCCCGCCTGAATCCGGATCGTTTCACCCGCAGCTTTCAGCTTTTGCGGTTCGGCCCAGCGGGGCGCTTCGATCCCCGGGCCGCTCAGATTTTCGATGAATCCGACATAGCCAGCGGTGTTCCCGGCGATAATGTCATCGTCGCCGTCTCCATCCCAATCGAAGCCACAGGCCGTGGCGAGAGCTCCGAATTTCACGTCGTCCGCTTCCTGGCGGAAATACCGAGGTTGCTCGAACTGCGGCAGGCCATTCACCCGCATTCCGGTGTTTTCCACGAAGGCGACCCGGCCGTCTTCATCGCCGACAATCAAATCCTTGTCGCCGTCCCCGTCCCAATCATAGGCCACGGGCACGATCATCTGCAGGTCCATTGTGAGCGGTTGGTCGCCATGCATTAACCGTCGGCCCGCCGCATAGCGGGGTTCGGTTCGAGTCCCCGTGTTCTCGAAGTAAGTAAACCCGTCGAGGAATTCGCCACAGATGAGATCCAGATCGCCATCTCCATCGAAATCTTCGAAGTTGGGAGAAGCGAGTCCAAATGTGCTGAGCGGCCTGGAATCGGCCTGAATCAGGATCGGTTCCGCATAGGCGGGATCGTCCGTCGACCGGGTGTTCCGGAACAGATACAGCAATCCGTGCAGCGGCCCCTGCTGCCACTCTCCGTTTTTATTCCAGGCATCGTCCCATCCGTAGGCAGACCACAGTTCCAGGGCGACGACGAGATCCAGTTTCTGATCGCCATCGAAGTCGACAAACTTCCACTGGTTGTGCCGGGTCTTGTAGACCCCGGGCAAGTGAGGATGAACGAATTCCGGATTCCGGCCGATCGGATCCGCGGGCAACGACAACTTCTCGGGCGATGTCAGTCCGAACAGCACGAAACTGGGGTATTGTCGACCCGGTGTCGTCACGCGAACGTCGCCCGCGCCGACATATGACGGAGTGACGTTGAAGGCCCCCGGGCTCAGCCGACGCGCCGCCTTGAAGACCGGCAGGTGATGATCGTGGCCGCTGCGGCGATCGCCACGGTTTAACGGATTGATAAACAGATAAGTGCCGTTGTACGGCTTGTCAGGGCAACTGACGATCAGGTCGGTATCCCCATCGGCATCTGCGTCAACGGGGACAGGCCATGCCCACAAGCCGACCCCCAGGTCCACGACCAGGCCGGGATGGTTGTATTTGAGTCGATCCAGTCCCGCTGCCGGTGTCGACTGGGCGTCGACCCGGCAGCACAACAACACCAGCAGTGAGACGACTCCCAGACTTGGCAGAAAACCCGCACGCATGGCATACCCTCTCGGGTTGTCATTCACGGCCCGACACTTTGCATCAGGAAATGTCGCAGGCACGGCAGGACTTTCTGCAAAAAAGATTGGGACACGGAAAACGCGGACGACACAGAGAGAATCCAAAACAACAGAAGACCGTCATCCGGACTGAGTGGTTGCAACTTTGCTCGCACTCCGAATGAGTTGCGGGCAAATTCCTCGCTGAGAGAATCGACTGTGTTACCCCCCGACGACCGAAGTCTCACGACTTCGGCTACAGGCTACACGCTTTTCGTGTACCGTGAATTCGCGGTGATCAGATCTTGATCGGCTTGCCCAGCGCACGTCGAACCGGAACAAATTGCCCGGCGTGCATCAATGGATGGCTCGCAATCAAATTGAAGAATGAACCCACCGTCGGACACATCTTGCGCATTCCCTCAGGACCGGGCTTGTCCAGATCGGCCTCTGGCAGCTTGTCGAGCGCTGACAATGTTGCGGCCCGAACCTGGTCGAGCAGGTCCAGGTATTGCTGCTTCGTGCCAAATTTGCTGGCATCATCAAACCCCGCGGTCGCCTTGCTGTGCTGTTCCACAAATCCAGCAGGCAATTCAGGGGCGGTTCCGGGACTGACTTGATTGAGCAAGCTGGCTTCCGAGGAAATCAGATGTCCCAACTGCCATGCCAGGGGATTGCAGCCCGGTCCGGGACGCTGCATTAGTTCGGCGTCCGTCAGGTCATCGAAATAGGCCTTCAGAATATGGTTGCTCAGGTCCATGGTTCCGCGGATGGCATCTTTGGCGTTCATCGGAAGCGACTTTCAGAAAAGTGGATACGGATATGGCCCGCATTTCCCGGCGTAGCCGATCTCGTGAGAGATCGGACATCGAATGACAAACTCTGAATTTCATCGAATCTTCTTGTCGGGCAGCTGCTGCTTGATCCCTTCATCCAGCGGCATCTTGTCGTCGGTGATCCCGACTTCGGACATCACCCGGATCAGTTCCCCCTGCAACTCTTTCAGCTTGCCCGCGTACTTCGGATCGGCAATCAGATTGTGACGCTCTTCCGGGTCGTTCTTCAAGTCGTACAGTTCCGCCATGTGCCGATCCGGCTTCCCGTCGCCGTGCGGATAATGAGCGTACATGAAATCGTCGGTCCTTACGCCGCGGATGTTTGGTGTGTAAGGAAACTGCTTCTCGTAGTTGTAGTGATACAGAAACGACTTTCTCCACGACGGGTCCCCGGATTCAACCAGCTTCTTCCAGGAACGTCCATGCAATTTGGGGGGGATCTTCGCACCGCACAGTTCCAGCAGACTGGGCGCCATGTCTTCCGTCAGGACCATCTGAGGAATCCGCCTGGGGACTTTGGCTCCGGTCAGCCCGGGATAACGCACGACCAGCGGAATGCGGATGCTCGGTTCGTGCATGGTTCGCTTGTCGACCATGCCATGCTCGCCGTTTAACAGGCCGTTGTCCCCCATGAAGACGATGATCGTGTTGTCCAGTTGATGCGTCTGTTCCAGCCACGCAACCAGTCGCCCCATGCTGTCGTCGACGGACAGAATGGTCCCCCAATACGCGCGAATCATGTTCGCGAAATCCGACACGGCTTCGGGGCGGGCATCGGGGAACTTCTTGCGCCATTCAAACAACGGACCATAGATTCCGTGCCAGGTCGACAATCGTTCCTGGATCCATTTCGGCTGAGATTCCAGGTGAAACGCGGTGTCAGGATACTTGATGTCCACCGTATCGAACGTGTGCTGGTACTTTTCTTCGGCCAGATAGAAGCTGTGGGGGGCCTTGTGACCGAGCATCATCAGCCACGGTTTTGATCGGGGCCGCTTGAGCCAGTCGACAACCATGTCGGTGACGACTGTCGTGTAATATCCCGGAACGACTTCCCGCCGCTGGCCATCGATGTTGAATTCGGTATCGAAGTACTTTCCCTGCCCCTTGTGCGTCACAAAGTAATCGAACCCGGGCCGCTTCTCGTCGTTGTTCTCTCCCATGTGCCACTTGCCGATGTAGGCCGTTTCGTACCCGGCATCCTGCAGCAACCGGGGAAAGCTGGCCATGTCGGTGGGGAATTCGGTGAAGTTACTGGTCACTCCATGCGTGTGCGCATACAGGCCACTCAGGATCGAGGCCCGGCTGGGTGAACACAGCGACGTCGTGCAGAACGTGTTTTCAAACAGAATCCCTTCCTTTGCGAGCCGATCCACATGGGGTGTCTTCAAATAAGGATGCCCGGCACACCCCATCGAGTCCCACCGCAAATCGTCGCACAGAACGAACAGGACATTCGGCCGAGTGGATGGCTCCGCAGCCACCAGGCTCGAACCCAGCGACGCCACCGCCAGTATTACCAATGAGCGAATTCGAGAGTTCATGATGAGGTCTCCATGCAACGTAACAGAGGCTGCTCGCGTCAGATTTGATTTCACGGACAATACCATCGATCCCGCCATGCGGCAAACGCTTGACGGCACCGTACCCGACGCTGCCAGCGTCGGTCATCCACCGCACGGAAATCCAACGCGACAAACCACAGATTTCATCGTCTTTTCATCGTTCCCAAGCTCCCGCTTGGGAACGCTCGTCTTTGAAGCTCCGCTTCACGGTCCCAAGCACACCCCTACATCCAGTCAGTCACCACGTCGACCAGTCCAGGTTGGCGAGCACAGTTGCGGCCGCTGGAGTATCTCCAATGCACCGGATCGTCGACATCGCTGCGTGCAACCGGATTGTTGTGCGTACCTTCCAATGACAGCCACATCCTTTCGTCGCTCTGGAGCGTCTTTGAGTGATCTCCTGCCGAATATTGACCGGCGAAGCGGAGCTTCGAAGACGGGCGTTCCCAAGCGGGAGCTTGGGAACGAGAAGTGATTACCGAATTCCCCCGATTTATGGTAAACCAAGCCCGTCGTCCGCACGTCCCATCTGCGTGAAGTACCCGCATGAAAACCCTGCTGTTGTTTCGCCATGGCAAATCCAGTTGGAGCGATCCGACGTTGGCGGATCATGATCGCCCCCTGAAACCTCGAGGAATCAAGGCGGCGCGGCGCATGGGAGTTTTGCTGCGCGATCAGGGCCTGCATCCCGATCTGATTCTCTGTTCCACAGCACTGCGGGCGCACGAGACACTCCGACTGGCTCTGGAAGCGGCCGGGATCGACACGGCCATTGAATACACGGGCCAGCTATTTCACTGTGATTCGGCGGGATTCGCGAGCGTCCTGCGTGCGGTCGATAACTCGAAGACCGTGGTGATGATCGTCGGACACAACCCGGGCCTGGAAGAGTTCCTGAGTCAGGTGACAGGACGCGCCGAAGAATTGCCGACAGCCGCCCTGGTGCAGTTGTCGTTCGATTTGTCAGACTGGTCGCAGTTTGACGAATCGAGTCGTGGGCAGTTGTTAAACCTGTGGCGGCCCCGCGAACTGGACAAGACCGAGTAATTCACCGAGACAAGGAATCTCAACATGAGCGAGCCATCGATCAGTCTGTACGACCGTCTGGGCGGCGTGTACTCCATCGCCGCCGTCATCGATGACTTCATTGATCGAATCATGGACGATCCACGATTGAATGCAAATCCGAAGGTCGACGAAGCTCATCACCGGGTGTCACGAGCGGGGTTCAAGTACCTGGTGACGGAACAACTCTGCTGGGCGGCTGGCGGCCCACAGAAGTACACAGGCCGCTCGATGCGCGATTCGCACAGTCATCTGAACATCACAGCCGGTGAATGGACCGCGTTTCTCGACGACCTGCAACAAACCTTCGACAAATTCGGAGTCCCCACCCCCGAGCGACAGGAAATCCTGGCAATCATCAATTCCACGCGGGGCGACATCGTCATGTTCGAAACCTGCTGACTCGGCGACGCAACAATTTTCCCAAAAACACCTTACGATCGGACTGCTGTGTCTTTCCGGGTCTGATTTCGGTCGTTGCAGCCGTCAAATCGATCACGTTTGGCTCAGGCTGAGTCACTTTCGAGTTCCCTCAAAACGAATCGCGACCGTTCACTTGACCCGGACGTGAGGCCGACTTATCGTTTCCGCTCCTGCCGATGACGTTTCGACGTCAAAGGTCTGGACGATTAGCTCAGTTGGTTAGAGCGCCACGTTGACATCGTGGAGGTCAGAGGTTCGAGTCCTCTATCGTCCATTTTGCAACCTCTTTGGCACGTTGTTCGACGGATCGTATCCACAAGCGTTTCTCTCTAAGCTGGCCTGATCCGTTCGCGTCCTGTTCATCAGTTGGTCGGTTCCATAGAATCACCCCGGAAACGAGCAGATAGCCAGAACGCACGGCCCATGCCATGGCGACGAGCGTCTTGCTCAGCAGTGGCTTCTCAAATAGATTCACCAACTCGTCGGCTGCGCCGGCATCCCGCCGCTGGCAGCGGAGCACAAGCAGTTCGCAATACGATCAAGTCCGCATCAGTCATCGCGGCGTTCCTCGTGTGAGCTTCAAACACAAAGAAGGATGCTCCAGCGGTCAAAATGATTCAAATCGGGCCCCCCGGTGAAATCAGGGGTCAGACCTTGAAGCGGACCTCGAAACAGGTCATCACCTGAACTCGGTACCATCGCAACGTTGCCGAATGAGCATCGGCGATTTCACGGGCCACGGATAACCCGAGTCCCGTGCCGTCCGGCTTGTTTGTGGCGAATGGCTCGAACAGGCGCGGTGCTATTGCGCTGTCGGGGCCGGGGCCGCTGTCGAGCACACACAGCTCAATGCTCTTGGCTTCACTCGCAGACAGTGGCGATGCGGAATGCAGTTCCACACGGACCGTTCCCGGCTTGCCGGTCGCATCGGTCGCCGCTTCGATCGCATTGACGAGCAGATTCAGTAACAGTTGCTGCAGTAAGTCGGTTTCACCAGTCACCACCACAGCGGATTCCGGACGGGACCACTGTAACTGGATGTTGGCATGACGACAGGCAGGCTCGACGAGTGGCAACGTCTCTTCCACCAGTTTGGCCAGGTCCACCGACTGAGTGGGGAATTGCTCGCCACGCCCCAATCGCAGGAATCGCTTCAACGAGGTTTCCATCAACTGCAGTTGGCGGTGCACCACGTCCAATGATTCTCGATCTGTCCCCGGAGGCAGTTCTGCCTGGTGAAACTCCAGGGCCATCAGGGCTCCGGTGGCGGAATTCCGCAATTGATGAGCGATCCCGGCTCCCAGTTGCCCGAGGGTTTTCATCCGTTCACTGCGCCGCACGTGTTCTTCGTAGTGACCCAGTTGTTCAGACATGCGGTTCAAGGCCACTGCGAGATCCCGCAATTCGTCGTCGGTGGGTGGCAACGGTGTCGCGGTGAACGATCCGGCAGCCACAGTGGCGGCCTGCGCACTGAGCTGCCGCACTCGCGCCGTAAACCGCCGGGAGACAAATGTTGTGAGCGTAATCGCGATGGACGCGGCGACGAGCCCGGCCACGAGCGGTGGCCAGGTGGCCCGTCGAGCAACCCGATTCCAATGCTCTTCCGGATATAACACGTATAATGATTGAAATTCATTTCCCGGCGGGGCAATTCGTACGGGGAGCCGAGCCGCCCGATAACGCCCGGCCGACAGTACCAGTGTCAGGTCGGGCAGTGATCCGGTGGACGGCCCGGCCCGATCCAGCCGACGCAGTTCTTCCGTTTCCCCATCCGACATCTTGATGGTGGCTTCCAGGACCTGCCCTTCCTGTCCGAGCACGACGAAATCGGCACCGGACAGACCCGCCATTTTGCGCAATACGTTTTGACTGAGCGGAAATCCGGCGTCAGCCAGTGTTCCGGCCAGTCGCCGCAGGTTGTCCTGTTCCTGTTCACGGGCAAATCGAGCCCCGATCCAGGCCCCGGCGATGCTGGCGACAGCAACACCCGTCAGGACGACGATGAGCATTGGAATCAGTAACTGTTGTTGAATCGGCCGACGCATTGGGTCAAATTCAAGACGCAAGGAGTGAAACACCGATTGCCATAGTAGCCCGTGGTCAACGGGGGGCTGTCAGGGAAGACGACGGTAGCACGCACAACCCAAAAAGTCCTACCGTTCGGGCGGAAGGATCGATAGAATTCCGGGACGGTATTTGACGATCGCGATTCTCCAACCTCGTCGTTTCGGTTTCGTCGTCGTGGTTCAGGGAAACTGGAGTCCAATCTCATGACCAGATTCGATTTGAAATGGCTGGTGTTCGGATTGCTGGCCAGTACCTGCATCGCCCAGGAACAGGTTCTTTCTGTTCAGCCAGGTCAGGAATTTCCGCTCAGCACGGATCAGGGTTACGTCCAACCGACGATTCAAGGCCAGACCCTGATTATTCCAGGATCGACACCTGCGGTTCTGAGTACTGAAGGTTCGATTCCAGTCCCGGGCCTTGTCCCCGAGGTCCCGGGCGTTGCTCCCGGAACTGTCCCCGTTCCTGTCGTGCCCGTGATACCCGGTCAAGTGCCTGGTCGTCGCGGTAATCGGGCGAGGGTGGTGCCGACCCTTCCCGTGGAATTTGAGGCCAAAGACAAGAATCGGGACGGCCAGATCGGCATGTACGAGTGGGAACGCTCGAAATACGCGGAATTCATCAAACTCGACAAGAATGGTGATGGCTTTCTGACACCGGCGGAACTGTTGGGCAAGCGCGCCACCGTCATCGGCTTGAAGACACAGGAACCCCTGCCGAACCCCGGGAACCTGGTGGCCTATGGTCTAAAGATCGGCGAATCGTTCAGTTTCAACGTCACCGGTCAAACCACCGGATCGGTTTATGGCACCGGGACCTACACAACCGACAGTTCCCTGGCCGCCGTTGCTGTCCATGCGGGGGTTCTGAAAGAGGGTCAGACGGGTGTTGTCCAGGTGACCATCGTTGCACCTCCCGCCGAATTTACTGCGTCCTCAGCCAACGGAGTGACAAGCTCGGCCTGGGGACAGTACCCGGCCGCGTATACCGTTCGATAAACGGTCCTGAAGAATCCGAGACGAATGGCTGCTTCGCTGCACGTACTGTTTGAAGACAACCATTGTCTGGCCGTCGACAAGCCTGCCGGGTTGCTGACGATGGGAGATCACACCGGCGAGCCATCTCTGGTGGATGTCGCGCGTGATTATCTGCGACAGAAGTACAATAAACCCGGCAACGTATTCGTCGGCGTGGTCCACCGCCTGGATCGACCCGTATCCGGGGTTGTGCTGCTGGCAAGGACGAGCAAAGCCGCCAGTCGGCTTTCCGAACAGTTTCGCGTTCGCAGCGTGGGAAAGACGTACACGGCGCTGGTCGAGGGGCATGTCAGTCCTGCGGAAGGAGTCCTGATTGACCGACTGGCCAAAAATCGCGACCGAAACGTGGTTTCGGTCGTCGACGAAGATGACGACGGACAGGACTGCGTTCTGGCCTATCGTCGACTGCGAAACCGGGGACGATTCACTCTGTTGGAGATCCGTCCGGAAACAGGACGGAGCCACCAGATCCGCGTTCAGCTTTCTTCCCGTGGCTGGCCAATCGTCGGTGATCGGAAATATGGCTCCCGGATCCACGTGGATGGCTTCATTGCCCTGCACGCCGCGTCGCTGACATTTCAGCATCCGGTTTCCCGCGAACAACTCACCGTTTCGTCAGCGCCGCCGAAGGCGTGGGAGAGCCTGCTTGCCAATGGCTCGCTGCCTGCTCGCTGAATCTCGGTGCGTTCGGATCAGCAGCCTGTTTGGAAGGTCTTACTCGGCTTCGGATTGGTTCTTGAAGATCGGAGTCGCTGAACCTGTTCCGAGTGTCGGCGATTGTCCTGTCCCCCGGACTCGACATCGGCGGCAACATCGGCTTGAATGACGATGCTCGCGATTGACGTCGATTTTCAAGGAACCAGTTTAGTGAACAGATTCTCCATGTTGCTGGCAGCAGTGGTGCTGTCGGCGTGTCTGGCGACGTATGGATTTCCAGCGGCGGCCGAAGATCACGATCCCCAAACGAAGGCGGCTGCTGCCGACGTTCACGTCGAGCATGACCCACATGCTGCAGGACACGGGCCCAAGCTGGGAGAGTTGGTCCATCCCACTTCATTGGCTCCGTTTGCAGTGCTCCTGTTGTGCATCGCGCTGTTCCCCCTGGCGAACCCGCACTGGTGGGAACACAACCAGAACAAGGGATACATTGCCGCAGCCCTGGGGGTTCCGGTTGTCTTCTACCTGATGACGTTCGGCAACGTGGGTCTGCACGCGCTGGAGCATGCCGGGAAGGAGTACATTTCATTCCTGCTGCTGCTGGGATCATTGTTTGTGATCAGCGGTGGTGTTTATGTGCACGGATCACTCAAGGGCTCGCCGCTGGTGAATTCGATCTTCCTGGGGCTGGGGGGTGCTGTTGCCAGTTTCGTCGGCACCACCGGAGCATCAATGTTGCTGATCCGGCCGCTGCTGCGCGCCAATGAAAAGAGGAAACGCGTGGCGCATGTCGTCGTGTTTTTCATTTTCATCGTATCGAACTGCGGTGGCCTGCTGACGCCGCTGGGTGATCCACCGCTGTTCCTGGGCTTTTTGAAGGGCGTGCCGTTTGAATGGACTCTTCGGCTGTGGCCACACTGGCTCACGGTCAACGGACTGCTGCTGGCGGTGTTCTATGTCTGGGATACAATGGCCATCCATCGCGAAGCCCATACACCCGAAGAGGAAGAAGCCCTGGAAACTCCGGTTTCTCCGGAAAAATTCGGGCTCAGCGGCCTGCACAATTTCCTGGGACTCGGCGGGATTGTGGCCGTGATCTATTGTTCCGGCCAGTACAAATGGTCGTTTGGAGTCCCCGAAGGGTTGATGCTGGCGATCTCGATGATCTGTTACTGGATGACCACGCGCGAGATTCGCGAGAAGAATCGATTCGGGTTTGGCCCGATCATCGAGGTCGCGGTCCTGTTTGCAGGGATTTTCGCCACGATGATTCCGGCGCTGGCGATCCTGAATGTCCAGGGGAAAAACTTGGGGATTGAGACTCCCGCCCAGTTCTTCTGGGCCTCGGGGATTCTGTCCAGCTTCCTGGATAACGCTCCTACTTACCTGACGTTTGCGGTCACTGCCTGCGGCATCCACGGGGTGAGTGATGAAGGACATTACCTGGCGGAGTTCCTGAAACTCCCTGCGGCGTCGGGGGCGGCGCATATCCTGGCGGCGATTTCGTGCGGTTCGGTCTTCATGGGGGCCAACACGTACATCGGAAATGGTCCCAACTTCATGGTAAAGGCGATTGCAGAAGAGAATAACGTTCGCATGCCCGGCTTTTTCGGATACATGGTCTATTCGGGTGCGATCCTGGTCCCGATCCTGCTGGTCGTGACAGTGATTTTTTTCCGCTAACTGTAAAGATGCCGCCGTATGAGTCGCTCTGAAAACGGTTTCAAAAAGTCCGGTCAGAAAAGCAGCAAGAAATCGGCGTCGAACACACAGGTACGCGACTGGTCGATTCGAGGTGCGGTGGCCGTGGTGCTCGTGATCCCGCTGGTGCTGGCTCTGCAGGAATTCGGGATCAAACAGGCGGCATCCGGGACCGCCGCAGCATGGCGGGAGGCACTCAGGTCCAAGTCCGAAAACGCGGATTTGGTGAAATCGGAATTCGACAGGATCACAGTCCAGGGGAAACCATCCATGACATCCGGCAAGGCAGAAGCGAACACCGTCGCTGCCGTGACGACAAATACGTATGTCTGGAAGGGAATGGTTCGAAGTTACACGGTCAAAGTCCTGTTCGGATTGGGGAATGATCCGCCGGTGGAAGCAATCGAAGGGCCTTGAACCGGTCGTGAACCTTATTTGGCCGGCCAGACGGGTTTGCCCGGCATCGTCGTACGCAGACTCCACAGCGATCCACCCGACGTGACGAACAGAGTCTTCAGGTCGTCATCGCCGAAACTGCAATTCGTGGTTTCATCCCTCGGAATCGCGACGAATTCCAGCAATTCTCCCGCCGGAGAGAATACGTAAATCCCCGCTGTCGGAGTTTCGGCGGTTTCGTACGGCAGGTTCGGCTTGTTCAAGCCACCCGCCACATACAGGCGGCCCGCGGCGTCCAGTTTCATGCCGTCAGGGCCGCGAGTCGACTTCCAGTCGTGGATCAGTTTCTGGCTGCCAAAGTCGACCGTCCCTTCCGGATTCAACTCGAATCGCCACAACTTGCGGGCACCGCCAACCGTATCGTTGTTATTGTCCGCCACGAACAGATACTTGTCGTCGTGCGTGACAACCAGACCGTTTGGCCGGTCAACTTCATGAGTGATGATTCGTGTCACGTTTCCACTTGGATCGATCCGGTAGACCCCCTCGACCTTCCGGCCTTGAGGATCAACGATTTCCATGTCTGTTCGATCACCATACCTCGGGTCGGAAAAGTAAATGCGGTTCCGCGCGTCCATCGTCAAATCGTTGGGCTGATTAAACTTTTTCCCCTCATAGGAATCAGCCAGCACCGTGACGGTCCCATCGGGCTCAACGCGAGTCACCCGGCGTCGGACCGCTTCACACATCACCAGCCGCCCTTGTCGATCAAACATCAGGCCATTGGATCCAGTCCCCTGACGGTAGATCGAGATCTTGCCCTGCTTGTCGCGACGATTGGTGTTTCCTTCACCACTGGTCAACAGCCCAAGTTCCGGATGCCAAGCCGGCCCCTCACCGGCACCGTGTTCCTGTAACAATTCAGGTTTGGTCCCAGCTATAAGAATCGGCTCCGCCGCCATTGCCAGACCTGCCAGCGTGGCAACCAGTCCGTACACCGAAGTGATCCACACACAGTTTCGGTTGAATACCTTGCTCTTCGACATACTTCGTGGACCTCATTCACGGTGGTTCGATGCATCACCAAGCGCCGACTGATCTTAACAATCATCCCCGACGAGAAACGAGATTTGTCCATTCGTCGGACGGATAAGTCTCATCTCCGATCCGTTACGATCCTGTAACCACATTTCAGTCGGGCTGGTAACAATGATGCCAAGCCAGATAGAATAAACGCAACTACAAATGATGATGCGTTGTGGCGGCGACGACGCACGTCAGATTCACAAGAGCGATCGACAGTTCGTCAGTCAGGAAGGCGCGAATGGTTGTGGCAGCCTGTCCGCACTCAACACGAGTTCTCGGACTTAAAGTACTACTGAATAATTGTTTACAATCTGACTCCACCCGCGATTGGGTATTGGAACGACTGGCGACCCGTCAGCTGACAGCGCTTCAGAGCAGGGTTGTGGAAGAGTCCACTGGACCACATCTGCGGTTGTGGCTTTCCGAAGAGACGGCTACCCGATTGGCTCCTGACGGAGACACCAGCACTCTCTGCCGCGTACTGGAGCTGGATTCTGCCAGCAGCAATCTGGATCTGGAATTGGAGATTCTGCTGGCAATGCTGATGTCGCCAGTGCAGTTCGACTTTCCCAGTCATCATGAGCTAACTTCAGCCATTCGCATTCGCAGTGCGATTGTGCAGGCGGCGCGGCGAACGACGCTGGCGTTTGCCACCACGGAAGCGGAACGCCCCGCGGACTACTGGTATTATGACGAAGATCGCGGTTTCCTGTTACAACCGGCGAAGCCGTTGATTGCTGCGTTGGAACGGGCGACCAATCCTGGTGATTCAAACACGCTGTACACGTTTTCGTGCCGGCGTGCCACGGAATACCTGGTGCTGTTGGGACTGGCCCAAGAAGCCCGGGTGAGCAATCCCCAATTGTTCGAGCAGTTGCATCGGCAGGCGGAAACCCGGGCGTTGAAGGGCGGGGAATTTGAACGGACATTTGTCCGCACCATCGGTTCCACCAGCCAGGCATTTCCGGTGCGTTTTTTTGTGCCCGGTGATCGAACCTGGTTTCGCAACATTGATCCGGTCTCGGCCGATGTCACCGGCTATGAAGGAAGTTGGACCATTTACCTCGGAAATGGCCAGTTCGCCGATTTCTGGCGGCCCGGTCGAGTCTTCACTCTCGAATCCAAGCTCGCCTGCATTTACCACTGGCGCAACAGCACGTATTACGACAGCCACGGCGACCTGCAAATCGATGAAGCAAAAGTTGAGGCTTTGACGGAATCGGCCTGCCAGACGCCGGGTGCCATCGAACCGATACTGATCGAAACCCTGCGACTGCAGTCGCCGCTGGGAACAACCGGCGGGGGTTGCATCGAGTCACATCGCGAGCACCCCTGCCTGGTTCATCCGAAAACGACGGATGTCGTCCTGCCCGATGTTCCCCATCAAACCTGCAGATGTTCCAGGGCATCGACCGGTGACATTAGATAGCTGACATAAAACGGGCCGAATTCCGCGTAGCGGGCTGAAGCCCTGTCAAATCGCATGGTATAGACGATGTCCTTGATCGATTCTGGATTGCGCCCCCACAGGGTGACTCCCCATTCCCAATCATCCAGGCCGGTGGAAGCGGTGATCAGTTGTGAAACCCGGCCCGCGAACTTGATCCCGCTGGTGGCATGCTCAGCCATCAGTGCGGAACGAACGCTGAACGGCTCGGTAAACCAGTTCGCGAGCGGGTGACGGGCCTTGTTCATCGGATAAAAGCAGGTGACGGGCCACGCGGGAAAGTCCGGGCACAACCGCTGCCGATTCATCATGGGCAATCGTTGGGAGTAGGCATTGACCTTGGCAGCATACGCAGGATCGTCGGGCGAAACGCCCTCGTGCTGCAGGCGTTCCGCATACTGCTCAATCGTCGGCACGTATTCAGAGATTTCGGTGATGGACACGAACGAATAGACCGGACGCAACGCGGTCCCCAGTGGACTGGACCGCAGGGCCTGACGAACCCCGTCAATCAGCAGCGGATCCTGATCCATGATCATCAGGCCCAGTTCGGCCTTGTGGCCTGAAACCACTGACGTCTGCAATCGAACCGGAGCACCGGGACGGGTCGGATCCAGCAGGTGGGCGACGACTTCGCGTCCTTCGGCGAGTTGCTCCGGGGTCAATTGTCGCAAGGCAACCTGATCAATCTGGTAATACAAGTGCAGGCAATGCCAGCCTTCTGCCAGCTTGGTGGTTGGTTCAGGCAGGGCTTGTGGTGCATGAGTCGGTCGGTTCACTACGGGAGTCCCATCGAAAGCGTGTCTGACTGGTGATGTCGCCCAACGTTGGATGTCGGGTTCCGAAAATCCGGGCTGTCTACTCGTCCATCGGCTGTTGTTCTGATTTGGGATAGCCACCCCACAGCAGCGGTTTGGCGGCCTTGTCCAGTTCACCCCGCTCCAGGATTCCCAGGATCTGCTGGACGGTCGGGTTGGTGTGAAGTTCCTTCTTGAGCCGCTGGACGATGTCGTTCGTCACCATCTTTTCACCGCGACCGGACTCCCCTTCCAGGAACGACCGCTTCTGATCAAAGACGGCCCAGAAGATGGTCCGTTCAAACGTCTTGACGTTGTCACGGACCTTGGTGGCTTCTCCTCCTTTGCAGCGCTGACCGTTAACCCGGTACATCTCGCGACGTTCAAAAATAATCGCGATGACGTTCCAGTCTTTTGAACTGAACAGGCCCATGGTGAAGCTCCGGAAACCTTGGTGCGGACGACACCCTGTTTGTACCACGCCGCGCGTGCTTTCGCCACGCGTCAGGACGTGTCCTCAGGGCCATCGCCTATTTCAAATTGGGAATCGGGTGTCACGGTTATGGAGTCCTCGACACGGCCGTGCCGATTGAGCACTTGCACGGCCTTCCCGAAGACGGTCAGACCGTG
>JAFEBS010000089.1 GCA_018242525.1 Planctomycetota bacterium | reverse complement strand
CCTGCGGTTCACCGTGCGCTTACCACGGTGACAAGAAGAACAGCCTCTCCTTAACGATCACCCCCGAGGCCAAGTTGCTTCTGAAGTGCCACGCGGGGTGTAGGTTTCGAGAGGTCATCGAAGCCGCATCGCTAGACCTGTTCAACGGTGTTCCGATCATTGAGGTTTATCAGTACCTCGATGCAAAAGGCAAGCTGCTTTACGAGGTCTGCCGCACTGCTGACAAGCAGTTTCCGTCTCGTATGCCAAGTGGCGAATGGGGCTGCGGTAGACAGTCGGTTCTCTACCGCCTCCCGGAAGTGCTGAAGGCGTTGACGGACTTTCCTGACACGCCAGTTTTCATTTGTGAAGGCGAGAAAGATGTAGACCGGTGTTGGGACGAAGGGCTGTTCCCTGCAACGTGTGTTCGAGGTGGGGCATCAGGTAAGTGGCGTCCCGAGTTTTCGAAGATTCTAGCTGGTCGAGACATTGTAATCCTGTGCGACAATGACGCTCCAGGACTTGCGTTCGCACACCGCATCGCGAAGGAGCTTCGCGATGCCGAATAGATCAATCAAAGTCGTAGAGTTTCCAGAACTACCAGAACACGGGGACGTTTCGGACCACTTCGACGCTGGCAGTACCGTCAATGAACTCTACGAGAAGGTCAACCAAACTGAAGAATGGTCCATCGAATCGGTGCCTCCAGAAGCCATGCCGGACAAATCAAAGTCCTCGAAGAAGACTGATGGAGCACAATTCACGGATGTTGCCAATGGCCGATTGTTCGCTGAACTGTACAGTAATGAGATTCGCTACTGCACAGATTGGCGAAAGTTCATCCCCTACGACGGACGGCGTTGGAATAGAGACAATCCTGGAGTAGCCGAGGGGCTGGCAAAGAATGTTGCTGATCTTCGCTGGTCAGAAGCCCAAAAGATTGGCACTCAGGAGGCGCGCCGCTTCGCACTTCGTTCCGCCAGTGCTCCAGGCATCAACTCGATGGTGCAACTGGCGAAGAGCGAACCAGCAATCATCATTCGGTCGAATCAGTTTGATACTGATCCGATGCTTTTCAATTGTCCGAACGGAACAATCGACTTACGGACGGGCAAGCTCCGCAAGCATCGTCGAGAAGACTTCATCACCAAGCTGTGTCCAACGCCATTTGACCCAAAGGCTAAGGCACCTCGCTGGGAAGAGGCGCTCGGAAAGATTTTCGACGATGACGAAGACCTGATTGGTTTCATGCAACGGTTCTTCGGGCTGTGCCTGACGGGTCTCGTCACCGAACAGGTGATCGTGATTTTCGTGGGCACAGGATCAAATGGAAAAAGTCTGATCCTGGTGACGTTGCTTTCGTTACTGGGCACTGACTACGCCATCAAGGCACGGGACGAAATCCTAGTCCATCGCGGTACCCATACGCACCCCACTGCGATGGCAGACCTGCGGGGAATACGGCTGGCCGTCGTCATGGAAACTGATGCCGGAGACCGTTTTTCCGAAGCGACTTTGAAGGCCGTCACTGGTGGAGACCCAATCCGCGCCCGGCGTATGTACGAGGATTTCTCAGAATTCATACCAACCCACAAGTTCCTCCTCTGCACTAATCACAAGCCCGCAGTCGACGCCACCGATCATGCGTTCTGGCGTCGAATCCTGCTCCTTCCGTTCAACGTTTGCTTCTGGAAGGCCGGTGATCCCGGCAATGCGGGGAAGAAACTCTCCAAGCGACTCAAGGCCGATCCTGAACTCGGAGAGAAGCTTGCCGCAGAAGCAGAAGGCATTCTCGCCTGGTGCGTTCGTGGTTGTCTCGAATGGCAGAAGCACGGGCTCGGTACGACCAATGCCGTGACCACTGCGACCGAATCATACCGCCGCGAACAGGACGCCCTGAGCCGTTTCATCGAAGAAGTCTGCGAAGTCTCAAGGTCCCTTCGCGTCGCGTCGTCGTCGATCTACCAGAAGTACGAGCGTTGGTGTGATGCGAACGGCGAACGAATCCTGCCACAGAACCAATTCAAGGAGAAGCTATTGGAGCATTCAAACGAAATCACATTCAAACGAAGCAATGGATCTTGGTTCCAAGGTATTTCATTGCGGAAGACGAAGTAGCCGGACAGCTGGACAGACTCGGACAAGTTCCTGGATGTCGAAGCCCTTTTTCGGGGGAGAAGGTTGTTGAGGTCCGGAGATATGTCCAAGTCTGTCCACTGTCCGAGAAATCGAGTTCAACACCGCCTTTTTATGGGGTCAGGCTTGGTTACCCCTCATCAACCGTGTCTGCCCGTTCCAAACGCATACGTCACCGTCAAACAACCCATTAACTCGATTCAGGAGAATTATCGATGACCAGTCAGTCCACTCCACTCCTCGTGACTGCAGAGGAAACCGTGCAGTTACTTGGGGGCGGAATCAGTCAGCGCTCCATCTGGCGCTGGTGCAACCAGGGCCTCTTGGCGAAGACGAGGTTGACGATCTCCGGCACGTCAATGCCCGTGTCGAGCATGTCCACTGAGATGGCAATGGTGAGGTCTGGGTTCTTTCCCTCGCCCTTGAAGTCGTCAATTAGTTCCTCGGCACGGGGGTCGTAGTTGTCGATGACCCGGCAGAACTGCCCACCGTACTGCGGGTACATTTCGTCAAACAGGTTTTGCAGCAGGATGGCGTGGTTGTGATTGCGAGCGAAGATGATCGACTTGCCGACCCGTGTGCCGGTGGCGTCCTTGATCCCGTTCTCCATCAGGTTGCGGAGGATCACCCGGTTGGTGTCCTTGTTGAACACGGCCTTGTCCACGTCGCCCTGCTCGAACTCGACAGCGGCGGGTACGGCCTCGTCCTCTTCGAGTTGCTGCCGTTGCTCCGGCGTCATCTCCGAATACTTGATGCCCTTCCGCAAAAACGGCGTCGTGTGCGTGATGACCTCGAACGGCACGAGGTACTGCGGGACGCTGTTGATGGCATCCTCGAAGCTGAAGTACGCCGTGGGATCACGATCCTCGCAGCCGAAAATCTTGTAGGTGTTGCGAGCGATGAACTCGACCGGCGTGGCGGTCAGGCCCACCTGTAAACAGTCGAAGTGGGCGAACAGTTCCCGGTAACGGTTGTAAATGCTGCGGTGCGACTCGTCGGCGATGATGAGGTCGAAGAATCCCACGTCGAACGATTCGTAACACTCCATCATCGCCGGGTAGGTGGCGAGATAGATGCGATTGTCCCGGTCCTTCGACGTGGCGGAAGTGACATAGGTGCGGGGTTCGCCGGGCAAATGTTCCTTAAACGTATTGTGGGCCTGCTTGCGAAGTTCCTTGCGGTCGCACAGAAAGAGAACCCGCTTGGCCCATTTCGCCCGCAGCAACACATCGCAAAGCGAGATCGCCACACGGGTCTTGCCCGTGCCGGTCGCTTGAACGATGAGCGCCTGCCGGTGCTTTGCGGCGAACCGTTCTACGACCCGCTTAATCGCCTCGATCTGGTACATCCGTCCGGCGATCTGCGGGTTGGGGGCCGTCTTCGTCAGCGGCTCCCGATAGGTCCGCTGGTACATCAGGTATTGCAGGCTGTCGGGTGAGTAGAAGCCGTAGAGCTTGCGGGGCGGCTCGCCCGCAGCATCGTTCCACATCCAGATGTCGTACCCGTTCGTGTAAAAGATAACAGGCCGCTGGCCGTGCATCTTCTCCAGGCCATCGGCATAGCACTTGGCCTGGGTGCGACCGACTTCGGGATCGACGGCGGTTTTCTTGCTTTCGATCACGCCGACCGGCTTGCCGTTTTCGCCCCACAGAACGTAGTCCGACTTGCCCTTCTTCGTGGCAGTTGGCTGGTGATCGACTTCAATCTCCTGGCCGACCTGCTCGGTGTTCGCTCCATTGGCCCCCACGTTCCAGCCAGCGGACACCAGGCCGGTGTCGATGAGATGGCGACGAGTCGCGGCTTCATTGAACGCGAGAGTATCGGCAGCCTGTTGACCTTGCAGCATTGCCGCCTGAAGTTGAGCAGCAGTTTCTTCCGCCACCTTGGCTTTGGATCTTGCCGATTCCAAGTCGGCGAGGACCTTCTGCATTTCAGCTTCCTGGTCGGCGAGCCGTTGCAGAATTGAGACCTTCTCCCGTTTCAGCTTTCGCTCAACTTCCGTGCTGGCTTCTTGACTGGGAGTCGTGAATGCCGGGAAGTCCGCTGCCTTGCCGTTTGCATATTGCAAGTGCATCCACTGCCCTAACGCAAACGCCTCTTTGAGGAGCGTCATTGCGGACTGTGGCGAGACAGTCTCCCCGTGCGCTCCCTTGTTTCCTTGAACTCGAAGTAAGTGAAGTTTCGTCAGGACAACTCTCGGTATCACCTGGACGAAAGTCGCCGCATTTAGCAAATCATTGAGGTTGGCTTGAGGAGGTTTCGGCAATCCATGTTTGTGGAAGACAAAGAGGGCGATCTGCTCGGCGAAGGTCCGTAGTTTGGCGACAGCACTGGCCGGATCAGGATAGGCGTACTGCTCCGCAAACGCTCCAAGAGTTGCGAGGTCTGTCCATTTTGGCCGGAGAAATTCAAAGTTCTGCGATTGCATACATGCCTCGGCGCGCCATGCCGGTGATACCGTTCGACAGGTCGCGACGGCAACACCAATGGCAATCTCTGTGCCAACGTCCAAAACAGCGATCAAGTACCGGGAGATTCGATATTCAGCCGATCGAGTTGAGCAGCCAACGTTTGATAACTCTTGTAGCCAAGCAATTCTGCCGCACGTGTCTTTACCCCGCCAGCTTCCTTCATTCCACGAAGCAGGTAGTGTCGTTGGATTTCTTCGAGAAACTCCGTCAAAACAAAGCCTTCGCCGAGCGGCTGCTCCATCAGGTCGACGGTCGGCTTCCCTGGAACTTCGGCAATCGCATCTGCGATGTCTTGCCGATCCATAACTTCGCCGTCCGTCATCACCGCCGCCTGAAGTAGAGTGTTGTAAAGCTGTCGAACATTTCCAGGCCAAGGATATTTCCGCACAAACGCCATTGCGGAATTAGAAATTCGCTTGTGCTGAAATCCTGGCTCCCGCTTCTCGAATTGCTGGTTAATCCGATTCAAAAGTTCGGGAACTAGTAACGGAATGTCTTCCCTTCGCTCGCGGAGCGGCGGCAACTTGATCGTGATGGCAGCAACCCGGTAGTACAGGTCATCGCGGAATTCGTTTCGAGAGATCGCCTGAAGTAAGTTTCGGTTGGTTGCGGCGATAATGCGAACATCACTTGTAATCGGCTTCGAGTCACCGACACGATAAAACACTCGATGGCACGGATCTGTATCGGGAGGCTGAAGAACCCTAAGCAGCTTGGCCTGCATTGCTGGATCACATTCTCCGAGTTCATCCAGGAACAGTGTTCCTCCATCAGCTTCCTTGAAAGCCCCATCGCGATCGGCAATGGCACTGGTGAATGCACCTTTCTTGTGTCCAAAGAGTTCAGATTCAAGCAACTCTGTGGAAATCGCGGCACAGTTAATTGACACGAAGCTCTTGCGACTTCGCGGACTTGCGTCATGAATCGCCTTTGCAAATTTCTCCTTCCCTGTACCACTTTCACCCAGAATAAGGACCGACACATCCCTCTTGGCGGCGCGCTGCGCAGAGCCGACAGCAACGCGTAGATTCCGGCTTTCACCGATGATGCTCTCAAAGCCTTCAATCTCTTTCGGGCTTTGGCTCGCGAGTCGTTGTAGTCGAGCGTCTGCGTCTCTGAGAACCTGCGGTATGAAATCCACAACCAAGTCGAATGGAACACTGGTTTCCCCGGCGTTCCCTTCATGTGCCTGGAAGAATGTCGCCGGGTACTTACTCTTTCCAAGGAACAGCCAGATGGCGGTCATTGTGGGAGTGCCAGGGCTGAGGTGCATGCAGAGATTCAAGCGATCCGTGCGCGGCACACTGACAACTGATGCGACTTCAGCGTCTACAACCGCAAAGACTTCCGGATAATTTGTAGGATCCTTCAGTTTCACCGAATGGAGAACTGCATCGACGCCGAGCCACTTCACAAAGAGGCGATTCTTGAAGGCCGAGTGATCGGTCAGCAGGTGTATCTCGTCAAACTTTTCCTTGTTGAGCAGGCACTTGATCGGCCCTGGCTTACCAGGAGTTGGCGAAGACGGGTTCACCCCCTTGAGGACTTCCGCCCGCTCCGGCTCGTCCAAAGTCGCCGCCAATGCCCGCAAATCGGCATATCCAATCCACGAGAAGAGAAGTCGACGCGTCGGCACGTGTCACCATCCTTTTTGTTTAAGCACAACCCTGATTGTAGTGAACCTCGGCGACAAAGCAAGTGTCTGGGTCTGGCGAGAGACAGCGGTGCCGACTGGAACTCATTTCCACAGATAGAGTTGTTGCGGTGCTTAGAATCCAACCCGCTTGATCTCTCAAGTTGGCACAGCCATTGCGTTAGGGAAACAATCATTCGCAACAGGTTTTGTTTTCCAGTTCACGACGCGAGGGTAAGCGATGGCAGATCGTCACGAAGTTTTGTGTATCAACAAGAGTAATCGAACAGACCCGCATGATCGCATTACTCACATCGGGGGGCGTAACGGCGATGGCACCGCCTGGAAAATCACGCAGCCTAACGCGATTGCGGGGATTGAGAGCGGTAAGTGGTCGTTCTACGTGACCCGAGGTGGTCGCACCGTGAATGTGATCGTGTCAACCAGCCGCTTCGGTCACAAGTACCTGAAAACTGAAAACGACGGGGAGCAACCAGACAACCTGCTCAGCCTGCCGGAATGTCGGTAGGCCACAAGTGATCTAAAGTCCTTTGCCACACGTTGTGGCGGATCAGTTCAACAGTTTTGGATTAGGAGAACATCGAAATGATGGCACCACATTGGCTTGATGAGGTATTTGAAGACCCGGACAAGGCGAGTTCAGCCCTCGTCGCAAATGCCCGATTCAAGGAGGCAATCGCTAAGGCACAGGCTGCGTATTACGAGGCACAGGAAGTCATCCGGAAGAATCCGGGAATCTGCGGGGCATCTCCTGCACAGCAGGCTCGGACTGCGTTTCTCGATAGCCTGACTGGCGAATAAGCAGGCGGGTGACGGCGAGCGTGAACTTGCTTTCTTGCCGTCACGATAGACTTTGACAAGGGCCGTAGACCATGCATGATTATTCTGTTCGGGGCCATGCGCGAGAACGCCAGATCTACTTGCTGGCTGCGCTAGCCTTCACAGTGATGCCATTGCTGACTTCGCTATCTGGGTGGATTGGCGTTTCGATAAGCATCGGCACCGCAACCGTGTTCGGCCTGGTCTTCTGGTTCTTCGATCGGTTCGTCTGGCGGTGGTGGCCCATTCGGAAGCTCCTGGGGTTCTGCGATCTCAATGGAATTTGGGACGTCGATGGGCAGCGGCTGAACCCAGACGGTTCAATTGCTTCCGAATGGACTGGCCAACTGACAATTGTTCAGTCGTGGTCGCGAATTGCAATTGCATTGAAGACAGGCCAGTCGCTTTCCAGAAGTGGACCAGCCAGCCTCACACGCGAAGAAGGGGTCGGCCACTTTCTGCTTTACAACTACATGAACGATCCGGAACCGAACCAAGCCGGACTGCAAATGCATCGTGGCACTTGTGAACTCCGATTTGCGGAAAACTGCAACGAGGGGGCTGGCGTCTATTTTAATGACCAACATCGACTAACATTTGGCCGCATGGCGCTGAAGAAGCGCAGCTCGGCCGGAAAGGCTTGACCGTAATGTCGACCGGACCACATTTCAGAATTGGCGGCTTTGCCAAGGCTCTCGGCAATTTGCGTGCTCGACGGGTTGACCAATATGAAAAGAGAGCAACCCTCAACGAAGTCTACGATTCGGACAAGCTTCGAGACGAAGGCACAGCCGTCAAGTATGCAGTCGGGGCAATGCAGCCCATTGACCCTGACTACACGAAGAACACGTATCGAGAGGGGGATCGCGTCAAGAATCAGCTGGAAAAGGCTGGGCTTGCGTGCAGCTTCGAATACCAAGGTTCAGTGACCAGTGATACTCACATCAAGGCCCGCAGCGATATCGATTTGCTGACTTTGACCTGCCGATTTATCACGGTGGATCGACCTGGGCCGGTTTCGAGCCCGTATCGGGGGAATTCGCTGAGTGACCTGCTTGAACTGAGACAGAACAGCATTTCTACGCTTCGAAAGGCCTTCCCCGAAGCCACGGTCGACACCTCCGGATCAAAGGCTGTCGCGATCGAAGGCGGATCTCTGCGGCGTAAAGTGGACGTTGTATCGTCGAGTTGGCGGGACACGATCGAATACGATCGCACGAGATTGAAGCGAGATCGTGGCGTCGATGTTTTAGATTCCAAAACCCCTGAGACACTTTTCAATCTTCCTTTCCTTCATAACGATCGAATCGAAACTAAGGACAGACGCACTGGCGGTGGCCTTCGGAAAGCGGTCCGACTGCTCAAGAGCCTGAAATACGATTCGTCGTCCGGAGTTGACCTGTCGAGCTACGATATCGCAGCAATCGCCTTCCGGATGGATGACGACAAGCTGCTTGTATACCGAGGTTCAGACCTGCTGCTCGTCGAACGATGCAAACAGCATTTGGACTACCTGGCGAGCAACCAGGCATACCGCGAAGGCCTGAATGTCCCCAACGATACCCGAAAGATCTTTTGCTCAGCGGGCGCGACCAAGAAGGGATTGGATCAACTGCGATCTGAAGTCGACCAACTGCTCTACGAAATCGTGAACGAAATGAGTCGATCCTTCCGTAAGCTTGCGGCAGCGCGGATCGAATATTGATTCAAACAGCGTGGTTCCGGTAGGAAGAATAGCCGTACGACTGTACAAACAGGTTTGAGTTTGCGAACAGCGTCTCCGTTCACGTCACTCCGTTGCCAATTTTCACTTAATCCAAGGGTTCTATGATGACATGGGCCAATGAACTTTTTGATTTTGCGTTCATTCCAGAAACGGATAATCGCTTTGCAGAATTGGCTGCTGAGGCCGAACCGGAAGACTGGGAGTATCACAACACTACGAGCGAGCATCCGCACCCTGTTCTTTTCAACTATGTGCGTTACACCTATCGCCGAATTGCAGAGGAGAACAAGATTGCCCTGTCGGAAGATGGTCAATTCGCCTGTTTCAACACCGGACTTGTGACCGAAAGTCAGGAACCAATTTATGCTTCCTTCGAAACCAATAGACGAGAAGCCGTCCAGCCTTGGTACTTTAAAGGCTGGTTTCGAAGAGGCCGCTGGGAACTCAACAAGTTTCCCGAATTACCGGACTTGGCCCATTACTTCGACGATCCGTCATGCTTGGTTTTCGATCACCGAAAAGAGCTTCGCGTCAACGTGGAGCACATCATCGAAGAGAACAAGGTACGCTTTCCCGAACCTTATCGAAACATGGACAATTTCGTATTACAGACGTTTTTGAAAGGCGCAATCGATAATGCCAAGGAGCGAGTCCGACGAAGTTACAAGACTGCAATTCCACAGTACTTTCGCGGACAGGCTCAATTGTTGTTGCCGTTGTGTTTCGGCCATGCTCAGCGTGCCGATTTAGCTCTGGTGGTTGAAAGACATTCTACGTTCTACCGGGCGTCAACCTGCCTGACGTTGGACATGGCATACAACAACGCTCGGCAATTGGCTAAACCGGAGCGAGAATGGCTGCAACCGTAAGTTGAGTTGCAACAGGGCAAGACTTCGTTCGCCGAATCTGGAGATTGCCTAATTGAGACGTGCTTCCAGACCACATTTCGCAGAACGTTGCGCGTACAACGGAATGTACAACAAACTGTTGTCCTGGGCTTTCAGAAGCCGACTGGCGGAGTCTCGGCGTGGCTCAATCACTGTGAGATTGGAAACGTCGCAAACACCGTCTTTTACGGAGTCAGAGGCACTTGGTGGCACTCAATGGCAATTGCTGCAACCAATTGGCATCATTGACTTTAATGCCATTTCGTAAAGCGTAGGTCGTCAGTTCGAGTCTGACCGGCGGCTCTCAAAACCCCCTTCTTTTCAGGGGTCAAACGAGGGTGGCACATTCGCCTGTCGAGCCCGTAACATAGTGAGCAGACCAGCTGCAACCCTTCCTGGTTGTCAAGCCGCCATCTTCAAGTCTGTCGAGATCGCTTGCGGTTGGCATTCGGGTTCCATGATCTCCGCGAATTGAAAGTCGACGTGGCATATCCGTTCCTAATGGAGCTGTACCAGGACTATTCGGCTGGCGAATTGACGCTCTGTCAAACGGCTTCCATTTCCGATTCTGACTGGGGTTGATCGACGTGCTCTCGCCAGTGATCTGGGCGGGGCAGCGACCAGTTGCGAACGCGAACTGTCTCTGCATTTTCGTCGAATTGCAATTGACCGTCGCACCAGAAAGCTGGATAACCGGGGCTGCGATGATCGCCCCATCACACGATGACGCTGGTCCAGGATTGGATCGCTCGTAACTCGCCGTTTCGTAACGCAGCGGCTGCGAATCCGTGGTCCTCAGGGTTCGACTTCTGACTCGACCAAGACGAAAACTGGCCAAGCCGAATGACGAATCGCGGCTGTGAGTTCTTTGACAATCGGGTGAAGAGACCTGCGGTCGGCCGTGACCTGCGGTCGGCCGTTTTGGCGAGGTCAGGAGTCCTGCGCCGGGTGGAGGTCGAGCAGGCCAGGTTTCGTCGGGCGCGCTTTTGCCAACGATGTACCAGACCCGGACGGATTCGTCGAGCGCGGAGACCTGCGGTCGGCCGTTTCGGCAAGGTCAGGAGACCTGCGCCGAGTGGGGGTCGAGCAGGCCAGGTTTCGTCGGGCGCGCTTTTGCCAACCATGCACCAGACCCGGACGGATTCGTCGGGCGCGAATTCGTCGGGCAGAATTGTGCCTGGTTGGGAGACCTGCGGTCGGACGTGACCTGCGGTCGACCGTTTTGGCGCGGTCAGCAGACCTGCGCCGGGTAGAGGTCGAGCAGTCCAGGTTTCGTCGGGCGCGCTTTTGCCGACGATGTACCAGACCCGGACGGATTCGTCGGGCGCGGAGACCTGCGGTCGGCCGTTTCGGCAAGGTCAGGAGACCTGCGCCGAGTGAGGTCAGCAGACCTGCGCCGAGTGGAGTGGGGGTCGAGCAGTCCAGGTTTCGTCGGGCGCGCTTTTGCCAACCATGCACCAGACCCGGTCGGATTCGTCGGGCGCGCCTTTGCCAACCATGTACCAGACTCAGAGTCGCGGGGCCGCCCGTTTCATTCCCTTTTCGTGATCGTCGGTGATTTTTCCCAGACGATCCTGCAACTTCTGATGGTCAAGTTCTTCAAAGCGAATCTGATCGACCACCGGCTGGATAACGTCGGAGTGACGATAGATTTCGGATCGCAGATTCAACAACCGCTTCCGCGAACTCTCGATCACGATTCGTTGTAACGATACCGATTTGCCCAATGACTCGACGTAGCGTAGAGAATCCTCATCTGCCTCCAAATGGTGCTCCACATCGGAAATCGACTTCAGCAAATCCACCGTCTGCCGACGCTGCTTGATCCGATTCCCCGCTTCACCACAGCCACTGACACAGACAGCGAACAACACGGCGAAACCGATCGCTTGTGTGTTCATGGGTGTCTCCAGGAAAGGGTTTTCACGGCCGTCGCCAGTCAGCGACAATTCAAGCATAGATCACCTTCAAGCCGTGGCAAACGATTCCTGGCCCATTTAGGTCGATTGGCCAACCCATTGCCATTCTTGGACTTGTAACGATGCGAAACGTCAACACAATCCACAGTTGACCTGTGGCTGACCACGGCACAAACGCGAGAATGATTGGAAAGCCACTTGCCAGACGCAGACAATTCTCCGAGAATGGGAATTGCCCGCCAACCCATCATTGGATGATGGCCCTCCTGTTTCCCACGGATGGTTCTTGCTGCAACTCTGCCAGGATTTGCCATGCCTGCCATGAATGCATCGTCAGTGCGATGCCTGCGAGTTCTCATTTCAGCCGTCGTCATGAGTTCCACGCACGCGTTCGCGGCGGAGGGCCCGACGGCTGCAATCACCTTCGAACAGCATGTTCGCCCGATCCTGAAAGCCTATTGCCTGGACTGCCACGGCGGCGGGGAAAAGCCGGAAGGAGGACTGGACCTGCGGCTGAAGCGGTTCATGGTCACAGGCGGCGAGGGAGGGCCCGCGTTGCAGGCCGGCAATCCAGACGCCAGCCATCTGCTGCAACGGATCAAGAATGGCGAAATGCCGCCATCGGAGAAAAAGGTTCCCGCCGCCCAGGTTGCGGTGATTGAACAGTGGATTGCAGCGGGAGCTCCCACCGTCCGTGACGAACCCGAAACCATCGCCCCCGGCCTGGGAATCACGGCCGAAGAACGAGCGTATTGGGCCTATCAACCTGTCCGACAGCCCCCCCGGCCCGCTGTAAAAAATGCAGCCGAAGTTCGGTCGGTCATCGATGAATTTGTTCAGGCGAAACTGGAAGCTGTCGACCTGTCACTGAAGAACGAGGCCGACCGGTTCACGTTGCTGAAACGAGCCTCATTCGATCTGATTGGACTTCCGCCGACTGCCGACGAAACTGAGCAGTTTCTGGCCGATCAGTCGCCCGATGCCTTTGATCGATTACTGGATCGCCTGCTGGCTTCTCCCCACTATGGTGAGCGTTGGGGACGACACTGGCTGGACGTCGCGGGGTACGCGGACTCTGAAGGGGACGGCAGCGTTGATACTGTCCGCCCGTACATTTACAAGTTCCGCGATTATGTCATCCGCTCATTCAACGCCGACAAGCCGTTCGATCAGTTTTTGCAGGAACAATTGGCGGGCGACGAACTCGTCGCCGCTCCGCACCGGAACTTGACGGTCGAACAGCAGGAAAAGTTGGTCGCCACCGGTTTCCTGCGAATGGCGGCCGACCCGACGGCCAGCGGTCAGGGCGAACCGGAAGCCTCACGCAATCAGGTGATGGCCGATACGCTGAAGATTGTCTCATCCAGTCTGCTCGGTTTGAGTGTCGGGTGCGCCCAATGCCACGACCATCGCTACGATCCGATCTCACAAGCGGACTACTACCAGTTGCGGGCGATCTTCGAGCCGTCGCTGAACTGGAAAGCGTGGGTCACGCCGCGTGACCGGGTGATCTCGCTGTATACCGACGATGATCGCGCCAAGGCGGCAGCCGTCGATGCGGAAGCGGCCAAGCTGCAGGCGGCCTACAATGAAAAACGCGACAAGTTCGTCGCCGAGGCGTTCGACAAGGAACTCGAAAAGCATCCCGCCGAAAGCCGCGAAAAGCTGCGTGAAGCCTTTAAGACTGCCGCCGACAAGCGGACCGAAGAACAGAAAATGCTGGTGGCGAGCAACCCCAGTCTGAACATCAATCCCGGAGTCCTGTATCAATACAACGCCGGCGCGGCCGAGGAATTGAAAAAGGATGAAGCGGTCGTCAACCAGAAGCGGGCCGAAAAGCCCGTCGAAGACTTTATCAGCGTGCTGGATGAACCGGCCGGAGCCAATCCCCCGACAGTCGTCTTTCATCGCGGTGACTATCGCCAGCCGAAATCGCCCGTTCCACCAGCCGATCTGACGATCGCCGCCCCCGATGGGCAGCGGTTCGTGATTGCCGAGGACGATGCGACGCTCCCCACATCCGGCCGACGATTGGCCTGGGCGCGACATCTGACGAATGGTCACCATCCGCTACTGGGCCGGGTCCTGATGAATCGATTCTGGTTGCATCACTTTGGCCGTGGTATCGTCGATACTCCGTCAGAATTCGGTCTGCTCGGCACCCGACCGACACATCCGGAACTGCTCAACTGGCTGGCCACGGAACTGCCGCGACGGGGTTGGAGTGCCAAACAGATGCATCGCGTCATCATGAACAGCGCGATGTACTGTCAGTCGTCGCTTCGCCAGGAACGTGACAGCGCCCGCGACGCCGACGGGGCGTTGTATTCGCGTTATCCCGTGCGTCGGCTGGAAGCAGAAATCGTTCGCGACCGGGCGCTGGTGGTGGCGGGACGATTGAATGACACGTTATTCGGCAAGCCCGTGGAAATCATGGAGGATTTCGCAGGACAGGTTCACGTCAAGGACGATTTACCGCGGCGCAGCATTTACATTCAGGATCGGCGCAGCAAACCGGTCTCGCTGCTGGCCGCCTTCGATGCACCGGTCATGACCGTCAATTGCGAACGACGCCCCAGCAGCACGGTCGCTCCCCAATCACTGATGCTGATGAACGGAGATTTTCTGCTGGCTCAGGCGGATCATCTCGCCAAACGACTGCGCGACAGCACTCCGGCCGATTTCGAGCCGAACCTGACGGCTCCCTTCGCCCTGCGATTCGGCAGCCACCGTTCGGCGTGGCAGTATGGGTATGGCTCTATCGAGGCCCCATCGGCGGGTGCGGCCGGGGGACTCGCACGAACCCAGTTCACCCCCATCCCTCATTTCACCGGTTCCACCTGGCAGGGCGGAGCCAGTCTGCCAGATCCGGCAATCGGTTATGTCATCCTGCACGCTGCCGGGGGGCACGCAGGGAACGATCAACAGCATGCCGTCATCCGCCGCTGGACCGCGCCACGCGAGGGTGTGATCACCGTCACGGGCAAGCTTCGGCATTTGTCCGAGAACGGGGATGGCGTCCAGTCACGCGTCATCACCAGCCGCAGCGGACTCGTGGGAACCTGGGCGACGAAGGGGGGCGAAGTCGAGACGGTCGTTTCCACCGTCGAAGTGAAGGCAGGGGACACCGTTGATCTGGTGACCGATTGTCGCGAGAACGTCAACAGCGACTCGTTCGAATGGATCGTGCAGATTGAACTGGCCGATGCCGCCGGTCGTGAACGCTGGGATTCGGCCGCCGAGTTTCACGGCCCGCTGGGTGCCACGATTGCTCAGCAGGCGGCCAATGCCTGGAAAACAGTCTACGGCCGCTCGGCCAGCGCCGAAGAACTTGAACTGGCCTGCCGATTCCTTGAAGAACAGACCGCTGCCTTGCGGACCAGTGGACAAAAGGGCGATCACGAACAAATGGCTCTGGCAACGCTCTGCCAGCAACTGATGAGTTCCAATGAGTTTTTGTACGTCGATTGAATCTCCGCTCCCTCACGGTCGCGGCTCCAGGACCAGTCCCATGACAGATGAATGCTGCAATTCGACACCTTCCTCGCGGCGTGAGTTTCTCGCCACGAATGCGTTTGGCATTGGTTCCTTCGCACTCGCCAGCCTGCTCAATCAAAACGGGTTGCTGGCTGCCCCGCCAACGAAACCGATTGACCGCCAGCCGAACGATCTGAAGCCCCGATCGCCACAGTTGGCCCCGCAAGCCACGGCCATGATCTCGCTGTTTATGCACGGCGGCCCGGCCCACATGGATCTGCTCGACCCCAAGCCGGAACTGAGCAAGCACCACGGTCAGGAATACGGTGGCGAAGTCGCCTACAGTTTTGTGAACCGCGCCAACAAGAAGCTGTTTGGCAGCCCCTTCAAGTTTGCCAAGCATGGCGAATGCGGGACCGAAGTGTCGGAACTGCTGCCGCACACGGCCGGGATCGTGGATGACATCTGTGTCCTCAGGTCGATGCACACGGGACACAACGGCCATGAAGTCTCGATCCGCTATTTTCATGGCGGAATCCCCGCCGTCACCGGCCGTCCGACCATGGGAAGCTGGATCACGTACGGACTGGGCTGCGAAAGTCAGAACCTGCCCGCGTACCTGGTCCTGGCCGACCCCGGCGGCCACCCGGTCGACGGCACTCACAACTGGGCCAGCGGCTTTATGCCTCCGGTGTTCCAGGGCACAGTCCTGCGCGCCCAGGAACCCCGCATTTTCAATCTGGATCCGCCCCCTCATTTGCGCGGTCCGCTGCAAAAGCGTAATTTGGAACTGCTGGCCAGGCTGAATCAACGGCATCTTGAAAAGCATCCCGGCGAAGCCGACCTGGAAGCCCGGATTGCCAGTTACGAACTGGCCGCCGCCATGCAGACTGCGGCCACGGAAGCGCTGGATTTGAGTCAGGAACCGGAACACATTCAAAAGCTGTACGGCCTGGATCAACCGGCCACCAAAGAGTACGGATCCCGCTGCCTGATCGCCCGACGCCTGATTGAGCGGGGCGTCCGATTCGTTCAGTTATTCCTGGGAGGACAGCCGTGGGACAATCACACCAACCTGCGCAAGGGCCTGCCCGACATCTGCCAGAAGACCGACCGGCCGGCGGCCGCGCTGGTGATGGATCTCAAGCAACGCGGACTGCTCGACACCACCCTGGTTCATTGGGGTGGTGAAATCGGGCGGTTGCCGGTGACGGAAGGGACGCTGGACGATAACTGCGGCCGCGACCACAACGGCCAGGGCTTTTCGATCTGGATGGCCGGCGGCGGCATTCGTGGCGGAATGACTTACGGCGAAACCGACGAAGTCGGCCACCGCGCCGCCGTCAACGTGGTCACCCCCAATGATTACCAGGCGACGGTCTTCCGCTTGCTGGGCCTGGACCACACGAAATTGCTTTACCAGTTCAACGGTCGCGAACAACAAATCACGGATGGGCGACCGGCACGGATTGTGAATGAGATCCTGAAAACGTCCTGAGGGCCGCCGCCGCTCCGCTCAATGGTGGTGGTGGGTGTCGTACAACGAATTCTGCTTGTCCGCCCTGGCATACACATACGCCAGCAAGTCCAGGATCTCTTCTCGGGTCAGCTTGCTCAACAATCCTTGAGGCATGATCGACGTCTTGGATTTCGATCGTTCGTCGATTTCGGACTTCGAAAACACGGCCGGTTCACCCTTGGCGAGCGGGTCGACCAGGACTTTGACCTGATCGGGAGTCTCTTCGACGATCATGCCAGTCACGATCTTGCCCGAGTTCAGCACGAACGTGTGTGACTGAAACTTATCGGCGATCTCCCTGGACGGTTCCAGGATGGACCGCAGCAGGTTGTCCGTCGTGTGCCTGGCGGGTTCGATCTTCGTCAGGTCCGGGCCCAGTTCGCGGCCTTCGCCGTTCAGCTTGTGACACCCGACGCAGTTGGCCACCTTGAACAGGTTCTTGCCGACTTCATACGACCGTCCCCGCGACAGCGGTTTCACGGAACCAACCAGGTCGTCAAACTTCCACTCTGTATTCCGCCCGGTGAACTTCAACAACTCGTCCTTCAGCGGCAATTCATTCCACGCCAGGTAGGAGTCGGGATTCCGCTGATACTCTTCCAGGTTGGCGACGACATACAGGGCACCGTACATGCGTCGCCAATGCCCGGGGTACGTGCAGACATACGGGTAGATTCCCGTCGTCACCGGGACGTCGAAGTTCAACGCCTGGGACTGCCCCGGTTCCAGCAGTTTACTGGCGAGCAGGATCTTGTCTGACTTGGGCACGTACTGGCGATCTTTGGCGTCGGCATCGCGCGCGGTTGCTTCCGCCAGCAGCCCGACTTCTTCCAAGGCGCCTGGCAGCACGATCGCAAAATTGTGCGGCATGTTGTCGGTATTGGAAACCCGGAACTCGACCGGCTTGCCCGCCTGGACAACGATCATTTCCTTGTCATAAATCATCCGTTCGACAACGGTGCCGACGGGAATCACCCGCACATCCAGGTTCTGCAGACGAGCTTCGATCGCCTTCGCCTGCTCCGCAGGAAGCCTGGTTGAATAGGAGCGTGCCAGCGCCACCGCTTCGGTCGCCGGGCCGCTGGTCCGGACTCGGGCCGGCATGGCACTCAGGTACCCCACGATGTTGTCGACCAGACCCGGCAGTTCCTTGGGATCCCAATCCTGTTCGGGAACGGTGCGCAGGACGCTGATCGCCGCTGATCGATGACGATCGGCCTTCACGAGCGAAACCAGGTCGCGGAATTTTTCCGGGAAGTGTCCGGGAACGGCGGCAGCCGTGCGGATGGCAATGTCGTGCAATGTTTCTTCGCCACCACTCACCGACAGGCGATCCGCAGCGACCTTCTGCCGCTGCAGGCCCGGCCCGGACCAGTTGAATTCCAGTCCGTCGCCACCGCCATTGTCGAAGTAGGTCACCACCAGGGATTGACTGCCGACCGGCAAGTCGACCGCGGCACTCTTTTCCACCATGCCGTGCAGGCCATCGTTGTCGATCAACAGCTTGTCACCCAGGTACATTCGCGAGCCATCGTCCGAACTGAGATAGAACGTGTACTTTCCCGCAGCCGGTATCTGAAGCAGTCCCGTGAACCGCAGTGCAAACGCGTCGTTTTCCGTTTTCTGGGGAACATTCATCACGATTTGCGGGACGATTCCGCTGGCCTTCGGCTTCAACTTCGCCAGGGTTTCGACGGCAACATTCGAGGGACTCGGATGGAAGAAGTCGACCTGAATTCCGCTTTGAAGTAACAGCGAATTTCCGGACTCGGCCTTCAGGTTTTGAGGCAGCTCGAACATCAGCGACCGGACCGCCTCGTACAGCTTGCCACGCAGGGCTTCGTCTGGAACGGCGGGGACTGCGGCCAGGAAGTCTCGCAGGCCTGACTTGCTTTTGGATGCCGCCAGCAGGGCTGCGTCGGCGGAATTGTCAGAGACAATCCAGGCGACGTATCCCGCTTGACGTGCGGCGGGTGCCTTCCCCTGGGAAGCCAGGTTCTCGATCCGATTCCGCGCCTGCTTCAGTTCCACGGCGGGCTGTTCCGCGAGCACATGTCCCAACGTCGCCAGGCTGTTCGTCTGCTCGTTCTTGTCACGGTCTTCAATCAACTGCAACAGCATCGAAACAACATCGGTCTTGCGAAGAGCCGACAACCCGCCGAGGGCTTCCTTCAACGGATTCGCCGGAACGTTCTGACGGCTGAGGATTGCTTCGTAAACGGCTTCAGTCCGATCCAGCTTCAGCAAGTCTTCGACACTGGCATTCCGCAGGGCATAGAGTTGTGCGGCTTTGGTGAGCGGGCGTTTGGCATTCACGGCTTCCTGCATCAACCGATCGACCTGGATCTTGCCGCGGGCGTAGTTCAGGACAGTCTCCAGTTCCGGGTCGAGCGGCCGCGTGGAGACTTCAAAGATGACTTCCGCAGCGGGCATTCCTTCAAAAGTCACCGCCGACTTGACCGCCTCGGCACGGACCAGGGCGGAATCGTCGCGAGCACCGGCCATCAGGATCGGCTCCCAATCGGCAACCTTGGTTCCCCAGTGACCCAGGGTCCGCATGGCTGCGGCCCGCACTCGACCATCCGCCGCTTTCAAGACCTTCTTCAACAGGTCAACGTTGGGAATCCGTTGCTCTTCGAACACCCACAACGCTTCCAACAGTCCCTGAGCTTCGTCGGGCTTCGCGGGATCCAGTCCGGCAGCCCAGGCGGTGACGGCCATTACGACCTCGCGGGAATCCCGGCCGCTCAATTCCAGACGTGCGCGATAGCGAGTTGAGTTTTCCTTGGCCAAAAAGGCTGCACAGACTTCTGAAACGGGCTTTCCCTTCATTGCCATCTGCTTGACGAGCGGGCGATCCTTCGCCGTGACTCGATAGATGCGCCCATGCTCGTGATCGCGATTCGGATCTCGCATGTTGTGCTGCATGTGGCCGACGATCGCGTTGCTCCAGTCAGAAACATACAACGCGCCGTCCCCGCCGATCTCGACGTCGGTCGGGCGGAAATTCGGATCGCTGGAGACCAGAATTGGTTCAATTTCCACGGCGGTAATCTCTGCGCCGTTGTACTTCACTTCGTGCTGCAGAACTCCGAGGAATCCGATGCAGTTGCAGATCAGGAAATTCCCCTGGTTCTTCTCGGGAAAGTGGCTGCTGGACAGGATCCCGGTCGCGGCCACCGGCCGCACGCGAGTCTTGAACCAGTTCTGATGGCCGACTCCCTTGCCGATGTTCACATACGCTCCCGACCCGCCCGTGCCGTCGTTGGCAAACTGATATCCCCATTGATCGAAGACATCACCGTGCGGGTTGGGGCCGATTGGGAAATGGAATTCCACTTCAAATGTGCGAGGATTGAAGCGGTGAACTCCACTCTGTTCCGACCGGGCCGTCCGGGTGGGCGTTTCCGTCGTCGAAACATTGAAGATCCCGCGTGACCAATACAGCCATCCGTCGGGACCAATCAGCATGGCGTTCGCCGAATGATGGGAATCCGCGCTGCACAGGCCTTCCAGCATGCGAATCTTGACATCCGCCTTGCCGTCACCATCGGAGTCTTTCAAGAACCAGATTTCCGGCAGCGCTGCGACCAGCATTCCGCCGCCCCAGAATTCAAAGCCGGTGACGCTGTTCAGCTCATCCGCAAACACGACGCAGCGGTCGGCGACGCCGTCTCCATTGTCGTCGGGCAGGCACACGATCCGGTCCCGACGCGGTTCGGTCGGATTCCAGTGAGGATACGACGGCCAGACCGAGGCATACAGCCGCCCGTCGGTGTCTACCGCCATCTGGACCGGGTTGACGATCTCGGGAAACATTTCTTCGGACGCAAACAGATTGACTTCCATCCCATCTGCGATCTTCATTTTCGTGATCGCTTCCTTGCCTCCCAGGTAAACGTGCTTACCCCCTTCGAGCTTGCCGGGGATGTTGGTCTTCACGACCAGTTCTTCGGGCAGGTTTTTGTCAAGGACTTTCAGGTCGCCCCCCTTGGCCACCGCCCAGACTCGCTGGTCGCGATTGGCGGTCATGACATCCAGGATTTCCATTTCCCGCATCATGACGTCGGCATTCGACTGGCCAAACCAGGCGAGCTTCGAGCGTCCCCCGAAGACGTTGTAGCCATCGATCACCCGGTAGCGGCTGAACCAGTGATAGTTCTTGTCGAGCACAGCCTGACGGAGCCGTTCCAGTTCTGCTGCAGATTTTTTCGGCGGTTCGATTCCGAACAGATCCGCGGCGATCACCTTGGCCACGGCCTGATCGCCATGATCCAGCAGATGAATCCCGTTCACAGTCAGCGGCTTGTCTGCGGCGGCATACAAGGCTTTGGTCGCCGAGAACAGGTTCACAAACGCCACATTCTTGGACCGGCAGACGTCTTCCATCGTCTGGGTATACTTTGCCAGGTTTTCGTTATTGACCGAACCATCGGGCAGGTGTGGACTGTGCAGGTTTTCGTGAGCGATCGGGGAAAAGAACACAAGGCGCGGGGGGGATTCGCCGTCGTACTTCTGGGCCAGCATCCCGTCGATCGTTTCAGCCAGATCCTTGCGGAATTGCTCCAGACCTGCCACGCCGCGCAGAGCTTCGTTGTAGCCGAAAAAACAGAAGATGACGTTGCTTCTGGTCTTGGCGAGCCATTGGTCGGGGCTGCCGAAGTTGTCTTCGCGCGGTCGCAGCTTTAATTCGTCGCCGGAAAAGCCCAGGTTGCGAACCGTGAGATCCAGATCCGGATACGCAGCATGCATGTACGTTTCCAGCCAGGCTGCATGTTGCATGCGGTCGGCCAGCGTGTTGCCGATATAGCTGATCCGGTCCCCCTTCCGGAGTTTTATCTGGGGCTCCGCCGCCAACACAGACGCGGGAACGAATTGCACAGTTGCCAACCAGACCAGTGCCAAACAAACTCGCGGATTCATCATCACAGGCGGTTCCACTCAGAAGATTGAAGCTCTCACAGGTGCAACGGTGAGACACGAAGCCAAAGGCCATTGCCGAGAGTATCTGTCCGAACTGGATGTTGCAACCTGCCCCAATCACACGCGTCTGTGACGAGATACCGTGCGCGATAGGGGTCAGGCACTTCAGAACTTCCGAAGTGCCAGGCCTCGACACTTTGGCTTGATGTGATCGGCCGCTGCCGAATCGCTGTTTTGGGACGGAATGTTGACAACGGCGGCCGAGTTTCGCACGTTGTCGCCACGGACGGTGACTGCAGGCGGGAATACTCGCTCTCGACTGTCCGAATAATGTTGCTCATTGCCGGAATCCCGCCTCATGCCGAACTCAGATTTACTGCCCGACCACCTGCGTGGACTCGGTGAAAACAAGCCTTCACCGTACGAGTTAACTCTGCTGCGTGCCCTCGCCCGGCAGTTTCCCAATATCGATTCTGCCCTCGCGGAAATTGCCCGGTTGTCCGCCGTATTGACGCTGCCGAAGGGGACTGTCCACGTCATCAGCGATATTCATGGCGAAGACAAGAAACTGAGGCACGTGATTAACAATGCTTCGGGAACGTTGCGGCCGCTGGTGGAACGTTTGTTCAAGGACCGGATGGATCCCCGGGAATTCTCGGAATTCCTGACGTTGATCTTCTACCCGGCCGAAGTCACCGAACGGCTGCAGGAGACACTGACCGACATTGAAGAACTGCGCGTGTTCGCCCGGCGGACATTGAAGCATCAGTTCGAACTGGTCCGGGTCCTGGCCTCGCGGTACAGCCTGAAGCGGGCGATGCGGGTGTTTCCCCGCGAATACACCAACCTGTTTGCCGAGATGCTGCATGAACCGTCCAACGAACGAGGACGGGAATTCGTGGAGGCGATCGTTGACGAACTGCTCCGCCGCGGCCGGGCACTGCATCTGATACACATCACGGGGCGACTGATCCGTAACCTGGCCATTTACGAACTGATCATCGGCGGCGACTGCTGGGATCGCGGGCCTCGCGGCGATCGAGTGGTCGATTATCTGCGGGACCAGCCGAATGTGTCATTCATCTGGGGCAACCACGACATCGCCTGGCTGGGGGCTGGCCTGGGGCACGACGCACTGATCTGCCATGTCCTGCGAGTATCCCTGCGGTACCGCCGACTGGGACAACTCGACGAGGGCTACAGCATCCCGCTGACACCGCTGGAACACCTGGCCCGACTGGTCTACGCCGACGATCCCGCTGCCCACTTTCTGCCGAAATCCAGCGGCATGCGGTCCGATGTGATTGTCGCCCGGATGCAGAAGGCGGTGGCCATCATGCAGTTCAAGCTGGAAGGTCAGATGATTGAGCGGAATCCGGAATGGAAGATCGACCACCGTCGACTACTGCACCATATCGACCACGAACAGGGGACGATCACCATCGACGGGGTCATGTATCCGCTGCGCGACACGCTCCTGCCGACGATCGATCCGGAAAATCCGTACGAGTTAACGCCGCAGGAAGATCTGTGCCTGTCGCGTCTGCGGCATTCGTTTCTCAGCAGCCAGAAACTGAACGATCATCTCAAGTACATCGTCGGTAACGGGGCGATGTACCTGCGTCGTGACGACCACCTGATCTTTCACGGTTGCGTGCCGTGCGATGCCAAGGGGGAATTCCTGCCCATGCCGATCGAAGGCACCTGGCTCAGTGGCAAGCCGATGTTCGACGCCATCGAACGCGTGGTCTCGTGGGCGATGGAACAACGGCAGCAAAAGCACCTGGATTTCCTGTGGTACCTGTGGAGCGGTCCGCGTTCACCCCTGTTTGGCAAAGACCGGATTACAACGCTGGAACGGGATTTCATCGCGGACAAACATCCGCATCACGAGACCAAGGACCCCTACTTTGCACTGATTCACGAACAGTGGTTCTGCGAAAAGGTGCTGGCCGAGTTTGGTGTTGATCCGCAGAAGGGATTGATTGTCAACGGACACGTTCCGGTCAAGATTGAAGACGGCGAATCGCCCCTGAAGCGCAGCGGCAAGGCCATCACCATCGACGGGGCGTTTTCCGAGGCCTACGGCGACCACGGGTACACGCTGGTGCTGGAATCCGATCGGACCGTGCTGGCACGTCATCATCACTTCGAGTCAGTCGACGCCGCCATCCGCGAAGGGATCGACATCGTTCCCAGCGTGACCGTGATTCGCGAATGGGAACGACCCCGTCGGATGTCCGACACGGAACGGGGCGAACAGTTCCGGTGTGACATTGAAATGCTGGAGCGCCTGATCGAGCTTTATCGCAACAACGACCTGCGCCAGGATGAATGGAAGCCGGGCATGCCAACGTAAATCGCTCTTCACAGCCCCATGTCTGAGGGTGGCACGGGGGGCGATGCAGTCCGGGAATCTTCGGCAGATTCGTCACAACCGGTCTGGTTGGCGGAGGGATGGATCGAGTCGGCGGCGAGTTCCAGTTCGGTCAAAGTGTCAGCACTGGCTGGTCGATGGGACGCGAACGGACGGAGTGTTCGTCTGCTCTCGAGACAGTTTCCAGATCACACGCCATGGATTTTCAACGTCAGCTTTTTGTCTCGCTGGTGCTGCTGCTGGTGGGCTTTGGCCTGCTGATGGTGCACAGTGCCAGCGTCACATCGTGGCCGACAGAATTTGAGCGGGTTTATTTGTCGCGGCATCTGGTTTTTCTGGCCGCCGGACTGGTGATGGCGGCCATCGCCGCCTCGCGACCTCCTCAATTCTGGCAGCAGATCGCGCCGTGGCTGTTCGCGCTGACAGTGATCCTGCTGCTGCTGGTCCTGGTGCCGGGGATTGGTGTCCGGGTCAAAGGGGCGCAGCGGTGGATTCGACTGGCTGGGATTTCCGCTCAGCCGTCAGAGCTTGCCAAGATTGCCCTGCCGCTGATGATGTGCTGGATCCTGGATCGGAATCGCGAACGGTTGTCGCATCTGATTCGGGGGACGGTACCGTTTGCGTTTCCGATCCTGGTCATCGTGCCGCTGGTGCTGATCGAGCCTGACCTGGGAACGGCCGTGTTCCTGCTGGGCGGGGCGGCCCTGGTACTGCTCGCCGGCGGATGGCCGATTCGCCACTTTGTGCTCGGCGCGGTCATCGCCGTACCCGCCTGCCTGTCGGTACTCGTGATGAAGCCTTACCAGCGACAACGCATTGTTGGGTTCTTTGAAACCTGGTCGGATTTCGATGCCGCGCCGTACCAGCTCCAGCAATCCCTGGTCTCGATGGGATCCGGAGGTTTGCTGGGGGTTGGCTTGGGACGGGGTTGGCAAAAGCTGAGCTTTCTTCCTGAGGCCAATACCGACTTCGTTTTTGCCGTGATCGGCGAGGAGTTGGGGTTGCTGGGGACACTCAGTCTGCTCGCTCTGTGGTGCGGGTTGTACCTGAGTGGACTACAAATGCTGAACCGATTGGATGCGCGGCGTTTTTCCTTCGTCGCCGGATTTGTGCTGCTGACTCAGGTCGTCGGCCAGGCGTTATTGAATGTGGCGGTCGTCACTGCCATGGTGCCTCCCAAGGGGATTTCGCACCCCCTGATCAGCGCGGGGGGGAGCAACCTGGTGGTGAGCCTGCTCGCACTGGGGATCGTGGTCAGTTTGTCACGCGATCTCCCGACCGGGACCTCCGATTGCACGCCGAAGTAAGACGGACTGTCACCCCGCGGTAAGACGTTCTGTCACACGGGTGAAATAAGCTGGTTTGGCGGTTCTTCACTTGAAGTTCCGGCCGGTCGCAAGTTATGACGGCTTGAAACGATCGCCACCGGTTCGCATTCGTCGCGTCGGCAGAATAGAATCCGCCGCAGCCAGTGATTGAAGTCTGTGTCATTCCAGTTGAGGGGCATCCTGATGTCAAATCGATTGTCGCGTCGCCATTTCCTGTCTGCCACTGCCGGTTTGTTTGCCGCGTCGGCCGCGACCTCGGTCGGTTCCACTCTGTTGGCCGCCGATGCGCCCGCCAAGTCTCAGTTATTCAAGATCTCGCTGGCACAATGGTCGCTGCATCGGCGATTCTTCAACGACAAAGCCGATCCCCGTGAATTCGCCGCCATGGCCAGGAATGAATTCGGGATTGAAGGGATCGAATACGTCAACCAGTTCTTCAAGGACAAGGCCAAGGATCAGGTCTACCTGGGGGAATTGAAGAAGCGGGCGGACGATCTGGGAGTGACCAGCGTCCTGATCATGTGTGACGGTGAAGGCGCGCTGGGCGATCCCGACGACGCCAAACGCACGCAGGCGGTCGAGAACCATTACAAGTGGGTCGAAGCGGCCCGGTTCCTGGGCTGCCATGCCATCCGGGTGAATGCCCAGTCGTCTGGAACCTATTGGGAACAGATGAAGCTCGCCGCCGACGGTCTGCGGCGGCTCACGGAATTCGGGGCTCAGCATCAGATCAGTGTGATCGTCGAGAACCACGGGGGACTGTCGTCCAATGGGACCTGGCTGTCGTCGGTCATTCACACTGTGAACAACCCCGGCTGCGGGACCCTGCCCGACTTCGGCAATTTCAAGGTTGCCAACAACGTCTGGTACGATCGGTACAAGGGAACGGAAGAACTGATGCCGTTCGCCAAGGGTGTCAGTGCCAAGTCGCACGAATTCGATGCGGACGGCAACGAGACCAAGACAGACTATCGTAAGATGATTCCGATCGTTCTGTCGTACGGATATCACGGCTGGATCGGTGTCGAATACGAAGGCAAAACCAGTGAACCGGAAGGGATCAAGGCCACCAAGAAGCTGCTCGAAACCGTGCGGGCGGAGCTTTCCCAGACGTAATCTCCAATTCAGGCAGGCTGGTCGACGACCACCGCTCCATTCAATCCCTCATTTACAGGAATCCATTCATCGTGATTCGCCCGTTCATCGCATTTGCCGCAGTACTGTGCCTGACCTGCCAGGCCACGTTCGCTCAAGTCGACGAATCGCCGCTGAAACTCGAACCGGTCGTGGCGTTTGAAAACTTGAAGTGGACCGGATGGGAAGCCGACAAAGATGGAGTTCCCACTCCGCTGCGTCCGATCCTGTTGACCCACGCCGGCGACGGATCGGGACGCCTGTTTGTTCCCCAGCAACAGGGGATCATCCACGTCTTCACCCCCAAATCGACCGAAACGAAGATCTTCCTCGACATGTCGAAAAAGGTGGTCTACATCGACAAGGAGAACGAAGAAGGATTCCTGGGGATGGCCTTTCACCCCAAGTACAAGACCAACGGCGAGTTCTTTGTCTTCTATACCACCACGAGTCAACCTCATACGACGGTGATTTCGCGGTTCAAGGTCTCGAAGGACGACCCGGACAAGGCCGATCCCAACAGCGAGGAAGAATTGCTGCGTGTCCCTCATCCGTATTGGAACCACAAGGGAGGGACGATCTGTTTCGGCCCCGACGGTTATCTGTACATCACCATTGGTGACGGCGGAGCCGGCAATGACCCGCACAACAATGGCCAGAATCTGCAGACGCTGCTCGGGAAGATCCTGCGGATTGACGTCGACAGCAAGAGCGCCGGTTTGAAATATGGGATTCCCAAGGACAATCCGTTTATCGGCAAGTTCGCCAACAAGTCACTGATCGCGCTGCCGGAAATCTACTGCTACGGTCTGCGCAACGTCTGGCGGATGTCGTTTGACCGGAAAACCGGCCAGTTGTGGATCGCGGACGTCGGTCAGAACCTGTGGGAAGAAATCAACCTGGGAGTGAAGGGGGGCAACTACGGTTGGAATCTGCGGGAAGCAAAGCATGAATTCGCCCCGACCGGCATCAGCAGTTCTCCCGGACTGATCGAACCGATCTGGGAATACCACCACGACATTGGCAAGTCGATCACGGGTGGCAACGTCTACCGTGGCGAGAAATTGCCGGAACTGGCAGGTCACTACCTGTACGCCGATTACGTGTCCGGGAAGATCTGGGCCCTGAAATACGACGAGGCAAAGAAAGCCGTTGTCGCCAACCGTTCGATTCCCTACACCGGAGCAAACCTGCCGGTCGTCAGCTTCGGCGAAGACGAGGCGGGAGAACTCTATTTCATGATCGTCAGCCCCAGCGGCAAGGGAATTTATACGTTCCAGCGCAAGGTTTCGACCGCCGCATTGGACAGTGCGAAGTTCTAAATCGGGTTACTGAATCTGACGCGCCAACCATGGATTCGTCGATCCTTTCTTCCCTTCGTGGAACTTCGTGTCCTTCGTGGTGAAGTGATTCGTGGAATGACCGGCCATCCGATGACTGCAATGTTCTCGGGTGGCTGCCGAACTCTTTTTGTCTTGCCTGAAGGATTTTTGAGTGAATCAGGATGTCTACGATAACCCGTTGATCGGGCGGTATGCCTCGGCCGAAATGAGCCGCCTCTGGTCGCCGCAGACCAAGCATTCGACGTGGCGCAAGCTGTGGATTGCCCTCGCCGAAGGAGAACGGGAACTGGGCCTCGACATTTCCCAGGCACAGATCGACGAACTGCGGGCACATGTTAATGACATCGATTTTGACGCCGCCGCACGGCACGAGAAGGAATTGCGGCACGATGTGATGGCACACGTTCATACGTACGGCGACATCTGTCCGCTGGCCAAGCCAATCATTCACCTCGGGGCCACCAGTTGCTATGTCACCGACAACACTGATCTGATTTTAATGCGGCGTGGACTGGAACTGTTGCGGTCCAAACTGGTTTCCACCATTGATCGCCTGGCTCGATTTGCCGCGGAATATCGCGATCTGCCTTGCCTTGGATTCACCCATCTGCAACCGGCCCAACCAGTCACGGTTGGAAAGCGGGCCACCCTGTGGTGCTATGATCTGGTCCTGGACCTGGAAGAACTGGAACATCGGATCGCGTCGCTGCGAATGCGCGGGGTGAAGGGGACCACGGGGACTCAGGCAACGTTTCTGTCGCTCTTCAATGGAGATCACGATTCGGTCGAGGAGTTGGACCGGATCGTCTGCCGGAAGATGGGGTTTGACCGTGCCTACGCGGTCACCGGACAGACGTACTCAAGAAAAGTGGATTCCCAGGTGATTGAGACATTGGGGGGGCTGTCACAATCCGCCCACAAGGCGGGATCGGACCTGCGACTGCTGCAAAGCCGCAAGGAACTTGAGGAGCCGATCGAAAAGAAGCAGATCGGTTCCTCGGCCATGGCCTACAAGCGAAATCCGATGCGGGCCGAACGGATGTGCGGCCTGGCCCGGTTCGTCATGAGCCTGACGTCTTCGGCGGCCCAAACGACGGCGACCCAATGGATGGAACGGACCTTGGATGACAGTGCGAACCGCCGGCTGACGATTCCGCAGGCTTTCCTGGCGACCGACGCGATCCTGATCCTGTATCGCAATGTTGTCGAGGGACTGGTGGTATACCCCAATGTCATCGCGCGACACCTGAACGAAGAACTGCCGTTTATGGCGACCGAGGAAATCCTGATGGCGGGTGTTCGCGCGGGCGGTGATCGACAGGATCTGCACGAGCGGATTCGCATCCACAGCGTTGAAGCCGCACGCGTGGTCAAGGAGTTGGGCCAGTCGAACGATTTAATGGATCGGCTGCGGGAGGATCCGGCGTTTTCCCGGGTCGATTTGACATCGGCGCTGGATTCGCGGCGCTTTGTCGGACGCGCCCCCGAACAGGTGGATGCGTTTGTCGCCGAAATCATCGAGCCAATCCGCGAGCGCTACTCAAGTGAATTGAATCAGTCCGCCGATGAACTTCGAGTCTGACAGATATTGATCCCGTGCTGTTTACACAGGGCGGTCCGTCGCACAGATTCAGTCAGGAAAAACCGCACATGCCGGGCTCGCTGGATTGCTTGTGTGCTGGAATCATCGTCGCGGACAGTGTCTGCCAGCCGATCGCCAGCCTGCCGCCCCCTGGCAGTCTGGCGCGGACCGAGCGGGTGGAATTCACGATTGGTGGTTGTGCCGCCAACGTCGCGGTTGACATGGCCCGGTTGGGACTGCGTGTCGGCGTGTCGGGACGCGTTGGCAACGACGTGTTTGGGCGGGAAGTGCGCGATCGGCTGGTCGCGGCGTCGGTGGAATGTTCCGGACTGATCCTCAGTCAGACCGCTCCCACCAGCAGCACGTTTGTCCTGAATGTCCGCGGCGAAGACCGCCGGTTTATCCACTGTGTCGGTGCAAACGCCGAATATGATGGTCTGCAGGTGACCGCCGACCAGATTCGCCAGGCGCGGGTGCTTTATGTCGGCGGATTCGGTTTGCTGGAGGCGCTGTCGCCCGAACATGTCGTCCGGATGTTTCGCCTGGCGCGCGAAGCGAATGTCGTGACGATCCTGGACGTCGTCCTGCCCGAACGGGGGGACCAGCTTCTGTCGTGGATCCGGGAAGTCCTGCCATGGACCGATTACTTCTTCCCGAACAACGACGAATCCACACAATTGCTGGACGGGGAACAGAATCCGGAAAAACAGACGCTGCGGTTTCGGGAGTACGGTGCCCAGACCGTTGTGATTACCTGCGGCAGCCGGGGTGCGGTCCTGGCTTCACCGACTCACCGTCTGAAGTCGGGTGTCTATCCCGTCGAACCGGTCGACGCCACGGGGACCGGCGATGCATTCGTTTCAGGATTTGTCCTCGGCCTGCTCTCCAAATCTTCGCCGGAAAAGTGCCTCGAACTGGGCACTGCCATGGGAGCGAGTTGTGTCCGCTGCATGGGAGCAACCACCGGAGTCTTCGACGCTGGGGAGCTGGAACAGTTCGTGGCGGACCACTCAATGAATGTGTCAAGTTGGTAATGGAATGGATATCATCCGCGGACATGCATTGGTGATATCGTCAGAGGAATCGACCCGAATGAGCGATCCGGAACCGGTCCCGATCCATCCATCGGGATCAGGGCAAACCGCCAGCAGTCTGATTCACGACCTCAATAATCAACTGCTGGTGATTTCATGCTCGTCCAGCCAACTGCTTTCGACGATGCGGGTGACGGATCCTGATCGCCCGCTTGTCGCCAGTGTCTGCGACGCCGTGACGCGGGCCGCAGCGTTAATTCGGCAACTTAGTCACGTTTTGCACGGGCAGGACTCCCAACAGAGCAGCGAACACGCACTGGTGTCAAACAACTCCGTCGCGTCGGATTCCGGAGTCAAAACCATTTTGTTGGTGGAAGATAAGTCGGAAGTTCGGCGGCTGCTTCGTAATGTTCTGATACTGCAAGGTTACAATGTCCTGGAGGCGGGGCACGGACCGGAGGCACTTTCCGTGGCGGCACGATTCGCGGGGCAAATTCATCTCCTCGTGACCGACATGCGGATGCCGGAAATGTCCGGGATCCAATTGGCTGAATCCCTGCGAACGGATTTCCCGGGGTTGCCATCACTGTTTCTCAGCGGAATTGTGGAGGATTCAGACGACCTTGATTTCACAGTCAGCCAGTCTTTTTTGAGAAAGCCGTTCAAAATGCCGGAATTTCTGTTAAAGGTTCGCGAATTGCTCGATGCTCGCAAGCTGCGCGTGGAAAAAAGTGACTGATCCTTTGGAGGGCACTGCGTGCCCGGAGAGGGTCAGACACCTTTTTCCACGCGCCGCCAGCCGACGATTCTGATACGGTTCCCGCAAGAAAGATAACGGTTGACGTTGGATGTCCAATCTGGCCGAAAGTATTGGATATTCCAGGACGCCGTCTCGTCATCTGGCAACATCCCATTTCCTGTGGCACTTGAATTCGAATCAGGAATGGGCTCAACTTTCATCGAACACTCTTTCCTCGCAGTTATGGAATCTGGAGGGATTCACATGGATCAACTCCCTGTCGTCTACGTGATCGACGACGATCCGGATGCACGTCAGACATTGGTTTCAGTGGTTGTCTCGATGCGATTGGAAGCGGTGTCATTTACGAATGCCAGTGAATTCCTCGCCGCCTATGTCGAAGACGGTCCCTGTTGCCTGGTCACGGACCTGCGAATGCAGGGGATGAGCGGGCTGGACCTGCTGCGGCACCTGCGAACCCTGAAACTGGTGATCCCCACCATCATCGTGACGGGATATGCCGAAACGCCAATCGCTGTCGACGCCATGCATGCGGGTGCAGTCACGTTTCTCGAAAAAACAGCACCTCAGCACAAGATCAGCATGGCAATTACCGAAGCGCTGCATGTCAGCGAACGCCTGCTGGCTCGCAAGGCCGAGCGAGATCGGATCGTTCAGATCTGGGATGCCATCAACCCCGAAGAACGCCGAATCCTGAAACTGGTGGGCCAGGGAAAGCTCAATAAGGAAATCGCCTTCGAAATCGGCGCTGCGTTGAGAACCATCGAAGACCGTCGCCGTCGGCTGATGGCCAAGATCGGTGCTGAATCCATTGCCGACTTGATCCGCTTCGCGGTCCGGGTCGAAGAATTGGAGCAGCAGATCCTGCCGGATCCCGTTCAAAGTCACGCCTCGTAATGCAGGTGTTCAGCCTCTGGATCGTCGGGAGTTCCATCCGTTGTCATTCAAATTTGCCTGCCCCCGGCTCAAAGTCGATCGTCAAATCACCGATACCCCAGGGACGGTGGCAGGTAGCTTTGTCGGGCAAAGCTGATGTCCCCTCCCCCCCTTTGCCACTGGATGCTACGCCATGCTCAGTGTCGATGACCTGATCCCCTCCCTGCCAAGTACGCCGGAGATTCCAGAGGCAGTCCTGGACCGGTTGCGACTGCGTGCCAATCATTTGAAGATGCTGCCAGCGGTGGCGGCGCAGGCGCTGGAAATCGTCAAGGATCCAGACTGCTCGATCAACGAATTCTCTGCCGTTGTCGAACGCGATGCAACTTTGGCCACCGAAATCCTCCGGCTGGCCAACAGTGTCCTGTTCAGTGGCAGCCGCACCGTCGTGAACCTGCATCAAGCCGTGATCCGGTTGGGACTTCGGCAGTGCAAGAATCTGATTCTGTCTGCCAGTTTCAGCAGCATGATGAAGAAAATGACCCTGGCGGAAGAAAGTATCCGTCATGCCTTGTGGCGTCACAGCTTTTTGACCGCGTTGCTGGCCATGGAAGTGAATCAGTCCCTGGACGCGGGCTTTCATGGGGAAGAGTTTACCGGCGGCCTGATCCACGACATTGGCCGGATGCTGATCTGCGTCTGCTTTCCAGAAGAATTCCTGACGATTGACCCGATGACATTTGATGGTGAGCACGAGGCCTTGCAGCGGGAAACCAATCACCTCGGAACGACTCACTGCGAAGTCGGGGCCTGGTTTGTCCAGAAGAATGCGTTACCCGACATGCTGAGCGACGCGGTTCGGTTTCATCACAAGCCCCAGCAGTCGGAAGGGCATCGCCGCTTCGTGGCGCTGATTGCGACCTGCGACCACATGGCCAATCACCTGCAATGGGACGTCCCGGCCACCGAGTACGACCTCCGTCAGAACCCCGGCATTCTCTTGCTGGAAGACTGCGGCGTGGTCCGCGCCGGCAGCCGACTTCAGGAAATCGCCCCCAAAATCATGCCCGTCGCCAACCATAACGCGGCCGAGATGTTGAATTTCTAGCATCCGTCGCCCCGAAGAACGACTGTGAAAGCCGGCGCCACGCCGGGACGGGCGGTAAAGTAGCTTGAACGCAGAGTCTTGCGTTACCAACCACAGTCGCAAGTTGCCGGAAGTGGCGTTCGCTACTCGCGAAGTCGCCTGGCGGCTACAATCCGGTTTCACTACCCGGAGCTGCCATGCTGACACCTGCCTTGCAAAACTGCCGACTTCTCAAAGCTGCCCGCCGCGAACCGACTGATACCACTCCCGTCTGGATCATGCGCCAGGCCGGACGTTACCTGCCGGAATACATGTCGGTTCGCAGCAAGGTTACGTTCATCGAGCTCTGCAAACGGCCCGAACTGGCGGCCGAAGTCACGTTGACCGCCCAGCGAGTCCTGGGCGTGGATGCCGCCATCCTGTTTGCCGACCTGCTGCCGATGCTGGAACCGATGGGGATCGACCTGGAATATGCCAAGGGGGAAGGCCCCGTGATCCACAATCCGATCCGGACTGCTGCGGAAGTTGACCGGTTCCATGAATTGGAATCCGTCAATTCGATGCAGTTTGTGTTTGACGCCGTGAAGCTGATTCGTCGCGATCTGCCCGCCGACATCCCGCTGCTCGGATTCGCCGGTGCCCCGTTCACGCTGGCGTCGTATGTCATTGAGGGAGGCAGTTCCAAAAACTATCTCGCGACCAAACGACTGATGTACTGTGATGAAGGGGCCTGGCGGACGCTGATGGAGCGGTTGTCGCGGAGCCTGATCCGCTATATCAATGCCCAGATCGATGCCGGCTGTCAGGCGGTCCAATTGTTTGACAGTTGGGCCGGATGCCTGTCACCTGCGGATTACCGGCGTTACGTCCTGCCCTACACCCGCCAGGTGGTCCAGGGGATTCACCCGGGGGTTCCGGTCATTAACTTCCTGACGGGCAATCCCGCACTGCTGCCACTGCTGCGTGAATCGGGGGGCGATGTGATTGGATTGGACTGGCGAGTCGATCTGGCGGACGGCTGGCGAACGGTTGGCTACGACGTCGGTGTCCAGGGAAACCTGGACCCGGTCTCGCTGATGGCTGATCTACCGACGCTGCGGGCTCGGGCCCGGGCCATTCTTGACGCCGCTGGCGGCCGTCCGGGACACATTTTCAACCTGGGTCATGGCGTCTTTCCGGAAGTTCCGCCCGACAATGTCAAGGCGCTGGTTGAGATGGTTCATGAAATGGGCCGCAAGTAGCCGCGCCCGGACGTGAGTAACCAGCGATGGAACCTGACCCAATACGACGAATCGCGATCATTGGTGGCGGCCTGTCAGGCCTGTCCGCGGCCCACCGCCTGATCGAGTTGTCTCGAGGCGATCCGGCCTCGACGGCGATCACGCTGTTTGAAGCCAGTCCGCGATTGGGCGGGATTGTTGGAACGCAGCAGGTCGGTGATTACCTTGTTGACACCGGTGCCGACAGTTTCCTCACGAACAAGCCTGGTGCTGTCGGCCTGTGTCGACGGCTGGGGCTCGAGCATCGCCTGGTCGCCACAGATGCCCGGTATCGCGGGGCACACGTGCTGTTCGAGGGACGGCCGGTGAGGGTCCCGGATGGATTTCAGTTGATCAGTCCGTCTGCGGCTTGGCCGATGCTGACCACGCCCCTGCTGACGCCCTGGGGCAAGTTGCGGATGTTCCTGGAATGGTTCGTGCCTCCGGGCAATTTCGCAGACGAAAGTCTGGCCGATTTCGTGCGTCGCCGGTTCGGTCGCGAAGCTCTGGACAAGCTCGTTCAACCGCTGGTCGGCGGAATCTACACCTCAGATCCGGAAAAACTGAGTGTGGCGGCGACGATGCCTCGGTTCCTGGAGATGGAACGCCAGTTTGGCAGCCTGCTGCGTGCGTCCCTGAAACAACGCTCCGTTGACCGGCAGAATTCCGCGGAACCTTCAGACACCACTTCCAGCGGCGCCCGATATGGTCTGTTTGCGGGACTGGCCGAGGGGATGGAAGAACTGCTGGTGGCGCTGCGCACGACCGTTGTGGCGGGTTGCCAGATCCGCACGTCGACCAGGATTCAAGCGGTGCAGCGGGCGTCTCGACCCATCGGATACAAGCTCGTCCTGTCCGACGGCATGCCGGAGGAATTTGATGCCGTGATTGTCGCCACCACGGCTCATCAGGCGGCTCGATTGCTGCAGGACCTGGATTCCGACCTGGCAACGGATTTGGCCGGGATCGAATATGCGTCGAGTGCCATTGTGGTGACCGGACACAAATTGGCAAACGTGCGACATCCCCTGGATTCGTTCGGACTGGTGGTCCCGCACTGTGAACGCCGTCGCATCCTGGCAACGTCCTTTTCCAGCCGCAAGTTCCCTGTCCGGGCTCCTGCTGATTCCGTCTTGATGCGAACTTTCGTCGGCGGCGCAATGCAACCGGAGATGTTCGATCTGGATGACGAAACACTTTGTCGCGTGGTGATGCAAGAACTGGGCGAGATTTTCGGCGTGCAGGGGGATGCTGAATTCTCGCTGGTCGTCCGCTATCCCCGGGCGATGCCACAGTACCACGTGGGACATCTCGACCGCGTCGGCCGAATTGAATCCCGGACAGCCACGCACGCCGGACTGGCCCTGGCGGGAAACGCTCTGCGCGGCGTGGGAGTTCCTGATGCAATCAGCAGTGGCGAGGCGGCGGCAGCGGTCGCAATGCAGGGATAGCAGCCCGTGGAAAATTCGGTGAAAAGATCTGCACCACGGAGGCACGGAGGACACGGTGAAAACCCGGTCAGTTTCATTACCTCGCTGCATCACAGACGAGATTGCTGAGCCAATCTAAACGCCACCCCAAAGATGTCCTTCTTCACCACAGTGCCCTCCGTGACTCCGTGGTGATCCCCGATTCACTTTTCCCTGCTCGGAATGGACAAGTCCTTCCGCTTCCAAGTATCCTCGTCCTGCAGCAACTGCAGTGGATTTCAATCGGAGTTCTCGATGCCCGCCACGCTGGACGTTCGACAGTTGAGCAAGGATTACGTGACTGCCAACGGGACGCTGTCGATCCTGCGAGGTCTGGATCTGGCGATGGAACGTGGTGAGGCCCTGGCCATCACCGGTCCGTCTGGCAGTGGCAAAAGCACGTTGCTCTACATCCTGGGAGCACTCGATTCACCCACGTCAGGGACAGTTTCCCTCGGTGGACACAACCCCTTTACATTCAATGCAGCACAACAGGCCGAGTTTCGGAATCACCAGATTGGCTTCATTTTTCAGGATCACCACCTGCTGCCTCAATGTACGGTCCTGGAAAATGTGCTGATCCCGACTCTACCGGGCGCAGGAGCAACTGCCGCAACGGAATCGCGTGCCAGGGAGCTACTGCAGCGAGTCGGGTTGGATCAACGGATGTCGCATCGCCCGGCACAACTTTCGGGCGGTGAACGTCAACGGGTTGCCGTCTGTCGCGCGTTGATCAATCAACCGACACTGCTACTGGCTGACGAACCGACCGGAAATCTGGATCGTGCTACTGCGGAAAGCGTGGGATCGCTGCTGCTGGAACTGAACCGCGAATTCAACACGCTGCTGGTTTGTGTGACTCACAGCAACGAACTGGCCGACCGGTTCCCCAAGCACTGCGAACTGCGGGAAGGGCACCTTGAACAGCGCTAGCAGCCCGTGGAAAAAAGGGGGCTGACCGTCCTGGCCTTTGATTTCTTGGCCTTCGCCGGAGGTGTGGTCATGAGTGTGAGAACGCATCGTGTGCGTGGCCGTGATCCACCGCAGGAAATGACACATTCCCCCGGCTTGATTCGGACGCAACACCAGATGCCAGTGGTTTCGCATTCACTGATACGAAAACAGTTGCACGTCGTACAGTTGCAGGCCCTCACTCAGGATTCGCTCAAACGCCTGAAAGTCACCTGCTTTGTGGAAGATCTCGGCGGGTGAATTCCCCCGGTTCAGGGCATGATATAGCCCACCAGCTTCATCGGCTCGCGGAGGACGGGGCATCCTGACAGCTAAACGCCCCCTCCCCTGAATGTCAAAGAGTCCTGTCCCCTGTGAGTTCTCCCGGTGCGACCCAAGCGCCGTCACGCTCTCCACCGACCCCGCGTCGGTGGGAGCACGACTGGTCAGCTACCGCAGTGCGACTCAATCGCCGTCACGCTCTCCACCGACCCTGTGGTCTTCCCCAGGGTCGCGTTGTGATTTCCAGTCCGAGGATTTCGGTGGCCATGTCTGGCCAGATCTCATCGCCGTAAGGCGACCCGCGCAGAACGCTTCGGCGGAGTGCGGCCAGTTCTGCTTCCGTTTGCGGCTCATTCACGCCAGCCGGGCGAGTGACGGATTGGCCATGGCGACAGGATCTGTCGCTCGTAAGCGCACGGTGAACCACAT
>JAFEBS010000088.1 GCA_018242525.1 Planctomycetota bacterium | reverse complement strand
GTACTGCGGTAGCTAACCAGTCATGCTCCCACCGACACAGGGTCGGTGGAGAGCGGAACGGCGTTTGAGTCGTACTGCGGTAGCTGACCAGTCGTGCTTCCACCGACACAGGGTCGGTGGAGAGCGGAACGGCGCTCGAGTCGTACTGCGGTAGCTGACCAGTCGTGCTCCCACCGACACAGGGTCGGTGGAGAGAGGAACGGCGATTGAGTCGCACTGCGGTAGCTGACCAGTCGTGCTCCCACGCGGGGTCGGTGGAGAGCCGGAGCGTGCTCGACGCGGCACGACTCGGTGGCTGGGGTCGACCAGCGGGAGCCCCCAGATTCTACGACTTCAGAATTGGATACCGCGGTCGGCAGAACTCCGTCGATGTGCAAGGGCCGTCGTCGACTCGGGTTGGACGTCCGGCCAAACAAGGAAGTCACCCTGCCGCGACCAAGGCACCTGGTGAGTCTGTTGACGATTTTCTGAGAATTCCACACAAAGGACGGCGGAATTGTGCTTGTCAGTCGCATGCAATTCGGGGTAAGAAGACGACGTTTGAAAATGACTGTGTTCGATCGGTAACTGGAGCACCCAGGCCGGCCACTTGCTTTCGCGATGCGAAGCAGGAGCCGGCCTTTTTTTATGGCGTGTGGAAACGTGGCAATCAGCACGGGGTACGAATTGGAAAGAGAGACCCGTTTGTTGGATTGCCCTCAACCACACCGTGATTCTGCGAATGGAGAAAGGAGCCGCTCGTGTCGAAACGGAAGCCTGTCAAGAAAACGTCCGCCAGGAACTGGTCAAACCGCTCTGCCGAAACATTGCCGTCCCCGGAGACCGACAGAGCTTTGCCCAACACAGGGGGGCCAACCGCTGCCACAGGTACCGATCAGAACGGAAGCCACAGCGGGAGCGGGGCAGACCTCAATTGTCGGGCAAAGCCGGCTGACAGCTATTCGGATGTCGGCCGCTCGGTCCTGAGTGCTCAACCTCTGCCGGATCTCTCACCCGAGTTCCCGATGCCGGTGTTGACGGCGTCGATGTCTGACAGCGCGCTGCCGGCGGACTATCAGCCGTTTCCGGTCGACTGTTTTCCCGGCCCCGTTCGCGACTTCATTTCCGGGCAAGCCCGGATCCTGAACTGCGACCCGGCCGCGGTTGCCTTGCCGGTCCTGTCGGTGCTGGCGGCGGCGATCGGAGATCACTGGATTCAGGTCAAGAAATCCTGGACGGAACCGGCCATCGTGTGGACAGCACTGATTGCCAATGGACAGACATCCCAGGCCGCAGCCCTGCGTGCGGCGTCAATGCCGCTGTTGGAACGCGACGGCGCGTCCTTTGAACAGCAACGGCAGTTGATGCCCGAGTACGAACGGCTGCTCACTCGGTACCGGGCCGATGTGCGGCGGGCTCGGCAGGAACAGCAGGACGAACCCGATCGGCCACCGGTCCCCCTGGCCGAACGAACGATTGCGGCCGACTGGACACTGCCGGCCGTCGTGCGTCTGTTGAAAAAGCAGCACCGGGGACTGCTGGTCTGTGCGAACGAACTGGATGGCTGGTTGGGTCGATCCCTGGGGAGTGGCAGTCGGGCATCGCTGGATCGGCAGGTCTGGTTTGATCTGCATGCCGGACAAGCGGTGACTGTGGAAAGTCGATCGGATCGACCGGCGATTCATCTGGATCCGGTGCCGGTCAGCGTGACAGGCAGTCTGTCCGAAGAACTGTTCTCGGAGAAACTGAGCAAGGCGAGCGGACCGAGCGGCCTGGCCAGTCGCCTGCTGTTTGCGTTCCCACCCACGCGGCCTCTGCAGTGGATCGACGAAGATCTCGAGGAGTCCGTCACTGCCGGGTACGCGGCCCTTGTGGAACGACTGTTTGCCGCCGCTGGTCAACCCCACGAACACAGGTCAACAACGACGGTCCTGTCTCCGTCGGCCCGGGACTGTTTCGCCGCGTTCATCCGGGATTTGTCGGACGCCCAGCGGGGACTCGATGATCTGCTGTTTACCTGGACAACCAACCTGTCGGGACAGGCCGCTCGACTGGCGCTGGTCCTGCACCTGACCCGTTGTGCCGCGGGTGACGAGGCGGATGCCACGGTTTGCAGTTTCGCCAGCATGCAGCGCGGCATCGCACTCGCACGCTGGTTTGCGTTTAAAGCTCAACGGGTTGTGACCAGTCTGTCACTCCAGGCGGAACAGAGGGAAGACCTGCACCTGCTTGACTGGTTGCGACGCCGGGGGGGCAAGGCGACGCCGCGCGACCTGTGCCGATCCAACAGGCGCCGGTATCCGACACTGGAGTCCGCGATCAATGCCTTCGATCGGATGGAAGCAACGGGACTGACCGACTGGACGGTGCGCGAACCCGGACCTCACGGAGGACGTCCGACGCAGGAACTGGTCGCGGTGTTCGAAACGGCCCCTGGTGCCAGCGAGTCCGACGGGAACAGCCTTGACGACACAGAGGCGATCTCCAGCGAACCGTCGGGCGTCGGAGCCGGACTTCCCGCGGGTGCCCCACCGACGGGAGATCGATACCAGGTTTCGTCGGGCGCGATCGTGACAACCGGAAACAGGAGTTCCCATCACAAACCACGCGTCATGGTGGGGAATCCTCAATTCGCCAGACAGCCAAGGTAAGTATCCCGAGGATGTCGCGGATCGCGGCGCTCCTGGAATGCCGACCGAGTGCTACTGATGATTCCTGCGGAATCGTGGCGATGTGGCCAGAATGTGGCCCGGGTGGAAATCCAGCCAAAGAAACAGAGAACCCCTGTAAAACAGGGGTTTCCAAGAGTGCCCAAGACAGGAATCGAACCTGCACGGTGTTGCCACCACTAGGCCCTCAATCTACCTTAGGCTGCTTCCCGGTAACATGGCAATCACGTTGCAGTGATGCTTAAATAATTATTCTGTAATCAGGTTACGTCACCGAATCTACCCAGTTGCATTGTACTCACATCGGGCTGACATGGCCAATGTTGTTACCAGATTGTTACCAAATCTCCGCGATCCGAAAGCTGAAAAGCACGGTCAGTTCGTCTGACTTTACTTTTCAGGCTCCTGTCCCAGATCGTATTGCTCGCGATCGACGTGATGCCAGTCGGAATTGTCCCATCTTTGTTTTATCCACTGTTCATCGTCCTTGGTGAACTCCAGTTCCAGGGGGACGTCGGTACCATTGGGGGAATTCCGTGAATAGTCCGCAACCATCGACATGTCGCGATAAATGAGCTTGCTGTCTGCAATCTTCCGGAATCCCAAATCAGCCAGTTCCTGTTCCGTCAGTTTCGTGGCATAGTTCCACATTGCCACAACAGAACAACTAAACATCCTGCTCACGGTTTCAAAGACGCCTCGCCGGTATGGGTCAAGTTTGGGATGCAGGAGGGTTTTCCAGATGAACAAGACAGCGTCGACTGACGGTTCAATGTGAAGCTCCGACCTGAAATCAAACCCGTTTTCGAAGAGTATCGAATAGACCTCCTCCCATCCAGCTGAGTCGGCGTCACAAACGTCGTATAGATTCTCTCCCGCGTCCATCACGTCCACCATAGGCAGCAGGTCGCCTGCGATTCTACCCAAAACAATGCGATCATCATCGGCACCGTATTCAAAGATGGTCAAATCGAGATGTCGAATGAAGTCGTCGAGAGCATCACGGTACATCGGAGCCGAAAAGGTACATTCAATCTGCATAGCTTCCTCGTTACAGGGAACGAAAATGGCTTCCTCGTCGAGAGTTTAACCTTAACGGATGATGTTTTGCAGGTAACTACGTCGGAAGCCGTCTGGATCTGGACTCGCGCGAAAACGGGGGCCCGCGATCAAGCCGTGCTTATGGACTGCAATCTGAAACAGAGTTGATTGGCGACGCGGTTTCCGTCATACCTAACTCGAAGTGCAGGCCAATTGTGTCCCAAGCCGACAACAAACTGTATGCACTTCTTGCGTTAGCAAACAATCGAACACACGCCCTCGCACGGTAGGCCGGATTAAAGCGATGACAGAGCAACATGTTTCGGAGGCGGTCAAAGAGCCGTTTTTCTCATTTTTCAAAGGTGCGGAGGATGTAATTGCTCCAAAAGACGGCTTCCCTTGTGATTGGGAGAGGGCAGCGGCAAAAGTCCGCGAACATCTGAACGACGCGATGAACGCGAGACACGTTGGCTTTCTTCTCGGCTCCGGCTGCTCCTCCTTAGCCAAAGATGGCAAGCAAGTAGGTATCCCAACGATGATGCCGATGGCAAGTGCATTTCTTAGGAACACGGGCAAAGACGGCGATCTAGAGTTCATGACACAGGTCGAACGCGATGCATTCGCTGAACATCTTGGCATTGACGTTAATGCATCCGAGTTTTCGAGCAATCTCGAACGGCTCCTGGAAGTGCTGCACTGCATTCAGTTCATTTTGAAGCGTTCCACCAGAAAAGAATTTGCCGACGTATCCACAAATGTGAACAACGTTGTCACGAAGATTACGCGCTACATCGTGAATAGCTGTTCAGCAGGGGAGTTCTCGAACGGTGATGAGTCCGTCATCAATTTGTACCAGGCATTCTACCGCAAGCTCGTTTACCGTGACCGTGCACTTCCCAGGCCATGGGTTTTCACAACGAATTACGACCTCTTCAACGAGACAGCAATGGACCGGCTTGGGACTCCCTACAGCAATGGTTTCTCGGGCACCGTCGAGCGAAGATTTAATCCTGCCACGTTCCGCTATTCGCTCGCTGAGCAGTTGGATGTCTCCAACCGTAAATGGACGTCTGTCGATAGCTACGTCTACTTGTGCAAGTTGCATGGATCAATCAATTGGATTGAAGAAGGCAAGAGCCTTTTCCCCATCCGCGAGGTGCAGCGGCCAATCGACGAGCAGAAAGACCGCGTCATGATTTTTCCGACGCCAGCGAAGCAAAATGCCAGTATCGGGTATCCGTACTCCGATCTATTCCGGGAATTCCAAGGCCGTATCGTCCGGGATCAGAGCGTGCTGTTCGTTCTCGGGTACAGCTTCGCCGATGAACACATTAACAACATCATTTTTCAGGCACTGACGATTCCGACATTTCGTCTGATCGCGTTCTTGTCGCCAAAAACGAGCGGAGTGACAGAAGCACTTCTCAAACTCGGTGATCCGCGTGTGTGGATCATTGGCGGTAGCGGCCCGTCAGCCGATCGCAAGGCGCACTACTTTGACACGTTCGTCGAAAAGTTCATGCCCGAGCCGCCGGGCGACGTAGTCGATACGGCTGTCGCAAAGGTTCTCCAGGAGCTATTCCACAAAGCGGAAGACAACGCGAGCAAAGGCGGGACCGATGACAACTGATGATCGACGGCGAGCTATTGGCAAAGTCGTATCTGTCGCCGCGGACAGATTTGTTGTCGAGTTGCATCATGGGACTGACAATTTTACTGTCATCGGCTTTGACGACGTCCATTACATCGCGTGTCTGGGGTCTTACGTCATGATCCCGGTGCAATCGGAATATGTTGTTGCAGAAGTGATTGGATTGCGTGAGAAAGACCCGCTGTCAATGCGCGTATCGCATGAGGCTGTCGGTGGACTCGACAAGGCATCGTCCGCGAAGTTTCTGGATCTTGTCCCAATAGGAACGCTGCCGCAGAAGCGCGATGGTGCATTTCGGTTTGGAGTTTCGACGTTTCCGTCGCTTTACGCCGATGCCTTGTACACCGTTGACGATGAGCTAGACCGAATATTCGAGGTGGCAGGGACGAAGGAATGTGTCCCGCCGCCAAGTGGCGATGGAGTCGCAACGCGCTACAACTCACTTTCCATTGGGACATCTGTAGTTTTTCAGGACTACGAGGTGAAAGTGCGGATTGATGAGTTTTTCGGAGGTCACTCGGCAGTCCTCGGCAACACTGGGAGCGGCAAGTCATGCACAGTGGCGACAGTGCTTCAATCCTTATTTGAAAAGCCGGATGAATATGTCGCGCGTGGTGCGACGTTCATCGTTCTTGATGTAAATGGTGAGTACCGGAAAGCATTTGAGAAGCTCCCCGAAAGCATCAGTCGCTCATTTTTCAGCATTGCGGATATTGCACCGAATCCGAGTGACAACAATGAGTCAGCGGCAGTTTTTCGATTGCCTCATTGGTTCATGGCTGTCGAAGAGTGGGAACTACTGCTTCGCGCGAGCGAGAGAACACAGCAACCCGTCCTCCGTACGGCGCTCGGCCTTTCCACGCTGTTCGCAGATACTGTGGACAGTCGGCTAAACGAAATCCGCAATCATATTCTGGCGTCTTGCATCCAGTTCATTCTGAACGGAGATGCGGGTAGCCCGTCAAAAAAAGACAGAATTACTGCGATGCTGTCAACATTCTCGACAGATGAAATCTGTTTGAGGGTGGTTCGACCAATGATTGCCGTCACTTTCGGGGAAATGAAAGGAATAGAGAGTTGCGCCACACTGATGGAAACATACATCCTTGAGAAAGTGTCGCTCCCGAGTTACTCACATCGAGAATTCAACTTCAATGATCTCGGTACCGCGCTGGACTTGGCGTTGCTTTATGAAGAATCACACGGAAACCGGCAAATCAGGGATTACTGCGCGCAGATGCTTACGCGATTCAAGTGGATCAAGGAACGTGAGGAATTCGCCTTCCTTCGCGTGCCGCCGGATCAATTGCAAAACGACGAGCGACGTCTCGATCTTTTCGTCGAGCGATTTCTTGGTTTGGAAAGACACGAAAGCCAGCTTAGAAAAAAGGCCCAAGTCATTATTCTCGACATGAACGAAGCGGCTGATGAAGTTGTGGAAGTTGCGTCGGCAGTCATGGCACGACTTGTCTTTGATCGTTTGCGAAGAGCCGATCCACGTAATCGCCTACCCGTCAATATGATCCTTGAGGAAGCGCATCGTTATGTTGCCGATCGTCCTTCTGGATATGCGATCGATGCAAGCCGGATTTTTGAGCGGATTGCAAAGGAAGGCCGGAAGTACGGGATGTTCCTGATGGTAGCCTCACAACGACCAAGTGAGTTATCAAAGACCGTTTTGTCGCAGTGTTCCAACTTCGTAGTCCATCGCATCCAGAATCCTGACGACCTTACACACATTCGTCAGATGACACCGTTCATTTCGGAGAGCGTCATGAAACGGCTGCCTTCATTGCCCAAACAGCATGCGCTTATCTTCGGAAACGCGGTCAATCTGCCAACTGCGTTCAAAGTACGTGAAGCAAATCCGATAACAAAGGGTGATGATGCCGCAATCCGTGAATTGTGGTTCAGATCCAAGGATGCTCAATCGGAGTTTTTAATTCCTGAAGAACCGCCTTTCGTGCAAGAGATGCCATTGCCAGAATGAAGTTGGATTCGGCACGTAATGGGGATTGCCTTGCAATTCTGAACTACGCTGCAAACAATCATCGTTGAGCCGACCAACAGACCACAGGTGCGTTCCGCATCTCGTGGTCTTTTTTATTGGGCATACCGAATGTCGAATGTAAAAACAGATTGCATTGGCAAGTGGCGGCGTGGCGCATCACATCCACCGTACGACACAGGTGGGGGAATTGAACCCCCATTGGAATCTGACGCAACCAATAATCAGCCCGGTGGTTGCGAATTCTGTATAGACCCCGGCGCTGCAAATGCGCTGCATTCTTGCGGCCCGAATTGTCATTCGTTGGCAGCATTTGACGCTGATTTGCACTTGGTGATCGAGGCTTGGGAAGGTCTCTCGGACGCGATCCGAAGAGCCGTCATTGGGCTGGTTCGCTCACAGGAGGGGGGCGAACTATGAGCCGTCAACCTCCCACAAAGACCTCACCGAGGCGACGCCCATTGAGCGTTTGGGAATTACCTCAGTTACTGCAATCGGTACATCGCCATAGGAAGACCACAAAGAAGGCCGTGCGAGAGCGACCCCACTTCCGGGCAATCCTGGCCTTCGTTCATCGAAATCGGTTCGCGGTTGCGAGTCAGATACAGAGAAGATTTCCACAGCAGTTACCATCAGATCGAACGGCCAGGCGGCATCTGGCAGAAATGGAATCGCTTGGGTACTTGGACGTTGTTGAAACGAACGGAACAAGTCCGCTCTGGCCGAAAGTGTATTTTGTGACGCGACGTGGATTAGCCCGTCTTCGGAATGCCCTCAAAGAGAAGGGGAAGGAATGGACCGAAAGCGCCGTTGATCGGCGGCGATCAACGGGCTCGTCATCTGAGCACGTCTTGCACGAACTCTTCACAACCGAGTTCCTCCTGATGGTATGGCAGACAGCCCATAAACGCAGTGACTTAGAAATACTGACAATCCAGCGGCGATCTCTGGCGAAGCATGAGGCATTCAAAACTGTGCTTGCGGGTCGCCAAACTCGACTGCAACCCGACGCAATGTTTCTGTACCGCCAATACGGAAAGGGAATGATGGCCTGCTTCGTCGAGTTGGATCTTGACTCGATGACGCCACGACAAATGGCTACCAAATTCCGTCGGTACCAGGCGTGGGCAGACTCAGCGACGACCGGGAACTTTTTGAAAAATCTCTACGAGCAGAACGGAGCGAAGAAACCTGCTGCGACGTTTCGAATTCTGGTTGTCGTAGGAAGTCGGAATCGACAATCAGAACACAGACGATTCGGAAGCCTGCTGCAAGTGGTTCAGCAATTCCCGGCGGCATTTACAAATCGAATCTGGTTCACTTCGATGCAGCAGCTTCATGAAGTTGCCGAAGCATCGACATGCTTCACAGCGCGGATATGGCGGCGACCACGTGATATCGCGGTCGGTGGGGAAGTGAGCGATCTTTCGCAGATTCAAGGTCACGTGTCGTTTTGCGGGTAATTGTATGAACAGGGATTTGAACTTCTGCCGGAAAATTCGTGGATCAAATTGGACTTCGTGGCGACAGGATGTGTAGTCTGCCTCACCAGCGATCAAACAGTCGCGCTGTCGATCGACGGTGATCTCCAAGGGCAACAAGATGGCAGGTTCCTCATTCGATGTATGGACATTTTTCTCCTCGATGCTCGGGGCTTCTGTTCCGATCGCAATCAGCGCGCTTCTGAATTCAAGATTTACTCTCGATCGAGAACGGCGCATTGCATTGTGGCGCAAGAAGCTGGACCGATTGACTGATACTGAAGATTTGGCGGGAACTCTTGTCGAGTATGTTTGTAGTTACAAGCAGATGGAACTACCAAAGGTCTACCAGATGCTGGACCAGATCGAAGAGCTTGCTGGCCGAATGCTCCGCGAGGAGGATATTCGGCAACTGGTTCGAGATCTTGTCAATGCGATCAATCGGCTGCTCGACGTGCAGAAGCATCACGAAGATGACAGGCCTACACGAGCGGAAGTGCATGAGATACTTTCCAAACTTCGCACCGCCTGTATCGAAGCAACGGACAAACTGTAGAAAGTCGATGGTCGAGATTCGAAAATGCACGGTGAGGAAGCTGTGAGCGATAAAAGTATTTGGCACCAAGTGTCCGAAAAGGCAGATGAGTCAATCACGCAATACCACCAGTGGGTTGGACAAATGCTTAACCTATGCGTGGGATCAATGACCTTACTTGTGGCACTCAAATCGCATTTGATTCCCACCGCACCGCGCGGCCTTTGGTTAATGCAGTCATGTTGGATTCTGTTGGCGTGCTCGATTGCAGCGGGGGCGATCATTCTGCATTCAAAACATGTCATGGTCTCCGAAATCGCCAAGCGACTAGCGAGCATGGCGAAAGGTGAGACGGAGTTCGGGCCAGTGGGAGTCCGTCCAGGTGTAAGCGCACGGTGAACCGCAGG
>JAFEBS010000087.1 GCA_018242525.1 Planctomycetota bacterium | reverse complement strand
AACCTTGACACAACGCACACTCCGCAGGAGTTTCGCCTTAGAGCCCAGGGTTGCCGCACCTGGCGGCTACCCTGGGTCGCGCGAAGTCATTCAACTCTACCCTGAAAGGGTTCCGCCAACTTCTTTGGTGCATCATCAGTCCCTGAGTTGGGAATGCAACTCATCGCGGAAGATCCGGTCCTTGAGAAATGGAATTCGATCTTTCGTCGAAACCACGATCTGGACGAGGACATTGGCGAGAGACTGCGGCACGGGAATTCGCTCCTGGAGGCAGAACCCTTTCAGGGTAAAAATCATGATGCGTTCAGACCCCAGGGTAGCCGCGGGGCGCGGCAACCCCGGGCTGTAAGACGAAACTCCTTCGGAGTAACGGACATAAGCACTGTGCCTTAACCCTTGCGGATTTCGTGACACACATCGTTACCCGCGTTGAGTGCCACCCCGCCGTTTCACAATCGATACTACTTAGATCGCATCTCCGTTGGGAGAACCTGCCGCCATCGGCAACCATTCATTGTCGGCCTGAGTTCTTTCCCCGGACCATGGCGGGCGGACGGGCTTGAGCTTTCCCGTGCAGTGTCCGTTCCGCATCTTCCGGGTAGTGTTCCCGCAACCATGTCCGCAGCGGAACATCCCCGTCGACCGGATCGTAGGTTCCGTTCGCCGAGAGACCGTCCCCCAGGATCTGGCGCTGGATTGGCGTGAGCTGTGAAAACAGGTGACTGACCGTCATCGCATCTTTCGGACGCAGCCAGCGGTACGAATAGCCGTACCAGACAACCTTGCGTGTCTGATTCCACAGGTTTGGACTGCGGGAATGCCAGATTCGGCGGTCGATGATGACCGCTGTCCCGGCCTTCACGCACAGTGGAACCGCCCCCTCGGGATTGGACACGCCATCCGCGGGACAATCGATTTCGTCCTGCAGGTGCGAACCAGGCAGAACCAGCGTGTTGCCTCGATCCGGCTCGCTGGCATCGGTCAGATAGTAGCCCACTTTCAACGACAGTCGCGGACGGGGGTGCGTTTCGATTTCGTCGTTCACCCGCATGCTGTCCTGATGCCAGGCAACTCGCCAGGTCAACGCATGTTCGTCTGCGGGAGGTGTGGTGTCGATATGCGAATGGTACAGATACGTGTTCCATCCCAGGATTCCCCAGATCTTCGGATACACGGTCGGCCAGTCGATCAATTCCACCAGTGCCGGATCTTCGTGAACAATGTTCGTGACGGATAACAGCTTCTGGCGGTTGGCCTCCGAACGCTCACGCGCATCCACACAATCCACGGCCGCCAGCAAGCGCGTGTTCATCGTCGCGTCGAGTGCATTCTCCACGACCAGGTACCCGTTTGTATTGAAGAATTCACGTTCGTCAGGCGTCAGTCGAAAGCGCAGGCAGTCTGGATTCATGGCGATGTATTTCCTGGTGAGTTCATCATCGGATGCAGATTTCGTAGCGGGAATCAGCCAAGGATCTGTTCCACAACTTCTCCCGCCACATCGGTCAGTCGGTGATCGCGGCCCTGGTGTCGAAACGTGAGGCGGGTGTGATCCATACCCAGCAGATGCAGGATGGTGGCCTGCAGATCATGAACATGGACAGGAAATTCCACAGGATGATAACCAATATCATCGGTGCGCCCGAAGACCTGGCCCCCTTTCACGCCGCCACCCGCCAGCAGCATGGTGAACGCGAACGGATGATGATCGCGTCCCTCCTTGCCGGGACTGGTGCCGCGTCGAACTTCGTTCATGGGCGTCCGCCCGAATTCGCCACCCCAGATCACCAGGGTGTCGTCCAGCAGGCCGCGCTGCTTCAGATCCTGGATCAAGGCGGCGGCCGGCTGATCAGTCTTGTCGGTGTTCTCTTTCAGCTTTGCGTTCAGATCAGAATGGTCATCCCACGTGTAATGGTAGAGTTGAACAAATCGAACTCCACGTTCCACCATTCGCCGGGCCAGCAGGCAATTTCGGGCGAACGTGTCCGACTTTTCGTTGCCGATTCCATAGTCGGACAGCGTGTGGCGGGATTCCTGCGAGAAATCGACCAACTCGGGGGCAGCCGCCTGCATCCGAAACGCGAGTTCATACGATTCGATGCGCGCGCCGATTTCCGGATCGGGTTGCTGTCGCTGACGCAGGCGATTCAAATCGTTGATGACATCCAGTCGTTGTCGCTGGTCCGCTCGAGTGACTCCGTCCAGGTTTCCCAGGTGCAGGATGGGATCTCCCTGGCTGCGAAACGTCACGCCACGGTGAGTTGCCGGCAGAAACGCACTCTCCCACAGGGCCGTCCCGGCAATGTCACCCGGTCCATTGTTGGACAGCAGGACGATGAATCCGGGCAGGTTCTGCGACTCGCTTCCCAGGCCATAGGTGACCCAGGACCCCATGCTGGGCATGCCGAAACGGGGGACGCCGCACTGCATCAGCAATTGAGCGGGATCGTGGTTGGAGACATCCGTATGCATGGTCCGGATCATGCACAGGTCATCCGCACAGGTCGCCAGGTGCGGCAGGTAGTCCGAGAAGTTCATCCCGCATTCGCCATACTGCTGGAACTGGCGCGGCGAAGCCCAGATCCGGGCGCTCCCCCGGATCAGGGAATCGCTCAGTCCCTCCAGAAATGAGGGTGGCACCGGCTGACCATGCAACCGCTGCATCTTGGGCTTCGGTTCAAACAGGTCGTACTGGCTGGGTGCACCGGCCATGAACAGGAAGATCACGTTTTTCGCCCGGGCTGGAAAATGAGCACCAGCGGCGCTGCCGAGCGGCGGGGCAGGGGAGGCGTGCGCGGACTCATCCGCCATCAGTCGAGCCAGTGCGACCGAACCCAGACCGCAAGCGGCCTGCTCCAGAAAACAACGCCGGTGAAGAGTCGCCAATGTCTCGTTCATGAAGCCACGGTCTCAATCCCGAGTAATGAATTCGTGCAGGTTCAACAACACGCTGGCCAGATTCGTCCAGCACCTGGACGTATCGCGACGGCGGCAATCCGCCAGGAACTGCTGCAATCGCTCCACTTCGGCAGGTTCGGCAGTCCGTCCCAGGCAGAGACGGATCGCAAACGGAATGCGGTCTTCATCGGCGGGGCCAGCCTCGCGCACAATCCGGCCTGCAAGTCCCTCGGCCAGTTCCGCAAACACCGGGTCGTTGAGCAGCGTCAGAGCCTGCAGTGGCGAGTTGGATCGATCGCGTCGCGTGCAGACATCCAGCGGGACGGGTGCATCAAAGATGATCGACTGCGCGAAGGGGGATGTTCGTTGAATAAACGTGTACAAGCCGCGTCGGAACCGATCTTCACCGGCACTCGCCTTCCAGACATTGCTGCCGAACGCCTCCATCGTCACGCGTTCGTGCTGCGGCGGATATACGCTGGGGCCACCGAATTTGGTACTCAGCAGTCCGCTCACTTGCAACGCTGAATCGCGAACCGCCTCGGCGGAAATGCGCAGGCTGGCCTGGCGTGCCAGCCAGACATTGTCTGGATCCACGGACATCAGGTCTTCGCGTGGTCGCGACGACTGACGATACGTGGCCGAACAGACGATGATTCGCTGTATCCGTTTCACATCCCATCCGCCGCCGACAAACTCAGAGGCCAGCCAGTCGAGTAATTCCGGGTGCGAAGGCGGATCGCCGCGTGTTCCAAAATCATCGGAGGTCGCGACCAATCCCCGGCCGAAGAATTCCTGCCACAGGCGGTTCACGGTCACTCGGCCCGTCAGCGGGTTCTGCGGCGAGACCAGCCAGCGGGCGAGACTTAGTCGAGTCTGATCCTGCTCGGGCGATGACGGCAACCAGCCTGGTGTCCCCGCAGTGACATCAGTACCGCGGCTGCGAAAGTCGCCCCGTTCGTGAAGATACGTCTGACGAGGGTTCAGCGCCGTCTGAATGACCGGTGCGCGTGTGGGAAACGCCCGGGGAAACTCTGCCTTCAGATCCGCCAGTTGCTTCTGGACGGCCGACAATTTCAGTTCTGCGAATCGCTTTTCATCGACGATGGAGCCGCGACCGAGGAAATAGTCCAACAGATCCTGTTGCTGACGCCGAGTGCGATTCGGCCACGGCCGCCGGACGATCGCGCATCCTTCCAATTGACCTTCACCGAGGTTTCCCCCCCAGATCAGTCCCAGCAGTTCCCACTGTCGGTCCCAGACATGATCCTGACCGGGATGAGCCGCGGCGTGCAGACAGTTCGCTTCCCAGCGCCGCTGCAACTCGTCCAGTTCGGCATGAACTGGTTCCAGAATCGCCTGGCGGCGACGATCGTATTCGGCTCGAGCACGCACATAGTCTGCGGCTTCGCCCGGGACGGGGGCATCGATATTGACTTCATCGGCGTTGTCGAAATACGAGTACAACTGAAAGAATTCCGCCTGGCTGAGCGGATCATATTTGTGGTCGTGACAGCGGGCACAACCAACAGTCAGCCCCAGCCAGATCGCCCCGATCATGGATGTTCGATCGACCACCTGGGCGACCCGATATTCTTCCAGATCCGCTCCACCTTCACGATTGCTGAGCGTCTGCCGCAGGAACCCGGTTCCCAGGATCACGTCAAGAGGATCCGTCTGTCCCGGCGGAACGAGCAAGTCACCGGCCAGTTGCCGCAGCGTGAATTGATCGAACGGCAGGTTGTCGTTCCACATCCGGGTGACCCAATCGCGATAGCGCCAGGCAACAGGTCGCAGTTGATCCGTGAGATGTCCATCGCTATCGCCGTAATGGCACAGGTCGAGCCAGGATCGAGCCCAGCGTTCGCCGGACTGAGGCGAGGCCTGCAACCGGTCCACCAGTCGCTCGAAGGCATCCGGACGAGTCTCTGCCAGGAATTCTTCAACTTCGTCCGGTGATGGGGGCAGGCCGATCAGTTCCAGGGTGGTTCGACGAACCAGGGTACTGCGGTCGGCCGGCGGGGACGGGACGAGCTTTTCCATTGACAAACGAACACGGATGAACGCGTCAATGCTGTTTCTCGGCCCGTCGGCGGGGAGACCGTTTGCCGTCACGATTGGCGGAACGGGGCGACGGAGTTCGCGAAACGCCCAATGGGGTTCTGCAGCGATCGCGATGGTACCGAGCAGGGTCAGCATCAGCGTTTGTGGAACAAACCGCCACATGGGTCGCCTCATCCACCTTCGTTGGATTTTCCAGAAACGCGAGGTTGCTCAAGGAGATCGCACCGACAGTTTGTTGTCGTGAGCGTAGAAGAGCAACCGTGCCGGGACCGTATCAGTCCGCGTCAACTGCCGGGGCCTGACGGCACCCGGCTCACCTGGAATTGTCTGCCGCGTGCCGTAATCACCCATTCTGCGTGGCTTTGCGGGAGTCAATGACACACGCGATGTCTTTGAATTGTGGTGAACAGCGTTTTTAATCAACTAGATTTTGTGGATTGGCGCAGACTGAAACAGACGTACGATATGGCAAATTCTGGATTAGGATCCGTGACGCATTCACGGGTGCCGCGCCGGGGTGTGTGGGAACCACCCTGCCCGAGATCGCGGCGCAGTTTCCAAGACGGAGACTTCCATGACTCTTTCGTTCCCGTTTCGTCTGGGGTGTGCCTATTCGTTCAAATACCCCCGCTACAACTACCGCAGCTTGCCGACACGATTGGAGCTTCGGCGTGTCATCGTGGAATTGCTTCGTGACACTCAGGCTGAACCGTTGGAAACCAGCACACTGACTGACAACCCGACCTTGCGTCGTGGGCGCTGGCTGGTCATGGGGTATGACCTGGATCGCGAGGCGCAACGCTCGTTCTATCTCGACTCGATGACCGAGATCGCGTTGCTTTCGGACGACGAGCGGGCGCCGTTTCGCCATGCCGAGTATGTCGTACTGACATCGATCGGGCGGGCCATGTACCAGTCAGCGCGACTGGGAGACGCGATGGATTTTCTGGTCGAGCAACCTCCAGGAATCTTGTGCAAGGTGCTGGGAACGGTTGAATAGTGTGGTCTTTCATCCGTTTTGTCATCGAGTTTATCTCCGACGCTTGCAAGACGGAGCAGGGGTTCAAAGAATGTCGGAAACCTGACCGCCGACCAGGAAGTTCGGCACGTCCCCACGATGATCCCACCGCTACGATTGAGGATTTCTGATGACGCCCACCAAGTTTGTATTCACGCTCACCGTCACGGCCGCAGCGCTGACGGCTGTCGCTGCAATTCCGGCTGCCGAGCCGGCCGGACTGCCTGCCGTGTCACACCCCAAGGACAACCCGCCAACCCCCGAAAAAATCGCGCTTGGCAAACAGCTTTATTTCGATGGACGCCTGTCGGCCGACAACAAAGTCTCCTGTGCTTCGTGTCACGATCCCGCCAAGGGGTATAGCAACGGCGATCAATTTGCCACCGGCGTGGACGGCAAGAAAGGGGGACGCAATTCCCCGACCGTGATCAACGCCGCCTACCAGAGTTTTCAGTTCTGGGATGGACGTGCCAAGTCCCTGGAAGAGCAGGCGCTTGGACCGATCCAGAACCCCATTGAAATGAATCTGACCCTGGACGCGGTTGTCGCCAAGTTGAATGCCATCGAAGGCTACAAGAAGCAGTTTCAGCAGGTGTTTGGATCGGACGTCACGGCGGACGGAATTGCCAAGGCAATCGCCGCGTTCGAACGAACCCTGCTTTCAGGCGATGCCCCCTATGACAAGTTCAAGGCAGGCGATCAGGGGGCATTGTCCGAAGCGGCCCAGCGCGGGATGAAACTGTTCTTCGGCAAGGCCAACTGCAGCGCCTGCCATTCTGGACCGAACTTTACCGATAATGCCTTTCACAACATTGGCGTGCCGGGCAACGATGCCGGCCGCGAAGCGATCAGCAAACAGCTTGGTGACAAGGGGGCATTCAAGACACCAACCCTCCGTGAAATCGCCAAGTCCAGCCCGTACATGCACGACGGCAGCCTGAAAACACTCGACGAAGTCCTGGCTCACTACAACAAGGGGGGAACTCCCAATGACCAACTGGATGAGGAAATCTTCCCGTTGAAACTGACTGCCGAGCAACTCGCCGACCTGGCGACGTTTTTGAAGGAAGGTCTGTCGAGTGCCAGTTATCCGGCGCAGACTGCGCCGGAACTGCCGCAGTAATTCAAATGTCGGGTGCCACGGTCAGAACACTGACCGTGGCGTGCGTTCGACATTGGTCACGATTTCAACGGTCTTGAAGGACCACAGACATGCCGCCGGTGTTGGTCATGGAAGAGTCGGGGTACGCCTCCGACCAACTTCTCTCATACATCACCGCTGCTGGTTTTGATCGGGTGTCCGTATCGAACCCGGAATCGCTGGCGAAGCGACAACGAGATGAATGTTCACTCCTGGTGCTGTCGAGTGATTCGGCGGGAATCGAATCGCTGTTGCAGTCGTTGCCGCAACAACTTCAGGATGTCCCGATCGTGGCGGTGGTGGAACGGCCGCTGGACGTCTCCTCAAAAATCGCCCTGGCAGCCGGAGTGGCGGGGATTGTCCCGCGCAGCAGCGCGGAAACGGATCTCGGGCGTACCGTGCGGACCTTGCTTCCGTCGGATTCTTCCACGGAAGTTGCCTCACCGCGGATCCTGTGCTTTACAATCGACAACAGCCCCGAGTTAATCCCGTTGATTGTCCAGCAGGTTCAGCAGCGATTGGACGCATGGTCGCTACCGGATCCACTCGAACTGGTCCGAGTCACCGTGGCACTCAGTGAGTCCCTCGACAACGCTCTGTACCATGGAAATCTGGAGTTGAGTTCCGACCTGCGTCAGGGAGATGGAAGTGCGTGGCGCGAGGAAAGTTTGCGTCGTCGGTCGGTCGCGCCGTTTTGTGACCGGCGGCTTCGATTTCAAGCCGAAATCAGCGATGCATCCGCGCGGTTCATGATCCGCGACGAGGGTCCCGGCTTCGACCTGGAGATCCTGCGGGATTGTACGGAATCCGAGAACCTGGAACGTTGCAGCGGACGCGGACTGCACCTGATGCGCATGTATATGGACGATGTCCAGTACAATACGAAGCGCAACGAAGTGGTCCTGGTCAAACACCGCTTCGCGCGGTGATCCGAGCAATTGAATCGTTTTTCGCCACAGGTTCTCGATATTCGTCCCTGAAAAAACCAGGTCAGCACTTCCGTTTGACGCAGTTCCGTGGTGAACTGGATGTCTCAATTCTATTCCGTCAAAGAAATTCCAAGATTTTCGTTCCGCGAGCGAATGACGAATTGAAAGATTCCGTCGGCCTTGCAATCTGTCGGACTCCTGTTTGAAGCACCACGCCATGAACGACGACAACGGCCTCCGATTGAACACGCAACTTCTCGTGGCGGTGTTTTGTCCGAGTTGCCAGTTCACATTTGTGCCGGGAAGCAATACCCGCCAGTGTCCGCAGTGCGGAGCGCGCTGCGACGAGGATACAGGCGGAACTCAGATTGCGGCCCGTCAGGACGCCTGCCAGACCGATGTTCCCCGCGCCTCGAAACTGACAGAACTGGATCAGTTGATCGGGCAGCGGATTGACCGCTACCAATGTAATGCATTGCTCGGAGCGGGAGCCATGGGGCGGGTGTATCTGGCCCGTCACGTCGACCTGCATCGGAACTGTGCCCTGAAAATCCTGCCGCCGGAACTGGTGCAAAGCGACGCTGCGTACGTAGAACGGTTCGCGGACGAGGGGCGCGCCGCGGCCGCATTGATCCATCCCAACATTGTCACCGTCCACGCGATCGGCGAAGAACGGGGCTATCACTTTCTGGAAATGGAGTTCGTGGCGGGGCAATCCCTGCGAAAACTGGTCGAAAGCGACGGCCCCCAGGATCCTGTCCGCGCGACGTCGTTGATCCTGCGTGTTGCGGAAGGACTGGCCGCTGCTCACATGGCGGGGATCCTGCACCGCGATTTGAAACCGGACAATGTCATGCTGACGCACCTGGGAGTTCCGAAGATTACGGATTTCGGACTGGCCAAGCGTGTCGTGCTGGAACCATCGGCCGGAGCTCATGTCGAAGTTGTCGGTACGCCGCCATTCATGGCGCCGGAACTGTTTCAACAGCACGAAGCGACTCCCGCCAGCGATGTCTACGCCCTGGGGATCTGTTACTTCTACCTGCTGACAGGAAAACTTCCGTATTCAGCACCGGTGCTGTCCGAGCTGATTCATCAGGTGACACATGATCCGCTCCCCAGCATCCGGCGGAAGTTTCCACAGATTCCGCTGGAGATGTCGGAATGTGTGCAGCAGATGCTCTCGAAGACAGCGGCGAATCGGCCACAATCGGCCATCGAAGCTTCGCAACTGCTGGCGGCCGTGCTGGGAGAAACGGAAGATCTGGATCAATTGATGCAATCGGCATTTGCGCACCAATCAGGCGTCAAATGGGTTCGCGAGGGGGAACGATACCGGGTCAACCTGCAGTTTCACGATGGACGACGTCAATTGGTGCTGGTGGAACCCAGCGACCATGCCGCCGCGGAACGGGCACTGCGGATCTCCAGTGTTTGTTGCCCGGCGCTGTCGGTTTACTTTGAACCGGCCTTGAGGCTGAACTCTGAAATTCTGCACGGAGCCCTGGCAATCGCCGAGATTGATGGCGAGGCGAAGTTCCTGATGGTCGACAACTATCCACGGGCGACTGTGGATCCAGAGGAAATCCGCCGCAGCGTGCTCGAGGTGGCTCATCGGGCCGATGCGATCGAAAAACTCCTGACAGGGCTGGACTTGAATTGAGGGCCACAGGGCTCCCGAACGCCAACCTGCAGTTGACCACGCCCTCCCGGGGGCAATATCGTTAAGCTTTCCCGTTGAACAGGCAATTCCGGCGACCGTTTCCAGACAGGTGCATCATGGTCAGATTCTCGTATCGTCTCGCTCCCGCACTGATCGCCCTGGGAGCGTGGGGAGTATGGAAGCCCGCCGCCGCGACGGCACAGGCTCCTCGTCGAAACGAAATCCGGATCGCTCCCGTGGCCACCGGCGAAGAACGCACCTCCCAGGCCAACCTGTGGGTCCTGGAAGTTTATACAAAGCCGATGCGGCTGATTCCGATTGAGCTGACCGATCCGAAGACCGGTGAGAAAAAACTTGAATATGTCTGGTACATCACCTACCGGACCCTGCCACGCAAGACGAACGAGCGGATCGATCCCAAAGATCCCGAAAACCAGTTTGACGAACCGGTCAGCCCGCCACTGTTCATCCCCGAATTCACACTGGTCGTCACCGACAATGATCGCAATGAAATCTATTCCGACCAGGTGATCCCCGAAGCGCTGGCCGCCATCAACAAACGAGAAAAGACGATCTACAAAAGTTCGGTCAGCGTCGTCGGTCCGCTCCCCGAAGCGAATGATCCCGGTGCCGGTAATGACCACGCCATCCAGGGTGTCGCCATGTGGCGCGGAATCAATCCCGACGCCGACCGCTACACCGTCTACATGACAGGCTTTTCCAACGGGATCCGCAAGGTCAACGGCCCGGACGGCGAACCGATCATTCAGACCAAGACGATCATGGAAAAGTACATTCGCCGTGGCGATCGGTTCAACCAGTCCGAAGTCGAAATCGAACTGCTCGGCGAGCCCGAGTGGATCTACCGGTAACGAGTGCTACTTCTTCAGGGATTCCAGGTAAGCCAGGATGGCGGCCAGTTGCTCGGCATTCAGCTTGTCGACCAACCCCAGCGGCATGACCGAGATGTCGCGTTTGCCACGTTCTTCAATGTCGTCCTTCTTGAGGATGATGGAAATCCCGGCAACATTGCGCAATTCAATCTCCTCACCCGACTCGCGGACCACGAATCCCTCGTAGACTTTTCCTTCGCTGGTGGCGAAGTACTGGGATTCAAATCCCTGGGCGATCTTGGCGCTGGGCTTCACGATCGATTCGATCAGTTCATGTCGCTTATACCGTTTGGCAATGTCCAGCAGCAGCGGCCCCTTGATCGGCTCTGACTGCGACACGGTATGACAGGCCACACACCCCTGTCGACTGAACAGCCGCTGGCCGTACTTGGCGTCCCCCTTCATCGGTTCCGTCTGCGACACCAGATCCTCGTACTTCAGCGTCGCCAGTTGCGGCTTCTTCGGATCGAGAGGAGGTTCCTTGTCGAGTTCCAGTCGGGCCATCGCATATAGAGCCGCGTCCTTGACGGACGGTGTTTCCGATTTCAAGTGCAATTGGATTTGCAGGATCTGCGATTCGATTTTGGATCGACCAATCGCCCGCAGCAGACTCGCAGCAGTTTCCGGTTTGGCCCACGCACGTTCCACAACCCGCATTGCGGCATCTCGAGCGTCCCTGGCCGCCTGTGGACTTTCCGCGACGGACGTTAGTGCGGCATAGGCCAGTTCCCGAGTGGCGGCGTCCGCGGATTCCGCCTCTTTCGCCAACGGAGCCACCAACCGGCCCAACTTCGGTTCGCGAACAAATTCGTTCCAGGCAGCGGCGACTTCCCCCTGCTGATCCTGTTCCTTCACCGCCGCGAAGCTGCGAATCACATGTTCAAACAATGCTGGCTGCTCGACCCGCCGCTGCAATCCTCTCAGTGCCATTGCTCGCAGTGCCGTATCCGTCGGATTGATCGTGGCGGCCACTTCCAGCAACTGAGCGGCCTCGTTGGACAAATTCGTTGAGCCCGCTGCGATCAGGTCCGCGGCCGTGGAGAAGAACTCCCGATCTTCACCCGCCAGCTTGACGATCCGTTCCTGAGTTCCAGGCAATTCCAGCTTGTTGTGCCGCAGTGTCCTCAGCAATTGCTTGATCACCGCTGAGTCCCCGTGTACCAGTTCGCGTTGCAGTGCGGCGGCAATTCGTTCAGATTCGGACCAGGTCACATGCTTGTAATACGGGCCGCTCGTATCGGGCCGGGTTCCCCACCAGTCCCCCGTGTAATCCGCTTCCCGGTAATGCAGTCGGCACAGTGCTGACAGCACCAGCAATCGAGTCGCCGGCGTCAACGCAGGACGCTGCAGCAACTGCAGCAGTCCCGAGACCACGGCAGCGTCGTGCAAGCGCTGAACAACCCGAGCGGCTCCGGGTTTCACATCCTCAGAATTCGACCCCAACACCGCCAGGCAGGCGTCACCGGCATTCAATCGCACCAGACTGTCGATGGCAATGTGGGCCACCAGCGGATCGCGATCAACCGTCAACGGAATCAGCTTCGCCACGGCATCGGTCAACCGGGTGGGCGAAGTCAATCGGAACCGCCCCAGTCCGCGAGCCGCCTGCATTCGCACGCGAGGATTGGGATCGCTGAATGCCTCGACAAACGGTTCGACCGGGGTCATTGCCAGTTGCGTTTCCCGATCTGCCACGGTACGCAGCACATGTTCACGCAGCCTGACATCACTCGCCAATGCCAACAACGCCGGGTGCGATTTCTCTCCCTGAAGCTGCTTCAACGTAAAGACCGCCGCCACCCGCACCGGCAAACTGGCCGCGGATGCCGCCAGTAGCTTCAGTCCGTTCACCGATTCGAGCTTGTCACCACCTCGCAGGATTTCCCGCTGAGCCTGCAGTCGCAGCGTGTGGCTGGGAGACGCCATGAGTTTGAGGAGTTCCGTGACGGTGGCTCCGTGAACACTGGGTGCTGTCAGGGGGACTGCAGTCTGGCGGGGCGGCTTCACCTTGACGACATATCCCACGTTGGGATTGCTGAAATTGAACCCACCGTCACGCCAACTGCTGATGTACAGGTTGCCACTGCCATCGATTTCCATGTCGGTCGGACGCGGCAGTTCGACAAACGATTCCTGCTCGGCTGTGAAACCTGCACCACTTGGTGTCAATGGGTGCCGGTAGATGACGCTGCGCCCCCAGTCACATGTATACAAACTTTGCCCCAATTCTCCCGGCAGCGTCGGCTCGTCGACGAACAACGAACCGCAGGGAGAACCACCTCCATAATCCGCCAGCGGTTGAACGATTTCATCAGGGAAGTTCACAAACAAGGATGGGTATCCCATCTGGGCTCCCTGCGGCACATAGCTCAGGCGCACATTCCAGCCGCCCCCGTCGTTGGTGTTATCACGCGTGAACAGGTCCATCAACGGACTGATCGCCACGTCGTAGATGTTGCGTTGTCCACGCGACACCAGTTCCAGTTCGGATCCATCCGGGCGGACTCGGGCGATTCCGCCCCCCTTCATCTGGACGTCCCGTCCATCGGTCCCGGTCGCTTTGATGAATCCGTAGTCACCAACAGCCACGTAGATCCACCCGTCGATGCCGATTTGAATGCCGTTGGTGGTGTGGTCGGCCCCACGGAAATTGAGGTCGAAGCCGACATTCTTGACCAAGATCTGAGATCGATCGGCAACGCCGTCGCCGTTGTCGTCGTCATACCTCGACAGATGCGGCGGATGCAGGACATACAGCGTCTTGGAATTCGGGTCCTGCCCGGCCGTCACCACGATGCCGCGCGGGCTGTCAATCCTGGTGAATTCGACGAACTTGTCTGCCTGGCCGTCGCCATCGGCATCCTGGCAGCGCACGATCTTGCCGCGTCCAGGCTTCTTGTCAAGCGACCCGTTTTCGTCGATTCCGACATAAACGGTTCCGTCCGGGTCTGCGGCGAGACACACCGGATAACTGACCTGAGGTGGCGCGGCAAACAGCGTGACCTCAAAGCCTGTCGGCACTTTGATCCCCGCCAGCAGCCCGGTCCCTTTAGTACTCTTTGGCTTGAACGAATCGCTGCTGGAAACGGTCCGCTCCTCCATCTTGGTCCCATGCACTTCAAACTCGAAGAAGCTTCCCCAGCGACCGGGCGTCAGACCCGTAATCGTCAGGCGGACATAACGGATCCCTGTGACCGCGAACTTCAACGTCTGAATTTGTTCCTTCAGATCCGTTTTCGTCTGATCGGACAGCATTTGCCACGTCTGACCATCTGACGATCCTTCGATCTTGTAGCGATAGTTGGTATCGTCCATTTCCCATTGAATCTGGCAGCCGGTCAATTCTTGTGCTTCGCCCAGGTCAACCTGCCAGGACTGACCGGGGGATCCGTCCGGCGAACACCAGCGGGTTTCGTCCTTACCGTCAATGGCGTGTTCGGGCGGATGGCCATCCTGCGAACCCGTCGCGGTCGCTTTCTTGCCCCGGGCCAGGTTGACGGGAACCAATTCCTTTCTGGGAACCGCGAATGGCTGCTGGTATTCGGGCGTCAGACGATCGACCGACCACAAGAGACCGCGTGTCACCAGATCCAGGTACCGAGGATCGCCGACCGTTTCATTGTTGTGACCCAAGGTCGTGCTGAAGACGCGAGCCTTGCCGAACTGGTTCGCCCAGGCCACAACGAAGTCTTCGACCTTGTTCCCTGTGTCCTGCCGTCCGCGGGCCAGGGGAACCGTCGTGTCAAACAGCTTGACGTTGTTGTACAATTCCTCGTTGATTGTGGTCCAGTTCTCAAGTTCCTTTGAGATCGGATGAACTCGATCCAGAAAGGTGATGTCGATCGGCTTCTGCGGTCCGTGTCCCGTCGAATGGATGCCGACAAACTTGAACCAGTCGTCTGTCCCGGTCCGATAACAATGCATGGCACAGTGCAGGTTGACCGCCGCCACACCGTTCTTGTGGGCGCTCAGGATATTGTCGACATACGGCATTTCCTTGACGTCGGCCGAGCATTCGTCGTGGATCACGACATCGTAGCCCTTCGCCCAGTCGGGGCTGTCATACATGTCAAACCGGGCCTTGGTGCTGGAATCGGACGAGTGGACCAGTGTCACTTCGACCATCGCCCGGGATTCAATTCCCTTTTTCAGAATCTCCTTCTGTTTGGCGTAATCGTGACAGCACCCGCCCGTAATCAGCAGCGCCTGCACCGGCCTGGGCCGCTTTGTTTCCTGAGCCCCACCAATACCACAACTCGCCACAACCAACATCAACACGACAATGCGACGCATGAACGGATTTTCCTTAACGAAGACAGTCGAAGGCATATCATGGTACCCGCGGTTGCTCAGTTTGTCGTCGCACCGCCCGCTCGACAGGGCTCGAGGGCTCGACAGGGTCATCTCCTTTTTCAAATTGGGAATCGTGTGCCACGATTATGGAGCCCTTGACATGGACGTGCCGATTGAGCACTCGCACGGCCTTTCCGAAGACGGTAAGACCGTGGCACCCCAATTTGAAAAAGGCGAGGGCCCCGGCCCGCTCGACCGCTCTTCGCCGGAGTGGCGGAGTGGATGGGACACTTGATCCATGAGTTGATAGCATGCACCGAACCCGAACGCGAATTCCCTGGCTCGACTGGATTTCACGATGCACTTCCGACGTCACTTGTTCGCTCTCTTTGCAACAACAGTTTTGACCGCCACGCAAAGCCTGGCCGCCGATCAGCCGGATGTCGTCATCACCGACGCCGCCCGGAAAATCCATGCGGCCAGCTTTGTCTTCGACGGGCACAACGATCTTCCGTGGATGGTCCGCACGGAAGCGGGTTCGTCGTTTGACCAGGCGGATCTGAACAAGGCGCTGGGTCCGAAGTTTCACACGGATATTGCCCGGTTGCGGGCGGGGAATGTCGACGCCCAATTCTGGTCTGTTTATATTCCCGCCTCTGCTTCCCAGGACGGAAAGGCGTTGCTGCAGACACTGGAACAGATTCAACTCGTCCACACGATGGTCAAGCGTTATCCCGACGTCTTTGAACTGGCCCGCACAGCCGACGACGTAATCCGCATCCAGAAGTCGGGCAAGGTCGCTTCGTTGATCGGGGTCGAAGGAGGGCACTGCATCGAAGACTCGATCGAGAACCTGCGACGGCTGCATTCACTCGGTGCGGGTTACATGACGCTCACTCATTCGGACACTCTCGCGTGGGCGGATGCCGCGACCGACGATGCCAAACATGGCGGCCTGACACCGTTTGGTGAAGAGGTCGTACGGGAAATGAATCGGTTGGGGATGCTGGTCGACCTGTCGCACGTGTCCGATGAAACGATGAAGGATGCCCTGCAAGTCACCTCGGCGCCTGTAATCTTTTCCCATTCGTCCGCACGGTCGATTGCCGGACACCCGCGAAACGTTCCGGACGATGTCCTGGAACTGGTGAAGCCGAATGGCGGAGTAGTCATGATCAATTTCTACCCCGGCTTTATTCACCCCGAATCGGCGAAGCGTCGAGCACGCATGTTTCACGTCAGTCGGGAATTGAAAACCAGGTTTTCCAGCGATGCCGACTACAAGAAGGCTCTGAAAGATTGGGAACAGGCAAATCCGATTCAGCCGGGGAGCATCTTCGACGTTTGCGATCACATTGATCACGTCAGGAAAATTGCGGGCATCGACCACATCGGCCTTGGATCCGATTTCGACGGAATCCCAATCGTCCCGCGCCAATTGGAGGATGTGTCGACGTATCCGGTCATCACCCAGGAACTGCTGAATCGAGGTTATTCGGCAACTGACATCCACAAGATCATGAGCGGAAACATCCTAAGAGTGATGCGTGCCGCCGAGGCCAAAGCGAAGTAACCGTACCCGCCGCTGCCAGCGTCGGTCTTCGAGATCCTTCGTTAATTCTCAGGGATCTGTTTCGGATTAGAATGATCGGCCCCAAACTCGCTCGGCGCGTGTCTGCCAGCCGCGAAGTATGCTCGACGTTCCTCTCTCACGAACCACGATCCGCGAATCCACCATGCCCCTCAACCACCCAAAACTCGTGAAACTGCTGCGTCTGGCGTATTCGGCCGAGAAGGCGGCCGCGTTTGCCTACATTGGCCATGCCGCTTCCGTCAGGGATCCCGAGGCAAAGGCCGTCATCAAGCAGATTGAACTGGATGAATGGGGCCATCGCGCCAGCGTGCTCGCCATCATGCAGCAGTACGAGATTCCGGTGTCACATTACAACGAAATCAAGTACCACGTCATCGGCCGACTCATTTCGCTGAGTTGCCACATGATCGGGTGGTTCATGCCCTACTACTTCGCCGGACGACTGGAAAGCGGCAACGTCTGCGAGTACTTCATCATGATGCGGTACTTCAATGAACTGGAGATCACCGAGCACGACGAGGTGCTCTATGAAATGGGCCTCAAGGAAAAGCAGCACGAAGTTTATTTTCAGCAGAGCATTGCCAACAGTCGTTTGTTGCCCCTGTTTGAGAAAGTCTTCGGCTGGGGAGTTCAGCGCAGCTTGAATGACGTCGATTTGGAACACCCGTCTCCCGTGCAGGAATCGAACCGGTACTGTCGACACCGCAAATGACGAGGGGCCCCGCCTGACTTAGACGCCGCGATGGAACAGACATCTTCTTTGGCCCCTGGCCAATCAGTGTGAAGCCCCAGATGATTGCTTTTGGCATGGTCTACAATCCTCGTACAGAAGGTGGATCAAGGCCCGACCTTGACTTCGTCCGATCGTCCTTCAATCAAAATGATTTCGCAATCGACGGGGAGGTTGGTAAATGTTTGAGTTTGTCCGGTGGGCCAGTGGACCTGCAGTTGCGTGATGTGCTGCGCCGCACCGAGGCCAAACACGAGGCTGCGTTGATTGCAGGCCTGGTAGCCGTCTCCACCTGTCAATTGGCGTGTCCACTGGCGACCGTCGGCCACGATTTCGACGATCGTGCCGATGGCATCGCGATCACTCCTGGTACCCACCAGGTCGACTGCGAGAAAATGGCCGTGTTCGGACGTGCCGTTTAACAACAGTGCTGTGGGGGAATCGAGATGGCAGATACAGGCCTCCTCCAGTCCGTCACGGTTCCAGTCCAGCCGCGCGAGTGCCCTGCCCAGATACTTCCCTTGAAAGAACGCCCCCAGGGTCTCGCCCCGCAGTTCCTCGAATCGACAGTTGCCCTTGTTCCGAAAGTATTGGGGTGGCATTTGGTAGGGCACCGCAGAATCGGAGGGTTTGTGAACATGGCCATTTGTCAGAATCAGGTCCGGGAAACCGTCGAGTTCGCCATCCATAAACTGTGTCCCCCACCCGAGCATGTGAAAGCCCGATTCACTGAGGTTTGCCTCGCGCGTCGCATCCCAAAACGTGTGGTCAGACTGCTGAAGATAGAGATTGTTGGATTCTCTGTGGAAGTTGGTGACGAACAAATCCAGCAGGCCATCTCCATTGGCATCGCCGGCGGCAATTCCCATGGCCGCCTTGGGAATGCCGCGCGAATCCACGGCCACTCCTCGTAGCAGTCCCTGCTCGGTGAACAACGGCGTGGCACCGCGGGAGGGGGTCTGATTGGCAAACAGAAAGTTTCGCGACATGTCGTTGCCGACGAACAGGCTGATGCGACGCGAGCTGTCGAAGTCAGCGGCGATGACACCGAGTCCGCGTCCGTCGTCATCGGCAATCCCCGCACGAGAGGTCATGTCTTCGAATCGTCCGTCACCCAGGTTGAGATACAACCGGTCTTGTGCCGCGCCGTACATGCTTGGATGACACCGCTGCGGCGAATTCCTGTTGCAACGGTGCGTCCGCAGTTCGTCCCCCGCCAGATAGTTGACAACATACAGGTCGGGCAGGGCGTCTCCATTCACATCCGCCAGGACGCAACTGGACGTCCATTCATCTCCGGCGGTTCCGCCAAGCCGTGAAACTTCGTCGAAGGTTCCGTCGCCATTGTTCCGGTAAAAGGTATTGGGGCCGATGTTCGCAATGTACACATCCGGGAAGCCGTCGCTGTTGAAGTCTCCAACGGAGACTCCCTGGCTGAATGCGGTATCTCCAAGACCAGCCTGCGCCGTCACATCGACGAAATGGCTGGCCTCAATATTCCGATACAGGCAATCGCCACTGGTGCGTGGAGCGGCTTCTGGAGGGAGCGTTCCCCCTTGTGTCAAATAGATGTCGGGCCACTGGTCGCGATCAAAATCCAGCACTGCTACGCCACCGCCGTCGAACTCAAACATCGACTCGCTGTCGCCAGACGTCGCCCCGTTCTGATAGGTGAATTTCAATCCCGTACGATCCGCCTCGTTGGTGAAAGTCACCCTGCTGGCAACGGCGTTGCTTGAGTCTGACGGTGATAATGATTTGGCGCGACGGTTCCAGTCGGGCAGGGGGTACCGGGCGAGATCAAAATGCAGCGTCAGATTCGCCGAGTCTGCCACAAAGGAATGGCATTGATCGAGCAATGGGCTGAGTCGTCGCAACGTCTGGCGCGGCCAAGCCTGCTGACTTCCCTGAGCCTGGATGGCGTAACACCACGCAGCGGCCTCCCACAGACGTCCCAACGACTCGAGAAGTTGAACGACTTGCTCAGACTTGTCGAGCGTTCCTCCGAGTTGTGCCTCGCCGACCAGGAGTTCCAGTCGCGACAGATCCCGTGCCCTGTTGCCAAATCGGGTTGCCTGCGATTCACGGCCCAGCGCTGTGAGAACTTGCGAGAGCTGATAATTGGCAGCGACGTGATTTGGCTGACGAATCAATGCTTCAACGAAACAGCGGATCGCGGCTTCGCGCTGGCTGGTTTTCACGGCCCAGACTCCGCGACCATACCAGATTCCAGGATGATCGTCGGCGTGCGCGGGGAGCCGGGTCTGCCACGTCACGAAGGCGTCAATCTCACCCGCTTCGGCCACCAGCGTCCCCAACAAGGCCTGCGCCTCCAGAATCTCTGGCCTGATCGAGGTGATCTGTTCGAGCAGGTTTCTTGCCCGCTTCACGTCATTGTCGCGATACGCGCGGCGGGCCGAAGTCAGCAGCGGCAATGGGTCGTCGGGGACGGTTGCCAGACAGGCTGCTGCGAATGCGTCACTGTCGCCGAGTTCGGTTTTGTTCGAGCCGATGACTAACAGATGATTCGGTTCCACCCGTCCAGATTGTAAAACTCGAAGGATGAACTGTTGGGCTTCCCAGATTCGTCCCTCCAGTACCAGCACGTAGATAAGTCGATCGCATGCATCCAGATGGCTGGGATCGAGATCCAGAACTCGCCGCAAGGCTCGCTCGGCATCCGCAGGCCGAGCGTTCCGGAGCGCATGGTCCGCCAGTGGCAGAAGGGCTCGAATCGTATTCGAGTTCCCCTCGTCCCTCACCCGAGCAAAGTAACGGATGGCGACGTCGGGTTGGTTCAACCCCTGTGCCGCGAACCCCGCGATCAACAGAGCCTGAGAGGAATCCTGATCCCTGGCCAATTCAGCGGCCGACAGGCGCAATGCTTCACGGAACTCGCCAGACGACAGTGCCAATTCTGCGGAATGCAGAGGATCACGAGACGCCAGGAAGAGCAGTACAAGAAACAGTCCGATGGCCGCTCCGATCGACCAGTACACCACATTCCGTCCCCGGTTGACGCTCGTGTGTAATGCATTTTTCCATGGCTTTTGCCGTTCGCGAGGAGAAGTTAAACGCTGGCTCATGTCAGTTTCCGCTCGCTGAAAAAGCCCCAGATCAAGACCACGAATCCAGTGAATCCGATGACGGCGGCGGAAGGAATCAGGATACTCTGCGCGTAAATCTGGTGGGGAAACCCGATCAAATGAGCATGAGCGAACGCTTGTTCGGCTGTCAGGATCAGGATCGCTCCCGTGATCGTTCGCATTGTTGAGGTCCAGGATAAATAGTATCGGTGTGAATGGCATCCAACGTGTCGAATCAAGATGCGACGAACTTCGATCGAACCTATTTGACGTTGTTGGCCTTTTGCCGCCAGCGCGCTGCCATTTCAGGATTTCCCCGCCGTTCGTACAGTTCAGCGAGTTTCAGCGTTAGCTCTCGGTTGTGGGGATCGTTTCGGAAACGATTTTCCGTTGTCAGGATCTCCGATGTCAGCAGGATCAGCTCCTGGCTCCGCTGGAGATGAATTCTGGCCAGATCGATCTTGCCTTGACGCTGACAGGCCTGTCCAAGCTTGTAGTGTGCGGATTGATTGAATGGTTCGCGGCGAACCACAGCACTCAAGTCGTCGATCGCCTGCTCAGTCTCGCCGGACTCAAAGTGCAGGAATCCCCGCAACTGAAGAGCGAAGGTCGAATCCACATGCCGTGCGAGTACCGCATTGACGATTGACATTGCCTCAAGAGGCTTGTCTTCACGGCGCATCAAGTCGGCGTTTCGCAGTTCAATCTGTTCCCTGGTGGTCGGATCTGTGGAATCCGCCAGCAACAGATCACACTGACGACGTGCTTCCTTGAGATCCCCGACATCCATCAGCAATCCCACCAGGTGATAACGAATTCTCACAGTTTCACGTACAGGTGGCTTTCGTGCCAATGCCTCCTGATAAGCGTGAATTGCCGGATCTCGGTCTTCGTTCTCGTGATGAATACCCGCGGAAATGAGCCACGGCAGTGGATCGTCCGGTGCCAGCACGGCGTAGTCGCGACAAAGGTCGAGTGTCTGGGCTGTCCGATTCAGTGCGTACTTGACTTCGAGTAATGTTCTCAATGTGTCGAGTTGCGCATGGATCGAATTACCGGCAGCGTCGCACGCCAATTCTGCCAGCATGTCGTAACCTGCCGAGTGGCAAGTGCGGGCCAGCCGCATCAACTCTTCAGCGGGGCAGGAGGAGGGCTGCCGGATTCCCTGGAAGCACTCCAGGGCCTGCTGATATCGGTGTTTTGATGCCAGGATCTGACACTGCAGCAACTTCGAGGCTGGGGCGTCGCTGCGTGCAGCCCGAATGGCGGTCTCCAGCAACACCAGGGCGCGGTCGGGATCGCTTGCCTCCAGTCTGCGGGCCTGGGACAAAAGTTGCGAAGGAGTTGCTCCCCTCAGGAAAATCCCGGTCGCGATCAGGACTGCCAGAACCAACGAGGTCAGGAGCAACAAACTCTTGCCATTGGACAGTCGGAAGGTCGCTGGGGTCGAAATCTGATCAGAACTTCTGGGAGGGTCACAAACCATCTTCACCCTCTCCTTCGACGAGAATGTTTGTGCGTCGAGGGGCCAGATTCCGAAAGATTTCGCGACGACCAGCCAGCCAGTGGACTTCGCACTGGATCGGTTCATCGCTGACGGTGGGAACAAGAATCCGTCGGTCGAATTGGGACAAGTAACCGGCACCGCTCCGGACATGACGGACCAGTTTTCGCCCTTGATACGAAACAGTGACAGTCGCTCCCACGGCATGCGGCTCCGATTGAATTCCCTTTAATTGAATCCCGGTCCAATTCGGTGGACTGAGTCGATTGCGAAGGACAACCACGGGAGCGTTTTGATGCACGATCACCAGATCGGGGGCTCCATCGCCATCGAGGTCGCCAACCGCTGCTCCCCTGGCGACATGCGGCAGGCTGAAATAAGGGCCTCCGCGGTCGGTGACGTTCTCGAATCGAGTGCCGGAAGCGCTGCGAAACAGAAAAGAGGGCTGCTCGTACGGACTCTGGCCCGTCCTGTACATCACGTGACCGTTGAATACGAACAGGTCCAGCCAGCCGTCGGAATCGAGATCCGCAAAACCGGTTCCAAAACCCACAAAAGTTCGGCAATCGTTCCGCAACCCGATGGCTCCGCCGCTGGCGACCGAGAATTGGGCGTCACCCAGATTCTTATAAAGGATGTTGTCTTCCATCTGGTAGTTGGTGACAAAGATGTCGCCCCGACCATCGCCGTCGTAGTCGCCGACATCGACACCCATGCTTCCCTGGGGAATGCCTGATTCGTCGACAGCAACACCGGCCAGCAATCCAGTCTCATGAAACGATGTTCCACCAGATCCAAGATAGAGATGATTGGCGGTGTAATCATTCGCGACGTACAGGTCGATGTGTCCGTCTTCATTAAAATCCGATGCCACGACTCCCAACCCCTTGCCGTCAGCACGAATCCCCGCCTGCTGTGAAATCTCTTCGAATGATTGGCCCTGTCGGTTGAGAAACAGGCGATCCGGGGCTGGCGGATACTGCCAGATTCCGCAAATGTCCTTGATTTTCCGGACGATGTCTCCGCATTGACGGCCTTCATTCAAGTCGAACGTGACGTAGCCGGCGACGAACAGGTCTGGCCAACCATCGTTGTTGACGTCCGGCCAGGCGGATGCAGTATGCAGACCATTCAGATTCAGACCGACACGGTCGGTGACGTCCTCGAAGGTTCCCTTGCCGGTGTTTCGCAGCAGACGACTTCGTGGATAACCGCTCACAAACAGGTCTGGATGCCCGTCACGATCGAAGTCGCCGCTGCTGCATCCGAGAGAGTAATCGGCAGAAGCAGCAAGTCCTGCTGCGTCGGTGACATCGACGAATCTCCAGTCACCATCGTTGCGGTAGAGAGCCGGACGCAGACCAGCGGTTGCCGGTACCCCTCCAATTGTCCCGCCTCCCGTGATAAAGAGATCGACGTCGTCATCGCTGTCAAAGTCGATGAGAGCGACACCCCCTCCGATGGATTCCAACAGGGTGTATTTCTCTCCTTCCCGACCATTGTGGTACGAGAATTGAATGCCGGACCGCTCGCTGGCGTCCTCGAACCAATCATCCGCTCGGGGAGTACGCGCCAGGGTGCTTTTCTTGTTGGCCGAAGAGTCTGCGGTGAATGATTTCAGGAGAACAGAATTGTTCGTCGTCGTGAAAGCATCCTTGCCACCACCGTCTCGCTGTTCCATTCCTGCTGGCCGTGAATCAACGCCGCACGACACGAGAATCAACATCGATCCAACGAAAGTCACAACAATATGCAGCGGAAAAGCGTTACGTGACTGAGGCGGACAGATCGACGGACAGTTGATTTCGACCCGCTCGCGGGGATTGCGATTGTTCTCCATCGAGGGATCCCTCGCCCGCTCGTCGATTTCAATCGCAAAAAGTCCGATGGCAAGGGCCACCGGACTCTTCAAGATTCCATCAGCGAAACATCAAGCGTCAGTCCACCAGGTCAAAATCAGCCTTGTTCGCTCCAGCTTTGACCGTGAAAGCCAGCCCGCTCGTCGAATGATCGCTGTACTTCGCAGGAAATGGCGGAGGAGGCTCCGTTGGCGCACCGGTTCCGACTTTACTCGGATCCATCAAGGTCGTGGTCGTTGCTGGCGGTGGAGGACCTACCTGAACTTTGTATTCCACCGCAGGCATTGTCGACTTTCCCGTATACGTCAGGGTGTATTCTCCCTTGTCATCGATCGTGCCACCGGCCGAATATCCCCCTTCCCTGGACTGGAACAGAATCGTCGAGTGCGCGGGAATGGCTTGGCCTTTGTACGTCACTTTTCCAGAGACGCTGCCGCGTTCGCCCTTGAATTTGTCACCTTCTCCGCCACCGCCACATCCAGCGAGATTCAGAAGTACGATCGCCATTGCGAATCCACAAATCGATCGCGCCAATTGAATAGAAACCCTACGTATCCTCATGCTGCCCTCTTCAAAGTGTATCCGCCTAAACAAGGATAGTTCTAATCCATTCTAAATGACTAGAATTCCCCTAGAGGCTGCTGGTCCATTGCGACAGCCAAATACGTGAACGTGTTCATGTCGATGT
>JAFEBS010000086.1 GCA_018242525.1 Planctomycetota bacterium | reverse complement strand
GCTTCCCAAGCTTTAGGCGAGGGTTCGATTCCCTTCACCCGCTATGCAGATTCTTGAAAAACCAGAATCTCGAAAGGTATCAGTTGATACCCAAGATTAAAGTGCCGAAGTTCCGCAGAAACCCGGACGGGAGGGCGTTTGCCCAGTATCCAGGGTCGAAAAAGCGGGAGTACTTCGGGAAGTACGACGACCCGATGTCGCACGCAAAGTACAAGTCATGGCTGATCAGGATCATCGACAGCCCGCAACCGACAGCTCCTGAGCTGCAGTCTGGGTCGCTGCTGATTGAACTTTCAGCCGTGTACCTCAGGCACGCGAAATCGTACCTGCAAGGAAAAGGGGACTGGAATAATGTTCGAGGGACTCAAGCTCTGCTTGATGAATTCGCTGGAGACGTTCTCGGATCCGCCTTCGGCCCAGTGCGATTCGAGCAGTTTCGAGAGTGGCTGGTCGGGAGAGGACTCGCCAGAACCACCATCAACTCCCACATGGGACGAGTCCGACGATTCTTCCGATGGTGCCAATCCAAGGAGCTAATTCCGAAGGGTCATCTGGAAGGACTGAAGTCCGTTATTCCGCTCATGCCTGGACGCACGCTGGCCCGAGAGCCAGAGCCCGTGGCCCCAGTAGCGTGGGCAGTTGTCGAGAGAACGATTCCGCACCTTCCTCCGCCGATCGTGAACGCAATCAAGGTGCAATACTACTGCGGGATGCGGCCCGGCGAAGTCCTGAGGATGCGGTCAGGTGAGATCGACCAGAGGGGAGATATCTGGTTCTGGAAGCCCGGGCGGCACAAAAACTCTCATCGACTCCAGTCGCTCACAAAAGCGATTCCAGCCCCGGCCCAGAAGATTCTGGCTCCGCTACTGAAAAAACCAGCAGGTGAACATTTGTTCAGTCCAGTTGACGCCAAGGACTGGGCAGCATCCAGGCGACGGCCGCGAGTCACGAAAATCTACCCCTATGAGAGAATCGCCAGCGAGGAGAGAGGCAAAAACCCGAAGAGAAAACGTCTCGATCATTACACCGAGAGTCGATACGGAAAGCTGATCTCAGAGGCGATTGCAAGAGCGAACAAGGACGTTCCAGAGGAGGAGAGGATTCCCCGCTGGACGCCCTTGCAGCTTCGCCATGCGATCGCTACCGAGGTTTCCGCACTACTCGGAGAGCAGGCTTCCCAGCGTTGGCTGGGACATGCCCGGATGGAGACGACCGCGATTTACACCGCCCAGCATGAACGGGAGCTTCGCGAGATTGCGGAGAAGCTGGCGGAGCATCTGCCGGGATAAACACTCGCCTACGGACGCGACACAGCGACTCTCCCACTGCCCGGTTGAACGCTTCGCAAAATCTCCTGGCGTCCTTGCGGCGGAAGCTTCGGTCGACGACGCGACCCCTGACGACGCATTCAAAAATAGCCAATTCAATCCGATTCGGTCCCCTCATTTTCTGACCCTTCGGAGGCCGTTTAGTCGGCCCGCACTGCCGTCACCAGACGGACATGGTTAATGGATAACACAATACCAATTCGAGCGAACAAAGACTAGTCAAAACCGTAGCTTAATCAGGTAATCTTCCCATCGCCGGGACGCTGCTGCTGCCGAGTATCTCTCAATCGACAGCGAGTGCGTATCATGGCGGGATTCGCTCCGAACTGCCCATCGCCAACGATCGACGCTTGACCCGGACGGAACAACCTCACTGCAGGCCCGGAGATCGTCATCGTCGGCAATAACACCGACGTTGGTTGTGACGAGCGGGGTATTTGTCAGCCACGCCTCCAGTGCCACCAGGGGGCCGCCTTCAGCTTCACTCGCTTGTATCAGTCGATCGATCCCGGCGTACACGTCGCCGGTGTGAACTGCTGGTGGAACGAATACGATTCGGCCTTTTGCGATTTCCGTTGCTTCCCGCCGAAACTCTTCTTCGCCCCATGGATTGTGGCCGTGATAGACTGCCACGTACTTCTTGTCCATTCCCGCAACGATACGGGCAAGTTGAAGGGGATTCTTCTCTGGACTGAATCGACCGACGTATCCGAGAGCGATTTGATCGGGCCTGACTCCCCAGTCCTTGCGAACCTCATCGCGTGATCGTGACGGAGAGATCCTGTCGACCTCGATCCCTGCTGGCTGGATGACGACTCGATCCCGGATTGGTTCAGGGAATGCATTTGCAGCTTCGCAAGAGACGGCCACAAAGTCAGTCGCCCGATCGAAAGAATCATGCAAGCGACTCCTCAGCCACTGTCCGTCGCCGTGACTGATGGCAACGACCCGGCCAGGGAAATTTCCGATCAATCCTGCGAGATCCGGAATCGCCCATGTCAGCAGCACATCGCACGAGCTGAGTAACGGTCGGATGTCACCGTCGCGATAAACAGGCAATGCTCGTGAGATCTGATCGACAGACCGCTGTGACACCGGAGCATCCTTTGTCAGCCCTAGGCCCACCCATTCTATTCTCCGGGAGGTCCACCGGCAGACGGCCTCGTGATACCTTTCGACTCCACCAGCACACCAGTTCGGCATCAGCATCCCAACGCGAATTGCCCTCTGGGAAGGTGTCGAGAATACTGCAGATTCTCGAATCGGCTTTTGTATCGGCTTCCGAATTTCCGCGATGCCATGGCACTCCCTTTCCCCGGCCGGGCCAATCCACCCGCGGCGACACACGCTGCAGCGACGGACTCCCGGTGACTGCTCCACCAATTCACAGACCGCCATCAGATAAACTCCGTGTGCTTGATTCGACCAACGACGATTACGCCGGCCGCGAAAACACTACCCTTTGAATCAACGTCCACGTCGACACCGAACTGCTTCCGGTTTTGCTCCCAGTCGACATCCCCCGTGTCCCGGTTGATCGCAAAAACGGTGTCATAATTGGCCGATCCGCCAACCCTCTTCCGGGATGCGTAGACCCTACTTTCGTCCATTGCAACTCGCCCAACTGGGTCGCTGGGCCACCCGTACGTCGTTGGCGGTGACAGGTCGCTCCCTGCGTATTCAGGCTCGAATTCCCAGATGAGACTCGTTGCGATCGTCGACAGATCAAGAACTGCAATCCCCTGGAATGGGGCCGCTCCGTTCAGGAACGAAACCGGAAGCTCATCTCCAATAGCAATCCCTGTGCGAAACACCGGAGACGAGAACGGGGCCACTGAAGCGAAGCTCCCCACGGTTGTTCCGTCCGACAGCTTCATGACTGTGCCGTCGACGGCCATGAATCGATCCGTCGTTACTCCGCAGATTGTTGATGAAGTGCCGACAGGAGACGTGCGAATCCAGATCGTTGTTCCAGTGCGATCGAACCGGGCCATCTTCCACGCTGACGACCCGGCATCAAACCACCCGGATAGTACGTCTCCGTTCGGCAGTGCGTGTACTGTCATCTTGCTCTGGAGAGAGATCGAGTTCGGGCTCGTTGCCGGGGAGCACGATCCTGTCGGAACCCCGTCAGCATCGAAAAAATGGAACTGCCATCCAGTCGCTGTTGCCCATGAAGAATCCTGCGGGCCTCCCATGTTCCCAAATGCGACAATTCCGCTGTCGGCATCAACGTCATAGGCAACGGCCGCGAAGTCGCCGACGGTTAGATTCGTGTATCCATCGTTGTCGGTTCTGATCAGTTGCGGGGGAGTGACGCTTGTTTCGTGATTCGCCTCGCTGCCGATTGACCAGGTTGAGTCACCGTCAACGATCGTCGCTTTGTTGACAAGGAACTGGTTGTGCCACAGCGTCCCACCCGGATCGATCGTCGAGTCGTACGGCCGCTGCCAGAGCATTTGGCCAGTGTTGCTGTACTTTGCGATTGTCGGATTCCGTGGCTCAGGAGCTGCGGCCCTTGTTCGCTGGACAACGGCGTAGGTCTTTTGCCCATAGTTAATGAATCCGATTCGACGGAAACACGAGATCACCGTCGTATCGAGCCCGTTGTGAGGAAATGTGTTTTGCAGTGCGAACCCGAATTGAGCATCTCCAGTGAATGGGGTTTGCGGGGTCAGGATACCGCTTGTCGCACCGTCAAACATTGCGATGCAAGGCGAATCAAACGTCAAGACGCCATTTTCTCCGGGTAGTACCTCGATCGGCCCATTGAACGCGATGTCGTCACAAACGATCGACTGCGAGATTGGAGCAGACTCGGGGGTCGGATAGCCGATCTTGTACGGCCTGCTCGCAAGCAGCGTGTACTCCCCGGTCGTTTCGTCGAGTTCTGCCTGAGTTCGATCAGTCACGATCCCAAGCTGCAGAACTGCGAACGGTGGAATCGTTCGAGTTGTTTCGAGCGACCTGAACGAAACCCACTTTTGTTGAGAAATGAACGTGTCGAGCTTTGGCGTCATGACAGTTCCTCGCCAGTGAATCCAGCCAGAGTCGAGTCGAGATCAACAAAATACGGCTTGACTCCAGTCTCCAGCGGTCGCATGTCCATTAACGGACGAAACCACTCAGCCCAGTGAGCCGGATCGGCACATTCCGGAGAAGACGCCTTCGGAGTGACCAAATGCCACGAGTCAGCCAGAGGCACAAGGACGTCAATTTCCCCGGCATCACACAGGGCGATAAACGGCGGATCGAGCGTCACAACTCCCATCTGGCCGGGCGGAATAGGAACAGGTCCATTCACGCAAAAGACCTGCATGATGTCATGGTACTGCTCTCGGATCTCGCAAGTTGGGCCGTAACCATAAGGGCCGCTAGTGTTGACAGAGCTGACGGCAGTTGCGAGATCCTTCGTGAACTTGACGACTTCAAGAACGTACGGGTCGGAGTCGATGTCAGCCCCGTACTCCGAAGCCAGTCCCGCCGAGTTGATGTACAGCACGGCATGGCCGGGGATTTCATCGCTGCCAGTGTTCAGTGCGTCGATCCATCGGACCTGTTGCGTTTGTGGGTTGTGCCAACTCATTTGTCAACCTCCGCAACAGACTGCAGGGTCATCCATCTGACAAAGCATCCGGCCTGATTGGTTATCACGTCGGGCGACATCGCAACGCGGAACAGGTTCAGGAACTCAGTCACTTCGTCGACGCCAGTGAAGTTGACAATCTCCTCCAGATACCACTGCCCATCGATGGGAGCGAATACGCCGTCGGTCGTTGGCGATGGAATTCCCCTGACTGAATGGCACAAGGCCAGTGCGGGAATGTCCCTCGTAACGTACCCGGCCCCCTTTGCTGGAATTGGAACTGGGCCGTTAAACCTGAACCTGTGTCCGCGAGCCGATCGAAGCTGAACGCTATCAGCATCTGCGATCACAGTCTTTCGCACGTACAATGCGGGCTCACCTCTGGCAGTGGGCTGTAGGCTCTGAGAAACTGCGTCAATCAGATTTGCGTTCACGACCTGGACAACGGCAAACGCAGGGATCTCCTCATCTGCATACGAGATGCAAGCTTCCCAGCGTTGCGAGGCGATGCGGGTGTCGAACCGCGTCATTTTTTCGACCTGTCGATAAACTTTCCGACCTCACGACGGAGCCGCTCCTCGTATGGCGGGATATCGGTATCGTGCTCGCTGTTGCGACTGACGAACGTCGTCGCTCCCTGACGACCGACCACGTAGCTGATCTGCTGGATTGCACCGTCGAGATCGATGTCGGTGCGAATCCCGGCGTACTGACGCTCTCCAGACAGGGCATTCTCGAAAGTCTTGGCGGTCAGGTCCAGATAGTGATCAGCAGCGTCGCCGAAGTCGTCTTCATTGTTGACGGTTTCATTGGCAGTGAAGTAGCTCGTCGTCAGCTCCTCCTTTCCGGTGATCTTGTTCAGTTCAAACCGACGGACAGCCTTGTACGTGGTTCGATAGGACCGGAAAACATCATCCTGATTGATCGGAAGGATGAGCGGTTCACCCTGAACTGACCCGCTGAGCTTCAGGTCTTTTTCTGATCGAATGAGCTGCCGCGTGTCCTTGTCCTTGACGTTGTAGCTCGTATACAGCCGCAGATCTGCCGGGTAGAACTCGATATGACCCGGCCCGTTTTGCTCAGTCCCGTCCGGGACGAATTTGTACTGATAGACCGGCTTTGAGAATTCGACCAACTGGCGACGCGGTTCGGCGTCAATTGAGAACTGGCCGTCGTACTTCGTGCCGAGATCAGTGTTTTTGATCGACCATGACTCTGGGTAGTACGATCCGATGATTTCCGCTGGCTTGAATCGGATCGGATCATCTTCGTCCTTGGGGAACTGCTTGATGATCTGAGTGGTCAGCAGAACGATCTGCTTCCGATCCGTGACTTCAACCTTGGGGACTCCAGGGATTGACCATGTTCCGTCAAGTTGCGACTTGATTCGATACAGCTTGTACACGGTCTTCAGGGCGAGTTGACGGCACTTTTCCTTCGTGTCCTTCGCTTCGCCGGGAGCCACTCCCCAGAATCCTTGCGGGGACTCTTTCCCCCATCCGCCTTTCGGCCTGTATGACAGTTCGTCGATCGGCTTCAGTGTGCCATAGTCGTCGTTTTCTTCGCCAACGGCCTCCAGGATCAGGTACGACTGATAGACGTCAGGTCCGCCAATCAGACGAATGATGTCCGGGCGATTCGCGGGATTGATTCCGACGCCCTCCGACATCACGCTCGAGTCCGGCAGGTCCTTTCCTTCGCCCAGCTTAACGACCCTCAGTTTTCCCTTGTTGGTCGTGATGATCCGGCATCCGACCTGATCACAGATTCTCGCAAGTTCGGCCATGGGGTTTGATGCGACCCAGTCAACACGCGGCCCGATTCCGTTATCGAGAGCCGAAATATCGTAGCCCGTTTCCTTGATGCTCTTGACGAGTATCTCGGCAAGTTCGCGGGGGCTCTTTTTCAGTTTTGCAATCAGCTTCCCGTTGTTGGTTCGCTCGTTGTACAGGCCGGACACCAGGCCGAATCCCCATTTCCACTCTCGTGTGAGAATCCTCATGGAAATGACAAAACCGCCCCTGTCGATAGTGACAGAACTGGAGTCGATCATTGAGTCAGGGAATTCGAGTTTCTGGCCATCGTACGACAGCGTCAGTGTTCCCCGGACCTTCGGAATCGTCTTTTGCGGAGCGATCTTCAGCAAGCAGATGGCGGGGGAGATTCCGTGCGATCTCGTGAGCGTCCCGCCGAGTATCTGCTCGATTCCCGGAAACTCAAACAACCCTTGGGGAGCTGATGGCATGGCCTATCCTTACAGCAATGCCAGTGCGAGCGTGATGTTTTTGCAAACGTCGAACGTGCCATCCGCTGGTGAACACTGAATCAACTGGCATGGATTCGTCCACGTCACAACCCCGTGAGGATCGTGATACTCGAACCCCTCGAACAGTTTCAAGGTTGTGACCGTCTTGGCCCGCATGTCCTGCTGAAAGTCCAAGACTCCGGAGATCTCGGCGAGAGTGATCGTATCGTTCCCATTGTACCTGACAGTCCCGGCCCGCTGCTTCAGTGACGTGATATTCCCGTCGTCAATCGTCAGCTCCCCATCGGTCATTGTGATCGTTCCCGGAGCGTGGGAAGCCAATACCACACCGCCCGCCATGTCCAGCGTTGTGCAGGTCGCACCAGGCCCCAGAACAGCCGTCGCGTCTCCGGTCGGAGTGTCCTTGTATCCGACTTTCAGGGACGTGACCGCAGCGACCTCCCCCTCGTACAGGCCGAATCCGACCGACCCCTTGACGATGTTCGCGGTGATGTTTCCGGAGCTGATCACCTGGACAGCAGTCAGCCCGTTTGTATCAGATGACCCTGTCTGACGGACATCGATCGTGTTGTCCCCGAGTACGTCCAATCGGATCAGGTTCGATCCATTCCCGGCCCCGTCTCCGATGCGAACAATCGGAGCAGTCAGCTTCAGGTACTGCTGTCGATACTCGATGTAAGAATCGCTGCTTTCCGAGTTTGTTTCAGGGAGCCCGAGATTCCCGGTGAAGCTGGCGCCGATCGTGAGTGACGCCAGAGAGACGCTTGATTGATCAAGCCCGTAGAGAATGTCAATGTCGCTGTGATCGATCGATACGTCGTCAGTGCTGACAGGGATTGATCCTCCTGACCAGTTGAGCGGGTCGTCCCAGTGGTGCGGACCTCGCGACGGCTGAGTCGCGATGACGGGAATCGTCGATCCGCCCGGAATCGTAGTCGCCGGAACAATGGTCGCGTCCAGTGCTGGAGACCCCTCCTGAACAGTTACAACTGACGGTACTGTCGATCCAGTCACGGCGAGCTGCGGGATATTCGTTCCGGCATCGCCGCCGTCCCACTCGATCACAATTGGGACGTTTGTTCCAGCCGCCGAGTAGGTGACAGACACCGTTGCGTCTGAGCCAGTGAATGAATACTCAGTGCCAGCACCGACGGTATCAACCAGATGCAGAATCAGGCTTCCACCAGAAACCCATCCAGACCGATCTGTCAGCTCCTGGATCACGGCGGAAATGTCGAAAGTCGTGAATCCGCTATCGATTGACCCAAAGGCCGTTGTCAGAGATTTTCCGCTGGCGTCGCTCGCCGAGATCGGGTACGCCGGTGCGTCATAGTCTTCGGCGTAGATACTGGCATTTCCGATCGGACTTGGGATTGTCAGCGTCGCTGCGGAGATCGTGGCCCCCTGCGGTACGTTCAGCGTGTACTTCAAGAGCCCGTTTTTGTTGTTGCCGACTCGTGGATCGCTGGACGAGCTGAAAACAGACGACGCGTACCATCCGCTGCGAACAAACGGCGGGGAGATCGTGGAGCTTCCGCCATGTTCCAGTGGCCCCCCAGTGCATGTCACCGAGTACCCGAGTGCGGTCAAGGCCGTGTCCACGTCTGACACAGAGACGGGTGTTGTCAAACTGCCAGTTTCGGCGAGTGTGTCTGGACGCTGCAGCTTGAACGTGACGGCTGTCGATGAGTCCCCAAGAGACAGTCGCTGCTTTTCGTTGACTGCTGCGGACCCTCCCGTGAGAGAGGATGAGTCGACGGTCATCTGCGGGACGTCGGTTGCCAGATATGCTCCAGCGAACGCGACCTGCCATCCGGTTGCGGTGTCCGTCACGGTCACATCACCCGGGGCAATGTTGCTCAATGCTTCAAGGGCCGATTGCACAGTCGCGGAACTGTCGTTCCAGTTGATGTTCCCTGTCGTCTGCCCGTCAAACGTGACTGTGAATGTCCCACCAGAGACGTCGTTAATCTTAGTTAGCGTCTGAACTTCGTTGGACGTCGCAAGGCCCCCCACTGTCGTAGAAACGATGAATGGCTTTCCGGGCGTCAACGCCGTAAGAATCAAATCACCACTGCTCTCGGACGCAACGATCTCCCGGAACTCTGGCGACTGTGCGACAGCGTCGAGAACCGCAGACTGCAGGTTCCATTTCTCGGCAATGGCCGCTGCGTCCCACTCATCGTGAGTGAGAACCTTTCCGTTGATTGCGATGCCGATCTCACCGGCACCGGCCGGGGGAGTCAGCGTATTCACCTGTGCGATCGCAACCGCGTCGCCCTGCCATCGTTTCGTAGCCATGGTTAACCTCTATCAGACTGGACGCGGGACGCCAAAAAGTGGTTCATTCGATTCGTATGAGTACGAATACGCGATCTTGTACTGACCAAAGTCACCGCCCAGGCTTTCGGGGTTCGTGCGGACAATGTTTCGCTGCGAAGTGATCTCGAACTGAGGCCAGATCTGACGCGGGAGATCCGGGTATCGCTGCCAACCGATCACCTCCCCCGACTGGGTAGCCGTGACGAGCGACGTATCTGAGATCTGTTGTTTTTGCCACTTCCCGCGAAGAGTCGGCAGATAAATGAACTCAGGACCACCATCGCCAATGATTGAGACTGTCTCTGAATACGAAAGCAGGGGATCAATATCTCTGACTGGGAAGTCAGCCTCAAATGAAACCTTGACGGTCACGTAGGTCGTATACTCGGTTCCGTCTCCAACCGGGAACCCGTCGCTCACGACCCGGACGCCGCCGATCGTGTCGCTGTTACGCCATAGATGACGAGTTGGTCGCCCGCCTTGCTCGTACAGCCCGAGATCGAAGCCGGGGACGAGGTTTGAATCAAGCTCATTGATAAGGAATGTCAGCCCCGCTGGAGAATCCGACTGCAGGTGGACGGTAAGCTCGACCTTTTTCCGAATTGCCCACGCCTCACCGCGGGTTGTGTACATACGCTCCCCGCCGGCCGTGAACTCGACGGCACCTGCGGGAAAGTTGTATCTACCGTAACGCCAGTAGAGCATGGTCAATAACCTATGGCCCTTCCTCCGTGAATCCCCGCCCCGCTTGACGCCTGTCCCTTCGCCTTGGAGTCGGCAAACTGTGCCTGCAGTGCATCAACTCGTGAACCCAGTGCAATCAATCCCTGGACCCACGAATCAAAAGCCTTCGACAGGCTCTCGATTGAGCTTCCGGCCTTCACGATCTCCTCCATTCGCGAGCGAATCGTCTCCTCAATCGCACGAACGGACTCTGCGGCACCCTTACCCTGGAACTGAAGCTGCTTGATCTGATCGAATTCCCCAAGGTTGCCAGCGACGTCCTGGAACCCAGCCTTGTTGGCGATTCTCTGGAATGCCTGGGACGCCTGACCCTGGCCGACTCCGCTCTGGGACAGCAACTGAGCTTCCTGCAGTGTTAGCTCCCCGCCGCCTTTGGCCTTGATGGCGACTTCCTTCAACCGGGCCTGCTCGCCGGGGTCCATTTGAGCAAACCGTTCGGCTGCTGACTGGAGTCTCCCCTGTTCGGCAGCGATCTGATCCTGAATCGTGGCGAGCCGGGACTTGGCAGCGTCGCGAGACTGGAGATCAACCTGCAACTGCTGTTGCATGATATCCTTGATCTTGCCCTCTGTGCCGAGTCGTTCCCGCAGCTTGTCGGACGCGACCTGAATGAATCGCAGTCGCTCCTCTTCGGCCCTGACGAGATCCGTCCCGCCAAGATCCTTGAACTTTGTTGCCCGTGCCGACTCAACCTGCTTTATCAGATCCTGGTCATTGATCTGGCCGTTTCCGATGTTCGCCTGAAAAAACCGGCCACGAGCAGCGTCGCGAATCGCATTGTCTCGATTCGTGAGATCTTGATTGCGGAGCATCGCCAGTTGAGTGGCAGGATCTCCAGCCTGCCGGCTGACCTGCCCCTCGAACGAATTTCTCTGGGCTTCCATGACCTGCTTCTGGACGTCGCGGTAACGCATCGTCGCCTCGGTCTGCTTGTTGATCGTCTCGGTGATGAGGCCGGTTCTACGTCGTTGCTCCTCCGACAGTTGAAACTCGATCTGTGCGGACTGCTTTTCGGCTTCGATTCGCTGCTTGACCGCGTCCCGAATATCGTCGTTCGCAGTCCGGCCGGCCCTTCCGTACGCTGCCCAAAGCTGCGAGCCAACCTCCACGGCAATCGACACGGCCGCAACTCCGATTGCGATCTGAGGAACGATCCCGGCCAATCGACCCATCATCCCTGCGGCACCGGCAGCACTCGCACTGGCCGCCGCATTACTGGCGGCAAGTGCAGCGTTCGTGGTCGCAGCTCGTGCTCCCGCTGCGGAGACATGACCAATTGCACGGGCCTGAAACTCACTGGCGAGCCCAGCTGCCGTGGCTGAAGTGGCAACAGCAGCGTTTCCCGCTGCCTGCTGGTATGCACCCTTGGCGGTGAAAATCAGGGCTTGGCCAAGGCCGGTGATGACCCCCGAGAACGTACCACTCGCTGCGGCAGCACGGAGAGCGTTCCCGGCACCGGTGATGTTTTCGACATTGGCCGTCTGCCGGGCAGCGTTCGCCCGCTGGATTGATTGCTCCAGGGACGCTTCCGCCTGTGCCTGGCCGATCAGTGCGTCGAAATTCCGGCGTGCAGCGTTCTCAACGACATCCAGGCTCGCAGCTTCCTGTTGGAGCGACCCGTTGAGCTTCTGAACACTGGCGTCGATGTTCGCGAACGGGTCCGTTGCCGCGGCGGCCTTCGTGGCGTTATCGACGTTCGATACAGCATTGGCGATCGAATTGAACCCCGCGACCTGTTGAGCAAACGTCTGGGGAGACACCATCGACGCGGCGATCTGCTGGCCGATGTCCTTGGCCTTCGCCGCGTGTTCCATCATGGCAGCTTCGATCGGTGCAAAATTCGGGGCCCTCAACTGGGCCTCGATCTGCTCGATTCTGACTCGAATTGTTACGTCACGAATGGCGTCAGACACGACTTGCCCCTAATTGCAAAACAGACAGCATGAACTCACGCTGCTGAATCTCTTTTTGCTGATCGACGATCTGCCGAATGATCCTTGCGTTTCGCCTCACGATCTCGTCATCCGGGAAGCTGCCCACTGCTACGCACGTCAGGTAGTGGTGGTACGCTTCGACGTTCTTCTGGCTCAACTCGATCGGGCTGCTGAAGTGACCTTTCGGGCATTTGCTATTTCCCTCACTGTCCAGCCGTTCACACATGAGCTTTTGCTTTGGGTTTCGCAGGACTGGGAGATCGTGGAACATCTGCCTTTCCCCGGTCTTTTCGTCGTAGACGTGCTTCCTGCAATCGGCACAGTCCCGATTCGCCGTCTTGGGATGCCTCAAAAGTAGAGACAGCCCGTCAATCAGTTTTTTACGTCGGACTGTTCCTTGCCGAAAATCTCCTCCAGCGAAGATCCGGTTTCTTCGTCGTCAATCTTCGGCCAGTCCGGGGAAATGTCCGTGTATCGCAGGCCCAGCATGATTCCCGACACGGCATCGAAGATCTCCGGTGCGATGTTCATGGCTGCTGCAGATGTAATCGGGAGCGAGACTCCATTTGCGTCCTTGATATCCCACTCACTGACGTACTTTTCGATCGTCTTGGCCTGGATAACGGCAAGCCCCGATCCTGACGCCTTGGACATTTCGCGGCGAATCATCGCCAGCTGGGCCGCGAGGATCGGACGATACGAGAAATGAACGTCAGGGGTTGTGAACGGAATCCCCTGGATGAACGCCTGCCGAGTGTAACCGTCGGAAATGACGGCGGAACCAGATCGTGATGGAATCGAAGACATTGGTCAACTTTCGATTTTGGTTAGGCAACTGCCGAGTTGTGGGTGATTGCAATTTCCGCCGCCCCGGCAGTCCTGCGGGCAATTGCGTTGATCTTGTAGGGAATCTGGTCCTTCGCCTGGACGGTCGGATCGTCGGCAGGGATCTGAAGGGCAGGCAGAGTGATCGTTGTCGACGAGTTCAGCCCGCTTGGAGTCCAGACGAGAGTCGCTGCGAGCCCGGGAAGATCAGGGTCAAGCAGGTCGACCGAACCCGACTCGAATGGATTCGTGAACGACAGGGAGACGATGCGGTCCCTGATATTGATCCGAGACGCCGTGAACGAGTTGACCATCATCGCACTGCCCACGTTATCAATGGTCAGCTCGAAGTCTTCAGCCTCACGATCTGTACCGTCGACGGTCAGAACAAGCTCGTTGAACAGATATGGGGCCTCGACAGGCATCGTGAGCACCGGGAACGTTCCTGCATTTCCTGTCGATCGGTCCAGTGCCAAAATCGACAGCGTCACGAGAATCAGCGGGCTTCCTGCGGACCCCTTGAACACTGCCTTGGAGACCCTGCATCCCGTATAGGAAAACACCTTTTCGACGGTGTCATGCATGCACTGGAATTCCGGCAGTGTTTCTGCCACAGCAAACGCGGTCCCGGACTTCGCCGCACCCAAGATCCTGGGGAGCCATGCATCCAGCATCAGGGCCGACACAGGCAGCGTGACATCTCCGCCGACAGTCTTCGCCCCCTTGCGTGACCTTGCCGCATGGTGCGAACGAGTCCCACGAACCCCACCGATATCGATGATTGGCTGGGACGCCTTCAGCCCGAACGGCGGGACGTACTCGTATGGCTCACTCGAAGTGTCGAACGGCAAAACAGAATCAACGCAGAATTTGGCCAGTGCTCCCTGTCCCATGATTTACCTCAATTTCAAACCATCGACTTCATGATCCGCGACAACCCCGGCGAGATCGTCAACGAGCGGAACAGGCAACCCAATGAATTCACGCTGCGGGATTTTTGCAGTCCCGAAGTTGTTGAAGAACCCGTACTCGACAGACGTTCCGAACAGAAACCCGCGACTCGATACACCGCCGACATGGTCAGGGTGAGCAAGCTCCAAGACTGACGGCTTCAGGCGAAGGAACTCAACCAACGGAACGTCATGTCCCTTTTTCGCGACTGTCGTCTTCGACAATGCGGGCCATGCAGAACCGTCCGGGGAATGACGGCCGTCGAAGTTCGACTGGTGAGACTCCTGGACTTTCGGCAAAAACCCAGTGAGCACGTCCGCGTAATCCATGCGATGATGAGCCGATCCGATTTCAGACATGATCGTCACAAACGAATCGAGTCCGTCGATCTCCTCGCGGCGAGTGGTGACTCTATCGGTCATGGTGCCCTGTCCTCATAGCTGTAACAGAGCACAACGAACGACGAAAAATAAATCGCCTTGTTTCTCCAGATCTGAGCGTCGACGACTGGGTTCAGCTCAAGGGTTGTTTGCCGAACCGTCGGAACGTCAATCCTCAATCGCTGCAGGGCCTTGCGGATCTTTTCTCGCCACTCCAATTTTCGAGTCAGTTCCGGAGTGTCCCGCTTGGCGATGATCGCAACCAGGCAGCGGTAAGTCGTGATTTCGCGGACGTTCGTGAAGTCGGCAATACTCTCGATTCCCCACGGCGAGACACTGATGAACGATCCGGCCAGATTGCCGTCATCGTCTGTAATTGCCTCACTACCCACCTTGCCAACGTCGGAAACAACTTCCTGTGTCCCGATGGCAGTGATCTCCTGCAGGCTCAATGCCTGAATGGTCGTGACGAGAGCGTCAAGACAATCGGCATGCACAGAAGCAGGATCGGGGGTAGGCATTGGGTCATTTCTTGCGGTTCGTCGTCAGTGTCCATTTTCCGCCGCAGGCACCATTCGTTGATGCCACCACAACGTAATCGTGAGTCCCGTCATTGAGTTCATCAAGTGGCCTGATCTCGCGTCCGTCACCGGCTGGGTTCAGTTCGACGTCAGGGATCGTCCATGAGTAGACATTCCCTTCGGTCCCGTACGATGCTTCAAGGTTCTTGTCAAGTGGCCCGTTGTTCGCATGGTCAATGTCAATCGAAACATCGCCAGAGGCCCTCTTCAGTGTCAATGTGACTGTTTGCACATTGTCAACCAGAAGCAGATCTTCAGCGGTGTTTACATCCGTCGTCATGTGATAACCACGTCCTGCACTTCCCAGTCGCCTTGAGCCAGCGAGAGCTGCCGTGTGATCTCTGTCAGCTCGTCGTAAAGACCTTTGCGATATGCGGTAATCGAAACGCGGGCACCATTCCAATCGAACGACTGGCCATCAACGTTGTAGCTCGGCTTGCCCTGCACGGACGCAGTCGCCGCACCGAAAGCTGCGATCTCGGCAAGAATGGCCGTTTTTCGTGCCTGCAGTGCGTCGATGGTTTCCTGGTCCACGGCCTACCTTCGCACCCAGAGCCAATCGTTATAGTCGGGCATTTCCCACATAATCCAGCTCCGTCAAAAATGGCAGCGGCAGGACTCGAACCTGCGATCTCCTGGTTATGAGCCAGGCGGGATGGCCGCTTCCCTACACTGCGTCAACCAGCACAGCTCAGGAGATTCGCGTCACCCGGTGATTGTGCTCGTGCGATGGGACTCCGTGCTGTTTGTAGAACAGGCGAGCCGCTTCGGGTTCATCGATGGCGTGAAACTCCAGCGACTGGAGTCCCTTTGCTTCAACGCGGAACAGCGGAAGAGACGCATCCTGAGCAGTGGCCTGTTCGGTCGCGACTGTCGTTTCGGTTGCCGCCGTGCTGACCGATTCATCGGCAGTCGGGAGTTCAATTTCACCGTCTTTCGTCTTATCCATTTGGACCACCCTTTGAGCTGAATTGAGAGGCTGACAACATCCCGCCCGACGCTTTCGTGTCAGGCGGGTAGCAGTGAGTCTTTCACTGGTCCCGCTCGCTCCGTCGAGATTATGCAGTGACCTTCAGGACCTTGCGGGGCTCACGACAAACGGGAGTCCCGCGTTCGCTGATCTTGGTTT
>JAFEBS010000085.1 GCA_018242525.1 Planctomycetota bacterium | reverse complement strand
GCAGAGTGCGCGCTGGCCCTGGTGGAATTTGCACCATCATTGGCGTCTCTGAAGTAGCGTTGTGCTTAAACAATAGACTCATGTGAAAGAGGGTGAAAGAGGTGATTCAATGCGCATATCCGTGCCAGTACTTTTCCCGATGATATCTATGGCGCTTTTGCTGAATATCCCCGTCCTTCAGTGGTTGGGTTGTGGAGCCCAAGCCGCATCGGCAGCAATCCGCGGCGGCCAAACAGAGGAATGCAACTGTCGGCAAATTCGGGCATTCTCGGACGAAGATCTGGCAACTCAGGAGTTTCCCGGCTACGAAACGACCTATTGCAACCCGGATTCTCAGTGCATCGAAGTGTATAAGGTTTGCTATTCGCCGCCTGACGGCGGGGATTTGGACAACGGAATTTGTGACGAAGAAGGCGGTGAGAACTGGTGTTCGCAGGTTCAAGGTTGTGGAAACGATGCGAGTGATGCATGCCCTGCCTCGAACTGCTCCCCCGAATAAAGGGCATCTGTTGGCAATTAAACCCTGACCATCGCGACACCGACAGAGAATCGGGGACTGCATTCGATGTGCCTCACAAGATGGACTTCATTGCTGTTGATTTCAGGGCTTCTGTACGATTGCCAGCCTGGTTGTACCGCTGAGACTGCGTCGCGACGGCAAGTGCTGCAGAAATGGGAGCAGACCGCATCAACATTGTCCCGAGTTAAATTGCACGGGGTCATACAAATCAATGCGGACTATGCTGACGGCCACAATGAAGGAAAGATTGAAGTCGCGATCAATCGCGACCATTCCAACTGGCGTGTGACGCAGGAATCATCCGGCACCCAGCAATTGAATGGAGAGCCTGTCCCCTACGGCGGGATCGTAGAGCGAATCTTTGGCGAAACGTATCTTGATCTTCACGTGATTCAAGTTGGCAATGGGTCGGAATTACCCTACGAGAAGCGGCTGAATATCGACGCGAGAATTGAAGACGTTGCCAACGCAGCGAAGATTCATGCGTATTTGCGTTCGTTGAACGTACTGTTTGGATACGCTGCGGCCACCGAGGGACAGTTCTATTGGCATTTGCTCCAAAAGGAAAATGCCGACGAAGAACTCGCCACCGAACTCATCGAAGGCCACGAAACGGTTGTCATCAGTTCGCACGGGGACTATGGCAAGCATACTGTCTGGTTGGACCCGGCCTGTGGTGCATTGCCGCGGCGGATCGTCATCGAAAAGCAGGCCGGGGACTTGTCCTACAAAAACCGGCGTCTTGGAGGCGGTGACGGTGAAAAAGCCGCACCGTCGAAACGGAAGCGTCGGCAGCAATCCGTAACTGAATCTTTGACGTTGGAATACGATAAGTTCGCTCTGGAAACACGGGGCGATGCTTTTGTTATCTCCGGGTTTCAGTTCACAAGTCGGAAAAAAAGCACGGGCCGGGATGATGCACTGGTGGAACTCGAGTCCATTCAACTCGACAGAATTGACATTCCAACGGCCCCATTGCCTGCCAGTGATTTTGCTCCCACCATCGCAATCCCGGAAAGGACCGCTGTTTTAGTCTCGAACGCGCCTGCGATCAAATACGAATGGCGGAACGGCGAACTTCAAAAGACAATTCCCGTGGATGCAGATGCATTGCGAAAGGCGAAATTTGCACCCCCGCAGACGTCACGGTATCTCTTGGTTGCGTTCAACTCAGTGATCGCTGTCGTGATCATCGTCGCATGGCTCTATCGTCGTCAACGGGAAAAGCAAAAGCCGACACCGCCAAAATAGTCTGCGATATCTGATTCGCAATTTGGAATCCAACAGATGGGGATTTTTTATGACGTGCGACGGTACCTTGCGCTACTGTCATCTGTGCTACTTGCGCATGCATTCAATCTGACTTCCAGTTCTCTCGGTGCGGACACCAACCAATTTGCCGGGCCATACTGCGGTCTTTATAGCGTTTACGGCGCATTGTCATCAGTTGGGTTGACCGATGGTGTCCTCAGTCGATGGGATGGAACTGCGCTGGCAGTGTCGGATACGCCAATAGACGTCGAATCGCTGACGCGACCTGACAATGAGTTCTTCCTGATTGTGGTTTTCTGGGCCGTATTCATGATTTGGGGTGGAAGATGTCTGGTGAGGTGGCTGGCATCCCCGGCACTGGCTCAAATCATGCTGTCTCCCGTCAGACAAGCGGCTCTGATATTCGTGGCGGCGATTCTGATTGGGTTGGTCTCTGACGCCCTTTCGCCTGACGGGTTCCTCAGAAACGCTGGTTTCACAAACATTTCTCTCTATCCGGGTGGATGGGCAGAATGGAATACTCGAAGCAAATGATAATGAGGATGATGGGTTTTCACTGGGATTCATCTGGTCCGTTGTGGAAATCGACGATTGGAACCGATTGGAAATGCGCTCTCTGGAATGCCTGGGTCTGGATTGTGATCGTCGTAACGGCCCTGCTCTGGATCAAGAGCGGTTTGGCGCACCTCGCGAATCCCTATGCTTTCCTTGCCTCAGTCAATCGGTACGAAATCGCGGGGATGGAATCCGGGTGGCTGATCGCGTTGTTCCTGCCATACATGCAACTGGTCCTCGCGGCATGTCTCGTCGGGAAAGTTCTCTTCCGCGGAAGCGTTTTATTGAGTGCAGCGTTGTTGTTCTGCTTTGCAATGACGAAGGCGAGCGTTCTCTGGAGGGGATTGCAGATCAGTTGTGGATGCTTTGGGGCCGCTCATTCCGACGTTGTCAACTTCCTTTCTGTGATCGTTACGCTCGCGCAATCGCTTGCTCTGATCAGTATTCAATGGCGTCGGCGTAAATCGGAATCACATCAGCGGATCACCTCGATTTCTGGCGCGGATTGTAACATCGGACCTGCCGGTCACGCGTTGCAATGAGATTGCGATTTGAATGACGGTGTTTTCTCGTAATCGACTGATGCCGTCAATTCGGTGATGACGCCATGGACTTCAATCCGCGCCGCTTGCGAATACGATTCGTGTCTTCCAACGTGACCTCAAAAATTGCAATTGATCCCGCGATCACCTCCATGGGGACGAGATCCTCAAGAAAGTACGTATACCGGCAGTGTTTCTTGTGAAGGAAGTTCAAACTGACCGCATACCAACCTGGAATTGGACCCGCCGAATCTTCCGATAGAAAGTCGGCATACGATGTGACATCAAGTGTTCGTCGAGCTCGTCTTTCCCACGACTCAGTGACCAGGCCTAATGTGTCAGGTTTCATGAAAGAAGGTGACTCGAGAACCAACGGTACTGCTGCCGGGTGACGGCGCTGCCAGTCAGCGAGAAGGGTTAAATTCTGTCCCCAGTCAACATTTGCGTCCGCCATCGACCAATGTCCGCGTGTTGGTCCGCCGGCCAGTTCATTGAAATAGGACAGGCCGTCGCGTGCATAATAAAGACTGCTCGATACCGACCAAACCAACAGGCTCATTGCAATGAGCCACGAACTTCCTTTGCCGCGTTCAAGCAGTATTCCTGCGCGACCAATCAGAATGAACGCAAATGGAAGAACTCCGATTACGTATCGCAGATAGCGACTGAACCCGGTTTCGGAACTGATCAGCATGAACAGCATCAGCATTGGGACGATCAGAAACAGTTCATCCCGACGTTCAACGCTATACGTCCGGTGGTGTCGCCAGGCGAGGCAGGCAGCAAGCACTCCCAAACCCAGTGTGCCGGCAGGCACCCGCAGCAGAAGTCCGACAATATAGTAGTACCACCATCCTCCGAAACGATGTTCACCGAGTAGATACGACCATTTGCGTTGCTCAAAATCACGCTTTTGCAAATCGAGTCCCAACAGATAGTCCCGCGGAAATGGAACGGGAACGAATTCAAGAGGTGTCCCTCGAAATCGATTACCGCCGGTGAAGTTGCCTTGGGGCATTGGATCGTCAGGCAACGACTTGCGTCCCGATAACTCGTCGCAGACAAACGTATAATCTCCCAGTCGCGTAAATGACCCCTCAAAGCCATACCCGCAGTTGAGTCCGTATAGGCCGCCCAGCAGGATGGCTGCAAGCATCATCGCCTGTCGACCTTGTCCGGTCGAACGTGCGGCAACTGTCTTCAATGAAATGCCGCGAAATAGTCCCCACATCACGGGCCATTCAACAAACAGAATCACCCAGGTAAGCTTGCTCATCAATGCCGCAGCGAGACTCAAAGACGCAAGCACGGCGTTGCGCCGCGAGCCGTCACGCAACCACAGCCAGAATCGGTAATGCGCCCATATCCCCAACGTGGCCATTGCCACATCTGGCGTAAAAGTTGCTCCCCAGCCGAGAATCAATGGATTCAATGACCACAAGACTGCAGAAAGAAGTCCCGCCGTGTCACCGAAAAGCGCCTGGCTCCACTTCCAGCAGATCAACGTGCCAAGTACGGAAAACCAAACACATGCCAGGCGCCCCAACACGTAATATCGCAGAATTGTGCGTCCGTTGGCGTTTTCGAGGGCTCGCCCCATTTTCCATTCAGGACGGCTTAACGGACCTGACTCGTAATCCGACCAGTCTTCGCGGATACCAAAAAATACTGCAGGGGCCGCCGCCACCACTCTGACCAGCGGTGGATTGACTCGATAGACATCGTATCTGCCTAATCTCCATACGTAGACACCGCCCGCAAGGTGCCCGATTTCGTCCACAACCGGGCTGTGGATAACGCAATTCCAACTCAAGAGACAAAACTGAACGACCAATAGGATTAGAACTGCCGTGCGGGAGAACGACCGAGTTCGAAGAATTGAGCCTTGTGCAATTGATGGATGTTGATCGTCGGGGGTAAAGGACATTCTCGATCATGCCCGTAGTTGACCTGCGGTTTGGGACCGTCGGAGCTTCGTGGCTGCGGCGGCACGCGTTCGACGATTCGGTGATCTTTGCGGCATGAGTGACTCTACTCGATACGGGGGGACCAGGGAAATGGGGCTCATCCGACTATTTGGCGGATGGATTGAAAAAGGTCGGACAACGGATCCTGACCGTGCTGCGTGCTCCCGAAGACGAGTCCGTGGCCAGCAAAGTCCAGGGCCAAATCCGCGAATTCTGCACCGCGTTTCCGGTCCCGGGCATTGGCTAATGGCAGCAGCAAGGGGTTTCTGTACCTTTTCCCTGTTCCCGGTGTTCGATACGTTTTTTGGTAGTGGGTTAGTTTGAAACCTGAAGACGCGAACTGAGATACGGCTGGGGGTGCGACTCGTTCTCAGTCTTTGATGGATTCTTTTCGCCAATCGCTTTCATCGTTCCCAAGCTCCCGCTTGGGAACGCCCGTCTTTGAAGCTCCGCTTCATGGTCCCAAGCACATTCGTTCATCCATTCAACTGATCGACCCGTCCAGGTTGGCGAGCACGGGGGCGGGCTCTCGAGTATCTCCAATTCACGGGATCGTCGGCATCGCCGTGCAACCGGATTGTTGTGCGTACATTTCTGTGACTGTCACATTTTCTTCGTCGCTCTGGAGCGTCATCGAGTGATCTCCTGCCGACACCGACGGCGAAGCGGAGCTTCGAAGACGGGCGTTCCCAAGCGGGAGCTTGGGAACGAGAGATTCGCCACCGGGCGGCTCGCCGTACCTCGTCTGAAAAGATTCTGCGCCCCCCTCGTCCCGATGGTAGCGGTCGTGCCGATTGCAGCGATCCAAATGTCAGCGGCTGACCGCATGTGTTCCAAAATCCACGCCCGCCCGCACAATCAATGCTAGATATCCTTGGTTGTTCAAAAATCGGCGCCTTTGGCCCCACCTGATGATTCTGAAACAGGTGCAGGGCGAAGGGGGCAGAAACCTGGTTTTGGTGTTTTGGGTCTTGATCTGGAGGGGATCGTCGTGTCGGCGAAGTTGATGACGCCCCAGCATGAATCGCTCGATTTGACGGTGATCGTGAACAAACTCGATCTCCAGTCCGATGCATTGATTGAAGAAAAATCAACGTCAAAAACGGTTGAGGTTCATAATGACCTGCAGCAAACCGTCTTGCCGCCACCCGCCCGGCCCGCGACACCTGTTCCGACATCCACCGCCAGGAAACCAACCGTTCCCGCGCCACTTCATTCCCTGGATGACGGCGTCGCCTTGCAGCACGATGCCGAACGGACACTGCTTCGATCGCGCTTGCAGACAGCCTCATTTGTCAGTGTCTTTTGCATGACCGCCTTTTTCCTGCGGTCGCTGTTCATCGATGAACCGATTGTCCTGATCATTCGCACGGTCGGCCTGATCATTGCCGTCGGCTGCCTGGGGCTGCTGATGACCCCACGCACCCTGATGGTCAGCGAATTGCGGCGGATCGAACTGCTGCTGTTTGGTCCGATCTGCGGATTGATTGTCTACCTGGAATTCTTCTTCCTGGCCCAGGCAGCCGAGGCGGGAAATGCCGCTCAACAAGTGGCCGTCGTCTTCTCGGGAACGCTGGGGCTGTCGGTCATGATGCTGACCTATGGTATGCTGATGCCGAACGGCTGGCGTCGTACCGCGGGCATGATGGTTCCACCGATCGTGGCCACCACCGTGATTCTGCTGTTCGCCCGGCAGTATATGCCGTCCGTGGCCGAAACCATTGACGAAATTCGTGCGGCCGAATCGGGTTTCGCATTGTTGCTGACCGGGGTGATCGCGACGTATGGCACGTACACGATCTCCAGCTTGCGGCGCGAAGCCAACCGCGCCCGTAATCTCGGCCGATACCGACTGAAACGTGAATTGGGCACCGGAGGAATGGGGCAGGTTCATCTGGGTGAACATCAACTGCTGAAGCGTCCCTGTGCGATCAAGATCATTCGTCCCGGCCAGGTGGTGGACAAGGCCGCGCTGGCCCGGTTTGAACGGGAAGTGCAAACGACCGCCCGGTTGTCACACTGGAACACCATCGAAATCTTCGACTATGGACATACCGAAGACGGCACGTTTTATTACGTGATGGAATACATGCGGGGCTTGAGCCTGGCGGATCTGGTGAAGCGGTACGGACCTCAAACTCCGGGACGGTCGATCCACTTCCTGGCTCAAACCTGTTGGGCACTGCAGGAAGCCCACAACCACGGCTTGATCCATCGTGACCTGAAACCTGCCAACATCTTTGCCGCCAAACGAGGCGGAGTGTTTGACGTAACGAAGCTGTTCGACTTCGGCCTGGTGCTGCTGCGTGGCGAAGGGGACACCTTTCTGAACATGCTCGGCCCGGGTGCGACGACGCCGTTTGCCGGATCTCCGTTGTACATGTCCCCCGAGCAGGCCGTCGGAATGAAACTGGATGCCCGCTCGGACATCTATTCGCTCGGCGCTGTCGCCTACTATCTGCTGACCGGCCGGCCGCCCTTCGAGGGGGATACGGCGTGGCGAGTGATGGTGGCGCACGCCAAGGAACCTGTCACACCGCCATCACGCTGGAATCCGTCCATTCCGAAGGATCTGGAAGCGGTGATTCTGCGCTGCCTGTCGAAGGAACCGGCGGACCGATTCGGTTCCCCCCGGGAAATGGCCGAAGCCCTGGGTGGTTGCAAAGACGCTCACCAGTGGAACTACGAAATGGCGGGAGACTGGTGGCGCGAGCGGGCCAACGAGATTGATCCCACGCTGCTGGATCCGTGAGAAACGTCGCGTGTCTGAATCAAAAACAAGGCTCTTCACCACGGAGGCACGGTGAAAGGTAGCCCTGTCGCTCCGTGACAGGCAGCGAGATTGCAGACAGACCCCTCAACCCACTCCCCGCTGATTCGCTCCATCGCGCGACTTGTCTTCGACTTCTCACACAAGATTGCCGCGTCGACCTGAGCGCCGCATCCAAAGATGCCCTTCTTCACCACCGTGCCCTCCGTGACTCCGTGGTGATCGTCCGGATGAGGCAGGAAAAAGGAATGCAGCGGTCTGACCCCTTTGTTAGGCAAAGCTGGATCGACCTCATCTCTGGAAAAAACTGAAACCTCGCACGTCTGCCGATAGTATTGCTCATGGTTCAGTCGCCGATTGTCCTGGAGATTCCCATGAGCGTTACAAGTCAACTATGTCGCCGCCTGGCTGGCCTGATCCTGCTGATGACGCTGACGACCGGCGTGTCCTGTCAGGCGCAGTCGGCCGTTCAGACTCAGATGGTGCCGATGAGCGACGGCATCAAACTGGCGACTGACGTTTATCTGCCGAAGCAGGGTGAAGCCCCGTTTCCGGTCATCCTGCTGCGGACACCCTACAACAAACTTGGCAACCAGAAAACCGCTGACAACGTCGCAAAACTTGGCTACGCGCTGGTTGTGCAGGACATGCGCGGCCGTTTTGCCTCGGAAGGGCATCACGCGATCATCTTTGGCAATGATGGGATCGGCGGTGAACATCAGGACGGTCATGACACTCTGAAATGGATTGCCAAGCAGAACTGGTCGAATGGCAATGTCATCACCTACGGCCAGTCCGCCCTGGGGATTGCTCAAAACATGGCTGCCCCTGGTGCTCCCGCAGCATTGAAGGGGCAGGTAGTCGGCGTCGCTTTTTCTGACTATTACCATCAGGCTGCGTACCAGGGTGGCGTCTGGCGCAAAGAATTGCTCGAAGGGTGGCTGAAGCAGACGAAGATGGACGACGTCAACCTGCCGACATTTTTGCAGCACTCCACCTACGACGACTTCTGGAAAGGACTCAATGCCGAAGCCCATGCCGATCAGGTTGACGCGCCCGGTGTCTTCACCGGAGGTTGGTACGACATCTTCATCCAGGGGACCATCAATTCGTTTGTCGAGATCAATCGCCGTGGTGGTCCGAATGCTCGCGACAAATGTTTCCTGCTGATCGCTCCGACGGCACACGGCAAGTTCGACGAAGCGGTCATTTATCGCGACCTGGCCAAGGCCCCGGTCAACCTGGTCGCTCCGATGAACATCCTGGATTGCTGGGTCGGCAAGCCGAATTCCGCCGCGGTGCCTCTGAAACCAGTGCATTACTATGTGATGGGAGATTGCGTTGCGGCCGGTGCGCCCGGCAATTTCTGGCGGTCCGCCGATGACTGGCCGCCCCCCGCGAAGGCCACGCCGTTCTATTTGCAGGCGGATCATTCACTGAGTGCGAAGGCCACGTCAGGTGACGACACACTGACCTACAAATACGATCCGCAGAACCCTGTGCCAACACGCGGCGGCCAGAATCTGTTGATTGCCAAGGGGCCGATGGACCAACGGCCCGTCGAATCGCGACCCGATGTCCTGCTCTTCACATCCGAACCACTATCCGGGCCGATCGAAGTCACCGGACGGATCACCGCCAAGCTGTTTGTCTCCTCTGACTGTCCCGATACCGACTTCACTGTCAAACTGAGTGACGTGTATCCCGATGGCAAATCAATGCTCGTCACGGACGGTATCCGCCGCGCGTCGCTCCGCAACAGTTATGAAAAGCACGAGCCACTCGAAGCCGGCCAGGTGTACGAGTTGGAAGTGGACCTGTGGAGCACGTCATTGATCTTCAACAAAGGTCACCAGATCCGGATCGCTGTCTCATCGTCGAACTCTCCTCGCTTCGAACCCAATCCAAACACGGGCGACCCACACCTGGTTCCCGGCAAGATGCGCATTGCCAACAATACGCTGCACCTCTCGGACAAGTATCCCTCGCACATCGTACTGCCGGTCTACAACGATCCGGGGACCGAGTAAGTACGACGAATCGCCGGCCCATTCAGATCTTTTGTGCTTCCAGTCTCCACAGGCAGGGATTTGACAACCAGGTGTACCAGTACTCGGTGCCATACTGGCGAATTCCCTCGTCGGTCACTGTGCAAGGATGCCAGCCCAGGACTTTCAGTCCGGCTGCCTGGCAGGCGGCCGCATAGGTGGCTTGACTGTGATTAAAGTCGGTGATGGAAAACGTATCGACGTCGAGAAGAAACGTGATGTTGTACGGTGCCCCCTCAGCCAGACCTGCCGTGACATTCGTGGACATCCCGTACGTGGAATAGTCCACCCCTGGCTGATGTCCCAAATCTCCGAGGGTGGCAACCAATCGGCCGCCCGGGACAAGCGACCGGGAGATGGCCTGAGTCATCCCATTCAGGATCGATTGGTCCGCAGCGCAATTCAGCAGGAATGCCGTGCTGACGACATCAAACGTACCGAGATCGTGTATGGACTCTGCAGCACCAACGACATACTCAATGCCCGAGGCGGCTTCGTGCTCCTGGTGGCGCGCGAGCGCGATCATTTGCGGAGAGACATCCACACCGACAACACGAGCGGCCCCCGCGTGCCGGATCAGCCTCGTATAGAAACCTTCCCCGCAGGCCAGATCGAGCACATCGAGGCCGCGGAGATCTCCCAGAATTTCGAGGTGATTGGGGATCTCGGAATAAACTCGAAATGGAAGCGACTTGGAACGCTGATACGCGTGAGCGAGTGAATCGTATTCTGGACTCACGCAGAATGTCCCTTGTTTAAAACACAACACAACGCCCGCAGTCATGCTTGTCGTCTGCAAAACGGGGGACTCACGTCCCGCTCGCCGGTTTCAACGACGGCTTTATCGGGATGCAACCGCTTCCGGAGCCCCCAGGCTGCGCAGGAAGGTCAACAGGGACGCTCGTTCATCGCCGGGCAACCGGAAGAACCGGTTGGCGACAAGCTGTGCTTCACCACCATGGAATGCAATCGCCTGTTCCAGTGTACCGGCGCGGCCATCGTGCATGTACGGTGCCGAATCGCGCACACCCCACAGAGGAGCGGTCCGCCATTCCTGCCGACCTGCTCCGATCATCTTTTCGGGAAGCTGTTCCAATTGCGTTGTCGCAACGGAGCCCGGACCTCCAAGCACTATTCCGCCAGTGACCATGCCCATCGTGGGTACGGAATCCGCCAGCAGACCGGACAGAGGATCGTCGGCGTCGCTCCCGGACGATTGTGGTTGGAAGACACCGTAGCTGCCGGAATCGCCCAGATCCGAACCCATGTCGTGCACCAGCAGATCGCTGTAGATGTTGTTGACTTCACCCAGGTTTTCCGTGTGACAGGCCACACAGCCGATCTTGGCGAACACCTGTTCTCCCTTCTTCAATTCGGTGGCGATGGCAGCCATCTCTTCGGTGCGTCGCGTCGGGGCAGGGAGGTCTTTCAGGAACTGGACGAGATTCTGGCATTCCTCCTGGTTCAGATCGAAGCCTGCCGGTACATAATCTGGATCCAGCGGAACCCCCGCCTGCGGATGATCGGGAACATGCAGTCCCAGTTCCACGGCACAGGCGGTCATTGTGAAGTCGTACAAGCTGGCCTTTTGCGACTTCCAGCCAAAGCGGCCGATGCGACCATCCTTCAGTCGAGCGACGCGACCGGTGATTTCCGGGAAGTCGTCAAGTTTCTGTGCGGCGGCCGCCTCGATCACTGAGTCCGGAATGGAATCGATCAGCCCCACGCCGAACAGAGCGGTGGAGTTCCGCTGTGTGGGCACCGCGGCCACGCTGCTGGGAGTGGCTCCTGGCATCTGCCCCCGGTTTTGCCCGCGAATCACGGAAAAGGTCGGACTCAGCAGCAACCCGCGCACTTTTTCCACCTGCAGCTCGACCGGAGGAATCATCTCCTGCTGCGCCTGTTGTTGAGTTTGGGAGACCAGCGAGGCGAAGAACCCGCCCACGAGAGTCGGCGGAGGTGCGTGTTGTACGGGCAACTGATTGAACGGCAACCCCATGGTGGCCGGGTTGATCCCCAACACTTGATCGCGCCATCCCGAATACTTCGGGTCTGTTCCTGATTTGTGGAGTACGACACTTCGCGAAGTCGCCAACCCCGGATGCAGTCGTCGCAGATCTTCCAGCAGTTGTTTTCGCTGTGTCGCCTTGCGGGATTCCTCAGTACTGGGTGCCGACGCCGCGACTTGTGGCGCTGCTTGCGGGATGGGCGGTCCAAACGGATCTGCTTCAGAAGTCTTCGTCGACGGCGCGGCGGCGGCAGGGAATCGTCGGACGCTCCTTTGAACGGCCTGTTGATGGGCCACATTCGGGGTGAGGATTGCAGAGATCACAATCACATTCTTGGCCTCCGATCCCCCACCACCGACACCCCCTTGGTTGTGACAACTCACACAGGACGATTCATTGAAGACGGGGCCCAGGCCATCGCCACCATGACTGCGAGGATCGTTTGGAATCCATTCCCGCAAAAAGATATCGCGACCCGCAACGCTCGACTTCTGCACGTCGCGGGGCGCTGCCGTGGCATTGCCTGTTTCGGGCCGCGGTTCCGCAGCCTGGCTGACGGCAACCGTCAGACTCACGCCCGACAGACAGCACAACAACAGTCGCCGACAAGTTGACACCATGATTGGCCTCGCGTGGGAATAGAAGAGGGGACGCGTCTGGAATCCGTTGGAACAGTTTGGGAAAAACTGCGGCACTCGATAGGTGAAGGACCAACGAAAAGTATATCGAGAGATTTTCCGTCTGATACCCCCTTTTCGTCATTTTCCAGACAAATTGTCACAGGGCGTGGGTCGCGAGTTGCAGGCATCATGATGAGCCGGTAGCTTCATGGGGCCTTTCATTTCAGGAGACATCGCTCATGTGGAAGCCACATCACCGCCGGAAACAATCATCACTACCGATCAGGCCCGCTGTCATTGGTGGGCTCGTTCTGTTGCAACTGACTGCCTCGGCGATGGGGCAGGGGGGAGCCATTCCGAAACCGACAACTGCGACCGTTCGGCAACCGGAACTGGCGAAGGACCTGGACGCCGCCATTCAACTGATCGAACAGAACGACTTTCAGGCGTTCATTGAGCAATATTGTCCGGTCGATCAGTTGCGCACTCTGCGACAACAAGACCTCGTGGAGCGGGCGGCCACGTTCATGGCGAGTCATCCGAAGACCAAGCCGCAGTTGCTGACCTTATTGAAGTCGCTCAAGGAGCAATCGCCGAAATTCGACAGGTCCGGAGGTCTGGCAACCCTGCAGTTCGATTCCTCCTTGGGGAACGTGGAAGAAGTTCCTGGTGAATTGAACATTCCCGAAACCTTCGGCCTGAAAGTCACCGGGTTGGGGAGCGATCTGAACCGCGTCATCACCGAAGCCACGAAATTGCTGGAGGCGGGTGACTTCAGCACGTTTGTCGACAAACTTTTCCCGGCTTCAGAATTGGCGCGACTGAAGACAGACGATGTCCGGCAGACCCTGCTGCTACAGTTCCAAGAAACGCCGGAACTGGCCAAAACAATGATCGCCGACCTCAAACTGCTGACGACGATCAAGCCCGAATTCTCCGAGAAGGGGACGGTGGCAACGTTTACGGTCTCAAAAGGAGGCGCGCGCCCCCGGACCTTGAAGTTTCAGAAAGTCGATGCAAATTGGCGGCTGTTCGATGATTCCTCCAGGATCGTGACGGAACTGAGTCGGCAGGCGACGCTGCGACCTGGTTCAACGATCAAAGTCGTGCAGATGGAACGGATCGGCGGCAACTGGCGATTCATCGAACTGCCCATGCTGCGAATGGATGGCCCCTGATGGCGCGGAGCGGTTCCCGCGATGCTCGGCGCGGGTCTCCCGACCCCGCCGAAACGCCCGACCGCAGGTCTCCTCAGCATTCGCCAACAATCGGCTTCAGATTCAACGGCATCTTCCCCGGAGCATCTTCCCATGAAAAAACGCGGCTTTTCGTTGGTCGAAGTCCTGGTCGTCATCGGTCTGATTGCCATTGCGATCACGATCCTGATGCCTGCCATTGAGCATTCACGCCAGGATGCGCGCAGGATCCAGTGCAAAAACAATCTCAAGCAGATTGGCCTGTCACTGCACAATTACCACGACACGTTTTTATGCTTTCCACCCGGTTGGGTTTCGAAAGAGGGCGAGCCCGGGGCCGGCGCGCGGATCGGGTGGCAGACGATGATTCTGCCGTTTGTGGATCAGGCACCGCTCTTTAACCGGATCAACTTCAAAGTCCCTCCCGCCGATCCCACGGGCAAACCGCTGGACCACTTCCAGACGGTTCTCGCCGTGTTCCGGTGTCCGGCCGACCCCGCCCCCGAACTGAATCCGCTGCGAGGCGACTATGCGACGTCAAACTACGCCGGAAACTATGGCCATATTGCCCCACCGCGTTTGCGACCGCTCGGGATGGGTGACTTCTGGCCCGGGAGCGTCGTTGCACCAATGTCGTCGGCGGGAATCTTCGCGCGCAATTCCAGCGTGCGAATGGCCCATATTACGGATGGCACTTCCAATACGATCATAGTCAGCGAGAAAGGGTTCACGAGCGGCGCTGGCATCTGGTCCGGCGTTACCGACAACAGTCACGAAGAGGACACCTTGTTCGATGCCAGCCATCGATCCCGCATCAATCAAGGCTGGACTTCGGTTTCCAGCCGTCACGGTGGAGGTGCCCATTTCCTGATGTGCGATGGAACCGTGCGGTTTGTCGCGGAAGGAATCGATTCGAAGCCCGATTCCAGCGGCCCGGGAATGGGGACGTATCAACGCGTGGCCTGCAAAAGCGATGGAAATGTCCTGGGTGAGTTTTAAGCTCTTTCGGCACTGGGCACCTGACTTCAACTGACCCTGCTCGGGCCTCCCGACCGGTCGGGAGACATGCGCCAATCTGGAGCGACTTAGTCGCGGCTGCGGCCAGCGATGATGGCGAGCAAACGCAGGATCTCGATGTAGAGCCAGACCAGCGTCACCATCAGGCCGAATGCGCCATACCACTCGCAATACTTCGGGGCGCCCTGACTGGCCGCTTGTTCGATGTAGTCGAAATCGAGCACCAGATTCAGCGCGGCAACCACCACCACAAACGCGCTGATCCCCAGGCCGACCAGACCCATCGACATCAGATTGGCACTGTAAACCCCAAACGCCCGCAACAGGAACATCACCAGGTACATGATGGCGATTCCGCCCGTGGCGGCAAACACGCCCAGGCGAAAGTTCTGCGTCGCCTTGATCCAACCGGTCTGATAGGCCAGCAGCAGGGCAAATGTCGTCCCGAATGTGGCGGTCAGAGCCTGGAAGACAATTCCATGAAACTGCTGTTCAAAAACCGCCGAAATGCCTCCCAGTGCCAATCCCTCAGCCATCGCATAGAGCGGTGCGGTCACCGGCGACCAGCTCGGTTTGAATTGGGTGACGAACCCCAATACCAAGCCACCAATTATGCCACCGATCATCCAGGGGTATGCCGCCGAAGGAACCTGTCCCTTGACCATTCCCCAGGTCATGGAAGCCATTCCAACGCACAAACCCAGCAGAATCAGGGTTTTCGTGGCTGCCCCCTGAACGGTCATGAGGCTGGACGAGCCGTACGCTTCGCTCCGAAACGCATCAAACGTGGAATTGTTCAGGACCGGATTACCGCTGCGCATTTTCTTCAACTTTCTGTCTGTATGGAATCCTCGACTGCCAGTACGAGGACGATGGGGTTCGCAAATCTGCCCATGTCAAAACATCGGCGAGTCAACCGTTTGCACACTTCAACCTTACGTCAATTCCATGGAATTACTCAACCTGCATTTGCCGGATTCGTGCCGAATTTCTGAATTCAGGGCTGTTGCCACTGATGACCGAAGTCTTACGACTTCGGCTACAAGTACCGCCGTTGCATTTCCTGTCCCGAATTGGGGGCTGTTGTCAACATCGACCGAAGTCTCACGACTTCGGCTACGAGAACTACGTGGAAACGCGGTTTTGGACGGCTTGGATGACACAATTCCGTGAAAATTCAGGCCACGCTGGAGTCTGACGGTGACATCAGGCTACACTGATGCCATTCATCTTATCTTCAGGTTCCAGTACTACTGAGATTCTCATGTATGCCTCAAAACGCCCCGCCGTCCTGGGCCTCTGTGCGCTGGTGATTGTTGGTGCCGTCGCCGTCCTTTCGAAGCCACACGGCTCCGCCACGGTTTCTGCCGAAACATTGAAGGCGACCGGACCGCTGAAATGGTTCCGGGGAAACCTGCACACGCACTCCCACTGGAGCGACGGAGACGACTATCTGGAATCGATCGCCCTGTGGTATCGCGAGCGACAGTACGATTTCCTGTGCTTCACCGACCACAACACACTGGCAGAGCGCGAACGCTGGGTGGAAGTCGAAAAAACGAAGGGAGGCATCCAGGCCTACGAGAAACTCAAGGCGAAGTTTCCCGACGGATGGAACGAAGAGCGCATGACCGACGACGGCAAACTGGAAGTCCGGTTGAAGCGATTCGAGGAAGTTGTTGAAAAGGTTGGCGAACCGGGCAAATTCCTCCTGATCCAAGGCGAAGAAATCTCGGACAAATTTGGACCGTTTCCCATACACCTGAACGTGCACAACGTGCGCGAGACCGTGTTTCCCCGAGGTGGCCGCAGCGTCACGGAAGTCATTCAACAGAACGTCGATGCCGTCATTGCACAGCGTGAGCGAACCGGACAGCCGATGCTGGTCCACTTGAACCATCCCAACTTCGGCTGGGGTGTCACCGCCGAGGATCTGATGCGGGTCCGCGGCGAGAATTTCTTTGAGGTCTACAATGGCCATCCGGGTGTCTTCAACGCCGGGGACGCAGAGCACGCTTCGACAGAGCGGATCTGGGACATTATCAATTCCATCCGGTTGACGGACTTGGGCCTGCCGCTGATGTATGGTCTGGCCACGGACGACGGCCACAATTACCACAAGATTCCCAGCCGCGCCAGCGAACCCGGCCGCGGGTGGGTGATGGTCCTCGCCGGCGAGTTGACACCAGGGTCATTGATCGAGGCCCTGGAAGCCGGTCGCTTCTACGCGTCATCCGGAGTGACTCTGGAGGAGGTGACAAGGAGCGACAAGTCGATCAGCGTCACGGTGAAGCCCGACCCGGACGCCACGTACCGGATCGACTTTATCGGGACACGGAAAGGCTTTGACCACAATAGCGAGCCCGTTCGTGACAAAGTTGGCAAAAAGCGGCATGCCACCCGCCGGTACTCATCGGAGATCGGTGCGATCCTCAAGTCGGTGAATGACAGTACCGCAACCTATGAATTCACCGGCGAAGAACTGTTCGTACGTGCCCGAGTGACCTCGTCCCGCAAACATCCCAACCCTTCGGCCGTGGGAGAATTTGAATGTGCGTGGACGCAGCCGACGGTGCCTTAGCTGCGTGCCTCCTGTGACTGCCACATCATTTCGTTGCTTGGGAGCGTCATAGAGTGATCGCTTGCCGAAGACGGACCGCGAAGCGGAGCTTCGAAGTCGGGCGTTCCCAAGCGGGAGCTTGGGAACGAGAAAAATCTGGGAACGAGAAAAAGGGCAGTACGAGATTCCGCAACGCGCCATTTGGCAGTCCCGTCGGTAACATCCGCGGCACTGGTGTCGTTATGCTGAACCTGCGCAGCCTGCAAGGCGACAAAGGCCGTTTCTGATTCCCCGCTGATCGAACTTCCATGCCCAGCCAAACTGAATTCTGGATTGATGTCGGTGGCACGTTTACCGATTGTCTGATGCGGACACCCGACGATCGACTCACGACCTTTAAAGTACTCTCCTCGGGTGTCACCAAGGGACGGATCTCGGATTTCCTGAGCGACCGTTCGTTTCGCGATGCGTCCCGCATCGGCGATCCCGCGAACTTCTGGATCGACTATTCGCTGACCTTGATGGATGCCGACGGAAGCGCTCTGGTTGTCCGACGAGTGGTCGACTTCGATTCTGCCACGGGTACATTCACAGTGGATGGTCCGCTACCGGCCAAACTTGTTCCGCAACAAGCCATTCGCTACGAATTGAGCAGCGGAGAAGAGGCTCCGATCCTAGCCATTCGGACTGCGCTGAAACTCGGTTTGAATCAACCAGTCCCACCGGTCACAATCAGACTGGGAACCACCCGCGGAACGAATGCCTTGCTGACTCGACGCGGTGCCAGGGTTGGGTTTGTCACCACCCGGGGATTCCGCGACGTCCTGCGAATTGCCAACCAGGACCGGCCGCGACTGTTTGACCTGGCGATTCAAAAACCGGAGCCACTCTTCACCGCGGTGGTCGAGATCGACGAACGACTCGATGCTGCCGGGAAGTCGCTGATCGCTCCCGTTGAATCGCAAGTCCGAAACCAGTTTCAGTCGCTGAAGGACGCCGGGTGTGAATCCCTGGCGATCTGCCTGATGCATGCGTTCGCCAATCCGAACCACGAGGCGCTGGTGGAACAAGTGGCACGCGACGTCGGATTCACCGAAATCAGCACATCGAGCAAACTGGCACCGCTGATCAAGATCGTGTCACGCGGTGACACCACCGTACTGGACGCGTACCTGAATCCGATCCTGCGCGCCTATGTCATCCGTTTGAAGGAATCACTCGGCGCAGGCAGGGCGGCAGGAACCGGGCAGGGCGGGGGAACCGTTCTGAAACTGATGACATCCTCCGGCGGCCTGGTCGACGCCGACCGATTCACCGGGAAGGACAGCATTCTGTCGGGTCCAGCGGGTGGGGTCATTGGGTTCTCGCGCGTCGCCGAGCGAGCGGGATTCGCTCGCTCCATCGGCTTCGACATGGGCGGCACCAGCACCGATGTCTCAAGATTCGACGGCCGCTACGAACGGGAACTGGAAACGACAAAAGCGGGCGTTCGCGTGGTGTCACCCATGCTGGCCATTGAAACCGTCGCTGCTGGTGGCGGGAGCATCTGCGGGTTTGACGGAGTCAAGCTGTTTGTTGGACCACAAAGTGCCGGGGCTGACCCGGGCCCTGCCTGCTACGGACGTGGCGGACCACTGACCATCACCGATGTCAACTTTTACCTCGGCAAGATCATACCGAGCCGGTTCCCATTTCCATTGGATTCTGCCATCGTGGAACGCCGGTTGCTCGAACTGTGCGACCAGGTTGCGGCATCGCCGCTGGGTCACACCTACACGCCGATCGAACTGGCACAGGGATTCCTCGACATTGCCAATACCACCATGGCACGCGCCATCCGCAAGATCTCTGTCGCACGGGGCTACGATCCTGCCGACTATGCACTGGTGACATTCGGTGGCGCTGGCGCCCAACACGCATGTGCCCTGGCCCGATCCCTGGGGATGTCCCGGGTTCTGTCGCATCCCTATGCCGGCGTCCTGAGCGCCTATGGGATTGGACTCGCGGACGTACGTCGGCTCAAGGAACACTCCGTGTTGCAGCCCTTGAATGAGGAAAGCCTGCAAGGACTCGAACCGATGTTCCGCGAGATGGAACAATCCGCGACCGACGACGTCGTTGCCGAGGGAATCTCGCGTGACTTCATCGAGGCCCCCATTTGCTCCCTGGAATTGCGATATCGGGGAATCGAAGGAACGATCCTGATCGAAGGACCGGTGGGTTCGCAATTCGGCGATGCCGCCAGCCAGGTCGATCACTTTGCCCGAGCCTACACCGACCGGCATCACCAATTGTACGGCTATGTCCGCGCTGGCCGGCCCCTGGAAATCGTCGCCGCACGTGTTGAGGTCGTGGGGCGATGTCCCGATCCTGTGGAACCGGTGGCTGAAGTCACACTGCGCGAACCCGTGCCGTCCGAGTGGACGACGACCTGGTTTGGCGGAAAGTCCCATTCCACCGGCATTTTCCTGCGCAGCGATCTGCAGCCCGGCGACCGGATGCACGGTCCGGCGATCCTCTGCGAACCGACCTCAACCGTCATCGTCGACCCGGGCTTCACCGCTTGCATTCTGAGTCGAGGTGAAATCGTTCTCGAACTGCAACGTGAAACTGAAGAGTCCCCCGCAACATTGTCGCGGTCGGTATCCGCCGATCCCGTCCGGATTGAAATCTTCAACCACCTGTTCGCTTCCATCGCCGAGCAGATGGGGATCGCGCTGCAGCAAACCAGCCTGTCGACCAATGTGAAGGAGCGCCTCGACTTTTCCTGCGGAATCTTTTCGGCGGTCGGCGATCTGGTGGTGAATGCCCCGCACATCCCCGTCCACCTGGGTGCGATGAGTGAAACGGTGCGACGGATCCTGGAAGACAATCCTGATCTGCGTCCCGGTGATGTGTATGTCACCAACGATCCGTATCGGGGGGGCTCGCATCTGCCGGATGTCACCGTTGTGACCCCGGTCCATGATCCGGACACGAGTGAACTGCTGTTTGTCACCGCCAGCCGGGCTCACCACGCGGAAATTGGCGGCATCGTGCCGGGCAGCATGCCGCCGTTTTCCCGGACACTGGCCGAAGAAGGCGTGCTGATCCGGAACTTCAAGCTCCACAGCCAGCACCCGCCCGCATCGCACGAGGCCGAACTGAGGAGTCTGTTGTCGTCAGGACTGCATCCGTCACGATCCGTCGACGACAACCTGGCTGACGTGGCGGCCCAGGTGGCCGCCAACAACACCGGGGTCAATCAGCTTCGTCAACTGGTGCAGCGCCATTCGTGGCCGGTCGTGAAGGCGTTCATGGGACACATCCAGGCCGCGGCCGCCGCGAAGATGCGCATGGCGCTGCGGTCATTGTGCCAAGCTTCCGACAAGGATTCCCACGAACCAGCGGCGTCACGCCGCTTCACGTACCTCGATCATCTGGACGATGGCTCACCGATTCAAGCGACGATCCTGATAGACGACGATCGTGCCACGGTGGATTTCACCGGAACCGGCCCGGTCCTGGCGACGAACCTGAATGCCAATCGAGCGATCGTGACTGCCGCGGTCTTGTACGTGTTCCGCTGCCTCATTCGTGACGACATCCCGCTCAACAGTGGCGTGCTGGAACCGGTCACGATCATCCTGCCCGAATGTCTGCTGAATCCACCGGCTCACGCCGATCCCGCTCAATGTGCCGCCATGGTGGGGGGCAATGTGGAGACGTCACAGCGCGTCGTCGATGTGCTGCTCGGTGCCCTGGGAGCCGCGGCCGCCAGCCAGGGGACCATGAACAATCTCACATTTGGTGACGGGACATTCGGCTACTACGAAACAATCTGCGGCGGCAGCGGAGCGACCTCGACAGCCGCTGGTGCCGACGCCGTTCACACTCACATGACGAACACTCGACTGACCGACCCCGAACTGATCGAGCGACGGTATCCGGTCCGGATCCATGAATTCTCGATTCGCCCCGGATCTGGTGGTGCGGGTTTGCATCGTGGAGGTGATGGCATCACGCGACAGATCGAATTCCTGCGGCCACTGCGGGTTTCCATTCTGTCCGAACGCCGAGGCCCATTCGCACCGTTCGGTCTGGCAGGCGGCCAGCCTGGGGCGCTGGGGCAGAATTCGCTGCAACGACAGGTCGATGGCACAATCGTTGATCTGGGTGGCAAGGTGTCTCTGGACGTACAGGCCGGAGATGTCCTGACCATCCAGACGCCCGGCGGTGGCGGCTGGGGGCAGCAGAACGCGACACATTAGCCCGACGCGCCAGCGAGGGATACATGCGGCGGACTCGCAATCGCAATCCGACCGATCTCTTCATTCAGGAACCCAGTCCAGAAACCAGACATTGAAGCTCACGCGTTGTTGAGATAGTTCCGGATTCCCCGCGATTTGATCCGGGCCCTCGCTCGCGCGCTCGCGCTTCGGGCTGGTGTTTTGGCGCGGCCCGGAAATCTCCGAACTCTCACGAGTTCGGCTACAGCGTCCGACGCTGGCAGCGTCGGCTACGTTGGTGTGAACCGCACTTCGTCGCCGATTCGGATCAAGCCTCCTTCGATCACCCTGGCGGTGATCCCGCCGTGACCGCGCATGGCGTTGAAGCCTCCCGGACCCAGGTTGGATTCCATTCTGGCACAGGGTTCACAGGGACCGCTGAATTCGAGCAGGACCTCGCCCACTCGAAACGGCTTCCCTTTCAGAGCCAGCAGGTTGATGCCGGAGACGACCAGATTGCGACGAACCTGCTCGGGCCCGACCCGGTCACGGTGCAACATCCCTGCGACAGCCCCCAGATGTTCCCGTTGAATCAACGTCACCTGGCGATCGGTTCCCGGCCGACCGGTGGACTTGTGGTCTCCCTGCAAACCTCGCTCGGCAATCACCGTCGCTTCGGTCACGCTCTGCAACTCGCCCATCCGTTCCGGCCGCAACCCGATCCACTCCAGCCGGCCGACTTGAGGCAGAACTTCGAACAAGTCTTTCATGGTTTCCATGAATCGGTCCCTGGAGAACTTTTCGATTGAGCAGTGGAATTTGGCAGGCACCGGTCCGATACTGTTCCCGCGTGAGAACGCGTGCATTCCGAATGTGTGAACGCACACTACAAGAGAAACAAAGCCAGAATCAACCATGCCAACGCCATTTGTTACTGGTGCGGATGTTCGTCAGGCCTGCCGAACGGAAATGTGGACGAGCCCAACGGCGGGCCTGGCTCCCGGTTATGCTCAGGCGAACCTGGTCATCCTGCCGCGCGACTGGGCGTTTGATTTTCTGCTGTTCTGCCAGAGAAATCCGCGACCGTGTCCATTGATCGCCGTGACCGAAGCGGGCAGTTGGCAGCCCCCTGTTTCTCCCAAGGCGGATCTGCGCACGGATCTGCCGAAGTATCGAGTCTGGCGGGAAGGTCAGTTGGTTGACGAACCGAATTCGGTCAGCCACCTGTGGCGCGACGACCTGGTCAGCTTCCTGATCGGTTGTTCATTCACCTTCGAGGCGGATCTGCTACAGGCGGGTGTGCCGGTCCGTCACATTGAACTTGGTCGCAATGTTTCCATGTTTCGGACCAACATCCCTTGTGTTCCCGCCGGCCGCTTTTCGGGACCGATGGTGGTCTCCATGCGTCCGCTCAAACCGGCCGACGCGATCCGGTCCGTGGAGATTTCCGGGCGATTTGCAGCGTCACACGGAGCGCCCGTTCATATCGGCTTTCCCGACCAGATCGGGATCGCGGACCTGAACCGCCCCGACTATGGCGACGCGGTTCCAGTTCACGCCGATGAACTTCCGGTCTTCTGGGCCTGCGGCGTGACGCCTCAGGCGGCCTTGCTGGAAGCGAAGCCGCCGCTGGCAATCACGCATGCGCCCGGGTGCATGTTCTTGACAGATCTGAAGGGGTGATCACTTGATTTCCATGAACCGGACACAGACCGGACTGGCGACCTGGACGCTGGCGTTCGTCGGTGTCAGTTCACCCGTGCTCTGGTTGATATGGAACACGATCACGTTGCCACCCGACTGATTGGCGACCAGCATGAATTGCCCGGTCGGATCGATGGCGAAGTTGCGCGGCGTTTTGACTCCCTGGGCCTGATGGCCAACCGACTTCAGTTCCCGCGATTTCGGATCGATCGAGAAGATGGCGATCGAGTTGTAGGGGTCGCGATTGGACACATAGACGAATTTTCCCGACGGATGCACCACGGTTTCCGCCGTACTGCCACCGTTGCGAACCACGTCCCTGGGCAATGTCGACAGCACCTGTTTCTGCTTCAGCACGCCCTGTTCCGCATCGTAATCACACGCGATGATCGTCAAGTCGGATTCGCCATTGATGTACGCGGACTTGCCGTCGGGATGCCAGGCAAAGTGTCGCGGGCCGGCTCCCTTGGGAGTCTCGAAGGCGCCGTGCGGAGTCAGCGAACCCCTGGCCGGATCGAACGCGTAGATGATGACCTTGTCCAACCCCAGGTCGCAGCACAGAGCAAACTTGTTGGCCTTGTCGACGTGGATCGAATGACCGTTCTTCTTCGGCCCCACATGCTGCTGGAACGAGGACGCCTTGCCCAGTTTGCCGTCCGCCTCGATCGGCACGCAAATGCAGCTTCCTCCCGAATAGTTTGCCGCCAGAACATTCCTGCCTGTCGGATCTACGACCAAGTGACACGGGGCACCTCCCTGCGATGGTTGCGAGTTCAGAAACGTCAGGTTGCCCGTTTTAGCATCAATCGCAAACGCGCTGATCGCAGCCTCCGATTCGTTGACGGCATATAGAAACTTCTGATTCGGATGAAACGCGAGAAACGAAGGACTGGCCGTTTCACCGGCCAGAGTCGCCGCGGACAGAGAACCATCTTTGAGATTGAACTCACACTGGTAGATCCCCTTGCTATCCTTGCCGGTGTAGGTCCCCAGGTAAACGCGATACTTGTCCTGTCCCTGCGCGCACGCAGCCAACAGCAGAAAAGCAACAAGCGAACGGCGAAAGCTCATGGATGCGGTCTCCGAAGTGCGATGAATCCTGATCACGGCCAGACACGGGCGAGATTGTTGACAATCGCAGTGTCAAAATCCACGCCGCGCCCGTACCCGACGCTGCCAGCGTCGGCGTATCACCGAGGGACCATCGAATCCGCCGACTTGCGTCGTCGCTACAGCAGTTCCTGGATGACCGCCCCGGGTTCCAGCGACGGGACTGGCCGACCGCTGTGGTTCAGGAAGCTGATGTTTGGATCAACTCCCAGCAGGTGGAACATCGTGTGGTGGATGTCCGACGGCTTGATCGGGCGGTCCTGCGGGACTTCACCGAGTCGATTGGTGGACCCGACGATCCGGCCCCCCTGCACGCCGCCGCCGCCCAGCAGGCAGAACATCGCGTTGCCCCAGTGGTCGCGGCCTGGCGTCCCCATGCTCATGGGAGCACCGCCGTTGCCCCCATCGTTCATGCGCGGTGTCCGGCTGAATTCACCGCACAGAACGACGAGCACGTCGTCGGACAGTCCGCGTTGACTGAGGTCCTCGAACAGGGCCGAGACGGCGGAATCGACCATCGGCAGGTAACGTTCCATCCCCGCCTTCAAGTCCCAGTGATGATCCCAGCCGCCAAAGTGGACCGTGACGAACGTTGAACCCGCTTCGACCAGTCGACGAGCGAGCAATACGCTTTGGCCCCAACTGTGTCGGCCGTACTGATCGCGCACGCGTGGATCTTCCAGGCTGATGTCAAACGCCTGGCGTGCCGCCGTCCCGGTCACCAGTTCCAGGGCCTGCCGATCGAACCGGTCCATCGATTCGACCATCCCGCGCGTTTCCACATCGCGACGCATGCGATCGACGCTTCGGGCCAGCGCGGCGCGATCGTCCAGCCGACTGACAGTCATCCCGCCCGGCAACTGCATGTTCTGCACAGCGAATTTGGCGGCGTTGGGATCTCCTTCGGTTTCAAACGGGTTGTAGGCCGCTCCGACATAGTTCGCACCGAAATACCCGGGCCGCAAGCCGATGCTCATCGCATAGGGAACCGCGACGTTGGCAGGCATCCCTGGCTGGCGCGCCCCCGTCGATCTGGTCGCGATCGAACCAATGAACGGATACTTTCCCTGGGTATCCGCACCGCTCGCACCTCCGCGACCCGTCAGCATGTAGTGACCGGCCGTAAAGTGATCCCCGTTGTTGTGATGCAGCGAACGGACCAGTGAAAACTTGTCCGCACACCTGGCCTGCCGCGGAAACAGTTCCGTGATTTCCATCCCGCTGACATTGGTTCGAATCGGATTCCACAATCCGCGATATTCCGCCGGAGCCTCCGGCTTCATGTCGTAAAGGTCCATGTGCCCGGGACCTCCGTCGAGCCAGATCAGGATGACGGAGGTCTTTTTCGCAACGGAATCCCCGCCTGCGGCCGAGGCTTCACGCGCCTGCCATAGCTGAGGCAGCCCCCACGAGGCCATGCCGGCCATTCCCATCTGCACGAAGCTGCGGCGATTCATCCCATCGCAATAACGTGGTGTGGATCCAAGATCGATTCGCATGGCGGGATCTTCCGGTCAGGCAGGGTTGTCAGGCGGGATCGACGCGTTCCATCGGCAAGCGTTTATTATAATCGGGCGAAGGCAGGGAGGTCAAACAGGGAATTCCGAATGCGGGGCCATCGCCTTTTTCAAATTGGGAATCGTGTGCCACGGTTATGGAGCCCTCGACATGGCCGTGCCGATTGAGCACTCGCACGGCCTACCCGAAGACGGTAAGACCGTGGCACCCCAATTTGAAAAAGGCGATGGCCCTGATTCCGAATGAGGCCGGGACGCGGAAGCGAACTTCGTGGAATAAATCACAGCTCATTGCCAACTTTCGATAAATTGAGGCAAACAGACTGAATTGCCGCGGCGCACGATTTACAATGCAGACGAACGGGCTTCACGGACTCGCGCTAAGGTCATGCCATGAACTACCTGCTGATCGTTGACGATTCGCCCCTGGATTCCCATCTGGCTCGCAGCCTGCTTGAGAAGCAGTTTCATGAACGGATCAAGTTCGCGATCAACGGCTGGGAGGCACTGGAGCAGATTGAAGAACAGTTGCCGTTGGTCGTGATCACAGATCTGCAATTGCCCGAAATGGACGGGATGCAGTTGACCGAGCGAATCCATCAGAAGTTTCCGACGGTCCCCATCATCCTGATGACGGGCCATGGCAGCGAAGAAGTGGCGGCAGAGGCACTGGCCCGCGGAGCGGTCGACTTTGTTCCCAAATCGATGCTCGCCAAAGAACTGTGCCATGCCGTCTCCAGCGTGCTCTCGATCTCGACGGGCGGACCACAAGACCAGTCGATTTTACGATGCCTGAGCAGCCAGGATTTCAGCTTTCAACTGGAAACGGATCCCACCTTGATCACTCCGCTGGTCAGACATCTGTTGGACACGGCGCGGCATCTGCGGCTGGTCGAACATGCGCGGGGAATGCGACTCTCGAAGGCGCTGACCGAGGTTTTGCGGAACGCGATGTTTCACGGAAACCTGGGACTCAGCGCCGACGAATGGGCTGTGGCCCGCTCGGCACCCATCGACTCAGAGATTGTGCAACAGCGATTGCAAAACCCGGATTACTCACGACGTCAAGTCACCGTCACCGCCCGGATGACGCCCTATGTCGGAACATTTACGATCCGGGACGAAGGTCGCGGATTCGACACCCGGCTGATCCCCGATGTGTCACAAGACCCGTCGCACCTGGCCAGCAACGAACGACGCGGCCTGGTCTTGATCAAGGCGTTTTGTGACGGAGTCCATTTCAACGAACGGGGAAATGAAATCACGTTAACCAAGATCGGTTGCCCCGGGGTCGTCGATCACTGCACTCCGACAAAGTAAACAGCGACCGCCCAGTTGCGAAACCAGGTCCTGACGTCATTTGCCAGGTCATCGATCGTGACACTGCGATCGGCCAGGACTCGTTGCAGCGCGTCGCCAACTGTGAGTCCATTCGCCAGTGCGGACAGCGCGCCAAACTCGCGCGCTTCCATCGCCACTCGACGGACCATGTAGGCGCGACGCGTGATCGCCAGGCGCGTGATCTGGGCGGCAGGAAAGGGCGGATCCTGATCATGGCGGACGGCGGTCGCATAGTCATGCACGGGAAACCGATATTCGGCGAGACGCAAGCAAGGAGCGGGAATTAATCGTGCCGTCAGCCATTCCTCGGAACTCAATCTCAACAGGTCATCTGTCTGTAACGTCGGCTGCCCTTCCGTGCCGGGGCCATCGAAGACCTCGCTGTACAGACGCTCCAGGTGGGCCAGATCGATCAGGAAGTCCGCCCAGTCCGGCGATCCATCCTCAGTCTGTGAAGGAGGACGGCTGGCTGCCAGGAACGCAGGAAATGCCCGCCCCAGATCCGCCAGTGTGTAACTGCGAGACGGATGCTCCTCCAGGTAACTTCCGGCAAGCCCCACAAACGCCTCTTCCCCAACGGCATGCACCAGCGCCGGATACTCACTAATCAGGACTTCCAGCAAGCGTGCCTTGTACGCATTGGAATAAACAGCCAACCGCTCAAGGCTGGACTGGGATGTCGACGGATTGATCACTATGTCGATCTGTTCTACAGGCAGCGGGATTTCGGCCTGAGCGTCTGCCGACACAATTCCCTGGTGAACTCCGCCAGCATGGACAATCACCGATTGCATCCACCGTTGCAAAGCGTCGAGATCTGGCGAAGGTATGGACATCATTCCACCTCCGCGAGCACAATCGAGGCCGGATGTGGAACGACCGCAGCGACTCGACCCACTGTGACCTCCGGTGCCGACGACTCGGACTCTCGGCTCGTGGGGAGCGTCAATGCCGCCGTCATGTAGTCACGGGCCTTAAGAACTTCGGCATGCACGACTGGAAACGGCGGGATTTTGGCATCCCACTCCAGCAACGTCGCGGCCCCGCCGGTTCGGTGATGAGCATGGCGATAGAGCTCCCAGACCGGGTCGATCACATGACCGTCGTGCGTATCGATCAGATGCGTTCCCAGGTTGGTATGGCCCGCCAGATGGAACTGCACCACGCGTTCCGCAGGAATCGCATCCAGGTATTCGATCGGGTCAAAATCATGATTGACGCTGGAAACGAAGACGTTGTTCACATCCAGCAACAATCCGCAATCCGCCTCATCGGCCAGCCGGGCGACAAATTCCCATTCGGGCATCGTCGACGCGGCGAACGTCACATAGCTGCTGGGATTCTCCAGCACGAGCGGCCGTTCCAAAATCTCCTGAACAGTACGCACCCGTTCGACAACATGCCGCAACGTCTGTTCGGTGTAGGGCAGGGGGAGTAGATCGTGCGAATTCCGACTGGCAACCCCAGTCCAGCAGATGTGATCGGACACCCACTGTGCCCGCACGGCATCGGCCAGGGCCTTGAGCTTCCGCAAGTAGATCTGATCGAGTGGATCGGTGCTGCCGATTGACATCGACACACCATGCATAACAATCGGGTAGCGCTCGGCGAGTTGCTCCAGGACCGCCCGAGGCCGACCCTGGGAATCCATAAAGTTCTCGGAAATAATCTCAAACCAGTCCACGTCAGGCTGATGCTGCAACAGATGCGGGAAGTGAACTGTCCGCAGACCAACCCCCAGGCCAAGATTGGGATGACCAAGACGGGGTAACGGCATCGTACGCAAGTCCAACAGGCGAAATTAACAGCAGTCTTGAGAAACGAACAATAGCGTCATCACGTTGCGAAAGTCCAGTTGCGATCTAAATCGCGTTGCAGATTGTTGGGACGGAATCGCACAAGCCTCAAAACACGAGCCCGACGCGCGAGCAAGGGATAAGCAAGTTGGACATGCATCAACGAATCCTTCGATCGCGCGTCGGGCTAATGTCGGCTAATGTCCCAGGTTCAGGCAACGCTATTTAGTTCCCCTACGACAGTCGATTCAACAATCGGCGATCTTCACGCGGAGCGATGAAGGCCACCTTGCTGGGTTGACGCGATCCCAGCGTGCTGCCATCCTGCGTCGCATTGATCTTTCTCGTCCATGCAGTCGAATCGGGCGGATGAATACCATCAAACAGAGGAGTCGGGGATGGAGAATCTGCTGACAGGATTGCACCAGTTTCACTCGCAGGTCTTTGGCCGCGAACGCGAGTTTTATTCCAAACTGGCGGCGGGTCAGAATCCCAGTGCGTTATTTATCGGGTGTTCCGATTCTCGCGTGGACCCCTCCATTATCACCCAGGCGGGACTGGGTGAACTGTTCGTCATGCGGAATGCGGGCAACATCGTCCCGTGCTACGGAGCTTCGAATGGCGGAGAGCCCGCCACGATCGAATACGCCGTGGCGGCGTTGGGTGTCAAGGATATCATCGTCTGTGGACATTCCGGCTGCGGTGCCATTCAGGCGATGCTCGATCCCAAGAAGATGGAAAAACTTCCGCTGGTCCGCGGGTGGCTGAATCACGCCGAAGCGACGCGTCAGATCATGCTCGAAAACTACTCCGGCTTGAAAGGTAAATCCCTGTTACGGGCCGCTGTCAGCGAGCATGTGCTGGTTCAAATCGAAAACCTGCAGACTCATCCCGCCGTCGCCGTGCGATTGCAGCGTGGCGAGTTGACGTTGCACGCCTGGGTCTATCAGATGGACACCGGCAAGGTCCTGGCCTACGACTCAGAGGACGGCCGATTTACCTCCTTGACCGATATGTCTCCCGAATTGGCTGGCAAACGCAAAGTCAGCAATCCTCGACAAGCAAAGCAGAAATGACAGACCATCCGTTACTGGGCAACAACTACGAACGCCCGCGCCGCCAGATCGAACGGGAATTCGGTGTCCCTGTGCCAGGAGACATTGTCCCCCCCGACCAATGGACTATCACGGCCGTCAAGAAACTGCCGCCCCCGGGTCCACTCAATTTTTCCGAACTGTTTGGACGAACCGCGCCAGTGATGCTCGACATCGGCTGTGGGAATGCCCGTTCGACTCTCGCCTCGGCCGTCTGGAGACACGACATTGACCACTTCGCGACGGATCTCCTGCCGGTCGTCATTCGCTACGCGACGCGTCGCGCCAATCAACGTGGATTGAAAAACGTCCGGTTTGCCGTGGTCGGTGGACGGGAACTGCTGGCCGATTACATCGCCCCGCACAGCATCGCCGAGATTCATGTGTATCATCCCCAGCCGTTTTACGATGCCAAGCTGGTCCACAAACGGTTGATCACGCCCGAGTTCATTGCCCTCGTTCACCGGTCGCTGGTCCCGGGTGGCCAATTCATTCTGCAGACGGACAATCCCGGCTATTGGAAATACATGCAGCAAGTGGTCCCCCTGTTCTTCGAGTTTGAAGAGCATCCCGGCAAGTGGCCCGACTCTCCGAAAGGCCGCACCCGGCGCGAGATTATCGCCCTGCGACAGGGCCTGCCCGTTTTTCGAGGGACGGGCCGACCACGCTCGGATATTTCGGCCGACGATGTTTTGAAGCGTGCCGAATCATTGCCTCCACCGACATTCGACGCAGATCGCAAGCTGAAAGACCTGGACAAGCTGGAACACCAGACCGATTCCAGCGACCGTCCCAACAAGCGTCAGCGCCGATAGCGCCGACTAAAGATAGGGGTAGGGAGGACAGATTGATTTCGGTCCTCCCTCTCTCCGAACCGTACGGGCGGTTTTCCCGCATACGGCTCTCCGTTA
>JAFEBS010000084.1 GCA_018242525.1 Planctomycetota bacterium | reverse complement strand
CGGACTGTTGCTCCACCAGTTCACTCGCTGGCTTCGCGGTTTGCCGGTCGACTCGGATCTCACGCTCAACTTGCTCTCCAGCGAGCTGTCGAGACCTGAATTGGTGTCGTGGTAATCGGGAAGGAGACCAAGGGTTCTCGACTCCTTCCGTCAGCCGCGAACAAATCGATTCTTCTCAATTCCGCTCGATTCCTCCATACCGGTCAAGCAGCGTATTGGCTTTCTTATCCATGCCAAGGAACAAAACGATGTTGAACGTCGATTGCCCCTCGTCTGGCGTACAAAGGCCACAAGGGCTTCGTCTGAGCGGGAAAACCACGATTGGATGGCGCTCGCTCGACCAGTACCGGCCGCATCAGGTTTGTGTGCTGCTACTGATTGCACTCTCGTGCCTGCTAGGTTGCGACCAGTTGCATTCAAGGCCGGTGCGTTCGCCTGATATTCGTGCCAACTCCATTACCGGCAGTCCACCTCCCACGATCAATCCCACACACGCCAAATCAACCCGTGTCATCTCCGTTCATGGGGTCGATACCGAGTACCACGGCTCAACAGCAATCCTGCCCGACAACCGACTGGATCATCAGAAAGGCTCCCATGATTAGATTTCCGACACTGTCGATTCGCCGTGTCACCATAACGATTTTGGTCCTGCTGGGGCTTTGCGCCGTGTATTGGCTCGGTGTCGAAGTCGATCAACGCCGTCACATGGCGGCCACCAATCAGATTCGTTCGTTGGGACCCACCATTTCTCAACTCGAACGGATCAGTGAACTTGTTCCAATCCGGGTGCATGTGGCGGACGTGTTGATCGCACAAGGAGAAGGTTACAAAGGAGCTTGGCTGATCAAGGGTGATGCCGTCCTGTCGTGTGACGTTTCCCGTGCCAAGATTGTTCACATTGATTCGGCTGCTCGGAGGGCAACACTTCGTTTACCACCGTTGCGAGTGACGTCGGCACGTGTCGATCACGAACGAACCAAGACATGGAATGTCCAAAAGACTTCCTGGCTTCCCTGGTCCGGTGGCGACCAGAATGCGCTGCGTGATACCGCCATGTACCATGCCCAGCGGTTGATTGAGGAAGCGGCGCTCTCCGAACGAAATCTGGAACCTGCCAGAAACCAGACCGTGATCCTCATCCAGCAAATGTATGAAATCGTGGGTTGGGATGTGACGATCGAATGGGAATAGCTCGGACCATTGGAGCGCAATCGCCGAATTGTCCATAAGGTTGCCGGGGCTGAAGCCCCGGCAACCTTGGATTTTTTTAGCTATCGGCGACCTCCGGTTACACTGGAACCTCGTACCGTAGGGTCAACAACCAGATACGGCGAGAGCCCCTGCCATTGGAACACCGGAATTTTTACTTGAAACCAACCTTGACAGATTCAAGCAGGTTCTCTTCGACAAACTTTGGTATGCCCAATTGAATATCGAATTTATCAGCGGCTACTACGTACTGCCTTGTCCTGTCGTTTTCCCATTCAGGATGCCTATTGATCAATTCCTCGACGTGGCCAGATCCGCTGTCCCGCACGCGTCGCCAGCATAGCCTTCAACAGAGACAAATACGACTCGTTGTTGCGGGGAAGAAGTCTCGTCACGTCGCGATCGGCAGAGCAAACACGCTTATCGAACCCCGGCGGAGTTCGTGCGAACGTGTGTTCCTTCCATTCCGGCTTCGGCTGCGCCTCAGCCTCCATTCCAGGAACACACGTTCTCACTACAAACCTGACTCTCACTACAACTGGTACTGATTCCACCAGCAGGCCAACGCCTCTGCCTCCATCCCAGGAACACACGCACTCCCTGACTCTCACTACCTACAACTGGTACTGATTCCACCAGCAGGCCATTGCGATTCAGATTGATCTGGTTGAACAATCAGAAAAAAGCTACAGACACGATGAGTTCGACTGAAATGCGTTGATTGTAAGACTCCGCCGCGGTTTGCATTCGCGGGTGCCCAGTTGAGGGTGCGATACCAATGGCCAATAAGCGCGATCGAACGATCGCATATTTTCGTCACATCGCCACCCTCGCAGTGGCAATGGGGGCATTCACACTGACGCTCATTAGCGCGGTCCCTGGCAAAACCTTCGTCCGCGAAGATTTGCTGCAGAACGGAATGTTGTACATCCTTGGCTCGGCGCTAGCGGCCTTCGTTGTCCAAACTCTTTGCGTATTCTATTGCGAATCGATTTCTGGCGATTTTCGTTTGGGATTTACCGGCGGCATCTTTGGCATGGCGTCCGGGAGTGCGCTGGTGTTTGGCATCTGGACTCTCATGCAATTTGTTCTCCTGAATCTGCCTGTGCAGTCGGAGACACCTACATCGCCCGCGCCGGCCGCGGAGCAGATGCACGAGTAAGTCGTGGTCGTCGGCGAGCCTGTCGTTCCACTGAACCGGTATCACAGATTCGTGAACACAGGACGACCGACCTGATGCACTGGGAAATGCGTACACGGCGAACCATCGTGATACACCAAGCGCGGATGGGGCGTCACAGTGTGCGAGTTGCCGTCGTACATCAAATAAACCGGTCCGCGCATCGATCGCGTCCAGTCAGTGACGAGGTCGACGACGAGCCCAACAGCCGTCGATGCCAATACCCCATTGGGCCAGACGACCTGTGGCCGTGGGCCAGCATCCCCGTACCGATTTGCCTCCCGAGCCAGGCTCGCCTCATTGAGAAACCCGAGGCACGTCATGCAGAGCGCACCGGGCATCGAGAGAATGACCTGCCCACCCATCCGTGGCGGTTCGTCACCAACGATGTGCACGTCCATTCCTATATCGATTAACGGAATGAGATATCGGCGGCACGCAATCTCCAACTCCCGCCGTTCGGCAAACCCATCGACGCAGCCGACAACGACGTCACAACCACGCAAGTTTTCTGGATTGTCCTGCCAGCGGCACGGGAAGACGTCGACGGTCGCTTCGCTCCGGATCGATAGGATCCGCCGACGCGCCAATTCGGTCTTTAAGGTTTCGGCCTCGGCGTCTGCTTCTGTTGCGGTCACCAGCCGATTCAGGTTCGACGTGTCGGCAGAATCTCGGTCAAACAGCCGATAGTGAAGGAAGCCAACGTGCGCGGATTGCTGCACGATGTGACCACCGCCCCCTCCGAGACCCACAACGCCAATGACGGCCTGCTCAATGGACGGCTGTGAATTCTCACCAAGAAATGATTGCCTTGAGAATCGATCGCTTGTCACTCCTGTACCCTTCGCGAAATGTGAAACGGGAAACCGACGACTGACACTGAATCCGCTTCTACCGGACTCTCAGCACCCGGCAACCAGACCCAGCCTGCACATTCAATGTCATGGAGCAGGAGTATGCCGTTGGCAAATGTCGTCCCCACTCGCCGCAGGCCTGTCACGATATCCGGGATTTCCGCCGCATCGGTCTTGCTCAGGAACGGTTGTCCGGGCCAGCGATGCATATGCACATGGAACGCTCCTTGGCGGCGATTCAAAACGCCTTGCATGGCCGTTCGGATCGCTTGACTGTCAATCCGTGCACCACACATCGGATCGTCGATGTAGTCGTCGTCGCCCACCGGCTCGTAAGCAGTCATCAGAATGAGCCGCGTCCCTGCATCCACGAGATCGCCGTACGCAAACCCGATTCGCTCGGCTGCAAATGGGTGCGGCCGGGAAAGATCTGCGCGAATTCGATCGAACAACGATCGTGCAAACCGAATCGCCACGGTCATATCAATGCCCTCAAATGCGCTGCGACCATCTGTGCCAGCCGAAGGCTGGCGTTCGTCTTCCAGGAGTAGGCGTGCCAGTTTCGCTCCGCGATCCGCACGCCCGTTGCATTCCAATTGCGATCGGTCTTCGAGGCCACTTTCTCGGCGAAGAACAGGCGGGAGTTGTAGCCATCCCGCGCCGTCGGGCAGAGCAGTGCGTCGGTTTGGGCAGGCTTGCACCCTTCCGGGAGGTGTAAACCCGGAAGAAGCAAGAAGGTGCAGCCGCCTTCCGCAACTTGGCAAACGTCCGGGCAGAGCAGCTTCAACTCTGCGACTTCATCGTCAGCAAACGACATAGCAACACCTCAGGACGCACCGCCGTCTTTGACGTGCGAAATGAACACTTCACACCCCTCGACGTGGATCGAGCCGTTATCAGGAATGGCCTTCAGTTTGCAATCCACCAACTCATCCACATCATCGGCCTGCGGGATTCCTGCCAGCTTCTTGAACGTAGACACGTCGTACTTCCCCTCGTGAAGGAAGACCGGCTTGTTGTTCACGTGGATTTCCACCGTGCGGCAATGCTTCTCTGCATGGTGCCCGTGTTCGTGATGGTCTGCACGGGCTTCTTCGGCAATGGTGTTCATGGCACCCTTTCTGTCGCTGACATGGGCGACGGTAAAAACCTCCCCGGTCTGCGGGGAAACTCAACGTTCGGGGCAGCACATTTGTCCCCTCACCACCTATACGGTGGCCACTTAACAGGAACAGGAATTTTTCGCCGCCGTGGAGACAAAGTGCGTCGAATTCGCGCGCCGCACAACGCATCGCTTGATATAGTAAGGGATTACCCTCCAGCGGAGCTGGGGCATCAAGAAATGCGGATTCCTGTTAAGTCTCATCCGTATTGGTTGTGGGATTCTTAGGAGGAGGTCATGGCGATCGAAGCGCCCCCAGATGGGTTGGACGATGCGATCCTCATCCGTCGCATCGTCGAAATGAAGGATGAAGATGCCCTGAGGGTGCTGCTGCGCAGGTATGCGGGCAAAGTGACCGGGTACTTGATATCGCAGTTTCGATATCAGTTACGTCGGCCCGACGTCGACGAGATCGTCAACATCGCGTCGCTCAAAGTCTTTGAGAAGGCTCACCAGTTCGATTTCCTCCGTCAGGGAGGGTTCGGTCCGTGGTATCTGCAAATCGCCCACAACAGTGCGTTAGACTTTCTGAAGGGCGAGGAAGAACCTCCCGAATTTGAACCTGGAGTTGATCCTGCCGACCGACGTTATGGCGAATCGATGGAGCCGAGTCCGCAGGTGCAACAGCGGATCGCGATGATGGATCACTTCATTGAGCACGAATTGAAGGGGCTCGAGCAGAAAGTGGCCCGTGCCGACCTAGCTGTTGGCGGTTCGGCGGACTCAGCAAGTCTTGCGGAACGGAACCAGACATCCGTCGGCGTCATCCACACAACGAGGAACAGGGTCCGAAAGAAACTTAGGACAAACATCGAACAGCTTGAATCGCAGCGGGCTCGGAAGAAGGGATAAGAATGAGTTCCGAAGACGACAGGTTCTGGAGCAAACACGCAAAGCAGCTTCAACGGAAAAAGGGGTTCGCTCGACTGACACCGGAAGAGGCCGAGGCGGCGTTTAGCGCGGCGCAACCGGTGGATCTCTCGGATGATCGCGTCGAGTCTATCGTGGAATATGTCGTATCGAGTGGCAGCGATGACATTGATGAGGGCGATGGGTGGACCGACGATTCTCATCTTGAACGAGTCGAAGACGAGTCCATGCAACTGTGTCGACATGGCAACGAAGAGAGTTCTGACGACGACATCGATCAAATTGAGCAGGACCTAGAAGACAAGCTATTGCAGGAGGATGATGCAGATGAAGAGGACGAAACTTGATTGGCAAGCTGATGAGCGATGCCAGGAGCTCGCCGGCCTGCTAGCCGATGAGATTACCGAGCTTCGACAATTAACTGCACCGATCGACCCCTTCGCAATCATCCGTCAGGAACACCCGCTGCTCCGCGCCGGTGGCGGAAATTTCGGCGATCGCTTCGATGGCAAATTGAAATACAACAAAGAGAAGAAGAAGTTTCTACTGTTCTACAACATCAAATATGACCTCGGCTTGGAGCAGGGGACAAATCACCCTCGCACCCGATTTTCCATTTGCCACGAACTCGGCCATTTTTTCATCGATGAGCATCACAAGTACCTGCTGAGCGGTGGCAAAGCGCACGCGTCGAGCGGTGAGTTCAAAACCGCAATGCAGATGGAACGCGAAGCGGATGCGTTCGCTTCGAGCATGCTTCTTCCAACACATCTTGTTGAGCCTCTGCTCAACAATGGCGAACTGACGCTCCGGAAACTTGAGAAAGTTTCTGAGGATTTTGGTGCGTCGCTTCTGTGCACCACGATTCGGGGAGTCCGCTTATCGGATCTGCCTTGCGCCGTCGCTGGTATCCGCCGTGGCCGCATTGCGTGGATGTTTCCATCCAAAGCGATGATCGAGGGGCACTGCTATCCAGGGAAGCGAGTGTTGGAGTCACCAAGTGCCAAAGATCGATGGACTGCTTTTGAAGTGGGCGACAGCGGCCGCCACACGGAAGATGGCATCCTCGGTCATTGGTTCCAGTTGTACGACCGGGAAGACGAGTTGTATGACGTCGAAGTGACTCAATCGTTTTTTCCACTTCGAACAGTGGACACGATGGTTGTTCTTCTCACGATGGACCCCGACGCTATATCCAAAGAGGAGGACGAGGAAGAAGACGACATCGATCGTGATCACCGCGAACGATTTGGATGGTAAGCTGTAAGACTAGTAATTGCTCGCTTTTTCGCTGTAAACCAATCCATGACTTTTCATGCTTGAGTGTGAGCAGTCTTTGTGCGTCAATTTTCGAATGGAAGCCGCAGCGACCGAAACACCGTCAATCTGCGTCAACCAAAACGCTTGCCACACTTGGGTTCCGACCGTTTCGCGGATGGAAAGCGGGCGTCACAGGAGATCGACGCTCAAGTAAACTGAAAATCGCATCAGCCAACAATGTGGATGCGGCCCGCGTCGATGGCCAGGGCTGTCGCCGGGTCATTCGGAACGGCTACCTGCCCCCACGGGAGAGCGTGCTTGGGCCGGCTCGCAGGGACCTCGACAGGTGATTTCTCGGAAACTCAAAACGTCATCGACCACGAGATGGAAAGAGGTCTGTTCTATGCACGAATTCTTTCCATATCCACTGTCGAAACCCGACCAAGCGGTGATTCTGACTCACAATGTCGAGGCTCGCACGCAAATCAACAAGTGAAGCGATTGTTTTAAGTGTCACCCCTACAGTGAATTGAAGAATTCACCCAGATGATTGAATCCGGCATGGTCGTGTCCACAACCAATTCCATTTCAATCTTCGATCGAATTTCGAGCCACAATTGCCGGCAGCAAGTCGAAGAGCAATCGCAACTTCTCAAAATGCTTTGCTGAGATCAGGTAATCGAACAGCTCCCGTACGTGAGTTCCACCCGCAAGACTCCACTGAAAAGCTTCCAAGTTCTGATTTACATCTCATCCTCTTTCTTCGGCTTCCGGATCCCCCAGTCAGGTGAGTCACTTTGCTGCTCGGATCGTGTGTTCTCGAAGGGTACGGTTCCACGGATGTTTCGGGTGGTCACCGATCAGTGAAAACGGGGCCATGATTCAGGTCGATGTTCCCCGATCTTGATGACGGTCGCGAGGAATGATTGCGATTGCACGAAGCACTGAAATTCCCTGAATTGCTGGTGCCGACGGGCGCTGATGCGACAGCAATTCGCGAGCTACAGAAGTTTGCCAGAACACTTCGCACCGATATGAAATCGCAAGCCTATGCGAACGCGTTTAACAATAGTACACCACCGGCAATGGCTGCGGACCGCCAGCACCAAAAAGATGCGAACGATAACAACCTATCCCGTGCATCTAAAATATCCCATTCAAGATTGCACGGCTCATCTGGATCGCACTCTCGACCAAATGTGGTCATAAAGACTACGGACACCATTGAGGCGGACATCACACACGCGAAAAGAGACAACCTGAAACCAAGTGGCGTAGTGAGAACTGGCAGGATCGTAGAGAACAAAGCAAAACAGCATGCGAATCCGAAACTGCCAAGAGTGAGTATGGGACCGATTACGAGGGGCACCAAGCAATGCAGCGATATTCCGGAATTTATTGAAGGCAGAAGTCGGATAAATGCGCAATGAGCCGCAAGTACGAAAATGGACATCTTCAATAAGTGGAGTGAGAAAGGTTCACCCAGGTCGATGGTAGACACCGGGCAAAGTGTACTCGTGGCCGTAGTAATAACAGCGAGTAGGACGAGTCCAGGAAAGTGAATACAACCCCAGGCCAGCCACCAGTTTAGCCGGCACTGGCGGCTCTCCGTATCTTGCGAAAGCCAGGATGGGAATCCTTGTGGAATCACCGCAAGGGCTGATGACCATCCGACGAACCCTGCAGAGATCACGGCACAAGCATCAATAATCAAGTCATCTACCCAATGGAGCGCGGGTAAATCAGAGGCGAGCAGGGGCCTCAAAAGCATGATAAACAACATTGTGGCTGCATAGAGGATGCAAAGAAGTGGTGGCCTGCTGGTGGAATCAGTACCAGTTGTAGTGAGAGTCAGGTTTGTAGGGAGAACGTGTGTTCGTGGAATGGAGGCGGAGCCGAAGCCGGAATGGAAGGAACACACGTTCGCGCGAACTCCGCCGGGGGCCGATACCCCAGCGAACTGTGAGGTCGCACTTCGTTGTACTGACGACGCCACGATGCACCCAGCTTCGTGGCCGACGCCAACGACTCGAACACTTCGCAGCCCAGGAACTCGTCCCGGACCTTCGAATGAAAACTCTCGGCGTAACCGTTCTCCCACGGTGATCCAGGCTCGATGTACAGCGGTCCCACCGACGACCGCTCCAGCCATTCACGCAAGGCCTGCGCTATGAACTCCGGCCCGTTGTCGCTGCGGATGTGCGACGGCACTCCATGAGCCACAAACAGCCCTCGCAACACGTCAATGATGTTCTGGCTGGTCATCCGACGAGACACCTTCAAGCACAAACATTCTCGCGTGAACTCATCGACCACGCTCAGCCACTTTAAGCTCGTACCATTCGCGGTCCGGTCGAAGATGAAGTCCCAGGCCCAGACCTGGTTCTTGCGCTCCACACGATGACGAACGCAGCCATTCACACTCGACCCCAGACGCCGCCTTTTCTTCGGCTGTTTAGGGACTTTCAGGCCTTCGCGACGCCAGAGGCGATACACTCGGTCAAAGCCAGTTTCAAACCCTTCCCGCTTGAGCAACACCGTGATTCGGCGATAACCAAAACGCGGATGCTGACGAACCAATTCGTGAATCCGTGAAACCAACTGCGGCTCATCACTCGATGGCTTGCGTTCGTAACGATGACTGCTGCGCGGCTGATGCAACACACGGCACGCACGGCGTTCACTCACCGAAAACGAATGCTCCAGATGGTCGACGGCCTCACGCTTGCGGGAAGGGCTTACCAGTTTCCCGAGGCGATCTCCTTCAACATCGCCTTATCCAGTTCCGCCTCCGCCAGTAGCTTCTTCAGGCGACTGTTCTCCAGTTCCAGCTCCTTCAGACGCTTCGCTTCTTCGGACTTCATCCCACCATACTGGTTCCTCCAGCGATAGTACGTCTGCTCACTGACGCCCAGGTGCTGGACCACCTCGGAAACCGTCTTACCGGCATTCAACATCGCGTCTCCGTCACGCAGCTTCTCTACAATCTGAGACGGACTGTGACGCTTACCAACGCCGCGAGCCATGCTTGTCCTCCTGCCTTTCTTCGGCTGGAAGACTCTCATTTCTTCTGGATCAGTTCAACCAAGGCAGGCCATTTGCACAATGTTCGTGGAGAGTAGACTTGTGGGATCGGCAAAAGTCGGTCTTGGGAGAGCTGAAGAAACTGGGCATCACGCCGCCGTCGCGAAACACGGTGAAGAACATCCAGTAGGCGAATGGTCTCGAACCGCGGCCGAAGCGCGGGGCGGGCACCTGGGACGAGTTCCTGAAGATTCACGCGGCGACGCTGTGGCAATGCGATTTCTACGCGAAAAAGGTGCTTACGCTCAAAGGTTTCCGGGAGCTGTATTTGCTGATCTTCCTGCATGTGGAGACGCGGCGGGTGTTCATCGCACCGGCCACGGATCACCCGACCGAGGCGTGGGTCAAACAGCAGGCCGAATCGTTTCTGGAGCACACGAATGAGACCGGCGTGGGGACGGCGCTGGTGATGCGCGATCGGGACAGGACGTTCACAGCATCGTTCGATGACGCGCTGAAGGCTGAGGGCGTGAAATTCCAGAAGGGCGCCTACCGCTCACCGAATACAAACGCGTTCGTGGAGCGGTTTATCCAGACGTAGCAGCAAGAGTGCCTGGATCACTTCGTGTTGTTCGGCGAGAAGCACATGAACCATCTGGTCTCTGAGGTAGTTCCCCACTACCACAAGGAGCAACCGCACCAGGCGAAGGAGAGCGAACCGCTGGTGTGTGTTGCGAACAAGCGGTGGAAGCGTCGCACGTCGCAGCCTGAACTGTTCAGGCTCGGGGAGCCCAAGTGCTGGCACCGATGGGGTGGGCTGCATAAGCACTACGTGCTCAAGGCAGCCTGACGGTGGATATCTTGCGAAAACGTGTGCGATAACTGCGCCACGGTTGCTCGCTCGATTGACCACAAGTCACGTCTGGGTTTCCGGTCCACCTTCGCAAAACAGTGAGCTTCGACCTCACCAATTGACCGAAATCGTTCGATTTCCTTTTGAACAGAACTGAGTTTAAAACCAATCACAACATCACTCTGCGCGCCTCGCGATTAAGTATCGGATCGCACCCAACTCGTCAATATCATGTAAAATCGATTGTCGAGGTATGGCTGCCGTCTCGGCAACTGCCTGCATGTCTGACTCACTTCGATGTTCGAGGTGCCATGCCCCGCACCATTCGATATATGCGCGAGTCCGGTGAGTCTCGGCAAAATTCCCAATCACCAGCAGTCCCCCAGGGGCAACCGCCTGCCACAGTCGGCCCAGTAAACGTGCGGCAAGCCGTGGGTTCAGGTAGTCAAAGAGTCCAGCAGACCAGACAAAGTCGTAAGTCCGTTCCGGTCTATAACGAAGCGCATTCTGCTCATGAAAGCGAATGGACCTACACAAGTCGGGACCAAGAATGCCTTTTGCGTATTCGATAGCGGCAGGCTCCAATTCGACACAATCGGCATCAATTTGATCTGGCGTGAGTCCAGCTGCTTTTACGCCATCCAATATCTCACGACAAGGGCCGCTTGCCACATTTAGTAAGCGGATCACGGAACGACGTTCCCTTGCAAGCATTGAAAGGAAATGACCAAATCGCGCCTTTCGCTCGCAGACTGCTCTCGGAGCATCCTGCCGATGATAGAACAAATCCCACATACGTCCGCGTCCTGGAGACTCCGCCCACCTTTGATAAGTTAGGTCGATGCTAAGAAAGTCACCCGCGTAACCGAGAGGCTTGTTGCGTCCACGCGCATGAACGACGCTTTGATCCAGCTCCGATGCGGTGGTTTGAAAGCAATAGTCCATTAGCTCCTGACGCATTTGCGTCGACCCCCGACGGCTTGCTGTGTCGATATCGCCCAAACGCGAGTGCATTTCCGCGTCACATTGGTAGCCATGAAGCTCGGTTACTGAAGAGATAAACGCAACAAATGCGTCTATACGTTCTCTGACTTCGAAAATGAGGGACGCTGACAGTGGCGACATTCGACTACTTCTCCTCACGACATAATGTATTTCTGAAGACTATGTGAACTACGGTTGCGCCGCGTATGTATCTATAGTACCGCATCATTGGCAGTGGTTACTTCAGCAGCGTCTAAAGGCGCGCATGTGTCAGATGGAAGTCCCACCACGTTGTGAGTGGAGACGATATCTTTTACGAGGCCGCTCTTGCCAAGACACCAAATCAAGATCCCATTTAAATCAATCTGGTACCATTTCCACCGATTGTAGGCACAGCGCGGAGCTGCATGATGGTTGTTGTGCCACCCCTCACCAAAGGTCGCGAGAGCAAGGAGGAGGTTATTACGACTTGAATCACGCTTCGTTGCGTCGCGTGATCCGAAGATGTGGCCAATTGAGTTTACTCCCCAAACGACATTGTGGAATACAGTTGTTCTCACACAGCCCCCGAGTATAAGGCAACTCCAGGCAACGTCGGCACCGCCGAGTAGAAATCCATACAGCCAAGGCAGGGCGAGCGAAAGAAACATCCAAAGGGGATACAAGTGCTCAAGCAACACGCAATCGCGGTCGCGGAGTAAATCAGGTGCATACACGCGGTAATCGGTTGTTGTACGGTCAAACATCCACCCGACGTGGGCATGCCACAATCCACGGAACTTGGAGTGAATTGGATGAAGCTCATTGAACAGAGGCGAATGGGTGTCCCACGGGTGGTCTGAAAATCTGTGATGACGACGATGGTCCGCGATCCAGCGAATCACTGGTCCTTGAAACGCGAATGACCCAAGAACGAGCAGAGTCCACTTCAGCCATCGAACCGGCAGGAAAGACTTATGTGTTAGATACCGGTGAAACCCGAGTCCAATGCCGATGCCGATCGCTATGTAGAACAGCACAAACGAACTTAGCGCTATCCATCCGATCGAGTAGTGACGGAAATGTAAAGGCGCGTATGCTGTACCAACCAGTGGAATGCCAATTGAAATCAGGTTCGCTATACGTTTGCTGTTAGCTGCGTCGCGCTCTAATGAAATTCCACATTGCAGCGGATCTGTTACTTGTTCGTGGTTGGACATGATTCACGCTCCGTGCCGGCCTCGCGACTTATTGTTATGGTGAGTGGCACAATTCTTTCCGCTTGTGTGGTTGCGAAAGCCCTCAACTCAGATTAGTGGCGGCAATGCACGAGCCAAACGTCGTTCCACCGCCAAAGCACACGAAACCAATCGGACCAGTCGGAAGTTCATTTCGATGAATTGCGAGGCACAATGGAATTGACGAACTCGACGTATTGCCCGAATTGCGAATGTGGCTCAACACCGGGCATCCCGTCTGAGCGTGAATCGCGTCTATGATCCGCTGATTCGCCTGATGGGGCACCACCATTGTCAGGTCATCTAGCGGAATCCCGTCACGGTCACATGCCTGTCGCAGTATCTGCGACATTGATCGGACGGCTTGCTTGAAGACGTTGCTTCCCTGCATTGTGAGGTGTCCCCTGTCGCGGAGTGGCACGCAAAGGGCTGAATTGGCATCAGGGTTGCCGGAAATTACGGGTCGACTAAAGTTCAACCATGGGGTTTCGCGGCCTTCTCCAACAACAAGCGTCGCGGTGGCGGCATCACCAAAGAGGATCGCTGAGTCGAAATCGTTGATGTCGACAAGTGGTGACAATACTTCTGAGGTGACAATGAGCACGCGGGCCAAGGGATAGTGTTGCAAATAGTCCCACGCTTGACTCAACGCAAATAGATAACCGGAACAAGCTGCATTGATGTCATATGCTGCGAGCGTCGGCGGCTCACCCGAGGGTTCCAATGCAGCTGCAATTCGGCAGGCCAGTGAAGGGGTGACGTGGTCAGGTGTCGTCGTGCAGGCAATTACCAAGTCGATCTGATTGATTGTTAGCGAATGTTGACGCAAAAGTTGTCGAGTAGCGCTAACCGCCAAGCTTAGGACAGTTTCCTCCGGGCCGACCCAATGCCGCGACTCAATACCGGTCAGGCGGACGATTTCGTCTGGATGACGCTGGGGCCAATGCCAAGCCAAGTCTTCATTCCTTACAACTCGACTTCCCGGAACACAGCAGATCCCGGCAATGCCAACTAACTTTGAGCGATGATTCTGTGCCTGACTTTTTGGGGGCGGTTGCTTTTCTCGGCGAGCCAATCGGGGCGTCCCCGAATTCTCCTTTTTGATTTGCTGCTTTAGGGATCGCTCAGCTGAATTTCTTTCAATCCGCATCAGGGATGAACCGACCTTCAGCCTCTGGCCGACTGTCGCGTTGATTTCTATAACCCTGCCAGCCGATGTCGCACAAACTTCAACGACCGACTTGGTGGCTTCGATTTCGGCGACAATCTGACCGGGCTGAACCTCTTGCCCCACCTCAACATGGATCGCGACCACTTCAACCGATTCGTCCGCCGGACCAGAACCCATCGCCCGAATTGTTTCTTGGCCCGACGATTCAAGGGGAGGAGGCTGCCAGGTGACGTCGCATTCAAGCAGATCCGCGCACGTCTCCAGGATCCTTTTGAAGCTTGGCAAGATTTCAAGTTGATTGCCGTAATGATACGGGACGTAGGTGTCGGAGCGTGTGATTCTTCTTGCGTGGACGGGGAAAGCAGCCCGCTCTGTGACGGTGGCCAAAACTTCGGCCCCGAAACCGCCTGTGTGATTGTCTTCGTGGACTACCACCAGCCGCTTCGTTTTTTCGACAGATGCAATTACTGCGGACTCATCCCAAGGCGAGAGTGAACGTAGGTCATGCAAATCCACACTGTAGCCAATGTCTGACAGTGAGGAGGCCACTGCTTCACACTGTGCGACCGGATTGCCCCAGGTCACAAGTGTTAAATCAGTACCAGATGAAAGCCGAAGAGCCTTGCCAGGTAAAACGAATTGGCGTTCGACATCGGTCGAAGTGGCGCGGTCAGAAAGATTCAAACAGCTTTTCGGATAAAAGAAGATCGTGGGACGAGGTGACTCGAAAGCGGCATTCAACAGGCCAGCGGCGTCCGCCGCAGACGACGGCATCACAACGTCGAGTCCGGGAATATGTGCAGCGAAGCCATCCATGGTCTGCGCATGAAATGGGCCCAAGCCGGGCTTGTAACCTCCACATGTCACCATCAGGATGACCGGGCACTGCCACCCCCCGTTGGTCCGCCAATACATACTTCCGAGTTCGGACGCGATTTGATTAAACGCAAGCGGCAGGAAATCCGCGAATTGGATGAAGGCAACCGGGCGCTGGCCTGCTAAAGCCCTTCCGATGCTGGTTCCGACTATTGTCGACTCAGACAAGGGGGCATTGATCACCCGATGGCGGAACGCCGTACTCAGGCCGCGTGTGACCCCAAAGACATCACCCTTTGGATCTTCAATATCTTGCCCATACAGAAAGACGCGTGGATCGGAACTCAGGCGTGTTCGAAGTACTTCGCCAATCGCTTCTCGCATCGTCAGTCGCGGTCCGGAATCATTGCCACGATATTCTTGCTTGTTCAAAAACTCCGTTGCGAAGGGGGCTTTGGCGACAAATGCCGGTACGGGATCTGATTCCAACAAAGCGCCTTCGGCGGCGCCATGAACAGTTCGCTTCACGGAACATTCAAGTTCTTCGAGTTCGGGTACAGAAACCCAACTGTTCAACAGTTGATTTCGAAGTTTGACGAGTGGGTCTCTATTTTCACGCCCATAGTTGATTTCGTCGGATTCGCGGTACTTGGTTTGATCGTCAGCGTTGGTGTGATTTGCCAGCCGTTCGACCTCGAGGACGACCAACTGCGGGCGGCATGAATCACGGATTGCTGACACAACCGAAGCAAACTGCGCGGCGACGGATACGACATCAGTTCCATCGAACCGCTGAATCGGCATTCCATAAAACTCGTCGGCAGGACCGGACGGATGATCAAAAAATGTCCTACCTCGCGTCGGAGTTGAGATCGACCAGCGATTGTCTTGAATTAAAAAAAGAACCGGCAAATGCCATCTCACGGCTTCAGCGACGGCTTCTAAGAACTCGCCTTCTTGTGTCGTGCCATCACCGACAGAACAAACGACGATGGGGCGTTCTGATCGATCCTTGATTGCTGCCGCAACACCGACTGCTTGCAAAGCATTGTTCCCAACTGGCCCGACTAAGCTCATGACGTTTCGATGAGGGGCGGAAAAGTGGGCACTCATTTGCCGTCCAGCGGAATGTGATTCACGGCGGCCGAGCAAACTACTAAAGAATTCTGCGATCGGCAGTCCACGGGCTAGAAGCAGTGCCTTGTCGCGGTAGTGAAGGTGCAGCCAGTCGAATTCAGTTAGATGTGCAGCTAAAGCTGCCGTGGCCTCATGTCCAGCACCAGATACGTGAAAGTGAGCCAGGTTTTGCGAAACGAACACACGCTCCCGCTCGTCGATTTCTCGGGCGGTGTACATGATGCGGTAGAGTTCAAGGAGTTGTCGTTTGTTCATCTGTCCCTGGCCGTATCGCGCGAAACAGAGCCGGACGTCATCAAAGTCGACACCTGCGGAGTGTTCGCAAATGGCAGGCAGGTATTGACTGGAATCATGGGTGTGCCTTCGGACGAATGGGATCCGGCTCGGTCGCCCCTTCTGGTATGCGCGAAGTCCTCAAAAGCTGACACGAAATTCGCAGGAGAACGCAAGAAAACGGGATGTGATGGAACGCCTTGTGGGCCAATGAGATGCGAAATGTAATGTGGTAATCTGATTCAAAGGACCCTTGCCGCGTCAGAGCGTGATCCGAGCTCCGACGGCACTACGGACCAGACAGTCCAGCCAGCGATTGTCGGGGTGACTAGGATGCGCTTGCCACTCGTATACCGTTCGCCCTTGTACGGTCGTCTGAACGTCCTTTGATGCGTTGGGGTCGAAATCGACCAGTGGTTGTCTTCAACCAGAAACATTACAGGAAGTGTCCAGCTGACGGCCTCGGCAATCGCTTCCAGAAATTCGCCCTGTTGCGTAGTGCCATCTCCAACGCTGCATACTAAAAAAGAGCGTTCGGGTTGATCCTTGATCGCTGCCGCGATTCCGACCGCCTGAAGCGCATTGTTTCCGACGGGGCCAACCATGCTGCTGATTTTGAGTTTCGGCGACGAAAAATGAGCACTCATTTGCCGTCCGGCAGGTTGAGATGCAGAACGGCCAAGCAGGCTGCTAAAAAACTCCTGTATCGAGAGGCCACGAGCCAATAGCAACCCCTTATCACGGTAATGCAGATGTAGCCAATCATGATCAGTGAGATGAGCGGCCAGGGCAGCAGTGGCTTCATGCCCAGCACCGGAGACATGAAAATGGGCCATGTTTTGAGAAACAAACATCCGCTCGCGCTCGTCAATCTAACGGGCGGTATACATCCAGCGGCAAAGTTCGAGTGCTCGCTGTCGTAACATTTTTGTAGAAAGTCGAGTTCGTTTCTTGCTGAACAGGGCGTATCAGGTCTTACCTGATCGGCGGCACTGCTATGAAGTCCCGGTAATCGGTTAGAAATATCAGTCGGGCAATACAGATGAGGAAGTCTCGCCATTCATGTGGGAGTCGAGGGGTTTGGCGGTATGTTCCGCCAGTTCCGGAATGCGCAGGATATAAATCGTGCCGTTAAAGTTGGCCGTGGCAACATGCAGGCCGTCGGGGTGACTGATCATCTGCAAGATTGGCCCTGGATATGGGATTCGACGGACCAGCTTTTCCTTGCTCCAATCGAAGATATCGATACCCCGGCTATGAGCCACCAAGCAGAGATTTCCATCACCCGTCAGTAAGCAACATGTCGGATTCTGCAATGTCTTCGGGGACTTCAGTTGATATTCCCGGGGAGGAGTTTCGGTCAAATCCCAGGCTCGACCGTCGCCCACACCCGGGAATGCGACCAGAAGGTTGTCGTCGTTCGATAAGGTGAATGTCGCTGGTGGCTGTTGATCTGGCAGTTGGAATTGAAATAGAGATAGACCAGCCTCTTTGAGGCTGCGTACATGAAGTGATCCAGTTTTATCGATCGTGAGGTAGCGATCCCGCTTTGGTCGGATGCTCTGCAATGGCTGTGATATTCCATGGCTGAATCCAATACCGCCCGTGGCCAGCACCGTGGTCTCGTCCTTTAACTTAAACCGCCCTTGTCCCGTCAACTCCCAGGGTTGTAAGACCACGGCACCGTTCGCGATGCTCTGAACGCTGGCGCCTTCCGGTGCGAAGCGGATAAAGCTCAGGTCTTCGTTCGAAACTTGATTTGGTGTCCCAGATTCGAGATTCCAAACCCGCTTGCGCCCGGAAATGTCCGCGGCGACAAGCCGAGAATCCGGTGAAAATGAAGGCCCATGCGCAAAGTACGCTTTAGAGGGAATTTCCACAGCCAACTTTGGCTGGTTGGAATCCAGCTTCCACGTGGCGAAGCTTCCTGCACCAGAAGCGGCCAGCCAGTGTCCGTTCGGCGAGAAGGCAATTTCGCGATATTGGGGAGCGGGATGTCGTTGAGCAGGCGGATTCGTTGTCATATCCCATACGTGCAACGCCCCTGAGTAAAAGTCCCCGATGATCAGCGACTTGCTTTCCGGACTGAACCATAGTCGTCGATTTTGACCATCCAACGTGGGCAGCCGAAAATGTTCATCCCATCCGGATGGCGTCTTTCGATAAATGACAACATCATCCTCGCTGATCGCCAGCCAATTGCCGTCAGGAGAGAAACGACGCAGGCCGCCCGAATCGAATTCGCGTTCCACCCGGGGTGGACTGACGCTTACATCCAGCAGTCGCGACATGGTCCCGTCAATTTGGGAACAGGATAACCTCTGTCCATCAGGAGACAGGGCAACATAGCGGCCAGGAATTGGTTCACCGAAGCGTTTCAGTTGCGGACCGTCGATACCGTCCCAGTCGATGTCCCAAAGGACGATCTCATGGATATTGGAGGTCGCGTTCAAGACCGGAATGGCGATGCGGCGGCCATCCGCGGAACTGGAAATGAACGGGACCTGCTTGTCCTGCGTCGGGTAATCGTATTTGCGGACCAACCTGGGGACATTCTCACTGACGTCCCAGACTTCAAGCACACCGATTGGATCACCCGCCATTACCATCCAGTGCCCGTCAGGCGACAAAACCCCTTCACATTTCCAGAACTTTGGGACGGGCATTTTCCCCAACAGACGAAACGCTATTTGACCGTCGCTTCCGCGCTCCACTGCATACTTGCCGGATCGGCAGACCATCCACGCGCCATCAGGCGAAAACAGGTTGCAACTTCCACTCCGGAACTCGGAGTGATCGAGTGACTCGCTGCTCATCGAGATTGGCGTCCAGTCAAGGGTGGACCATGCTTGGGGAGGCGTCGATTCCGTGAAGCCGATAACAAAATCGCCGCGGGGATGGAACAAAAGGGAGTTCACGGCTTCCCAAGCGTGCATCCGATGCGTTCCCAAGACCGCCACCAGTTCCTGCGGTTGCCAGTCAAATCGCTCGGACTGGGGGATCAATTGGGGGTCCAGGCGCAGTGACATCGCGGCCGCGATTCCCGATTCTGCTCCGGCAGTTGCGAGGTGGGCTGCCGATGCCGGTGCTTTGCCGGAGACGGCTTCAGGAGCGAATGCATCGACTTCCTTCGAGATGACAGCCTGGCCACCTTCGGGCAACTGGTGCCGGGCAACTTCATGACCGTCTTTATCCTTGATGACGATCCAGACCACCGCCAGCAGCATCACAGCGGCGGAGGCCATACTGGCCAGCATCCACCGTTTGCGGTGTGGTCCCCGAGGACCGTCCCCGGCATCGGCGGCGGTTGATTCCGGTGCGGATCGCGGAGGTTCGGCCGCAATCCCGGCCAGTCGCTGTGCAACTTCTTCCGCCGAGGCCAGCCGATGTTGGCGATCTTTTGCCAGCAACTGGTCGATCAGGTCCGAAAGTGTATTCGGAATGACGGGGTTCAACGCCTTGGGAGAAGCCGGAGTGACCGTCGCCAGTGCCTTCAGGATCTCCATCGGCTTCGTGCCGGGAAACGGCAGCTTCCCTGTCGTCATCCGATACAAAACACAGCCCAGGCTGAACAGGTCGGCTCGACCATCGACGTCTTCCCCACCGGCCTGTTCTGGGGCCATGTACGACGGCGTCCCCAAGATCATCCCGGAATGTGTCAGTTGCGATTCCACTTCGGTCGACCGGGCGAGGCCGAAGTCCAGGATTTTGATGGCGAGAGAATCGGTTCGATTCGCAGATTGAGTTTTTTCCAACCAAATGTTGGCCGGCTTGATATCACGGTGGATCAGCCCCTTGGCATGCGCCGCGGATAATCCCTCTGCGATTTGTCTGCCAATCTCCAGGGCGTCAGGCAGGGGCAGCGGCGATTGGCGTATCAGCCGTTCTTCCAGCGTTTCTCCTTCCAGAAACTCCATTGCCAAAAAGGGGACTTCTGCCGCCTGACCGACCTGGTAAATGGTAATGATTCGCGGGTGTCGCAATGCGGCAGCCGCACGAGCCTCACGGAGAAATCGCTCCGCAGCTCCCGGCGCAGCAGCCGCACGGGGACGCATGACTTTTAGAGCGACTCGGCGCCGCAACTGAGAATCTTCGGCCAGGAAGACGCCCCCCATCCCGCCAGCCCCCAGCACCTTCAGGATGCGGTATTCTCCCAGTCGGCCCAGTTGCCCCGCCTCTTTCTCTGGTTGCAGCAGTCCACTCAGTTCCTCTTCGAGCGTCTCTGCCGAAGCGGCCTGATCATTGTGAGTCAGGCGGGTGGGATGAACTTGAGGCGCAGCTTTCAGGAGACGCGAAATCAACTCGCGAATGCGTTCGTCCGCTGGGTCGGAATCCACCGCCTGAGGCTGCCGCAGAAGTTGGACGTAGGTATCGAGTTGCCCGCATGTCAGCGTTTGTTGAGCACAAGCGGCGCATTCCATCAGATGTGCGTCGATCCGCGCCGCGATTTCATCCGGCAACTCACCGGCAGCAGCATGCTGAAGTTCCCGGGCCGATGGGCAAGTTCGTGAATCTGACATGGATATTTCCCCGGAAGAGCGGGCCTAGGAAGCGCATTCCCGACAAACCTGCATACCGTTGGTATGCGCTTTGGGGGGCAAACCTGACACGAAATTTTTGTGATCGAAACGGAGGATCGGCCGGGCCGGCGGTGGCGGAGTAAGGTGCTGCGCAGAAATGAATTGTGTTTACACAGCGGCGCCGGCCATTCAATCGATCAGATCGCGCAATTCTTGACGCAGACGCTTCAGAACCCGCGAGCTGTAGGTGTAGACTGCGGCGACGCTGATTCCCAATTGTTCGGCGACTTCGGCGGCTGGCCGGTCCTCAACGATATGTTGCCAGCAGGCCTGCCAGGTCTTTTCCTGGAACTCGGTCTGCATCAGCCGCAGCGCCCGGACCGTCACTTCGCGGGCATGATGGCTGTCCCAGAAGGCGTTTAGACCGTCTTCATCGGCCAAGTGATTTGGGTCGACATTGTTAAGATCGACAGTCCCTCTCCGTTGCCGCAGTCGCTCCCGGCATTTGTTGATCGTGACGGTTTTCAACCAGCCCCGGAACGAGCCCGTCGGCTGATAGGTGAATTCCGGCAGCTTGTGCATCAGATGCAGGAACACGTCCTGAAGCAGGTCGGCCGCTTCGGCTTCGTCGAGGCGAAGGTACTGGGCGATTTGGTCCAGAAACGGGGTATAGAGATGTACGAACCGCTCCCAGGCCGCGTGGTCCTCGGGAATCTTGATTCGTTCCAGCAGCGAAACGGATGTCGAAAGCATGGGCGTCGAAAAGAAGTCGCACTTCAGAAACACGGAACCGGTTGGCGCAAGTGCAGTATACGATTTGACCAGCTGCGTTGCACTCAACTGCACCTGCGGCACTTCAGGAGATTGGAGGGCACGACAGCGGCGCCCCTGACAGCAATGGAAACGCCCAACTTTGGCCCTCTCCCTGGCCCTCTCACATGTGATGATTCTCGGCTCGGACAAATTTCCTTGTCAGATTTTCCGGGCCCAGTGCATAGGGATTTACGGAATACGCCAGAGAAAGAGGACTCGGCGTGCCAATGGACGTCTGCCTGTCCGGGAGTTCGAATGATGCAAGTTCTCAAGAATCTGCGTGGCCCGATTGGCCTGTGTGCGATCTGGCTGGGGATGTTCGCCGGGGCCCTGGCCGCGGAAGGGCCTCAGCGGTGGGCGCTTCTGGTGGGTGTGAACCAGTACGATTATGCCCGCGGCCTGGACTACTGCGTGTCGGACCAGCGTGCGTTGAGCGAGGCGCTGACGGCGGCAGGGTTTCCGGCGCGGCAGGTCACCCTGATGGTCGACGACGCCTCGGAGCGGCGCCTGCAGCCGACACGCACGAATGTGAAGACCCAGATCGAGTTGCTGGTGAAGCTGGCTCGCCCCGGGGACATGGTGCTGATCGGTCTGAGCGGTCACGGCGTGCTGCTGGAGCGGACGACCTATTTCTGCCCGTCGGATGCGAAGCTGGATGATGCCGACACCCTGGTCTCACTGGATTGGGTTTATCAGCAGTTGAAGGGCTGTCAGGCGGATTTGCGGCTGGTGCTGATGGATGCCTGCCGCAACGTGCCGCCGACCCCGGCCGGCCGGCGAGCGATCGATCCGGACGCTCTCGTGGCGACGTCGCGAGCCTTCGCCCAGTCAGGCAGCCGCCTTCCCGAAGGCGTGCTGCTGCTGAACAGTTGCTCGGAAGGTGAGTTTGCCCAGGAGGACCAGCCCCTGGGACATGGCGTGTTCACGCACTTCCTGCTGGAAGGGCTGAAGGGAAAAGCCGACCGTGACGGCGATCAGAAAATCAGCCTGCAGGAACTGTTCTCGTATTCCTCGAAAGAAACATCGCTTTACGTGCGGGACAAGTACGCGGGACTGCAGCGGCCGACTCTGCAAGGCAAGCTGGCGGTTGAGGCCCTCGATTTTGAACTGGCGTCCCTCTCGTCCGGTCGCTTACCCATGACGGTGACAGGTTCCGCGACGAAAGAGATCACGTCCAAGACGACAGGGATGAAGCTGGTGCTGATCCCGGCGGGGGAATTCACGATGGGATCGAGCGAGACGGAGATTGAGAACCTCCTGGAGGACTTCTCGGACGTCAAACGATCCAATCTCGAAGATGAGCAGCCAGCGCACCGGGTCAAGATCAGCGAGCCATTTTACATGGGGAAGTACGAGGTGACTCTGCGTGAGTTTTTGCTGTTTTATCACGACGCGAAGTACCAGCTCGATTGTGAGAAGGACGGAAAGGGCGGCTGGGGCTATGATTCGAGCGCCGAGAAGTTCGGCCAGAAAGCTCAGTACCGACCATGGGAGTGGGGGTATGCCGGGCAGACGATGCAGCATCCGGTAGTGAACGTGAGCTGGAACGACGCCAAAGCGTTCTGCGATTGGCTGAGTCGGAAGGACGGTCAGAAATACCGGTTGCCGACGGAGGCGGAATGGGAATACGCGTGCCGGGCCGGGACGACGACGCGCCATCCAGGCGGCGACAGGACGTCGGAATTGGCGGGAATCGCGAACATCGCGGATCAAAGCGCAAAGCGGATCCCAGG
>JAFEBS010000083.1 GCA_018242525.1 Planctomycetota bacterium | reverse complement strand
GAGCTTCGAAGACGGGCGTTCCCAAGCCGGAGCTTGGGAACGAGAGAACAAGCCCGTTTCCACCGAGATGAACTCGGTGGGGCGGCGGGATCAAATCCCGTAGAACCTGGCCGCGTTGTCGTGGAACAGTTTCTTTTGGAAGGCAACCGGGCGATCTTTGACGATCTGCTTCAGGGCACCGACCCACTGGGCGAATGACGCCTTCAGCGTGCAGACCGGCCAGTCTCCGGCAAACATGATCCGATCTTCGCCGAACGTGTCCATCGTGTCGTTGATGTTGGGAGCCAGATCCTCGGCCTTCCAGTCCTTGTTGGCGGTAACGATGATCCCCGAGATCTTGCAGACGGTGTTTTTGCGGGCCGCCATCTGTTTCATCCCATCGAGCCATTTGGCACGGGCGGCCGCGTCGGTCGACGTGACACTCATGTTGCCGCAATGGTCGATGATGAATCGCGTCTTCGGACATTGATCCACCAGTTTGACCGCGTCGATCACTTCGCCCGAACGCAGGCACAGATCGAAACTCAACCCCAGTTCACCCAGCAGTTGCATGCTTTCCACGAACTTGGGCTGCAGGCAGAATCCGGCCGGAGTCGACGGGCCGTGCAAGACCTGGCGAATTCCCTTGATGAATTTGTTTTGGGCCAGCTTGCGGATGTACGGTTCAAACCCGGGCGTTCCCGGCCTACCCGAAACAACGGCGGCCTTCATCGGATTGTCATCGCGTTGACACAGGTCAGTCACATAATCCGCTTCTGCCACCTGCTGCTCAGGAGCGACGTCGACTTCCATGTAGACCGTCTTGACGACGTTCAACCCCTTCGTCGCTTCCAGATAGTCGGACATCACGAAACTATGACGCAATGCGGGCACGTCTTCGGCAGCATGCCAGGGCAGCGTGAATTTCTTCAGATCCCACAGGTGCTGGTGAGTATCGATGATCGGCAACAATTCAGTCACAGCGTCGTCCTTGGCAAATGAACTCGGATTGACCTGCAGTCCCGCAGTGCCAACCGCAGTGGCAGCAATAGCTTGCAGGAATTTGCGTCGGCTGGTCGTCATGGTGATCTCCTGAGATGAGCAAAGCCCGGGATAGCGGTCGGATGGCAGGAAATCGTACTCAAAATGAATTTGAATTGCAGCATGGGTCGGAACATCACCAGAAGCCCGAGGACAAATTGAGGCGCAAGTTTCCGGCCCCTCACTTGCATGTCGGACAACCGCCGACCGCCCCGTGAATATCCTGTTCGGCGAGAATTCCGTTGGGTAGAATGAAGGTCTTCGCACCCCGACCGCCCTGAGGCGACCGGGTTGTGTGCCTCTTTTTCAATCAAGAAACAGGATTCCCGGCAGACGAGGGATTTCGATAGAACTCACGTTGGCACAAACGTCGAGTCGAATTTGCAGGGGGAATGATCAGGTATGACGACGCTGTTCGACTCGAAATTATTGACTGCGGAAGAATATGGGAGACTCGAAAACGATGGCCGGTTGACGGAACTCGTACGCGGAAGGATCGTCGAAATGAATCGGCCATTCACATCGCACGGGTTTTACATGAATCGGATTGGCTATTTGCTGACACAGTATATCGAACAGCATCGAATTGGGAGAATCGTCGTCGGTGATGCGGGTGTCGTAACGCAACGTGATCCTGACACGGTTCGTGGGCCTGATTTAGCATTCTTCAGCTATCAACGGATTCCATCAGGTCAATTGCCAGATGGGTATTGGCCAGCCACTCCAGAACTTGTCGTCGAGATTCGATCCGAGAGCGACCGTTGGAAGGATATCCTGCAAAAGGTCGGCGAATACCTGAGTGCGAATGTACTGACAGTTGCAGTGGTCGATCCAATACCACTGCGGGTGCATGTGTATTCGGCGGATAGCGAAGCAGCGATTTTGAACGCCACGGACCTTCTGACATTTCCGGACATTCTGCCGGGTTTTGAAGTTGTTGTGGGGAATCTCTTCGAATGATGCGACGGTTGGCATTGAAGGCGCTCATCGCACTGTGGTGGCTCCAGGAACCACAGGGACCTTGGAGCAGACATCCATCGAGTTAATGCCGGCCAGCGAGACTGAATCTTAGACGGGTGCTTTCAGGAAAGTTTCTTGGGGTTTGGATTTAGCCCCTGTATCCCGTACACTAACATCACTTGTTTTCTGCCCGTTTTGAGGTTTTCACGTGACTTTTTCGCAATTGCCAATTCTGCCAGACCTGCCCCAGATTGAAGACAAACCCGTCATTCCAAAGACGGGACCAAATGGTGCAATCACATTTGCGTTTGTGACGCTCGGCTGCCCCAAGAACCTGGTCGATAGCGAAAAGATGCTGGGTACGCTGGCCCTGGATGGGTATGCCCTGGTGTCCGAACCAGCCGGTGCGGATTTTGTCATCGTCAATACCTGCGGATTCATCGAAAGCTCGCGGGCTGAGTCCAAGGCGGTCATTCGTGAAATGCTGGACCTGAAGAAGGCGGGCAAAACCAAGGGGGTCATTGTCGCCGGCTGCCTGCCGGAGCGATTGGGACCGGCACTGCTGGACGAAATGCCCGAGATCGATCACATCGTCGGCGTGTTCGGCCGCGATGAGATCAACCGCGTCGCCGATCATCTGATCGGCGGGGCCCGCGAACAACGCGAACTTTTCCGACCGGCGCCCATCAAAGCGATGGATGACCGGGCCCGGCTGCGACTCACGCCAGAACACTTTGCCTATTTGAAAATCAGCGAAGGATGCGATCGGACCTGCACCTTCTGCTCGATCCCCAAGATGCGAGGCAAGCACATCACCAAGCCGATTGAAATGGTGATCGCCGAAGCGACCGAGCTGGCCAAAGATGGCGTTCGCGAATTGAATATCGTCGCCCAGGACACCACCTACTACGGCCTGGATCTGTACGGGGAAGTCCGGTTGGTGCAACTGCTGCGCGAACTGGAAAAGGTCGAGGGGCTGGACTGGATCCGCCTGATGTACCTATACCCCGTCAACTTCACCGATGAATTGATCGACACCATCGCCGGTTCCGACAAGATCATTCCGTATCTGGACATGCCGCTGCAACACATCAACGACACGATGCTCCGTCGCATGCAGCGCCGCGTGAATCGGACGCAAACCGAAGAACTGGTTCGCAAACTGCGGGATCGGATCGACAATCTGGTGATGCGAACCACATTCGTTGTCGGCTTCCCGGGTGAAACGGACGAGCAGTTCAATGAACTGAAGCAGTTCGTCGAAGAAGCGCAATTCGAGCGGATGGGTGTCTTCCCCTATTCGCTGGAACCGGATACTCCTGCCGCCAAGCTGGAAGGGCATCTGCCGGAAGAGATCAAGAATGCCCGCCGTGACGAATTAATGGCATTGCAACAGCAGATCGCCTTCGAATATAGCGACTCGCTGGTCGGCAAAGAAATTGATGTGCTGATCGACGACCAGGTCGAAGACGGTCTGTGGCGTGGACGAGGCTACATGGACGCCCCGGAAATTGATGGCGAAGTGCTGGTCAGCGGCGAAGATCTGCAACCCGGGATGTTTGTCCCGGTCGAGATCCTGGAACGTCGGGACTACGACCTGGTGGGAGTCGCTTTGAATGACGAGCCCGAAGAGTAGCCCCACCTCGGAACAATCGTTGAACGTCCCCAACGCGATCACATTGTCACGGTTGGTGCTGTCGTTCGTCCTGTTCGCCCTGATCCAGAGTGAAAAGCACTGGCTCTGGGCGGCGGGGTTGTTCGTCTTTGCCGTCGCGACCGATGTGCTGGACGGATGGATTGCCCGCAGGTACCAGTTGATCACTCAACTGGGCCGGATCCTGGACCCGTTTGTGGACAAATTCATCACAGGGGGAACCTTCCTGTTCCTGTTGCCGGTGGCGAAGTCCGGAGTCGATCCCTGGATGGTGGTGATTGTCCTGGGCCGCGAAATGCTGGTCACCAGTCTGCGCGGCTTTCTGGAACAACGAGGAGCCGACTTCTCCGCGTCCGCCAGTGGCAAGCTGAAGATGTTCCTGCAGTGTGCCGCAGCAACCGCGGCCCTGTTGTCATTGCATCCCGCAGTGGCGCAATACTCCGTCGGCGGAATCACCTTGATTCCCGTTCGCGATCTGTTGCTGTGGACCATGGTCGCAGTGACTGTCTGGAGCGGCTACATCTACGTGCAGCGGGCCATCGTGCTGCTCAGTCCCAAGGCTCCGGCAGCGTAGTAGCAGGTCTACAATCGCTTCAGCAGCTTGCGGGCTTCCCTGGCCGCAGCGGACGTGCCGTACATTTCCAGGATTTCCTCCAGACGCCGGCGGGCGATTTCGGTCTTGCCCCGAGCAATGAACAGTCGAGCCATCTCCAACTGGCTTTCAGAAAGCTTGTCCAGCCTGGCGATGGCCTGATCAAGTTCGTCCCGTTGCTGCTCGGGCGTCAGTACCACCTTTTCAGAATCGGCAGAATTCTCAGCGACAGTCATATGTTGTAGTTCTACTCATCGGAAAAACTGAAGCGACGTTTGCCCATGAAATGGGGTCAGACCCCTCAATTGCAGAATGCGTCCGCCTCGATGAACCGCGTCGCCAGTTGCTGCTTCAGGAAGCGTTCTCCCCGTGCATCATAGAAGTACAGAACGTTGGGTTCCGCCGCCCACACGGCCCCCAATCGGACACTGCGAGGACCACGCAGCAGGAACTGCAAACCGCACGCAGCGTCCTGCTGCTTCAGCGGAATCACCTGCAGATCAAATTGCTCGGCGAGCAGGTTCTCGCGACGGCAGAGTGTCTGATGAACATGCGACAGAAGACACTGGTGATTCTCAACTTGGATCAATTCCTCAGTCATCAAGTCGCCTTGGAATTCGGAGTCGGGTAGCAGGGTTCATGGTGGTTCGCGTTGGCCGACACTCGAACATCGGCCGACCGGCCAGCATGCATGCTGACGGTGAAACACCCCCCGTACAGATCTCCAGAAACACGCAGACTTCCATCAGGCGACTGCGATCGATCGACGGGCTCAGGATTTCTTGGGCCCGGTCTGGGATCAGTTTTTGAAGCAAGAAGAGAGCAATTGAAAAGCCACCTACGAGGATTTTCTGGGGCGACCTCGAGGGCGCTTCGGGGCAGCCGCCGTGTCTGCCGCGTCGCGTTGTTTGCGGCGGGCGTAGTCTCGCAGGGACCGCTCCTGCTCCAAGGCCGCCGTCGACTTGCGGCCGGATTTGAAGGCGTTGATTTCGGTCAAGGTCGCCGACAACAGCGGCAGTCCGGCCTCAACCAGTTTATCGACCGATCGCCAATGAGCGTTGGTCCAGGGGAGGAGGGCTTCCGTCATGGAGGCCTGTTTCAGCTTCAGGGCGACTTCCGTCAATTGACGTCCGACGTCCAGCAGCTTTTCCGCCGTATCCTCCAGGGCGGCGACGGTAATGACAGTGCGTGGTCGCGGCACAGAAATCTCTCCGCACAGGAAAATTACTGAAAGTTTTTTCTACGCAGCTAACTCTAACATCAACAACGCGTTGCCGCCTGCGGCGCACACTCTTTATGCTGTTTTTATGTTGCGGACAATTATTTTTCTGTTGCATCCATCGCGACTGTCGGTAAAATCGCCCCCATCAACGGCGTCAAACAGCTCGTTTGAATCCGCTGGTCAACACGCCTTTCCAGGACGGTTTCTGCCGAGTCGATGCACCATGGAATGCTGCATCGCGAATCGCTTCCGACGGAAGTCGCGGGACGAAGGATCGTTCCCGGCGATTCGCGGCTCGGCAGAAACCTCTCGGAAACTCCACACGCTGCGATCAGACACAGGCCTCCTCAAAACGACTGCCCCGGCTGGGCAACCTGCTCGTCGTCGGACTTTGTCTTCTGAAACCCTCAGCCGACTTTGGTACGGCTGATCGTCCATCATTCCAATCCGGAAGAGATTCCCATGCTGGTCCTGACCCGATCACGAGGCGAAGACGTCCTGATCCAATTCGGCGGCAGGCAGGTCACAGTCAGATTCTGTGGCTTGCGTGACGGTCGGATTCGATTGGGATTCATCGCGCCGCGCGACATTCGGATTCGACGTGCCGAATGTCCGCCGCGCGAGCACATTCCGTTACCGGCTCCGTTGCCGACGCTGCCAGCGTCGGAGTGATCCACGAGGGCTCCATCAAACTCCCCCTGGCGGAAATTGAACCCGGCGCAACCATCACCCTCGAATTCCACTGAGACTCGTCATGGACTATGACCGAACCCTCAACCCCTCCGTGCTGGCTCGTTGCCATCGTTGTGAATGGTGGTATACGGCAGACGATTCGGAATTCCCCAGCAAGTTCATCTTCGACCTGGCGTACCAGGTGTGCTACGGGGAGACCTTGCTTCGCGGGATTGAACCGCAGGGCGTGGTCACGGCCGACCTGCGTGGGAATCCGCTGTTCATCCATGATTTCACTGAGGCGGAACGACCACAAATCTGGCAATGGTTTCACGCCCGGCTGAACCTGCAACGGGATCGATTGCTGGAATCGATGAACCTGGAAATCCAGCGTGATCGGCAATCACGTCGCGAGGCGACGGAAGAGACGCTGCTGGATCTGGCCTGGGAACGACGCCGCAACTGATCAACGCAGATCGTCGGCGGGTTCAGGCCCGGAGACGGATATCTACCAACGTCGAAAAAACGAGGTACCTCATGTCCACTGAAAACACGCCCCCCTCGGTGAATGATCAGGAACGATTCGCTCGAGACATCCGCCGGATGGGATGGATCGTCGTGCTGTGCCTGATCGTCTGGGGGGCGGGACTCAAACTGGCTCATCAATTCCTGGAGGCTCGACATCATGCTGCGGTTGTTCATCCTGGCGACTGACTCCGCCATTCCACCCCCATTGTCCTTCGACCCATCGACGTTGTTGCCGGCGGTATCGACGGTCGGATCACTCGGCTTCGCCGTCTGGTACGCGTACTACACCACGACGGCCGTCATCCCGAAGTTGCTGGAAGCGCATCGGGCCGAGCGACTGGAAATGCAAACCCGGTTTGACGCGCAAATCGAGCAATTGCTGGCGGAAATGAAGGAACAGCGCAACGAATTCATCGCCTGGCGCACGGCAGGTGCCACCCGGGCCAAGGTCGACTGAGCCCCGATATCAAACTGAGTTTACAGACGGGAAATGGAAGGACTCCATGCACGAATCCACAGATGTCAAGTCGACTCGTCGGATCGCCGCCGCTCAACAGTGGCTGACCGACAGGATCACAGAAGCACGGCGAAACCGGTTCTACGGCGAGATTGCCTTGTTGCTTCGGTTCGTCGATGGTCAATGCATCATGGGCGAACAGTCGGTTCACGAAAAGACGAAATGACCCCTTTTACCACGGGTTGCCAGTCCGCATCCCATAAGAACAGAGGAACGACCGATGGAAAATCGAGTGCAACAGATCCTGCGCGCCGTGGATGAAATCCTGCGGCGTATTCAACGGTGGCTGAACGACGCTCACGCTGAACCGATCCTCCCGGAAGATGTGGGACTGGCGATTCGATCCGCACTCCTGGTCTGCGACAGTGGCGAAGTTCCCGACTGTTGTCGGGATCTGGCCGTCGTAGCGGTCCCACGACTGGAATTGGAACTGCTGGGGTACCAGCAGCGCGACCTCGGTAAGTTCCGCCCCGAAAACGGTGCTCCCGGCCCCAGCTTCTGGGCTGCCTCCAAGGCCGTCGCGACTGTTCGAGCCGAGGCCGACGCTCCCCGGACCGAACAATTGGAACCCGTCCACGTATTGGTGTCTCAAGGGGTCACATACGAGCAGATTGCCCGCCACATCTATGGGCGTCGGGGCGTTGGTCCATTCCTGCAATCGAACGGCGCACTGAATACGGCGTTGATCGAACAGGAGGCACGGCAACCCGGCTCCGTCATCCCCGAAGATTGGGTCCCCCCGTGGCACGAGGAAACCTTGCAGCGACGCCGACGGGACTTGAGTCTGAAACTGCAGGCCTACGACTGGCAGGAGGTGGCGAAAAAGTACGATGATCCAGCCACGGTCGAAGAATTATTGCGGGATGGTGCCTATATTCAGCAGATTGAGCGGGCCAAGGGAGTCTCCCGGGAGGAAGCGCTCGAAATGGCACGCGCGATCGGAATCACCCCGGTCGACGGACCAAGCTACCATCCGAGTTCGATTGACTCGTTCGGAACGGATACCGACGACGATGAATTCGATGCCGCCACGGTCGCGGACCGCCAGGCTTTAAAGGCCCTGGTGATCGAGATGTACATCAAATCGGACAGCACACGCCGGCCGTATGAGATCGCCCTGGAACTGCGGCAGCTGGGACATCAGATCAATGCCAATTCGGTCTCTGCGCTGATTGGCCACTGGAAGCGCAAGAACGCCCGATCGGCCGTCGCGACCTCCCCATCCAACTGATCGCGCAGCCACGCTCGCCGTCGAAGCCGGCCCGCCCCTCCGCGCTCCGGCGAGCGTGGCTGCCATTAGTGCCGTCGATTCACGTTCAAGGGAGGACGTACAGGGGCAGTCCTGTTCCGACCCCGACGCGATTTTAATTGACCGCAACGAATCGTCAGCAACTGCCGCGGAGGCAAACCATCAGAAATCTAAGCCCGGAAACTTCCAAAATGGTCCTTCCAATAGACTCCCCAGACACTTCTTCGCCACCCGCCTCAGGAAATGCGACTTCATCGGGACCCAGTTACGATCCCACACCGGCGGAATGGTTGTGGTACTTCGAGTGGGCGGCCAAACATCGTCCCGTAGCTGTCGTTGCCGCCGCTCACAACAGGGACTTCCACCAGATCTGCGTGGCCATTCGTCGCGTTGCTGCCTGGAAGAGGCAGGAAAAACTCTTCGACATCGACAACTTCCGCATCCGCCAAACCGAAACACTGGAAAACTCGGCCCTGGAAGCATTGACGCTGTGGGACGAAAAACGCGACATCCGGCATCTGGCCGAGACGCGCCGATTGCTGGGAGATATTCGCAAGCTCTGGGGCGTCGGCAAACCACCACCCGCTGTCAAGGCGGACGCGCGGACTGACGGATTGGCACGAGTCGCTGGCATCGACCGAATCGAAGCCCTGCGGGCTCAGGCCTCCCAACTAATGCAGGTCGCCAATGAATTGGAAAAGCCCGACGGCGATGACTAAATCGCGTAGCAGAAGGTTGGGGCAGCAGACACCTCGAAACACCAGCCCGGCGCGCCAGCGAGGGATCGAGACATCACGCGCGGATTCAAGCGAGGACTTTGTCGCCGGTCCCCACAATCAGGGCCCAGATGAGTGGCATCGAGCGCGAAAAGACGATCGGGGCCTCGGGACAGCAGGTTCATGCAATGCGATCTAGCCGCGCGGGCCGCTGACAGGGGCGCTCGTGCGGGCCGGTGGCATTTCTTCGCCACAGGAGAACTTGTGATCGGCGAACTTGTCGACCTGTTTCCTGGCCTTGCTGTTCAGTCCAACGCAGCCCACCAGCCACACAAATGCCAGGCTCAGCAACAACCACTTGATGCCAAGTCCGGCCAGCGACGATTGCCGATTCGATGAGGTTTGCATGATATCCTTTCTTCGACACGGACCCTGCAGGCCCGATTTCATCGCCGGGGCGAGGAATGAAAACGTCGGTTGAAAATGTCGGGATCGAACGGATCCGTACTGTGTTCGTCGTCGCGGTAAGTCTCTTTTGATGTGGCATGGCTGTCGTCGGTCTGCCGGGCCGAGGCCTGCAGGACGTTGCGATCGGCGGACTCCGGCTGGGAATCACCTGGTCCTTTCAGCGGGTTGCCGCTGAGGGGTGTCGCTGCCGGATTGGCTGGCAGCTTGCGCGGAATCTTCTCCTGGTTATCTTCGGGCCATTCGGGATTTGCCGCCTGAACTTCTGCGAACGCCTGGCGCGCCTTCGCCACGATGCTCGGACGAACCGCGAACTCCTCTTCCTCGGCCCGCTTTTCGTCCGCGACGGTTTTGATCCAACTGCGCAGCATCTTGATCTGGGTATGGCCGGACGTTCCATGGAAAACGCCCGCGGTTCCCGCGTGGGTCCCCTGGGGAAGGATCATGAGCGGGCTTTGGCCAGGATCTTTCAAATCGATGTAACGCATCACTTCTGCCAGATTGCGTTCCGTGTACAGCCGATGAGCCGTGGTCCCGATGCGAACTGGTGTCAGGTGAAACCCTTCACTCCGTTCACCGGACTTGATGGTGCCGTGACAGGATGTGTTGCCGCACTTGTTGACCAGTAATGGCTGGATTCTTTGAGTGAAGGTGACGGCCGCTTCGCTGGACAGTCCACCCAGCGATTCCGCGTCGGGAACCATGAATCCGTCGGGGGTACGCAGGCTGTTCCGGTCGATCGGCGCCGGTTTCTTCACAGTCGCCGGATCCAGGGATTCATCCAGGCGATACAGCAACTTGCGGGCGGCGGAATGATCCGGATCCAGCCTCAAACACTTTTTCAGTTCGTCGCGGGCCTCGTCATGCAAACGATATGAGATACACCACTGGGCCAGCGACATGTGGGTCGCTGGTGTCGGTTCCACAATCGAATCACGCTGCTTGCGGTAGGCATCCGCCAGACTGGTGGCTACCAATGTGACCTGGTCGAGCGGCACCTGAATGCGCCCGTTCGCCTGTTCCACAAGCCAGCCACCGGCATTCCGCGAGGCAACTCCCTTGAGCACTCGTCCTGTCTGCATCAGGATGATTCGTTCACTGGGCTCGAAGTCGTCATTGGCGGCAGAGCGAACCGTCGATGCGACGATCGACAGGCCGACAAAAGTCGCCAGGAGACCAGCCACGGTAAAGGGGATGAACGCGCGCACAGCGCGGCTCCGCGCAAGGGAAATGATGGATCGAATGGAAGCAGGGGAAGTGAGAACCGAACATTAGTTCTGGTCTGCGGGGGGGTCAATCGGAGCTTCAATCATCATGCGGATTGGCGTATTGATTCCACTCACGAAATGAGCCTGCGGTTTGCGAGTCGGCAATTTCTGCCGATCGAACCTGCATGGACTTACTTTTGCCATTTAATCCGAAGCGTCAGCGAGGGAGTCCTCGAAAAGCACCGCTACTATTTCCTACCATCGCTGACACTTCGGGTAACTTCATGAGCCGCAAGGCGTTAGCCGCGGGTGTATTCGAACTCATCCCGATTCAACGCACCGTAATGCAAGACCGCTTGTAGAAACGCTTTGACCAGCGGATGAGGTTCTCCCGGTCGCGAACGTGCCTGTGGAACGAACAGCGTCCCCACGAAAAACGGATGCCGCGGCAAAACACGCCAGGCGTGACAGGAACAACCGGGACGCATACGGGTCGTATTCCGCGTGGTGGGCATCCTGAAACCCGAGAACTATTTGATTTCGCGAATCCGTATGTTCTTGTACTCGGCCCACATCGGACTGCCAGCGTGCAATTGCAACGCCAGGATTCCATCCTTCAAGGCCAGTTCGGGATGATTGTCGGTGAAGTCCAGGATCAGCTTGCCGTTCATGTAGTGCTGAATGTGGTTTCCCCGGCCGATGATGATGACGTCGTTCCATTCGTCCAGCTTGAACAGTTCGTTCCAGCCCGCCTGATCAATCAAGTCCGACTTCACAATCTTCTTGCCATCCGTCTCCCAGGTGGCCTGCTCACCCACCATGCAGATCCGGCCCCGCTTGCCCCCTTCGTCGTAAATGAATCCGGAAATGTTCGGGAACTTGAGTTCATTGCGAATTTCGTGCTGGTAGCCGCGCACGACCCAGTTGTTTCCAACCTTCTCCGTAATGTGACGCGATCGATACTGGATCCCCGAGTTATTGGTCGCGTTGCAGCGGAACGACAATCGCAATTCAAAATCTTTTGTGGTTCCGTCCTTCCAGATGATAAAAGTATTTCCCTTGGCCGGGTTTTCGGCAGTCGTCTCACCATGAATCACGCCGTCCCTGACACTCCACAGGCGCGGATCGCCGTCCCAACCGGTCAGGTCTTTGCCATTAAAAATCGGTTTCAGATCCGACGATTCCGGGGGCGCGTCCGCTCCAAACGCTGACAGTGAAACGGACACCAGGGCGAACAGGCACAAGTTGCGAATCATCAGTTTCTCCAGATAGATTGGCTCGCCGTTGGCCATCCGGCGGAAAACGATTCCCGTGCGCTGGCCTGCGGCAAGAAGCGCGGCGAATCCGCGACAGCCACCAGATTCCACCTTTTTCACGCGAAGTCAATCCTGACAGCTACTGATGTCCCATGGAAAAGCTGCTACGCTGCCAGCGAGAAATGCGGATGGTTGTCTGTTCACAGTCACAGATCGCAGGACATCTGAATGGCGAAGAAAAAGCCGGCTGAAAAAGTGATTCGTTGCTCATGGGCCATAGACCCGCTGTCCATGGAATACCACGATCAGGAATGGGGAGTTCCCGTCAGTGATGATCGGCTGTTGTTTGAATTCCTGATCCTGGAAGGGGCACAGGCGGGGCTCAGTTGGACCACGATCTTAAAAAAGCGACAGAATTATCGGGATGCGTTTGATCAGTTCGATGCCGCCAAAGTGGCGGAGTACGACGACGACAAGCAGGCCGAATTACTGGCAAACGCGGGAATTGTCCGAAACCGGCTGAAAATCAGTTCAACCATCGACAATGCGCGAGCCTTCCTCGCGGTCCAAGAGGAATTTGGCAGTTTTCACGAGTATATCTGGGGTTTTGTCGACAGCAGGCCGCTGCAACCTCGCCGGAAGACGATGAGCGATGTCCCCGCCAGCAGTCCCGAATCGGACGCGATGAGCAAGGATCTGAAACGCCGCGGCTTCCGCTTCGTCGGTACCACCATCTGCTACGCCTTCATGCAGGCGGTCGGAATGGTCAACGACCACCTGATCGCTTGTCACCGCCATCAGGCGCTGAGCAAGCCAACATGAGTGTCAGCTGGCGAGTGAGCGACAAGGCGCTACGAGCCGGCGCTTGCCCAATGGCACTGACTTTGTGAGCCGCACGGCGCTAGCCGCGGGTTCTTCGGGTACGAGTGAGAATGCACCCGCGGCTAGCAGCCTGTGGTAAAAGGGGTCTGACCCTTTGGAGGGCAATCGATTCACCTTGAGAATCGATTGCCCGGAGAGGGTCAGACCCCTTTTACCACGGGCTGCTAGCGCCGTGCGGCTCACAAAGTAACCCGAAGCGTCAACGAGGGAGTGAATAGATGGCGTTTCTTGACGACACACTCGCTGACGCTTCGGGTTACATGTCTACGGGCTATCGCCGTGCATGATGATGGTAAAGATCTCGCTTAACGCGGCATCGTGCTTTTCGCCCAGACGCAATTGTCCGCGAACGCGAGTCAAGCTCGGCTTGTTGGTCCCCCGGAACCAGACAACAACCGTTTCCGCCGACAGCGGTGGAATCGTCAACTTCAATGTCAGCGGCACGGGAGTCCCCGCAACGATACCGTCAAGGATGACAGGAAGGTGCCCCTTGTGGTCCATGACCGGCATCGGCCTGGTTCCGACTTCATCGTACGTGCGAACCTCGACCAATTCCGGCAGGAATTCACCCTGCATCACATCCACGGGTGTCTGCGAACTGTTGAACAATGTCAGTCGAAACGTCGCCATTTCGGCTCGTTCGTGATCATTCAGCGGGTTGCTGCGATCGGCGTTCGATTTGTCGTTGACCTGTTGCGGCAGCACGGCCATGGTCGTAATCATCAGGTCATTCGCCAGTTCCGGCCGGGCGATGAACGCGGCCAAAGCGCGACGATTCGTCTGCGTCATCGTCAGATTGTGGTCGCTCATGTATTTCCGTACCGCGTGATTCAACACTGGCGAGATGGCTTCGCGGAAACCCACGAAATCGTAAAACTCGACCGATGGTGGTTTGGACTCGCTCGTGTCTTCTTCGCTGTCCAGCGAAATTGCAATCGTCACCGGACGTACGGGAGCGTTCCCGCCCCCCCTGGTGGCTTGATCGCTCCCATGAACTGGAACAGTTGCCGAATCGTTCATCACCCTGACAGTGGCGGACGACTTCGGTTTGACCGGCAACGGTGTGACAGGTGGCTCGGCAACCGGCGGAACGGGCAACAGGCCCTTGACACGTTCCGCAAACAGCCATTTGCCATCCAACCCGCGGCGAACCATCGTGTCGCGCTCGATCTGTCCGCTGTCGACCCTGGCCTTCAGGTCCGCTGCCGAGAATGGCCCCAGTTCCTGTCCCATCGTCTGGTAGTACCATTCCTGCATGGCGGTCATCTCGTAGTGGCAAAACGGGCCGTTGTGGTCAGGGCGCTGCCGGCATGTTTGATCAATCCGTCCTGGTGGTGGCCGTGACTCCGCCCGCCAGCGACTGCAGGTAGGCATACAGGTCGGCGTAATCCTGCAGCGTCAGATCCTTGAGCAACCCCGTCGGCATCAGCGAAATCGGTGATTTTCGCTTTTCGTCGACCTGTGGAGTTTCGATGCGAAATGTCTGGCCAGTCCCATTGCGCAGGATGAAGCCGTCGACAGATTCGTAGATCACCAGGCCGGAATACGTTTTTCCGTCCTTCGTTTGCACAATCGTCGTTTGATACCGGGCGGACACATCGCGACTCGGAATCGCAATGGCCGTGAACAGGTCTTCACGCGAGAACCGGTTTGCGGCACCGGCCAGGTCGGGCCCCAGGGCACCACTGGCAGAATGACATTGAACACACGCGCGACGCGCATACAGTTGGGCACCACGAACGACGTTTCCACTGGTCCAGTCAACGTCTTTCAACAACGTCTGCAGCCTGGCCTGCTCCCCGCTGGAATCCCCCAGTTCCGCGGCCGCTTCTTGCGGCCATTTCTTTTGACACCATGCCGTCCAGGCCGCGACTGCCGCAGGCTGAGGTTTATGGCCTTCTTTCCCCGTCACGAAGGGGATCTTTTGATTCGTATTCCGTTCGAGTAACCGGGCAACGGTTTCGCGCAGGACATATTCCTGCTCGTCCGAACCAAGTCGACGCAGCGACTTCAGCAATGCCAGTTGCTCCGCCGGGCTGTCGCTTGGCCCCAGTTTTTCCAACGCCGACAGGCACGCTGCCTGAACTTCGGACTGGGACCATTCCAGTCCGGCCACAAACCGTTCGCGGTCGATCGGCTCGGGGTCTCGACTGAGGATCACCAGGACAGCCCCCCGAACCGAAAACCGGTCAAACTGAGATCGCAGCAGGATCCGATGGGCTGGTTCCGTGGAATCACCCAATGCAAACACCACTTCATTCGTCCACGCATAGTCCGCGTTGGCCGAAATCTGTCTGGCAAAGGCCGAACGTGCGATCGGCAGCAGTTCCGGTGCCATCTGATTCAGGAAAACGGTGTGCCCCGGCTGGCCAAATGACGGATGACTGACAATCGCCGCAGCCAGGTAATCGTCTGCAAGTGCCAGCGTCACCCAGATGTCCTTGATTCGATCATTCCAACTGGCGTCCTGATGCAGTCCCCGCTTACCGACTTTTGCATCCAGTTGCACCAGCGTTTTCACGATCGCATCGCGTTGTTTGACGGTATGCGTCATCGGCAGACGTGACAGCGCGGCCAGGTGATGGATGTCATCAATCGGATCGGTCTCATCGGTCATCTGGTCGGTAATTGCACCGACCAGCTTTCCGTTAAACGAAGTCAACATGGCCAACAGACGCAACAGTTCGCGGTCGAGGGGAATGTCGCCCGTCGGATACAGGGCCGACAGATCCGTCCGCAAAGGATCCAGATCCCGTTCGTACGGTTCCAGGTCGATGCGACTGGCGTAACCATCGAATGTCGGCAAATGCCCCGTCGCCGGTCCAAAATCACCAAGAGCGATCTGCAGCAGTCGTACCGCATCCCGTTTCATTTCGGTGTCATAGTTCTTGTTCTTGAGGACCGAGACGGCTAAACCGGGGACGATCCCCTGGATGCGGGCGGCATCCAGTTTTGGACGATTCAACCACCCAAACGCGTAGCTGACGACAGCCCGGCCGCCTACCTTGGTGGCGTCGCTGGAAATGATCGGCAGCAGCGATTCGTCCAGGCGAGACACCACTTGTGAAGCCAGCCCGCGGTTGTATCGCTCGGCGCACCCCAGGTTACGAGCGAGGCTGCCCAGCAACTTGAGCCAGTCCACGGCGTTTGGAGCCACGCACAGACACGTTTCCAACGCAGCTCGCCGGACAAGTGGATGCGGGTCATCCAGATAGAGCTTCAGGATCTGCGCATCGTATTTCTCGCGAGCAATGCGGCCGTACGACCAGATGGCCCGGGCGCGCACTTCAGGGGATGACGACTTGGCCAGGACGGACACGGACTGCTCATCCACGCCGCCGAACAATTCCGTCAAAACTTCAATTGCCCGAATGCGGTCCGACACCGCACCGGTTTCGGTCAGCGCCGCCATTTGAAATGCGGACGCTCCCAGCGTTTTTGCCGTCGGCAGCCATTGGGCTCGCGACCAACTGCTCAGGGGCTGAGGGGCCTTCAAGACCGCCTCCAACTCGGGCCCTTCCGTCAGCAATGTCTTTGGGCTCGTTTTCTCTTCAGCGTCCGCTTTTCCCGTGTATCGGATCCGGTACACGGCACCGCGTGTTCCACGTCCGCCGACACTGACATACAACGAACCGTCCGGGCCGACATCCGCGTCGGTCGGTGCAAACCCGTGCTGCCCGACTGCCGACATGAACAATTCCGGAATGGTCTTCCAAGTTTCACCCGCTCCCTGCAGTGGCAACACATGAACTCGCCCGTAGCTCCAGTCGAGTCCAAGCAGGGCTCCCCGATACTTCTGCGGAAATTGAGTGTGGCGATAACAGACGACACCGGTCGGCGAACCGCGTCCAAACGAAGCGATCAGCGGCGGCATGTCGAATGTGACGTCCGGACGCATCCAGCTCTTGCTGACCCAGCCATGATCCGCTCCCGGCAACACCTGGAACACCCGCGTTGGCCGGTACCACGGCAGGGAAACTTCACGCTCTTCATCGCTGTCATAGGTGAACAGGTCCCCCTGCGGATTGAAGGCGAAGTCGTACGCGTTGCGCAAACCGTGGGCGAGGACTTCCGCGGCGGACAAATCGGGCTTCAACCGAAACAGGACCCCCGCGCGAGGTTGCTTGATCGGCGATTGGGGCAAAGTGATGTACCGTTCGTCAATCCCCGCATTGTTGCCGGCAATGACGTACCACCAGCCATCCGGCCCCAATTGAATCGAATGAACATCATGCTCACCGCCCGTTTTCGTCCGCAGAAACACATCCGGCGGCCCATCCGCGCGGTCATCTCCATCGGCATCCCGAAACCGCAGCAGCCCGCCATCCCCCAGGCAGATCAGGTTTCGACCCAGGAAATACATCCCCTGGGCACCGTTCTTCGGCAGGTTGGAAAACAGCTTCGCTTCATCCGCCGTTCCGTCCCCATTCTTGTCGATCAGGATTTTGACGTATCCGGCCCCGGCGACAACCACGCGTCCCTGCGAATCAATTGTCATGGAATAGATATCGTGTGCCAGGTCATCGCCAGCGAACTCGACGACTTCAAAGCCATCGGGAACCTTCACCCCCAGTTCCTCGGCGGCCTCCAGGCGAGCTCCGAGAACGAGTGCCAGTCCGACGATCCACAAGCGCCGAACCACCAACATCCGCAAGTTGGAATCTGGCATGATACATCCGTGATTGAGTTCCAAATTGATCACACAGGTGCCAGCCGGATCCTTCGGCCACCCTGCAGTCGCGGAATCTTAACCGCGACGTGCGCCCGGGGGCAATGTCGGTCCCTGGATCCAGTCCTTTTTACGCCGGGGTGACCTCTCACGGGATGGACGTCTTGAAATGCCCGTGCTGATTGAGCAGTCGCACGGCCTTTCCGAAGACGGCAAGTCCGTGGCACCCCAAATTGAAAAATACGTTGGCCCTGGGCACTGGGCGTGGAAACGTGTTGAGTAATGCCGTGTTTTGTTACGATTCCCGAAACTGATTCACTTTCCCCCGGCGAAGGTCTGCGTCCGATGAAGAAATCCGCTGCTCCGGCCGCAACTGCGTGCCGATATTGGCTCTTCAAATCCGAACCATCCGCATTTGGGATCGAGACCCTGGATCGGGCACCTCGCAAAACGGCTCCCTGGGACGGCGTGCGAAACTACCAGGCTCGCAATTATCTTCGAGATCAGGTCAGCGTTGGCGATCACGTTCTGTTTTATCACAGCCGCGAGGAACCTTTGGGCATCTTCGGCACGATGGACGTCGTCCGCGCCGGATACCCCGACCACACGGCGTTTGATCCTGCCAGTAAATACCATGACCCGGCGAGTGATCCGGACAATCCACGCTGGTACATGGTGGATGTCAAACTGGTCCAGAAATTTGCCGAACCGGTCACGCGCGAACAACTGCAGCAGGATCCCGTCACTTCGGGCATGCTGGTGATGAAACGCGGCATGCGGCTCTCCATTCAGCCCGTGACAGAAGCCGAATGGCAGGCCGTATTGAAACTGGCAGGGGTGGCGTGATGACACTAAACGACCGGCTTCCAATCAACACGCCAACACTTTCTCGTTCCCAAGCTCCCGCTTGGGAACGATGAAAAAATGCGCAACTTCAAAACGCGCGCGTCGGGCTAGTGTTTTCGCCCGGTCAGCGACGTCCACATGGGCTTGAACGCCCCCATGGCAGCCCCGACGACCAGTCCGCCCGTGTGCGCTCCGTTGGCAACATGGGGGATGATCCCCAGCATGCACAGGACGTACCATCCCAAAATGTAAGTGACCGAGGACGGATGGATCCAGAATCCATCCTCGGGATCCAGTTTGCTGCGAATCCACAAGAATCCAAACAGGCCGTAGATCACCCCGGACATGCCGCCAAACGCACCGCCATACAGGGCGAATTGTGCGAAGTTCGACGTCGCGGCCAGGACCAGGACCATCCCGACAAACTTCAGTGACCCCATGCGATATTCAATCAACAACCCCAGGTCGCGCAGCATCAGCAGATTGAACAGGAAGTGCAGAATCCCAAAGTGCAAAAGAATCGGAGTCACCAGCCGCCAGACCTCCCCGGACGCAATCTCATTCAGTGATCCATCCGAGGAAAAAAACATCCGTTCTGAAAAGTCTGGGTGCTGGCGCGGGTCCAGACCGGTGAGCAACGCGACGACAACCATCAGCCCCATCAATCCGAAGCAGACGGGGCAGTGATCGATGGTTGGACTGCTCCAGCGTTCACGCAGATCCACCGTGCGACGCCTGTTTTTGGGGGTCAGTTTTTGCAGTTCCGCCACGCTCACCCTGGCGGCCTGCGGACGAACGGCCTGGTACCGAACATGGTCCGGCTCTGACTTGAATCGCGACAATTCATCGCGCGCTCGATCAAGCTGGTCCTCTTCGTGGACCCAGACCGCCTGCCCCGATTCCGACGGATTGACCGTACACGAAATCCCCTCAGATATCAGATACTTCTTGAACCGAGTCGCCTGCTCAAGATCGTCGATCGTTCCAATCTGTCGCACAGTTTCCATCCTAAAAAATCATTGCAGAATGTTGGAACGGAATCGCAGAAGCTTCAACACACTCGCCCGACGCGCGAGCGAGGGATAAATCGATGCGTGTCCCATACGATCATTCCTCCCTCGCGCGTCGGGCGAGTGTCCCGGGTTCACGCAATTCGATCGAGATTTCAGTCACTTCGGCGCGTCCCGTTCAATCGCCCGGGCCAGGTCTTCGATCGCCTGTTCACTGATGTTGGATTCGTTGCGACGCAACCATTCCACGTCGGTCCGGGCCTGGTCCCAACGCTGAGTCCGATAGCACAGGGCCGCCCGGAAGAAGCGTTCACGTCCCGATTCCGAGTTGATCACCAGCACCGCTTCCACATACCGCAGCATCCGTTCCGAGTCTTCAACCTGGGCCGCCGAGTTCAACAGGTTGCGGAGCATCCGTTCCAGGATGGCCTGCGGCGGTGAAGCATCCAGGTACGAATCGTCCCAGCGGTCATCGGACAGCGCTTCGAACTTCTTGCGGGCATCGTCCTTCGACATCAGCCGGCCGCGTTCGAACACGTCGACCAGTTGCGGTTCCCCGTCCTTCGGTTCGTGACGAACAATGAAATGACGCGGCAGCCCGACGCCGACGACGTTCAACCCCATCTTGCGGGCGATTTCGATGTACAGGACGGACAGCGTTATCGGCAACCCTTCGCGATCGTCGAGCACTTCGTTCAGATAGCTGTTGGACCGATTGTCGTAATCGGTGCGGCTGCCGTGAAAACCCTGTTCTTCAAACAAGTACGTATTGAGGGCGGTGAACTTCGCGGCTTCCGTAGCGTCCTGAGGCAAACCCGATTGAGCCCGTCGGGCATGCCGTTCCACTTCCTTGACGTAGGCGTCCAGTTCAAGTTCCGGATTATCCAGCCGAGAAATCAGCAATCCGGCCCGCAACAGATCAAACGCTCCCTTGGCGTGAATCGTCTTTTCAAATTCGTCCAGCGTCTGTTTCGTCTGCAACCCGGCAGCGAGTTTGCGAACTCGCGCCGCCTGCAGTTCCAGCTTCACGGCCTGTTCTTCCAACAACGTAATCCCGGCTTCGCCATCCTTGATCAATGACTCGGCCGCTGCTGTCAGCGGTCCATCACCGACCAACCCGTCCACGACCTTCGTGACCCGATCGGTCAACTCTGGAGTCGCCCGCGGTCGCGTAATCGACGCGGCCACATGAAACCCTTTGAATTCTGCTTCTGTCTGGCGGAACTTGCACAGCCCCACGCGCCCCCGGGTGTATTCTCCATCTGATTCCTCGATCACCATTTCATCATTGATGAAGCACTGGAATCGATCCTTTTCGACGCGAACTTTCAGCCAGTTCCAGCCCGATTTGTTCAGCGATGCCGTCCGCAACTCACGCATGACCTTCCATGAGTAGACGTCGGGACCATCAAATCGGGACAGACGAACGCTGCCACTGCTGGGGTAGAAACCGTAATGCCTGTCCCCGCCGTCGGCGTGAAAGACCAACCCGGCGGCTCCTTCATCCGGTTCGAATTTCACTTCGACGGCCACTTCAAAAGGGACTTCAGGAACCTCCATCGTCGACAGGCACAGAGCCCGCCCTCCAAATCCTCCACCCCGGCCATCCACCAGCACCCGCCCCGCCCGCTGACGCCATCGACCGCCCGGCAGGACCGTCCAGTCTTCAGGATCCAGCACGCCAATCGTCAGCCAGCGACTCATCGGAACCGGATTCGGTTTCTTCAGCAATGGCTTTAAGGCATTCACCGGCATCGCAAATCCGAGATTGTTTGTCTTCAGCGACTTCAGCGTCAGAAATCCATGGATTCGTCCGCGCAGATCGAGCAGCGGGCCGCCGCTGTTGCCCCGTTCGATCGGGATCGCGATCTGCAGCATGGTCACGCCGTCCATTTCGCGGCGCCCGGAAAGAACACCACTGACGACGCTCCGTTCCAGCCCAACCGGGTTCCCGATCGCCATGACCGCCTGCCCATCCTGCAGTTCATCGGAATTCCCCAGCGGCAAAGCGGGAAGTCCATTGGCATCGATCCGCAACACCGCCAGATCATGGGACCGTTCAGTCGCTTCGATGGCCGTCACGTCGAATTTGCGTCCATCCTGCAACTCCACGCTGATCGGACGAGCTTCACCGATCACATGCAGGTTGGTCGCGATGAGTCCATTCGAGTCGACAATGACCCCGGATCCCAATCCCTGACGTTCCCCATCCCGGCCGCGAAATGTCACCACGACCACCGATTTCTTCGCAATCGCCGCCAGTTCTTCAACGGACTTGTCCATCCCCGCATCGGCATTGCTCGTTGCGGTCGCGTCAGCAGGTCTGTCGATGGCCTGATCTTGTGCCAGCGCCGTTGCAACCACGCTCAGAAGGGCGATCGACGTCAGTCCGCGGATCAGATGCAGCATGCGTGGTACCTCGGCAAGCTTTGGTGAAACCAGGGCCAGAATGAACCCCAACCGATTCTATGCCACCTGCCAGAGATCGTCCAACCCCCGATTGAAATCGGAATCGCCCATTCCGGAGGCCCGCCCTGTCGTCAGAGTGGGGGAGGAGACCAGCGGTCGGCCGTTTCGGCGGGGTCAGGAGACCCGCGCCGAACATTGGACGACTATATTCAAGTCGCGATGGCACTCACTTTGTGAGCCGCAAGGCGCTAGCCGCGGGTGTATTCTCATTCTCTGCTCGGCGCAGGTCTCCTGACCCCGCCGAAACGGCCGACCGCAGGTCTCCAGTCTGATGGATGGCATCGCAAGCTGCCTCGTGATGCCGCTCTGGCTGACCGCAGTGATCTGACTACGGCTTGGCCGCGGTTGGAAACCGCACATCTACCAGTGGGGCATCCTGCGGCAATGGGATTCGATTCAGGTCGATCACTTTGCCGTCAATCACCAACTCCAGATCCACGCGGGCACGATTGTGGAAGCCCCGCTTCCCTTCCGGGACATCCTCTAACGACTTCCAGGTCAGCTTTCCGCCATCAGCGCTCACAGAGGTCACGTATTCCGGCAATTCTCCCCTGGGTCCGATCAGACTCTTGGGCCAGGGTGCTCCCACGTACAGCATGGTCCCTTCGTCCAATTGTTTCAGATCGATCCGATTGTCCGGCGTCAGTCTTGCACCGACATAAGCCCCCGTTGGCCCTTTGATTCGAACGCACGGCACGGCATTCGACAGGAATCGGCCCCATTCGTTCTCCGATCCGGTCTTCGACAGTTTGAGCGGCGAACCGGGAGTCCGCAGGGTCATCAAGATCGGCCACAGCTTTTCAAACTCGTCGCGTGACGCGAACGGAATTGTGTAGATGTGTTCCTGAGTTCCCGTAGCGACATCGAGCGTTCTGGATCGCTTCCGCAACGAATCCAGTTCCTTCGGCCAGGTCGCGGGCCACGTTCCTTCGTCCGACATGCTGATCAGCGCCTGTGCCTGCCACCCTGTGAACAGAACCAGCATCAGTGCCAGTGGGATCGATGCACGTTTCATGGGAAACCTCAAAACGTTGGAAACGAACTTAAAGTAACACTGCAACAGCCCGTAACACTAGCCCGACGCGCGAGCGCGCGAGGGATTCGTCGATGCGTGTACGACTCGATTATCCCTCACATTTTCCTCGTTCCTCGTTCCCAAGCTCCCGCTTGGGAACGCCCGTCTTTGAAGCTCCGCTTCACGTTCCCAAGCACACCTCTGCAACCAGTCAATCATCACATCGCCAAGTCCAGGTTGCCGAGCAAAGTTGCAGGCACCGAAGTCTATCCAATGCACGGGATCGTCGACATCGCTGCGTGCAACCGGATTGTTGCGCGGACATTCCTGTGACTGCCACATCATTTCGTCACTCTGGAGTCGAATGCCGACCGCGAAGCGGAGCTTCGAAGACCGGCGTTCCCAAGCTGGAGCTTGGGAACGAGGAAACGGAGGTATATCACCACAAAGGGCACGAAGATCCACGAAGGGAAGAAAGGACGCTCTCTTTGCATACCTTCGTGGACTTCGTGCCCTTCGTAGTGCGTCTGTTGTTTATACGATTCGCCGTAACAACGGAATCCGCGCCTGCAACCAGGATCGCGTTCTTTCTGAAAAGGGCAAAGTTTTCCACGATCGATCTTGACCATCGCATGCGATTCCGGGCAGAATCCCGCTCAACATCACTGAGCTTTTGAGTAGTGGAAAAACCACGCTCCTGGTTCCGGCGGCGGCGAATTCATTCGCACCCGCAGGGGATCGCGAGCGTGGTTTTTTCGTTGTGTGGCCCGGAAAAAGGTGCCTCAAATGCCCGCCAAAACACCCGTCAGCCGCCGTGGTCAGCGCAGTCGCACTTCTGCAGGGCAGGGGGCTCCGCCTGTCTCCCGGCCCCTGTCCGTTAATCGTGCCACGTCGCAACCGCCGCTGACCGATCTGGTGCAGCTCGCCGGACAGATTCCCGTCGAATTGCTGCAACAGTTGGCCGCCGCCATTCAGTCCGGTCAGTGGTTGTTCGCCGTCTGGCAGGTCTCGGCCGAAACCATTCATCTGGATCGAACGGCCACCAGCTTCCCCACGTCGGATCTGGATCGCGCGGTCTCGCTGCTCGCCGAAAACCTGCAGCCACTGAAGGGGACACCATGAAAAAGCCGTCCCGCAAATTGATCCTGGCGAGTCCCCTTTGTCCCGGTGACCTTCTCACCATGACCATCGCGGTCGAGTCGCTGCACGCCACCTATCCTGGACAGTACCTGACAGACGTTCGCACCTGCTGCCCTGACATCTGGCTCAACAATCCGCATATCACCCCCATCGCTGACGACGACCCGGACGCAACCCGCATCGACATGGAATACCCGCAGATCAACCGGTCCAACCAGACCCTGATCAATTTTGCATCCTGCTACTCGGAGTTCCTGGGCGAAAAACTGGGCCGCCCGTTGCACGCGACCGTCAATCGGCCTCACATCTACCTGACCGAGCAGGAGCAGGGTTGGATGACGATGGTCCAGGAGCATTTTACGCACGGCCGCAAGATGCCCTATGGAGTTCTCGTTGCCGGCTCGAAGTGCGATTACACGATCAAGCAGTGGCCGGTGGAATCCTACCAGGAAGTTGTCGATCGCACGCTGGGCCTGTTGCAGTGGGTACAGATCGGGGAAGCCGGTCACAATCACCACCGCTTGCAGCGGTGCATCTCGGTCCTCGGTGAAACCACTCATCGCATGCTGCATCGACTGGTGTTTCATGCGTCGATTGGCCTGGGCCCGGTCACCTACCTGATGCATGTCTGTGCCGCCTTCGAGAAACCTTACGTGTACCTGGCGGGCGGGCGCGAGCCGGTCACCTGGCTCAGCTATCCCAAGATGCACACGCTGCACACGATCGGGGCTCTCGATTGCTGCCGCCAGAACGCCTGCTGGAAATCCCGCGTCGTCCCGATCGGCGACGGAGATCCCAAGGACCGGCAACTGTGTGAATACCCGGTCATTGGCCCCATGATCCCGGTGGCCCGGTGCATGGCCATGATTCAACCGGACGACGTCGTCCGGATCATTCAACGCTACGCCACGATCCCTCAGGCGTGCTGAACAGATTCTTCAGGTCGACAGGTGACCAGCATGCTGATTTTCACCAATGGATGCTTCGACGTGTTCCACGCCGGCCACGCCCTGTTTCTGGAGCGGTGCCGAAACCTGGGAGATCGCCTGGTTGTCGGGCTGAACTCGGACGCTTCCGTGCGGTTGTTGAAGGGTCCCCAACGTCCGATTTGTACCTGGCACGAACGAGCGGCGGTGTTGATGTCCTGCCGTTTTGTCGATGAGGTTGTTCCGTTCGATGAACCGACACCGTGCGAACTGATTCGTCGCCTGCGACCCGACGTCATCGTCAAGGGTCCCGGCTACAACTCCGACAGCATGCCGGAATCGCAGGTCGTGCTGGGATACGGCGGCCGAGTCGTCATCGCCGACGGTCCACGGGTCAGTAGCACAGACATCATCAGCAGAATCCGCAACCGCGACAAACAGTAATCCGCAGCTTCAGCAGGGCCGTGTTCACACGGTTTCCCATTCCTTCACCGCAACGTCGATCCACCACCATGCCAGAACTCCGCATCAAATTCGACCGCCACGGCCTGGGTGACTGCGTGCATTTCGCCCACGCACTGCAACTCTACAAACGTCGCGGCTACGACATCACGGTGCAGGCGGAAGAAAACAAACTGTTCCTCTGGAAGGTCGCCGGAGTCAACATTGTCCAGGGAGGCGACCTGCCCGACCATCCGTATCTCTACCCGCCGGGATTTGACGACCTGACTCAACCGGACTGCGAGACGAACAAAGTCGCCTTCGGTCTGCGTCACGAAACAATGCCCCCACTGGATGTGTCCCCCGAGCAGGCCTGGGAAGAACTGTGCAACGTCCGCCTTTCAGCACACGATTTCATTCCACGGGAAGCGCATGCCGAGGCCGAAGCGTTTCTGGAAGGTCTTCCGCGACCCATCATCTGTTTCCATTCACGGGGGACAAACTGGCACGAGCGCAAGTCGCTCTCCACGGAACTGGCATTCGACGTCATTTTGCAACTGCTGGACCAAACGAGTGGCTCGGTCGTAGTCCTCGACTACGACCGTCGAGCCCCCATGGTCGGCGACGCGCGCTGCAAGGGAATCAAGCCGACTTGGGGACACATCGGCGTGGACCGACTGTGCGCGCTGTACGAACGCTCCGACCTCATGATCGGAGTCGATAGCGGCCCGTTCCATGTCGCGGCGCTTACAAACATCAAGACATTGGGAATCTTTCGGTCATTGCATCCAGTGCGAGTTTGTCTGCCAAATCCAAATGCAACTTATCTGATCTCTACTAACCACATTCACGCGTGGGATATACGCCGCCACAAGTGGGCGTTTTCAACCTATGACGGCACCGACCCAACGCTGGCCGCAATCACCGATGCTGTGATTTCGACTCTAACCATGAGGGATCCCGCCATGGAAATCCGCGAAGAACACCTGCCAACTATGAATGAAGTCTCGGGGCGTTACATCTATCGGCGTAAGGCATATGACGAGCGTGAAATGGAGCTGTTGCCAGATGGAAGAATTGGTGAAGGTGCAGCGGGCTGCGAGCAGAGATGGTCGCTGCGATTCAGTGACGGAGCGATTCTTATCGACATTTCTGGAAAGAACGGCATCATCTGCTCTGCATCCAGAATTGGCGATGGCTTCTACGGCCAGTGGACGCAATTTGAGAAAATGCCCGTTGAATTGATTCGAATCCGTGACAAACAAGATCTGATTTACACTTCAGGCCTTTTTTCGACACGATTCACGACTGCAAGGGACTTCGCATCGCCTTGGTACGCAGTCTGGAAGGACCGACTTTCACTCGGTGATCGAATTCATCGAAAAGGATGGGAGATCGCCTCGGTCTGCGAAACGCTGTCTTCGGCAGGGGTTTTAAAAGTGGGGAACGCCGGAATCGGATTTGGAGTTGGAAGTGAGTTGCTGCCGACGGTCTTTGCAGGATTTGGCTGCAGGATTCTCGCGACTGACGCATTGCCAGAATCGTGGAAGAATACCACAGGGCGATTTTACGACGTCAACCAGAGCAACGGGGTAGAAATCCGAGTTGTTGACATGAATGCAATTAACGGCGGAGAACTGACAGCCTCGATCGAAGAGTCGGCGTTTGATTTTTCGTGGTCCATTTGTTCGATGGACCATTGTGGTAGCACGTGGCTGACAAAGCGATTTCTGCTCAATCAGATGAATTGCTTAAAGCCTGGAGGTATAAGCGCTCACACCGCCGAATACTCTATCGGCGTTGGAATGCCACGCGTTGGAGACACTGTCTGGTTCACTTGGGACGACATTGTTGATGTCCGGCATTTGATGACCGCGTTGGGCTACGAGCTCGCACCGATCGACTGGTTTTGTGGCGACTCAATCGAAGATCACATGATTGACGAGTCGCCTTACGTCGGTCGAGTTCATATTAAATGCGAAGCTCTCGGGCAATGGGGAACTTGCGTGCTTTTTGCAGCGAAGAAGGTCACGAGCAACGTCTTTTGGGTTCCATTCGACGAAGAGGACGGTCGCGCTGCAATAGCAGACTTTCAGCGGTCCCATTCGCAAACGTAGGATGATCGACCTCCCGCATGCCAATCGACGAATCGACTACCGTCCCACATCAGCCAATGTTCAAGGCCACCGTGGTTATCCAGCAACGGCGAAGACAACACAGGCATCGATCCATCCACGTTTATCCAATCTCCTTCGCTTGCTTCATCCGAAGCGCCAATCGATGTGAGCAAATTGCCGCAAAGGCTGCTGATGAATGCATCCTCTTTAACGCTCGTTATGCACACCAAATGCCCTCCCATCTCCTCACAGCGTTGCTTTGCCACATGCCAAGTCACGTTTTCCTTGATCAGCGCGTACGTGTGTCCTTGGAAGCGAACGGTTTCCTTTGGGCGGGGGCGTTTGGGTTGTTTCGTCGCCACGCCTTCGGATTCCTTTTCCAATTCCTCGACCCGCGTCTTGACCGCCAGAGCCTTGTCGAAATCGCCTGACTTGGTGACTTCGGCCAGACGGTCCCTGTAAGCCTTCAGACGAATCTCGGCTGCGGCCTTGCGCAGCTTGGCGGCTTCCGCCTCGGCTTTCGCAACGACCGCGTCGGCGGTTGACGCGGCGGATGCGTACTTATCCTCCACTGAGGGCAGCACGAATGGACTCGGATCTGCCGCATACATGACGGAGCCGACCAGGATGACGACAAGAGCGCAACCGGGACGAGACACGGTGAGTTCCTTCCGAATGGAGTCAAAGATGGACGGTCCACGCTTGATCCTAAACTCCGATGATCCGGCAAGTCCAGTGGTCGACCCCCATCCACCCCGAATTGCCGTTGTCGGCGACATCATGCTCGACATCGACCTGCACTGTTCCTGTACCCGCATCTGCCAGGAGGGGCCTTGGCCGGTGTTTTCGATTGAGCGGGTGGAACAGCGGTTGGGAGGAGCGGGGAATGTGGCTGTGATGCTTGACGCTCTGGGAGCGCGGACGATGCTCGTCGGTTGTGTCGGGCAGGATGATGTCGATTCTCTGACACGCGTGGGAGACTTTGCGGGATGGCAGACTTTGCCCGGTGCCACAACCACCAAGACGCGGCTGTGGGTGGGAGGCAGGCTGATGGGACCACGGATTGATCGGGATTTGTCCACAGCTTGTAGTGACGATTTGGCCGATCCATTCCTGGAAACACTGACACGGTTCCATCCACAAGCAATCGTGGTGGCGGATCATGGGAAGGGAGTCGTTACCTCCCAACTGATGCGGCAACTCGGGCATCTTGGAGTGCCCGTGTATGTTGACCCGGTACAGCAGACTCCACTGCCGCTGATTCCATTGGCGGTCGCAGGAGGTCCCCATGAACTTGGGCCAGACGCATCGCGCGCTGAATGCCTGATCGAAAAGCGCGGGCCGCGCGGGTTACGGTGGATGACCGCCGAGTCTTCCGGCGAGTTGTCGTCGGCCTGTCGGAACCTCATCGATCCCCTGGGTGCCGGGGATCAGTTCATCGCCACGCTTGCCTGGCTGAGGTCGCTCGGGCAGGATTGGCCGACGGCTATTGCCGGAGCCAATCTGGCAGCCGGGATGCAGTGCGAACGGCCGGGTTGCATCCCCGTCACATCGACTGAACTGCGGGTTAGACTCGGCGCGGGTCTCCCGACCCCGCCGAAACGGCCGACCGAAGGTCTCCTCTTCCAATAATCACCCCGCACAATGCTGCCGATTGTCGCGCACAACGACTCTGATTTTCCTTCCACCGGAAGAGGACCGAGACCTGGAGGCGCAGCATCTCAATCAGGCAATAACGCCACGATGTCGCAAGATCATCCGTTCGCATCGTTGGAACTGTCACCCGTCTGAACGCGGTCCACGTGGCCGACTGAACCCACACGCAAACTCTCGATTCAATCGCCGGTGAAGAAATTGCTGTGCATGAGCCACCTGTGTCCCGTCTGCCGGCGTCACTCTCCCGCCTTTGTTTTGCAAAAACAACTTGCCCGTTGACTTTTGTCAGACATCGGTATGAATTCCGCATGGTCTCGACTCAGACAATTCGACTTCACATCCACGGGTCTGGCGAACGTCGATTCGCTTGACCTGCCTTTCCGCGACCAATCTCCTGCGGCAGCCACGTCGAGGAATCCTGCGACGGCGAGGATTGTCCGCACCGGATTGGAACCACATCTGACACGACAGGAGCCGATCATGACGGAGGCTTCACTTCCCCAGGATGTCAATCCAGAACCCGTTGCTGCGGCGTCGCCACCATTCGCCGAGTCGACAACCCCTCGCATCGGGCGTTCGTGGGCCCGCCGGCTGCCCCGACTGATCTGTTCACAGAATCCATTTTATTTGCTGAGCGTCTGCTTTGTCCTGCACGCGGCCGCTCAATGGTTTCATCGAGACAGCGGTGAATCGTTTTCCCCCTGGCCGCTGCTGGGCCTGATCGGCGGATATATTGCCCTGCTGGCGGCCACGGGTTTCGTCATCGTCCGGTTTGGCAGGGTCTGGGACGATGCCCGATCGATCCTGCTGCTGATCCTGCTGCTGTTCGTTGAATTGTCGCTGGTGTTTGATGAAACCCTGGTCCGCAATCCCGCCACGGGCCGGATGCTGTTGCTGGCAGGACTGGGCATCGCTGTCAGCCTGTCGGAACTGTTGTTACGAGGCCTGAAGATTCAGCTCCCATGGCTGTTTCGCGGACCGTATCACTTGCTGCTGGCGTTGTTGTTCCTGTACCCGCTGACGCTCGTGTCGGTGGGGACTCGCATTTCCGCCGAAACGGCGTCCTGGCGCATTTTTCTGTTTCCCGTCGCGGCGGCCCTGATTCTGCTCACCATCCTGCCCGCGATTCGACGTGGCCCGGATTACACCCGGAACAATGGAACCCCGTGGCTGTGGCCATGGTATCCGTGGTCCTTGTTTGTGTTCCTGACCGTCTGCATCGGATTCCGGGCGTATGCGTTGACGCTTTCGTTCGACCCGATCCTGAGCGCATCGCTCGATTCGGCGATGCAGTTTGATTCCGTGTTTGGAACGTATTTCCTGGTGCCCTTGGTCCTGGCGGCGGGAGCGTTGCTGCTGGAAGTGGGATTGGTGTCCAACCGCCAGGGTGCAATCCGGTTGGCGATGCTGGTTCCGCTGTTGTCCCTGTACCTGTCGCTTCCGGTGCTCTCGGTTTTCGGCCCGTATCGCGAATTCCTGTTCCGGCTGACTCTGCAGGTGGGGTCACCGATCTGGCTGACACTGCTGGCTGGAGCGGTGTTCTATGGGCATGCCATGCTGCGTCGTGTCGCCGGCTCGGAAACAATGCTGGCTCTCACCTTGCTGGCGGCGACGCGGATTGGACCGGGAACGCTGGACATCACAACGCTGGCAGCGCCGCAACTCTGGCCGTTGTTCGTGCTGGCCGCGGTCGAACTGGCCCTGGGCCTGGTTCGTTCGGATTCCCACCGGGTATTCGTCGGGCTGGCGATGTCGCTGGGGGGATTGCAGATTGTCTTGCGTCTTTCGACGGGACTGGGACTGGCGGGCCATACGGGAATTCCCCTGATCCTGTTGCTGGCATCCGTCTTGATCGTCGGTGCCTGTTATCGTGACGATTTTGCGTGGCTGCTGCGACTCAGCGGAGCTCCGCTGATTTTGCTTGCCACACTGGGCAGCCTGGTGGTGGGCCTGAGTCACTCGGACGCCGTAACGCCGTGGTTACTGGTCGTGTTCGTCGCAGGCCTGTCGATCACGGCTTGGGTTTACGCCGCTGTGGTCCGGATGCGGTTGTATCACCTGGCGAGCATCCTGAGCGGGGGCGTGGGCCTCGCAGGTGTCGCGTTCGACGCCGCCGTCGTTCTGATGCACAGCAGCGGTTGGCAAGGAGCAAACTCGTTTGCGCTCGGCCTGGCCTGGTTCCTGATGGCCGTCCTGATCAGTTGCTGGAAGGCGGGATGGTTGCATTCGGCCATCGACTGGCTCCAACAGATGCTGATCCTGGAACCGGAACATCTGCCGGCAACTTGAGCAGGTGTCGGCCGGCAGGTCGTAGCCGAAGTCGTGAGACTTCGGAGCGGTTGTGACCGGCGTCCGAAGTCTCACGACTTCGGCTACGTCGCGATGCTGCCAGCACCGGAGGATACCTGATCGGTGGTCTGGCAGAGTCCTCCGTCATGGGATACGCTTCCGTCCTTGTCATTCAATGCGCATCCGGGAGAGATCTCACGTGACGACAACGGTACTGGTGACTGGTGGCAGTGGATTCATTGGGACCTGGGTACTTCACGAATTGCTTGCGACAGGTGCCACGCCCGTGGTCGTGGACAACCAGCCCAATGCGTCTCGCTGGGAGCGGGTCCTGGGTGACGGGATTCGCCGCGTCCGGTGGTCCGATGCGTCGTTGCTTCATCCAGACGGTCTGCAAGCGGCGATCGAACAGCACGACATCACGCACGTGATTCACCTCGCAGCGCTGCTGACCCCTGCGTGTCAGCAGGATCCGTGGCTGGGATGCCAGGTGAACGTGCTGGGCAGCACCGCCGTATTCGAGGCCGCGCGCCGATCCCATCGGGTGCGGGCAATTTCTTATGCCAGTTCGTATGCCGTATACGGCCCCGAGGCTGCGGAAGATCACTCGTCGCCGAGCCGGCCGCCCATGTTCTACGGGGCCTTTAAGCAAGCCGTGGACATGATCGCGGAACAGTATTGGCGGCACTTTGGATTGCGATCGGTGGCGGTTCGTCCGCATGTGGTGTACGGCCCGGAACGCGATCAGGGCCTGACGGCGGGCCCGTCGTTGGCCGCGCGAGCCGCCGCCGAAGGACAGGAATACACGATCGGCTACCGGGGAACAGTCGGGTACGACTATGTCGAAGACGTGGCCCGCGCGTTCGTACGAGCGGCGTTGGAGTGCCCCGAGGGCGCGACCGTCGTCGATCTGCCGGGAGCAGTTGCCACCACGGAAGAATTCGCCCGGACCATCGAATCGGTCGTGCCGGCTGCCGTGGGCCGCATCCACGTCGATGGCCCGTCGATCCCGTCGAATATTCCACCGCAGCCAAACTACATTAATACGCTGTTTGCCGACTGGCGCGCCACGTCGTTGGCGGAAGGGGTCCGCAAAACCGTCGAGTTTTATCGCAGTGCATAATGGTCTTCTGCGGTGCTGGTCCCGTCAGAGACAGTCAGAACCGGGCTTTCCACGGCTTGAAGGCGAAACCTTTCAGTGGAACTGGTGTTCTACAAAGCAATACCCCCGTCCCGTTATCTTCAAAGGTGCATCCATGTTTCGCTTTGTGCTCCTGACGATGTGCCTGGGATTGAATCTCGCGTCATCCGCACCCGCGGTGTTCGCGCAAGCCGCACCCCCAACCGCTGAAGCCATTGATTTCAGCAAAGCTCGGGCGATCTTCCAGAAACGCCAAAAAGGAGAAACGCTTAGCGCTGACGAAGAGGCGTACCTGAAGAAGGCGATGGCGGCTCGAGCGGCCGGACAGAATGGGAATCGTCCCAACACAAACGTATCTTCCCGTGCCACGATCGGCCTGAAACCACTCACCGAAATGTCCGCGGACGACAAATACAAGGGGGAAGATGGCGGACTGTATGGAGGCGGCCGCAATGAGCCACCCGCAGCGCACGCCCGCGCTGCTGAAGCCGCACTGAAACAGGTCCAGCCGTTGAACGCCAACGGCCAGCCAGCCGCCGACGGCCGAATCGTCTTTGTTTCCATCAGCATGTCAAATGCGACCCAGGAATTCTCGCGATTCAAGCAGATTGCCGACGCCGACGCGGCCAAGTCGACGAAGTTGACGATTGTCGACTGTGCTCAGGGAGGCCAGGCGATGGCCGAATGGGCTCCGAAAGAGGCTCGCCCCTGGACGATCGCCGACCTGCGGATTGCCGCGGCCGGGGTGACCGCGAAACAGGTTCAAGTCGCCTGGATCAAGCTCGCCAACAAGGGCCCCCGCGGGGACCTGGCCGAGCATGGCCGCTCCCTGCAGCGTGATACGCTGGCCGTGATTCAGAATGCCAGGGAACGTTTCCCCAACCTGCGAATTGTCTATCTCTCCAGCCGGATTTACGGGGGGTATGCCACCAGCGCACTCAATCCAGAACCGTACGCCTACGAGTCTGCCTTCGCCGCCAGGTGGCTGATCCAGGATCAAATCTCGGGGGCTGCCGCATTGAATTTCAACCCGGACCTGGGAACTGTCAAAGCCCCCGTGCTGCTGTGGGGCCCCTACCTGTGGGCCGATGGGACGACGCCACGCCAAGCCGACAAGCTGATCTACAACCGCGAAGATCTGGCAGGCGATGGAACTCACCCGTCTGAAGCCGGGCGGGACAAAGTCGCCAGGGTCATGCTGCAGTTCTTCAAGTCGGATTCTCTGGCGAAGGGCTGGTTCACCCGCTGAGAAGCTCATGTCGCCGAAGAACCGCGACTGACCTGCCGCCAGGGCCGTCGGGCCACGGACTCTTTGCGACCGCGATTTCGCGAGATCGAGATGTGCGTTCACCCAGATTCGATAACTGCCGTTGCTGAAAAACCCGCAAGCATTCTTCAGTCTGGATCGGCAGTCTTGGATCGGTCGAGTAGGATTAAAAAACTCATTGGAAATATCATCAGGCACCAAAGATTCGGAAGGGGCCTTTCCAATAGGGAGGGCATCTGCAGTGACTCGAATCCTGGTCGTTGAAGATCATAAGAAGTTATTGAACAGCCTGGGTCGGGGATTGACGAGCGCAGGCTATGAAGTCATCCCGGTCGAAACGGGAGAGGCCGCCTTCTATCATGCCAGCACCGAACCGATCGATGCGGTCGTTCTGGATATCATGCTGCCGGGCCGCAGCGGGCTGGAAATCCTGCGGGATCTGCGGCGGAACGGCTTTTCAGCCCCCGTGGTCATCCTGTCGGCCCGTGATGCCGTGGCGGATCGAATTCGCGGGCTGGATGATGGTGCCGACGACTACCTGGTGAAGCCGTTCGCTTTTGAGGAATTGCTGGCACGGATTCGGTCCCAGTTGAATCGAAACATTCCCGGCCGGCGCATGATCCTGAAAGCGGCCGACCTGGAGATGCACGTCCCGACACACACGGTGAGTCGCGGGGGTGTCGCGGTGGAATTGAGCAAGCAGGAATATCGACTGCTGGAGTACCTGTTGCGGCACAAGAACGAAACGGTGTCCCGCAACGAGATTGCTCGCGACGTCTGGGGCGAACCCGGAGGCATGACCACCAACGTGGTCGATGTCTGCATCAACGCGCTGCGCAAAAAGCTGGAACGACCAGATCTGCCAAAACTGATCCAGACTGTTCGCGGGATTGGGTACGCGCTGATGGAGGAACCGGCGAACTGAGCGGTTGCGTTTACATTGGCAGGTCAGCGCGACAACCGCCACCGCCAGGAAGCGTGGCATTCGTGTTCCCGTCGGTCCGTTCCGCGAGGGAGTGTCCCATGAGTCGAATCCTGATTGTCGAAGATCATCAAACACTGTTGCGGAGCATTCGACGGGGGCTGGAAGCGTTGGGCCACGAAATCCTGGCAACGGAAACGGGCGAGGAAGGGTATGACTGGGCGCTGCAGCGCGACGTTGAACTGGTGGTGCTGGATGTCATGCTTCCCGGCAAGTCTGGCATCGAGATCCTGAAAGAGCTGCGCAGAGCGGGCTTTGGCCGACCGATCCTCATCCTTTCCGCAAAGGTCTCACACGAGGCGGGACAGACCGGCCTGGCCAGCGGTGCGAACGCGTTTCTGGCCAAGCCGTTCGCGTTTTCCGAATTTCACTCCGTGATTCAACGTCTGTTGCAGCAGGCGGCATCGGAATCACGGACCGGGGTGCAGTCATGATTCGCCGGGTCAACATCCGCTGGCGACTGACACTCTGGTTTGCAGCAGCCATGACGGTGCTGCTCGTGGGACGCAGTTTCTGGATCTATTTCATGATGGAACGGCGACTGGCCACCATCGCTGACGTGGAATTGAATGCGAAGTTTGACGCCTTGAATGATGTCCTGGAGCAGGCCGGTTCACCCGAGGAACTGCAGGGTGCATTGGCGCGGTTTGCTGATAATCAGCGCGACTTGCAGATCGAAATCGTGAGCAGCGATCGCCGGGTCCTGTTCCGCACTCCCGAGCCTGCGCCGGCAACGACGCTGCGACCGTCCCGGGCCCAGATGTCTAACGCCAGCCGGCGATACGAAACCCGCATCTCAGGGGAAGGCGATCAGTTCCGTCGGATGACCTGCGACATTTCCTCATCGTCGGGAACCATGACTGTCGGCATCAGTCGCTCCATGCAGGCCGAGCAGACCGAAGTCTGGGACTTTGCGATGACCCTGCTGACCACGCTGCCACTGGGAGTCCTGGCCGCATTTGGAGTCGGCTATGTCGTCTCGTCACGGGCACTCACCCCGGTGGACAAGATGATTTTCACCGCCAATGACATTACCGCCAACCGGCTTGATCAGCGGATCGATGTGCCCGACACTGGCGACGAGCTGGCACGACTGGCCCAGACGCTCAACCGGATGATTGATCGACTGAACAAGTCCTTCGAGGAGATGCGGCGCTTCACGGCGGATGCCGCCCACGATCTGCGAACCCCCGTCACCGCCCTGCGAACGGAAGTGGAAGTCAGCCTGATGGCGGACAAGACCGTGGAAGACTATCGCAATTCGATGCAGACCGTGCTGGACGAGGCGGTTCATCTGAGCCGGCTGACAGAACAACTGCTGGATTTGAGCCGGGAAGATCATGATATGAATCCCGTTGCACATGAAGTCGTCCGACTCGATACCATCCTGCACAGCGTCCTGGAAGATCTGCGATCGGTGGCGCAACAGAAAAAAATCAACATCAACACAGACCAGATCCGCCCCTGGTGCGTCACGGGCGATCCGGTCCGGCTGCGCCGTGTGTTCATGAACCTGTTGAGCAATGCGATTCAATACTGCCCCGCCGGCGGACTCGTCTGGATCGAGGGATCATCGCTGCCCGATCAGACGACGGTGGTCATCGCCGACAACGGGCCCGGGGTGCCCGCCGACGATTTGCCATACATCTTCGACCGCTTCAGGCGCGTCGATCAGGCGCGCAATCGCCAATCCGGGGGAACGGGACTGGGCCTGGCAATCTGCAAGGCGATCGTGGAGTCTCACGGCGGAACGATCTGGATGGAGAGCACGTTTGGCCAGGGGACCCGGGTCAGCGTGTCTCTTCCTTCGTCACAGGCTGCTGGATAATCGCGGAATTTCAGGTCGATGCACCGGTTCCGGATACTCCGTTGATGCCGTGTGATCGACATCCACAGGCCCTTCGAATTCTGCTCGCGGAGGCCCCAGGCGCCGCCATCAGCGCCGCCGCCACGAAATCTTACGGGTTCGTAATCTGCTGCCACTGCGTGTGACGGAATTGTAATTAAAATAACGTGTAACATTTTAATGAATAATATAATCTTTGAAATGGGCGATACCAACTGTGACTGGCCCGCAGCACGCCCGGGATCACCGGCCCGTTCCGGGGCCGCTGGTCGGTCCGAGGCAGATCCGCCAACGGTCAATTTACTGGAGCAAGTCCATGGCAACCGCTGTTTCCATCCCTGCAATTCCGGATGATCGCCCAGGACCCGCATCGGGAATCTCGCCGTTGAGTCCCCTGGAAAAGCCGGAAAATGGCTGGGCGGGGCTGAAGCACTGGCAGTATGATCTGCGATCCGGCCTGATGGTGGCGATGATTTCGCTGCCATTTTCCATGGGGATTGCCATTACCTCCGGGGCGCCTCCCGTCTGCGGGATCATATCGGCCATTGTCGCCGGATTCTTGCTGCCGTTCCTGGGAGGCTCGTATGTCACTGTCAGCGGCCCGGCAGCCGGACTGGCACCGGCCGTGTACACCGGCATCTTCACGCTGGGAACCGCCTACCTGGGATCGCAGGCCTCGCACGAGGATGTGATGCGGGAAGGCTATCCGCTGGTTCTGGTGGCGATCTGCATTGCCGGAATCCTGCAGGTTCTCCTGGCCCATTTCAAGGTGGCCCGCCTGTGTGCGATCTTTCCTGCCGCAGCGATCGAAGGGATGTTGGCAGCCATCGGACTGATGATCATCGTGAAGCAACTGCCATTGCTGCTGGGGCAGAAGTTTGAGGCTCACGAATTCTGGGAGATCCTGGCCGAGGTGCCGCAGCGAATGAGCACCATGAATGTGCAGGTGTTCGCCCTGGGGACTGGCTGCATTGCCTTGTTGTTCATCCTGGGGGCGATTCCGTCCAAGCTGCTGAAAGCCGTGCCCCCCGCAGTCTGGGCCTTCTTCATTGGCACGGTGGCGAGCCTGTGTTTTTTAAATGTCGGAGCGGAGAACCTGATTTCCATTCCTGACAAGCCGCTGGAGCATGGGATTTCCGTGCCGCATCTGTTCCCCGTTCTGCATGCTCCCCAGACCTGGCTGCCGCTGGCGTACATCGTATTCCTGCTGCTGCTGATCGATGGCACAGAATCGCTGGCCACCATCATGGCCGTCGACAAGCTGGATCCCTACCGGCGACGCTCGGACCCGGACCGCACGTTGCAGGCCATGGGAGTATCCAACTTCGCATCCAGCATGGTTGGGGGACTGACGATCATACCGGGAATTGTGAAAAGTACGGCAAACATCATGGGCGGCGGGCGGACGCAATGGGCCAACTTCTACAACGCCTGTTTTCTGCTGATCATGCTCATCTTCGCCCGTGACCTGATCAACCTGGTTCCCAAGGCCGTCCTGGCGTCCATCCTTGTCTATGTTGGTTTCAAATTGTGCCGACCCAGGGTGTGGCGGCACGTGGCCGAGATTGGGATCGAGCAATTCGCGATCTTTACGGTGACAGTACTGGTCACGATCTCCACCGATCTGTTGATTGGTATCGTTGCCGGCGTGGCCATGAAACTGCTGCTCAGTCTCTGGTACATTGGGCTGGCGGCTCGACTGAACGGAAATACCGGCCTCTCGACCGGGTATCTGACTGGACTGCTCAATCTCTTCCGAAACCCGGTCGGCAAACGCGAATTTGCGGTCGGCGTTTATGACCTGACGCTGGTCCGTCCGCTCGTCTGCTTCAATCTGTTCCACGTGATTCGCGAATTGCAGGAATTGCCGCCGGAGGTAAAAGTGGTGCGTCTGCACTTCACTCCGCAAGTGACGCTGGTGGACCACACCACGGCCGAGACTCTGTTTCACTATGTTCAGGACTACAGTTCCAAGGATCTGGCCCTGGAACTCGTGAACTGGGAGCGATTGCGTCCACTGTCCAATCACACCAGCGCAATCCAACTCGGACTCTCCGGAGAACTCATCGAATCCGAACCGCCGAGGATTGCGACCGTTTGAAATGAGTTGACTCGTCCTGCCCAATCCCGCTCACTTGGAAGGAATACCGTGCAAACTCTGCGACAGTTTGAATTGCTGGAGAATCTCAGGCCCTTCGGAAGTGCCCGGGCGGTCTTGTTGACGTGGAATGGCGAGCAGTATGTTCGCTCGAATGAGGAAATCGAAATCTTTGAATTTGTGGGAAGTCACGCGCACCACAGGTGCCGTGGTTTTGCGCGTCATTCCGCCGAGTCGAACCGGTGGGAGGCCGTTGGCGGCCTGCAGCAGCCTGCCGCCGACTGGCTGCCATATTGATGATGATGAAAACGCTTGACCCGACCCTGGCATTCGGACGGATCCCGAAGGTCGATTGTCTGCAATGAATCTGCAGCAGCCCGTGGAAGAAGGGGTCTGACCCTTTGGAGGGCAATGGATTTGCTTTGAATATCGCCTGCCCAAAGAGGGTCAGACCCCTGCTTCCAAGGGCTCCATCGCAAATAAGGACATTATGTTTTCAGAACCGACTCTGACATCCGTTCGCAACTTGTTCAGCACGCCTGGCATCGGCCTGGAGCTGGTGGGCGCTGCGACACTGGCCTGCGGTGTCCTCTGTTATCTGCTGCGAGTTGTCTGGATTTCCCTGGTCCATGCTCGTCGCATTGAAGCCGACGCGATGAAGCGGCTTGAGATTCCGTCCAAGGACACTCCGTATAACGGTCCTTACTGTGCCGGTTGATTCCCGATCGGCATCGTCAGCGTCATTCCCCGTTGGAACGCGTTCTCAGCAGCAGTCCGGTTTCAGTCCGTCGTCAATGGGACCGGGCAGTGAAGCCGGGAACGCTGATCGTGCCGCGTTGCAACACAAACTGGCGTCACTGATTGAGCACACCGCGAAGTTGCTGCCGGCCCAGGGACCACTGACCGGCTTTGCATTCCTGAATCCGTTGGAAGGCTTGGAAAACCTTCCCTTTGAGACGGGGCTGCTGCAGGGGTCGCGACTGCTGGGTGGCGAGCCGTATCTGGCGAAGGAGATCTATCGCGACAAGTTGGCGAGCGGTCGAATTGACCTGGAAGACGTCAGAAACGTACTGCAGGCCGACTTGAAGGAGACGGCCGACGAGCCGATTTCTCCTTCGGGAACGCGGTTCAGCGTACGGCTGGCCATGCTGCAGTATCCGCTCCGTTCGGCACCCGCAGAGGAGTTGCGATGGTTTATCGCTGAAACCGAGGCCCTGCGGACTTTCAGCGAAGAGGTTCCCGCTGCAGTCCGGAACAGCATCGTCGAGGCGACACGCAACTGGGTCTTGAGTCGGAAATTCGACGGCGACCGTGATGATTCCCCGGGTGAGTGCCCGACAGATCGACAGCCCGGGCGGCGCTACCTCGCGGACCTGTTGCGACGCGTGGGCGTGACCTCGGTGGACGCTTTGGACGACCAGGGCTGGGAAGGGCTGACGCTGCAGATGCTGTGGCGTGTGTGTCGAGAAGGGGTCGAACTTGCGGGAGTGCCCGCTGATCCCGGCGCACAATGCATCCGCCATCGCGACTTGCTGATGGAGGCGACAGGCGAGGACATTGATCTGCTGGTTAATCCGGTCCTGATCCGCTTCTGCGCGGCGTTCACCGACCAGGGGGTTTCGACATGGGCTTTGCCGGACCGCGAGGCCGGACTCTTTCAATCGTTCTGCAACCTGTATCAACACTCAGCATCGCAACCGAAACGATGGATGCGCCCCCTCTCGAAGGAACTGGCCAGGATTCAGCAGTTGCGGCAAACGCCGCTGGATTCCGTGATGGAGTCTCTGAGAATCCTGGGAGTCGAAGAGGACCAGTGGGCAGACTACATTCAGTCGGTTGTACTGGCACTTCGCGGTTGGGCAGGAATCATCTGGCAAATGGAGGTCCGGCAGGATCGGGTACCAATCCCGGTTCCGATCGGGAGCCTTGTCGAATTCGTGGCGATCCGCCTGTTGCTGGATCGGACCGCGTTCGCGTACGTTGGCCAGCAGCTTTCCTTGCCCACCGGATTTACGTTGGCGGGGTTGAAGGAGATGATTCGCAGGCGTTCCCTGTCCCACGCGGATGCCACCCTGGAACAGCGGACATTCTATGTCTTCCAACTCGCCCAGGTCATGGGCTGGAATCCCAGGTTACTGTCCGATCTGACGGCACAGCAGTGGAGCCAGCTCTTTGCGGAAATCGAAAGCTTTCCCTCGCTGGCGCGACGCAGGATCTTCCAGCTTGCGTACGAACACCGTCTGCTTGTCCAGGCACTGGATTCGATCGCGGTGAACAACAAGACTCGTCGGACTCCGGCACCGGCGGTCAAGTTTCAAGCGGTCTTTTGCCTGGACGCTCGCGAAGAATCGTTTCGCCGGCATCTGGAGGAGCTGACACCGGCGATTCAAACGTTTGGTGCCGCAGGATTTTTCGGTGTCCCGATGTATTTTCGCGGGATCGCGGATGCCAACTTTTCCGCTCAGTGCCCGGTTGTAATTCGGCCACAACACTGGGTCGTGGAAGATATGGCGTATCCATTCGAAGAGACACATCAATTTCGGGCTCGGTCGCGTCGCGCGCTGGGAATTGCCGCTCATCAGATCCATCTGGACAGCCGGACCTTCGCGCCGGGCGCGGTCTTATCCGCCGGCCTGGGGACGCTGGCATCGATTCCCCTGGTCATGCGAGTTCTGTTCCCACAGTTTACCGCCCGCGTTCGTCGAGCCGTCAGCAGCATTGTCGCGGCTCCGATCATGACGCGATTGCGGCTCGAACGGACCAGGCCGGCTGCTGGCCCCAAACCCGGTGAGATTGGATTCACCGTGGATGAAATGGCGGAGTTTGGGGGACGCTTCCTGCGCGATATTGGACTGACTTCGGGATTTGCGCGGCTGGTCTTCCTGATCGGACACGGGTCGGCCTGTCAGAACAACCCGCACAAATCGACGTACGACTGCGGTGCCTGCACCGGAAATCCCGGCGGGTCCAACGGGCGCGTGCTGGCGGCCATGCTGAATCATCCCAGGGTCAGGATTCTGCTGCGGGATACGGGATTGAACGTTCCCGACGACACACTGTTCGTCGGTGGAATGCACAATACGTGTGAAGACACATTGACGTTTTATGACCTGGACCAGTTGCCGAAGTCCCATCTGGATGCCTTCGTGGCCGCATCGCGGGATTTCAAAGTGGCATGTGACAGGAATGCTCATGAACGATGCCGCCGCTTCTTTTCCGCGTCCCTCAATTTGACTCCGGCCGAGGCGTTGCGGCATGTGAAGGACCGGTCGGAAGACCTTGCCCAGACACGGCCGGAATACGGCAATGCCTCGAATGCCATTTGCCTTGTCGGCCGAAGGATCAGATCGCAGGGACTGTTCCTGGATCGACGCTCGTTCCTGCAATCCTATGACCCCACCCAGGACGATGTGGATTGCTCGATCCTGGCCCGGATCCTGTCGGCTGTGGTCCCGGTCTGCTCGGGAATCAATCTGCAGTACTATTTGTCGGCCGTCGACCCTCTGGGCTGGGGCTGTGGCACCAAGTTGCCGCACAATGTCACATCACTGCTGGGAGTGATGGATGGAGCCTCCAGCGACTTGCGCTGCGGCCTGCCGGCTCAAAGTGTGGAAATTCACGAACCGGTACGACTGTTGTTCGTTGTCGAAACGACACCCCGGGGAATCCTGAGCATCATGAGCCGCAATCCAGTCGTAGGTCGGATCCTGGGGAACGGCTGGGCTCAACTGGCGGTGCTGGATCCCGAATCCGACAAGATTCAGGTCTACCACAATGGAGAATTCCATCCGTACACCCCGACCGTCTCGCAGATCCCCGCAGCGGCATCATCTGTCGAGTGGTATCGCGGCCGGAGGGACCATCTGCCGTTTGCCCAGATTTTACACGCCCCGCCGCATTCCAATTCTTCGGGGCAGTAACATGTGTGTCGGCGATGAACCGGACCATGGTGTTGCCTGGTGATGCGATTCCGCGTCTCATCCGCCGGGGTGATCCGCTATTTGGCGAGATCAGGATGCGCTGTCACCCAGGCTCGATATTCTTCCAGCGTGTAGAACGGGGCATGTCGGTAAAGGCGTCCCCCCTCTTCCACGAGTTCCGACGAGTTGAAGCTCCAGGCATCGCCTGTTTTCTTCATGAGTTCCGTCAGCATTCGGTCGAGCTTGCGCTGAAGCTCGGCCTGTGAGGCGTCGCCAATCAGATTATGCATCTGCGAGGGATCGTGCTGATGATCGAACAGAACCCACGGTTTGTCCTCGTAGCGGGCATACGTCTGTTCCGCGGTCACGATGCCGCGCCAGGGTTGGGCGACCTGATCCGGATTGAACGGGACAAAAATCTGCAACAAAACGGCTTCAGGACCGTCGGTCGTCTCGCCGAGCGCGACGCGCGAGAGATCCGTTCCCTGCATTGTGCTGGGAATCTGGAGGCCCGCGAGTGCCAGCAGCGTCGGAGCCATGTCCACATGGCTGAAAAGAGTCTCCACGCTTTGACCCGACGGAATGCGGGCCGGCCAGCGGACAATGCCGGGGACCCGGGCGGATTCGTCGTAAGGCTTGCGTTTGCGTCGCAGGCCGTGCGATCCAAGCATGTCGCCATGATCCGACGTGAATAGAATAATCGTGTTGTCGTCCAGGCCGGAATCCTTCAGTGTTGAAATCAAGCGGCCCACCTGATCGTCGACCGCGCTGATGGCTGCGTAATAGGCGGCGATTTCTTCCAGGCCACCCAGCGGCACAAACCGGTTCAACACCGAGCCAACTCGCGCCTTGCCGCCGGCAGGTGCGGGGCGAGTTTCGCTGCCCGGCTGCCAGTTGGCCGGAGGCGTGATCCGTTCGGGAATGTAGCGCTGCATATACTCCTCGGGGGCTCCATACGGATCGTGCGGCGGCCCCATCTGCACCGTGAGAAAGAACGGCTGGTCCTTGGGCTGCGACTGCAGGAACTGGACGGCGAAATCGCACGACGCTTCCGGCTCGAATTTCTTCACGGTGATGATTTCGGGAGTGTCACGAAAATACGTCGGTTCGAAGTGCTTGTGATGGCATTCATAGGCCGCCCAGAAATCAAAGCCCTGCCGACGGGGGCCGGGGGGAACATACCCAGGATCGCGCGGTCCGCCGTCCAGGTGCCACTTGCCGATAAATCCGGTGCGATAACCCGCGTCGTGCAGAATCTCCGCAAGCGTCACTTGAGATTCACGCAACCTCAGGTCGTTGGCGATCATCCCGTTGACGTGAGGGTAAGTCCCCGTCAGCAGGATGGCCCGCGCCGGACAACAGACGGGAACATTGGCATAGGTGCGACGAAACAGAATTCCACTCGCCGCCATCTGATCGATGTGCGGCGTTTTCACATCGGTATTCCCCATGCAGCCCATCGCGCTGGCCCGCATCTGGTCGGGAAGGATCAGCAGAATGTTTGGCTTCGTCACGGCAGCGAATGTGGAATCGCAGAGACAGATCATTGCGCCCAACAACGCGGTCACCAGCCGCCCGTGGTCAAAGGGGTCTGACCCTTTGGAGGGCCGTCGATTTCCCTTGGAAATCGTCTGCCCGGAGAGGGTCAGACCCCTTTGATCACGGGCGGCTATGGCAATTGACTTCATGGATCTGTCCTTCGCGCTTTTTGATGGGGAACATCAAGACAATGTCAGTGTATTCCCCGCACCGGATGAACGGTAGACTTACGCGGAACCTTTGTCCCCAGGAGCCCCCCATGGATTCCGTTCCCCCAACCAGTTACGAACCCGGCGTCCTCCGTGTCCTGCAATCCAAAGAGCAGACCAAATCGTTCTACAACAAGATCGCCAAGGTCTATGATCTGTTGTCAGAAGAGTCTGAAAAGCCCATGCGCGAGGCGGGTCTGGCAATGCTCGCTCCGCAGCCGGGTGAGCGCATTTTGGAAATCGGGTTCGGAACCGGTCACTGCCTGGCAGAAATTGCCAGGGCCGTGGGGCCGGGCGGGTCTGTCCTGGGAGTGGATATTTCCGATCAGATGCTCGCACATGCACAGTCATTACTGCAACGCGAAGGTCTGGCCGACCGAGTCGAGCTGAGATGCGGTGACGCCGGACAGCTTCCGTTCGAGTCCAACAGCGTCGATGGCATCTTTTTCAGTTTCACTCTGGAACTGTTTGATACTCCCGAACTTCCGCTGGTGTTGGCCGAATGCCGGCGCGTTCTGCGACCCCAGGGGCGCATCGTCGTCGTCGCGGTTTCCAAGGAAGGACACCAGGGGGTCATTGTGCATCTGTTCGAATGGATGCACCAGCACGTCCCCAACTTGATGGACTGCCGTCCGATTTATGTTCGTCGGGCGCTGGAGGCGGCGGGCTTTTCGATTCAGGCCGCGGATGTCAAAAGCATGTGGGTGCCGGTCGAAATCGTGCTTGCCCAAAAACCGTGAAATCGTGGCGCAATTCCGGGTGGGTTCATTGGACACTCCCCAATTCTGAAAGCATCTCATGAAGTGGGCGATCAAAATCGGCGAATTCGCGGGGATCGGAGTGTTCCTGCATTGGACGTTCCTGGTATTCATCGCCTGGATTCTGTTTTACGATCTCTCCGCGGGACAGGGCATTAACGCGGCCGTGCAGGGCGTCGCCTTCATTCTCGCGATCTTTGCGTGCGTCGTGCTCCATGAATTTGGACATGCGCTGATGGCGCGCCGCTTTGGCATTCGCACTCGCGACATCACCCTGCTGCCCATTGGAGGTGTCGCGCGGCTGGAACGGATTCCCGAACAACCACTTCAGGAATTCCTCGTCGCCGTCGCGGGTCCGGCAGTCAATGTGGTCATCGCGATCCTGCTGGCGATCGTGGTTACGGCTGGAGGGGGGCCTGATCTGGAAGCGATGAAAGAGACTGGCGGAGGATTTCTGACAAGGCTGCTGCTGGTGAATGTGGGATTGGTGATCTTCAACATGATCCCCGCATTTCCCATGGATGGCGGACGGGCGCTGCGGGCCATTCTGTCCAGCATGATGGGTCATCTTCGCGCCACGGATACGGCCGCGACCGTGGGACAGTTCATCGCGATCCTGTTCGGCGTTCTCGGCTTCTTCACCAATGGAATGCTGATTTTCATCGCACTGTTTATCTATCTTGGCGCTCAGCAGGAGGCGCAAATGGCGCACGTTCGTGCGCTCCTGCATGGAGTCCCCGTTCGCCACGCGATGACGACCATGTTTCGCACAGTCTCGGTCGATGATCTGCTCGATACGGCCGAGCGTCAGTTTCTTGCCGGGGACCAGAAGGATTTTCCGGTCCTGGACCATCAGAACCTGGTGGGGATGCTGCGTGCCCAGAGATTGGTTGAGTTGGGAGATTCGACGAATTCGCGGATCCGTGTCGGAGACGTGATGCAGCGTGATTGCAAGGTGGTCGAAGTGACATCCATGCTGCAGGAGGTCTTCGAGCAGATGCAGCACGACGGCTGTTCCACGCTGCCGGTGGTTCAAAAAGGAAAACTCGTCGGCATTGTGTCTCTGGAGAACATCGGCACCTGGCTGATGGCTCAATCGGGCAGAAAAAACGGCGGATTCAGTTAAGGGATGTCTTCTCTGGCGGCAGATTTGGCGCCAGCGTGGGGTCATACTTCGCCCCTTTGGAGACCTGGATCAAAGTCATCCGGATCTTTGTCGGGAAGAACTTTTCGTGGTCGGCCCGTTTGTGGGCATGCCCCTGGCCGCCGCTGTTGTCCTTGATGACGAGATGCATCTCTTTGATCCCTTCGCTCCAGATGATGTCGTCATTTTGCCAGAACTTCGTCATATCGATGTCCTTCTCGTACACGCCCGCGTCCTTGTAAACGCTGGTACCAATGCATCCGTAGCCGTGCTTCTGGCCCTTGTTGGGAATGTAGCAGACGCTCCATGTCGTGGGTTCGCCCCCTTCCGGCTTCTCCAGGACTTCCAGACGGACATGCACGGTTCCGTTCCGATAGTCCACAGGAGCGGTCCAGTCTGTGGGGCGTTTGGCGTTCAGCATCGGACCTTTGACGTAATAGTGCGACGGACTTGGCTTGGAATTGTCGGCATCAGTCTTTGTGAAAGTAAACGTCGTGTCAAACAGCACGAATTGGTCGGCGCGAACGACGGTCCCATGTGACAACAGGACGATGAATGAGAAGCAGATGGCAGAAAGTGTCTTCAACATCGTGGATCGGCCTCTTGATTGGTTGTTCCAGAATTGCCATCGAGCCTGCAGACGAACCGGCCCGTGGTTTGGTACAGGTTCCCCTGAGGATATTTCCGTGTAAGATACTAAGTTGACTGATAAAGTCGAATCGTTTGCAGCAGATCCCGCAGGTTAAGGGCCATGTGTCTCAGAGTCCGGTCATTAATACATGAATCCAGGGACGAGCAATGAACAAGCCTGGCGCTCCGCCGACGATCACGCTTCGTATTCCCGGTGACTGGGCACATCCACGGGACCTTTTGAAACGCCTGCCGGAAGGATTTCAGCTTGGCCCGGAATCACTGGTGAGCCCGGATGGGGCTGAGTTTGAATTCAGTCCGATGCCCCCCGATGGCCAGTTTGAGCAAATCTTCCAAACGGCCTGCCGCCGTCGACCCGGTGATGATGAACTGGCGGTTCTGTCGCGGTATACGGTCAATGTGGGCTTAAGCGGTCCGGGGGGATCTCTGGAGTCGGCTTTGGCAATCATGCAGGCGGGCGCTGCCTTTGTTCAGGCCGGGGGAGCGGGCGTGTTCATTGACAACAGCGCCCTGGCTCACGGGGGCCAGGATTGGATCGCCATGGCAGAAGACGGTGGCTCGGATGCCATCAGCTTCGCATTTGTCTCCATCGTTGCGGGCAGGCACGAAGTGTATACGATGGGGATGCACGTGATGGGGCTTCCCGACTTGGTCGTGCCGTCGTCAGAACAGGATGATCGCGGCGAATTGATCGTGGAGACGGTTCGCTATTTCTGCAGCACGGATCGATCGATCGAGGTCGGCCATATCCTGGCCGACGAGCTTGGGCCGCGATTTCAGATTGTGGCCAGCGAAGATGGCCCGGCTGAGGTCCCTGGCCCGATGCACAATCCGTACGGTCGACTGAAGATCATGAGCCTGCGAGACATCGCCCAGGGGAATTGATCCGGTCAACTTTGCTGACGATGTTCCGCCGGTCCACCGGATTGGCTCAGATTATGGGCACTGTTGACCAGGCCCACATGCGAGAACGCCTGGGGAAAGTTGCCCAGGAGTCGCTGCGCTGCAGGATCATACTCTTCCGACAGAAGGCCAACGTCATTACGAACCTGGAGCAAGCGTTCGAACAGGCTTCGAGCCTCGGCGTGCCGGCCCTGCAGTGCGTAATTGTCTGCGAGCCAGAAAGTACACGGCAAGAACGCCCCTTCTCCGGGCGGCAAACCGTCAATGTCGGCCACGGACCCGTACCGCATGACGAAACCGTCGACCATCAAGTGTCTTTCAATGGCGGCCACCGTGCCAAGAACGCGCTCGTCCGTCGCGGGCAGGAAACCCACCGCGGCCATCATCAACAGGCTGGCATCCAATTCCCGGGAACCGTAGGACTGCACGAACGAACCCAAGCGGGCGTCGAATCCCTGACTGCACACTTCCGCATGAATCGTGTCTCGCAGCTTTCTCCAGTCGCTAACGGGACCATCCAGGCCCAGTCGCTCGGCATCCTTGACGGCCCGGTCAAAGGCCACCCAGGCCATGACCTTGGAATGCGTAAAGTGCTGGCGCGGCCCGCGCACCTCCCAGATTCCCTCGTCCTGCTGAGTCCAGTGGGTCTCCAGAAAACTCAACAGTTCGCGTTCCACATGCCAACTGTCTGTGGACGGTTCCAGGCCACTCCGGCGAGCCAGGTTCAGTGCGTCCATGACCTCGCCGAATACGTCGAGCTGAAACTGCGAGTGGGCGGCATTGCCAATGCGAACCGGTGCCGAGTTTTCATAGCCCGGCAACCAGTCCAGGTCGAATTCGTTCAGCCGCCGTTCGCCACCAACGCCATAGAGGATCTGCAGTTGTGACGCCCTTCCCGCAACGGCCCGTAACAGCCATTGGCGCCACGCGCGCGCCTCATGGTGATAACCGGAGATCAGCAGTGAATACAACGTGAAAGTTGCATCACGCAGCCAGCAGAACCGGTAATCCCAGTTTCTGACGCCACCAATCTTTTCCGGCAGAGAAGTCGTGGCAGCGGCGACGATCCCGCCGGTCGGGGCATAGGTGAGTGCCTTGAGTGTGATCAGCGAGCGAACCACGGCCTCGCGCCAGTCGCCCTGGTACGTGCATCGTCTTGACCACTGCGCCCACCAGTCTACTGTCGCTCGAACCGATTGATCCGGGTCAATGGCGCGAGGTGCGGGTAAGTGCGACGGATGCCACGTCAATACGAACGACCGCGATTCTCCTGCCGTGATGGTGAAGTCGGCAACGGTTTTAAAGTCCTCGCCACGCAATTCTACGTCACTGCGGATCTGCACGACGTCCGGTCCGGCAATGGCGACGATGCCACCGTCCATGCGGCGTACCCACGGAACCAGCGAACCGTAATCGAAGCGAACAATGATCTCCGTGCGCATTGGAACCTGGCCACGAAGCCCCACCACCTGGCGGACCAGGTCCGGTTGCCGGGTGCGCGGCGGCATGCAATCGATGACGGTGACGGCACCGCCGTCGGTTTCATAATCGGTTTCAAGGACGAGCGTCCCCTCCCGATAACGGCGTCGAGACTGAACCACACGGCTTGCAGGCGCAAGCAGCCAGCGCCCGTGGTCTGAAGTCCCCAGCAGGGCCGCGAAGCATGCGCCCGAGTCGAATCGGGGCAGACACAGCCAGTCGATGGATCCGCCACGGGAAATGAGGGCTGCCGTCTGGCAGTCACCGATCATGGCGTATTCCTCGATCCGCAAAGACATGCTCAGTTCCTCTTTGGTTCAACGTTCGAACCGCGAATACTGTCTGCCCGCTCTGTACAAAATGGCACTTACCCAGTCATCCGAAGCGTCAGCGAGGGCGAATTGAATGCCCGGAAAATCCGTAACGCTCTCGCTAACGCCTCGGATTGTAGGCTACCATCTTGAGCACTGCCGACGAACACCGTTCGAGTATTCCCTGTCAACTTTGTCATCGTAAAGTGTGAAACCGTGTCGTCCAAAATCCCCACCAGAACGGAACTTGACTCGATGGCCGACAGTCGGCGCGAACCGTGGAAGGGCGGATCGCTTATCAGGACGAACAGTTTCTGGATCGTGATCGTCGTCGTTCTGGCAGTCATCGCCTATCGGGTTGTCAGCGATTTTTCGATTCACCTGCGCGAGCGACGAATTGCGGAGGCGATTGTTGCCGCGGGTGGGTACGTCCAGGTTCGCCAGCGAGTACCAGACTGGTTTCCCATTGCAGTCGATAAGAAAATCGTGGTGTTTAATCGTGTGGTCGCTGTGGAGTGCTTTGGTAATGAAATCACCCCGGAACTTCTGAACGCGGTACGTAACCTCACCGGTCTCGAAGTTCTCGAGATCCACGGCCCGCAGGTTGGTGACCGACAACTGGAGTCGTTGAAAAGGCTGTCACAACTGCAGGTGCTGTTCATCAGCAATACAGATGTCAGCGATGAGGGACTGAAACATCTGCGCGGGATGACAAACCTCTGCCAACTCAGTCTGGGTGGGACGAACGTCAGTGATCAGGGACTGAATCATCTGGCGGCGCTGACTGGCCTGCAACTGCTTTCACTCACAAACCAACCGATCACTGATGTCGGACTCAAGAATCTCAGCGGTGTGGTCCGTCTGGAACAACTCCAGTTGCAACATACGGCGATCAGCAACGCGGGTTTGGTCCACCTGAGTGCGTTGCCAATGCTGAAAGTCCTCGACATCAGCGAAACGCAAATCAGTGATGCCGGGCTGAAACACCTGGTTGGTTGCCCCTGCCTTGCGAATCTGGACCTGAGTGACACAGGAATTAGCGATGCCGGACTGATGCGCCTTAACAAAGTTGCTTCACTCAAATGGGTCAAACTCAACAAGACACAGATTACCGACGCGGGTCTGCAGCATTTGCAGGGATTGACCACTCTTGAAGAAGTGTCGCTCGACGACACGAAAACCACCGCAATCGGTCGAAGCTTGCTTCGCAAGGCGCTGCCAAATTGCAAAATCGCGCCTGACCCCTGACAACCGGCCTGGCGACCTTACAAATACTCGGCGAGGAATCGCCCGGTATGCGACTGAGCACATCTGGCAATCTCTTCGGGTGTGCCACACGCGAGCAGTTCCCCTCCTTTGTGTCCTCCTTCGGGGCCGAGGTCAATGATGTAGTTCGCCGTCTTGATCACGTCGAGATTGTGCTCAATGACAACCACGGAATGTCCCTTTTCCACCAGCAGATTCAGGCTTTGAAGCAGCCGGTCGATGTCGGCAAAATGCAGCCCGGTCGTGGGCTCATCCAGAATGTACAGGTTGTGCTTGCCCCGTTTCAGCTTCCCCAACTCAGCGGCCAGTTTGACGCGCTGCGCTTCGCCGCCCGACAGGATCGTGGACGGATGCCCGAGCTTCAGGTACGCCAATCCCAGTTCGTTGAGCGTGCCGATCTTGCGAGCGATCGTCGGTTGATCCTGGAAGAATGAAATGCCGTCCTCGATTGACAATTCCAGCACATCCGCAATGCTTTTGCCGCGATACTTGACCTCCAGTGTCTCCTTGTCGTAGCGGGCTCCCTTGCAGGTCGGGCACATGACTTCCACATCAGGCATGAACGAAAGCTGAGTCGTAATGACCCCTTCACCGGAACATTCCTCGCAGCGACCGCCCTTGACGTTGAAGCTGAACGTTGACGCGGTGAATCCACGACGCCGGGATTCCTCGGTCTCCGCGAACAACGTGCGGATCGCATCGTAAATGCCGACGTATGTCGCCGGATTTGACCGACTCGATCGACCGATCGGCGATTGATCGATGTCGATCACATCGCTGATGGACTTCGGAATAGGCGAAGTGGTCGCTGATCTCGGACAACGGGACGACTCGATTCTGCTTTTTCAGATAACTCAACAGAGGCTTCAGATGAGCCTGGCAATGGTCGTCCAGATACTGTTCGATCCGCTCAAGTGCCGCGGCCAGCACCTTCGGTTTTTTGCGGCCGGCCAGCACATCCAGGTAGATGACTTGAAACAGATCGGGATCCGCTTTCATCGCCTTGTAGATCACATCCTCTTCCCAGATCTCGCCCATCCGGATGATCTCGGTGTACGCCAGACTGTGTGCCGCACCGAGCAGTTCCTGACAGGCCAGATCGAGATCTGGTTTGATTTCCAGTCGTTTGCGAGCCATGCGGACAGCATGAATCGTCCACGTCGAAAACGTCAGTAATTCCCGCTCCTGATCCTTGGTGGCGACGGTATTGGCTTTGTCAAACCAGTTGTGAATCGACGGATCCGCACAGTAGACCAGTCTTCGCTCGGCGAAGAAATTGCACGAAAACGCGGTCCGCGACGATCCTTCCACCATCTGCTTGAATCGACTGCGCGGAATCACTTCGGCATGAATATTGATCCCGTCTTCGACCAGGATTCGAAAGATTCGTTCATCATTTCCGTCACTGCGCAGCCGCCGACTGACACCATCCGCCTCAATGATCCACAATCCCAGCGACTCCAGTCGCCAGATTGTCGCTTCCGACAGACTGCCAACAAGCACCATGGCCAGCACATAGCGATCGTCTTGAATGCGCGCGATCAGTTGATCCAGCGCCGCTTGAAATCGATGCAACTTTTCCTGCTCAGGCTCGCTGGCCATCGAATTCCCCCGCCGCGCTCGATCTGTTTGATTGATGGTCAGTCGGACTGTCAATCGCCGTCACTGCATTGGCGATCGCGCTGCGACATCGACGCCATGAGTGTATCGATTAGCGGCGCAAGAGTGTACGACGGAATCTGGTCCGTCCAGAGCCATCGCCTTTTTCAAATTGGGAATCGGGTGTTCCTCGACATGGCCATGCCGATGGCGCGTTCGCACGGCCTTCCCGAAGACTGTAAGGCCGTCCCACCCCAATTTGAAAAAGGCGATGGCCTGCTGGTCAGTCGACGACGGAATCGTCGTACGTCGGCACGGTCGAATCTGCGGGCAGGTCTGGAATCGGAGACTCGGGAATCTCCTGCAGCACAGGTTCCGGGAGGAACTCTGGCGGGTCGGGCGGCGACGCAGGCGCGACCGAGGGTGGCAAAGTGTTCAGGCCGAAGTTTTGATCAACGGGTTGTTCCGGTGCCGGAATCGTATCGCTCGCCGCCTGGGATTCTTCTCGAATTGGATACGTTTCCCGGGACGCAAAGTCGAAGGACATGCCAAAGAGCAAGAAATCGTGCGATCGTCCTTCGGTCGTCACGTAATAGCTGGTGCCAACATTCATTCGAGTCTGGGGTGACAGCCAGTACGACAGGCCCGCTTCAGGAATCACGGCTCCCATGAACTCGGTGGTATTGACAGTGTCTCCCTTCCAGACGTGATTCCCGCTGCCGTCGGTGTAGCTGTGGTCGGCGATCGTCGTGCCGAACCCGCTGATCCCGGCGGCCGCGGAAACTCCAATGTACGGGGTCCAGCGGGTGGGAGCGTGCAGTCGCATCCCAACGACGCCGCCCCCCAAACCTTTTCCAGTGGCCCCCATTCCGATGGCTCCCAGCCGGACCGTGGACCAGGATGTCGGCAGGCTGAAGAAGCCAATTTCGCCGGAGCCGGCCGGTTGATTCCGGGCGACTCCGCCGCCACCGCCCACATACAATCCACTGCTTCCCGATTCAAAGCGGGCGTCGACCATCTGCTGAGCCATGCGGGGCCATTTGCGAACGGGATCTCGAGGATACGGCTCGCGATACTGCTTGGCATACCGTTCATCATCGTTGGCCCACTTGGACGAGAATACCTTTCCATGGTTATACGCGCAGCCGGGTCCAACCAGCAGGGCCAGCAGCCACTGGATCAGCACGCGAGTTCGGCGCATGGGCGGGACGGTACGCACCTGGAGTTTTCGTCCGCAGCGAGAATTCGACAGACATGGACAGAGTCACCGAGCGGGTTTGTAGTGAAATCACCCTGTCACGGCAAGACAATCTGTCACTGACAGCGGCTGTCGCGGGGAACACCATATTCCGGGAGTCCGAATTTGAAAAACAGGAAACAGACAGGAAAAACTGTCAGCCCCCATTTTTTCGCGGTTTACCCCGGACGGTCTTGTCTATGATCGAGCGCTCGGATGCGTGATAGATCCGGATTGAGTATCCGCATCGTCCTACTTCCTCTAGTTCGTTTAGCCAAGAGAAGTGCTCTGACCTCTCGCCGAATTGTTGGTTCGCGCTGATGGCGAACCAGCCTGTAGGGATCCTTTGATTTTGCGGAGAAGGTATCGATTGCGTCATTGGCTCAGGCGGAATCTGCGGAACCGGCTTACTTTCGATACCAGCGATCTTCGAATCGATGAATCCATGCCTCGTCAGGTGAAACGGCCGTGCCTCGGGATGAGCATCGTACCATTGCTTGACGTAAAGAAGGTCCTGATCCCAATCTATGTTGGCGTCAAGCAGGTGTTTTGGACCATTGAGGGGCCCTCCGACAATTTCATTGAAGTAGGCGAGGCTGTGCGGAAGCACTCTGATGGCACTGGTCACCGATGCAATGAGAGCGAATACTGAAACCAGGCCAACTCCGACGCTAAGGCCCGTCCGTTGTGGCGGACAAAAAACTCCAGACCAAGCGATTTGTCCGATTTGGCTGATCCAGATGTACAAAAAGGGGAACGCCGGTAGCACATAGCGCATGGAACGGGAAAAACCGGTTTGCGAGCTGACGAGAGCGATTACAACGACTGCAGGGGCCAATAGGACGAACTCGTCTAGCCACGTACAGCCAGGGCCAGCGCCCACTAAGTC
>JAFEBS010000082.1 GCA_018242525.1 Planctomycetota bacterium | reverse complement strand
ATTTGAAAAAGGCGATCGCCCTGCAGTCGCCGGGCGTGAACGTTGCAATGCAACGGAAGTCAGCGTTAGAATTTCTGCGCTTTGGTCTCGCGGGGCGTGAATTGATCTGTTTGCGATGGCACGTCAACGAGGCTCGGTTGTTTTGGAAGGGCCAGGGGCTTTGATCATTCTGCAGTAGACGTCAGTTCAATCCAGTTTCCTTTCTGCGGGAGGGGAGTCCGGACGAAATGATTGCAGCGCATCATCCGGCGATTCAATCCAGCGTGCTGGCGTTGAATCGCCATTACATGGCCGTCCATATTCTGCCGGTCCCGCGAGCGTTCTGTCTCCTGTACAAGGGTGCCGCCGAAGTCATTTCCGTGGAAGGGGGCGTCTACCAGTCGTATGACTTTGATGACTGGCTGGAGTCTGGCCTGCTGCGGCGGGAACTGGGCGAGGAACCCGTGGATGGTGACTGGATCCGGACTGTGAACTTCGAGATTCAGGTTCCCCGGATTGTTCGACTGCTGCGGTATGACCGCCTTCCCAGAAATGCCGTCAAATTCAATCGGCGAAACATCTTCCTGCGCGACGAAAACTGCTGCCAGTACTGCGGCCGCCGCCTGGGAATGCACAAGCTGAGCCTGGACCATGTGATGCCGAAAAGTCGCGGCGGCCCCACGAACTGGGAAAACATCGTTTGCTGTTGCCTGGATTGTAATGTTCGCAAAGGGGGCCGGACGCCGCATGAGGCGGGAATGAAACTGATGAAGATCCCCCTGAAACCGGCTCATAACCCGCTGTTGTTTCATCATCTGGGAAGCCGGAAATACGAGTCCTGGCAGGCGTTTTTGTCCGATTGAGTTTCGGGCCATTTTCGCAGGGCCATCGCCTTTTTCAAATTGGGGTGCCACGGTCTTACCGTCTTCGGGAAGGCCGTGCGAATGCTCACTCGGCACGGCCATGTCGCGGACTCCACAACCGTGGCACCCGATTCCCAATTTGAAAAAGGCGATCGCCCTGACCATTTTCGTCGAATTTGCCGCCTGAGCGATCCGGGATGGTAAAATCGGGGTTTGAAATGGGACTGTTGATTTGCTACGGTGATATCGGCCTGTCCTCCGTTCCTGCCAGTCAAGTCGGTCGATGAGGGTCAGCCATTCTGTGCGTTTTCAAATCGAGGTCAGATCCTGGCCCGAATTCAGGGAGTTAAGCGATGACTCGAGTTGCACAGCGGAGTTCGGCAGCGACCGCGCGTCGCGGATTTACCTTGATCGAGTTGCTGGTTGTGATCGCCATCATCGCCATGCTGGCGGCGCTGTTGCTTCCCGCTGTACAAAATGCCCGTGAAGCCGGGCGGCGGGCTCAGTGCATCAACAATGTTCGCCAGATTGTGCTGGCCATGCACAATTACGAAAGTTCCTTCCGGTGCTTTCCGCCCGGTTACATTACTCCGGCGGCCGGGGCGGGTTCGCAGGTGGCCCTCGCGGAGCCTGCGACTCTGAACACCATCGTTCAGCGGCAGCGGACAATTACCACCGTTCAGAACTGGATGATGCCCGCCGAATGGGGCTGGCAGGCGTTCATCTTGTCGCAGATGGGGCAGGGAACGATCGACGTGGACTTCCGGCTGCCGAAATTCGGGTCGCTCAATCAGTCCTTCATTCAAACGAAGATTGAGTCATACATCTGCCCGAGTGCTGTGTTGCCGTCGAGCACTCCGGGAGGCTGGGGTTACTCGACCTATCGAGGTTGCATGGGGGCGTACGACACCAACGGGTCCGGGCCCACGAATGCGCCACAGGTTCCCAACGGGATGCTTTATCAGAACAGTGCCGTGAAGATGAGCGACATTACCGACGGGACGTCGAACACAATTGTGGTGGGCGATTCGCTGTACGGAGTGTGGGCGGATGCCTACAGTTGCTGTGTTCGCGTCTGGGATGACAGTACGCATCCCGACTTGTTTGACACCTACTGGCAGGTTCAGGGTGCCAGTAATACGACGTTGCAGTTCTTCAGTTTCGGCAGCAGTCACGGTGGTGAACAGGCGATTTTTGCACTGGCTGACGGCTCCACGAAGCAGGTTTCCAAGAAGATCGACGTGAATGTCTTCAAAGCAGTTTCCACCCGCAACGGGGCCTTGAAATCCATGAATGCACTGATGGAAAATGTGACCGACGGGTTCTAGGAACGAGCGGGTTCACCGCTGGGAATTCGTGGCGAACAGCATGTTATTCGCAGTTTGACCCGGTATCGGATGATGCCGGGTTTTTGCTTGATGGTCTCACCTTTGTCAATGCTCAAGATCACCGTCAACGACGCCCCGCAGACTGTTCCTGCTGGAACCACTGTCGAAGCTTTGCTCGGCTTGCTGGGACTGCAACCGAGGTTTCTGGCCGTGGAGTTGAACCGGCGGGTGATTCCGCGCGGCGAACATCGTCAGGCAAGGCTGGCCGACGGTGATCAGATCGAAATCGTGACGCTGGTGGGTGGAGGTTAGGACGATTCATGTCTGCTGTTCTGGAATCATTGCTGGTCCTGGGTTCTCATCAATTGTCATCGCGGTTGATTGTGGGGACCGGCAAGTACGCGACGTTTGAACTGATGCAGGAATGCCTGGCAATCAGCGGTTCCGACGTCATTACGGTGGCGGTTCGTCGCGAACGATTGATGGATGCCAGCGGCCGGAACATTCTCGATTTCATTGACCTGGACCGATACACGATCCTGCCCAACACGGCCGGTTGCTTTACAGCCGATGAGGCCGTTCGCACGGCGCGGCTGGGTCGCGAAATCCTTTCCAGTGTCGGCAATCCGGGGGCCAGTTGGGTCAAGCTGGAGGTACTGGGCGACAAGAAGACGCTGTTGCCTGATCCGGTGGCGACTCTGGAAGCGACTCGTGAACTGGTGGCGGACGGATTTGAAGTCCTCTGCTATACCACGGATGATCCGATCACCGCCCGTCGTTTGCAGGAAGCCGGAGCCACCTCGGTGATGCCCGCAGGCAGCCCGATCGGCAGTGGACAGGGAATTCTGAATCCAAACAATATCCGGATCTGCCTGGAATACCTGAAGGAAAACGATCCGAATTATCCCGTCATAGTCGATGCGGGCGTGGGAACTGCCAGCGATGTCGCGTTTGCGATGGAATTGGGCTGTGACGGTGTTCTGTTGAACACTGCCATTGCTTCCGCGCAGGATCCCAAACGGATGGCTGAAGCCATGAAACTGGCGTGCCAGGCCGGTCGTCTGGCCTCCCATGCAGGCCGAATCCCGCGCAAGCTCTACGCCACGGCCAGCAGTCCGGAGACCGGGTTGATCTCGCCCGGGGTCCGGTAGCTTCAAGCAAAGTACCAGCATAGCGTGAAAGTACACGCGACCAGCAGCACGGCCCAGACCTTGTCGTTGTTCCAAAAGCGAAGTGGCGCCAGTCCGTCCTCAGCCGGGTTCTGGCGATACGTCCACCACAGATACTGTTCGCGCTCGGCACTCCGCTCGGACTGGGTCAGTCCACTGACCAGCAGCAGCACGAGATAGCTGGCCACGGTCGCCAGGCCGGCACGGTGAAATGCCTGCAGTTGATGGTTCCACAGTTGCGCCGCACCTTGCTCGAACAGCACTGATGTCGCTGGACCCGCCACGATGCAGGCCACGGCTCCGGTCGGCGTCACCTGCTTCTGAAATATGCCTGCCAGAAATGCAATCAGCACACCGGGGACCAGGTAGGCATTGTAGTCGGCCATCGTGTTAAAGATGCCTCCTTTGGTGGCACCGAATTGCAGTGACAAGCCGATGGCGATTGCGATCAGGATGATCATCGCCACTCGGCCCACCCAGATCAGTCGCTTTTCCGAGGCCTGGGGATTCACATACTTCTGATAGATATCAAACGTGAACAGGGTGGCGGTCGAGTTCATCATCGAGTCGATCGTTGACAGGATTCCGCCGACCAGTCCGGCCATGACCAATCCCACCAGTCCGTAACCGGTGGGGATCAGTGTCCGTGTGAGTGCGGCGAACGTTGTGTCGCTTTGCGTTTCAGCATCGATCGTCAGGATGTACCCGGCCGCCATGCCGGGGACGATGCACAGAAACGGAATCAGCAACTTGAAAAAGCCCGAGACGATGATTCCCATGCGACCATCCCAACTCGTCCTGGCTCCCAGGGCGCGCTGCACCATGAATTGATTCGTCCCCCAATAGTAAAAATGCAGGACCATCAGGCCGGTCAAGACTCCCGTCCAGGGCAGTTGCGGATGGCTGGCCTCAAAAAAAACGTGAAACTTGGTCGGTTCCTTCGTCAGCAATCCGGAAATGCCACCCACATTCGGGTGCCAGATTGCCAGTACGGCGATGATTGTCGACCCGAGCAGCAGCAGCACGCTCTGGATGACATCCGTGTAAATCACGGCTTTCAGTCCCCCGAAGATGGTGTAGGCCGCGGCAATCAGCGACAGACCGCAAACCGCCACTTCGTAGCTGATGGCGTAGTCGGTTCCCTTCGTCAGCGTTTCCACCGTGACGGCACCCAGGATCAGCGTGCCACACATCTGAATCAGCAGGAAGGCAATGTTGGAAATCGAATAGAGCAGTCGGCAGCGGTCGTCGTAACGGCGTCCCAGGTATTCCGACAGCGTGTAGACACCCATGCGGCGGTAAAGCGGCAGGAAGAAGTAGCAGAGCATCAACAGCCCGCAGATCGCTCCGAATTCATAATTGGCCTGGGCAAAACCCTCCTTCAGCCCGGCCCCCATCATGCCGACCATGTGATGCGAACTGACATTGGTCCCGAAGATTGACCCGGCAATGGCCCACCAGGCAATACTCTTTCCCGCGAGGAAATAGTCGCTGGTTCCCTCTTCTTTCCGGCCCACGTACATGCCGAATGCGGTGACGGCGATCACGCCGCCGACCAGGATCACCAGGTCCAGAGTATGCAGGGGAAGACTGGATGCTTGCGCCAGAAGCAACATGGGGGACATGCCATTTCTTCAGGAAGATGTGCAGTCAGAGTTGGTCGGCGGAAGTGTACAGCAAACAGTCCGGGAAGGCGTCACTCAAAACGGGTCGTGCGGACTTCGATCTTACGGAACGCGAATCGACGGCCGCATGGTGCTTCACCGTGTTGGTTTGCAAGGACGTTACACTTCGGCAACACGGGAGAACCAGTTACCGCGAAATCGAAAACATTCGCCTGAAGCATAACCCACTTGCCTGATTGCGGTTGCTTTGCAGGGCTGGACGCGTTATCTGAGTTTCCCACCGTCTGGATTTCCCGGGTGACTGGTTGAAGGGCGAGCTAGATTGTTGTTCGGGTGGGAAGAATCCTTTTCCAGGGTGGCTGTCACAGGAGTCGAGGTGCGACTGGTGGAGTCCAGCATCAAATTCCGGCCGGAATCAGCGAAGGGCGATGTATAGAAATGATTGACTGGCTCTCGCGCATCCTGTTTCGGTTCCGGTACGTGGTCTGGCTGATTGTCATACCGCTGATCGCCCTGTCCTGGATATTCGTTCCCCCGGTGGAATTCGATCAGACGATTGAAGGCTTCTTTCCGCACGATCATCCCGCCCTGCTGAGTTACGAAAAATCCAAGCATGCGTTTGGTGGTGATCAAATCGTGTTTGTCGCTTATGACGATCCTCAGCTTTGGACTCCGGCGGGGATGGAGCGAGTTCGCCTGCTGGCAGATCGGATTTCGGACCAGGTGCCTGGCGTCGAGCGTGTCGACGCGATCGATCAGATGCCGGTGCCATGGCTGGTGGACGACGCGGTGTCGGCCGCTTCGTCGAAGTCGTTTTCGTTCGCCGGGTTGATTCGAATGGCCGCCGGGCGGGCCAATGTCTCGATGCTGGTGAATTCTGTCGAGGACGATCCGCAGGGGCAGGCCAGTATTCGATCTCGAATCAGTGCCCATCCGCTGTTTAACGGATTGCTGGTGGATGGCGAGGGAAAGACGACGGCCATCCTGGTTCGGCTGGATGCTTCGGACGGTGCGGATCGTCGCCCTGCCGTGTTGACACTGCGCAAGGTCGCGGATGAATTTGCCAGGCAGCAAAACATCGAACGAGTCGCCGTGGCTGGCCCCCCGGTTCTGGTCGTCGATGGGTTTGTCAGTCTGGATCGGGACAACCAGACGCTGGGCGTTGTTGCCATGATCCTGATGACGGTGACGATGCTGGTTGCGGTGCGTAATCCCGCGTGGGCGCTGCTGTCGCTGATCGCCGGTTGGGCGACGTGGGAACTGACCCGGATCTTCATCACAATCTTTCATTTGAAACTCACTCTTTCCGCCGGGCCGATCGTGGCTCAGACGGTGGTGTTGTGCATGCCGGCGGCCAGTCACCTGGCCGTCCGATTCTTTTCGATCCTGCATCAAGGGACGCTCCGCGCGGAAACCGCCCATCAGACATTGACGGTCATGTTCGCGCCGGTTGCCTGGTGTGCGATTGCGTCGGCATCGGGCTACCTGGCGACCTGGGCGGCGACGACGGTTCAGCCGGTGGCACAATTGGGGATCACGATGTTCGCCTGCAACCTGGTGGCGGGCGCATTGGTCTGGGCGTTGTCTGCCGGCGCGATGACGATGCGCCTGCGCCGTCGTCGTCCGGGCGACGGCGCTTCGATGGAACAGGGGACGGCGGCAGTGGCTGAAGGGGTCGGGCAGATGACGGGTTGGGTGTTGACTCATCCCGGTGCCACGCTGGCAATGTTCCTGACACCCGTGCTGATTGCGACGGCGGGGGTTGTCTGGATCCAGTTTGAGTCGAACTACATCAACGTTCACAAGCCCCGGTCTCGTGTGGCTCGCGACTACCGGTTTATTGAAAGTCGGATGGGGGGGATCGGGCTGGTCGAACTGATTTCGCCCGCCCCCAAAGAAATCAACGCCCAATGGTTGGACAAGCTTGGTCAGCTCACGGCGAAAATGCGTGCCGACAATCCGGTCATGGTGGCTGGAATCGTTTCGCTGGCGGATCTGTTGAATGTTCCGCCGGGCGCGGATGCTGCTGCACGGGAATTGATTGTCTCCACCAAGATTGATGTGCTCAGCACTCCAAAGTATGAGCACTTCCTGAACAACTTGTGGAGTCACAAGGAGGATGGCAGTGCGGATCAGGTCCGAATCCTGGTTCGCATCCAGGAAAGTGCTCAACCGGAAGAAAAGGAAGAGTGCTTTGCCAGGTTGTTGACCGCCAGCCAACAGAGCGAGTTGTCGGACAAGACTTTCATTACAGGCCTGTCCCACCTGATGACACAGATTACACACGCCGTCGTCTCCACATCGTTCTACTCGACGATCTGGTCCGCTACGATGAGCCTGTTGATGTTGTGGATGGCGTTGCGCCAACTGCCGTTGGCGATTCTGGCGTTCGCCCCGACATTGCTGGCGGTCGGACTGGTCTTGGGAATCATGGGTTGGAGCGGGGTGAAAATTGACATGTCGACGGCCCTGGTGGCCGGTGTCGCCATTGGGTTGTCGGTGGATGATGCAGTTCATTGCCTGCTTCGCTGGAAGCAGGAACTGCGAGCGGGGCGTCCGTCGGACGAGGCGTTGAAGGTGGCCTATGCCGGCAGCGGACCGGGCGTGGTTTTGTCGAGTTCGGCGGTCAGTCTCGGGTTCCTGGCGATGCTCTACAGCGAATTCGTACCGATGTCGAGTTTTGGCTGGCTGGTGGCCGTGGCGACAGCCGGCGGAAGCCTGGGGAACCTGGTGGTGATTCCGGCGATCCTGGCACTGTTCACCCGGCGGACTTCCGCCACTGTCGCTCAGGGAACGGTCCGCCATGTCGACTGAAGAGCGTGAACAGGTTGGCGATTCACGTCTTGACCGCCGGGGACTGCTGGTGTGCCTGATCCTGGCGATGGTGTTACGCGGCCTTGTGCTGTGGCTGCATGCGGATGATCTGTCGCGCGACCGTGATGCCTATCTTGGCATCGCGCAAAGTGTGGTGACAGGCCACGGCTTCATTGATGTCGGACGTCGGACGCCGTCCGCCTTTCGGCCGCCGTTGTACCCGTTGCTTCTGGCAGGGGCGCTGCTGGTGTTCCCCGCGGTTGTGGCCGTTGCCGCGATCAACCTGGCGTGGGGGATGATCGCAGTTTGGGCGACATGGCGGGCTGGACTGTATTTGAAACTGGGGTGGACCCGCCATCTGGCGGCACTGCTGGTGGCGGTTGATCCGATCCTGCTGCAGTACACGGCACAGCCGATGACCGAGGTGATGTGTGCGGGGTTGGTGTCGTTGCTGGTGTACTGGATCGTGCGTCGTGATTGTTCCGAGCCAGTTCGACAACTTGGAACCGGCGTCTTGTTCGGTGCCCTGGTCTTGTGTCGACCGACATTCTGGCCGTTCGCGGGGCTGATCGCCTTTGGCTGGCTGTGGCAGCGTTTGCGAAACGGCGCGAGATCGAAACTTCCGTGGCGGATCATCGTGGGGACTTTGTTACTAGTCGGACCCTGGGTCGTTCGAAACCAAGTGGTGATGGGGTCGCCGATCGTGATGACGACTCACGGTGGTTACACGCTGTTACTGGCGAACAATCCGGTTTACTACACGGAAGTGGTTGATCGTGGTTGGGGTAGTGAATGGACCAAACCGAGTTTTGATCACTGGACGGAAGATTTGCTGGCCGACATGGTACGTCAACTGGGACCCGACGCATCAGAACTTGACCGGGATCGATGGCAAAACCAGCGGGCTCGAAAGTTTATTGTCGCCGCGCCGAATCGCTTCCTGCGGGCCGCATGGTATCGGGTTCGCAGCCTGTGGAGCCCGACTCCCCAGGGCGAGGCGGCGGCTGCCGTCAATTCACGGCTGATTCTGTGTGTTGGCTGGTATTACACGGTGGTGCTGACAGCTTTTGCCATCGGTCTGCTGTTGGCTGGGTTTCGGCTTGTCACGGCGACCGGGTCAGGACACGTTTCCTGGTGGCCCTTGCTGGCACTGGTGTTGACGGTCCAGGGGGTTCATCTGGTGTACTGGACGAATGCTCGAATGCGGGCTCCGATTGTGCCGGTCATCAGCCTGTTGGTGGCGGGCGTGCTGAATTGCAAGGAACATCTTGCCCAGTCGGACTCTTTGGCCACTTCGGCACGTTGATGCGGAACGCGTCGCATGACACGACCGGTCGCTCTTGCCTGCCACGCAATTGAGGCACAGCAGATTCAGACCTGTTGCCAGTCTCAGAGTCCGCACGCGGAATCTCCGGAACGGGGTTGGGATCCGGCTGCAAATCGGCAGAAGTTGCGTGTTCAAGTCGTGGGCGGCGGTCCGATCAATTGGGTACTCCCCTGATTCTCCATGAAATGCGGTTTGGCTGACGGGCACCTGATATGCCCGCCACCGTCGTAAGACTTTTAACTCCGTGAGCCTACTATCATGATCAATCTTCAACGAGCCGTGCTGGCGATGACGTCGGTCTGTGTTGCTGTGGCAATGTCCGGCTGCTGCGTGACCTCGATTTCCTGCCGCAAGTCCTGTCAGACAAATGCAGCTCCCTGTCAGCAAGAGTATTATGAGCCTATTCCCAGCGACGTCGGCCCGATCACGCCTCCACCAGCTCTGGAACAGGCACCGGCACCAACACCGGTTCCACCGTCGCCCGCCTCGGCCAAGCGTAGCCTGGGAACCCGCACGACTCAGATGGTGCATTCGATTGGCGATTCCCTGCGCGACACCTTCACGCGATAACCACGCTGCAGCATCCTCTGAAAAACAGGAGCCCGACGCGCCAGCGAGGGACCAGTCTTTACGCGCCCATATGTGATTCCCTCGCTGACACGACGGGCTGATGAGATCAAAACAGGCGACGTTGTTCCAAACAGCGGGGACCGTCTCCCTCCGCGTGAGCCGGGTGGCATCTGACAGGCCACCCGGCTTCTTGTATTTGCGACCCAGACTCTTCAAGATCGCGGTCCCGAACCGACCAGCTGTTGGCGGTTCCGGCGTTGTTCCAGAAAATGACTCAAAACCATGCCGTCACGGCGGCACGTTTTTCTGCGGACAAGCCGTTTGACACCGGGGAACGTGACTCAAGGCCAAAGCATGCCGCAGTTCCAGATTGCAGTGATCGCCGGAGACGGGATCGGTCCCGAAGTCACCCGCGAAGCGATGTTGTGTGCCGATGCCGCCGTGGCTCGTTCGGGTTCACTGATTCGTTGGACCGAATTCCCCTGGGGGACGGACTACTATTTCGCGCACGGGAAGATGGCACCTCCCGAATTCCTGGACGAACTGGCAAAATATGACGCCATGCTACTGGGCGCGGTCGGACATCCGTCGGTCCAGGACCACATTACCTTGAACGGCCTGCTGTTGCCGATTCGTCGCCGCTTCGACCAATGTGTCTGCCTGCGCCCCGCCTACCTGTATGCCGGGGTTGAAAGCCCGCTTCGAAACAAGGCGCCCGGTTCGATCGACATGCTCGTCTTTCGTGAGAACACAGAGGGGGAATACGCAAATGTTGGCGGCCGCGTGTATCAGGGTTCCGATCACGACGTGGCGATCCAGACATCTGTCTTCACCCGTCGGGGCTGCGAGCGAATCATCCGCGCTGCGTTTGAAAAGGCCGTGACCCGGCCACGGAAGAGGGTTGCGTCGATCACCAAAAGCAACGCCCAGGGATACGGCATGGTCCTGTGGGATGAGGTTTTCGCAGCAATCGCCAGCGAGTATCCCCAGATCGAAATCGAATCGTTACTGGTGGACCGGGCGGTGATGGAGTTCGTCCGTCGTCCGGAAAGTTTTGATGTTGTCGTGGCCAGCAACCTGTTCGGCGACATCCTGACAGATCTGTCGGCAATCATCGTCGGCAGCATGGGGCTGGCATCCAGCGCCAACATTGAACCCACACGTGCGCATCCCAGCCTGTTCGAGCCTGTTCACGGTTCGGCTCCTGACATCATGGGGCAGGGGATTGCCAATCCCCTGGCAGCGATCCTGTCGGCCGCAATGATGCTGGACCATCTTGGCGACACGACCGGCTCCCAGGCGATTCACTCGGCGGTGGCGGAGCTTTTGCAAACGGGCGGTCCTCGCACGCCGGATCTCGGCGGCACGAGCAAGACCGGCGAAGTGGGACAGGCGGTCGCACGACTGATTCGAGGAGCATCCTGATGAACAGTGTCAAGTTGTACAGCAATGGTACGGCGGTCATCTGCCGCGAATGCCAGTTCCAGAATCAGGAACCGTTGCGAGTCTCGATCCCCGTCCGCAAGAGCGATCTGGACGACGTCGTGTCGTCGCTGACGGTGTTCGGAGATGTGACAATCACAGCGCCGCCAACCTACATACCGACGAATGCCCAGGAAACCGAATTGACTCTGGACCCGGCGCGCGTCCTGGTCGACATGGCGACCAAGCTGGCCGGGGCCGATGTGGAGATCGACGCTGGTTCCACCTATGCGGGCCAACTGGTGGGGTTGCACAAGTTCCGGCGTGAACTGAATGGCTCAATTGTCGAATACGGCCAGTTCGTGGTGCTGACCATGCGTGGCCTGCAGCAGGTGGACGAAGGTTCGGTCACGGCGATCCGCTTCACCGATCCGCTGGTCCAGGCGGAAATCGACAAGGCCCTGCGGTCGAGTCTGAGCCGAATCAAGCCGGACAGCAGCCTGATCGAATTGACCCTTCAGCCGAAAGCCGACGTGACCAGCGCGTTCGTCACGTATGCCACGCCGGTGGCCGCATGGAAAATCCGCTATCAACTGCGATTGTCCTCCACAGGGATCGAATTGGAAGGACAGGCGGTGGTCGACAACGACACCGATGACGACTGGACGGAGACGCTGATCACGGTGGTGACGGGTGAACCAATTACGTTTTCCACCGATCTGGCAGAAATTCGCCGCCCCGCCAGAACCCGGATGAACATCGTGGCTGACAACGCCACAGGTGCCGTCATCGCCGAGTCTATGCCGCCAGTGGCCTGCGCGGCGCCGATGGACGCCAGTTTCGGAGGAATAATGGCTGCTGCTGGTGGTGGTGGGGCACCTGTCATGCGATCGCTCACCAAAAGAAAAGCCCTGCCGTCGCGCACCGCGCAGGTGTCGGCTGAAGTCCATGAAAGCGGCGACTTCAGTCTGTTTACATCGCCCCAACCCGTCACGGTCCCTGCAAAGCGATCGGCCATCATTCCGTTGTTTCAGATTCCTGTCCGCGAAGCTCCCGTGGTCCTGTATTACTCCTGGGGCAAATCGAAGGACCGTCCGTTCCGGGCTGTACGTCTCAACAATCCCGGAGCCTTTTCACTGGGACGGGGTGTCTGTGAAATCTTCGACGAGGGGGATTTTCAGGGAAAGTGCGTTCTGGAACCAACACGGCCTGGTGAAGAAGCACTCTTAATCTACGCCAGGGAGACCGGTGTTCGCGTTTCTCGTGAAAACGGCGATCCGGAGTTTCATCGCATCGGCATCCAAATCTCCGATGGCGTGGTCTACTGCGAGGAAAAGACCTGCATTGAGACAGTCTACGAAATCAGAAACAGCCAGCAGGAACCATTCTCCCTGGAGATCGATCATCTGCAATTCGTGTTGATCGAAGCACCGTTGTTCGTCACCGTCTCGGCTGGCGACTTCCAGTGCGTGAAGACTCAGTTTGGGCAACGAATTCGGGTCACGTTACCCGCAAGCGGGAATCTGCAGGTCACGGTCCGAGAAGAACGGATTGAAAAGCAGATTGTTGAATTGACCGCCAACTGGCTCCTGACGAACGTGATTGAAGTCATCGCTCCGACATCACCACTTCCCGGGATTCAGGAGTGCATCAAGCTACAGGAACAGATCGACGCACTCGACGCTGAATTGAATGAAAAGTCGCTCGCCGCCAGAACGCTGGAAGAGGAAGAGAAGCGGATCCTGAAACTGATTCCGAACGCTCATCAGGAACAGGCGAACGAATGGCGGACGGATCTGGCGAACGCCGAGAAAGAACTGCGGGCGATCCGGCGGACACAAATCCCGTCGCTGAATACCCGCCTTCAGCAGGCTCGAAACGCTTTGCAGAAGGCCCTGAAACAACTGCAGTATTCGTGGACGGGTGAACCCAATGCGACGGCAGAACCGGCGTCGTAGTCGACGCTGCCCTCAGTCGAACGCCGACCTCAGCCACCCAACCGCAAGCAATCAACAATCAAGACGACTCCAGCGGTTCAAGCTGGGCTGACCGATACCGTCTGGACGCTGGAAACGTTGCTGACTGCGGCAGCCGCTTGAATTGGGATTGAGTTCTGAATCCCGCTGGTCAAAATGGAAAGCCACCTGCGTTGCTCCTTGCTTCACGCATCCTACGGGTGAGGGACTGTCCATGTAGTCCGGACCCCTTGGTCAGGACGAGATGAAGTTGATGATGCGAAGTGAAAATGGTGATGTGCGTTCGTGCGATGGGCGTCCGGACCAAGGGGTCCGGACTACCGTTCCTGTCCCGTCTTGGGGTTGTCGAAGCGATGATCAATCTTCCCACACCGCCGAGATTCCGGGGGCTTGATCCCGACCTGCCTGTCACGATGTACCATCGTCAATTGCCGCATTGGCGGCAGTCTGGGGCAACGTACTTCGTCACGTTTCGGCTGGCTGACGCCCTGCCGCAGGAGAAACTGCAATTCCTCAAACGGCTTCGCAATGAATGGGAGCGGACGCATCCTCCGCCTCACTCCGAACGCGACTGGGAAGACTTTGCACGGCAAGTGACGTCCAAGGCGGAGGCGTGGCTCGACGAAAGTTATGGTGCGTGTCATCTCCGCGAACCGCGTTGGGCCAACGATCTGCAAGAGCGGTTGTTGCACTTTCGAGACGTGAGGTACTTCGTGTCGTGCTGGGTCATCATGCCGAACCATTGCCATGCCGTGATTCGGCCATTCGAGGGGTTTCCGCTGGAAACGTTGCTGCAATCCATGAAGGGACTGGTCGCACGTCACATCAACGCCGACATCGAGCAATCGGGGGCGGTCTGGCAGGAAGAAAGCTACGACCGCATCATCCGCGATGAAGAGCATCTGTACCGCGTCGTCCAGTACGTTGGCCGCAACCCGTCGCAAGAGGGATTGCCCCGCACGGATTGGTATCGTTGGTTGCATCCGGACTGGGAAGCGTGCGGTTGGAAGTTTGAGGATGCCGCGTCACCGTAGTCCGGACCCCTTGGTCCGGACGAGTTCGTCCTTCATTCGTACACGTCCTTCATTCGTACACGATACGCTGACGCATCCGTTTTTGATCTCGTCATTTGACTCGTCCGGACCAAGGGGTCCGGACTACGTGACTGTTGGACGTCCGGCAGCTGGCAGCATCGGTTACGGGCCACATTGTCACTTGGCGAGTGAGACGCTGACGAGTTCCTCGTCGTTGCGAGCATAGACATTGCGATTGGCAAACGCAGGATGCGACCAGACGACCTTTCGTCGTTGAGCCGGACCGGTCGGCTCCAGCAGATGGGCACGACCCTGTTCGGAATAACCTTGGGGAGTGAGTCGGGCGAGGATCAGGTCTCCCTGTTCATTGAACAGGACATACCGATTTTCGAGTCGCACGATAAACGCGGTCCCCCAGCGTGCCATTTGCCCGCTGGTTGCTTCATAGGTCGACCACAGGCGGTCGCCGCTTTTTATGTCCAGGCAACGCAATTCCCCGTGGCTGCAGACGCCGTAAATGTGGTTGCCATCAATGACGGGAGTACTGATCAGGCAGTGCAGCGCGTCAGTGAGTTTTTCGTTCTGGCCTCCGCGTTTCCAGACGACTGACGCCTGCGGCTGCGATTGATCCAGCTTTAATAGCAGCGAGCCATTGTAGAACGCGCTGATGAACAGATTGTCTCCGACGATTCGTGGAGTCGCGACACTCAATCCATTGTTGGAGGCAAAGCTCTGCTCCCAATAGGTTTTGCCGGTTTCCGGATCCAGTGAACAGACAGCCGTGGGATGCCATACGATCAATTGTCGTTTGCCGCCTGCTTCAATGATGACGGGAGAACTGTAGCCGGGACCGTGAGATCCTTCGGAATCCAGTGCCCGCCAGATTTCCTTTCCGGTCCCCTTATGAAACGCGACGACGGTGGTTCCCTTACCGCCGACCAGGCAGATCAGACGGTCGCCGTCCAGCAGCAGATTTGCGGAGAAGCCCCAGACCGGGGTCTGGTCCTGGTTGAATTCGGTCTTCAATTCCTTGGACCAGACGATATCTCCGGTGTCAGATTTGAAGCAGAACATGTGTCCTTCGGAGCCCAGCGTATAGACGTATCCATCCTTGACGACTGGGGTTGTCCGAGGTCCCGCCGGGTAACTGACGGTATACGGACATTCGTATTCGTGCTTCCAGACGATCGAGCCATCCTTGTCGTTCAGGCAGAGGACCCGTTCGGATGCCGGAGTCCGGCCACGTTTGAAGGGGTCGGGTGAGTCCTGAGCTCCCCGGGACAGTTGCTTGTCGGTGACATAGACTCGATCCCCGACAACCGCCGGGCCGGCGTAACCGCCACCCACTTTGACTCGCCAACGGACAGGGGGGCCGTTCGTTGGAAATGTTTCCACAATTCCCGTTTCCCTCCAGACCCCATCCCGTTGCGGCCCCATCCATTGCGGCCAGTCATCCGCGAGCAAATTGGTTCCACAGATGACAAACATCAGGCAGACAGTCGCGAAACCAGTGGACTTCATCGCAATCCTCGCCAGAAAACATCGCAGGGCGGACAGAGACACGATTATTACGTTTGGACGTTGCGGGAACCAGTGTCAGGTCTGTTTGGCGGGAGCGTGCCGAACTCGTTGAAATGAAGTTGCTCTGGCAAGACGGGCCCTCTGAAAAAGTTCCGCGAGTGTCGGCAGATCGGGACGGCTTCCGCTATAATCCGGTCCGCGTTTGGTCATTCTTTGGAGGGATTGCGGCTGATGGCAGTGTTGTTGCAGATTCGTGGTGCTCACAAGAGTTATGGCGAGCAGGTGTTATTGGATGGTGCCGAGGCGACATTGTCCGATGACGTGAAGGTCGGATTCATCGGTCGGAACGGAGCCGGCAAGAGTACTCTGCTGCGCGTGCTGCTGGGTGACGAGGAACTGGACAGCGGCGAAGTCATCCGCCACCCGAATCTGCAGATCGGCTACCTGCGGCAACACGATCCGTTCCTGCCCGGTGAATCCGCACACGACTTCCTGATCCGTGACAGCGGTCAGCCCGAATGGAAATGCGGGGAAGTGGCGGGCCAGTTCGAGCTGAAGGGACAATACCTGGACGGCCCGATCTCAAAGCTGTCCGGTGGTTGGCAGACCCGCGTCAAGCTGGCCGCGTTACTGTTGCACGAACCCAATCTGCTGATGCTGGACGAACCGACCAACTTCCTGGACTTGCGCACCCAGATCCTGCTGGAGCATTTCCTGCGCAACTTTCAAAAGGCGTGCCTGATCGTCTCGCACGACCGCGCGTTCCTGGGGGCCACGTGCAGTCACACGCTGGACCTGACTCGCGGCAAGCTGACGATGTATCCCGGCAAGATCGATGCCTATCTGAATTATCAGCAGGAACAGCACGAGCACCTGATCCGTTCCAACGCGGCCATCCTGGCCAAGCGAAGGGATCTGGAAACATTTATTGCCAAGAACAAGGCCCGTGCCAGCACGGCCACCCAGGCTCGATCGAAATCCAAGCAATTGGAACGCCTGGAACTGGCCGAGATCGCTGTCGATGAACCGACCGCCTGCATTCGGGCTCCGCAGGTGGAACCGCGCAACGGCGCGGCCTTCCGATGTCGCGACCTGGCGATCGGGTATACCGAGCGACGCGTGGCCGAGGGGATCACCCTGGAAATTGATCACGGTCAGCGGGCCGCCATCGTCGGCGACAACGGTCAGGGAAAGACAACATTCCTGAGGACGGTGGTCGATTCCCTGAAGCCACTGGCGGGTGAAACGAAGTGGGGATTTGGTTGCGACATTGGAACGTATGCTCAACACGTTTACACAAGCCTGCCTGACAAGCAGACAGTGTTTCAATATCTGGAGAGCAACGCAGCGCGGCTGACGAAGTCGCAGACGATCCTGGACATCGCCGGGGCAATGCTGTTCCGCGGGGAAGCGGTCAACAAGCCGATTTCCGTGCTGTCCGGGGGCGAACGGGCTCGACTGTGTCTGGCCGGCCTGTTGCTCAGCCAGCACAACATCCTGGTGCTGGACGAACCGGGCAATCACCTGGATGTCGACACGGTCGAGGCGTTGGCCCAGGCCCTGATTGACTACAAGGGGACGGTCATCTTCACAACGCACGATCGTCACTTCATGAAGCGGGTGGCCACGTGCGTTATTGAAGTGCGTGATGGCAAAGTCACCAACTACGGCGGCGGCTACGATGCGTACCTGTATGCGGTGAATAAGGAAATCGACGACGGAGAGCGTGAACTGGCGACGCAAATGAGCAAGGCCCCCGCTTCCGTCGTGAAGCAACCCGCCGCCACGGTCCGTGCCCCGCGACGTGACGAACGGGCGGTTCGCAAGGAGATCAGTACTGTCGAAAAGTCCATCGCCAGGCTGGACGATCAAAAGAAAAAAGCAAGTGCTCAATTGCTGGTGACGTCAGATATGAAGGAAGCCATGCGCTTGCACGAAGAGGTGGAATCCCTGACCGCTCAACTGGCGGAGGCTGAAGATCGCTGGTGCCAGTTGCAGGCGGAAATCGAGGAAGAAGTCTAAGTCACTCCACTCCTGTTTTGCTGAGGTGATTCGATGGCGTCGATTCTTGTGCGTTGCCTGTGCGTGTTGACTCTGACCGTCTCGGTGGTGAGCGCCGCTGAAGCGGCGCCGGCAGGTGACCCATCGGTCCTGCCCGCAGGAGCGAAACTGGAACAGCTCTGGAATGACGGTGAGTTCACCGAAGGAGTCGCCGTTTCCCGCGACGGGCTGGTCTACTTCAGCGATATTGCCATTGAGGCCAGGAATCCCGGCCGGATCATGAAGTATAACCCGGCGACGGGGGCGACGTCCGTGCATGTGGCGGACAGCGGGCAGAGCAACGGCCTGTTCTTCGATTCCTCGGGGCGACTGCTGGCGGCCTGCGGTGCGAACATTGGCTTGCGCGGCTTGTGTGAAGTCACCGCCGATGGTCGCATGAAGGTGATTGTCGACAAGTTTGAAGGGAAGCGATTCAATTCTCCGAATGATCTTGTGATTCATCCCTCAGGTCGAGTCTACTTCAGCGACCCGCGCTACGTGGGAAAGGAATCGCTGGAACTGGATCACATGAGTGTCTATCGCGTGGACCCGGATGGCAGCGTGCATCGCGCAACGACGCAGATCCGCAAGCCCAACGGGGTCATCCTGTCGCCCGATGCGAAGTCGCTGTATGTGGCCGAGACAGACAACGGCTCAACGGGGTTGGAGCCTGCCGGCACGCCGGCGAAAGCGCCGCGAATGACACTCAATGCCTTCCCCATCCAGGCCGATGGCAGCCTGGGAACCAAACGAGTTCTCGTGGACTTCGGACAGGGGACGGGAACGGACGGGATGACGACCGACACCGAAGGGCGGATCTATTGTGCGGTTCGAAAAGAAGAACGACATGGGATCGTGGTGTTCTCGCCCGAAGGGAAAGAAGTCGCGTATGTCCCTACGGATCCGCTTCCGACCAACTGTACGTTTGGTACCGGGATGGACTCGAAGACGCTGTACGTGACTGCCGGTACCGGATTGTATCGAATCAAATTGTCGAGCACCGGGTATCATCCGGAGTTGAAGTGATCCAGTCCGAATTCCAGCCGCTCATTTTCCAGGAGACTGCAATGCGATCGTGGACGTCCCGTATGTTTAGCGTGAGTGCGTTATTGGTGACGGGGGGAATCTGCCTGGTGCAGATGACGGTTCGTGCCGACGAAGTCGATGAATTGCGAAGCCGTGCGAAAGTCATGCTGCAGAAGTCGGCGCATGCCGCGGAAGACGGCCAGAAGGAAGAGGCGGAGGAACTGGAACGCGGCAGTCAAAAGTTGCTGAAGGCAGCCGAGCAATTGGAACAGGAACGTGCCCGTCGACGCGAACTGGAGGTGTCCGAGCGAAAGGTCCCGAAGAAGGGGGAGGGAGGACGTACGGCGTCAGAAGTCCACCGAATCGAGAGCGACCGGAAGTTGGATCCACGCGAACGCAAGCCGGTTCGTGGTGAGTCCCCGGAACTGGCAGAACTTGCCGAGCGACTGCAACATGCGCGGATCGCCGCCGACAACCTGCGCGCCGCAGGGTTGGTTGACCTGGCGAATGCCACGGCGGAACGAGTTCACGAAATGGAAAACCACCTTCACGAAATGAAGGAAATGTTGCACCACACGTCTCGTGAAAACCGCCTCGATCCCCGTGATGAAGCTCTGCAGGACCTGCGGGTTCAAATGCAGGAGCTGCGCGAAGAACTTCAGTTGCTGCGAAAGAAACTGTCGAAGTAATGGCTTCGCATTCTGACAGTGAGTCCAAGGATTGTCGTTGAGTGCTGTGGATCGGCGAAAACGAACCCGCGCCTGCCGCTCGGCGCAGTGGGCTACTACTGCCGGACCTGATAGTTGATGAACTTGCATCGCGGCATTTTCTGACGCAGCGTTGCCTCATTGATCGGATGAGAGTTGTTTTCCAGATTGAGATGGCGGAGATGTGGTAGTTCTGCCAACACGGCAATGGACTCGTCCGTCAAATGTCCATTCCGGATGAAGAGGTAGGACAGGGACTGGATTTTGGAAATGGATTTGGCCCCTTCGGTGGTGACATCACTGATATAGAGGTTGTCCAGATTTGGCAATTGAGCCAGATGGGCCAGTCCGCGCATGCTGTCTGAATTCAGATTGGAAGCAGCCAGGCCCAGCATGTTGAGCGTCCTGATTTTCGAGATCTGTTCCAACTGCTGAGACGTCACAGTACTTGTGGAAAACTCAAGTTTAGTGAGCGTCGGAATGGAGGCGAGCGGACCGACGTTCAGGTCGGAACAATCGGTCTGAAAGAGAATCACGTGTTCTAGTTTTGGAAGGTGCTGCAAGTGGCCCAGGTCTCCCGTGCAGCATTGCCAGATTCGGACCGTCGAGAGTCCTTGAAGCTGCGAGAGATCAGCGAGTCCCGGCCCCAGTTGTCGTTCATGGATACAAAGTCTCTGTAGCCCCGACAGCGGCTTCAAGTTTCGCAGCCATTGATCGCCAACATGAGCCTGATCGAGATCTACTTGGTGGATGTACTCATCGGTGGGGGTCAAGCCGAGCAGTTTTCGTTGTGAGACGGCGAATCGATCCAAAGGCATGCGCGGATTAATATCGGGCTTGTAGTTCACCCGGCCGCCGTTTCTTCGAACCTGCCGGCTGATGGCTCGGGGCGGAAAATACCAGGCACAAAGAACTGCACCGGCAGCGGCACAACCGATGGCCAATGCCATCGCAGCGCGAATGGCTTGCCGCCGAGAGAATTGGAACCCCAGGACTGAGTACGACCGGTTCATCGTTGTCAGGGGGGAAACAAACATCAGACTTGCGACTCCTGGTCTGGTAGACTCGGCTATCGCAGGCGATTGTACCGCAAACACAGGACGGGAATCACGCGAGACGCGGAATTGTTGAAGACTCGGTAGGCCGTTCTGAAACCCGATCTCTACCTGAGCGGTAACACAGATTGGACCAATTTCGAGAATTCAAAATGGAATCCACCATGAAGCAATACCTTGTTCCTCATCTTGTCGCCTTTCTGCTGGTGTATACGGCCTCCGTGAGCGCCTATGATCCACTGTCCGCCTCCAAGCTTCCCAAGCCCGAATTCGTTGACACTGTGGTCAAGGATGCGGAACGCGATCGTGAGATCCCGCTGCGAATCTATCTTCCTGCGCAAAAGGCACCGGCGCCGGTGGTGCTCTTCAGTCACGGGCTGGGTGGTTCGCGGGAGGGGAATCCCTACCTGGGTGAGCATTGGTCAGCTCGCGGATATGTTGTCGTGTACATGCAGCATCACGGCAGTGACGCTGCCGTGTGGAAGGACGCACCGCCCCTGCAACGTCTGGCGTCGTTGAAGCAGGCGGCGAATCTGCAGAACACACTCGCGCGATTCAAAGATGTTCCTGCTGTGATTGACCAGTTGGAAAAATGGAATCAGTCCGCAGAGTCGCCGCTCAAGGGACGATTGAATCTGAAGCGGATCGGAATGTCAGGGCATTCGTTTGGAGCAGTGACGACTCAGGGAGTCAGCGGCCAGCGGACGCGCGGGGGCGGTGGCGCGGCACCGTTTACGGACAAGCGGATCACGGCCGCGATCGCGATGAGTCCCAATAGTCCGAAGAACGGTGATCCAAAGCAGTCATTCGGCGGCGTCACCATCCCCTGGCTGCTGATGACGGGCACCAATGACACGTCAATCGTCGGCGATGCGGACGTCGCGTCGCGCCTGGCGGTTTACCCGGCTCTGCCGCCAGGCCACAAATACGAACTGGTGCTGGAAGGGGCCGAACATGAAGCGTTCAGCGATCGTGACCTGCCGGGAAGCAGGTCCAAGCGAAATCCAAATCATCACAAGGTGATCCTGGCATTGAGTACCGCGTTCTGGGACGCATATCTTCAAGAGAACGCGGACGCCCAATCCTGGCTTGATGGCAAAGGCCCGTCGTCGGTATTGGAAAAACAGGATCGATGGCAGGCGAAGTAGTGCCATCGACATGGGACTGAAGTGCCATCATCCGCACATGGAGCGTTGGCGAAAGCATCGCTGGTGGGGACTTTGCGTCTGTGCCAATCCGTGCATCAACGGAATGCACAGATTAAGTGGCGGCATCGACTATTCGGAAGTCGACCGAGCTTGTGTCAGAAAGATGGTGATCCAGAGTCCGTCGCTTCGCGGCGAGTTTCAGCAGCGGGTTCTGCATGACCACGATTGGGATTACTGGCGATCCCTGGTCAAGCAGATTCGAACGGAATCGAGTGACGAATCTGAAGCGATTAATGCCAGTCAGTAACGACCAGACCGGCGATTCTGCGGACGTGAGAGACCGTCCGCTGTTACTGTGGCGCGTCAGGAATCGGGGCACCGGGGAACTCCTCGGGCGGGCCGATCAGGCCTTGAGGAGCCAGCTCAAGGTCCAGGGGATTCGAGACCGCTCCGTCACCGCGAACGACCAGGATGTCCGCATCGACCGCACCGGTCAAGTTGTAATTCGGCACCGTGAAGCGGATTCCCAGGTCGTACCAGCCCTGGATCAGGGCTTCTGTCTGCTGACCACCGACGGAAACCAGAACCCGGCCTGGCTCGGGGCCGAAGCCTTCACCGGCGATGGTCAGGGTCGCCCCCGGCGATGACGCAGTCTGGTCGGTGGAGAACGCGGCCGGATCGACGGGAAGGATATCGGTGCGAGAAACCACCGAACCATTGTTGGTTTCGTCAAATTCGGCAATCTGCTGATGGCTGTCCACCAGGACATGCAGGTAATTGAACGGGACTCGATGTCCTTCCGGAGTCACACCCAGACGATTGGCGGCCAATGGCAGCCGGATGTCGACCGGCTTGATTTCGCCGATATCCATTGTCGGGATGACAACCCCCGCTTGAGGCAGGTCGGCGGACGGAGTCGGGTCATTGCTGGCCAGAGCCAGAACGCTGAACGGTGCGGTGATCTGAACTTGGCTGTTGTTACGAATCCAGGCGCGGTAGCGGGGGCCCAGATTCTGTTCCGGATGGCCGTTGTCGACGAAACGCACGGCCAGCAACTGCAGGTCCAGGCCAGCGGGAACCACCACGGGAGTGACATCGACCCAGGTTCCACAGGCCACCACCGGCAACGGCTGCCAAACGGGATAGTTGTAGTAGACCCACGGCTGGCAGGGCTGATAAACGATCGGACGGCAGTAGATTGGGCGGGGATCGTAGAACGGGACGCAGGTGTCCCACCAGCACCAGCTGACCCACGGAGACCAGCGGGGATACCAGCAGTGACGTGGATAGCATCCACCTCCGGCATACCAGACGCTGAACGAACTGCTGGTAAACGAGGCCGCCACAGCACCGTGTTGTCGATGCTGCCAGCCACCCGAGTTGATGATATTGGTTGTGAAGTTCATCTGGCGCGTCAGGTCGCCGTGCCTCTGTAGCTGGAATTGTCGATCGAGGTTCAGTTGCTGGCCGACATTCGTATGTCGCCAATGTTCAAAGACCTGATTGTGCTGCAGTCGTTCCTGATGCAAGCCGCTGATCTTGTCGATGTTCAGATGAGCCAGTTGTGGGTTCTTGTGGAACTCAGGCGATTGTTTCAGGTGTTCCAGATTGTGGCGCAGTTCCTGGTGATCACGCGAATGCAACAGGAACTGCAGTTGATCCTGATTCCTGGCGATGCCTGAGCCCTTCAGATTCGCTCCGGCTGGATTCCCGGTGTTCAATGGAGTCGCATGCCCGTTTTTGGGGATGTTGAGCGGGATGGTGTGCTTCTGAACTCCCGCGATGGGAGTGTCCACTTTCATGGGCAGATGTTCGTGCCGGATCTGGCCGTGGTTTCCGGTCGTGCTCCCAGGCAGATTTCCCAACCCGTTTGCAGCGCCGACCTGGTTCCCCAGACCTGGGATACCGGTATTGATGTTGTGCTTGAGTCCAGGCACATCGGTGCGGCCGGGCGTATGACGGAAATCATGTTGAGGTTGGGTTTTCAGATTCGGAGTATTGGGAACAAGAGTTGTGCTTCCAGAACTTCCCTTCGGATTTGGATTGCCGGACAAACCAGGCAGGTTGCCATGCTGCTGCGGATTGAACTGCGGCAGCTTGTTGGTCCCCGGTCCAACCTGCAATCCTGAACCATGCTGTCCACCAACTCCGTGTTGACCGGTCCCATGTTGGGGAAGGACAATCTTCGGCTGCAGCTGGAATCCCAGTCCCGGTGTGGACAACCCACCCGAATTCGTGGAGTTGTGCGGTGGCAAATGAATTCTGGGAGGATTGGCCGGTTGATGTTGCGGAGTCGTGTTCTGTGGGACGTGTCCCTTGCCGGGCGTATGGGTCTTGGACGACCCGTGTTGCTGAGTCAATTGAATTTGTGAAGTCCCCTGGAGCAGCTTGGGCTGCACTCGTTCGGGTTGAATCTGGACGGAATGAACCTGGGAAGGCTGGACCTGCAGTTTCTGCGGCTGGACGTGAATACGAGGGGGATCCTGTGGCGGATTCACATGGGTTCGTTGAACCGGATGTACGACGGATTGCGCCGGAACATGCGCCGGTGCGGCAGGCTTATGAGCCGGCGCCTGTTGAGGAGCGGTATGGTGTGGTTTATGAGCGGGGGCGTGCCCGTGATCTTTGTCCTTGGCGGAGGCTAGATTTCCCAGAGCCCAGACCGCGGCAGCACACACGATGATCGACGAACGGATTCTGAACATGGTGAGCCTTTGTTTGAAAATGGTGTCAAACCGATCGTCCGGTCAGGCCGCGAAGGTTTGTTTGCAAACCAATTCAACGTTGATACGAGCCAGACGCATTTTCCATTCCCCACATCGTAGAAATCGCGAATAATCTCAAATGGCCGTTGCCGATCAACATACGCAGTCATCAAACCTCCAAATGTATCCGCCTCGTCGTCGAATGTCGCTCACACGGCGGTCATCACAAATCAAAGTGATGTCGAGTGTCGCGGATTGATGACATTTCCTTTTTCGGATTTGCAATTCCATTCGGGGCGGCGGGGAAGACACGATCCGGTAAGACTATCGAGGTCTGCCGCGTGACGTGCTAGACTCGTCGGTAGTTCTTGAACGTTCTTTTTGCTCAATATGAAGACTTTCGTGTGACCATGCCTCGTCGAGTTGTCCTTGCGATGAGTGGCGGAGTGGACAGTTCGGCCGCCGCCGTACTCCTCAAACGTCAAGGTTATGAGGTGATCGGTCTGTTCATGCGTTCCGGTGCCACGGAAGAGCGTGAAGTCTGCCGCGTAGCTCCCAGTGCGGATGCGGGTGCAAATGCGGATCCAGGCCGGCCGACGGTCGTTTCGCTTCCCATCTTAAAAGCAAACAAGCAGGGCTGTTGTTCCGCCTCGGACGCCGCCGATGCCCGGCGCGTGGCCGATGTGCTGGATATCCCGTTTCATGCGCTGAATTTCTCGGACGCCTTTGGCCGGATCAAGGACTATTTCGCCGACGAATATCTGGCGGGTCGAACTCCGAATCCGTGCGTGATGTGCAACAACTGGCTGAAGTTCGGCAAGCTTTGGGACTTCGCCGTCAGTGTGGGGGCGGAAGGCATTGCCACCGGGCATTATGCCCGCATCGTCGAAATGAACGGGCAACCAGCCCTGGTACGCGGCATGGATCGGACCAAGGATCAGTCGTACGTGCTGGCAGGGATCAATCGCAACATCCTGGATCGCATCCTGTTTCCCGTGGGAACCTATGCCAAGCCACAAATCCGTGAACTGGCGGCCGAAGCAGGATTGCGAGTGGCCACGAAGCCCGACAGTCAGGAAATCTGTTTCATTCCCGACAACGACTATGTTGGCTTCCTGGAACGTCACCGGGGGATACCGGATACAGCAGGGAGTTTTGTCGATCCCGCGGGTCAAATACTGGGGCAACATACTGGGTATGAGCAATTCACCATTGGTCAGCGGCGCGGTTTGGGGATCACATTTGGTGAGCCCCGTTTCGTGATCCGCATCGAACCCGAATCGCGCCGTGTCGTCCTGGGGAAGTACCAGGACCTGGCACAGACGACGCTGGAAGCTGATGGCTTATCCTGGCTGGTGGACGATCTTCCCGCCCGGTTCGAGTGTCTGGCGCAGATCCGATATCAGCACACGGCAGCCCCAGCGATGGTGGAATTACTGAGCCGGGAACACGTTCGTGTCCAGTTCAATGAGTCGCAGTTTGGTGTGGCACCGGGCCAGGCCCTGGTCCTTTACGACGGCGATCGAGTGCTGGGGGGCGGTTGGATCAGGCAACGCGACCAGGCCGCATCTTGATCGTGGCTGGTGGTTCGTCGTCGTCGGTCAGCATTTCGTCCTGCGTTTCGGCGGCATCGGCCGAGTCGCTGGATTGAGCGGCCGGCCCCGGATTGGCGGACGTGTCCATATCCGGCATCTGCAGGCGATAGCGGGTCAGGATCGTCAAGATGGCGGGCAGGGTGACGAGCGACACAAACAGGCACGCTCCAACTCCGATTGTCAGCACGGCCCCCAGGCTGTACAGGCCGCGATGGGCCGCAGTCATCATGCTGCCGAATCCGACCATGGTGGTCAGCGAGGTCAGCATAATTGCGTTGATGGTGCTGGGAGCAGTGCAGTAAATCCGGTGGGACTGCGCCCGGCAGTCATGTACGATGTGAACTCCATTGTCGACACCGATTCCCAGGATCAACGGCAGGATGATCAGGTTGGCGGGGTTCAGCGGGATGCCCAGAATGACCAGCAGTCCGAACGTGATTCCCATGCCGATACCGGGGGGAACCATCGCCAGGATCGAATGCCCCACGGCTCGCCGGTCCAGTAGCATCCCCATGGCGAATGACAGTCCGGCGAAGACCATGAGCAGCAATCCGGGGGACCAGTCGGCCTGTCGCGTCTGCAGGGCAAGGCCGACGATGAAGGTTGCGGCGAGGGCCGGGACAAATGTCCACAACAATCGCTCTTTTCGTGAGAAGTCCAGCAGCAGAGTGACCATGATCACAGCCAGAGCGTAGAGCGCACAGATTTCGTAACTGTGCTTGATCTGTTGTGCCGCCTCATAGTTCTGCAACGGAACGCCGGTAACTTCGGGGTCAACGGTTCTGACCTCGTTGACAAACCGTTCCAGCGGTCCCATGTCCCAGACCTGATCGCGTGGATACACCTGCAGCAACCATTGTCCCTGCGGGCTGACGAACCGGGCTTTCAATTCGGGCGGCAGATCGGAAGGTTCGACCGGTTCAGGATCGGATGCAGCAGCAATTGCCTGGAACTGGGCGAGCAGTGCATAGGACATGCGGTATTGGAATTCGGTCAGGAAACTCATTTGTTCCTGCAGGGACATCTGTTGAATCCCATCCAGGAACTGATCCAGATTCGCGGCGATGCGTTGTGAAACCGGATCCCGGCGGACCTTCATCGCATTGTAAAGTTCCTCCAGTGCCTTCCCCACATCACCCGGATTCAGGGGTGCTGGTTCCGGGGGGGCATCGGGCAACTTGGCCAGTTGAGCATTGAAGGCCTGGACCAGCAGTTTGGTTTCGGTGGCGGGATACGCGGGCAGACGCGATGCCAGTTCCTGAACGTGATGGACAGTGGGCAGAGCTTCCAGCCGCTGTTTCATGTCGCGTGCCTGCTCGGCCGAATCCGCCACTGAAATCGCATACAGCAGGGAATGCTTCGACGATTCAAAAATGTGCCGCTGGGCCTCGACCGATTCCAACCCCTTGGCCTGCAGGTGCAACAGATTGTGGTCATACACGACGACCGGCTTGGGCATCGGGCCGCTCCAGTCAAACGACCGGGCACCGACATAGGCGATGAAGCCGAGCGAGACGAACAGGACCAGCCAGGGGTGATGCAGTGTCAGATGCCGCAGCGCCTGTGCCTTGAACGGCGTGGGCAACTTGCGGGGTTCCTTGTGACGGTCTGCCAGAGTGACAATGGCGGGCAGGAACGTGAATGCGGCCAGCGCACACAGCAGGATTCCGCCGCCGGCGATGATGCCCAGTTCGGCGACCCCCAGGAATTCCGTAAATGTGGCGCAGAAGAATGCCAGCGAAGTTGTCACCGCACCCGTCGCAATGCCTCCTCCGACGCTCCCTGTGGTCTCGACCAGGGCGGCACGCAGACCCAGTCCCTGGTGACGCAATTCCAGGTATTTGGACAGGATGTGAACGGCGAAGTCGATTCCCAGTCCAATCAGGATGGCCACGAACGACACGGACAGAATGTTCAAATGTCCGACGGCGAGTGTGGTGTATCCAAAGGACCAGGCCATGCCGATTGCCAGCATCAGCAGGCCCAGCATTGGATGCAGAAAGCCGCGGAAGCCAACGAAGAGAATCAGTGCCACACCCAGGTAGGAGATCACTGAGGCCATCAATGAGTCGGCCTGTGACCGCCGCATCTCGTCATTTTCCAGTACGGGGATCCCGGTCAGGGCGATCTTCACATCCGGGTACTGATGTGCCACGACGCCAATCATGTGGCGCAGCTTGTCGATCGCCGCCGTCGCACCCTCGAACGAGCTGTTCATGTCGACCGGGGACGCCATGACGAATCCCATCGTGCCGTCGTCGTTCAGCAGATAGACGGTCTGGTTCGCCTGGTCCTGCATTTGCGGATCCACAGGCAGGATGTCAGGCCAGGGGTTCGTGAAATCATTGCGGTCGTTCATCGTTGCCACCAGGCTGGCAGCCAGGCGGTCGGCGTGGGACATCAGGACGCTGTCTTCCAGCCGACCTTCCTTTTCCAGTCGTTTCATCTGGTTCTTGATGCGCGGAACCAGACCTTCCAACCGGATCAATTCCCACTTGCCGGCCAGGATGGGGCGGTATTCGTCCAGCCGTTCCAGTCCGCTGATCAACTGGTCGGGGGACAGGTATTGCAGTCCCTTGTCACGCAACTTGCCGGGTTCGACCTTGTACAGCACATTTGTGAACAGCTTGGGGTCGTTCTGCAGGCGACCGCCCAATTCATCCAGCACCTGCTTGATCGTTTCCGGTGTCTTGGATTCAACGACAACGACCATGTCGGACGTATCGCCGAAGCTTTCCGTATAGCGTTTCCATCGCTTCTGAAACGATGCGGCAGGGTCGATCAGGTCCGCCCGGTCGGTCTTGAACTTGATGCACTGAACCGTATAGGCGATGCAACCGATGGCAGACAGAATGACCAACCAGGTCGTCAGACGGGCGTGGCGGGAGCAAAGATCGGTCAACCAGCACAGACACTCTGCGAGCATCGAGCGTGATTCTGATTCGCTGGACTTCAATTCCATGCCAGGTCCCGACATTCCACCAGGTGTGGGAAAATCGATCTGCAGAGTTCTGTCACCGGAGCGAAGATCTCCGACAGGCGAAAGATTGCCCGTACGATCAATTGTACCGAATCAATCAATCGGCTTGTCGTATGGGTTAACTCAACCTTGCCGACGGTCCGTTCCCGGCTTTTTTGAATGACCGCGTTCACCAAGGTCGGCACATTCATCCAAGTGGTTACGCAATCAGGGGTTGCCGATAATGGCGTCAACTGGAAAATCCAGCGCTCCATGATATCTGGCGGGGACCGTCGCTGACAAGTTTGAAACGTTTTTCGGAGGCTGTTGACGATTGAATCGACCGCAGCGGGGCAGGACAGATTATTGCAGTTCTGGCGGTTCCTGGCCGACAACATTCGCCTTTGCCAAGTTCGGCAACAGTTGCAGGATCGTCATCTACAGGCAGAGGGTACTTTCAAGAACAGCCCTCGGTGTTCCCGCCTTCGGTGACACGTGGACAGGTGGGCAGGCACTCATCAGGTGAGGGAAGGGGCATCGGTAGTTACTCGAAGCCGAAACTCGCGGCGAACCACGAAAAACGCCAGCAGGTCGTAAACAGAGTGCGTGATGGTTAACACCAGCAAATTGCCGTCGGCAACGTGAAACAGGAGCCCCAGGTAGATCCCCAGCAATCCCGCCAGTAACGCGTACGTCGGTGTGATCGCATGCAGAATGCCAAATACGGCGTTACTGATCAGCAAGGCCAAGATTAGCCCCCACGGATCCAGCCATGACTGCAGCACGGCTCGAAACAGCAGTTCCTCGGAGAAGCCCGCCAGGAAGGCGACCCAGGCCAGATCATACCAGCGGCACTCGGACAGGGGCGGCCCCAGTGCCTCAATCAAAAACTCTTTAATCGCGCGAAACGGTCCGATCGGAAAGCGGTAAGTGAAGCCGAACAGGATCAGCATGGGGATTGTGCCGACAATTCCCAGCACGACGGCGGATCCCGTGAATTCAACCCGATCAAATGGGTTGAGGTTCAGGGACCACGCCAGCGCAAAGGCCAGAATTGCCAATCCACCCTGGAAGAGTGTTGCGAGCACGAGGAATGCTGAACGACCGGTCGGCAAATCTTGATCTCAAATTCGGGGGCGATTTTCGGGAACTGGCATAAGGTCACTGAGCCGGAAATTCCACCCAACCGGCATGCCGTGTTTCGCTGGATTGAAGGGTAAAACTGGCGTGTTACGAATCTGTTCAAAACCGGTGATCTTCACTGCGGACGCACCCGATAACACTGGGGTCAGGGAAACCGTCAACCGGTTTCAATGACCGCTGGTTTGCCTCCGCGTGATCGAGCCTGTCCTGCAACTTTGAGCTGACTTCGATTGACTGAAAAAGGGGCTGCACGCTCCGCACCTGAGACACACACACATCCTGAATTCACGTGCAGTTGACTTGACCGCCTGTCCTGCTGGTTGATCAATCTTGAGTTGATCAACGGGTGGGCTTTGTCGGCTCGGTACCCCGGGTACCAAACCTGTGATCGCCGTCGCTGGTCTTTCCCCTCGGACCGGCGACGGCGATACTTTTCTTTGTGGCAGGTGGCACTTCAAAGCGCTACTTCGCTGTCACAGGCTTCTCAAACACAATCACGTGTTGCCGCGGCAGGTCCCGCAGAGTTTCCTTCCACTTCAGCCCGAATTCCGGCTGCTGGATTTCCTTTTTCACCTGCACCTCGCTCATCTTGTGAACCAGTTTGATCGGTACGTTGGGGTCCTCGCGGCGGTATTCCACAAACGCGATCCGTCCACCCGGTTTCAGGGATTTTGCCAGTTCCTCCATCATCTCAAACGGGAACTTGAATTCATGATAGACGTCGACCATCAGGGCCAGGTCGACAGTTTCCGGTTCCAGCTTCGGTGACTTCTCGGTCCCCAACACCAGTTCGATGTTCTTGACCCCGAGTCGACTGAGCTTGTCGCCGAGCAGTTCCAGCATTTCCTTTTGAATGTCGATCGCCAGGACCTTTCCGTCGGCGCCCACTTCGTGAGCCATCATGACGGTGATCACTCCGGAACCGGCACCAACATCTGCGATCGTCATCCCGGGTTTGATTTTGAGGAGTTTGACGAGTCCGCTGAGGCGTTCTTCTTCCTCACGTTCCGGCCGTTCGAGCCATGGGGCACCGTGGAAACTCATCACCTGGGCGATCTCGCGGCCCATGTAAAACTTCCCCGTTCCATCCCGATCGTGATCCCGACGATATTGATAGCGTTTGGAATCCTTCGGAGGATCCGGCTCCTCGTCGCCTGCGGCCGCCGGTTTGTCCGGTTCGGGTTTGTCCTGGGCCGAAGCACTGGTCAGGAATCCCTGCGCCAGCAGAAGCCACAAGATGCCACTCAGCAGGGCACAAAACACGCAGCACAGATGAAATGAGGGTCGTCGGCGTGCCATCATCAGGCCTCTCGTTATTTATGCAGGAAGTACTGATCAGAACCCACGAGCGGTTCGGATGTCGTCAAAATCGCGCAGCTTGTAGCCGATTCGCAGATAGTCCAGCATCCGGCACAACGATCGTACCGCGACTCCCATGCCATCGGGGCCACTGAATCCACCGAATTGTCCGCCCCCCTTCAAATGTGGTTCCAGCTCCAGGAACACGCCGGGAGCACCCAATTTCTTCATCCGGGCATCGATCGCAGGCAAATGTTCACGCAAATCGCGCAGGATTAATTCGTGACCCGAATCACCTGCGTCGCAAGGGACGAAATTCTTGAGTCGTTCCTCATCGACGACTCCGGTCCAGGCCAGGTTGGGATCCACCCTGTAGTCCTTGATGTGCATCCAGCCGAACGAGTCACGCATTGCCTGGTACTCGGCCAGGCAATCCAGCGGTGACAGATTCTGCGAGGAGATGTTGCCTGCGTCGAAAATGCAGACCATGTTCGGCCGTCCGACTGCTTTGGCCAGCGCTGCCAGCATTCGCCCATTCTGTCCGACGAGATTCGCTTCGACTTCCAGGCCGTAGACCAGTCCCGCCTTGGCGCACAGATCGACGATCGGCCCCAACCGCTCGGCGGCGTGCTGCACATGTTTGGCGGGGTCTTCCCCACGCGGGTGATAGAATGAAAATCCGCGAATCAGCCTGGCATCCAGCGCCGTGGCGGACCGGATCGTCGCGGCGACGTCGCCCGCATGGTAGACGGCGTCGGGGACAAACTTGTTGTGCGTGCCGTCGTCAACATCGAGAAGTTTCACCTTGCCCAGTCGTGACCCGATGCTGGTCACTTTCATGCCATAGTCAGCGTGCAGCTTGGAAAGTCGAGCGAGCTCGCCCGCGTCAAGTTCAGTGACGTGTTTCACCGTTCCCGAACTGTTCACGTCGACAAACCGGGGGCTGTAGTACTGCAGTCCCAGGGCGGCCAGGGCCGACAGTTGCTCGACGGCGGTTTTGGAGTTGGCGGCTTCGTCGGCGAAGGCGCTGAGGATGATGGATGGAGTGGCGGTCATGCTGATCCTGTCACAGAGAAATCCCACGAACACTTGCGTTGCGAAAACTTGTTGGCGATTCTGACACCAGTTGCGCGACAGATGCAAGCCTGCCGGATCGATCCAACGTCCGTTTCCGCCCGCCCACCCCGCGAGATCCACCGCATGAACCCGCCGAATCCCAGCAATTCCCTGCGTGCCGGAATGGTCGGCATGGGGATGATTTTCGACGAAACCTACAAACCATTTTTCGAGCGGACGCATCGTGAAGGGCTGTACGACCGCCGGTTTGGCGACGTCAGCGTTCCCCTGACCGCCGTCGCGACCCGGACCGGATCGCGCGCTGAGGCGTACCGCACGGGGGCCGGAAACCAGATCCATCCATTCGTCAGTCATGCCGGGACGGATTCCGTGGCGAAGATGCTGGCGGACGGCGTGGACTTCGCCTGTGTCGCCACTCCTGACAACCGGCACTTTGAAGCGGCGAAGCAGATCCTGCAGGCCGGAGTTCACCTGCTGATCGAAAAGCCATCCGTCCTGAAGCTGCAGGAACTGGACGAACTGGTTGCACTTGCCCGTCGGAACAACCTGCTGGCCAAGGTGGTCTATCACAAGTTGCTGGACCCTGATCACAAGAAATTACGGACATTGGTCGTGGACAATGTCCTGCAGCACATCAACACCGGGTATTGCTCGCTGCTGGAACCCAAGTCGATTTCCGGCGGGCAGTTTGCCGAATGGATCGTCGGACGCAATCCTGGCACCTACGTGGCCTGTCACTACATCAAGCTGATCGACTTTACCTTCGGGGGGCGGCTGAAAAGCGTGACTGCGACCGGCCAACGGGGACTGGTCGGACCGCAGGATGGCACCACCTGGGACAGCACTCAGATGCGCATGGTTTACGAATACGATGACGGTCGCAATGCTGCCTTCGACATTCATACGTCGTGGGTGACGCCGGACAATTTCCCCGGCTATGTCGAGCAGGAAGTTCAGTTCCGCTTCGACAACGGCGTCTGGAACGGACACAGTCGCAAGCGGGGCGTCGAATGTACCGTCGAAGGAGAGACACCGCTGAAACGCAAAATCACGGTGAACAATCACTACAACGGGACGTTCGTTGAACCCTGGGGCGAACGATCGCAGCGCGGTTACGGGGTGGAAGTTCTGGAGCGATTCGCGCGGGAACTGGCATACGTTCGATTTGGCGGGAGCGCGGCGGATCAACCGCGGCGATTGGCCGAAATGCAGGCCCTGTCGTACAACGATCTGTCCGCCGACCGGCAGTCGGTGGCCGCCGTTCAGGCTCTGGAAGCGATCCTGGAATATCACGCCCAGGGTGAACCCGATTGCGTTGTCCGTGTCAACGATGCACACGGAGGTCTGGTCCTGTATCGCCCCGGCAGCGCCGAACCGACAGTACTGTACGATGGCAAAGTCTGATCTTCGGGCAACCACAGGACGGATCACCCATCTGTCCAAAGTCAACGTGAAGGATTCCGTGCAGTCGCCCAACGCGCAAGACGGCCAAAAGCTCCGTGTTTCAACTCTGGTTTCGTCCTCGTTACACTGATGACGCCTGTTTGCGACGTTCGCCCGCCTTTAAAAACGCAGCCCCCCGAGAGTCCCATGACCCAATCCATTCAGTTTGCCGGTGAAACAAAATCGAATGCCGTTCGTCAGATTGTTGCTGAGCGGGAACCGCTGGCCTTGCGAACGTTCACTCCGTCGCAGGCGGTCTTTGCGAAGTCCGCCGGGGTGTACCATTGGACGCCGGAAGGCCGCAAGCTGTACGACTATTCTTCGGGGGTACTCGTGGCCAATCTCGGCCACAATCCCCGCCGGTGGATGCAGCACTTTGCCCGCTACATGGGTTGGACTCCCGAAACCCTGTTCGGTGCGGACGCGACGGCGACGGAGTATGTCCCTGCCGTCACGATGACGGCCTACAATGGCATCACCGAGATCGAAACGCTGGCCGTCGAACGATTGCTGGCAAACATTCGCAATTCTCACGGCAGCGAGCGACTCGATACGATCGTCTGGGCAGCATCTGGATCGGAAGCGATTCAGAAGGCGCTCTGGGCCGCGCTGGCCCGTGACCGAACCCGCGACATGATCATCGCCACCCGCTATGGATTCCACGGGAAGAAGGGTCTGGCCAACGCGGTCACAGGTTCGGAAAAGGATGCCGAACGTGATCCTCGCGTGAAATTCGTCAGCTTTCCCATGGAAGAGATCATGGATGCCGGATTCGATCCGGCGGCGATTGATCTCGCCAAATACCGTGCCGAGCTGGATGACTTGTGGCGGCAGTTCGGCCGCAAGCTGACCTGCCTGATCACGGAACCGTATCTGGGCGGTGGTGGCAGCTTCCACCCGACGGCCGCTTACCACCAGATGCTGCAGCAATTCTGTCGCGAACACGACCTGTTGTTCATCTTCGACGAAGTCCAGGCCAACTTCGGCCGGACCGGTTCGATGTATGCCTTTGAGGAATATGGCGTCGAACCCGACATGGTCGTCCTGGGCAAGGGACTGGGGAACGGTGTGCCTGTGGCGGCCGTGGCCACGCGCGGGGACGTGTTCGGAGTGATGAAATACGGGGAAGCGTCGGACACCTGGAGCGCCAACCCATTGTCCTGTGCCGCGGTGCTGGCGACGCTCGACGAGTTCGAATCCACGGATGTTCTCGATCACGTCCGCGAATTGACGCCACTCTTCATCAAGGGCCTGGAACGATTGAAGTCGTCCGGCCTGGTGAATCATGTGCGTGGCGAGGGTCTGGTCTTTGGCTTCGAATGTGCTCCGTGCGGTTCGCTGACCGCCAGCGAAGTCGCCGCCAGGATCGTGGAAGGGTGCTACCTGGGTCGCGACGGTGTTGGAATTCACCTGTTGGGAGCGTTGGCCGGCAAGGTGCTGCGTGTCAGTCCGCCGTTGACGATCACGATCGGTGAAGCCCGTGCGTCGTTGGAATTGCTGAATGACATCGTAGGCACCGTCGCCACCAAGCTGCGCGGATAGGGACGTCGAAAATCAGGGATACGATGCAGGCCGTCGCAGATCGCCCAAAATTCAGTCGCCAAGTGTTACTGTTGACGATTGCGTACCTTGGGTTCATCAGTCTCGGCTTGCCCGACCCCGTGGCAGGTGTGGCGTGGCCCTCGGTTCGTGACACGTTTTCCCTGCATCAGAGCGGATTCGGGCTGGTCTTTATCGCCCTGGGCTGCGGTTACTGCGCTTCAGGCTTCTTTGGCGGGATGCTCACCAAACTGCTCGGGCTGGGAAATCTGCTCTGGATCAGCAGCGGGCTGGTCGCCGTGGCGATGTACGGGAGTGGCCTGGCACCCGTCTGGCCGGTGTTCGTGGCGTGTGCGGTGATCTGGGGATTGGGGTCGGGCGGAATCGACGCCGGACTGAATTCGTATGCCTCCAATCACTTTTCGGCCCGGCATATGAACTGGCTGCATGCCTGCTACAGCGTTGGAGCAACCGTGGGCCCGCTGACGATGACGGCGGTGCTGGTCCGAGCGGGATCGTGGCGGCTGGGGTATGACCTGGTTGGTACTCTGCTGCTGCTGATGACCGTTTTGTTTTTTGTGACACGCAGGCGATGGACCGAACCCCCGCGGACCGTCGATGGTCCTTCGGAACCACCGGCCAGTATCGCCACCACGCTGCGTCAACCGCTCGTCTGGCTGCAGATCGTCTTGTTCTTCATCTACGTGGGCATGGAATTCACCGTTGGCCAGTGGAGCTTCACGTTGCTGACCGAGTCGCGTGGCGTGCCAGCGGATGTCGCTGGTGTGCTGGCCGGGAGTTACTACGCGGGCATTGGTGTGGGTCGAGTCCTGGCTGGCGTCATCTCAGCCCGATTCGGGCTGGATCGAATCGTGCACGTGTCGATGCTGATCGCGCTGGCGGGAGCCACATTGTTCGCGTCGGGAATACCTGTTGGAATGAACCATCTGGGTTTGATCCTGATCGGTCTGGGCCTTGCCCCCGTCTTTCCCTGCCTGATGTCGATGACGCCGCGACGGCTGGGGACTGCGTATTCCACGCACGCCGTGGGATTTCAGGTCAGTGCTGGAATGGTCGGCGTCGCCCTGGTACCGGGCGTGGCCGGTTTACTGGCGGAAGCGTGGGGGCTGGAAGTTGTCGCCTGGTTTGCGGTGCTCTTGGCGGTATTGCTGTATGGCACTCACGAGTTGCTGGTGTACGCGGTTCGTCGGCGGTGACCAACCTGACCCGTTCGCCAGTGTCATTCGATACTCGCGTCCGCGGCGGGTGGAATCCAGGTCCATCGCCTTCTTCAAATTGGGAATCGGGAGCCACGGTTATGGAGTCCTCGACATGGCCGTGCCGATTGAGCACTCGCACGGACTTCCCGAAGACGGTCAGACCGTGGCACCCCATTTTGAAAACGGCGATGGCCCTGTGAGGA
>JAFEBS010000081.1 GCA_018242525.1 Planctomycetota bacterium | reverse complement strand
ACTTAGTGGGCGCTGGCCCTGCGTACCGACCGCCAAAGACAATCAGTTTGCTGCAACGTTTACTGTGAAAGGTGCGAGGCGTGATATTAAGCTCCACGTTGCGACTGGTGATCTGTCGAGGATTCGTGATATTGATGTGATATGTAACTCGGAGAACGACTATATGCAAATGGCGCGCTTCTTTGAGAGTCGGACTGTTTCTTCAAAGATTAGGCGTTGGGGCGCGAGCGTCCACGATGGAAAATATGAAGACACCATACAGCAAGAATTGGATTGGCAACTGCGTGGTCGCGGCAGGCCAGTTCAGGTTGCTGAAGTGTTTCCGACAAGTTCGGGAGGGGCATCCTCCACCTTGGTGCGGACCAACCGCGTCCGGTATATTCTCCATGTCGCTGCTGTTCAGGCCGTTGATTCGCAAGCGTGTGTTATTCCATTTCGCGAGCCGTCACAGATCGAAGCGTGTGTGCGATCTGCACTTGCAAAGCTTGTTGAAATTAATCAAGTGAATGGACAAATCTCGCCCGAAGGTTCTGCGCAGCGGGTTTTACAGGATAAGCAAGCATCCAAAGGTGATGCGCTCTGCAAAAGTATTCTGTTTCCGCTACTAGGCACCGGTCAGGGTGGAGCGATGGCTAATGAAGTAGTTGGTCCAATGCTCGCTGGAATAACTGGGTATCTGGCAGATGAAGGCGAGTCGGCGGCAGAAGTCGCGCTTGCCGAGGTTTACTTCTCTGCATTTAGACAACAGGACGCTGACGAGACAATCGCTGTACTGCAATCTTTACTCACGCAAACGCCGGCTCAAAGGCGGTAGACATCTGTCTTTCCAATTGTGCTGAACAAGATGTTCAAGTGGACCCGCAGTTGGTTGGAGGCTAGGAAAAGGTGTCAGGAACGAATGGCACTGTCGTAATCGCAAAGTCGATGCGACGTCTGAAGTTATAGCCCGAGCAGCTTAGCTTTGAGTACGGCTCTTGGTTCTTGCATGAGGTCGTATTGGTTTTGACGCCGCTTGATAACTCTTGGCTCGATCCGGCCTGGACGATTTGCGACTCGACACGCAGCAATGTGTTGGAGCATCTGTCGCGTCTGATGTTCGAGGCCGTCGGGTGTCCCTGACCGACAGGCTCGAAGCATCCAAGTGGAAAGGACGTATTGGCACACGGCCGTGAATCCAACTTCACGGGGTTGTATGTGGTGAAGTGATGCCGCGGCGGCACCCGTCGTTCTGATCAAGTTATAGGCGAGAATCGTCGTCCACAGTTCTTTGCGAACCATCTCAGGCTGCAGATAGGCAGCATTGGGTGGAGGTCGACGAGGCGGCTATACCTGTAGTCCAACCTGCTCCGCCAATGCTAGTTAGAACCTATGAGTGACGAAAGTGAAAATCCTTCTGTAACGGTGTAGTCCTCCTCTTTGAATGGAAAAAGGGTAAAAAAAGGGGACGCAGCCAACACTGTTCGGCACGCTTTTTGCGCATGACCGTTGGTCGAGTATTCTACTGCCATGGACCTGTCCCCTTTTCCGACGCCCAGCGGCCCTGTGTGAATCAGGTGGACCTGAAGTCCAAGCGCCCGCCAGACGTGAATCTGATGATCGAGTTCAGTATCCGCGCCACCGAGTCGCGAGGGGTAACCGATGACGCAAATCTCCTCCATACGTCGACCGACTCCGAAAGTGTTGAAAGTTCAAGATTGACCCTGCTCGAGTTCAACGACGAAGTCAGGAGGCGTCAATCATACTCACCACTCGATTTCCATCCGATTCGAAAGAACATCGTACATGCCGAACTTGGATTCGTCACACAGCCCGGCCAGGATCGACAGCGGTTTACTGGCGGACGTATCAAGCTTGGGAAGGCGCTCTCGAAGTTGTGACAGCTTATCTTCCAAATCCTGCGCCCCCACGTTCAACCTGACTAATGACGAACCTGCCAGCACCTGCAGGTCGACATCGGTCAGGTCCACACTTCTAAGGTCCAGCGCTTCGAGGTGCGGCAGGTGAGTCAGTGACCGCAACCCTTTCTCGGTGATCCCATGATCCTGGATTGCCCGCCCCAGACACAGCACACGCAGTTTCTGGCAGCCCGCGACGATCTCCAGTCCTTTGTCCGTGACGTGGGTCAGTTGAAGGTTTAGCTCTTCCAGGCCCCCTAATCGTTGCAAAGATGCCAATCCCTGATCTGTGACTGAAGAACAAAGCAGCGAAACGGATTTGATCCGATCGGATTCCGGGAGTGTACGCAGAATCTCGTCCGTAGTCCCCTCGTCGGCCAGGTTAAGTGCTTCCAGGGCTGGCCAGTCCTTTAATGCAGCCAGAGAATCCCCCGTCTTCAATGCCCGCAACTTGAACAGTCTCAATTTGGGAAGACTGGACAGATGGGCGAGCCCCGTTCCGGTCACATGGTCACTCTTCAACACCAGGCTTTCGAGGTTCTTAAGATCGGCAAGATGAACAAGCCCCGCGTCATCGAAATCACCTTCCAGCGACAATCTCTGCAACGATTTCAATCCGCTCAGACTCTTCAAGCCGTTGTTCGTGATGCGACCATCGAGCGTCAACGAAATCAGATGCGGAACACGACCCACAAAAGTCAGGACGTCATCGCTCACCCCATCACCGCGTAATTGCAGTTCCCTCAAATGACTCATCCTTTGGAGCGGTTCCAATGCCGCTGCCGAGAATGAAGCCCTGCGAACCGGCTGCGTCCCAGTCTCTGAACGGGTGACCCTGGCGTGAAGACTCAACACTTCCAGGTTGTGCAGGTTCTCAAGGCAGTTCAGGTCATCGTTCGTCAAGTTGTCGTTTTCGGACCGCAGAGATTCCAGCTCGGTGAGCTTTCCAAACTGGGACCAGGCAGCCGGACCGAAGCCGTTGTCGTAGACAGTCCGGATCCAGGGAATCTTGACGACGTCAACAAGATCGTTGTCGGTCAATTCGCAGTATTCCGAATCGATGGAATACCCGCCCCCCTGCTTTTGAGCAATGGGCTGCAAGCGCTCCGTCAGCGTTTTCAATCGGCTGGCCTGAGCACCACTGGCCTTGCAGTATCCCTTTTTGTCATCGGCTTCAACGACCAGTCGATTTGAAAGAAAGTCGTATTGCCAAAACGATGAATCGCCAACCAGCTCAGCTTGTGTTGTGATTCGCTGAGTTGTCACCGGATCTAACTGTGGGATTTGGCGAAGCAATTGTGAAAGCTCTTCACGATGTCGATCTGAATCGAAGTTAAGCTTCCTCAAGGTGGGAATGTTCAACATGTTCACGTTCACACCGGACAACCCCATGTAACGCAGGTCCAACTCTTCAAGCTTGGGTAGCCGTGTAAGATACTCCAGACCTTGTTCTAGATCGTCGGATGTTGTTGGGTTGGTATCAGGCAGAAGTTTGCGAATCTCTTCAAGTGATGAGATGGTTCTCAATCCCTGAGGACTCATCCCCGTTTGCAACAGATTCAGTTCTTCCAGCTTTGGCAAGCGAAGCAAGTGCTTTAATCCCTCATCAGTCACCTTGTCTGCTCCTTGGAGAGACAACGACCGAATTCGATCTGTGGAGGGGAGGGTTGCCAAGAGTTCGTCCGTCAGGCCATCATCTCCCAGATTCAACACTTCCAGTGCTGGCAAGTCCTTCAGCGGAGCAAACGTCCAACCCGGTCGTAGCCCGCGAACGATCAGATTCTTCAGATGAGGGAGCTTTGAGAGGTGGGCTAATCCGTGGCCTGACAGCCGATCACTTCTTAGGGCCAGCGTTTCCAGGCTCACAAGCTTCGCGAGGTGAATGAGTCCCGCATCATCAAAATGCCCAGACAGAGAAAGACGCCTGATTTCCGACAAATCGCTCAGAGACTTGAGGCCATGATTCGTGAAATGGCCATTAAGACTCAGCACCAGCAAGTTGGGAACGGCCTTGACCTGAGCCAGCGCATCATCCAGCAAGAGGTCGCTGGCGAGCGAGACTTGCCTTAAATGGATCATTCTTCCCAGCGGCTCCAAAGCCACGGCTGAGTATGGTGGTTTACGGCCATAATAAGTCACAGGCTCCGACCTGGAGACTGGCGTTTGCAGAACCAGCACTTCCAACCTGGACAATCTGGCGAGGCACTTTAGATCGTCATCGGTGGCGTTGCTGAAGCGGAAATTGAAAGCTTCCAGGTCTTGGAACGCGGCGATACTTTCCCATGCCGCAGGGCTAAGCGACCGGCTCCACACTGCCCGGATGCCCGGTGTTCTCACGATATCTTCCCAATCGTCATCTCGAAACTCATTCACTACATCATTGACAATAAACCCACCTCCTGATTCAGCAGGCAGAGACGTCAAACGGCTCTTCATTTTCTGAGAGCGTTCAGTGCGCCGCTCTGCCTCGGCGTCGGGACGCTCAATCGCGAGGGAGCGCGCGGTGGCATCTGCAACTTGAGCACTTTTGCCAGTCAACTTCCGATGCAAAGGAACTTGAAATACGAAATATGAAGCTGTAAACAGCGACAGGTAAACGACGACCAATACAGCAGCGGGCCTTCGACAAGGTCTTTCGGATTGGTTCATTTGATGCTCCTGATTGGCACCAGCCTGCAGAGCTTAATCTGGGGTCGAAACCCGTGTGTAAATCGCCCCCATCGCCAGTGGCACCCAACGCGGGTAACGATTTCCCGTCTGCAGTTTGCGGCTTTCCCTGTAGCTGATCTCGTGAGAGATCGGACGTCGAGTGACAAACCTCCGAATTCTCACGAATTCGGCTACAAAAACTCGTTACCCGCGTTGAGTGCCACCCAGCCGACGTTTGAATGAATCCGGAGTGAGGGCCTTCAACTTTTGACTGCCTTGATTTCTCTGCGTTTCTGGAATCTCAAACGGGCGAAGTGATCCGTGGGACCAGGACCGCTGCACCTGTCAGTTGACCGGTTCGCAGGCGGTCCAGGGCCCGGTTGGCCTCGTGGAGCGGAAAGAGTTCTGTCACGGTCTGGATCGGGATTTGAGGGGCCAGATCGAGGAATTCTTCGCCATCGCGCCGCGTCAGATTGGCGACCGACCGGACCACTCGTTCGCCCCACAGCAGGGAATAGGGAAAGCTGGGGATGTCACTCATGTGGATTCCGCCGCAGACAACCACGCCCCCCTTGCGTACCGCCTTGAGAGCCGCGGGGACCAGTGATCCGACGGGGGCGAAGATGATGGCCGCATCCAATTCGTCGGGTCCTGAGGAGGTGGAATCGCCCGCCCAGTCCACTCCCAGCGACCTGGCGAACTGTTGTGCGGAATGATCACCCGGCCGGGTGAATGCGAAGACGCGACGTCCCTGGGAGCGGGCTGTTTGCGTGACGATATGCGCGGCCGCACCGAACCCGAAAATACCAAGGCGGATCGCGCCGGCGGTCATCCTGAGCGAGCGATAGCCGATCAATCCGGCGCACAACAGGGGCGCGGCGGCGGCATCGCTGAACGCGTCCGGAATGCGGAAACAGAATCGCTCATCGGCCACAGTCTGCTCGGCGTAACCTCCGTCAATTTGATACCCCGTGAAACGGGCGTCATCGCAGAGGTTCTCCTGGTCGTTTCGGCAGTACGAACAGATGCCACAGGTGGAACCGAGCCACGGGACACCAACCCGATCACCGATTCGCAGCGTCTGGACGTCGGCTCCGACCGCGATCACACGGCCCACGATTTCGTGGCCGGGAATCAATGGCAGCTTGGGATGTGGCAGTTCGCCATCGCAGACATGCAGGTCGGTTCGGCAGACGGCGCAGGCCAGCACGTTGAGCAGGACCTGGCGCGGTCCCGGTTGAGGATCGGGACGTTCTCGCCAAACCAGTGGTAATCCAGGTTGTTCGAGCAGCATGGCGTACACGAAGTTGTCCTTGAATGGGGGGCGGCATTGTAGCACGTATCGCTCGTTCCGAGCGTGTGTCTTGCGCCGTTCCGCCGCGCCGTCGCATTTTCAAATTTGGGTGCCACGGTCTGACCGACTTCGAGAAGGCCGTGCGAGTGCTCAATCGGCACGGGACTCCATAACCTCCATAACCGTGACACCCGATTCCCAATTAAAAAAGGCGATGGCCCTGGGCCGCTCCGGCTTTGACACCGTCGATCATGGCAACTGGCGGAATCTTGCCAGGTGGGCAAGAGTTGATCGGATCGGGCGACGGTACGGGAGACGTCTGTCCTTGCAGAGGTGATTTCGCTCCCGGGATCGCATTGGTCTTGGAATTGCATAGGGACAATTCCCATTCAGACAGTGTTCCTCCCTGACCAGTCGAGATGCTGGCGGGAATGCCGGAGTTTGTCATGTCATTTGAACCGATTTGCAAGCCGTCAGGGCCGGCGTCCGTGCCGCCGAATCTGGTCAATTATGAAAGTGCCCGAGCCAGCTTTTCCTGGGATGCCGCACGACGTGAACTGGATGGTTTGCCAGACGGCGCGGGGTTGAATATTGCCCATGAAGCGGTCGAGCGGCATGCCACTGGTCGCAGGCGGGACCATATCGCACTCCGCTGGCTGGGGCGGAAGGGCAGCCAGCGCGACATCACCTATGCCGAATTCGGCGAACTGACCAGCCGCTTCGCGAATGGACTGGCGGAACTCGGAGTGAAGGCGGGCGACGCGGTGTATGTCCTGGCGGGACGCATTCCCGAACTGTATGTCACGGCGTTGGGGGCATTGAAACATCGCTGCGTCTTTTGCCCGCTGTTTTCGGCATTTGGTCCGGAACCGATCCGGTCACGACTTTCGATCGGACAGGGGCGGGTGCTGGTCACGACAGAAGCATTGTATCAGCGCAAGGTCGCGCCGATTCGCGACTCACTACCGCACCTGGAACATGTGTTGATCGTGGCAGAGACCGATCCACCTTCGGCCGTTCCGGGCACTCATGATTTTGGCAGACTACTGGCCGGTGTCCCGGACCGGTACCAGATTTCCCCGACCCGCCCGGAGGATCCGGCACTCTTGCACTTCACCAGCGGCACCACGGGGACACCGAAGGGAGCCATGCATGTACACGAAGCCGTCGTTGCACATCATACGACCGGCAAGCTGGCTCTCGATCTGCATCCCGACGACATCTTCTGGTGCACGGCCGATCCGGGTTGGGTGACCGGGACGTCCTATGGCATCATCGCCCCACTGACAAATGGAGTGACCAGCATCATCGACGAGGGGGACTTTGACGCGGAACGCTGGTATCGCGTGATCGAACAGCAGCGGGTCAATGTCTGGTACTCGGCCCCAACCGCGATCCGCCTGATGATGAAGCTGGGCGAGGATGTGGTGCGGCAGCACGATCTGAGCAGTCTGCGGTTCCTGGCGAGTGTCGGGGAACCACTGAATCCGGAGGCGGTCGTCTGGAGTCACCGTGCGTTTGGAACACCGTTTCATGACAACTGGTGGCAGACGGAAACGGGCGGGATCATGATCGCCAACTTCGCCAGCATGGAGGTTCGACCCGGCTCGATGGGACGGCCGTTACCGGGAATTGATGCCGCCATCGTTCGCCGGGCTGCTTCCGGAGCGATCGAAGTGATTCAGGACGATGAAAGCGGCGAGCTGGCGCTGCGACCCGGTTGGCCCTCCATGTTCCGTGGCTATTTCGGTCAGCCGGAACGTTATGCCAGTTGCTTTGCAGACGGCTGGTACCTGACCGGTGACCTGGCTCGTCGGGATCCGGATGGGTACTTCTGGTTCGTGGGCCGCAAGGATGATGTGATTAAAACCTCCGGCCATCTGATCGGTCCGTTTGAAGTGGAAAGCATTCTGCTGGAACATCGTGCCGTGGCCGAAGCGGGAGTCATCGGCAAACCCGACCCACAGGCCTATGAAATCGTGAAAGCATTCGTGGCACTCAAAGCCGACTTCGCGCCCACCGACGAACTGCGTCGTGAGTTGCTGGGCTTTGCCAGGACTCGCCTGGGAGCCGCGGTTGCACCGAAGGAAATCGAGTTTGTTCCGAAGCTGCCGAAAACCCGCAGCGGAAAGATCATGCGGCGTCTGCTGAAAGCCCGGGAACTGGGTCTTCCCGAAGGTGATATTTCCACGCTGGAGGAGAACTGATCCATGGATGATGCACCTGCCACCGCGAGCCTGACGCGTGTCGCGGCCCACGAGATCCTGCGGAACATGCTCCGCATCCGTCGGCTTGAGGAGAAATCCGCCGAACTGTACAGCCAGGGAAAGATTCGCGGCTTCCTGCATCTGTACATCGGCGAAGAGGCTGTGGCCGTCGGGGCGATTCCATTGCTGACCTCCGATGATGCCATCGTGGCGACGTATCGCGAGCATGGTCATGCGCTGATCCGCGGCATGTCCGCCGGTTCGATCCTGGCCGAAATGTACGGCAAGTCCAACGGATGCTGCCGGGGCCGCGGCGGTTCAATGCATCTGTTTGACGCCGGGCTGAGGTTTTACGGCGGGAATGCCATTGTCGCCGGAGGGCTGCCGCTGGCGGTCGGCCTGGCGCTGGCGGACAAGCTGCAACAACGTCCGCGAGTGACCGTCTGCCTGTTTGGTGACGGTGCCGTGGACGAAGGGGAGTTTCACGAATCCTTGAACCTGGCGGCACTGTGGAAGCTGCCGGTCCTGTTCCTGTGCGAAAACAACCTGTACGCGATGGGGACCGCGCTGGAACGGCACGAATCCCAGACGAAGATCTTCGCGAAGGCAGACGCGTATGGAATCGCGTCCGCGGCCGTCGATGGCATGGTGGTTCTGGGTGTCAGAAACGCCATGCGGACGGCGATCGATTACGTCCGCCAGGGACAGGGCCCCTATCTGCTGGAGGCGCGCACTTATCGCTTCCGGGCGCATTCGATGTACGACGCCGAACTGTACCGGAGTCATGAGGAAGTGGACGAATGGAAGCACCGCGACCCGATCCAGTTGTTCACCGCGCTGCTGACCAGCAGCGGCCTGCTGGAATCCACCGAGGTCGCCGCCATGGAACTCGACATCGCCGAAGAACTGGCACAGGCGGTGGCGACCGCTGAAGCTGGTGCCTGGGAACCCGTCACTGATCTTTACAAGGACGTCTACACATGTCCCGCATAACCTACCGCGAGGCCGTCCGATCCGGCTTGTGCGCCGCCCTGCGGGAAGACCCCCTGGTCTTTCTGATGGGTGAAGATGTCGGACGCTACGGCGGAGCGTACGCCTGCAGCAAGGGGATGCTGGCGGAGTTCGGCCCCGAACGGATTCGAGACACCCCGCTGAGCGAATCGACGTTTGTGGGTGCCGGGATCGGCGCGGCCCTGGGGGGAATGCGGCCGATCGTCGAAGTCATGACCGTCAACTTCAGCCTGCTGGCACTGGATCAGATCCTGAATACTGCCGCCACGCTGCGACACATGTCGGGTGGTCAGTTCAGCGTTCCCGTCGTGATCCGGATGGCCACCGGGGGCGGACGACAATTGGCCGCCCAGCATTCGCACAGCCTGGAAGGATGGTATGCCCACATTCCCGGCATCAAGGTGGTTGCTCCCGCCACTGTCACCGATGCCCGGTACATGCTGCCCCTGGCATTGCGCGAGCCTGATCCGGTGGTGATTTTCGAACATGCCCTGCTGTACCCGATGGAAGGGGAACTGGAAGATGTTTCACCGGAAACGATGTTCAAGGCGACCGTTCGTCGTCGCGGACGCGACGTGACGCTGGTGACCTACGGGGGTTCGCTGTGGAAGTCCCTGCAGGCGGCCGACGAACTGGCCGGCCGGGGGATCGAGGTCGAAGTGATCGACCTGCGTTCGCTGCGACCGCTCGATCTGGAACCGGTCCTGGCATCGCTCAAGCAGACGCATCGAGCCGTGATTGTTGACGAAGGCTGGCGGACGGGGAGCCTGGCGGCGGAAATCAGTGCCCAGATCATGGAGCGGGGCTTTTATGATCTGGACGCCCCTGTCGCCCGTGTCTGCAGTGCGGAAGTTCCGATTCCCTATGCCAAACAGATGGAGGACGCCGCACTTCCCAGCGTGAAGCAGATTCTCAGCACCATCGAGGAACTGGTCCATCATGAGTGAATTCAAGATGCCCAGCCTGGGTGCGGACATGGACGCGGGAACGCTGGCGGCATGGCACAAGGGCGTCGGCGACCGGGTCCAGCGCGGCGAACTAATGGCCGATGTCGAAACCGACAAGGGGGTCATTGCCGTGGAAGCGTTTGAAAGCGGTCTGATTGAACGGCTGTTGGTCAACGTTGGAGACCGGGTTCCCGTCGGTTCGGTGCTGGCGATCATCCACGCGGATGGACCTGCGACAGCATCTCAACCGCTGCAGGCGGACACCGTGGCCAGCGCCACCCCGGATTCCGTCGCGGCTATCCCGACGGCGGCGTCCGAACCGCAGCATGCGCCGGCAGCAATCACCGACCGTGTACCCATGTCTCCCTCGGCGCGACGACTGGCTCGCGAACTGGGGGTGGACCCGCACACGGTTCACGGGACCGGGACCGGCGGCGCCGTGACCCGTGATGACATCGAACGTGCGGCCGCGTCCGAACGCCAGCGCGTTCCCGCGGTGCCCGCAGCAGCGGTCGCACCGCCTGCAACGGCGCCAGCAGGCGCACGGATGAACGCGAATGCTCAATTGCGGATGCGGCAGACCATTGCCGCAGCCATGTCAAAATCGAAACGGGAAATCCCGCATTACTACCTTTCGACGACGATCGACATGCATGCCGCGACGTCGTGGCTGGCCGAACACAATGAAACGCGACCGATGGCGGATCGATTGCTGTATGGTGTCCTGCTGATCAAGGCGGTGGCGCGAGCACTGCACACCGTTCCCGAATTAAATGCGACCTGGAACGGACAGCAGGTGATCCTGAATCCGAAGATTCATGTCGGCGTGGCAATTTCGCTGCGCCAGGGCGGACTGCTGGCCCCGGCGATTCATGATGCCGACCAGAAGAACCTGGATCAGTTGATGCAGGCCTTTCGCGATCTGGTGCAACGGACCCGAACCGGCGGCCTGCGCGCCGCGGAATTGTCCGACCCCACGATCACCGTCACGAGCCTCGGCGAAAACGGGGTGGAATCCGTGTTTGGCGTGATCTATCCGCCACAGGTCGCCATCGTGGGGTTCGGCAAGATCGTTCAGCGTCCCTGGTCGATTGACGGCGGCATCTTCTCGCGCCCGGTGATCACCGCCACCTTGTCCGGCGATCACCGGGTCAGCGATGGTCATCGTGGCGGCCTGTTCTTGTCGACCGTCGAAAAACTTTTGCAGGAGCCCGGCCAATTATGACTGAATCCGAACTTCGTCAAACGATCGTGACTCTGCTGTGTGACATCGCTCCCGAGATTGACCCGGCACAGATTCTGCCCGACGTCAGTTTTCGCGAACAACTCGACATCGATTCCATGGATTTCCAGAATCTGATGATCGCCTTGAACAAGCGGACCGGCGTCGACGTACCGGAACGTGACTATCCGAAAATGACGACGTTGAACGGAGCGGTTTCATACCTGTTGCCGCGCCTGCCGCCGACGTGAGCACCAGGACGATGCCGGGTCTGACATCGGTGGCCACGCATGCGCGGAGAACGCCGTAGAATAAATGGAGTGACAACTATTTCTTGTGGACTTCAGGCAGTCAAGTTGCATTTGCGGCCCCTGTGAGGCGTAGGACGGACAATCCTGTCCGTCCGAACGGGGAAATAAAGAGGACGAATGAAGAGGAAGACGGACAGGATTGTCCGTCCCACGGATTCCCCAATGCTGCAACTCACCTGTGTCGCCATCGCCGATTCGGTTCAGTTCGCCTTGGCCTGGGCATTATCAGCCGGGGACTTGGGTGGCTCGAACTTGAACAGTTCCTGGGCGTTGGTACCGTTCCAGACGCGCAGGATGCCGTCTTCGCCACCGGCGATGACCAGGGCTTCGTCGCGAGTACAGGCGACCGCGTAAACGAAGTCCGGCATGCCTGCGAAGTTGCGGTAGTTGCCGCCATCATTGGCGCGGTGCATCTTGACCGACTTGTCGCCGCCCCCGCTGATCAGGTTGTCGGTGGCACCGATGAAGTGGATCGATGTCACTTGCTTCGAGTAGTTCTGGATTGTGCGGTGCTGTTCGCCCGTTTCCACGTTCCAGATCTTGATCGCGTTGTCCGCACCGGCACTCGCGATCCGGCTGCCGTCACCCTTCCAGCTCACTCCGAGCACGTGATGGGTGTGACCTTCATAGGCGCGCACCAGCTTGCCGGTGGCGACTTCGAACTGCTTCACGAACTTATCGGCGGCACCGGAAACGATGTACTTGCCGTCATGCGAGAATTCGATCCCGAAGACAGTATCGCTGTGTGCGTCAACGATGTTCTGCACGATCGCTTTCGTTTCCACGTTCCACAGGATCAGTTCGCCACTACGTGAGGGATCACCGCCACCGGTGGCCAGCAACTTGCCGTCCGGGCTGAACGCCAGCGACAGGACTCGACTGACGAACTGGGACTTGGCCAGGTCCAGGACATTTTCTGGAGGAGGGCCAAGGATCGCGATCAGCTTCCAGGCGGGGTTGGCGTCCCAGGCGATGACGGCCTTGTCGTCGCTGGCACCGACCAGCAGGTTGCTGGGACCGGCGACCATGAGTCCCACCGGGGCCTTGTGGCCGACGAGTTCTTCCAGGGGCTTGCCGTTCAGGCCGCTCCACAGGCGGATCGTGCCGTCGTCTCCGGCGGTGGCGATCGTGCTGCCGATGAACGCGGCCGACTTGACCGGCTTGGCATCCAGGGCGGGAAGTTCGGCCTTGGCCTGGTTGATAACACCTTCCACCACCTTGGCGGCGGCGGTTTCCGTGTCGAGCAGCGTCTTGGCCTGCTTTTGTTGTTCGTCGGCCGACTGTTGTCCCTTTTCCGATTGAGCGACGGTCTTCACGGCGGCATCAAACGCGTCCTGAGCCTTCTTGACCGCTTCGGTTTCCTTGGCGGCAGCGGCTTCGGCGTCGGTGACTTTCTTCTTGAGGGCCGCGTCGTCCGGCTTCCCTTCCAATTCCTTCTTGGCGGCTGCGACCGCTTCTAGGGCGGTGGTTTCCTTGGGCTTGGCCTCGTTCAGGGCCTTTTCCATGGCGGTCTTGGCTTCGACCGCCTTCTTGGTTGCTTCTTCACGCTCTTTAAAATTCTTTTCGGCGGCCTTGAAGCCCGCATCCGCCAACTGGACCCTGGACTTGGCGATTGTGTCATCGTCGGTGATCTTCAGGACGTTGCGCTGGGCGCTGATGTTTCCCTTCATTTCGGCGACGGCATTGCCATCGATCTTCCACAGGCGGGCGTTGGCGCCGCCGGCAGTGACGACGAACAGGCCGTCGGACTTCACCGACAAGCCGGTGATGGGAGCGCCATGATTCTGATTCCGAACGGCATTGCCGTTGGCGATTTCCCAGACTCGCCAGGTCGCGTCGGCACTGGCAGAGACCAGTTGGGTTCCGGCGGGCAGCAGCAGGGCCAGCGCCGAGACGGGGCCGCCGTGTCCCTTCATTTCGACGATCGGCTTGACCGGTTCGGCAGGCTTGTCGCCTTCGGCAGGCTTGGGGGCTTCAAAGGGAACGGCCCATCCGCGAATAAAGTGATCGCCCGCATGTCCCGAGAAGACTTTCGTGCCATCGAGGCTCAAGACCAGGGCGGTGACTTCCTGAGGTGTTTCCAGAATGCCAGCCTGGGCTCCGTCGGCGACGTTCCACAGGCGGAGTGTTTTGTCTTTCGCACCGCTGAACAGCCTGGTCGAATCGGCGGAGAATTGCAGGCCGGTGACCGGACCGGCATGTCCGGCCAGAACCTTTTTGGCGTTGGCATCGGCCAGGCTTTGCAGCTTGATGGAATTGTCAGCGCGGCCGATCGCCAGCCACTTTCCGTCCGGGGAAACCGCAAGTGCGGTGGCGGCGGCTTCTTCGGCATAGGCCCCGCGCTGGACGTTGCTCGGACGCTGCCACAGTTTCACTTCGCGGTAGCCGGCCGAAGCCAGGATGTTTTCCTGGGGATTGAAGGCGAGGGCGTGAACGAAGTCACGGTGGGCGGCACCGTGCGGATAGAACGGCTTGTCTCCCTGCTTGATCGTCAGCAGCGCGGGATCCTGCAGGCGGGCGACGTATTCGCCGGTGGCGACATCGTACATGTCAATCTGATTGGCACGACCACAGGCGGCCCAGCGGCCCCAAGTGGACAGGGCCGCGCTGTAGATCGAATGAAGATTGGTCGGCACCGACTGCCAGGGGACCACGGTCACTCCGGTGTCCATCCCGTGAACGGCCCCTTCTTCAATCCACTTCCTGAGCAGACCGAGTTCCTGAGGGGTGAAGGCGTTGGCGGAAACCTTGTTGGGGAGCGGTGGCATGACCGGATCGATGGCTCGCGCGGCGACGCGGTACATCAGGCTCTTTTCGGGATCCTTGGCGACGACTGCGGGGCCTCGCTTGCCCCCCTTCAGGATGGCGGGGACGTCTTCCAGGATCAGCTTGCTTTCGGCGATGGCGACGTTGTGACACGCCACGCATTTTTCGTCCAGGATCGGCTGGATGTCCTTTTCGAATTCGACCGGTCGGCCCAGGTTGACGGCTGCCGGCTCGATCTGTCCCTTCTTCGCTTCCTTAGTTGGTTCCTGGGCGAAACCGGGGACTGCAGAGACGCAGATCAACCACGCAGTAGCAACAACGCAGAAAGCTCGAATCATAGTGATGTTCCGCTGACTTGAACCGGTTTTCGCAACGATGTCTCAAGATCCTGACGACGGCGACCGTCGACTCGACTGTTTCAATGCTTACTTAATAACTTTCAGGGTGACTGGTTGGTCGACGGCTGCTTCCCCGTCCCACTGAGCGACGGCTCGCACGACCATGTTGGCCAACTGGGCCTCTGGAGCATCCCCGGCCGCTTCGATGACCAGTGTTCCGGCCGATTGATCGGCGGGGACCGTGACCGGTTCCGCCTTCACGCCCGCAACTCCGGGCGGCAGCGGCAACGTCAGCGTGACGGGGCCGATGAAGCCGTTTTGACGCTTCACTTCGCACTTCACTTCAATCTTCGCCCCCTGCTTGATGTTGCCACCGTCGGCCGGAGCGGCCGTGATGGTATACGGGGCTGTTTTGACGGTCACGATGATCGGAGTGGTGTGAGGATTGAACGGGATGTTCGCGGCCTTGGCATACGTGTCAGCCGCTTTGAAGCGAGCATCGGCGGCGGTCTTTTCGGCCGTGGCGGCCTTGTTCTTGTCGTCCGCCGCTTTCAGTTCCGCTTCCGATTTGACTTTGGCTTCTTCCGCCTGCTTGGCAGCGGTTTCGGCTTCGACACGAGCCTTTTCGGCGGCGGCCTGAGCATCGGTGGCAGTTTTGACAACCGCTTGAGCTTCGGTCAGTTTCTTTTCGGCCGCAGCCTTGGCATCGGCGTTGTCGCCTGCGTTCTTGACCGCTTCGGCCGCCACTTTTTCAGCCGCCTGAGCATCGGCCAGGACCTTGTCGGCCGCGACCTTGGCGTCGGTCATCTTCTTAAAGTTGGCGGCATCATCGGCTGCCTTCTTGACGGCCGCGTCCTTGGTGGCGGTGGCTGTCTTGAGTCCTTCCGCGGCGGCGGTCGCGGCCATTTCTGCTGCGGTCAGTTCGGCCTTCAGGCGGTCCGCCTTGGCGACGTTCTTGCGGTAGGAAACCTGTGCCTGACCCGTCAAAAACATGACATAGGTTCCGACCGGCGCATTGGGTGGAACGAAGACCCGATACAGTTCCTCGGTCTTTTCCTTGGGGATCGGCTTGTTTTCGACCTGGGCATTCGTGGGCTGACCAGTGAATGTCAGGGCGACGGGCTGATCAAACCCGTTGCGGCGGTTCACCTTGACGGGGATCAGGATCTGTCGATTGTGATTCGCTTCCACGTGGTGGACAGTCGTCGTCAATTGAATGGGTGCGGACTCTTCGATCACCGACAGTTCGATCGATTGCGAGACTCGCGAATCGGCCGGTTGATTGGGTTGCGGGGCATTCCACAGGACGGTGCCATACCGGGCCGGGTGAACGACTTCTTTGGCAGCGGCGATGCGGGCGGCTTCGGTTTGGTGGATGGCCGCCTGCGTCTCTTTTACTTTTTGGTCGGCAGCCGCGCGGGCATCGGTGACCGTCTTCAAGGCGGCAGCGGCCGCCGTGGCTTTCGCTTCGGCATCGGCGACTTTCTTCTTCAGGCCTTCGTCATCGGGTTTGGCTGCCAGTTCAGTCTTGGCGGCGGTCACTGCCTCGTTGGCTTTGTTCAAATCTTCGGTCGGCTTGGCGATCGTTTTGTCAGCAGCGGCGAGTGCATCGACTGCGGCCTTGGCAGCAGCGTGAGCAGCGGCTACGGCTTCGACGGTGCCGGGGGCGTCAATCCTGGCCTTGGCAACCAGCTTGATAGTGCCAGCCCAGACTGGAGCATCTTCGGCCGACGTAAAGACCATGATCCCGCTGGACGGCGTGGCTCCCAATGAAACTTCCGGACAGGTCACTCCGGGGGGAAGTCCTTCGGCTGTGATGGTGATCGGTCCCGTGAATCCATCGCGTCGCAGGGCGGCCACATGAATCGGGAAGTTGTCGCCACGACGCAGCGTGATTCCCGAGGGAGCGGCCTGGCGGGCATTGGGGGCCGTCAATGCGGTCGGGACCGCGACGACTCGGAAGTCCGGGGTTTCGGGACGCAGGATCAGGCGATAAACCAGCGAGGCATCGCCGCGGGAGGTTCCATACCGGTCCCGCAGGGTAATCCGGTACGTTCCATCGGCAGGTGCCACGAATTTCCCGGAGGAATCATCGTTAAGCGTGTCGAAGAGATTCGGCAGCGGATTGGTGGGATCGTCGTCCAGTGCACTGATCCGCGCCAAGGTTTCCTCGCCCTTGTCGTTGGTCTTCACCTGGTCAATGACCACGACGGGGTCAGCGGCCGAACCGGCTCGCTGGGCCACGACTTCCACCCAGAAGGTATCTTTGGCCTTGGCGTCGAACGCATAACAATCGACATCGCCGCGGTCCTGGAACTGCCCAGCCACTTCACCCGGAACGACGATCTTTTGAGCCTGCGCACCCAGGTTGTTGGGTTCCACTTCACGCACGGGAACCGCACCACTCAGGTAAATCATGACTTGATTCGACCGGCCGAACGGGGAGTCGATCGAAAACGGAACTGCATCCATCCCGGCGGAGTACGGTTCTAGAATCGTGCGGGGATCGAGTGCATCAGGTTGGGCCGGCAGCGGAATGGAGACGGTGATCATTTCCAGGGGGCGGCCGCGCATTGTCACATTGGCAGGCTGACCACCGGGAAGGTTGCGACCATAGACTGTGTATTGGCCGTTCGATCCGGGTGTCCCGGCCGGGGGCATGACAAAGTCGATGAACGGGCCGGTCGTCAGATTCAAGCGATACGGATAGTCTTCCCCCCCGGCAAACACGAAGTCGTTCACTTTCAGGAAGTATTCCCCGTCGCTGGGCAGGGTCACGTCGAGAAGCGCGTCCCTGCTGACGAGTGAATTGCGCGCCATTCCCATGCGTCGCCCATTGGCATCGAACAGTTCCAGGTTGCCATCGAGCTTGGAGTCCAGGCGCCGCGCCAGGCAATCGGCCAGAATTCGCTGGCCCCCCTTCCCTGCAAACTTGTACCAGTCGATGTCTGTGGCACCGTTGATGCGGCCATTGATCGTCTGATTCAACTCCACGGCATTCGCTTGCTCACGGGTATTGTTTGGTTCCGTTTCCAGCAGATCCTTGCGCGAGCCGACGAGGAACGTTCGCGGATTGGTGATCCCAAAGAAACCAATGGCCCGGACGTCGTACGTGCCGGCTGGGACATCGCCCGAAACCGTGACGACAAACTGATTCGCGATGGGGGTTGGCTTGCCACCGACATCCTGCATCTTCGGAACGGCTGTGATTCCCGGATGGCTGAAGACCAACTTGTGGATTTCTTCCAGTTCCAGGCCGTTGGTGATCGTGACATCGACAGTGGTCCCCGCCTGGGCGCCCGTTGGGAACACGGCAAACAACCGGGTTGACGGGAGCTGGGCGTGTGCGGACGGCAGCGTCATCGCGAGCGAACCGGTGAGCATCACCAGCCAAAGAGCCGTGTGGCGACAGTCGAAAGGAACACTCTTTCGCATGTTCGAATCCTAATGAGCGGAGTTGGCGGGCAAGACGACTGGCGGGTGGGGTGAGACGACAGAAGCCCGGCTCATGGTGCAACCGGGCTTCTGCGGGGATCTTTTGCAAGCAGCGACCGGAGAATCAGTGGTTAAACAGGAACTCTTTCGAGTTCACAAGCGCCCAGATGATGTCTTCGTACGCCACTTTCGGATTGTCCTTGTGCTTTTCCAGATGCGCCAGGGCGATCTTGGTTTCTTCGGCATCGGGCAGACGGCTGTAGACCCAACGATACAGCTCATTGATCTTTTGCTCGCTGGGAACGTCCTTCAGAGCGGCAAACTTGGCGGCGCGGCCGTTGCCATCGGCAATCTTGTTCTGGACTTCGCTGCTGTTCAGCAGGTGCAGGCTTTGGGCCAGATTGGCTTCCTGTGAACGTTCACATTCACAGGCCGTGTCCCCCTGGGGCTGGCCGAACACCTTCAAGAAGTAGACGTTCTGCGCGGCACCGGGGTCCGGCAACTGCATCGAACGGGTTCCTGCGGGCATTCCACCAAAGTTCTGACCGGTGGCCGTGACCTGATGGAACGCATCGTACAGCACTTCCGCCGTCAACCGCTTGGGGTAGTACCGCGAGAAGTTCTGCTTGTCCTTCAGGTTGTACTCGTTCGGCAGGGAACTGAGCTGATAGGTCGACGAATTGCAGATCGTCCGGACCAGATCCTTCAGATCGAACTTGTGAGAGATGAAGTGCTGGGCGAGGTTGTTCAACAGTTCCGGATTGGCCGGTGGGTTCGTTTCACGCATGTCGTCTTCGGGTTCGACAATGCCGCGGCTGAAAAAGTGCTTCCAGTAGCGGTTGACGAGCGCCTTGGCGAAGAATGGATTCTGCGAATCCGACATCCAGTCGGCCAGTTTCGTGCGGGGATCTTCTTCCGCCGTGACAGTCAGTGGTTGTCCGCCGAGACCGGTGGGCGACAACATCTTGCCGGAGCGTTCGTTCCGCGCCTGGGCCGGCCCCTGGGTGTCGATGGCGAAGATTCGCTTATCCCGATTCTGGTTATTGCCGCCGATGATGTTCTTCTTGCCGACCCGGCTGAAGAACGCGGCCAGTCCGTAGTAGTCGTCCTGACTCCACTTTTCAAACGGATGATGATGGCAACGGGCACATTGGATTCTCAGGCCCAGGAACAGTTGTGAAACATCTTCGACCTGCTCGTTCGGCTGATCGACTTCGCGGTACCAGGCGACAGGCGGATTGTCGTCGGCGTTGCCAGATGCGGTGATGATTTCGCGGACGAACTGGTCATACGGCTTGTTCTCGTACAGGCTGGACCAGATCCAGTTGTGGAAGGCGTAGGTGGGTGCCTGGGCGTCGTTGTTGCGGCGCTTGTTGCGCAGGACCAGATTCCACTTGTTGGAGAAGTAATCGGCATAGGCGGGGGATTCGAGCAACTTGTCGATCACCTTGGCTCGCTTGTCGGGATCGGTGCTCGCCAGGAATTCGGCGTCTTCGGATTCGGTGGGCAGAGTGCCGGTGATGTCGATGTAGACTCGACGCAGAAACGTCCCATCGTCGCAAACGGGCGAGGCGGGAATACCGAGTACGTCCAGTTTGCCAACCACGGCCTGGTCGACGAGGTTCTTGATGGGGGGCTTCTGGGCGATTTCGGCACCCAGGGGAATGGTCGATCGGAACGTGGCCACCTGACCTTGATAACGGGCCATGATGGCGACTTCACCGGCCAAATCGAGCGTCTTCACCAGGCCGGTGACGGTGACTTCGGCCATTTCCGGATCATTGGCTTCGAACAACGCCATGCGGGTGACGTCCTCGGTCGAACCATCGCTGTAAGTGGCGATCACCGAGATCTGTTGATCCGTGCCGCGGTCCATGATCCGGCCTTCCGGCAGGCACTTGATGCTGGCGACAACGGGATCGGTGGCGGAACCGTAGGGCATTCCCTGTTCGATCCAGCGATAGATCAGGCGGTATTCAAAGCTGTCCACATCCATCCGCTTGCCGCCGCCGTGAGGCGACTTGCCAACCGGTTTGGTCAGCAGCAGGCTTTGGCCGGGTGACGGAGGAAACACGCGCCGACCGCGGCCTTCCTTCACCAGGAATTCGTGATCTTCGTCCGGGTAAAAACCGAGCAGCGACAGCTTGAAACCGTTCTGGCCACTGGCTTTACCGTGACAACCGCCGCTGTTGCAGTTCAGCTTGGTGAAGATCGGCACGACCTGATTGGGGAAGTTGATTGGAACATCAACGGCGACGCCCGTGACTTCGACAGGCAGTTCGGCCGAGATGTTGCCCGAAGCGACTGCCTTGACGATGGTCTTACCGTCCTTGATCGGGGTCATGTACCCGGTGCTATCGATCTGGACGATTCCGGCAGGTTCGGAGCTGAATTGGACGGTGCGGGTGTGGTCGCGGAGTTGGCCGCTGGAATAGGTGCCGGTCACAAATAATTGTTGGCGTCCATCGCGGCTGCGAAGCAGGACACCTTTGCCGTCGGCATTCGGTTCCACCCGCAGTTGAGTCAGTTGACCGGGATCGCCCAGCCCTTTCGGAGCTGCGGCCGTGGCATCAGTGCCGGCCAACGCCATCATGGCTAAAGCCATTGCGCCAGCCAGAATACGCCAAGATCGCAATGTTCTTTCGTGCATGGTCAACTCCTCATGCCGCGGGGCGTCTAACGAATTGGGATGTCGTTTGTGTGGAACGTATGCAGGCAACCGTCATTCAAACAAAGGATCAAACAGCCGACCCGGCGGGACTTCGACGAATACCGTTCGCCAGGAAAACTACAGGTTGGAATCGCGAGGCGGTCGGTTTGGAAGGCATGTCGGGGCGGGATTTCACCAATCTTACAACTACCAACATATCGGCATCGGCTTCTTTGTCAAGCTGTTGCGGTGAAGTCCGTGGAATGGATCAGGTCAAGTTTGCCAGGTGGGGTGGGGTTACGGGGGCTGGTTTCAGTCGTGTGGATTGTCCGGTGTGGTGAGTTGGTCCGTCATTTTCATCGGCTACAGAATGCAGGTTCTGCTTCATCCCGGCCCTTGGCAGGATTTCACCGCATTTCGTAGGACGGACAATCCTGTCCGTCTTCCATCTTCATTTCCCGGTTCAGACGGACAGGATTGTCCGTCCTACGTCTCACTGGACTTCGTCACGTCGCGAGCCAAACGGTCCCTGGCAAGGCGATTCCTGGTCGAATTGCGTAGAATGTGTTGCCCGCAAAAAAATGCCGGCCGGAAATTCCGTCGATTTGCCCTCAGAGATTCCATCGAACCATGACCCCGCCCGACTCCACTCCTGATTCGTTTCATTCTCTCGAAGACGCATTGGCAGCCCTGAAGGCCGGACGACTGGTCATTGTGGTCGATGCGGAAGAACGCGAAAACGAGGGAGACTTTATCTGCGCCGCAGAAAAAGTGACTCCGGAACTGGTGGATTTCATGCTACGTCGCGGCGCCGGCGTGCTGTGTGCTCCGTTGCTGAACGAAACCGCCGAACGTCTGGGTCTGGCTCCCATCGTGGATGCGATGCGGAATACGGCTCCGAATCAGACTCACTTTTTGACCCCAGTCGATCACCGCGAAGCGGGCAGCGGCGTCAGCGCGAACAATCGGGCGCGGACGCTGTTGGCGCTGGCGCAGCCGAACAGCCGGGCGGCAGAATTCGTGCGGCCGGGACATATCAATCCCCTGCTGGCCAAGGATGGCGGTGTCCTGCGTCGGGCGGGACACACGGAAGCGACGGTCGACCTGCTGCGCATGGCCGGCCTGGCACCCGTCGGAGCCCTGATCGAAATCTGCAGCGAACAGGGGACCGGGATGGCCGACATGGCCGAACTGCGAGAACTCTCGCAAAAGCACAACATACCGTTGATTTCGATTGAACAGATCATTCGCTACCGCCGGCAGCGGGAACAACTGGTGAAACGGGAGGTCGAAGTACCGTTTGAGACCCGCCAGTACGGCAAGTTCCGGGTCATTGCGTATTCGGTTCAGCACGAAGATCAGCAACCACTGGCGATCGTCTGGGGAGATCTGAATTCGGTCGAGGCCCCGCTGGTTCGTGTCCATTCGTCCTGTTTCACCGGCGACGTCCTGGACTCCTTGCGCTGCGATTGTGGAGACCAACTGCATCTGGCAATGCAGATGATTCACGACGAGGGAACGGGTGCCGTCGTCTACTTGCCGCAGGAAGGACGTGGCATCGGATTGCTGGCCAAGTTAAAGGCGTACCAGTTGCAGGATCAGGGGTATGACACGGTCGAAGCCAATCACAAACTGGGATTCAAAGCGGACAGCCGGGATTACGGAATTGGCCTGCAGATCCTGAAGGATCTGGGGCTGTCGGCCGTGCGGTTGTTGACCAATAACCCGCAAAAGGTCAACGCGTTTCCCGGCTTCGATCTGATCCTGGCCGGCCAGGTACCGATCATCGCGCCGCATGAGATCCAGCGACACAAATACCTCGCCACGAAACGCGACAAGATGGGTCACATTCTGCCGGGTGGAGACGCGGCTGGGTCTGGTACCTGAGAAACGCGGCGAAGCGGCTCGGTCGATCGCCCCGGATGTCAGGTCCGAGCCGCTTCGCGTGTGATTCTAATTAGCTCGACGCGCGAGCGAAGCAACACTAGCCCGACGCGCGAGCGAGGGACCGAGGCATCACGCAATGATTCCAGCGAGGACTTCACCTCTCCGGTTCGAATCCGTTACCAAAACTGATAATCACGAATCTTGGCATTTGGCTCAGCGACGCTCCCGGACCGAAAACGACGTCCAGTGATTAGATTGCGGGTCCAACGTGACGGTCCCTCGCTCGCGCGTCGGGCTAGTGTTTTGACGCTTTCGCGCTTTCGAGGTGAATCAACCGGGCTATACCTTGAAGGTTCCGTCGAACGTGAGCCCGCCAGGCGCTGGGCTCGACAGGTATGTCAAAAGCATGTCAAACACCAGTGTCGCGCGCGTTTCGGCGTCGTGAATGGTGTCGACGGGCTGGGGCTCAATCCAGGTTTGGCAGCACAGGTCCTCGTGCCACGCGGTTCCAACAAGTTGCTGACTGGTCTTCATGACGACCCTCCGTGGAATAGTGGAAATCCGGTTTCAGGCATTGTCAGCGGGACCGGCCCGCTGGTCCCGCTGACGATGTCGTTGTTTCGTGTTGGCTCCTGGTGTAAATCGGTGGTGAAGATCGTGAATTGTCCGAGAACAAACACCAGCTCGACGCGCGTCGGACTGGCGTGCTGACAAAGATTACTTGGCGAGCGACAGCAGGGCCTGATCTTCAAGCGTTGCGACGTAGTCGGCGCTGAATTGGTTTGGGAACTGATCCGCCGAGAAAATCAGTCCCGGTTCGTCGTCGCCATGGTCGTCCGCGGCGTCGAGTGCGAGTGGTGCGACGGGACGATCACTCAGTTCCGCCCGCAGCACGCGCACGTTTGAAGGTGCCTGGATCCCGAGCTTCACGCAACCGCGTGATGTATGGATCACGGTGATGACAATGTCTTCGCCGATCTTGATCGATTCCGTCCGCTTGCGAGTGAGTACCAACATTTGAATCAGTCCTTTCTGAGTTGCCTGGCTGGTGTTTGAGTCCGTTCGCACCGAGTTGTTTCTTCATGTGTTGTCTGGTGTGTTGCGGCTCGTGTGATGGAACGGAATCAAAGCAACGTTGGTGCCAAATCCGATTGGCACGCTGCGGATTCGTGAAACAACCGTGGAACAGTCCGGGCGAACCCCACCTTCGGCAGAAGCTGCCAGACCAAGGCCAGGTTTTGGCAAAACTGGTCTTGCACTGTCGGAAGAACTTACAACAGGAGCCTGCAAACGGGACAAGAGTTGCAATGCGGACGGGTGGATCGGGATTGAAGGGCTCCCTCTTTAAATGCGGGGTTGCCGCGGCTGGTGGATTTATTCGCGACCCACATCTCGAAGGGAGCATTCCATGCAATTGTTTTCAGGCCCAAGGGGCCGTCCATTCCCCCAGCCAGGGCCGCCGAGGCCCTGGTGAATTCAGATTGAACTCGGGCTGAGGCCTGAAGGGCCGACCATTCCCGAACGCCGCATGGACCTGGAATCACCGGCCCTTCAGGCCTCAGGATCGGTTTGGGTGGACCGTCACCAGGACCTCGGCGGCCCTGGCTGGGGGAATGGACCGCCACCTTGGGCCTCAAAATGCACCGGGTTTATCCGTGATATCTGGGTGATCCGTGGTCGTCAATGAATCATTCCGGTTGGCCTGTTTGGCCGGGTCATCGCCTTTTTCAAATTGGGGTGCCACGGTCTTACCGGCTTCGGGAAGGCCGTGCGAGTCCATCAATCGGCACGGCCATGCGATTCCCAATTTGAAAAAGGCGATTGCCCTTGGCCTGTTTGGCCCTCCAGCTTGCATCGCGGGGCTCTGCGAGTATACTTCTCCCTTTCCGGAAATTTTCTCCGCGGACCCTGTCTTTGAATGGTGGGGCTGTCGGTTGTCTGAAGTTCTTGTGATTGCAGAGGGTTACGTCATGGGTGCCGAGTGTGCCATCTGTGGTAAAAAGCCGGTTAAGGGAAACCAGAAGGTCGAACGCGGCAAGCCGAAGTATCTCGGCGGTAACGGCCGTAAGACCACGGGAATTACCCGTCGGTGGTACCGTCCGAACCTGCAGTCGCTGCGCATGCAAGTTGGCGAAACTTCTCAGCGGGTCAGGGTTTGCGTGCAGTGCATGCGAACGGGACTGGTCGTGAAGCGAGTCGTCCGCAAGCCGTTTACGATTGATGAAGCCAAGAGCTGAGTCGGTTTGGCCGATCGAAAATGCCGAGTGGCCGTCCACGTCGTCGGCATTGGATTGCGGATTTGTCGGACTTCCATTGCTGCGCCACGATTTGGCGCGGTGCGTCGTGCCCCTGTGCGTGTCGTGGAGATGCCATGCATTTGACTTCTGAGCACGTCCGCAAGGTCGCCGCCCTCGCCCGACTCCGCGTGTCGGATGCCGAAGTCGAGTCTTTGCTGGGGGACCTTACCTCCATTCTGGAGTATGTCGACGTCTTGAATGAAGTTGACACCACGGGCGTACAGCCCATGGTTCACGCGGTCGAACTACACGACGTCATGCGTGACGACATGATCGTCGCCTCCCTGCCAAGGGCCGACGCACTGAAGAATGCCCCGCGCACCGACGGTACCTATTTCCTGGTGCCCACGATCATCGACGAGGGGTGACGTACCCGACGCTGCCAGCATCGGAGTTCTTCGAGTCTCGGGGTTCCCTCGTATCGATAGAGGCCGTTTGCATGGGGAGGTACTCCGACCCAGGCAGCTTCGGTTAGTCTGAATGATTCACGGCGCTGAATTCGTGAGAATTCAGATGTTTGTCACCCGAAATCCGATGTCTCACGAGATCGGCTACGCCGGCAAAGTCGAAACCTATGCATCTGTTTTTGCGCCGTAACTCTTGCTCCGGTATCACTGATCAGTGAAATCCGTGCCATCAGTGGTGAATAATCCGGGTTACGTGCACGGCGCTGAATCTCCCGATAAGATGCGTCCCGTCTGGCGTCTCCACCTATTTGCGGCCCAAGGGGTCTTCTGTGTCTTCGATAATTACCTCCCTTCCGCTGACCAGTCTCATTCAGCAGTTGCGGTCGGGCGAACTTCGCAGTGTTGAAGTGACGACCACATATCTGGATGCCATCGCGGATCGCGATGCGGCACTGGGGGCGTTTGTCCATGTCGATCGTGAGGATGCGCTGCAACAGGCCGCGGACGCGGATGCCCGGCGCAGTGCCGGACAGGCGAACGGACTGCTGGCGGGGGTGCCGGTGGCGATCAAGGATGTGCTGTGTGTCACGGGGCAACCCGCCACGTGTGCCAGTCGCATGTTGAAGGGGTTTGTTCCTCCCTATGATGCGACCGCGATCACCAAGCTGAAGCAGGCCGGGGCGGTTCTGGTGGGGCGGACGAACATGGACGAATTTGCCATGGGGTCGTCCGGTGAAAACTCGGCATTCGGTCCGACGCGAAATCCCTGGGATCCGGAACGAATCCCTGGCGGTTCCAGCAGTGGTTCCGCTGTCGCGGTGGCCGCTCGCCTGGCACCGCTGGCATTGGGAAGCGACACGGGCGGATCGATTCGACAGCCCGCCAGCCTGTGCGGCATTGTCGGTTTGAAGCCGACGTATGGCCGCGTCTCGCGCTATGGATTGATCGCGTACGCGAGTTCGCTCGATCAGATTGGGCCCTTCGCCACCGACGTGGTCGGGGCAGCGATATTGCTGGAGGCAATTTCCGGACATGACCCGCGGGATTCCACGAGCGTGAATCTGCCGGTGCCGGCCCACAGTCAATCTGTTGATCAGCCGCTGGCAGGCTTGCGAATCGGTGTTCCCGTCGAGCATTTCGCGGAGGGATTGGATGCTGAGGTCGAACGGACTGTCCGCGAGGCTCTGGCGGTCTACAAATCGCTGGGGGCGGAACTCAAGGAAATCCATCTGCCGCATACGAAGTACGCGGTGGCGACCTACTACCTGATCGCGACGTCGGAAGCGTCCAGTAACCTGGCTCGATATGACGGAGTCCATTACGGACACCGTGCCGAGGAGTTTGGTGGCAGCCTGATTTCGATGTACGAGGCCAGTCGTGGTGAAGGGTTCGGCGACGAAGTGAAGCGGCGCATCATGCTTGGTGTCTTCGCGTTGTCGGCGGGCTATGCCGACAAGTATTACACGAAGGCATTGCAGGTGCGGCGGCTGATTCGCGGCGACTTTGATGCGGCGTTTCAGGAAGTGGATGTGATTGCCGGTCCCGTGACCCCGACCGCGGCGTTCAAACTGGGAGAAAAGACCAGTGATCCGTTGTCGATGTACCTGTCGGACATCTACACGATCAGCGCGAACCTGGCCGGGATTCCGGGGATTTCCATCCCGTGCGGATTCACGTCGACCGGACTGCCGATCGGACTGCAATTGCAGGCCGCGCCGTTTGAAGAAGAGCGGTTGTTGCGAGTCGCCCGGATGTTTGAGCGGGAAACCGAGTGGCATTTGCGGCAGCCCGCGTCCACTCTGTAGTGGTGCTCGGGGAATCAGGGATTGCCGGTTTGGCCAGTTCAGTGCGGATGGTTTGAGGAGACAGATTGCATGTCGTACGACGTGATCATTGGCTTGGAAGTTCACGTGCAGTTGCAGACGCAGACCAAGATTTTCTGCGGCTGCTCGACGGCCTTCAATCCCGACCATCCGAACGTGCAAACGTGTCCCGTCTGCCTGGGCTTGCCCGGAGCGCTGCCGGTGCTGAACAGACACGGGTTTCAACTGGCGGTGAAAACCGCGCTCGGTTTGAACTGCCAGATCGCATCATTCACCAAGTGGGACCGCAAGCAGTATTTCTACCCGGACCTGCCGAAGGGATATCAGATCAGCCAGTTTGATCTCCCGTTCAGCCATGATGGGCATGTCGATGTCGAAACCACGTCCGAGTCGGGCGACAAGAGCATTCGCCGGGTGCGCATCCTGCGGGCTCACATGGAAGAAGACGCCGGCAAGAACATGCACGACGAGTCGGGCCGCGGGCGCGACAGCAAGGTCGACTTGAACCGCGCGGGAACTCCGCTGGTCGAAATCGTGACGCAGCCGGATCTGCGGTCGGCCGAGGAGGCCCGGCGGTTCCTGGAAGAGTTGAAGCTGTTGTTGACGTACCTGGGAGTCTCGGACTGCAACATGCAGGAAGGGAGTCTGCGGTGTGATGCGAATGTGAACCTGCACATCCATCAGCCGGATGGTTCCCGGGTTGCGACACCGATTGTGGAAGTGAAGAACCTGAACAGTTTCCGGTTCACAGAGCAGGCGATCCTGTTTGAAGTTCAGCGGCAGTGGGACGAGTTCCAGCGGACGGGAATCAAGCTGGGTGACAAGGGGGGCCACAAGGCGACTCGCGGCTACAACCCGGATCGGGGCGAGACCTATATCCTGCGCGAAAAGGAAGAGGCGGCCGATTACCGCTACTTCCCGGATCCGGACCTGGTCCCGGTCCTGGTGACGGAAACTCAACTGGCCGCGATTCGCAGCGAGATGTGCGAGCCCCCTGCCCCGCGGCGCGAACGGTTTCACGCGGACTATCAATTGACCCCCTACGACGCCGCCGTGATCATCGATCAGGGCCGGTTGTTTGCCGACTATTTTGAAGCAGTGGCCAAAACGTGCGGTGACGGCAAGCAGGCCGCGAACTGGATCACTCAGGATGTGTTGCGTGAGACAAAGCAACGCGACCAGTCGATTGCCGAGTTCGCGATCCGTCCGGAAGTCCTGGGAACACTGCTCGGCCAGATCAATCAGAAGCGGATCACGATCAAGTCGGCTCGAGAAGTGTTTGGTGATTTGCTGACCGAATTCGACGAAACGGCTGCGATTCCCGCCGCCAGTCGCATTGATGAAATCGTGACCACCAAGGGGTTGGCGATTGTCGAAGACACGGGCGCGATTGACGCCGCCATCACGGCGGTCCTGGGTCGAAACGCGAAGGCGGTTGCCGACTTTAAGGAAGGCAACCAGAAAGCGATTGGGGCATTGATCGGCCAGGTCATGCGCGAAGTCAAAGGCGCCGATCCACAAACGGTCCGCGAAAAGATCATCGCGGCGATGCAGTAAATGGCGGTCTTGCCACTGGGATGTCCTGGTTTCCGCTTTCCGGAGTGATAGAATCCAGTCCGCAGCTCACTTAGGCACGGCGTCCTGCGGGCCAAAACCTACAGCGTCTAACCCATATTTCGACGCGACGCGGAATCAGGGATGTCGGGGTAGATTCGAGTCACCGCAAACGCCTCCTGACACTGGAAAGTGGGCCAATGGATTCAGCGAGCCACTCGACAGCCGGTGTCGAGCTTGGAGCAAATCCAGCACCATCATCAGCGTTGTCTTTAGGGCAAGGCGCCCGCGGGGGCGAGTTGAGAATTCCAATCCGAATTGTTTGGCAGTTTGCTCAATCCAGGCGTCAGAACCGTAAGGGCGTCCGCGAATGACACTACTTCGCAAGGTCTGCAATTCCGCGTCTGTTTGTGGTTCGTTGACCAACTTGATCCACGCTCGTGGACGAGGCAACAGCCAGGCGGAAAGCCAGCGGCGCTGGTCTGCGGTTCCGTAAACCTGCCGCCACACGCTCGACCATTGCCGATCCTCCGCCTGAGAAACAAGATTTGCCCGTAACGCATTGCGTTCCGCGTACCTGACGACCTGATAGAATTAGTCGTCGGTCTCAACAGGAAACGACTTGAATCGGCCCTGATAGACATGGCCTTCTCCGACGCGTCGCCGGTGCTTTTGCCATCGCGTCACGTGAGTCACCGTCAATCGCTGCATGAATGCCGCCAGATGGTCGTCATGTTCCGGCCAGAGGACAAAGTGCCAGTGGTTTGGCATCAAACAATAACTGCAGATTCGCATGGACTGCTTGGCAAGAGTCTCTTCGATGATCGACTCAAACGCCTCGTAGTCGGCAGGCTTCTCGAACAGGCGCTGTCGTCCGACGCCACGATTGAGAACGTGGAACACCATCCCGCCAGGTGAAAACTGTGATGGGTAGCATAAGTCCCGCACCAATAAACATCGAACCTCACCCATAACGACGGCTCATTCTCATCATCCAGCGTCCAGTTGCTGCAAAACACGCACCAAATACAATATACACACAAGAAATGGCAGTTATTCCATGTGTCGCAGATTTAACAACAAACATCATACACACTAAAGCCCCACAGATCATAATCACAAGGCCGTTGTATTTCAGTATAAACCGTCTTTCTCCTGCGCGGGAAGGATCTGATGGCATTCCCATGATTGTCTCCTAGAGTATACATTTAGCGTCCACTCGCCGAAAATCACGGCACGCCGCCAAAAAACTTCCGAACAGGACGCAGCTCATTTCTTGATGTCTTAATCGTTAATCGTCTTGATGGAGTTCAGGAGTCTTTAGGCTCAGGGCCAGCGCGCACTCTGCGG
>JAFEBS010000080.1:62404-63746 GCA_018242525.1 Planctomycetota bacterium | reverse complement strand
GATGTCGGTGACCAGCGGGCCCAGCACGTAAAACGGGGCTCCGTGGCACAGCCTGCGCTGCAGTTTCATGTTGAATTCGATCTGGTCGAACGGGACATGGCCCGGACCTTCGACCATGACCTGCACTCCCTTCCGCCAGGCGCGTTCGGTCAATTCACCGAGCGTCGCCAGTTCGGACAGTTGCGCCTGATCACTGGCGTCGGCCAGTCCGCCCGGCCGCAGTCCGTCACCGATCGAGAACGTGACGTCGTGCTTGCGCATGACGTCGCAGATGTCTTCCCAATACTGGTACATCGGGTTCTGCTCTCCGTGGACCAGCATCCACTTGGCAAGCAGAGAGCCGCCACGGCTGACGATTCCGATCAATCGACGGGCGATGTACGGCAGATGCTCTTTCAGCACTCCAGCGTGAATCGTGAAGTAATCGACTCCCTGGGCGGCCTGATATTCGAGCGAATCCAGAATGATCTGTGGCGTCAGGTCTTCGATGCGACGTCCGATGATCATCGAATAAATCGGTACGGTGCCGATCGGGACGGTACTGTTGCGAATGATCGCTTCGCGGGTGGCGTCGAGGTCTCCACCGGTCGACAGGTCCATGACCGTATCGGCTCCCCAGCGTTCCGCCCACTTCAGCTTTTCGACTTCTTCATCGGTGCTGGACGAGACCGGCGACGCACCCATGTTCGCGTTGACCTTGGTCTTGGACGCGCGGCCGATGGCCATCGGGTCGAGCTGGTATTTCAGGTGGTTGATGTTGGCGGGGATGACCATGCGGCCCGCAGCGACTTCATCACGCACCTGCTCAGCCGTGAGATGCGATTCGCGCTGGGCGACTCGTTGCATCTGCGGCGTGACAAGTCCCAACCGGGCGTGTTCCAGTTGAGTGACCGGTGTGAACCCGGCGGGTGGCTGCCAGGCCGCGGCCTGTTCATGATTCTGCTGACCCGGTTCTGACCCATACCCGGCGTTCAGCGTCCAGTCGAGGGGCATGAAGTCCCAGGCAGTCTGATTCGAAGTCGCCGGCATGCCGGGAGTATCGGGCGAGGAAAACGTCAACGCACCCGCCCGGCCGGGAAGCAGTCGCGGTGGATTCGCGAAGCTTCCGGGGGTCGTCCCTTGCGCCTGAGTGGACGGATTCTGGCCAAGAGGGGGAAGTTGAAACGAACGATCTGCGGAAACGGTCGGCATATGGATCTCTCACTGGACCAGATTCACATGGTCCGCATTCGATTTCTGAACAGGAGAAATAAGGGCACGAACATCGGATCCGCGCCACGTGGCATGGTAGTCCGAGGGAGCGGACTTTTCAAAGCGGCGGTAGGTGAGAAGGCTGGCCATC
>JAFEBS010000080.1:0-62318 GCA_018242525.1 Planctomycetota bacterium | reverse complement strand
TGAAAAAGGCGATGGCCCTGGGTGGGAAGGTTGGCCATCCCACAGGAAATGCTGTGGAGTTGCAGATCGCGGCAGGCGGAGGTTGTCGGGAGCGGTGACTCGTTACGGCAAATTGGATTTAGCGGGGGGCGACTGAGTGCCGCGTCGTTCCTTGTCGAGTGCTCTTAACAGGGGAATCTGCTGATCGTTCAACCGTTTTACCAGCCCGGAGGAGACCTTGTGGCTGGTGACCTCGTTCAACAATGTATTGTACGCGTCAGCCGGAATATTCTTGTATTCCTGTTGCAACTGGGTGAACGCGGCGGGGGTCAGCCGGCGCACTTTGCTTGTAAACTCACTCATCCCACCTTTCAGATACTCTGTCGAGAACTTTTCGACGCTCGCCTTCAACTCAGCGCGTGGGACTTCCGCTTCGGCCTGGATTTCTCTGAGGACCTGACCAAACGCGACCATTTGAGTTTCGACGTCACCGCCCTCAAAGAGCAGCATCTCGCCCCAATACTGCGTCCAGAACTCGCGAATGAATGGTTCGGCTTCGCTGACCGGCTTTCCCTGCTGCAGAGTGTCGTAAATGCCGCGCACGCTGACCTCGACCAGTGCAAACGATTGCTCGCGCCCCAACTTGATGGAATCATCCAGGTCCGATCCCTCTATGAGCTTGTTGCGCAAAGTTCGGATGCGATTGAGATCGCTGGGGGACAGATTGGCCGTGGTCGGATCGGTGACGGTTTTGCGCAGGCTGTCGAAATCCAGCGACGAGTGAAACGGCTCTTCCCGCCCGATTTCATCCACCAGTTTGTCCCATTTCTGGAGCGCCAGGACATGTTGATCGACGTCACTGGCGGTGACCACTTCGGCGAGGGCTCGCACCAGTCGACGCAAGTCTGTCAGTTGTCGCCGGCGCTCCAATTCTTCTTTGCGATCCTCGGCCTCTTTCTGCGCTTTCTTTGCCTCGATTGCATTCTTCCTGGCTTCCGCGGCGTTTGTCTTGGCTTCACGGGCATTGTTCTCCGCTTTGCGGGCGTTGTCACTGGCGATCACGGAGTTTTTCTCGGCCCTGGACGCATTCCTCCGGGAGGCGTCAATATTGACGGCAGTAAAAAACCAACCGGCGAGCGCCAGAAGCGCCAGGATGCTCCAGGCAACCTTGGCTCGGCGATCGACAGCCGCCTGTTTCAGGTTGCGTGCCTGCTGGTCGGCACTCGCATTGACGAAGTCCCGTTCGAGCTTGTTGCGATCGTGGTATTGGCGTGCTTCGTCGAGGGCGGCGTCCGATGCCAGATCGGCGTCGGGGCGCCCGGCAGCGTTCCACTGTTCGACGCGATGCCGGAATTCTCGACGTTCGTCGCACCATTTCTTCAGAGTCGCCCACCGCAGAATCAGGTCTGGCGTTCGCAGCGCGACGCGGTCCATCTCTTTCGTTTCGCCCCTGGTGACCCGCGCCACGCCGGCCCGGACAAGGCCTTCGATTGTCTGATCGACAAGTTCGACGGCGTCCAGGTCATACAACGCTCCCCGAATGGTCGGTACCACGTCGAATTCGGGTTTGTCCGCAGAAAGCCGCAGGAGATGCAGCATTAATCGACGTGCCAGCACCTGATCTGCATCTGGACCGTTCAGCCAGGTATCGGCTACCTTCATCACGTCGTCAATCGTACTTGGGTCGAACGGTTCAAGCTGCAGATTCACGGCATCGGACGTAACACCGGGGATCGCCGAGGGCAGGGCCTGGGCAGCGCAGACTCCGTTCGGAAGTGTGAACAGCGATGCCGTCCAGTAGTCCAGAACGCTTTGCGCCGCCTCGCGGTCAGATGGATAATCGAGTCGGGCTCCGGTTGCCCGGGCCCGCGCCAGGAACCGGACGATCTTGTCGGCCACTGTTTCCGTGTCGGCATCCGTCGCCCCGGAAGACTCCTTCGAGGCGCGTAGCAATCGTCCGTGCTCTGTCCGAAGGTCTTCCAGCGATGTAAAAGGCGTCGACTGACTATTGATGGCCATTGTTCACCTGTTCCAGTATGTCGCGAAGTTTGTCGCCGACCTTATCCAGTTCTCCCGATAACTCTTTCAGATCCTTGTCGGCCTGGAAGAAGTACCACATGGCGCGCGGATGGAACCGTTCAAATGCGGTCCGCACGCGAACCAGTTCTGCAGTGGCAAACGACTCGCCGAACTTCGTGGCGAGGTCGCGCAACTCCTGCGACCAGGCGGCCGTGGAATCGCGGTCCAACATCGGCTGCAGGATTTTCTTGACTTCGGACCACAGAAAGTCGCACTGATCCAGCGCGGATCCCAGTTTTAGCTCGGTGTCGATCTGCAGCAGCGAGTTATCGACCAATTGCCACTCCTGGTGGTCGACCAGGATACGGTTTAGGCGTGGCGTCAGGTTTCCCAATGCGTCGACGGCACCCTGCAGTGCAGCGGCTTCGGCACCCAGCGTGCCCTGGATTGTCGTCAGCGAATCACGCAGGCGGCTCAGTTGCAGTCGTTCCAATAGCCCCGTCAACAACTCGTTGATCCGCGTTGGCTGGACGCGCAGGACTCCTTCGAGCAATCGCAATCCGCCAGTCGCATCATTCGCTTTCGTGGTGGAGTCCGCAGTGTTGGCGGGGTCGATGGCCGACTGCATACGGCGGACCGATTCGTTGGCGACATTGAGCCACATTTGTTCCGCGGTCCGACTTTCCAGTCCGTCGGCCAGGGGCCGGACATTCGCCAGTTCGTCGCTCATTTCACGAAAATACGTGAGCAGGTTGTCGCCGGCCACCGGGTCGTCGGGCAGCGAGCGGAGTTCAGCGCGGATCAGGCGGGCATACTTGAAATACAGGTTGTGCAGGCAGTCGTGCAGTGCCTTGTAGCACCGCATGCGGGTGAATTGCTGGCCAATATCCGTCAGTGACAGAGTTGCCTGCCCGACCAGCAGGGCGCGCACCGGACCACCAGGGTCGAGCCGGCTGGCGATGATGCTTAACCCCGACCCGACCTCCTGCGCGAGTGAGTTTGTCGATGCGCGTGGGAGGAACACAAATCGTGCGCTGGTTTCACAGAATTGCTGGATCGCAGGGTTGCCGCTCGCCGTTTCGTAGACCCCGCGCACGAACTCCTCGGACCAGCCGCGGCGTTCGACCAGCTGGATCAATTCGAATACAAGATGGTCCAAGCCCTGGTTGACGCTCACCAGCACCTCCAGGCGCTGACCAAGTCGGTACCGGCTGAGTTCCATGAGCTCGTCGAGGTCGAACGCGTCAACAACGGCCGCCTGGAGTGCTTCCTGCTGTACTGGAGAAAACATGGATGTCCATCACGTGAAATACGGGTTGAGTGTCAGCCGAAAACGACCGCATGGCCCTGGGCCGAAATCCGCTGGCGAACTTTGTCGATCGGGATTCCCTGGTTGTAGGTCGGTGGCAGGTTTGCGGCGGGGTCGCCCATATGGTGCAACGCGACCAGGTTCCAATCGAGATCGAAGACAGGTGAACCGGACGAACCCGGCTCGGTATTTGTCGCGTACCGCACACGGGTGCCGTTGGGATTGGTGCCAATCACAGATTCGGTATCGACCGCCAGCTTGAGAGGACTTCCATCGGGATGCTGTGCGATCATCAAGGCGGACTTGGGCTCGAAGACCAGCGGCCCGGCAGACAGATTCAGCCAGCCGCGTTTCTGGGCTTCGGCACCGCCTTTGGGAGAAAACGCCTCGTTGCCCAACGGCCTGGCCAGTCGCACCAAGGCGTAATCCAACTCGTCGTCGGTCGGCAATGGATCGTCGGGTTGCCGGGACTGCTCGGCGGGCGAGAAGCGACTGAAGTCGATGTTCCAGTCCGACGGATGCAGTCCGACAATTGTTCCCTCAACCCGTGAATTGTCGGCCAAGACCTTGTAGTCGAAGCGGCAGGTGACCTTTTCAGGGGCTGTTTGCCCGTTCAGCACGCGTGCCAACACATGAAAGTTGGTGATGACGGCATCCGGCCCGACCAGGAATCCGGTCCCGGCAGGATTGCCGTCGATCTCGACGCGACAAACCCGGCCCTCGACCTGGGTCATCCTCGTGCGCCAGACGGAAAAGTCGAGTTGGGGAATGCGGGCTTTAATCGTCTTTTCAAAGTTCAGTTCCGTGACGCGTCCTGCGGTCGCCTGCTGACCGGCCTGCAGCAGCGTCGCTTCCGTCCCCATGCCATATTTCTGATAAAGACCAACCAAGTCCGGCTGAGTCGGGTTGTAATTGTAAGCCGCCCGGATTAATTCAGTCGTGCGTCCCCTTCGTTCCGCCCAGGAAACCAGATCGAAGATCGCCTTTGACAGCGCGGTGTTCTGGCCAGTGATATTGCCGAGCTTTTCCGACATTCGCTTGCGAAGCATCATGTCCAGGTCATCACGGTCGAAACTGGCTTCCAGGGTGTTCGTGATTTCTTCAAACGTCACACCGGGGATCATGTCAGGAGTCCTTGCTGTGTGCCTGGGAAGCGGTTCGCTCAGAGCGATCCGAAGATTTGTGTTTTCGGGGTATTCAACGTGCGGCGGGGCCGCAAGCTGATGATTGGTTGAAGTCGATTCGCTGTGTGTAATTAATATGCGTAAGCTGCAATACGACTGAGTGGGCTTCATGGCCTTCAGAATATGGGATTCTCGCAAATGACTGGCATGCTTTTATTCAGATGGAATTACGGTAATGAGTTGGACTGTTTCATTCAAGAACAGCGCTTGATAAATGTACGTAGACTACGAACTGCCCCGTGCTGTTTCCCGGGACCTCGCCCAAACTCCTCGCTAAGGTGGCAGGTTTGGACGTGATCTGGTAGAGGATGTGCTGATGACGCTCCACTTCTCCAGGATACGATTCAGCATGACTTACGATGTGTATGGTGTCGGGAATTCACTCGTCGATATTCAAGCGAAGATTGATGATTCGCTTCTGGGCCAACTGGAATTCCACAAGGGGGTGATGACCCTGGTGGATGAAGCCGCCCAGACCCGAGTTCTGTCCGCCTTGGCCGACGCCAGGATCAACCGCTGTGCCGGTGGGTCCGCGGCAAACACGATTGCCGGGCTGGCAGACTTCGGCGGCCAGGGAGCTTACGCGGGCAAGCTGGGCCTGGATGAACTGGGTGAGTTCTGGCTGAAGGATATGCGCGAGTTGGGGGTCAAGATCGAAGTCCCACAAACATCCGGCCCGACAGGGACCTGCATCTGCCTGATTACCGATGATGCCCAGCGGACGATGCTCACGCACCTGGGGCTGTCGTCGACACTGGGACCGGATGACATTTCCGAAGCCGAGATCAAGCAATCCAAGTTCATCTATATTGAAGGTTACCTGTTCACGGGTGAATCGACGAAGGCCGCTGCGCTGAAGGCGATCGACCTGGCAAAGAAGAACGGCGTGAAGGTGGCGTTCACCGTTTCCGATCCGTTCCTGATCAATCTCAACCGCGAACTATTCTGGGAGTTGATCCAGGGACCGGTCGACCTGTTGTTCTGCAACCTGGAAGAAGCGCGCAGCCTGACCGGATTGACCGACCCGATCGACTGTGCCCAGAAGATTCACAGCCATGCAGCCGACGTTGCCCTGACCCTGGGGGCTGACGGCTCACTGCTGATGCATGGAGGTCAGGCGATTCCCATCGAAGGGGTATCCGTCAAGGCAGTCGATACGACGGGTGCCGGCGACATGTATGCGGCCGGCATCCTGTACGGGATCACCAACGGCCTCTCCTGGCATCAGGCGGGGCACCTGGCATCGCATGCCGCGGCCCGCATCGTCGCCCAGATGGGTGCCCGACTTCACGAAAAGTTTACCCGGGACGAGATCGCAGAACTGCTCCGGTAGTTACACTGTCACGAGTCGGTTGTCCGCCCGGGGCGCTGGGGAATGCTTCCCGATTCCGCGTCCAGCCAGTTGGCCACGTCCGGTATCAAGGAAGGTTTTCGTGTCATTGTTTCGACCCTCACGAACCAAGAAGGCCGTTGCTCGTCATGAGCATCTGGTGTTTTACCCTTCATACGGCTCCCGCACGCCCGACGGGACGGGTTGGACGCTGATGATGCAGGGCAGCGTGTTTGATCCGCGGATTTCCTGGCTGCGCCGCAAGCCGATGTTTGCCGTGCTGCGGCGTGTCCTGCGGATGGATCGCACCGCGGAAGAATACTTTCGAGTCCGCATGCGCCAGTTCCTGATGTTCGGCCTGCGGGGACGATCGGTCACCGTGCGAGTTGCGGGCCAGGAATTCATGCTGGGTGAATCTGACTACATGGGTCTGTTCCGTGGAGAAATTCCGCTGACGAATGCGCAACTGGCCGACGTGCCGCGAACCGGTGAGTCGGGCCAGTGGATTGATTACCAGGCGATCCTGACCTCGGCGGATGACCGCGAAATTCCCGGTACGTTACAACTGATCGAACCGCGCGGCGTCTCGATCATCTCGGACGTTGACGACACGATCAAGCACAGCAATGTCCCCAATCGGGGCGACCTGTTCCGGAATACGTTTACCCGGACCTTCGTGCCGATCACCGGAATGCCCGAGTTGTACCGGGACTGTGCCCAGGCAGGGGCGGCGTTCCACTTCGTCAGTGGCAGTCCCTGGCAATTATACGAACCGCTGAGTGAATTCATGCGGAACGAGGGGTATCCGATCGGCTCATTCCATCTGAAGCGGTTCCGCATCCGCGACAGTGCCCGCAAAATCCGGATGTCTCCGCAAAAGGCGCACAAGCGTGCGGCGATCGAACCGATCGTGGCGGCATTCCCCGAACGTCAGTTCGTGCTGATCGGGGACTCGGGCGAACAAGACCCGGAAATCTACGCCAGTTTCCTGCGCGAACGCCCCCAGCAGATCGCGGGCGTCTTCATCCGCACGGTTCGCGACGAGACTCGCGATACCGAACGACTGCAAACTGCGTTTGCGGGTGTCGATCCCAATCGGTGGACCCTGTACCGGGAACCGGCGGAAATCCGCGAAAAGGTGGCGGCACTTGTGCGGCAGAAATCCGGTTGACTGGCACCGGAGCGATTGGTCAATCACCGCGACATCGATTCGAACAACTGTCGTGAGCACCAACGTACGGTTGCACCGCTGTCATCCGCGTCACCCGCTCGTGGCGATGAAGCTCTGCGACAGTATTGGTATGCTCCTGCGATCTGAGCGAAGTCCGTCCGCCTCGTGATGTGCGAAACCAGGAGCGTACAGATGTCCCAACCGTCGTCGTTGATCCCCAGTCTGTCTCGTCGGCAATTGCTACTCCAGTTGACCTGCGGAGCGGGCTTGCTGTCCCTGTCGGCGGATCCGTCCGGGGCCGGGGAGTCCGATCAGGATCGGGACATCGAACGGATCGCCGCCCGAATCCAGGCCAATCCGGTCATTCAACGCGGACGGACTGCCGCGCTGGATGTCCTGAAACCTTCGTCGCGCGATCTGGAACACGGGCTGCAATTGCATGCGCAGTCGCTCGTGTTCGATGCCTATGGATTTGCTCCGCGGGCGGCGATCGATGCTGAACTGTACTCCCAGGCATTTGACGAGGGAGCATCGGATGCAGAACTACAGGATCTGTCGGAAGACATGTCGATGACTCGGGCGGTGTCCGATCCATCCGAACGGGAGGAATTCGAGATCGGCTGGCGGGCGGCCGGCGTCACCTGCATCTTCCAGAATGCGGGCGAGGAATGTCAGGCGCCGTTGCGATTGATCAAACGACTGGCGCGATTCACGTACCTGACCGACATGCTGCCCGATCTGATCACCAAGGCGGCGACCCCGGACGAGATCCTGGCAGCCAGGCAACAGGGCAGAGGGTGCCTGTACTTCACAGGCAACGGAGTGCCGTTGACCGAGGACTGGCTGACGCCGCACGACGAACTCAAGTACGTGCGAATCTTTTTCCAGCTGGGTGTCCGCATGATGCATGTCACCTATCAGCGGCGCAACATGCTCGGCGACGGCTGCGGTGAAGCGGCCAACGGAGGATTGAGCGACTTTGGGCGCCAGGCGATCGCCGAGATGAACCGCGTCGGAGTCATCGTGGATGTGGCTCATTCGGGCTGGCAAACCAGCCTGGAAGCCGCACAGGCCAGCCAGAAACCGATCGCGGCCAGCCATACGACGGCTGCGGCCCTGCACCACCACATCCGCAGCAAGCCCGACGAAGTCTTGAAGGCGATTGCGGAAAAGCAGGGGTATGTCGGTGTCTGCTGCATCCCTGAGTTCCTGGGTGCCAGAGGGGACATCGCCGCGTTCCTGGATCACATCGATTACCTGGTGAAGTTGATCGGCGTCGACCATGTCGCGATCGGAACCGACATTGCCTACACATCCCGAAATGATGCCGATCAACGGAAGAAACTTCCGAAGAATCCCCGCAAGAACCGGTTGAAATGGGCATCACTGTGGCCCGCCAACGCCTTCGCGCCAGTTCCTGGTTCCCGTGACAGCCTGATGTGGACCAACTGGCCATTGTTTACGGTCGGATTGGTGCAACGTGGCTACAAGGATGACGACATTCGCAAGATCCTGGGTGAAAACGTTCTGCGAGTGACGCGGGCGGCGCTCGCGCCGCAGGGCTGATCAGCGTTGCGTACCAAATGGGGTCTGCCCCCTCCCAATGTGGTTTCTACTCAAATCAGTGATCTGTGGCAGGGGTCTGACCCCATTTGGTACGCAACGCCGGACTGATCACGCCAGCAAATTAATGAGCCCATTCGGCGGCAAGTTGGACCAGAACATCGACGGCGGCCTGCATTTCTTCCAGGCTGGTCCATTCCAGCGGGGAATGGGGATTGTGCTCACCCGTGGACAGGTTGGGGGTTGGCAGCCCCTTGGCGGTTAACATTGAACCGTCGGTGCCGCCGCGGATGATGGTCATCTTTGGAACCCGGCCGAGCGATTTCATGGCGTCAACGGCCTTCGAGACCGCACGCGGTTCCGAGGCCAGGCCCTCCCGCATGTTGCGATACTGAGGGCGGACTTCGACCAGGATCTTGGCCCGGGGATGTTCCGCGCGCAGCGATTCGGCGATCGATTCCAGCAGTTGAGCCTGTTTCGCCAGGTTCGCCGTCTCGAAATCCCGCAGGATCAGCCGGGCGCTCGCTTCGGCCACGCCCCCTTCGATCTGATACGGATGAATAAAGCCTTCCCGGCCGTCTGTTGTTTCAGGACTCAAGCGGGCTGTCGGCAGGCGTGACAGGAACGTGCTGAGGATCCGGATCGAATTGACCATCGCTCCCTTCCCGACGGACGGATGCGTATTAATCCCCTTCACGGTCACCCTGGCACCATCGGCCGAAAACGTTTCCGAATCGATTTCGTCCCGTCCACCACCATCCAGCGTGTAAGCGACGTGGGCGCCCAGCTTCTGCAGGTCCAGCTTGTCGGTCCCACGACCGATTTCCTCATCACAGGTAAAACAGAGTCGAACGGGGCCGTGCTTCCATTCGGCGCCGCGCCGCATCATTTCCGCAGCCGCCGACATGATCACCGCCACACCCGACTTGTCGTCGGATCCGAGCAGCGTCGAACCATCGGTCGTGATGACTGTGTGGCCAAGACAATTGTTCAGGTCGGGATTCTCGCTGACGCGCAGCACCTTGCCATCGCGGGGCAGAATAATGTCTCCCCCCTGATAGTTCACGTGCAACTGCGGATTGACATTGGTGGACGAGTATTCCGGCGAAGTGTCGACGTGAGCCACATAGGCGATCACGGGGACGGCCGCGGAAATCGTGGCCGGAACAGTCGCCATCACGATCCCGAATTCGTCGCATGTGACATCGGTCAAACCCAGCGACCGGCACTCGTCCGCCAGCATCTGGCTGAGCGTGATCTGTTTGGCGGTACTCGGGTAGGTCGTGCTGGTTTCGTCGGACTGGGTATCCACACGGACGTAACGCAAGAAACGATCAAGCAGGGTTGTCATCTGGGGACTCACGAAAAAGGAGATTCGTTAATCAACAGCAGTTGTTTAGAGCAGGAACACCATCACCAGAATATCGGCGATTCCCATCAGGCTGGCTCCGGCAATGATCCCCGCACAGATTGGTTCGTGATTTTCGACAAACACGTTTCCGGGCTGGCCCTCGGTTCGTGATCGACCGACACCGGCCAGCCAGAACAGGAACGCTCCCATGAACATGCACAACACCGATTTGAAATCAATGACGAAAGCGAGTCCGATGGCCACGGGAGACAGCGGCAGGCGATTTCGAGATTGAATGCGCAGTACTTCCAGGACCAGGGCCGAGATCGCCGCCACGATCACTGCCTTGATGATGGACGGTGGCAGGTTCTTCAATCCCTCGGTCAGGACTTTCGCAATGCCAGTCCAGACGGTGACAGATGGCATCGGAAACTGTTCGCTTTGCAGATTGGCAATCGTGGCGGGATCGTTCGAATCAATTCCCTTGGTGAAGAGTACATAGAACAGGAAAGTACTGGCGATCGCGCCGCTGAAGATGCCGATGATGTGACCGATCGCCTGCTGGCGTGGCTTGGCGCCCAGCATGTATCCGGGCTTGATATCCATCAGCAGATTGGAGGAATTGCTGACAACTTCGGCGGTGATTCCGGCCGTGGCCAGGTTCGAATTGATGTCGCCCGGCCGCACGATTCCATAAAACAACTGCGTGATTTTACTGGTCGCGCCCACGGGAGTTGTTCCTGTGAGTGCCGTCGAATTGGCGGCGATCAGCGACACGACGAAGGTCAGCGGCAATCCGATCAGCGAAGCCCAGATCGGCACGTCGAAATACAACCAGGCCATCACGGCCGTGACCAGACTCATGATGGGAATGCCAATGATCGAGGTCCACAGCGGGACTTCAATGTCTTCCAGGATGTCTTGTTTGGTCCGCTTCCCGAACAGTCCATGGAAGGCGCTGGTGATCACCGCGGGTTTGGCGAAGAACGCGACAAACGAGGCGACGACCATCGCCGCCACGCCGGGCCACAACGACCAGGTGGTGATCACCCGGAAGCTATAGGCACCGTTGACTGGTTTGATGTCTCCCAAATCGATCATCCACGGAACCAGGATCAAATAGTTCAGGATGGCGCCGATCAGCAGCGAGGCACCCGCTCTGATGCCCATCAATCCCCCGGCCCCCATCAACGCCAGGTCCAGCGCCGGAACCACCGTCAGTTGATTCATTTTGATCCCGCGAAACGTCGGAACCCTGTCGCCCGTCAATCCGAATAACTGGAACAGATCTTCGTGCAGCACCCAGATTCGTTTGGCCCCATCGTCAATCGTTTTCTGCCAGGCCTTCTTCGTCAGGCCGGCCGGCAGCCAGAGGGCGACTTGCAGCCAGGTATGAATTGATTCAGCCTGCAGGAACTTGATGAAAGCGGCCGCGCCGGCGGCAACCGCCAGGACTTTCGCCTTGTAGAGTCCCACCGACGCGTCGGACGAGTGCAGCGTGTCCATCACCACGCCCGCCGCCTGTCCCTCGGGAAACGGATGCTGTTCGTCGTTGATGAATCGCCGTTTCATCGGAAACGCAAACAACACCCCCAGGATCGAAAGTGCGACATTCCAGGAAATAATCTGCCACCACGGCAAAATGACCTCGTTGACGATCATGTAGGCGGCCAGCGACGAAATGAGCGGCGCGGTCATGTAACCCGCGGATGTCGCGATCGACTGCATCGCGTTGTTTTCCAGGATCGTAAATTCGCTGAATCCCAGATTCTGCAGGATCTTGAAGAACGCGAACGCCAGGATGACCGACGTGATCCCGACTCCCAGTGACCACCCGGTCTTGGCTCCGATGTACAGGTTTGTGGCCGACAGCAGTCCACCCAGAAGAAATCCCGTCACCGCCGCCCGCATCGTCAGTTGCGGCATGTTTCCACGATAAACATTCTCAAACCACCACCGATCCTTCTGCTCCACGCTCCAGTCGCGAATCTGCTCCTCGGTCAATTGCTTGATCGCCATAAATCACTCCATGCGGTGGGGCTTGCCAGATGCGGACAGTGACAAATCGTCCGACGTCCACCGCCATCAATTGACGAAGGCCAGCAGTCGGACGTGAGGTTTGTACTCGACCGTGAACCGCGGACCAAGCAGGGAACATCAAATTGAAGTCACCCGTCGAGCAAATTCGGCGGAATTAACTCTACTCAACCGACTGACGGTCCCCCGACCGTCGCCATCGACGGTCAGCCTGCGGCCGCTGGAACGGGCGTCCGTTTCGCGATCTGATCGGCTATCGCCGTATCCAGCATCAGTTGCACGGCGTGAAACAGCAGGATCGGAAACGTGATAAACGGCAGGCTCAATTCGCCGGTGATCGCCGGCATGCTGGCCAGCAACAACCCGACCGGAAGTGTCTTCTGACTGCCGGCAAAAACGGTCGCAATCCGGTCAAAACGCGGCAACCCCAGCCACCGGCCACCCCACTCCGCGATCCACATGCTGACCGTATGCACACCCGCGCAGGCCGCGATCAGTGCCAGGAATTCCATCCCGGCCGGCCAGGTGGATTGAGTCTGCAGTCTCCCCCCGGCCTCGACGGCGGCCTTGGTCACGATCACCAGCACCAGGCACTGGGCGGCGATGCTGACCCCCATTCGGTGCGCAACCGCGACCCGGCCCAGCGGAGGGATCGAGCGGGCCACCTGGCCTGCAATCGTCGGCAACAGAACCGTCATTGTCAGGTTGGCAATCACCGGCCAGGGATCGATGTTGGCCTCCATCGAGATCGTCCACTTCAGCCAGAGTGGTGTCAGGCCGACACTGATCAAATTGGTCAACAAGGTGATCAGCAGTGACACGGCATCGTTCCCGCCCGCCTGCCGCGTCGAGACCGAGGCGGTTGCCAGAGTGCAGGGAACCACTGCCGCGATCATCAGTCCCAATGAAAAGTCCGGTAACGAAAAGCGACAGGCGAGCGGCCATGCCAACAGGGGCAGGATGCCAATGTTGACGATCGTTCCCCAGACAACCGGCCCGGGGGAACGAAACGAATCCCGCAGGCGACTGCTGTTCAAGCTGAAAGCCATCAGAAACAGAATGGCGATGGTGGTCGATCCCGGGTGAACCCGCCCGACCGTCGATTGTCGCCACGCCTCGGTTGTCACCCAGCCCCAAGCCATTCCTCCAGGGAGAAGAATGACCAGGGCCACCAGGAACCAGGATTGAATCAGCCAGCGCATAGGACCTCGGAAGCTCGCTCGTCGCAACAGTAGCCCGAAGCGCGAGCGAGGGATTGGTCGATGCGTAACCAACACAGTCGTCCCACGCTGGCGCGTTGAATTAACGTTGTGGAATTCCGGGATTCCGTTCCAGCATTCTGCATGTGATTCCCTACTTCAGCGGCGAATACTCCGTCGGAACCAGGAACATCGACTCCACCTTGGCGACGATTTTCCCATCCTTTTCCGATTCATCGCGGGCGGCGATCCATTCGGGGTCATTCCGAAACTCGGCAAACGAAGCCGCCGCCGCTTCCTGGCTCTTGTGGGCCAGCAGGTAAACCAGCTTGTTGTCAATTGGCTTTCCCTCGTTGTCGATTGGCGTCCCATACACGACATTCTTCATGCCGTGCTTTTCAAACAGTTTCATCGTGTGATGCTCGAACCGGGCATTCAGCGCCGGCAGCCGACCTTCAAGAGTGAAATAGGTCCGCAATTCGTAAACCATCGACCGCTTTTCAGACTCCGCCTTCAGCGAAGCCGTCGACCACCCCAGGCCAATTCCCAACAATAACGCAGCCACGACGGTCAGATTACGGGCACAGAACATGAGTGTCTCCAGTTAGAATCTCTTTTGAGCGGGGAAAATCAGTTCCCGGGACGATCGGGTGCAAATCACTGCATGACCGTGCGATTTCCCCAGCCGATTCTACCAAGCACCGGCGTCTCTCTGCCACCGGCCAACGATCCGGTGACATCGAGTGAGACCTACCTTTTTGCTGCAACGAATACGGTGTCACGACCGCGTACAAGTCGAGCAACCAACTCGGATCGGTTCACACCAACACCACGGCCGATGACGACACTACTGACGGATTTGTAACCAAGAAGCGTTTCACCTTAACACCTACGCGCATTACTATCGCAAGCCACTCGCGCTTAACCAACCTCCCATCAGCGCAACTGCGGCCGCTTTTGAATACGTGGACTCCACCACGCTGCACTTCGTGTCCGATTGGTTGAAGTTTCTGATTCTGTGCCTGATGTGCACCTCGCAAACGCTGGCAGGCACCAAGGAATCGGAACTGCTTCAGACGGTACTGGAGACGATTCGAGAACAGGACTCGTCCTTACACAGTATCAGAGTCACCTACACCTACTCGAACAAGCTCGTTGGCAATGCAGCCGACGTCAGCAAGTATACTCCCATTGCGTGTATCGGCACTGATCGTCAAGTTTTTGCAGTCAAGGGCAGCAAACGCTACTTCAGCTATGACCGCACGGGCGACTTGGCGGATCGTGCGGCTGAACTACAGTCAGTCGCGCAACTGGCTGGCGTGCCTGGTGCGACTCCAATCAACACCACGGCGAACACCATTGTGGCGTTCAACGGCTCAACCCTGCGTCGCCGCGACCCAGGCGGACAGATGGGGGCATTATTGGATCTAAAAGAAGTTGATACAAAAGGTCATTTCAATTCAATGTATCTCGGGCTTTCATGCCGCGTTGCACCAGGCGGAAAGGGCGGAAAGGCACTTCCGGAAGGCCGATTATCCGATGGAATTGAGGCGGGGCTCTGTACGCTCAGGGCCGGTCGTGAGGACGTCGCCGGCCATTCTTGCATTTCGATCGACTGGAAACGGAAACCGCGAATGAGAATCTGGTGTGATCCTGCACTCGGATACGCGATCCGAAAGAAGGAAATCTATCAAGGTGATGGCGATGTCCTGACCTGGCAGATCAACATGGATCGCTTTGAAGAAGTGACTCCAGGCTTCTGGTTGCCGACTCATGCACTCGCCAACCGTTTTGCTGGGGCGAAAGCGCCTACCGAGCTTCAAGGGGAGGTGCTTGTAGTTTATGAGTATGACGTGCAAACGATTGAGGCGAACAATATCCCTGACGAGTTTTTTGACCTGAAGTTCCCGGCGGGATTGGAAGTGGCGGACTGTCGTGCGGATGATGCCACACGGCCTGCGAAGATTCTGATTGCGGGTAACGATGGTTCTCTAAACGAGCGCCGGCCCTTCACAACGCAACTCCATCGCTCGAACAACCGTTATTTCACTCGTTTTATTCTACCAGCCAATATCCTGGTTTTCATCGTCCTTGGCGTGACTTTGTGGCGTCGACGCCAGAGGGGCCAATAGGACGACCATTCGGTCGGCACAACCGCGTTCATACGAGAAATCACACAATGAGCTCAAGGTCCTCGAGACAATTGTTGGCGCATGGCGGCCACCGATTGATATTTCAGCCAACCTGTCGTTTTGCGGTGCTTTCAATGATCGCCGCTACAATCAGCTTTGGCACCACGCGGCCCTGCTGGAGTGAGCCGGGAAAAGCCTGGCAATGGCGACTGGAAGATCAGCAGACTGGTGCGCCTGTCAGCGGGGCAGTTGTCCAGATCGAAAAGGAGGTCTTTCGCAACGACGGACATTACCCGATTCGAAAACTGTTTCCCCGCGAGGAGTATGTCACGGATGCCAACGGAACCTGCCTGTTTGACGTTGTTGAACCCGAAGATCCAGAGCTGCGACTGATTGTCCGAGTTTGGATGTCACACTCAATGTACCTGCCCGCGGTGGAGCGGTTTCGGGTTCGAGCGGGACGACGTCTTGAAGATACGGGCCAAATCGTCCCGGGGAATGTAACACGGCTCCAGGCGGGCATCTCACTGAAAGGCAGGGCTGTCTACGAGGACGGATTGCCAGCCGCGAACGTAGCAATCGCCGGATTCAGCTATCGTGGCAAGCCACCAGTTCCACCGTTTTCACGAATTCCAAACGTGCAAACGAAGACAGATGAGGATGGCAGATTCCAATTCGGAGCGGCCTCTCCAGGATGTGGTGCCATCTGGCTGCTTCCCGCGGGACATGCCCCTGCGGCACTTGGATTTTCCGAACCTCCCAAGGACGGTGACTTCGGGACAATCAAGGTGCCATCCGGTCGATCTGTTCGTGGTCGGGTTCTTGGATCCGATGGAAAGCCCATTGAGGGACTGCGAGTCTCAGCAATACGAAGATCCGCGGAATCTGCGGAAGTGACAGCTCTGATGGCGGATGCCCGCATCGCCACGCTGTACGAACGTTTGGCGTATTCTGAAGCGAATGGCGAATTCGAACTGCCCCCCGTGCACGACGGAGATTTTGAGATTCGAATCGTTCCGAACCTCGCTGCACAACACCCCCCGGAATTTGAAGGAGTTTTTTTGACGGAGAAACGACGATTGCCGATGCAAAGCGAATTGGCAGTCTTCCGTGCGCGTCCGGCGGCAGACATCGAAGTGAAGACAATCAACTCGGCCGGAAATGCGGTCGTGACTTCACCGTTTGCGGTCACTGGACAATTTGAAGGAGGATTCGTCTCAGGGACGATCCTTCGGCAGGCACCTGGGATTTGTGTCGCTCGCGTTCCCAAAGGAACAACCACGACCCGCATCTCGCTCGGTCGCAGTCCCAACCAAGCGGTTCTCGTCCGAACCAAACCGAAAGCGGCCTTCGCACCGTATACTCAGTCCATTGACCTCGGGACCGTCGACGCCAGCATTTATGGAATCGAAGTGATGCAGTTTCGTCCGACCAGGCTGATCATCAAAGTCGTTGATGACCTTCAGCAACCCGTCGAAGGTGTCGCAGTGAAAGGCACATCCCGCCTTCCTGCCGAACTGGGTGGTCAACAAACGGTTCGTTTCCGCAAACAGAACGATGGTCGTTGGGCCTCGGATGGGCTTGTTCCGGAATACCCGCTTTCCATCAACGTCTCCGGGAAGGGATGGCAGTCCGTTGACGAATCGAGCAAGCCTGCCGAAGGCAATGAGCCGGAACTTGTGATTGTCATGCGGCGGGAGTAGCGAGATTCGTCAGGACCCGGACTTCTCCACCGCACTAATCGCCGAAAAGGATGTGTTTCAGCCGGTGACGAAGGGACAGATTGCCACCATACCGGTGACGGCTCTGCAAATCTCAATACAGCTGGGGGCGCTACTTTTCGGTCGGCAAGGTCCTTGAACTGAACAACAACAGCGGATCGACTATCGCTCCCTGCATTTCTTCCCACTGCTCTTTCTGTTCCCGGGTCAGAATGTCGAGCAAGTCTGCATGTTCCTTTTCCCGGCGAGTTCGGGACTCTTCCACGTTGACCGGCACTCCTGGGCGACTCCTCTTCAACTGATCGCGACGATACTCATCGATCACCGTACGGACTCGGACCTGCTGGTCCCGGTTCAGGCCCAGCTTATCTGCCACCTCGGGGTGTGAAAGCAATTCCACTCCGTGCTGCTGGAGAATGAGTTCCTGCAGTCGATTCCATTGTGCGACCGACAGTGAATGCCGGACCGTGTCGATGACTTGTTGATGGTTTCCCGGAGCTTGAGCGGGTCCGCGACCAAATCTCGCGCGACTGTCTTCTTTCTGGATCGCTGCCAGCGACTGCACCAGCGCCGCGACTTCGTCTTCCGATAGACCAAGTTCCGTTTGAACTTCCGGGACATAGATCAGCCTCCAGGAAGGGCCGCTCAGCGACTTCGGAAACTTGAATGGAGCGCCGGACATCGCTTTCCATTGATTCATCTGGTCTGGCGTCAGAACGGCCAGCAGATCAGAGTTGTATTTCTCCATTCGAGCGGACGCCTCTTCGGCACTGAGACGCGGTGCCCCCGCCTGACCCGTGTACCCGAATTCCGCGCTAATTGCCCTGAGTCTTTCCTGCTGGTCCGCAGTCAACGCGAATCGATCGGCCGTCTTCGGACTCAACAGGACTCGACCACCCAGGTACTGTGCTTCCAATTCCTGCAAACGTCGGAATTGCTCCTCGCTGAGCGACTTCTGAATGGCCGCCTTGGACTTCCGCTCCGTCTCGACCCTCAGTTCAGCAAACCACCGTTTCTCGTCCGGAGTTCGAAAGGAGACGTGTGTCGGGTCCAGTTCCCGGAGTGAAGCCAGCAGTTTCTGGGATGCGGAATCTTCGAGTCGCAGTTCCTGCTGAACTCCAGGTTTTGTGAGCAGAAAGATTAGCGTTGAACCCCCGGAACCGTAGTACGGTGTCCTGGAGGGGGCGTTCGCCTTGTCGTCGCTCTGAGCCGCAGCGACGGCAACCCATGCGAAGATGAATCCTGGAATCAGGGCAGCGCGAACGTGACACACAGGCATTGTTCGATCCTCCAGGAATCTCTCCACTGCGGAGTCGCGGCCGGTCGTGAGGGCAAAGTCGGGAGGCGTATGATACTGTCGTCAAATCTCGAATCACAACATTTCTTAACGCAATGAAAGCGGAACTCGACTTCGACGTTGAAGACCTTCCTCACGACCGTGATCAACACCGGCTCTTCGGAAGAACCGAAGAAGGGGCTTTATTTCGGCTGGGATCGACCCAAGGCACCGGAAACCGTGCATCAATGGAAAGTCCTCTGCCTGGACTTGAAGACCGGCAGCATTCTCTGGGAACAACAGGTCCATGCCGGGAAGCCGGAAACCCCCATTCACCTGAAGAGCAGTTACGCGTCAGAAACTCCGGTCACGGACGGCAAACGAGTCTATTGCTACTGAGGCAACGTCGGTGTGTTTTGTTTCGATCTGGACGGCCATCCGCTGTGGGAACACAAGACGAAGCCGCAACCGCAAGGCGCTAGCCGCGGGTGTATTCGCGCTCGTACCTGAAGAACTGACGAGAATGATTGAGAAGGCACCCGCGGCTAGCGCCTTGCGGCTCACAAAGTCAGTGCAGTGGCCGCTTACCACCGGTTCTTCAGGTCCGCGGAATGAAATCTTCCGATTTTCGATTTTGTGGTCAAAACAGGCGACACATTTGAGAGAAGGTCGGACAATTCCCATTCGACTGTTGGCAATTCGGGAGTTGATGCTCGGAGGGGAGACCTTCGGTCGCGGGTTTCGGCGGGGTCGGGAGACCCGCGCCGAGCATGAGGCGGGGTCGGGAGACCAGCCGAATCACGTGAGAAAAGAGAATGAGGGGGCGACTTGCCGGAGTCGTGGGACGAAACGACCGTGATTCTCGGATTGCGAGACGGCCAGCGTGAGGCCTGGCAGGCGCTGTACGAACAGTACAGCGTGCGTGTCTGGCGCTACGTCCTGCGCGTTGTTGGACCTGATGCGGCCAGCCCCGGCGACATGGGATCACGGGAAACGTCCGTCGTGGCAGACCTGGTGCAGGAAACGTTTCTGGCGGCAGCGAGGTCGGCCAGACAATTTGATGCCCAGCGGGGCACGCTGTGGTGCTGGCTGACGGGAATTGCCCATCACCATGCGTTGCAACACTGGCGGCGGGAACGGCGGGCGGCTCGGGAGAGTCCTGCCAGAATCGACCACAATTCAACCGACGGGTCGCCACTCGAACAACTGCAACGGCGCGAAGTCGCGGAACGGGTGCGGACAGTCCTGAGTGAACTGACCGACGATTATGCCGCCTTGTTGATGGCCAAATACTTTGATGACCTGAGTCTGGAAGAGATGACCCGCAATGTTGGTGGAACACTGGAGGGTGTCCGCTCGAAACTGGCACGGGCTCGCCGCGAGTTTCGCGAGCGATTTGAGCGCGTGTCGTCCACCCAACGGCTGCCAACTTGTGTAACGGCTGCCGCTCCGAAGGAATGATCGATGTCCGTGCCGGAACCTGACCGCGACGATGCCGACCTGAAAGCGCTTTTCGATGCGCGACCGGGCGAAGCTCCGCCCAGTCCCGCCGACGTCGACACCGCGTTCCTGGAACGGCTCAGCGCCCAATCCCTGGCAGAATTTGAAGGTGCGGGGTCCGCGGCCCTCGCGCCAGATTTGTCTTCTCCGTCTCTTGCGCCTCAGCCCTTGCCCCTCAGTCAATCCGAACCGATTCGCAGGAGTCGCACCATGTTGACATTGCTCTTTCGAGGTCTGGTCGCTCTTTCCGCAGTCGTGGCCGGAGTGGCCGTGTGGCTTTCGTCGTCGCCCGAGTCTCTTAGTGCCGCACCGTTCTCAAAAGTGCTGGAACGGCTGGCCGCGGTGGATTCGATGCAACTGCGGCTGGTGCGTCATGGTCAGAATGTCGACGTCTGGGTTCGGTCACCCGGCCAGGTCCGGATTGACGACACGCCGGCACGGTACCGGATCGCTCGGGGTGGATCACTCTGGCAGATCGACGAGCAGGCCAACACCCTGGTCGCGGTCGATTCCGGCAGACTCGGTCCGCAACTGTTCACCGGCAAAGGCAACTCGGACTTCAACTTCGAGGCGTTGTTGGAACTTTGTCTTCCCGGTGTCGGCACGACGGGCACGTCACTCACCGGATCGATCGACTTGCGCGATCTGATTCCCGTCCGTCGACTGGCCCACGGTGGCCGTGACTGCGTCCTTTATCAGACGGAACTGCCCGTGACCGGCGGTGATCGACCGGCCACGCTTGAGGCGATCGCGGACGCCAGGTCCTATGAGTTGCTGTCGTTCGTCGTACACGAAGCCGCCGGTGACAAGAGGCAGGCCGTTCCCACCGTGGAACTGCGGCTGATCGCGCTGAATATTCCTGTTGACGAATCGAAGTTCGTGCTGGCCACCACGTTGTCAGACGATGGTCGAGTGGGAAAAGTAACCGACGTACAGGGGATTGCGGGCCTGCGGCCACTCAATGCGCAGCGCTGGACATGTACCCGGCGGGACCTGATCGTCAAACCGGGCGACTGGATTCGGACGGAATTGCGTGGCGCGAACGCCGTGGCCGTGTCCTTGACGTCACAGGTGCAACTGGTGATCGGCCCCGGTTCGCTGGTCGAGGTGCTGTCGCCCACACAGGTTCGATTGCACAGCGGCGAGATGCAGGTCACTCAGCCGGGAGGCGTTCCCGTCGCGACGATTTCGACTGACAAGGCAGCCAATGCAAAGCCGGACGAAGGCAAGCCCGCTCCCAAACAGGCTGCCGCCCCCCTGGTAAAGCTCATTCCGCTGGTGGTCCTGGCCCCCCAGGCAGGATCGCACACGTTTGACCAGCCGGGCAAACAACTTGTCCGCGTGACACGTGACGAAACACTGCTGGTTTCTACAAAGGTCGACGCCGAAGCACCCCTGTGGTTGAAGGGGTTTGAAGGAGCGACATCGAATGAGTCACTCGGTTCACTGATCGTCAAGCTGCCCGATGGACGCAGCGCACCGCTGGCCGTGGGGGTTCATCTCGTCTCGGTGGATATCCGCGATCAAATCGCCCGAACCACCATCGAAGAGACATTCGTCAACAGTACGGCATCGCGGCTGGAGGGCGTGTTTCACTTCCCTCTTCCGCAGGAGGCATCGATCAGCGGATTTGGCATGTGGATCGGCAACGAACTGGTCGAAGCCGACATCGTGGAGAAGCAGCGGGCTCGCGAAATCTACGAGACGATCTTGAGCGAGAAGCGTGATCCCGGCCTGCTGGAATGGACCGGCGGGAACATTTTCAGCGCCCGCGTCTTTCCGATTGAACCGCATTCCGAGAAGCGCGTGAAGATCGCTTACACGCAGGTCCTGCCGCTGCGGGCGAACACCTACCGCTACAATTATGGCCTGCGCAGCGAACTTCTGCAGACGCGTCCCCTGCGGGAACTCGGATTGACCGTGACCGTCCAGTCCGCAATTCCCCTCAAGCAGGTGAAGTGTTCATCCCATCCGGCCCGTATTCAGCAGACAGCGAACAGCGGACGGGTGGAGTACGCAGCCCAGGAAGTCACGCCCACGCGCGATTTCGAAGTCGTCTGCGAAATCGACGGGCGGCAGTCGGACGTGGTGATGATCCCTCACCGACGAGGGGATGACGGGTACTTCCTGCTGCAACTGACGCCCCCTTCCCCCGGTGGAAACTGGCAGCGAGAACTCCTGCCCGAAGGAAAACCCCTGGATCTGCTGCTGCTCTGCGACACATCCGGTTCGATGGACAAGGAGAAACGCAAGCAGCAATCCGCCTGCGTGGCCGCGTTGCTGGCGTCGCTGGGACCGGCGGATCGATTCAACGTGGCGACGGTTGACGTTCGCCCGGAATGGCTGTTCGACCAGTCGGTTGCACCCAGCGAACAGTCGTTGGCGAAAGTGAGTCAAACACTCGACAACCGAGTCTCACTCGGCTGGACCGACCTCGACAAGGCATTCGATTCCGCGGCGACCCGCGCGACAGCAACTTCGCAGACCATCTATCTCGGTGATGGAATCGTGGCGACGGTCGAATCAGATCCGCAGGCATTCCTGAAGCGGATGGCCGAACGAACCGCTGGAAGTGCCGAAGGCAAGAAAGCATCCGTCCGTCCGATTCACTGCATCGGGGTGGGAAACTCGTTTGAGTCCGTCGTGCTGCAGGGCCTGTCTCGCCTGACGAGCGGTTCGACGCGGACAATCTCTGGTGAAATGACACCACAGATCGTGGCAATGGAGTTGTTGAACGAGATCGCTCAGCCCGGCCTGTCTGACATCAACGTGGAATACCGGGGAATCAAGGTTGCAGCGGTCTATCCGGGCAAGCTTCCCAACGTGGCCGCGGGGACACAACAGATCCTCGTCGGGCGCTACCTTCCCGAAGCACAAAAACAAACCGGTGAAGTGGTCGTCACAGCCAAGCGTGGCGGTGAGACGGTCCGATATGCCACCAAGGTCACGCTGCCGGAACGCCGCCTGGATTCACCGGCATCCCAGGCCGCATTGAAAAATGACACCAAACCCGGCAGTGATCCATTACCACGTGAGACGGCTCCGGATGATGACGCGTCATTTATTCCGCGTCTGTGGGCTCGCGGGCGGCTCGATGAACTGCTGCATCAGGGATCGAGCGGCCTGATCCGCGACGAAATCATCGCGTTGTCCGAAGAATTTCACATCATCACTCCGTATACGTCGCTGCTGGTGCTGGAGAGCGACAAGGACCGGGAACGGTTTGGCGTCAAGCGTCGTTTTGAGATGCGGGATGGCGAACGCTTCTTCGCCGAAGGGCGCAGTCTGGCCAATGAAGAACTGCGTCAAAAGCAATTGCAACAGGCGGCCGGATATCGCCGTGAGATCCGGCAGCGAATTCTGCAAGACCTGGCCAAACTGGGTCGTCACCCGCTCCACTGGCAAGCTCAGCCCGTCCGCGAACTGCTCAAGGCAATGGCACCAGGTTCATTCCCGATGTCCGGCGGAAGTGGAGGTTGGGGTGGGGGTGGAGGTGAGTTCCTGGGAGATGAACTGCGTGAGTTGGACTCAGTCTCGTCCTTTGGTCTCAGCGGAGATAAGCTTCAGATTTGGGATTCGGAAGTCAGCATTGCGTCTGAAGCCATGGGACGCAGGGTTGCCGATCAATCGGAATTCCAGTCAATGAGTGGATCCCCAATCAATGGCCCTTGGGGAGGTACCTTGGGTGGCATGGCTGGATTTGGCGGTCGACCTAGCTCCAGCGAATGGTACGGTCGATTTGAATCGGATCTGGGGCTTCAAAGTCGGGGCACCTACGAACCAAGTTTCGGCTTCGGTCACCCCGAGGGATCACGGCGAATGGCAGGCCTTTACGCCAGGGATCGCGCGCAAACGTCGTCGTTCGTGGATGAATCCGGTGCATTCACACCGGATGGCCAAATGCGATCCGGTGCATCGGCCTATTACCTGGACGACGACATCCAGTACTTTCCGACTGCTTCGCCCCTGGCCGTCGAGAGATACAAGCAGCAACAGCAGGGCCTGCAATACGGCCTGGAACTCGATTTCAAATCCAATCGGGGCCGTTATCGAAATCCAGAAAGCAATTCTCGACAATACATTCAGTGGTTCGACACGCTGTTCCCGGCACTGCCACCCGTTCCGTTCAGCCGATCCGTAGAATGGTCGCGGCGACGCGACGAACGGCTGGATCGCGAATCGAAGTGGTCCCCGGAAGCGATCGCCCTGTCGAACAGCCTGGTGCGACGCCCTGCTCTGGCGAAGATCGTCGGGGGGGTGGAGATCACCCGAACCACGGAATCCTTCGATCCACGCTGGTCGCGAATGAGCAGCCGGTCACGGCGACTGGAACTTTATTCGCCGCAAGCCTGGCTGACACGACCTATCGGACCTGGGCATACCGTTGTGAACTGGTCGAACACCGTCGAACGAGGAGTCTTCTCGCAGGCGTTCCAAGTCGGACGGATTCGACCCGCCGTCGAAGCGGATCGCCAGGAACTGCCGCTGGAACTGGATGACTGGTCTCTCGCCCCGATTCATCGCAGCTATCGCGACCAATCGGCGCGGATTGAACCGGCCGGCGAAGGCCAGGTGACGCTCATCGTTGTTTTCACAAATCCGGAAACGGACGACGAAGATCTTCCAGCCGCACCCGTCCACGAATACCGCGTCCTGATCGACACCGTGCGACATGTCGTCTTGAAGATTCAAGATGTTTACGAAGGGACGCCACCACATACGAAGTCGTTTACCGACTTCGTCGAAGTCGCCGGTCAATGGTGGCCGCAGACGACGACCGTCGTTGATCCGATCGGTCGGAAGACGAGTGAGATCCGTCAAACGGTGACTTTACTCGCTGCCGATCCATTCCAGCAGCGATTGAACGCCGAATTGGCCGGCCGATCCAGTGTCCTGTTTGCCGGCGCATCAATTCTCGCCCGCCAGCCGCAGCCTGGGGATGATTCGAAGCCTGCACGAAAGCACGGAACGTCCGTTGCCGAAGCGCGGCAACGTGTGGCGGATGGAAGCGCCACGACCGACGATCGGCTGCTGCTGATCCTGTCGGAATGTACGAAGCAGAACCTGGCCGCGGCGGTGGCTCAGGTGGACGCCTTGGAAAAGCTGGCAGCCGACAAACCGGGAACCCGCTGGGTCCGGGCCTTCGTCTGGCAAGCCCTGCGCGAAAACGATTTGCTGCGCCAACAACTGCTGGCAGAAGCTCAGCGATTGGCCCCCGAACCACAAACGAACTCGACTCGCGACAACGAACGGTTCCTGGCTGACACTGTGCGTGGCATGGCATTTTCCGTGACAGGTTACCCCGAATTCCTCGAACTGCTGACAATCATCCGCCCGGTCTACGAACGACAACCTGTACAAACACTGGCTCTGCATGATTGGCTCGGTCAACAGGCCGGTTGTTTCCAGGCGCTGAATCGCCTCGACGAAGAACTTGCCATCCTCCAGCGACTTGCCACCGAAGCCCCCTGGCAGATCAGCCATCACACGCAGTACGCCCAACGATTGGAAGCCCGAGGCGACCGGCAGGCCGCCGACGCGTGGATCCGCCAGCAGATCGATCGACGAGTTCCCGACGGCCAGCTTCGCGCCGGACAGCCGGTGGAGTGGCACGAATACGAACTGCAGCAACTCTTCCAATACCAGGCGACCGCGTTTCATCAACGCGGTGAATTTCAGCGGCTGATCACCTGGTCTGTGGAATGGGCCGAGCGGATGCCCGCAAATTCCATCGCGTACAGTCACCGGCTCAGCGCGCTCGTCTTCAACGATCAATACGCGGAAGCAGTACGGCTCGCCACTCAATGGATCGACGAAGCCGTTGACAGCGCGGAACTGAATCCTGCCCAACGAACCCGGCTGGATGTGGCGACAGAATTTGCACTCGGTCATTGCCAAAACCTGAACATGCAGGAGATGGATCCGACGTGGCATCCGAAATTGCCCGCCACGGCGCTCGCCTTCCTGAATCAGCGCCGCAACTTCCAGATCGGCAGTTCGTTGTTCAGTCGAATCGATTCCCGGGACTTTGACGAAGTCGACCTGTTGCGGCTGCACATTTTCAGGACACTTGTCCGTGAAGCCGCAACGCTCGATCCGACCCGACTGGCGTCGTTCGCACAGTGGGCTCTGACCGGTCGAATGAAGTTTCCCGCCAACGAAAAGCCGGCCAACGACGAACTGGCGATCTTCCGCGACGTCGATCTGCAGGCCATGCAGGCACGTCCGATGAGTGCCGATCTCATCAACGCGGCCTGGAAATCACTCGGCGATCGCCGTGAATTCGAGTCTTCTGAAGTCCCGAGTCCCATCTGGGTCGAGATCGCCAAGGTCATTCGCCTGCGTTGGGAAACGGAACAGAAGCCGAATCGCAAACGAGTGCTGGGCGAAACGCTGCTGAACGTCTACCGCTCGCGAATGGTCGATCAGCGATTGCCGTTCCTCCACGATCTGCTCGCTGTCGCAGATGACGAACACCGACCGGCAGCCGCGCTGGCACTGTTCGACGCCCTGTTGGCGGAACCGTGGACCGATGCGATCGAGACCGAGTTGTTCGCCCTGCTGCCCAGGCTGGCGCCAAAGCCCACGCTCTTGAAGACGAAGGAGGCGAACAGGGGTGAGCTGGCGATGCGGCTTGTGCCACAATTGCAACGCCTGGTCGATGCCCTCATCGCCTCCCGAGAAGCCGCGACCAACCGTGCTCTGCTGGACGGTGGCAAGGCGCACGAACTGACTCGGATCGAACTCGCCGAACAGCAGGCAACCGCCAGACACGACGCCCGCCAGGGTGTGGCCGATCGACTGGCCCGTTATTTGAAACTTCCAGCCGGTCCGGCCGATGAGGCGATGGCGTCACTGGTTCCGTGGTTCGAAATCGAATCACTGACACTGGACGTTCAGTTGGAACGAAACCTCGAACAAGTGACAGCGACCTGCTGGAAGCTCGTCGATCCGCAGCCTGCCGACGCAAAACCGGTTGACGAAAAAGTCGACGATGACGACGAGGAACCCGACGAAGACGAGATCGCTGTGCAAATCGATGCCGACATGCGATCCATCGTTCGCGTGCAATTGAAAGAACGAGCCCTGGCACTGTTGATGCACCTGGCTGTCCGCACGTCAGCCCCGGCTGGCGATGTGGAGCGACTGCTGAAATTCATCGACAGCCGACTGGCACTGATCGAAACTCCTCACGCTGCCGACGGTCCGGCTGACGCGACAAGGGTGGCAGACCAGCAGAATGGTGCGACTGACAGCTTCACGAAGCCAGACACCGTGCCGACAGCCGTGCACAAGCTGCGGGCACTCAAGTACCGGTTGCTCGTCGCGCTGGATCGGCCGGAAGACCTGGAGCGACAGTTGCGAGCCTGGATCGCAGCCGACAAGTCCCTGACTTCGTGGCGAGTTGCCCTGGGCTGGCTGCAGGCGGAACGAGGTGGACTGCCCGAAGCGGTGCAGATGTTCGAGGCCGCTCAGAAGGACGGTCTGCTGGGTCCGCGCGAGGTCCGAGCACTGGGCGACTGGTATCTGGTGCTGGACCGTCGTGAAGACCATCGCCGCGCGCTGCTGGCCGCACAAATGCTGCGTTCTGAACATGAACTTTATCAGGTGCTGGCAAATCAGCGTCATCGATTCATTCAGATCAATTCCTCCACAGAGCTCGACGACGAAACGTTGTTGATGATTGAAGCCCTGTTGCGGAAGTCGACTTCCCCCGAAAGCTATTTCTGGGTGATCCGCGAACTTTACGCGGCGACGCGTGATTTCCGGGTCCTCGCGATGGTACCGGATGCCTCGCTGGGCCGCTCCCCGCAACAGGCCTACACGTACCTGAACGCCGTCCGGTCCCAGTTGTTGAGCGAAGTTCATAACGAAGCGACGACCGACCCGCTGATCGCCCGGATTCGGACGCTGCGTGACGCGCCTGTGAAACCGGGTACCACGGATCGGGATGTCACGCGACAAACAGAACTGCGGGCACTCGATCTGCTCGAAGCGCTCGTGGAATCCCAGGCCGCGAATGTTCTCAATCAACCGGGACCTCACATCACGGCCGCGGTCGCCGCGATGCAACGGGCGTTTGCGCGAACGTGGTCCGAAGGTGAGCCGCGATTGATGGCCAGTCATCTCTACAACCTGGGACGCCTGCCTCACCAGCCGCTGATCGACGAACAGATCCGCGAACTGAAGGCCCTTGCCCGGCAGACTGCCGCAGGATCCGGTGATCACCTGCACATTATCTGGCACCAGGCATCGCTGCTGCACCAGCACTACGCCCAGTCTGATACTGCCGAAACCCTGATGGATGCCACCGTCCGGATTTACCTGGCGGATCACGCCAGCAAATGGAACTCCGAAGATCAGGATGTCCTTGCTGGTTGGATCGGCCTGCTGAACGACCGTCATCACTATGCGAAGGGCGAAGCCCTGATCGCACAGCGCCAGGCCAACCCGTTCAACGACCAGCAGTTGCCCTGGCTGAAGGAGCAGTGGTTTGGATTGCAATTGCACGCCCTTGGTCAGTCCGGGGAAACGTCTCTTGGAAAGGGAGTCTCCCTGTTGAAGAAAATCGCGGATCTGCAAATGGCGGAAATTCGAGCCACCCAGGACGCCAACCACCGTTATAACCTGCTCGTACGGTTGCCCTCTGTTTATCAGGCGGCTCACAATGCGCAGATCAAGGAAGCGGCCGGACTGTTCCGCGAGTATGCGTTCCAGACGTTTCCCGATCTGATGAAGACCCAGTTGGTGAATTACTCGTCGCTCATCAACCATACTGTCGGGGTGGTGGATCAGTTGCTGGGCTCCAGGGACGCCGTCTGGTGGCTGGCCGAGCGGATCGAGTCTTATCCCAGGCGACTGGAGTATTCGTGGGAGAATCCATGGAATCAACACGGACATTCGTTGGGACACTATCGCTGGACCTGTGTCGACAGGAAGATACCTCTCGGTGATGCCGAACCCGTCCTGTTGCGAGTTGTGCTGACGGATCTTCGACGTGAATTGTCCACGCGTCGCCAGCGCTACACCGCCATCACAAGAAACCACAACCAGCACTTCTGGGCCGAAAAGAGTGCGGATTTCGCGAAGGTCGCCGAAGAGGTTCTGGCAGCTCATCGAGATTCGGGACGCGTGCAGCGATATGTCGCCGAATACCAGTACTCGGGTCTGAACCGTGCCAATCGTGCGATTGAAATCTTGTTTGCCGCCCGCAAACAGGGGCGGCTGGATGCATCGGGCGAATCGGTACTGATCAATTACCTGATGGGTCAATCACGCTTCGGCGAAGCGGTCGCACTGCTGGAACCGCTCGTCAAATCCGCCCCCAACGTCCTGGGCCACCGCACCCTGTTGATGCGAGCCTATCACGGAACACAACGACCTCAGCTGCTTCGTGAACTTCTGATGGAGACCGATGCGTACTTCCACAAGGAGGGACGCTGGACTGAAGCAGTCATGGCTGAATTGGCCAGAGCATGCGAAGATACGGGACTCTCCCTGGAATCGACGCAGTATTACACACAGGCCATCTCGTATCACCAGCGGCATGCACCCGGTCGGGGCATCGGCGACAACACGCTCTGGGGTTACTACCATCAAATGGCACACCAGTTCATTCACCTGAAGCAGACGCGCGAAGCTGTCGATGCGGCCGCCAGCGCGCTGATCTGTTTCCCGCCCAGTCACCACCTGCGAATCGAATCGATGAAGACAATGCGCTCAGCACTGCAACTGTCACCAGACCTGAACGCCTACATCCGGTTCCTGGATGAGCGGGCCAGGACGGACAATCAGGACAGCGCCCTGCTGAGGAAATCCGCGGGTCGAGTCTACCAGGAGCAGGGAAAGCTGGAACCGGCCATCACCCAGTACAAGCTCGCCCTGGACCTGCAACCGCTCGACCAGGAGACACAACAATGGCTCATGGAATCGCTCGATGCGACCGGACTGAAGCACGAAGCCACAGGAATGTTACTGACCCGCATCGATCTGGAACGTCACAACCTGGACCTCTACAAACAACTGGCCCAGCGACTGAAGGACGACGAGGCCCAGGCCGAACGCGCAGCAACTTCAATCGTCGAAGCCGACCCCAACGAGGCAACGAATCACGCCGCGCTGGCCGACTGGCGCGAACAGCAGAACCGCTGGGACGAGGCCTTGCTCCACTGGCAGCAGTTCGTCAAACTGCGCCGCCTGGACCCCACGGGGCTCGTTCGACTCGCCAGAGTGCAGGTGAAACTGAACCAGACAATGTCTGCCCGAGAGTCCCTCAAGCAACTTGAAGCCACGACCTGGCCTCCGCGGTACAACACCATTCCGGAGGACATTCGCCAATTGAAGGAACAACTGCGCTGAGTGGTCACACGCAGTGGGGTCGGGTGGTTCAATGATCATTTTTCGCGGGTCAACGACTTACCCACTCAAAACGTATCCACACGCGAAAAATGATCTTTGAACCACCCGACCCCAAGCCCAACGCCAAACGCGGTTGAAAACAGTCGCTGCGGCGAATACTGTTTCCTGTGATTCTAATTGGATCGCTGCGAAACACCAGGGGCCTGCGATGAAGCTTTCCCGACGAAGTTTTCTGCGAGCGAACGGCGCCATTCTGTCGCTGCCGTTTCTCCCTTCGCTGGTCTCAGCAGCGGATCCATTGTCGAAGGTCACTCGGCCTGGCAAAAAGCTCGTCCTGATGTACATCCCCAACGGGATTGTCCGGCGGTGCTTCTTTCCCGGCGAAGAGGATGCTGAGTTGCCGGGATTTATCGGCGGGTTTGACGCCGACAAGACCAAGAACGAGCGGCGGCGGCTGAACAAGCCTGGTATTTATCCATTGGAACTGACATCCACCATGCAGCCGCTGGCCGCACACACCAGTGATGTCACGCTGATCACGGGGTTGGATCGAACCTACAAGAACGGGCAGGATGTGCATGCTCAGGGAGCCTCCTGCTACCTCACCAGCCTGTCGCCCGCGCAAGCAACCGAGCAGGGGATCGCTCATCCCAATGGACGGAGCCTGGATCAGGTGATCGGTGATGTTGTTGGCCGGTCTACAATCTTCAATACGCTCGAAATCAGTTGCAACGGATTCACCGCAGGCAAGGAACCGATCGAATTCGACAACATTTCGTGGTACGGGCCCGGCAAGATGGCTCCGTCGATCCGCGAGCCTCAGAAGCTGTATGACCGGCTCTTTTTGCGGGACAGCTACCGCAAGCACGTGGCCGACGTCACTGATCTGGTCCTGGCCGATGCGAATACGCTGTCCGAAAAGCTGGGTCGCGATGACCGCCGCACGCTGGGCGAATTCATGGAGATGATCCGGAACATCGAACGGCGCATTCAGAAGATGGACAAGTTGCTGTCGGATGTCGACATCAAGATCCCCAAAAATGAAGTGCTGCCGCGCGGCGAATACATCCGCCTGCAGATGGACCTGATGCTGCTCGCCTTTCAGATGGGAATCACCAACGTCTGCACATTCATGTTCGGCCCTGAACGGTGGGATGCCACGCTGATGTACGAAGGGGTCTTCGACAAGCCCGTACAGCATCACAACATGACGCACAATCAGAAGGGAGAATACAAGGATCTGCAGAAGATCGACATCTTCCACATGCAGCAGTACGCCTACCTGATTCAGCGAATGAAGGAAACGAAGGAATCCGACGGCAGTTCGATGCTGGATAATTCGCTGGTGACGTACGGAGCCGGGTTGGGCGACGGGGGGACCCATCAATACTACGATCTGCCGATGATCGTGGCAGGCAAAGCCCGGGACCAGATCAAGCAGGGCCGGTTCATCAAATTGCCGAGCGGTACGCTCAATTCTAACCTGTGGCTGACGGTGGCGCAGTTGATGGGACTGCCGATGAAATCCTACGCGGACAGCACTGGCGTGATTTCGGACTTGTGGACGTAATGGCTGCCAGGACACCACAACCCGCGCGGGAGATCGCACCGATGACCTGGCAACTGGCCATGCGCCGGACCTGCCTGCTGCTGCTGGTCTGCGGCAGACTTGCGGGGCGGGTCCAGGCCGGTGAGTTTGATCAGTTTCTCAAGCCACTGCTCGGTCAGAAATGCGTCCAGTGCCACGGCGAGATCGAGACGAATGCCCAGATCAACTTTCAGCACTGGGCGTCGGCCGAGAAGATGCTCGATCAGCCTGCAATGATCAAGCGTGCTCTCACAGCCATCGACACGGGTGCCATGCCCCCGGAAGGTGAGCCGGCTCTGGATGACGAGACTCGGACCCGGGCAGTCGCCGCGCTGAAGGGACTGTTGCGCGAAGCCAGTGATCGCCTTCCGCAGCAGCCGCTGCCACTTCGACGCCTGAACCGGTTTCAGTACAACAACACGGTCCGGGACCTGTTTGCCCTGAACCGGGACCTCTTTCCACTCCCCGAAAAGCTGATGACCCGGTATGACAGTTATCTGCAGCAACCGGTGGAACCCGCACCTCGAAGAATGCCAGACACGATCAACGTCGCATCACACTCGCTGGCCCCCCTGCCCGGCTTACAGGATGTAAAACCGTTCCCGAAAGATTTGCGGGCCGAGCACGGATTTGACAATCAGGCAGACCAGTTGACGATGTCGCCACTGCTGCTGGATACGTTCCTTCGATTGAGTGTGTCGATCGTTGAGAGCCCGGATTTCAATGATCAGACGGTGGGCATCTGGAAGGATTTCTTCGCCGAACCCGCTGCTGATGTTGATCGTCCAATGGAAGTTCGACGTCGGCTGTCCCGCTTTCTGCCGCGGGCCTTTCGTCGTCCGGTGGACGACGAAACCCTGGGTCGATACGCCGCGTATGGCGCGGCCCGGTTGAATCAGGGGTTGTCTTTCACCGACACGATGCGGAAAGTGGCGTCCGCCGTCTTGTCATCCCCCCGCTTTCTGTATCGAACACCTGCGACCGACGATCGCGAGACTCAGTTCGAGTTTGCTTCGCACCTCTCGTATTTCCTGTGGGCGAGCTGTCCCGACGACGAACTGTTGACGCTGGCCGAACGTGGTGAACTGAAGGATCCACAGGTCCTGCACCGCACCGTTGATCGGATGCTGGCAGACCCCAGGATCGAACGGTTTCTCGATGCGTTTCCTGCTCAATGGATGCAGTTGGAAAACCTGCTGGCGGTCACACCGGATCCACAGATCAACAAGTATTTCAGCCTCGACCGCGACGCCCCCGCCAGTCTGCAGATGATCCTGGAACCGCTGCTGTTATTCGACACTGTATTTGTCGAGGACCGGTCAATCGTGGATTTGATCGCTCCGAAATTCAGCTATCAAAGCCGCTTCCTGCAGACATGGTACACCACGGACCTGAAGCCGCCTGCGGTCGACACCGGGAAACTGAGGGCCGACAATCAGCGCAACGATGAGCAGCGAAAGTCACTGCAGGCGCAGATCGCCACCGCGCAGACTCAACTGAATGAACTGATCCAGCCTGTCCGCACACGACTGCTGGAAGCCCGGCGCGAAAAGAAGGACACCGCCCCGATTGATCTCAAGCCGTACGCCGTTTGGGAATTTGAAGGCGATCTCAAAGACTCGGCTGGGCAACTCGATTTGACGGCACACGGCGACATTTCACTCCGCGACGGAATGGTTGTCCTGGATCGGGCATTCCTGCAAAGCAAGCCTCTGGCCGAAGAACTGCGGGCCAAGACCCTGGAAGTCCGATTTCGGCTGAGCAATCTTGATCAGCGTGGCGGCGGACTGATGGGGATCCAGGGGCCTGGCGATTTCTTCGACACGATTGTCATCGGCGAGCGAAAGAATCGGCACTGGATCTCCGGCAGCAACGGATTTGCCCGGACCGAGGATTTTCCCGAATCCCTCGAAGAGACACGGATTGGCGAAGATCTTCACCTGGCGATGGTCTACACGGACGATGGCACGACCACTCTCTATCGCAACGGTCAGCCGTATGGCCAACCGTATCGCAAGGGGATGGCGGTGTTTCCCCGCGAACAATCGTCTGTGATCTTCGGTCTGCGTCATCTTCCGGCTGGCGGCAATCGATACCTTTCGGTGAACATCGACCAGGCCCGACTTTATAACCGCGCATTGACGGCGGAAGAAGTGGCAGCAGCGGCCAGTGGTCACGGCGGATTTGTCTCAGAAGCAGACCTGCTGGCCGCGCTGACGCCCCGGCAAAAGGGGGAACGGCAACGCCTGACAGCCGAACTTGACAAGGCAAGCGTGGCCCTGAAGCAGGTGCCAGCCAACTTGGATCCGGACAAAGCAATACTGGTGGCGCAACAGACATTCGAATATGAACTGCGCCAGCAACTGCGGTCGCGGGTCTTTCAACGGGTCGCCGCCAACGATCCCCGCTACGGCGGGATCATCACGAATGCTGCCATGCTCAGCATGACATCGGGGCCCAAGCGTACTCATCCCGTGGCACGGGGTGTCTGGATCATCGAAGCAATCTTCAACGCTCCGCCGCCGCCCCCACCGAACGATGTCCCGCCGCTCGATGAAGAATCTGGTGGCAAGGATCTGACGATCCGTGAGCAATTCGCCGCTCATCGCCAGAACCCTTCCTGCGCCGGGTGTCATACCAAGCTCGATCCACTCGGATTCGCGATGGAGAATTTCGACATCACCGGCCGCTGGCGCGATCAGTATGACAATGGACGAAAAGTCGATGCGAGCGGATCTTTGCTGCGGAACCAGGAGTTTGAAGGTGTCGTGCAATTCAAGGAACTGCTGGTCCGGCAAAAACGCCGGTTTGCCACGGCCTTCACGGAACACCTGCTCCGCTTCGCCCTCACCCGGGAACTGGGTCCCGCCGATTCCCCGACCGTGGACGAAATCGTCAATCGTGCTCAGGCCGACGACTTCCAGCTCAGGTCGGTGATCCAGTCCATCATTGCCAGCAAACGGTTCCAGGACGCACCCTGAGCCTGTCTTCCGCGTTGTCCGTGTCCAATCACACCCGACCCTGCCGTCGTTCCCAGCGCAAGCAGGCGGACTTGCGCGTCATCGCGCCTGCTGAAACACCGCGGCCATGATTCCGTGGGGTGTCCCGTAGACGACCAGGTACCGTCCATCCGGCAGGACCGCCAGCGCCGGGTGAAAGGGCTGATTGACGTGGCAGGCGATTTGCATCGAATCTGACGGTCGTCCCAAGTTGTCAAATTCGCGCACGTGGATGCCGGTCGTCGCCCCGATGACTGTCACCACAGACCCATCAGGCTGCGGCACCGCACTGCCACCGTGTGGAGAATACACGGGCGGCGGAAGCAGCCCACCAACACTGTGCCATTCCCCGGAACTCTGACGCCGCCACAGCATGGACGTGGCCTTCTCCTGCGTCCGACCGCCACTGTCGTCGATCAGCAACAATTCGTTGTTGGCGGCGACATTCAGGTGGTACGACTTGCCACTGAAAGTGAGATTGTCTTTCTGCATCTCAACCGTGTTCAGAATGGATTCCGTCTTCCATGTCACGGCGTCATCACTGCGCAGCAGCTTGCCCTGGACGACCAGCCAGAACTCGTCCCGATGATCGATCGCAAACCCAAACGACGTGATGCTGCCTGGATTCCAGCGCGCGTGCTTCGGATCGGCTTCCGGGAGTGCGACTTGATGCGGGAAACTCCAGTCCACTCCGTTGGGCGACGACGCGATCCATACTCGGCGCGTCGACGGATCCGATCCGCGATTGGAGATCCAGGCCAGCCAGAAGATGCCCTGGCGGTCCTGCTGCAGAACGGGGTGCCTGTCACAGGCGAACGACGACACAGGCAAACGGCGGGGCGGCGTCCACGTCACGCCATCGAGAGTCGTCGCACAATAGAGGTTCGATTGCTGATTTATCTGCATCATGTAGCCGTCGGGCATCGAATCGTCCCACACCAACCAGACGCGTCCGCCATGATCGACAAACAGGTAGAATTCGCTTCCTGGCGGCGCGATCCGGTCCGTCGAGAACGGATCCAGATTCGCATTGAAGAACACGTCCGATCGGCGGCGTGGTTCGACTTGGATTGACTTCGACCGCCGGCGGCCATCTTCCCAGCGAACCTCAATCTCATAGGTCCCCGGATCGACATTGTGCATTGAGACGCCGCTCGTGGTGCGAAATTGCTTCTTCCCATTTAAATAGAAGTCTGCACCTTCAGGGACAATATTCAACTGAAGCGACGCACCACTCCTGGCGACCGCCGGATTACCGGACCACTTCCGCAGGTGGAATCGGAACTTCCAGCGATCCGTCAGATGCACGAATGTCTTTAGAGCACGAACTCCGGGAGGAACTGACATCGTCCGCCATTCGCCGTCGAGCGGAAACTGCTTGTAAACACTCAACAGGTCCGCGCAGCCGATTCCGACGAAATCCACTTGAAGATTCTTGCCGTTCACAAATTTCTGCTCACCCTGACTGCGTGGCAACACCGCGTACTCGACGCGATCGATCTCGTAGTCCGGCGGAGCCAGCCAGCACGCCGGAGTTTGTCGCGCATAGCCGTGTGTTGGCTTCACGTCCTGGTCGACTTCGACACCATCCGCAGACAGCAGATAAAAAGAATTGGGGACGCCCGGCAGATAGAAGTGGGCATCCCGGTTCTCGCGCACCAGTTGCCAGTACAGAGCGGGATAGTAGCGATCCACCTTGGCATTCAAGCCGGACCAGGGAGCCCCTCCGACCAGTGCCATGCCATGTGTCCAGGTGAAATGGCAGATTTGTGAATACAGTTTTGCTGCATCGTCCACACGGCCTTCGCGCAGCCTGCGGCCCGCCAACCGCTCCATCGATTCCAGGTACGCCTCGTGCTGACGGGCGATTTCGTACACCTTTTGCTGGCCACCTTTGGACTCCCAGCCGTCGTACAACGGCGGAGGTGGATCGGTAATGGTGAACGGAACGTCATAGGCCGCGTTTCGTTTCTTGATGCGCTCGAACATCGACTCCACACGCATGTCGTCAGCGGATGACAGCTCCAGCACCATGGCCATCTTGAAATACTCGGAATCGGGCAACTGGTCCTGTTCATCCAGTTCAATCAATCGCTCGTATTCTGCCAGTGAATGTTCCGGATCGCCGACTTCAAAGTAGAGTTGGGCGACGCGGGCGCGTGCCATCAGGTACGACGAATCCGCCTTTCGGGCCAGCATCGCTTCACCCAGCGCGTCGTACCATAGACCACGATCAAACAGCGTCAGGCAGCGGGCATGATGCTCGAATGCGGTTGTCGAACACGTTTGCAACCGCGCCACCTGATCCAGCTCTTTGGCCGTCATGGTCACGTCGAGCTTGGTCAACAAGGTCTTTGTCAGCTCCCGTCCCAGCCGGAAGACCTCGCCAAACGGACCGTCAACCCGTTCCAGCCGCAGCGTTTTCTGATGGTCGACATCGATCAGCAACGCCTCGATGCCCAACTGATCCCCCTCACGGCGATAGGAGCCAAACACCACCCAATTCGCATGGGCTGTCTTTCCCAGACGCGGTGCGGACTCCTCGTCCAGGATCCCCCGGGTGGCCAGTTCAAATTCCTGAGCCAGTTCATGGATCTTTTCACGATGGACAATGCTGAGGCGCGGCGACACGGACAGATCCGTCATCAACAGGTCGGCCAGACCTTTGGCGAGCCAGTCATGACCGTCCCCCGGGGCACGGTTGACAAAGTCGAGCACCGCCACCGCCGGCACGGCTTTTTCTGGCTTGTCCAGAGCAGAAGCGACGGCGCCCAGGGACAAACAGAGTGCCAGGCACGCACAGCGCAACAGACTTCGGACGCCACGTTTCATGGTGATCTCAACTTTGTCTGCATGGGTTGACATCCGTCACCGGAAGACATTATTTCGAGTTCGCATCCGCCAGCCACTCGTGGGCACGGGCGGCGAGCGGATGGTCGGGAAACTGTTTGACAAACCGCGTCAGCTCGATGCGCGCATGCGCGGCCTCGCCCGCCTCCGAGTACGCAATCCCGCACCAGAACCGCGCACGGGCATGCCGTGGATCAATGGCCAGCGCTTTCAGGAAGCAGATAATCGCCTCGTCCGGTGATTTCGCGAAGTGCAGTCCCAGCCCACGCATGAAATGCAAATTGGCCTCGGGACTCTGGTCGATTTGCGCATCAGTCAATTCGGGCAACTTGAAATCCAGGCCGCGCACCACTTCGTGTGACAATTGCGCCACTCCCCGGTCCAGCAACGCGGGACGGGTTTGAACCTTGAAAGACTTCGCGACCCGCGTGGTGGCAACTTCAACCAGATGTCCGACGATCTGCAGTTGCCCATCCACTTCCATCACGCTCCCCGAAAATACAAACTGGGCGCCGATCAATTTCCCCAGTTTCAGCGGCGGGTCACTCTTTGTGAAGTCGGTCAACGACTGCTCACGAATGACCCGCTCAATCTCGGTCCGCTCGACCAATTCCAGGCCCACGGCGCGCGATAACTCGACGGTCAGCAGATCTCCAATCGCATCGGCTATCGACGCCAGACGACTGTCGTTGGACAGATTCATCAGCGGCACCACCGCGACCGTCCGTGGTGGCGACAGTTCACCAGCATTGGCACCAGTGGCCGCCCACCCGAGTTGGCAGCCCAGCATGACAAACAGCAACCAGACCGCTTTCTGAAGACACCGGTAACTCCCATGAACGTGCATGTGATGTTCCATTCAGAACTTCGGTATGTGTTTCAAAGTGAATCCTCGCCGAATTCAGCGCAGATCTCCTCAGTTAGACACGCCTGGCGGCAATTCCTTGGCAGAATCACTGGCCGTTAGAATCAACGCTGGCGAAATGAACTTCGATCATCAGCCCGGTGCGTCCCATCAAGAGCGGTCAGGGCGCAGATTCCCGGTGCCATGAACGCTGCGTGCATCCGCGCAGACCGTGAAAAGTTTCACTATTATACACACAACTCCTTTTCCAACACGTCGCCCCCACAATACCGACATTGCTGAAAACCCTCAAACCGCGTCATCAATCAACGCCAACAAGACATTTTCATCGAATATGGATGTTTATTAAAAAACACACAAAGATCGTTTTGGCGCTTGCAATCCTGTTTTGGCACAGTAGAACGTATCCTTCTGAGCAGCGATTCAATCGCCGAAATGTGCACAGTTACGGGACCCCGGCCGTAAGAAGTGTGTTTGAACATCGAATCGTGTTGCCTTTTCTGGTTGCGGAATTGTGGATTACTCGATTTAGGGAGGTCTACGTCATGAGGTTACGACCGCTGCAGATCATTGGTGCAGGCTTGTTCCTGCTGGCCGCACAATCGACCCAGGCTCAGGTGCTGACACCGGACCAGGCAAAAGCCGAAGTGGTGCTGGTCAACGATGCACATATGAAATTCATGCGCCCTCAAACCCGCATGCTGAAGGTGTCGACCGAGGCAACCATCAGCCAGTTGGGGATGCCAGACAAGCACATTAAAAACGTCATGATCGGGCACCAGACCGCGACGGCTTATCGCGCGGACATTCACCCGGGAACTCTGCAGATTGATGCGTTTAATGGAAAACCTGCACGCGAGATTCTGATGCCGAAGCAGTCGATGCTGTATCGTGCCGATCGGAAGGAATTGCGCCACCAGATTGACGCGGATCATGTCAATGACATCAAGGCGTCGTACTTCACCCTGGATTCGTCAGCACTTCCCGAGCAGTTTCAGAATCTGCTGGAAATCGATGAGATTCCTGATGTCCTGGTCAACGCGGGTTGGACTGGATACCGCGGTGCCGTCAAGGGTCAGGACACACTGGTTCTGAAGATGGAGAGACTGACCGAAGTCGAACCCGATATCTTTTCTCAATACACGCTCTACGTCGATCCTCAATCGCACATCATTCGAGCAGTCGACTCGGTCATCGTGCGCACCATGAAGATCGACAATCCGCCGAAAGATCTGGCTCCGGGAGCACTGGTGACCACCATTCGTTCCCATCTTGATGTCGAGCAGATCGTGCGGCCAAACGCGAAATTCGAGGACTCGTTGTTCGAATTGGAATTCCCCAAGGGGGCCGAAGTCAAGAAACTGCTGAGCACGGACCAATTGCAGGCCGTTGGTGCAATGTGGATCAAACGTAGCCAGAGTTACAAAAAATAAACACACATTTCGCCACTCTTTACGAATTCTTTCGAATCGACGGAATACCATTCTGCACAGCGAATCCGACTGACACAGTTATCTAGTGAATCTATTCGCTGCGACATCAGAGAGTACATCACCCACAAACAAGAGGTAATGCATATCATGAACAGTTGTTTCAGATCGGTTCCTCTGTTTACTGTGCTGGCATTTGGCATGTTGATTGTTGCCTGCGCTGACAGTCAACCAGTTTCTGCGCGAACGGAGGCGGCAGGGGCGAAGCGGTTTCATGATCAATTGAATGAGAAACTGAGCAGGATGCGGCATCAGCAGGATACAAAGTCCTCGCTGGAAGCCAACCAGCAACTGGCATTCTTTCCCCTCAGCGAGGCTGTCAGCGGATGCGTTACCTCCGGCTGTGCAGCCTCCGGGTGCCCGCTGTCCGGCTGCGCCGGTTCGGCCTGCGGCGGTTCCGGGTGCGTTGGCTCAGGCTGTGGCGGTTCGGTGTGTGTCGCTTCCGGGTGTATCGGGTCGGGATGTGCCGGATCCGGGTGTGCCGGGTCGGCATGCATCAGTTCCGGATGTGCCGGGTCGGCCTGTGTGGGGACGGGCTGTGCGGGGTCCGCCTGTACGTCAGGATGCAAAGCCGCCGACGCAAATCAGAGTGGGGCTGCGATTCGAATTGTGGGCCTGGACGCCGTCCGCGCAGATTCGCGGCGCTACAAGGTCCGCTGGGCGCTGGAGGGATCGGCCGTTGAGTATCGGCTCTTTCGTCACGACCAAACCACGGGTCAGCCTGTGAAAATGGTTTCGGCCGGCACCGTGCAATCACAGCGCCTTCTGGAAATTGACGATTCGTCGGCCGAGTCCGGCCAAGTCTATTCGCTGGAGATTACCGATCCGCAGGGCCGAGTGGTCCGTGCATCCTTCACAATCAATGGCTAATCCTTTGCGACAGGAGTGGATGAACGTGAATACCAAGCTGCGTTTTGTAATTGCAGGCACAGTGCTGATGGCCTGTTCCTGGATGATTCCATCGGCTCCACAGTTGCAGGCGAAGACGAGCGTGCAAGCGGGGTCAAAACTATTCACGCATCAGTTGTCCGACAAGCTGACAAGAATGCGTCACGAGAAAGGTGCCGAGGCATCGAAGACAGAATCGAAAACAGAACTTGCGTTCTTTCCCTTAAGCGAGGCGATCAGCGGATGCGCGACGTCCGGATGCGCCGCATCGGCCTGTCCGTTGTCCGGTTGCGGCGGATCCGGCTGCGCCGGATCTGCTTGCGTTGGGTCCGGATGTGCCGGTTCAGGATGTGCCGGGTCCTTGTGCGTCGGCTCGGGTTGCGGCGTTTCGGGATGTGCCGGTTCGGGTTGCGGTGTGTCCGGGTGTGGAGGATCCGGATGCGCCGGGTCCGGTTGTCTGGGTTCAGGCTGTTCCGGCTCGGCTTGCCTGGGATCTGGTTGCGTCGGGTCCGCATGTTTGAATTCCGGCTGCAGCGGTTGTAAGACGAACGCGGGCTATGAACTGCCGCCGTCGAAGATCGTCAAGAGCGTTGACGGCAGCCTCCATGCACCATCTCCATCTCGAATCATCGGCCTGAACGTCGAAAACGATCGTCAGGGACGACGCATCCAGTTTGCGTCCACCGGGACTGCGATTCGTGATTATCGCCTTTACAGGACGATTGCCGGGAAGCGGGGTGCGATGCTGATTTCGTCGGGAAACCTACAGCGGGACATCATGACTGAGGTCCGGGATGCGGATTCTGCCAATGATGAGACGCCAACATACTTCCTGGAAATCGTCGACTCCGCCGGACGGATCGTGACCGCAGCCGTCAACGTCCCCGGGGCAGATCTGTAAGGACGCAGCAGCGGCGGCTCACCCCGCCGCTCCCGGCAGTCGGATGTCTCTGCAAGCGATGAATATCCGAGAACGATTAGAATCACCGGCAGGGTGTTAATGGCTGCGCAATCCACTATCGAACCGTCTGCGGCCGCGCGGTCGAACCTTGAGGGGATTCCGCTGTTTGGCGGACTCCTGGCGTACTCGGCCGCGTTCCATCTGTTGGGGCCTGTGAATCCAGCCGCTGACCGCCTGCTGTGTCTCATTGGCATGTGCGTGGTCATCGGTTGGATTCTTCAAAAGATCAACGTTTCTTCGGCGCGGCGGACGGTCCTGTTGGCCGTCGCGCTGCTTGCCATTCTCGTTCCGCAGTTCGCACACAACGATGGACGAGTTGTCCTGCTGAGCGGAGTCGCGATGGTGTTGCTGGTCGCATGGAGGATCGCGCTTCGGTCGCCCGTGGAACGAGTTGTGGCTCATGTCGCGCGAGCAATTTCCGGGGCATGCCTTGTCATCGTATTCACCCGATATTGCTGGCCCGGACAACTGCTGGTGGAAGGACTGTCAGAGTTGATTTCGATGCTGGCCAGCGTGTTCGGTCGACAGAATCTTGACATCGGGCCCACATTTACCGGTGTCTGGATTTGGATTCCTTTCCTGATCGCCAGTTTTGACATGACGCGCGCTGTGGGCTGGACGAATGCCCGGACGCGTTTCATGTGCGAATGCAGTTTGCAACTCGTGGTCTTATCATGCATCGTCGCGGCGATGACGTCGATTGTCGACGGAATGGACGCGGTTGCTGAATACGCTCTGGCGATCCCGAGCCCCCATCACCCCTACCATCCGGACCATGCATTCCTGCTGGGATTCATCAATTATGTGTTTCTCGGATCGCTGCTTCTGATCCACACTCTGGTCTGGAGAAACTCGACCGTCACAGCGCAATCCGTCCCGCCAACGCCGTCACCACGATGGCAAACCGTCTCCGCATCGGGGTTGATCGCACTGGGGCTGGTCGGGTTGCTGATTCCAGGATCCCGGAGTACCACGATTTCTCCCGTCGTTGCATTCCATGACGCCGGGCAATTGGACTGGAATGTCCCTGTCACTGATCGCTTCGGCCTGCTCATGGGGGGGATGTACGGACTTCTGCCGCAGTATCTGCAGGCGTCCGGCTATCGTGTGAAAAATCTGGATGGTCAGTTGAACTCGGAGAATCTGGCACACGTCAACGCCCTGGTGATGGTCTTGCCGCGCAAGCCCCCGACAGAATCGGAACTACGGACCTTGTATCAATATCTGGAGCGCGGGGGCTCACTGCTTGTCCTTGGTGACCATACCGACTTGTACGGCTCGCAGGCCCCGATGAATGCATTACTGTCCTCTGCGGGGATTCAAGTACCGTTTGATTCCGCGTTCGCTCTTCGTCCATTCTGGATTTACTGCCAATCGTCGCTGCCGCACGCCGTGACCGTCGGCATCCGAGACGAAGTCGACACGCGGATCGCCACCGGTTCTTCGTTGCGCCTGAACCATTGGCGTGCTCGACCTTTGATCGTCGGTCAATACGGATTTGGCGACTTTGGAAATCGCGCCAACGGCGAACGAGGGGGATTTCTGGGCGACTACAAGTACCAGCGGGGGGAGCGCCTGGGCGATTTGGTTCTGGGAGCGGAAAGCAGCTACGGGGCAGGCCGGATCATCGCATTCGGCGACACATCGTCCTTCCAGAACATCGCCCTGCCGGATTGTTATCCATTCGTCGAGCGCATCTTCCAACGGCTGACGAGCCCACCCGACGGGTGGCGTCAACGGTGGTCACTGTCCGTCCTGGGACTCGGCCTGATCATTCTGCTGTGGATGCGAAACGGATGGACCTGGGCCGCGGGCCTTTTACTGCTTGTGGATGCCGGACAGGAGTTGCTGCCGCATCGATCGCATTCCATCGCTGGCAGGAAGGTCGCCGTCGTTTCCACGACAAATGTCCCCTGTTTTCCGCTGGAGCGGTTTCGTGACAATTCGGCAGGTGCCGTGATGATGTCACTGATGCGATCAGGGTTCCTGCCTCAATTGGCCCGCGTTGAAACACCGACAACCGACGTGGGGCTGATCGCCTGCATTGGTCCCCTGCAACCGTATTCCAATGCCCAACGCGAACGATTGCGTCGTTTCATGCACGACGGCGGAACTCTGCTGATCGCCGCGTCTCCGAAAAACCTGAGCGCGGCGAACAGCCTGCTGGAACTGGGCGGGATCCGAGCCACCGACTCGCCGATCGGAAATGTCCGGACATCGGTCAGTCCCGAGATGGAAATCGAATTCTTGAATGCGGTTTCGCTGGATGTCAGCAAGTCTGATGCAACCGTGGCCGCCGAATGGAACGGGGAAGTGATTGTTGCGGAAGTCAAGGTCGGGCAGGGACGACTGCTGGCATTTGGCGACGCCGACTTTTTTCTGGATCGAAACCTGGAAGGCGAAAAAACTCACAAGCCGGGAAATCTCAAATTCCTTCAACGACTGCTTCAGACGCCATGATGAATTTCCGCCTGTTTTGTGCTGGACTACTCGTGTCGGCGACAGGGTGGAAGGCGATCTATGGTCTGACCAGCGACCAATCTGCACTGTTCACCGGCAGTTTATTGCTGATGTTCGGTACGGTACTGATGGCGCTGGCATGCCGGGAAGCGTGGCGATGGAAGCTGCCAGCCGTCGCGATCGCTGTTCAATTCCTGTTGATCCCGGGACTGATTGGATTGCTTTGCCGGTGGCGGGATACCCCAGGCCTGACCTCGCTGTTGACGACGGTTCTGCATTCTCTCGGCCAGCAGGCGGTTGTGACAGACGACAATACATTGCTGGTCCACTTCGGCGAGAACGGCATCGAATTCCTGCCGTCCCCCGCCCGCATGGAGGTCTTTATCACGGCCTTGATGGTCTGCGGATGGGGATCTCTGGCCATCTTTGCCCCGCTCAGAGATCGCAGCCCTCTCCTCAAGGCACTGGCCGTCACACTGGCGTACATACTGGTCCGGCTGGTGCTGTTGATCGTCTTTCGGTCAGAGATGCCGCCTGACGGCCTGGAGACGAGCATCTGGTTCGGGCTTGCGACAATGCTGCCCATCGTCGTATTTCTTCCCCGTCACCTTGAAATCCACGAGATCGAGCCGATTCGCTGGAATCTGTTGTTGCAGCGATTGGGTATGGCCTTCCTGCTGGGCGGGTCGTGGGCGGTGTTGATGGGTTGGGAAGATCCGGGGACTGTGAAGCAGAGCCGCATCCTGTTTGATGACAGTCACGGTGAATGGGAACCAACCAACACCGAATTCGGCCCCGAGTCATTTTCTCAAGTCGCTTCATATTCCTACGGCAGTATGTACGAACTCCTCAGCTGGCATTATCCGATCCGCAGACATCGTGAAGGGGCATTGACGCGCGAAGCTCTCCAGGACATTGACGTCTTGATTGTGAAGACGCCGACGCAGGCCTTGAAAATCGAGGAAATTGACGCGATTCAACAATTCGTCGCCGACGGCGGAGGCTTGTTCCTGATCGGGGACCATACCAATCTGTTCGGGATGACGACATACATCAACCCCCTGGCGACGCGCTTCGGAATCTTGTTTCGCAATGATGACACGTTTTCGTTGTCGACGGAAGGACCGTCGATCTGGCGTCGCCACTGCTGGCCGGACCATCCAATTGCGCAGGCCGTGGGGAGCTTCGACTTCGAAACTTCCTGCACGTTGCAGGCTCCATTCTGGGCACGAGCACCGATCGTCGGTTACGGACTCGGTTCTGAACCTGGCAATTATTCGCGTCCCGGGTTCTTCGGCAACATTCACCTGGATCCCGGTGAAGATTTCGGCTTCTTCATCCAATACGCCACCACCTCGTTCGGACATGGACGAGTCGCAGCCTTCAGCGACAGTACGACATTCTCGAATTTCTCGCTGTACTTTCCCGGTCGTCGAGAAATGGTGCTGGCCAGCATCGAATACCTGAATCGAAAGAACACGATTCTCGTCAACCTTCCCAAGGTGGCTGCTGCCTTCGCGTTTGCATTGTGCCTCTTAATGGCGATGAATTGGCCGGGAGTCGCGCCGGCAGCCAGTTTGTTGGCTGTCATTCTGGGGTTTGGAATCTCTGGCTCGTTCGTCAATGCACAGTGTCGATTGTCGTTGCCGCCGGCTCCTGAATCGATCCGGCGCATTGTGTTCGACAACCGGTATTCAAGGTTGGAAATGCCCACGGCGTTGACCCTGGAAGACCAGATGCCACACACGGCGTTCGACACGTTTCTGGTGGCATCACAACGAATGTCACTGTTACCGTCTGTTTCTTCCACCGCTCTAGATGATGTCCGAGCGGGCGACGTGATTGTGCTGACGCACCTGGAGCGTCCCCTGGCTGCAAAAGACAAGGAGCGACTGCATCAGTTCTTGAATGCGGGTGGACGGCTGCTTGTCATGGACGGCATGCTGCATCCGGGCGGCGCAACGAACTCACTTCTGAACGAATTCGGGATACAACTCAGCTTGACGCCCAGGCGTTCGCATGCCCGCGTTGTGGCCCCCGATGAAGAACCAGACACTCACGAGTCGAAACCAGCGACGCCGAAAAAAGCAGAGCCCGCTACCGCCGGGGATGGCAAACGGCAACTGCATGCCGTGAGCGAACCCGGCAAACATGGCGATGTCGTAAAGCAAGCTGACCCCACCTCGACGAATGACAATCCACATGACCACGCGGCCCCCCCGTTGCGTGATTCTGTTTACGGATTCACGGGACTGGGACTGAGCGTCGACGGGGTCTTACCCGTCCTGTTCGATCCAGACGGTCGCGTGCTGTTTGGTGTTCGCGACTATGGTCAGGGTCGAATTGGTGTCTTTGCAGAATCAGCTTCGCTTGCAAAATCGGCACTGGGACAAAGGTTCCAGGGCGAACCGAATCCGGCCCAGCGCGAGGCTCACTACACAGCCTATCTGATCCTTTCGAAGTTGCTGGATGACAAAGACTGGCAACCTGAAAACAAATCCGAGGAGGGGATCCCGCACACGCGACAGGAACACGAACAGCGGTAATGAGACATCCGCTGTCGAGTCATTCCTGCGCGCGGGTCGAGTCAAGCGATTCCGGCCGCGCGATGCTGACTCGTTGTTTTCAGCGTCGGAATGACGCGCGATGTCGCCTTTTCAGTCAAGGCCGCCTAGAATGCCGCCTTGGACCGAATCAGACACGAACACGCCTTCAACGGTGAGATTGGACTGCGCGAACTGTGCAGTTTGTATCGAGAGGATCTGGTTTCATGTGGCGCAACCTGATTCTGGCGACGAGCCTGTTTGCGTGTGTGATCCCAGTCGGTCGGTCCGAGCTTGAGCCTCGGAAGACTGTCACCATCGAAGTCTACCTGCCAGAGTGCGCCCGGTTGTGGATCGAGGGGCACGAGACGAAGTCCAGGGGGCCGAAACGGCTCTTCGTGTCACCGCCGCTGCCGCCGGGCAAGTACACCTACTCCATCACGGCAACCTATACCAGCCCGGACGGTCCGCAAACGGTCACGCGCCTGATCGACGTCCGACCTGGCGACTTCGAATCGATCGACCTGCGTCCGGCGGAAATGCGGCCCATCACCGACGTCGAATACGAGCCAACGCCGCAGAAGGTGGTTGATGCGCTGTTGCAACTGGCCAAAGTCAACAGACAGGACACGATCTGGGATCTCGGTTGCGGCGATGGACGCATCCCGGTGACGGCGGCCAGACAATACGGCTGCAAAGCAACTGGCTTCGATATCGATCCCGACCGCGTCAAGGATTCCATCACCAACGTCCGTCAGAACGGTGTCGAGCGGTTGGTCACGATCGAACAACGCGACATCTTCACGCTGGACCTGAGCAAAGGCCCAACGATTGTCACGCTCTACCTGCTGCCGCACCTCAACGCAAAAATGTTGCCGCAACTCCGCAAGCTTCCGCCTGGCACGCGCGTCATTTCGGTCGCGCATCGGATGGCCGATATCAAGCCGGACGAACAGATCGTCGTCGAGACTGAGTTGGGCGAGTTCGACGTTTATCTCTGGAAGGCAGAGACGCTCCGTGCCAATTGACGTTTCAGCATCGGGACCAGGAATGCCTTGAACGGCAGTCAAGGCGGTCTTCGGAACCAACGTTCCCACTGGCTGGCGAGCCTATTTAGGGTCAGGGGGTCGTGAGTTGCTTCAAGGTGCGGTACACGGACTCGTCGTCCGCCGCACCGCTGAATGTGAAGGGTTCATGCTGGTTCACTTTTTCAAGCATCAGTCCCCACGAACCACTTGCCGAGACGCACAGTTCGGCGGCCTTCGCTCCGACGTCGCCCGTCTTCGTGTCTTCGTTGCACAGCACGGGTTTGCCAACCTCGCGAAGTGCCCTGATGCGCCTCGGAATGTCGTCCAGCTTTGTTGCATTGAAGTGAACCAGCAGGAAATCTGCAGCTTCCGCAATCTCTCGCGGTACTGTCGCGTTGCTGACGTCGCTGGTGGAGACGAGCAGCGCTGGATGAGTTTTTCGGGCCAAGGTAATCAGCTCGATCTGTCCGGCGACCGTCTTCAGGATCTTGTGGTCAAAGCCACCATGCCCGAATTCGTTCGCCACTTCCAGGAGGACGTTGTTGAAGCCGCAGCCTTTGATCCACTGTGCCGTGTTGACCACACCGGACCGGACCGCAGCTTCGTCTTTCAGAACCTGATCCTGGCGCTGATAAAAGCAGCCAAGAATGACGACCGCACCGTGTCGGTCGCAGGCTTCAATCACCCGCCGCACTCGCCCCAGGTATGCCTCGCGCAGGTTACCGTCAGCATCGAACGCAGAATTCACCGCCCCTTCATAGCCAGGCATGCCACCCTGGAAGTTGAGTGTAAATGCCCGGACGCCGTGCGCCACGTAGTCCGGGATCTTTTCGAGGAAACGATTCGTATTCGCAGCGGGATCAAAATCGGCGTGTCGAGGGTTTTCGAAGACGGCGTTGACCATGCGAACGTTCATGAGCAACCCTTCGGCCTTCGCCCCGCGGTAGGTCACCGCTCCGTTGATCAGCCACCGATCATTTCCGATCGAAACTCGGGTCTCACGTTGCACCGTATCCCGAATCAACCGCGCCGCCTGATTGAATTTCGTATTTGGATTCTTGAGGTTGTCGTCGTGGTCCGCGATGCTCGTATCGTTCCAGGCAACGACCAAGTCCAGGCTGGGGAGCACCCACAGGGCGCGTTTCCCGCCGTGGCCGGAAGCGACGAATGTATCGGAGGGCAGATCGGCGAACAGCCGGTTGCCGTTCCTGTCGGTACGATTTACCCACCAGTTAAAGCTGTACATCCCGGGACCGACGGAAGTCTGGTCCTTCGCTCCCCCCAGGGAACGCTGATTGGGAAGCATCTCGGCATCCTGGCCACTCGTCCGTGAAAGTTCGACTGGAACCAGGCTGGACAGGGCGAGTCGGACAGACTCGGGCTTGAGAACCTGCTGGTCCCGCCACCGTCCGCCGCGCAGGTAGAGCAGGCCGAACCGGGCGAGATCACGCACGGAAATGGCGAGCCGGCCGGGTCGATCCTTTGGGCCGAACGCCTCGAACGCGTACTTGTCCTGAAACCCCAGGATGTCGCCGAGTTGCTCCTTCAGGACGCGATTCCCGTCCTGTTTATAAACCCGTTGCATCAGCGTGTCGTAGTAGAGCGCAAGCGCAAAGTCGTTGTAGCCGTACGCCTTGCCGGGCGGTTCGACGAGACCATATCCGGAAGTCTGCGAGGCCAGGTGCTGCCAGGTAATCCCCGCATCCTTGCCCGAGTTGAGCTTGAGCAAACCCGGCTCGAAGTCAGACACCTTCGCATCGACGCTCGCGAGCTTCCCGTGCTGAACTGCCAGCAGCAACAGCGTGCTGACAATTGGTTTCACCGCCGAGGCGATGTCGCCGCTCCGGGTGGGGTCACCCCAGGTGTAGACAAGGAATCCGTTGCGGACGACACATCCTTGTCCACCCGCCAGTTCGGCGAGGGCTTTCAATCGGGTACCGGAAAGCCCTGCCTGTTCCGGCGTGCGTTGTTCCCACTCCGTTCCCGGATAGACAGGCTGTCCCAGTTCCGCTCCGTCAACTCGACCTGCCAGCGCCGGCAGAACCATGCCGAACATCAGGAACAGAACTCCCGCGTTTCCGATGTCTCGCATGACAGACTCCAATAACAAACAGTGTCGAATTCGACCGCGGACCGGTTGAACTCAGGCCAGCAGTTCTTGAACCACTTCGCCATGCACATCGGTCAGGCGAAAATCACGGCCCGAATAACGGTAAGTGAGATGTTCGTGATTGAAACCCAGCAGGTGCAACAGGGTGGCATGCAAATCGTGCACACTGACACGATTCTCGACGGCGCGGAAGCCAAAGTCGTCGGTCGCGCCGTGGGCCATTCCTCCCTTGATGCCCCCTCCCGCCAGCCACATCGTGAATCCGTAGTGGTTGTGGTCACGGCCGTTGCCGCTCTCCGAAACCGGCGTCCGACCGAACTCGCCACCCCAGACGACCAGTGTTTCATCCAGCAGGCCGCGACGTTTCAGATCACGCAGCAATGCGGCGATCGGCTGGTCAATCTGTCGACAGGAACTCGTGATCGACTTGTCGATGTTCTCATGATGATCCCAGCCGCCGTGTTCAATGTGAATGTAGCGCACGCCCCGCTCGACCAGTCGCCGGGCAATCAGGCAGCCGCGACCGAACGAGCCGGTTCCATATTCCTCCTGCGTCGCCTGCGTTTCGGAACGAATGTCAAAGACATCACCCGCCGCGAACTGCATCCGAAAGGCGGTTTCCATCGCACGGATGCGAGCTTCCAGCGCGGGGTCGTCACCCGACGCCGCCAGTTGTCGACGATTGAACCGCTCAATGAATTCGATCTGCCGCTCCTGACGCGCACGGTCGAGTGTCCCGTTTCGCAGGTAGCGAACCATTTTCTCGGGATCCTGTTCGGCCGTGTTGATGGGAGTCCCCTGATGCTCTCCAGGAAGATACCCATTGCGAACATAACGCGATGCCGTGCCACCATCGCTCAGCGACACGAAGCCGGGCAAGTTGCGGTTTTCCGTCCCCAGTCCGTACGAGACCCACGCGCCCAGCGACGGATGAATCTGATCAATCCGTCCCGAGAAAAGATGGTTGGCCGCCGGAGCATGATTCGGATTGCCTCCCACCATCGACCGCACCAGGCACAGTTCGTCGGCACACTCACGCAGATGCGGCAGCAGATCGCTGATCAGCAATCCGCTCTCGCCGCCGGGCCGGAATTCCCAGGGGGCCGGCAACAGTCCACCCGTCACCCGTTCCGTGCGCAGATCGGCCCCGGCAGGACGCTGTCCCGCAAACTGTTTGAGCATCGGCTTCGGATCGAACAGGTCGACATGCGACGGTCCACCCGCCATGAACAGGAAGATCACGTGTCTGGCTTTGGCCGCATGCTGCGCCCCCTGCCCCGCCTGCAGCAGGTCGGCCAGCGCGAGCGTTCCGAACCCCGCCCCCAGCGACCCCAGCAGTTGCCGCCGCGACAGTCCGATTGGCGTCTGTTCAATATGCGAAAGCATCGAATGATCCAGGTTGATTGTTTGGCACTTCAGTCGACATACAGGAACTCATTCGTGGCCAGCAGAGAGTGCGCCAGAAACGACCAGTTGTCGGCGGGAACCTCACCACTGTCGGATTGGACCAATTGCAGAGCTTCGTTCAGCTCGTCGGCGGTCGGATCCCGGAGCAGGATCTGCCGAAAGAGACTGCGGGCCACGTCTGATGCTTCCGACGAAGAACTCCTGAGTACAACCCGGGCCGCGGCTTCTGCCTGTTGTTGCAGAAACGGGCTGTTCAACAGGTACAATTGCTGAAGCGGAGTGGTCGTCGGCAGGCGATTTTCCGTATGACGCTTGGCGTCCGGAAAGTCGAACAGCCGAAACAAGTCGGCCGGCTTCTGACGGCTGACGATGCCATAGGCGGTTCGGCGGCGCAGTTTCGCATCGGCCAGGCTGACCGAAGGTCCCCCCATCGTGGTGTCGAGTTCCGTACTTACCGACAGCACGGCATCGCGCCACGCCTCCGCGTCCAGTCGCCGTCGATTCATGCGCCATAACAGTCGATTGTCGGGATCCCGATCGTGATAGTCCAACGTTGATTGACTGGCCTGACACCAGGTGGCGGAAAGGACGATTTCGCGATGCAGCCACTTCAGTGACCAGCCCGAGGCGATGAAGCGTGCGGCGAGGTCGTCGAGCAATTCCGGGTGCGAGGGAGCATCGCCCAGCCGACCGAAATTGCTGGGTGTCGTCACGATTCCCTGCCCGAAGTGCCAACCCCAGACTCGATTCACGATGACCCGTGCGGCAAGCGGTGCCGAGTCGCGGACAATCGCGTCGGCCAGTTCCCTCCGTCCACTTCCCTGTTGAAACGGCTGCGCATCACGGGGCGACAGCACTTCGAGAAATCGACGCGCGACGATCGGACCGGGATTGGCCGGGTTGCCGCGAACGAATATCGGCAGATCGCGCGGATGACCGGGTTGATAATCGAGCAACGTCCAGGCAGGATCATCGCCATTGATCCACAGACCGGCGTCACGCACACCGGTCGCGATCGGCCCCCCGAACAGTTTTGTCTCCTTCAAACGCTTCAGTTCCGTCTCCCAGCGCGTGACCTCGGCGTCAAACGGAGCCAGGTCGACTCCCTCGGCCTTGGGAGTTTTCCGATTTTTCCTGGCATAGTCGAATCGCAATTCCACATCGATGATTTGTCGCTGCACTTCGGTCAGCGCGGCGGCTTCCTCAGACGTGGTCTCCACCAGCGGCCATTCCACCAACTGCGTACTGGCCATGACTCCCGCCAGTGCGTAGTAGTCGGCCGCCCGGATCGGGTCGAACTTGTGATCGTGACAGCGGGCACAGGCGACCGTCAAACCCAGGAACCCGCGCGTCACTGTGTCGAGCCGTTCGTCCCATTCGTCGGCGACGATGACGGAGATGACGTCGGCGGCGAGCTTGGGTTCCTTGTGATAGACTGGAGACAACCCCAGGAACCCAAGTGCCGCCAGTTCGGACCGGGGAACCGGCAGCAGATCGGCGGCGAGTTGGCGACGGACGAATTCGTCGTACGGCAGATCGTCGTTGCAGGCCTGAATGACCCAGTCACGGTATCGATAAGGAAAACGGGGTGGTTTGCACGTGGCCTCGGATGTCGGCTGATCCTCGGCATACCGCGCCACATCCAGCCAGTGCCGCCCCCAGCGTTCTCCGTACTGCGGCGACGCAAGGGTGCGCTCAACCAACCGCTCATAGGCATCCGGCGCGTCGTCCGCGGCAAACGCTTCGATCTCGGCCAACGTCGGTGGCAGTCCCAACAGGTCAAACGAAAGCCGACGGATCAACGTCCGTCGGTCCGCTTCACGGGCCGGCCTCATCTGCTGTCGATCGAGCTGTGCGAGCACGAACCAGTCCATCTTTCGACGCGGCCAGAGCGAGTCCGGGACTTGCGGTGCCGGCACGATCTGAACCGGCTGGAACGACCAGAATTCACGCCCCTGGTCAAGATCTACCGCACGCGGTTTCGCGGTCGCAGTTGTCGAATCACCCGGGAACACCGCTCCCTGCGCGATCCATGTTCGAAAATCGGCGATCACGTGGTCGGGCAGCTTGCGATCCGGGGGCATCTCGGACACCACGCCCGACCAGGAAATCGCCTTGATCAGCAGGCTTTCATCCGCCTTTTGCAGTTTGACCGCGGGACCTGAATCACCGCCGTCCAGCAGACTCGTCCGCTGGTCCAGTCGCAGTCCCCCCTTTGGTTTCGCCGTTTCGCCGGAGTGACACTTGTAGCACCGCTCCACCAGCACCGGTCGAATCTTCTTCTCGAAGAAATCCTGCCCTTCGTCCGCAACAATCGGCTGCGCAAAGACGCTCAGCCCAACCGACAATACGGCGACTCGAAACAACGACGGCAACCCTCGCAAACGCACTGCTTGTGTCTCTGATGGCACGGCTTCTTCAACGGGACGTACCACTATCGTAACAAGACATTGACATGTGTTGCACGCGCCAGTCGCTGGTCTGCGGATTTCCAGGAGAAGGCGGAACCTCACAGAATGAATCGCTTCAATCCCCGCAGCGTCTCTTGCAGTTCGGCACGAAAATCGGGATGAGCAATCGAAACAAGCAACTGGCCCCGTTCGCGCAGCGAACAGCCGTGCAGGTTCACAGCACCGTATTCCGTCACAACCCAATGCACGTGCCCCCGCGTGGTGACGACGCCTGCTCCGGGGTTCAACTCGGCGACAATTCGCGACACGGTGCCGCCCGCCGCCGTTGATGGAACGGCGATGATCGGCCGGCCCCCGTGCGAGACAGCGGCTCCACGCATGAAATCCATTTGTCCCCCGATTCCAGAATAGATCCGATGCCCAATCGAATCGGCACAGATTTGCCCCGTCAGATCAATCTGAATCGCAGAATTGATGGCGACCATCCGATCGATCTTGCGAATCAGACTGACGTCGTTTGTTCGGTCACACGAATGAAACTCAACCAGCGGATTGTCGTCGATGAAATCGTATAATCGCTTCGTCCCATTCACGAAACTGGTGACTGTCCGCCCGGGATGAATCGATTTGAATCGATTCGTGATGACTCCTGATTCCGACAATTCGACGACGCCGTCCGACAGCATTTCGGTGTGGATGCCCAAATCCGTTTTGTTCTTGAGCCGTCGTGCTACGGCATCGGGAATACTGCCGATACCCAACTGAAGGCAGGAACGATCTTCGATCAGGTCCGCGATCAGTTCTCCGATCCGGGCTTCGACCGCGGTTTCAGTCGTCGATGGATGTTCCGGCAAGGGTCGGTCGATGGTGACCAGACGCGTCAGCCGCGACAGGGGAACGGCCGTGTTGCCGTGCGTTCGCGGCATTTGAGCATTGATTTGTGCGATGACAAGCGGTGCCGTGTCGACTGCGGCCCGAGCGGCGTCAACCGACGTTCCCAACGAGCAATACCCATGACGGTCGGGAGGCGACAACTGCACCAAGGCCGCATCCAGGCGGATTCGGCCGTTCAAAAACAACGCGGGGATGTCCGAGAGAAACACTGGAACGTAGTCAGCCCTGCCCTCTGCGATCGGATTTCTGAGCGCGGCACCGGTAAACAACGATGTCGAATGAAATCGCCGACTCGCCTCCACCGTGGCAAACGGGATATTGCCGTCCAAATGCAAGTGAAATAGACGCATCCCTTCCAAGTCTGGGTTTTGAACGAGCGCCTCCAGCAATTCCGTGGGAGTTGCGGCAGCACCGTGAATGAAGAGACTCATTCCGGAACGCAATGATTGCATCGCTTCCGTGACGGTGACGGATGCGGGATGGTTCTGAGACATTGTCATAGGCACCACTCGATTCGAGTCTTCAGAATTGGCGAAGGAAAAGACGAACGATCCGTGTCAACAAACGATTCCCTGGCAACCCTTGGTAACGGAGAAACGCCAGGTCAACTGTACTGAAAAATCTACGCCGAAGAATGGCGAGAATTGTTCGCCTGGTCGAACATTTACCAACACCCAATTCAAGTCGAACGAACAGGGAGCCAAGACCGTTTCATGCAGATTACAAAATGCGACTTACGAGGACTGAAACGAACGCGAGTTGTAACGTTTTCCGAAACGCGGAATCACGGTACGAAACCTGCGATGGAGTACCGATGTCGTGGTGATATCACGATTCACCAACAGAACACCACTCTCAATCAGGTTATGGAGAACCCCATGTCAGCGACTCGATCAATCTGTTCGTTACTGTTGGCTCAGTTTTCCTGTTTCTTCGCGACTTTTGCAATGGCGCAGGACGCGGGTCCGCCAACACAGCCTCCGAAAAGTCCGCGGGGGTATCTTCTGATTGAAGAGGAACAATGGAATACGCTGTCCGATGAACCGGCTCGTCACATGGGACTGGCGCGGGATGCGTTCCTCATGATGGATGCTCGAAATGCCTCGGCCGAACTCCGGAAAGCAGCCGTTCATGTGCGAGTTGCCGCGGGACACGCGACCGAACGGACCAGGCAGGCTCTCTCCAAGTCGGAACATGAACTGGAACGGCTGGCCAAACAGGCAGAAGCGGGAACATTCAATTCCATGGAGGAATTCGACAGAGTCACGACGCGCGCACTTCATGCACTGGCCACTGATCAATATGCCAAAGCCACCGATGCCTGGCGGAAAAAAGAAGTGCGCAAGGCCGGACAGTTCCTGCGAGCCTCGGCCAACAATCTGGAACATGCTTCAGCCCGTGCGGGCGCTTCGATCAAGAATACAACGGCCGTCATTGTGAAAGATACGCGACAGATCTCGGGCAAGCTGATCGAAGGAACGGGTTACGTGTTTGACGAAATTGGCAGCGGATTCGAGACATTCGGTAACGCCATCGAGCGAATGGGCACCCAGGTCGAACCACACACAGCAACGAAGTAACTCGTGCTCGGCAGTCCGCGGGCATTTCAATCCCCAGGAATGTCGTCTGTGCCTTTGGCGCGAACGAGGAGTGCCAAAGCGATGTTTTTTGATGATAAATCGCGAGGACCACTGCGATGAAATGCGATTCTTGCAACAAGGATGACGCCGATTGGCTTCGTCGTTGCGCATCGTGCGACCGCACGTATTGTGAACCGTGTATCAAGGGCGCAAACCAGCACAAAGGGCGTTACGGTGAACAGACATGCCCCAGATGCAACGGACCTCTGGCGAGGATCCAGCCAAATTCTCGTTGAAGACGACTGACATGCCCAATTGACTTGATGCCACACCACACCCGGTGCCACTTTTGAAACCAAGGTAAACTATGATTCACGAGATTTCTGGAGACATCCTGCTGTCCAAAGCACACGCCATTGCCCACGGCATTGCCCCCAATGACCACTTCGACCAGGGACTTGCTTTGGCCTTGCGGGAAAAATGGCCGATGATGGCGAAGGATTTTCGTCATTATGCGAACCAGTGCCATCCGAAACCGGGTGAGGTTTGGACGTGGGGTGGTTTCAATGCCCGAATCTTTTGCCTGATGACTCAGGACGGCGAACACAGTCACGGTAAGAAGCCCGACAAAGCGACAACCGCCAACGTGAACCATTGTTTGCGTCGGCTTCAGCACGAGTTGGAAAAAGGAGAGATCAAGAGCATCGCCTTGCCAAGACTGGCGACAGGCGTGGGAGGCCTGGATTGGGCCGAAGTCCTGCCTCTGATCCAGAGTCATCTGGGCAGCCTGAAGATCCCGGTCTTCGTCTACACCCATTACCAGCCAGGTGTCCAGGCGGCAGAACCCGGTGTCTGATGGCTCGGAACCTGCACCATGAGCGGGTTCTTTTCTTCGTCGCTGGAAACCAGTGACGCAGCAATCCCCAATTGCTGTATTGCAGACACGTCGTAACTTTACGCCGCTACCCCCCCTCTGTGTCATTGAATTCAGCGGGGCTCAACGCGGTAAACCTGAAAAAAGCGTGAGCATTATGACGGGCACCCAATGCAGTATTGCTCCGACGTGGCCAGCGACCATAAATTTCGCCAATGACAACTCAAGCGGACGCAGAACGGGAGGGCTCACTCGCCACAACCAGCGCAGGACTGCTCGGCTGGGCAATGGTAATCGGCCTGTGTGGTGGACTGCTTGCCGTGGTGTATTACCTGCTGCTGCAGGGGGCACTGAGCTTGGTTTGGGAACGTCTGCTCGGCGTCCACCCGTTGTCGTTACCGGTTGAGCCGACTTGGCATCCCGGTACGATCGTCGTCACAACGATCGGTGGATTGGTTGTCGGTTTGCTGACACGCTGGCTTGGATCTGCAGGCGAAATCGCGGCCGTGGTTGACAATATCCACGTCCGCCACGGTCGGATTGACATTCGCCAGACACCGTCCATGATCACTACGTCGCTTGCCAGTATCTCCGCCGGTGGCAGCGCGGGGCCCGAGGCACCTCTGGTGCAGATTATCGGCTCGTTTTCCAGTTGGCTTGGCGACCGGCTTCGGGTGGCTGGTCACATCGTTCGCACATTCACCTTCTGCGGGATGAGCGCGGCCTTGGGCGCGTTTTTCGGTGCGCCGCTCGGTGGGGCGCTTTTCGCGCTGGAGATCCCTCATCGTCGCGGCATTGAATACTACGAGGCGCTCTTGCCAGCGATCGTCGCATCGCTGGTCGGTTTTCTCGTTTTCCGCTCGTTCGTGGGTTATGAGCACATTCTCTTTCACTTCCATGACGACCGGCCACTCGAACTGATCATGGTGGTCTGGGGCATCGGTTTCGGGGCCGTGGGGGCGGCAGTCGCCATGGTATTCGCCGCAACCTTCGATGCCGTCGGTCGCTTGACGCAGCGCTGGGAAAAGACGCCCGTCCGACTGGCAGTTATTGGCGGCGGCGTGTTGGGTCTGCTCGCCCAGGTCGCTCCGATGAGCCTGTTCTGGGGCGAATTCCAGATCGACCGGATCATCAATGGCCCAGTCGCGCTGCTCGAGCGTCACACGACCGGCGCGACGATCGGTCTGCTGCTGCTGCTGGCGGTCGTGAAGGTATTGGCTGTCAGCGTGACGCTGCGTACGGGATTTCGGGGCGGATTTATTTTTCCGCTGATGTTCATCGGCGCTGCGGTCGGCACGGCAGCGACTCTGTTGCTTCCCAATGCCCCGGTGGCCGTTGTGATCGTTGCAACGATGGCTGCCACAAATGTCGGAATCACGAAGACACCGGTGAGTACCAGCGTCATACTGGTAACACTCACCGGGATCAGCATGATGCCTGTCGTGATCGCCGCCAGCATCGTCAGCCTGCTGCTGACAAGTCGACTGAACCTCATCCACACGCAACGAAACCGAAGTGGATGATCGACGCACCATTGACATCCGCCCAGACTTCCTTTTTCCATCGTCACGAGCCACAGTCCTCGCTTGCCAGGCATGTTGCAAGGCGATTCCATTGAATGGGCTGGCGACTCCAGTGATCGGCGATTGATTGCGCAAACTCAGGGTGTATGAGCTTAGCACGACTATCAAGCCATTCTTCGCCTTCACTCCGAATGATGAATCCCTCCAATGATTCCGGGCCGAATCTGCTGCGTTCATGAACGACCATCAGCTTCAGTTTCTCTAAACTCGTTACCCCGTGGAAGACCGTCGGAACCGAGTAGAAACCAATTTCCCGGACCAACTTGTCACGCCTCGACGTACTCCAGAATCTTCCGTTGTCACGATCATAAATGTCGAAGGTCACGAACCAGTCGGGAAGGCAAGAATAGTGCAGGGAATGTCGCGCCGTACACCATTCGCCAAATAGAACTAAGTTTTTCCGCAGGGAGTCTCTAAGTACATCGTGTCTGGGAGCCAACCAAGAGGCCAGCCTGCCGAATTGCCCCGCATGAGGCGCTTTAATATATTGATTGCGATTCTGTATCTGGATAAACCCTCCTGCGTCAACCGAGATACCTAGGTTGGCACCGTCAATCTTCTCTTCGACCACAACGGCACCAGCCAGTAGAGTATTGGCTTCCGCTGACGTAAGTACTTTTTCATCCCGTGGGGATACGGTTCCCAGCCACGCCAAGTGTGGAGTACGAGGAAATCGAACGAAGTCGCTCATTTGCGAGATTTCTTATCGTGGAAGCGCTGAATATCCTTGCGGCATACGAAATGTATCTTGATGCCGTGGTCCCACAGTGCAGGCTCCCATGTCAACCATTTGGAATCGGCTGCTTGCAATATCGCTGGCTTTGCATCGTGAGCGGCAGACACTGCGACGAACTTACGATCGGGAGGATCGAAATCAACGAGACGAGGGTCGTCTGGGAAGCTTTCGTAACCACGTTCAGGGTGATCTTGGAGTGGTACCAAGTCGCAATGCTGACGGTTCGCTCGATTCTGAAGAGCCCATTTCACAAATGCGTTTCCAGGTCCGCCTCCTCTTTTTGGATTTGTCTTGTTCTGGTATTCGAGGAGGATTTCGAAATCGTTATCCAATGCGATACGGCTATTCTTCATGATGGTTTGGAGTTGCACGGCACACGCGGCGACGCATTCAGGGCTCACATCGTCATGCTGGCCATTTGCTACCAAGACGACATTCGTATCAACAATTAACGTCATTTTGTCGTCATTTCCTTGCGCCGCTTCGCTGCAGCTACGATTCGCGCTGTATGATCAGCCATTTCATCGCCAAAGAAGTTCTCAGGCCAGTTCTCGATATCGCCGAACATGTTCAGTTTGAGGGGTTCAAGCTCAGTACCATCGTCAGTTCGCTTGCAGAAATAGACGGCGACTTCCTCCGGACCTATCGTGCCATCTGCAATTCGTCGCTGGAGGCGATTGAGGAAGTGCTCGGAGTGACTCTCAACAATCAACTGCAGGTTGCGAGGCGCGTTTTTCTCCGTCGCCTTCACCGCACAAATATAGGCGTCGGCCAATTCGGCTTGCACTTGCGGATGAAGATGGATTTCAGGTTGTTCCATCCACACAACTGAGTTCGCAGGACAGTAGAATGGCAGAACCAACGCAGGTAGAACCTGGGACACGCCAAATCCAACATCGGTAATCTTTACTTCAGGTGATGCGACACCTGTCTTGATTAGAACTTCATACTCTTTGCGCCCTTCCGCCACAGGTTTGACGTCGAAGCTGTGAATTATGCCAAGATCCTTCAACCAACCCGCGATGAATTCCGTAAACGAGTAGTATTTGGATCTGGGTGCGCGATTCAGCTTTCTGGCTTGGGATTGCGCTGCGAGAATGGCTGGAACTGTGAACTCACCCCTTTGCCCAACATCCTCCGGTGTATCACCAGACCATTGGTATGTTCGACGAGGATGATCTCGCAGCGGTCCCAAATAGTACAAGCCACTTAGCATTTGCTCGGTTGCCAGAGCAAAATCTGCCAAAAAGCCGGCGTTTTGAAAACGCGCACGGCTCGTGTCCGAAATGCGATAAAACTTCTCCGGGTCATCAAGGGGCCAACTTCTCCCAACTGTTTTCGTAAAAGTGTACTGGTCGGAATGAAGCGAGTAAGTTCCCTTGGGATCACGTGCGAACACTGCGTTAAGGGTAACTCGATGGTTGTCTCGCAATTCATAATCAATCAGTGTGGCCTCAGGCTGCAGGTTTTTTTTCGCAGTAAGCTTAACGTGCAACGACATCTCGCCTCCTCGATGTCGATTCGTGCGGAGCAATGGATTTCGGACTTCCATCTCCTTTGGCAACTGCCAGCTAATCATAAACTCAAGAGGTTCGCTCAGATCGTGAGCATGGACACAATCCGCAAACGTTCCAAGATCAATGAGTGTGTTTTGATCTCCAAGGTGTAACGCACGTCGTCGATCTGAAGAGATGGCCGTTTGTTTCAAGGCCAAAAGCAAGTGCCCCAGACTGCTCTTGCCTGCACTGTTTGCTCCAAAGATCACCGTCAACGGAGCCAGACGTATCTTGCCTGTTTCCTTCCAAGCCTTGAAATTCTTGATTTCCAATGAATTCAGCATGTTTATCCGTAACCGAGTCAGGCTGGCGGAGCGACAATCGACGAGGGTCAACTATAGCCCGCATACCCAGGTTTTCCAATTTGGGGAACGACGGAACGACCTGCATTTTCCAGAGTGCTTAATTGTCTAGAGTACACAACTGTCGTTGCGGCGGCATTTGGAAATGCATCTGATCTTAGAAAAGCTACAGGAAGACTGGCGTGATTACTTCGTTCCTCTTCCCTTACTGCCAGTACGACCGATCCAGGGCTCGGTAGTTGATCGCTTCACTGAGATGTGCGGAATTGATGTTGTCGCTGGCTTCCAGGTCGGCGATCGTGCGGCCGATTCTCAAGATCTTGTCGTGGGCCCGGGCGCTCAGCCCCATTTCGTCCATCGCCGTCTTTAACAGCGATTCGGCGTCGGACTCCAGCTTGCAGAACTTGCGGATCTGAGACGGCGTCATTCGTCCATTCAAACGCAACGAACCTTTGCCGAAGCGGCGTTGCTGCATCTCGCGGGCCGCCTGCACGTCGGCTTTCATCGTCGCACTCGTCGTGCCGACGGATTGATCGGACAGTTCGCGAAACGGGACCGGAGGGACTTCGATGTGGATGTCCAGGCGATCCAGCAGCGGGCCGCTGATGCGAGCGGTGTAGCGTTCGACTTGCAACGGGTTGCAGTGACATTGGCGACGTGGGTCGCCGCGGTAGCCGCACGGACAGGGATTCATGGCGGCGACCAGCATGATATTGGCGGGGAACGTCAGGCTGCCCATCGCTCGACTGATCGTGACGAGGCCATCCTCCAGCGGCTGTCGCAACACTTCCAACGTACGGCGGTTGAATTCGGGCAGTTCGTCCAGGAACAGGACTCCATTGTGCGCCAGGCTGATTTCACCGGGAGTGGGAATGCTGCCGCCGCCGACCAGGCCCGCTTCGCTGATCGTGTGATGCGGTGACCGAAAGGGACGCTGCAGCATCAGCGGCTGGCCAGGGTCCAGTCGACCGACGGCACTCCAGATGCGGGTTGTCTGTAAACTTTCTTCGGGGGCCAGTTCGGGCAGAACGGTGCTCAAACGTGAGGCCAACAGCGTCTTGCC